>NZ_JACVUP010000016.1 GCF_016625195.1 Erwinia sp. S63
CAACAGATACAACAGATACAACAGATACAACAGATACAACAGATACAACAGCATTTATTATTATAAGATTTAAAATTAAAGATGAAGAAGGTTTTCAGGACGAAGTAAATTATTTAATTAAAGAAAAGAAAGAAAATGGTTATAGTGATAATGAAGTTTTTAGACGTTTTTTAGGTTTAATATCAGAGACGGAGTTCAAACGAGTCATTAAGAATATAGATAATAAAGTAATTGAAAAGGCCAAAGTAAAAAATCTTATCGACCTTAAAGTCATAAAGGTTGCAAATAACATACATGACCAAAGGTTGTTGGCAAAATCCTTTAATCGCATTATAAAATTCATGTATGAAAAAAATAAAGATGATTTAAAGAGTATTTTGCATCTAGTTGACGGGAATAACCACAGCCTTACAGAAAAAATAAAAGTAAGTCATCAAGTCAATGTTGAGTCAGTTTTGAACACAATTATACTAGATGAGAGCTTAGGTATAGAATTAAGAGCCAACTTGACTTTTGATAAATTAATGGGAGATCTCATAACATATGAGCATCGAGACGGCGAGAATTTAATTCCTGAAGGACAATTCGGATTAGGATATGCAAACCTTATAAATATAATTAGTGAAATAATTGATTATTCAAATCGAAGCTTACATGAAGAAAAACAACTAAAAGTCCAGCTTTTATGCATAGAGGAGCCTGAGGTCTTTATGCATCCTCAAATGCAAGTTAATTTCATTCGTCATATTGAAGATGCTTTAATAAAAATATTAGGCTTAAACGCTAAAGATATTAGCTCAATTAAAAGTCAAATTGTTGTTACCACTCACTCCTCGCACATATTAAATAGTATTATTCATGGAAGTGGGACATTTAATGAAATTAATTACATCAATAGCTTTAAAGGAAATAGCGAAAGTGTAATTTTGAACGATAATGATCTTTGCGAAGGTGGTAAAGAATTTGATTATTTCAAATTTATAAAAAAACATGTTAAACACCAAGTCCCTGAGCTTTTCTTTTCTGATGCAATAATTTTAGTCGAAGGAATAACTGAAGAGCGTGTCATAAATTATTATATTGATAAAGATGCTAGCTTAAGTAGAGGTAATTTTTCAGTATTCAGAATTGATGGTGCTCACGGTAAAGTTTATTCAAACCTTCTTAAAAAAATAAACATCCCAACATTGATAATAACTGACATAGATTTCAAAAGGGATAGTACTCTTTTCAAAAAGGTGATAATTAACTCTGATGGTTCGGAGGTCACCACTGAACACTTCCCACAAATGGAGGTTTTAGATAGTTCAATCGAAACGACCAATTCAACTTTAAATCATTTCTTAGGAAGCAAGAAAGTATCAGAATTCCCTGAACGCTACATATCAGATAATATATACCTTGCTTACCAGTCAGAAAGAACACCTATTGAATTACCTGACAAAAATAACATGTACTATTATGCCACTTCATTTGAAGAGGCGTTCATTCTTAGCAATTATAGGAATGAATTATTAAGAGGCGTTTTAATAAAAATTGTTGGGGAAGACTACCTAGAAATTATTTCAGATAAAAAAGAAAATTATCATATCCTTGCTATGAATTCATTTAAAATACAAAAAAAACTATCAGACAGTAAAAGTGCATTTGCCAATGCAATCATTTATGAATTAATAACTAGTGAGGATATTAAACCAATATTACCGTCATACATATTAAATGGACTATCTTGGCTCGTAAGTCAAAAGCGTAAAACTAGAGGTGGTGAATATGTATGAATTAGATGAAGTAAAAGAAAAGATAGAAAATGGGATAATTGAAATGATATACGATTCAATTAATGATGACGAGTCGTTTTATTTCCAGTCTGGTGCGGGAGCAGGTAAAACATACGCTTTAGTTAAAGCTATTAAATATTCAGGTAAATTAGATTTTATAAGGAAAAATCATACCTCTAGAAAAATACTTTGTATAACATACACTAACAATGCTACCAATGAAATTATTGAACGTCTGCCTTCCTCGGATTTTTATCATATATCAACGATTCATTATTTTATTTGGGATTTGCTTAAAAATTATAACAAAGAACTAATTGATACTCATGTTTCATTTTTAACAGATGAAATAAATAGACTTAAATACCTAGTTTTTGAGGATCTGGGTTTATCTAAAGCCTATAAAAAAATCAGGTGCATTCCCGTTGAGGATTTAGAAATTGCGATTGAAAAGATTCGCGATGATAAAATTAATTACTATGAAGTTGCGTTTGGTGCTGCAGGGCCATATTGGAGTTATTTAGAATCTGTGATGGGTACGGATACATTGAAAGCGATCAAGTCCAACAAACAGGATGTTTACGATGTAATAAAAATGCTAATGACTGTTGAAAATTATCAAGATTGTTTAATATCCATCAAGAATGGTGATCCTAAATATAAAAATGTAATTTATAACACCAATAAGAATATTGAAATACTTCATAGAAATGTTATTGGGCATGATACATTGCTTAAATATGCAAAGATATTATTATTGAAAAATAAGGGGTTGTCCCGACTGGTAATTGACGCATATCCCTATATCTTTATAGATGAATGCCAAGATACAAATCCAGATATAATAGATTTTTTTCATGAGATATATAAATATGCTAAAAAAACAAACAATATATTTGTCTTGGGTTTTTTTGGCGATCCGATGCAAACTATTTTTTCCAAAAAAATAATTAAAGATCCATTTTACGCAAACTTAAATTTGATAAACAAAGATTTTAATAGAAGATCTTTTGAGGAAGTGATAAATAGTATTAATAAGATAAGAGGTGATCATCAACCTATTATTCAAACCTCCATTTATAAAAACAAACAAGGTGGTGTGGTTAAGTTTCAACGATTGCCTGAAGAATGCAATGAACGGTCAATAATCAGGGGGATAATTGATGAGCACGAGCGTGAATGGAATTCATCAGAAGAGAATTCATTTGCATGCCTTGTTCTTAAAAATAAAATGCTCGCCACCTTATGCAATTTTGATAACATTTACAACTTGGTTTCAAATATTTATATAGCAGAGAATCCCTCTTATCATAATAAGGTTAACGAGGAATTTGTAGTTCGAGAGATTAAGAAGGCTGGTAGGCTGGCTATAACCCTCCATAATATTTTATTTCCTCTGTTTTTTATCGTTAGGAATAAAAGCTTATCCTTAAGTGAGTTATTCCCAGTGATAACCAAAGGGCAATATAGTCTGAAAGAGGTTCGAGAAGCTATTTCATTTTTTCAGAAGCATTCAGATTGTTCTTTGTTTGAGTATGTTGATAATACCCAAAAGAATCACAATGGAAAACTTTCACGTGGAGCTAAAGAAATAATAGAATCTTTATTTCCGCATGAATTAGTCATTCCTGACTCTAGCATTGAGTTGACAATTTTAGAGTTATCAGGTTTTAAGCATGTTGATGATTGTTCTGTTTTTTTATCTGAACTTCTTAAAATAAATATTTGTGAATTTCTAAACTGGATGGATTATTTGTATGGAAGGGAGGAACGATCTGGTATTAATTATTTGACATGTCACTCATCTAAGGGGCTCGAGTTCGATAATGTTCTTATTTTTCTAGAGGATTCAATGTTACATGATAAAAATATTTTCTCTGAGCTTCTATCATCAAATTTGAATGTGACTTTAAATGAGAAGTTAGAAATGGCAAGGCGCATTTTTTATGTTTCAGTATCTCGGGCTATCAAGAATGTTAGTATAATATTATTCTCTAAGAGTAATGTTGATTTTAAAACATCATGAAGCGAGAGATCTTAATGATTTTGCCCCAAGATACTGGGGCTAAATCATTAAAAAGAGTCGGCGGAGTATGTTTTCTCCGTTTTTCTCTCATGAGGTAAGGAAGGTTCTAACTTATCTGTTTTATAAACCATCACCTGACCAATCTTGATCCAATCAACCTTAATCAGTCTGGCTTTCAGGCTAACCCGTTGTTCGCCCGCATGATCACCTTTGTTGAGCGTGAAAATGTCAGACGTCAGGTTGCTGAGAGTAAACCCAAGCAGTACTTTCTGATCCTCGTCTACGGCTTTCTAGCAGCGGCTTATAAGGTCCGTAGCTTCCTTACGGCGACAGTCGCATCAAAGCGCACATAGGTAGGGTTGTCAGTGGGGCCGCTCAGTGCATTAATCACCACGCTGATAAAACCACCATTGAGGGTTTCAATTCTGCGAATGTTGCTCAGATAACCTAGGCCCTTAATGTTGAGATTGAATTATTCAGGTTTGTTAGAAGCCGTGTTGGCGTTGTTAGTAGTGGTAGCAGTCATGATGTTTACTCCAAGAGTGGGAAATAGTGACGGAGAAACATTCATCCCTGACGAATAAATGCTTTCCGTCAGGAAGCGCGGATAGCTATGCCGCGCTGGCTGGCCAGTACAAAAAACCTCATCACACAGGTGACATCCGCATTAAGAGGTTGAGCGGATCGACCCCTGCAGAAGCAGTGCCTATCTCAGGTCATGAAGTTTTAGATGGCAACAGCGTAAGCGTTTCTCTCAGGTTGCTGAAACATCGGCTGGTTGTTGAGACAACTACAATAATGCCTTTCAAGCGTCCTGCAGCTAAAAGCGGATGTCAGCGATAAAGTAACTTTGCGGAGATGAAAATAAAAAAGCGCCAGCAATGGCCAGCGCTTAGGGCCTGCACGCAGACCGATGGTGTATTCGTTACTCCGATAGTTGAAGCTCCGGCGCGGTTTTGACGGAGGGCGTGCGCCTTACAGACCAAATCGGATATGCGGTGGATTGCCCGCCGGACTAATGATTTTCTTTCTCCGTAAAAGGCATCTACTCATCCCGCAGTTGATACGGACATTCCCGTAGCCCAGCGACTGCGCACGCAAAACCAGCGTTAAGCTGTAGGACGTTCGTTCCACGCATCGGCGTATTGAATGTTGCCATCCACAATGCGCCAGGTGATTTTCTCATACTGCAGACTGACGCTTTCCGTATGATTTAGTTTGTCATTACCCGCTAGTTTCACGTTGGCCACGCCGCAGTTAACACCTGTGACTTTTACATTTTCCATCAGTACTGTGTAATAACATACCTCCTGGCCCGCATCACTAATATTATAGAAGCGAAGTTCAGCGCTTTTTAGCGTCTGTCCGGTTGCAGCAGCTTTATACAAATAAGGCGTGGAGCTATCCACTTCTTTCTCAATCATCATTGATGAATGCTGACGTGTGCCGGTAATTCTACCGTTTGATCCATCCACCGGCAGGTTAATGCCGTGGCTCATTCCGATAATTTCAATGCTGCCTTCACGATCCTGAACATCGACAGATCCTCTTATATCTGCTCCACCATCGTCTTTTAGCCACATATACGGAGGGATTGGCATTTTACTTGCTCCTTGTTTTTTTTATTAACTTCGCGATTGTTACGTAAACAGCTGTAGTGATGGACATCACAATGGAAAAATCAATGTAGAAATAGGCATCGTAGAGGGTTTCAATATTGGATTCGCCGCTAATAAATACGGCGACTTTTTGGGCGAAATCCTGAGAGATATACGTTTCAGCGCTACCGATCGATCTGCCAACAGCAAGCGATAATAGTATAAAGAAAACGCATTTTGCGATTCTACGGGCAAGTACTTGAGCCATTGGCCACGACCTCAATTATTCCTCGAGCCATAAGCGAAGGCTTACTTGGTACGGATACCATTGAAGTATTCATAAACGCCTGGCGGATACGTGCATAATCGGAGTTATGAGGAATGGTGATGCAGCCTTCTGATATGGTTCCTGGATGAAGCCTGAATAATTCGCGCCGTACACCCTCATACCATGTTTCATCATCAATGGCTGCGTCCTCCCGGTAGAGTGCAAACCATTCACGTCGGCCAAAGGCTACGCCTTTTGCGTACTTGTTCCAGGCGTCTAGTATTTCCGCTTTTCTCTTACCAAAGAAGCCACCCGCACCGCGATCGACAACCCAGTATTTCCCAGGTGGTAATGGACCGTCACCGACAACTGCGCCGCAACCGCCTCGATTTCGATAAACGCCATTGCCAGAAAACGCCATGAAAATCCCTACGCCGTAAATATTTAACGGTGCATAATCTGCACCGTTAAGAATCAACTTTCCCTGGAGTGCCATTGCCTGTCCCTAATTAACGATCATGTGAAAACTGTGGATTATGTTACATATGGTGAATTTTCAGGGCCAGTAATAATAATGCTGTGTTTTCAATTTTGCGTAGTCGCCCACATTATATGATCGTCTTAGGGCTATATTCCGTCTGGATGCTGGTGTTTCTTGAATAACCAAAGGAGTCAATTAAGCATTTTCGTAGTCGTTTGCCTAAAGTGGTAATTAACTCTTTAACTGATAATTCAGGTTGTCAATCCAAAGGGAATCCTTACATTAATAAATCCCGTCAGGTTTTCACTACAAAAATTTAATCTAAAAATGATAATGAACAGATAATTTGTAATGTTGTCTTTAGTTATGTGTTTAATTAATAATTTATCGCATAAGCGCTGTAAGGTTCTTATGTTCTGTTGCTTGCTATTCTCAGTGATTTCTTGATTTTCAAATGCATGAGAACAGCAATTCAATTTCTTAAAAACACTTTTAACAAATGGACGCGTTATTATGAATAAGCTCATTAAGTTTTCAATTGCCGCTGCGGTAGTGGCTCTGCTGTCTGGGTGTACTGGAAGCGTGTACAACAAAGAAAAGAACTGTGATTACGATTATCTGCTTCATCCGGCTGTATCCATCTCGAAAATTATTGGCGGTTGTGGGCCAGTAGATAAATAGTCTGCATTGATGAACAGTGGCCAGTCATGCCAGTTAACTGGCCGCAACAGCTCTAAAACCCCTGAAAAATCTGAAAGATAAAATTACATCGTGTTGTTTTAAATGCTTTTTATTAAATATTGAGAGTGTTAATCACAAGGATAGAAAGTTTATTGTTCTTTTATCTTGCAATGTTGCATTAGACATGCGTAAATGAACCTCAGTCTGATATGCAGACAGTTTCAAAGTTAGTTCACAGTTTATCTCTCATCTACGTCAGTGCCGAAAACAAGCCCTTTCTCTTTGAGTTTTATCTCAGTCCTGATTTTTCTCTGCGATTCAGTTTACTCAGCCTCACGGCAAAAAAGAAAAGGTATTAATTATGTCTAATAAAATTCTCGGTACTGTAAAGTGGTTTAATTCTGAAAAAGGTTTCGGTTTTATTACCCCTGAAAATGGCAGCAAAGATGTCTTCGTACATTTCTCTGCTATCACCGGTAGTGATTTCCGCTCCCTTGAAGAGGGTCAGCATGTTGAATTCTCCGTACAAGATGGACCGAAAGGCCCTTCAGCAATCAATGTTACAGGTCTCTAATATTAATTTGTTCACCTATTTTATGAGATGTCCTCAGTGTCAGGGCTCTCAATACCGTAAGTCAGTATTTGATGTCAGCCCCAAAAATCCTCACGGTGCGACCTGCATTTTCTGCAAGTCCTCGATGATTGAGCTTAAAAATATTGCTGCATAAACGCAGGTTTGCACTCCTTTTCGTGTAACGTCCTCACGCTATATCTGAACGACAATCCCGCGTTATAACTCGAGCTGAATCGGCTCGATATCGCCATTCTGCTGTGCCGGCTGCGCGCAGCAGATTAATATCTCCCCCTCTGCCACGCTGGCACTCGGCGCAGTCGGGTAGCTTACCGCTCCCTTTAGAATCCGCGTTTTGCACGATCCGCAATGTCCTTCACGACAGCTGTACTCCGGGCTAAGACCGCGTGCTTCGGCCAGTTCCAGCAGCGATCCGCTATTCGGCGTCCAGCGCGCCTCTTTGGCCGAGTTCATGAACATCACGGGTATGGATTGCGTCGAAATCGGAAGTAAGGTTTGTTCTGTTTGCTGCACATCCATGCGGCGCTGCAATGAGGACGGACCAAAGGCTTCGGCGTGAATACGGCTATCCGCGATGTTGTAGCTGCGCAGCCCGTCATATAACGCCTGAGTAAATTGCGGCGGGCCACACAGGTAAAAGTCGTAGTCGTTAAAGGGCAGCACCTTGGAAAGCAGCGACATATCGATGCGTCCTGCGACATCGTAATCGAATCCCGGTTCTGCATCCTCTGGCTGGCTCAACACGCGCACCATTTTGCATGCGCCCTGTGAGGCCGCCAGCAACGCATCCAGTTCTCGTACAAAAGGGCGTTCCGCTTTGTTGCGCGCGGACTGGAAAAAGTAGGTCGGGCGCATGCGCTGTTTGCGGCGTCCTTCATAAACCAGATGGCGCAGCATCGCCAGCATCGGGGTGATGCCGACACCCGCCGCCATCAACACCGCTGGGCGTGTCTCTTGCGCATTGATAGTGAAATCACCGGCTGGCGCTCGCGTTTCAAGACTGTCGCCAATCTGTAGATGATCGTGCAGATAGCACGAGACCACGCCATCGCGCTTGACGCTGATGCGGTAAAAGCCGTCCGACGGCGCAACCGACAGGGTGTAGTGACGAATCAACGGTTTGTCTGTACCAGGCAACTGCACGCGAATCGGCAAGTGCTGTCCTGCCTGATGCGGCAGCAAACCGGCGCCATCATCTGGCATCAGATGAAACGAGCGAATCGACGCGCTCTCATCGACAATCTTCGTCACCTTAAATGGCCGCCAGCGTTGTGCCAGTTCGTTAGCGCGCAGGCGTTCGGCAGCCGATTGCCAGTCTCCGGTCATTTCTGATGCCGGTGAGATACCTTCCGGTTCCGTTTCCCAGCGCAAGGCGAGGGTGGCATGACGACGCACGATGCGGCGGGCGCGGAATGTCCACAGCCGTTCGGCGCCCTGAAATGCAGCGATCTCCGGCGAGTCGAGGATCACGCTGGCATCGCCGGTCATCTGCAGCGTATCGCCGCTGCGGTAATCGACAAACAGCAACCCGGCTTTCCCGTTCTGGTGGATGTTGCCGAGGGTAGAGAAAAACAGGTTGCCGTTAAAATCGGGAATGGTCAGCAGGCCATCGTCATCCACACGCACAAAACCGGGTTTGCCGCCGCGATGCGAGGCATCAACCTGATGCTCGGCATAAGTCGCAACGTAAAACGTATCGGCGGTGGCGATGGTGGTGCGGGCTGCCTCATCGAGCGTGCTCAACTCTTCAACCTCACCAATAGCAGGCTCATGAGGCGAACGATCAAAGCGGAAATCGCGCAGCTGAATATAGCGCGGGCAGTTGCCGAAACTCTGCTCCACCTGTACCCGAAAGCCGCCACCAATCGCGCTTAGCACGCCATTCATGCGGTTGCGGCGACGGGTGTGCAACTCAATGCCGAGCAGGCCAACCGGTGCGCCGTCAGTGAACCCGGCAGCAGCGGGATCGCGAGGATCGGGCTGGGCGGCAATATCCAGCGTGGTGGCATTGGGCGAGAAGACAAAACCGGGCTGGCCTTCCAGCAGCGTGGCCCAGGCATCGCCTTGCGCATCCACGCTGCCCACTACGATAAACGGTAGCTGTGCGTAGAAGTCACGATGCTGATCGGGCATGAAGTCGCGAATCACACGCTGGCCGACTTCCGCCATGCGTTCGGCTACGCCCGCCTGTTGTTGCAGGGCTATTTCACCTGCATGCCATACCGGAAGTTTCTCGCCCATGATGGTTATCTCACGCGATGCTGCGCAGACCGGCAGCGGTTTGCGGGAAGGGAACAAAGCCCGGCAACGCTTCAATACGGCGTAACAGCGCATTGACCGCCGGATAGCCAGAGAGATCCACATTGCCTTCTGGCGCGCCGATCAGGTAGCTGTACTGCGCGATGTCCGCGATAGTTGGGCGATCGCCGACCAGCCATTCACGCCCGGTCAGATGTTGATCCATCAGCGCTAAAATGGTGTGCGCACGGGCGATCACTTCGTCAGGGTTGAACGAGCGGCCAAATACGGTAATCAAGCGTGCCGCGCAGGGGCCGTAAGCCAGTTCACCTGCCGCGACAGATAACCAGCGCTGCACCTGCGCCGCACCCAGCGCATCTTCGGGCAGCCACTCACTGCGGCCTGATTTTTTCGCCAGATAAACCAGAATGGCGTTGGAGTCGGAGATATACACGCCGTCATCTTCCAACACCGGCACCTGACCGAACGGGTTGATGGCGAGAAACGCCGGGGATTTGTGCTCGCCGTTAGCGAGGTCCACATCAATTACCTCGTGCGGCAGGTCGAGCAGGGACAGGAACAGACGAGCACGGTGCGCATGGCCAGAAAGAGGGAAGTGGTAGAGTTTCATCATCAGTGTCCTTTAGTGGTGGCCGGGATGATCCCGAACCCTGTCTAAAGGTTGGCACAGCCTGTGGCGCGGCAGAATAGCCGGATTTGCGAAGTCATTATTGCGGAAAATGGAAGAATGATCGGCGGTGTTGATGCACAACGGCCCTGCAAAAGCGTTGAAACTCTTTTGCAGGGCCGCCGTGCATAATGATTGCCACGCATGGGATTACCGAGAACTATGAAACCACTGCACTTCCTGTCACAGCCTGAGCCTGCTGCTCGCTTTGCTGCTCTTCGCGATGCTTCAAACGATCCCAGATGCGGAAGAACGGGTAGTAGATCACCATCGAGATCGCCAGATTGATCACCTGTAACACGGTGCCTGAAATGTGCCCGCCGGTTGCCAGATACCCGCTGACAAATATTGGCGTGGTAAACGGCAGGGCGATGCCGGCTGGCGGGGCAACCAGTCCGGTGGTCATGGCCGCCCAGGAGACAATCACCAGCACCACCGGGGTGAGAATAAACGGCAGGAACAGGTACGGGTTCATCACCAGCGGAATGCCAAACACCAATGGCTCGCTGATGTTGAACAGCGCGGCGGGTCCGGCAATTTTACCCAGCTGTTTCATCTGGCGGCTGCGAGAGCGGATCAGCATAAAGATCACCAGACCCAGCAAGGCACCAGTACCGCCAGGCGCTATCCACAGATCATAAAACTGCTGCGTGAAGATGTGCGGGATCGGCTGGTTATGCTGGAACGCTTCGAGGTTTTCACTCATGTTGGAGAGCCAGACCGGCTGAATAAACACCAGCACAATGGCATCGCCGTGCAATCCCAGCGTCCAGAGAATGCCAATCAGTAGCACCGAGAAGATCATGCCCGGCAACGTGCCGCCGACGTGGTGCATCGGCAATCCAATCACGGTGGCGATCAGGTTGTTGATGTCGCCAAACGGCGAGGCTTCTACTGCCAGACGGATGATCAGCACCACCGCCAGCACGCAGAAGCCGGGCACCAGTGCGAGGAAGGATTTTGCCACTGCAGGGGGCACGCCTTCCGGCATCTTGATTACCAGATTGCGGCTATGGACGAAGCGATAAATCTCCGTCGACATCAGCGCAATCACAATGGCCACGAACAAGCCCTGGCTGCCAATCATCGAGATCGGCAGGACGCCCGTCACCAGCTGTGCGGGTGCATTTTCGACTGGGGCAAACAGGGTCTGCTGCGGAATGGTCATCACAAAAGCCACTAACGCCATGGCGCCGCTGGTGAGCGGATCCAGCGTGCGGTACTTCTCCGCCAGACGATAGGCGATGCCGAAGCTGGAGATCAGCGCCATGATGTCGTAGGTGGCGCGCACCGGATAGAGCAGTTTGTTGCGCCAGGTATCACCAAACAGATCCGCCATCAAATGGCCCCACGCCGGAATTGGCAGGTAAGCGAAGATCAGGAAGAAACTGCCAATCAGCATAAACGGCATGTTGAGAATGATGCCGTCACGCACCGAGAGCACATGCTTTTGTCCGGCGACTTTCAGCGCTGCGGGCAACACATAACGTTCAATAAGAGTACGGTTGGACACAGGGCCTCCTCAGGCTCAATGGCGCAACAAAATGATAATAAGCGGTCCAATTGCACCAACGCTATCGGCGGATAATTCGCGCTGCGAGCGTTGGTGCAGGTGACCTTACATTGCCAGATGCCCTCAATTGCGCAGCGGCACGGTTTATCGGGCATATCTGGAGCCGCATTCACGCGATTGCACCGCTACGGCGCTATTGAGCCGATGAGAACTGCGGCAACCATGGCTTGTTCAGCGTTAACACTTCTTCCAGCAGGGCTTCCGCTGTCGCGACATCGCCGACCAGCGGATTGCCCAACAGCGCCAGCAATGCCTGATTACGATCGCCATGTACCGCCGCTTCGATGGTTAAGCGTTCGAAAGCTTTAATCTGCTGTGTCAGGCCGTTCATCAACGGCGGCAACTCACCGAACACCAACGGGTGCGCGCCCTGGGCATCCACCAGGCAGTTCACTTCCACCACCGCGTCATCGGGCAGGCCGTGAATCGCGCCGTTATTGCGGCAGTTCACCACCAGATTCTTGCCGCTATTGTTGTGAATCGCGCTGATCAGCTCAACCGCCACTTCAGAGTAATAAGCGCCGCCACGGAAACTCAGTTGCTCCGGTTTGTGGGCCAGATGCGGATCGGCATACAGCGCGAACAGCTCCGCTTCAACCTTCATCACTTGCTCAGCGCGGGTGCCTTCATGACCGTTTTTAGCTTTCTCCTGTTCTTCAGCCAGCATCTGCGGCGTCTGCCAGTAGTAGCGATGATACGGACAGGGAATGGCGTTGAGCGCACGCAGGAACTGCGGTGACCATGGCATATCTTTGATGTTGTTCATGGTTAGCGACTGGCCGTCGCACAACTGTTCAATCACCTGCGTAGTCACATCCTCGCCACGGCAGGTCACCTGATGCACCCACACCAGATGATTGAGCCCGGCAAAGCGCAGCTGCACATCATCCCATGGTGCGTTGAGCATGCCAGCAATCATATGATGCATATTCACCGGCACGTTACACAGCCCGATGATTTTGGCATTGGTGTAGCGTGAGACGGATTCGGTGACGATGCCGGCGGGATTGGTGAAGTTGATGATGAAGGCATCGGGCGCCAGTTCTTCCACTTTACGCGCCACGTTCAGCATCACCGGAATGGTGCGCAGCGCTTTGGCAAAACCGCCGACGCCGGTGGTTTCCTGGCCGAGTCGTCCATATTTCAGGCCAAGGCGTTCATCAGCTGCGCGTGCCGCCAGTTGGCCGACACGTAGTTGGGTTAGCACGAAGCGGGCACCACGGATGGCATCATCCAGCTCAAAGTGCACGCTGACTTTGACCTGTTCTAAGCCATTCTGCTGCAGCATACGGCGGGTGAGATCGGCAATGACATTCACTTTCTCACGACCCGATTCCACATCCACCAGGGCCAGTTCAGTCACCGGCAACTGCGCGTAACGGTTGATGATTCCTTCGACCAGCTCCGGTGAATAGCTGCTGCCACCACCAATAATTGCCATCTTAAGCATCGGTTCCTCCTGCCGCAGTGCGGCGGTAGAGTTCAATGATTTCACCCGCCAGATCCTGCACCAGCATGGCGTTCATCAGGTGATCCTGGGCATGTACCAAAATCAGGGTGACGGGCAGTTTGCCGCTGCCTTCATCGAGACTGATCAACGCCGTCTGCTGTTGGTGTGCGCCGTTGACGCTCTCTTTGGCCGCCATGAGCTGTTGCTCGGCAGCAGCAAACTGGCCCTCACGCGCCAATCGCAGGGCGCTGAGTGCCGCGCTACGAGCGGCACCGGCCTGCACCAGCAGCAGCATGATCTGTTCTTCAAACTCGATAACCACTTCTTCGGACATGCAGAATCCCCCACAGCATAAGGCCGTGTTTCTTTCGGTCAGTTTGGGTAAAACGGAGGTATTACGAGGTGTGCAACGCCAGGGCGGTATCCAGCACCTGTTCGCCACGCATCATGCCGTAATCCATCATGTCGATGACGGCGACAGCTTTGCCCTGTGGTTCGGCGATGGCAGTCAGGCGGGCGGCTTCAAACTTCACTTGCGGGCCGAGCAGCACCACGTCGGCATCCGGCAGGATGCGTTCGAATTCCGCTACCGGCACCGCTTTAATATCAATGGTCAGCCCGCGCCCCTGAGCAGCGCTCTGCATTTTGTTGACCAGCATGCTGGTGGACATCCCTGCAGCACAGCAAAGTACGATACGCATATGATTTCCTCCTGTGATTTGTCGGGGCCATTAAAGACCTGTGTTGGAGACGGTGTAAATACCCTCCGGACAGACGATTTTCTGATGAATGGATAATTACACATTTTAAATCAATTGGTTATTGTTTGATTGTTTGTGAAAATATTTTTCATGACTGTGATCGGTGCTGTAATTTATCGTTAACATAAGCGGGTTTTGACGTTGCTAGCGCTGAATCGCTGAAAAAAAACTCACACTGAAAAATATTTTCATGCATGATGGGCGTTCGCAACGAGAGGATGTGGTGAGCGGATGGATATTGTCTGGCAACTGCGGCAGCAGTCGGCACGCGCGGATGCGCCGGAATCTAAGCTGGCGCGTTTTATTCTGGAAAACCTGCATGTCAGCACTCAGGCCACCATGGAGAGTCTGGCTAAGCAGGCTGGCGTCAGCACGGATGTGTTGCACCGTTTTGCCGCTTCAGCGGGCTGTCGCGATCTGGATGATTTCCTGCATCAGGTGCGCAAAGCAGGACAGCAGGAAGGGGCATTTATCGATGTCATCCGGCAGCGCCAGCCATCGCTGAGCCAGCAGGAAAATCGTGTGGCGTTGGCGATCCTTAACGACATCGCGTTTGCCGCATCGGCTACGATCGAGCAATTAGCCGGGCGCGCCGAAGTCAGTGCTGCCACCATTACCCGTTTTGCCCGTTCTGTGGGTTGTGAAGATATTCGCGAATTGCGTATGCGGCTGGCGCGTGCCAGTTCTGTGCCTTCAACCCCAACCGCGCAGGGTATTCCGCAGCTGGAGGAGATTCATCAGGCGTTATCCCAGCAGTGGTTATTGGCTGAAACCGCAACCTGGGAGCGGGCGGCGCGAATGCTACTTAAAGCTCGCAGCGTGCTGTTGATTGGTGCGGCAGGGCAGACCACGCCGCTGGTGGCCGAAGTACACCAGCGATTGACGGCGACAGGTCTGGCGCTGGCATGGATTCAGGACGATAACCTGCTGCGTATGACGCTGAGCCGATTACAGCCGGATGATTTACTGCTGATCCTCGCGCCGGATGTGGTGAACAGCAGCGTGCTCAGCGCGGTGCATCATGCTCATATCCAAAAAACGCCGGTTATTGCCGTTTGTCCAACGAAGCTGGATCTGGCGAGTCAGGCTGATATTTGGTTACCGTTGCCGGATGATCAGCAGGCGCGCAGCTATGGCATTCTCTGCGCGCTGGATCGGCTGGAAATAGCGCTTAGGTCATTTTAGCGCGTAGATTTCTGACATCAGGGTGCTGCCATCTTGCAGCACCACTTCAACTGGCACACGCTGATAGCCTTCGCCCTCAAACTCATCAAGCATCGACCAGTTTGCCGGAAGATTTTCCGAGCTGAAGACAAAGCCGCTGACCTGTGTGCCTTCGGCAGAGAGTTCAATACCAGGAAAACCCATCGCTGCGCCCCAACCCGCTTCGCGCAGATTGCCCAGCACATAACCTTGCTGCCAGCTTCCGCCAATATTTTCCATGATATGCGCATTAGGACGGCCTGGACCGAGCGTGCCGTAAACGAAAAGACTGTGCATTAACTACCTCAGCAGTAAGGGAAAGACGTTGAATCTAGCGCGAGATGTGAGGTTAGCCAATGGAGTGCAACGTCTGCCCGTTTAGTGATAAGTAAAGCAGACGTTACAGGTTTCTGATTTAGAGGTAATTCAACACGAATGTTGCCGTGGCAGTAAATTGTCCGTGCCCAATTCGTTTGTTAAGAATCGCATTAGGTTCCCCCTGCACATAGGCCTGAAATGCCAACACCATATCGCCAGCCTGCAATTTTTTTGCAGGTGCAGCTTTATTAATTCTTAACGCTGAACCGTCAATGCTTTCAATACCGATTGCGACTCCACTGGCCGCACTTCCCGGATCGAGGCGCAACAACCCCGGCAAAGAGGCATTTTCTGTGCCTTGAAAGGTCACTTCAACTTCTTTAAAGACACTGATGTCACAGTCTTCTAGATGAATCTTTAAAGATCTGCTGGGTGTGCGTGTATACCGATAAAGAAATTTATCGATAACCTCCTCAAAATCTAGCTTAATTAATTCATCCCCCGGACGTATGAAGCAGGGTGTATCAACCAGCGTCCCACGCATAATTAGATTTTCTGCAGCGAAGGCTCGTGCAGGAAGCATCACTCCAAAGCCTGGTGTGCATAGGATAATTAACAATGTAATGATTCGCTTCATAACTTGCCCTATTGATAATCAGCGATGATGGTCGCCTGTGACGTAAAAGGGCCTGCTGTGGGTAAGGAGGCCGGATTAGCAACAGGGACGACAGTCAAAGTCGGTGGTCGTAACAGGTTGATTGAAATCAATTGATTAATACGCAACGGGGTTCCATTTTGCTCAACCCTGATGCCCAAACCACTTTTATTGGTGATTATCGCAGTATTATCAAAGCTTGCTGCAGTTCCCTGAACAGCTAAACGTACACTCCCGGTTCCTGAGCAAGTTACCGTGTAAGGCACCGGTTGACGATATTTATTACCATCGATACCGCGAATAATTACGGTGTCGAAGTCTATTTCAATGAGTCCTCCTCTATTAATCTCACAGGGAATAGACTCCACGAGGGTTCCTCTGAAGTTGACATTTGTTGCTTGCGCCAATGGAGAAATCATTAATAAGCATAAAAATGAAGTTATCTGCCTTCTGTTGGGATGTTTTATTTTATTCATCTCATCTTCTTATTGATAATCAACCAGCAACGTTGAGGTCGCCGTGAAGCTTCCGCCAGTGACGGCACCACTTCTATTTTTAATCAGAACCGCACTTAATGACGGTCGTGCAGGGTCGGTAAAATTATGCCAGCTATTTACTGCCATCTTTGTTCCGTTACTTTTTAATTCAATAGCAAGGTTGGTTTTGCTGGTACCCAATACAGTCGTATCAAAAGAAGCACCGCCTCCTAAAATTTGCATTTTGAGAGCCTTCGATGTGCCTGCAGAACAGTCAAGTACATAGGGTATAGGGCGCTCATAAATGCGGCTATCAATGCGTGAGACAATAATATCGTTACCAAAATCAATTGGAATATCTCGATTTCCATTGACGATGCAAGGCGGCGCTAAGACTTTGACTTTTACCGTAGCGGTCGTCGAGAATGCCAGTGCGGAATTCGACAGTGTCAGTAGCCCATAATAAACAGCTAAAGCGCACCAGAGAACTTTTGCACAGACTCTATTTCCTGATCGCAGACTAATCATAATTCAACCTGAAGTTCATATTGGCTGAATAAATGCCTGCGCGCAGTTCGTCACGAGTTCGCTCCGCTGCAATGTAATAAATTACAACGTTATTGGCCGGTGTTAATAATAAGGGTTTCCCTTTTTGCCCAAGGATAACGTTATTGCGATGCGCATCTTTTAAGCGCAATCCCATCCCGTCGACGCCCTGTGCTCTTATTAATTGAGGATTCACAACATCTTCAATTGCGGTGAAGGTGAAGGAAACCGCAGGTTGACTGGCATTCCATACAAGATTTCCTCTCACATCGCGATTTGCAGAGGATGTACGTAGGCAGTCATGTAAGTAGAGGGCAATAGGGACTAAATTGCCGTTGTCTCCGGGGCGCTGTAAGTCGGCTGTGGCGACATTGCCTAAAGATACAGATTGGTCGGCCGACCGCATATCCAACCGGCATGCACTTTCGGTCAAAGTGCCGTGCGCGCGGATAACGCCGTAATTGCCATCGACCAGACCATCAGTGAATCCTGCCTGTACGATAGAGGAAAATAACAGTGTGCCAGCCAGCAGCGCGGAGCCTTGCAGGTTCCTGATAATCGCTGCCGGGCGCGCCATAAAGACGATTTTTTGCATGAGTTTCTTTCCTGATTATTTTGGCGTTGCGCGCTTACTGGTATCGACATTGCAAACGTTGCCGCTGCATTTAAAGGTTAGTGCTGTCTGGCCGCCGTAATCATTGACGTAGACCAATACTGGCGTAGCCCCTAACGACGCTGCGCTGCCACCCAATACGGATTGGTTTTTAGGCGAAATCATCAGTGCATCAAACCCTTTAATGACATCACCCTCTTTTTTGGCGCTGGCACCAATTAGCGTAATGTAATAGGGCGTTGGATTGATCACGGTATATTTATCGCCACTTTTACTGAGGGTGATTTTTTCCTGAAAAGGCAACGCATGCTGTGCCGCCGCGGCCTCTGCTAATGAAGCCGGACGATAAAATAGTTTGATGCGCGTTTGCAGAGCAATTTGCAAAACGTTAGGTTTATCGCTTTTAGGTGGAATCTCTCTCAGATTGAAATAAAAAAGCGATTCACGATCCTGAGGCAACGCCTTAAAGGATTCTGATGACGTCAGTGCCTGCACTTTTACCTGGCTCTCAGCTTTGGGTTCAATGCGCTGTACCGGCGGAACCACGGTGAGTGGACTACTGGTATTGAGCTTTTCGCCTTGTTCATCTTCAAGCCAACCCTGAGCTAAATAAGGCAGTTCAGTATTTTGGTTGCTGACCGTCAAACTGACTGATTTCTCTGAACCAGGAAATATGACCCGCGTTCGGTCGAGTGAAATAGCCGCTGAGACCGAATGAGTGATCAGGCTTATAGTGGTTGCCGTAAAGATGAAAATTATATTTTTTCTGTTCATTATTTTCCTGCAGAGTCAGTTGGTTGATAAATATTTTTTATAACTGCGATATGAGTTCGCATGGAAGTAATATGTTGTTCATCATGTTTGATGGCAGGTTTTTAGGCAGCGATATTTTGCATTGTTCTTCATTATTCCAGCGCACCACCATTGTTTCACCCGAATTAATTCCACTGAGATAGACGTTGCCATCGTCATTCACGATACCGGCTTCCTGGTTTTTCATATTCAAAATGGTGGCGCCGAAAGGCGGAGCAGAACCATCGGCCAAGCGTATGACCGCCATCGCTTTCTCACCAGAAATAACGTTGAATGCGCGATAGCCGATTGCCCCTTCTGTCAGCGTTCCTTGCGCAACGGATTGCGGGGCTTCTACGTTATCCGCCAACTTATCAACATTAATGCGCACACTGTTGCGGTAGTAGCTGCTGATATCACTCACCACTGCTTTGCCAAATTGGTTGGTATAAATGGCATTGCCATAGGCTCCCACTGGCACACCAGCCACGCCACCGGTATCAACCAGCATACGTGTGCCTCCTAAAATATTAGTGCGATGCAATGCGCCGCCTTCTGCGGTCAGTGTGGCACCACCTTGTATGGAAGCGCCCAGAGCACTGTACTGCCCCTCGCGATAGCTCGCCGAGCTGTTAATCTGCGCGAGGGTGCCATTGTGGGTGTAGTAGCCACTGAGATCGGCACCCTGACGTGCAACACCGGTGCTGACTTGATAAGAATCTGACGCGCCGACCCGGCTGTAATAACTCGCACTCTGGCGGTTATCGCCTTTGGAATAGGAGCCGTTGTAACTTACTGTGCCAGACTCACCCCACGGCAATGACAGCGACATATACATGCCGTCATCGTTAGTGTTATTAAATTTATTGCGATAGGCGGTCAGTGACAGGCTGAGATTTCGGAAGCGACCCAGATCGAAATAGCGTGAGAGTGATAAGTCATAACGATCGTTAGCGGCTTGATTCCAGTAGGTCTGATGGTTGTAATTCAAATACGCCGTCAGGTTCAGCGATTCAAACTGCTGGTTAAGCGAAATGGTGTACATCTCTTTGCTGCGGCCAGCACTGATTTCCCCGTCCAGGGAATCAAGATATTCCGCCATTGAGCGATAGCCGCTATCAGAGAAACGGTAACCGGCAAAAGTGACCTGGCTGCCTGTCTCCTCGAAGCGTTTGGCATAGCTCAGACGATAAGAACCGCCACGTTGGACGTCCTGATTCGGGGCTTTAGCCTGCGACATCGTGACATCCGTTGACAGCGCGCCCAATGACAGGAGATCTCGGCCAATCCCCATCGATAGCGCGTTATATTCCTCGCCACCCATTCCACCGCCATAAAGCGACCAGCCGTTACTAATCCCCCAGGAAAACTCTCCGGCAGCAAACAAGGGGCCTTCCACACGATGCTTCCAGTCGGTCGGTTTTCCCAATGCCGTTTTGTAGCGTATCTGGCCCGGGCGGGTGAGATAGGGAATGGTTGCGGTGCTCACCTGATACTGTGTGACACTGCCATCCTGCTCTTCCACGCGAACATCAAGGTTGCCGGAGACGGCGCTATCTAGATCCTGAACGCGGTAGGGACCGGCAGCGACCTGCACCTCTTTGATGATGCGGCCCTGTTGGCTGATGATGATCTTCGCATTGCTTTTCGCCACACTACTGACTTCCGGGGCGTAGCCGCGCAGGTTCGGTGGCAACATATTGTCGTCGGTGATCAGACTTAAGCCGGTATAGCGGAAGCTATCGAAAATGGAAGAGCTGAGATAACCCTCGCCCAGACTGAGCTTCGCGCCGATTTTACTCAGCGCGCGATAGGCATAGAAACGGCTCCAGTCCCAGCTATGGGTGTCTGCCTCATGATTCTGGCCGCTGCGACGGTCGTAGCGCGCTTGCCAGTCTGCACGCAATCGCCAGGTGTCGAAGTTCGCACCGCTGGTGCCGTTACCTGACAAATTGGTGCCACTTCCTCCACCCGCGCCGTTTTGTTGCAGGGATTGCAGGTTGAGGTTGTAATCAAATAGCGCGCCGGAAATCCCCTCTTCCCAGCGAGCGGGGGGATCCCAATACGGGCTGCTGTACTCTAAGTAAGCTTGCGGAATATTAACGAACAGCGTCGATTTGCCTAAATCGCCACGCGCCTCCATCCCTGGGATGCTCTCCAGCGCAAGGCATTGTCCATCCCGCCACCATGTGAGTTTGGCTAAAGAGGATTCCTTGATCCCAAATTGCGACAACATTTCGGGAGTCACACAGGCAACCGTTTCATTGGCATCCTGTTCGGAAGGATAGAAATGAATCTGTCTCTCAGAAAGGGGGATCGCATTCAGGTTTATAGAGAGAGAATAAGTTCCGGGTAGAATAAAACCTTTACGTGAAAACTGACTGAGATCGATATTGCTACGATCTTTAAGATCGAGAACATCCGTATTGAACTGCACCTCGTTAGCTGCAATCGATGATGTCAGTTTTCCGATGAATAAGAGTATCCCAATGGCGGTAAGACAAAAGAGTGAAGCCGCTTGGCGCGGAAGGCATAACAGCATGATCGCGAGCCTCATTAGTTATAATCTATTCTGAATCGAATCGTTAATTGGTGATCGCCAGCTTGTAATATTTCCTGGTTGCCGACTAAGTTCAGGGTGTATTTAAGGTGCATGTTATCTGCCATGAGATCTCTTTCTGGCAGATGTACGCCCGGTGATGCCACGTTGCCCAAATGGTCACTGATTCTTAAAGCGACACCGCTGGCCATACCTGAGGTTTTAAAATGGCCTTTATCCTCCTCACCATCGAACATGACTTTAAAATTTTTCCAGTCAGGTTTACTGGGGTCTAATCGAGTGAGGGTGCAACCAAACAAGCGAATAGAAAACTCTTTCTTTGGTCCTTGTCCTTCACGAATGATTTTGCTGACAGGATGATTTCCCATAAAAAGAGTTTGCTCGCGATCGCCGACTTCAATTGCGCAAGGAGTTTCAACTATTGAGCCAGTCATATTCACGCGGCCAAATCCTTCAGTGTTTGCAAATGATATTTTTGTTATTAGCGAAACACCTAAAAGTAAAAAATAGACGGCCGAATATCGTAAGGATAATGACTTAAATAACATTTGCGCACTCCAGAATAGTGGAGAGAAAAAACCTGCGGCAGGCTCACCGCAGGTTAGTAAAAGCGTTATTGATTAGTTGTAGTTCAGTACAAAGTTAGCAGGCACCTGGAACGTACCAGGTACGATAGTGGCTGCTGCACCACCGCCTTGAACGCGTGCAGCGAAGGTCAGGGTGTTGTTACCGTTGATGACGGTCTGGCCAGTTGATGCGGTGTTCAGCTTAACTTTAGCGCCATCGCCATCAGTCAGTACGATAGACGCACCACTGGCATCACCACCGACCAGAGCCAGGCTATCAGCGTCATGTGGAGAGGCTGCTCCGGTAAAGGTGACGCTGACTTTATCTTTCGTTCCTGGTGTGGTGATGACGCAATCTTCCAATTCAATATGGAAAGGTTTAGCGCTGGAGGAACCGGTGTTTCCGTTGGCTGCCAGGGCCACATTAGAAATGGCACCCAGTGGAACAGTTTGGTCTAAAGAACCCGGTGCAATTGAGCAAGGCGCATCGATAATAGAACCGGTAAAGGTGACTTTACCGGTGCCACCTGCAGCGTAGACAGAGGAAGCGGTAAACAGGCTTAATACAGACAGAGCGATAATACACTTTTTCATTTAATATCTTCCATTTTGGTTTGTATCCATATTTTCTTATTTTAAGAAATATGCTTTCACTGAGATTTCATCCGGCGTTTGAGCGATGAGTTACGCCTCTAATATGAAGAAACGTCAGTATTTACACACTGCTATCAGGTGCTCCTTGAATATGCAGATTAAAACTGCATGATTCATTTTTTCCTTCGCCTTTAGATTTTTTTTGGCGTCGTTGGGAAACATTATGAGCAGCAAATGGTTTTATGAAAATAAGATTTATTTTCTGTCGATGTAGTGAGTGAATGGGCTATTTGTCAGGGATATATTACAAAGGAAGTGATATGAAGATAGAGGGAGCAAGATGTCGACACTTTAATCTGAATGACCTATTGGTCCAATTGCCAAAAACTATAACACCGCAATATGGCGGTTAATGTGAGCCGCATCGTAAATATTACGAGAACAGTTAATGATTATTATTAATAAACCATGATGCTCCTGATTAGCTAGCCATGAATAAACCTGCCCACGCCATTATCCGCACGGGCAGGCTTGTTGTTATCGGCTCAGCACCGGTGCACCGGCATTTTTCTCCAGCCGCCAGACATCAAACAGTGACATCAACACTAATAAGGCTACACCCGCAAAAGCGATGTGAATGTCATTCTGCTCAATGGCTGCATGATCATGCCACAGCATCGCCCCGCGCAAGAACAGGGCGGCCAGTGCAATGCCGGCGCTCATGCTGAACTGGAAGAAGATACTGAACACCACGGAGGCGTCACTCATTTTGGCTTGTGGCACATCGGCAAAACCTAAACTGTTGTAGCAGCTGAACTGAAGCGACCGCGACAATCCGCCAATAAACAGAATGGCGGCAATCGCGAAGTAGCCGAGTGAAGGGCTGAGTAGCAAGCACCCTAACATCGCTGCCAGGCTGATGACGCCGTTCACCATCAATACCCGTCGGAAGCCGAAGCGTTTCATCAACCAGGTGGTGGCGGGTTTCATTGCCAGATTACCGGCAAATACCCACAGCACCATGGCGCCTGCTTGCGCAGCACTCCAGCCAAAACCAAGCTGGAACAGCAGAGGAAGCAGAAATGGCACGGCGTTTATCGAAGCACGAAACAGTGAACCGCCGACAACAGCATTTCGGAAGGTATTAATGGTCATCGCACTGAACGGCAGCAGCGGTTGTGGATGGCTGAAGCTATGGCGATAGGCCAGAACGCTACTCAACACACCCATTAACAACAACGGAATACCGAGGCTGAGATGCATTTGCCCGAGCGCCTCCAAAGAGATAATCAGCGCGGTGCAGGCCGTGGCGGTCAGCAAAAAACCTCGCACATCAAAGGCTCTTCGTTGCTCTGCTTTAAACTGGGGCACCAGATAAACGGTGGCAACAATGGCGATAATGCCGAGCGGAATATTAAGCCAGAAGATCCACGGCCAGTGCCCATAAGTGACAATCAAGCCACCGAGTGGCGGGCCGAGCACGGGCGCGATTAAACCCGGCCAGGTAATAAAAGCGATGGTTTTCACCATGTCTTTCTTTTCAGTCACACGAAGTACTACCATGCGTCCCACCGGCACCATCATGGCACCGCCAATGCCCTGCAAAACGCGGCTTAACGCGAACATTGGCAGGGTATCGCTGAGTCCACACAGTATCGATGCCACCGTAAAAATCAGAATCGCACAGGCAAACACCGTGCGTGCACCATAACGTTCCGCCAGCCAGCCGCTCATCGGAATACCCACCGCCACTGCTAATAAATAAGCGCTGACGCCGACGTTAAGCGCTACCGGGCTGGCAGCGAAATCGCGCGCCATTTGGGGAATAGCGGTGGTGATGACGGTGGCGTCGAGGTTTTCCATAAAGAAGGTGACTGCGACCAGCAGCGCGAGCAGCAAGGTGCGGTTAGCTGGGATGCCATTCTGCGTCATAACGCCATTCCTTTCTCTTCCATGCAAATCAGGATTAGGGAGAGAATAGTTTCGGGCGCAATCGTTTTCTATGCAAGTTTAACGATAAAAACCCGGCAATTGCCGGGCAGTGAGAATAGGGGGCTAGATGCAGTTTTCATAAAAGCGACATTAAGGAAGGTTGATCACTATGGTGCCGCTGCCGCTCTTATCACCGGGTGTTGGATTAGTTGCTTTCAATGTAGAGGCCACCGAGTGAGTGGAAGTACCGCTGGGCAGGTAAATGGAGCCCGAACTACGGCCATCAAAGGTGAGTGATGAAGTGACTCCGCCACCCAAATTTATAGTGCCACCCAGGCTGGCGATAGTGGCTGATGTGGCGCGGTTGCAGTTCACATTGATTGAGACACTGTCTTGTTTTCCATTGACCTTGTCGGCTTGGAGGGTGCCGTGATCAATGTTGGGTGAGCTTGAAAAAGCACAGCTGGTGGGGACGGGAGGGAAAGAAACGGGGCGGCAAGAAGTGCCTGGTTGGTTTCGATAAAGATAACCGAGATTATTTTGGGCTCCACCAATGCATACAGAATAAGGACCTGGACCCAATGGTAATGGAGAAGAAATATTCGCACTGGAGGGATAGGTTCTTAAAAAAGCAGTGTTGGCATTTGACCAAGTGTCAGTGCCGATGCCAGAGGTGCTCAACAATATGCGTGCTGGCCTGGCTTCAGTGCTGTTCACGACCCAAATTCCGAAATCACAATATCGCGTTCCACATCCAATTGCCGCAGTCGAGTTACCGCCCGATGCACTATAACTTATGCTTACGGAAGATGAACCAGCAGGGACATTCGCATTGGAAATGGTGATAATTGATCTGGCTTGTAGAGGGATAAGATAAATAATTATTGAAAGAAATAGATATGATATTTTCATTTTATCCCAAGTAAGGAAGATGGTTATTTCAATATAGTAAGGTTGAGATGTCTTTTAGATAGAAGGGTAAGATGCATCCCAGTTGTCTGATTTTTATTATGGTTAATGAGTGATGATGAGAAAATCAGTGGGGGATTTTAAGCTTGTACTTCTTTTCCATTTATTTTGTAATGAAAATCTTACGAGTGTTTTAAGGCTCAAGAATGGTATTTTAATAAAATAACTCCATCTATCAACAATCGTGCCCCCTCACCAGCTTTGTGGCCCATTGGCCGGGTACGAGCGTTTCAATGGCAAATGGAAAGAGATCCCGAAGGATCTCCCTATATTCCCATTCCCAACTTTATACCGTCTCAGCCACCTTTGCCCTGGCCTCAATAAACTGCACCACGGCGCGGGTCACATCAGCGGTATTAGCCGTACCGCCGACATCCGGTGTCAAAATTCCTTTCTCACACACGTATTCGATCCCAGCCATAATCAATGCCGCCGCATTGTGTTCACCCAGATGTTCCAGCATCTGCACCGCCGTCCAGAAGGTCGCAATCGGGTTGGCGATACCTTTGCCGGTGATATCAAATGCTGAGCCATGAATCGGTTCGAACATCGACGGGAAGCGGCGTTCCGGATCGATGTTAGCGGTCGGGGCCACGCCCAGACTGCCCGCCAGTGCACCGGCCAGATCGGAGAGGATGTCGGCATGAAGGTTGGTGGCAACGATGGTATCCAGCGTCTGCGGATGCAGCGTCATGCGATGCGTCATGGCATCGACCAGCATCTTGTCCCATTGCACATCCGGGAACTCCAGCGCCACTTCGGCAGCAATCTCATCCCACATCACCATGCCGTGACGCTGGGCGTTGGACTTGGTCACCACGGTCAGCAACTTACGTGGACGTGACTGCGCCAGTTTAAAGGCATAACGCATGATGCGGGTGACACCAACGCGCGTGAAGATCGCCACTTCCGTGCCCACTTCTTCCGGCAAGCCACGGTGCGCACGACCGCCGTTGCCAGAGTATTCGCCTTCAGAGTTCTCACGCACGATAACCCAATCGAGATCGCCCGGACCGCGATTGCGCAGCGGCGAGGTCACGCCTGGCAGGATTTTGGTCGGACGCACGTTGGCGTACTGGTCAAAGCCCTGGCAAATCGGCAGACGCAGGCCCCACAGGGTGATGTGGTCTGGCACATCCGGTGCACCTACCGCGCCGAAGTAAATCGCATCGAATTTTTTCAATGTGTTGAGGCCATCTTCAGGCATCATCACGCCATGCTGTTTGTAGTAATCCGAACCCCAGTCAAAAGTTTCAATATCAAACTTCAGTTGTTCATCGTGACGCGCCACAGCGTGCAACACTTCTACGCCTGCCGAAATCACTTCCGGACCGATACCGTCAGCGGGAATAGCAGCAATTTTGTAATTACGCATGGTTACTTCTCCAGTCAATGAGTATGAGGATGAGGAATCTCTGCCGTTTGCGGCTTATTCGCCCTGGCAGAAAGAATCAGGACTACGAGGGCGGAGAGCGCCAGTAATCCGGCGACAAAGTACAACCCCCAGGTGTAGCTGCCGGTTTGCTGACGGATGACACCAATCATCATCGGGCCGACAAAACCGCCGAGGTTGCCGATGGAGTTAATGGTGGCGATGCCCGCTGCCGCTGCCGGGCCACTGAGGAACAGCGTTGGCATGCTCCATAACGGCGGTTTCGATGCGCTGATTCCCACGGTCACCAGCGTCAGGGCGACGATCACGGCAAACAGCGTGCTGACGTTACCGGCGTAAATCAGCCCTGCAGCCGCCAGCAAACAGGCACCAATCACATGCCAGCTGCGCTCTTTGGTGCGGTCGGAATGACGCGCCCACAGGATCATCGCGATAACGCCAATCACCGCCGGGAAGGCATTAAGAAACCCGATTTCCATCGAAGAAGCGCCAAAGCTGCGGATGATTTGCGGTGACCAGATGCCGAGCGTATACAACCCGGCGGAGGTGCCAAAGTAGACCAGCGCCAGTGCAAGCACACGCTTATCGGCCAGCCCGCGCCATGCGCTGCTGTGACTCTGTTTAGCCGCCCGCGCATGCTCTTCAGCCTGCATGGTGTTTTCCAACCACGCGCGCTCTTCGTCAGTCAGCCATTTGGCTTTGGCCGGACGGTCAGTAAGGAAGAACAGCACCACCACGCCGAGCACCAGGGCGGGAATGGCTTCCAGCACAAACATCCACTGCCAGCCTGCATAGCCGAGCCAACCGTGCATCTCCAGCAAGGCGGCAGAGATGGGCGAACCCAGTGCGGTCGAGAGTGGCGCCGCGGCCATAAAGATGGCGGTGACCTGCGCCCGTTTTGCTGCCGGGAACCAATAACTGAGATAGAGGATGATGCCGGGGAAGAAACCCGCTTCCGCCACGCCGAGCAGGAAACGCAGGGTGTAGAAACTGGTGGTGCCTTGCACGAAAGCCATACAGCCAGAGACTAATCCCCAGGTGATCATCACGCGGGCAATCCAGATACGCGCACCGACTTTATGCAGAATTAAGTTCGACGGGACTTCAAATAAAAAATAACCGAGGAAAAAGATTCCGGCCCCCAAACCAAATACTGTGGGTGAGAATCCTAAATCCTGATTCATGGTTAACGCGGCAAAGCCAATGTTGACGCGATCGAGAAAAGCGATGAAGTAGAGCAGCATGATGAAGGGCACAATGCGCAACGTCACTTTACGCATCACCCTTTTTTCGAGGTGAGAGTTCATATTAAAGTGCTCCAGATTGTGTAGGGTAGTGTTATTTTTTTGTCATCGAGTTCAGTATGCAGTTTTGACTTGGCGAATCATTAATCGTGGATTATATAAAGTATTTGAATAATCGAATGTCGAGGGAAATGTGGATATAAATCAACTGCGTTGTTTTGTGACAGTGGGTAAAGAACTCCATTTCGGCCGGGCAGCCCAAAGATTGGAAATGATGCCTGCGTCACTTTCTCGCTTCATCCGAATACTCGAAGAGGACCTGGGCGTGCGCTTATTGAACCGATCAACGCGCAATGTTTCATTAACAGCGGAAGGGGCGATATTTTTTGATGAAGCCAGCAAACTTATCGATCAATTTGATGCGCTGTCACGTAGATTTAAATCGGGATTAAAAGATGAACGTCGTACATTACGTATTGGCGCGATTGACAGCGCGGCACGCGGATTAGTGCCCGCCTTGTTAAACTTATTTGTTCCCCTGTATCCCACCAGTGATATTCATATTATTGAAGATAAGACCATTAACCTGATTCCAAAATTAAAATCGGGCTGGCTGGATATGATTTTTATTCGTGCGCCACAGGTGATGGATGCATCATTGGCCATCCGTTTTATCACGCGCGAAAGCTGCGTGCTGGCGGTGCCGCTGCATCACCCACTGGCCAGCCGATCGCACGTGACAGTCGAGGATTTTCAGCATGAAGCAATGATTATCCCCGATCGTCGTACCCGGCCTCATAGCCACGATCTCACCATGAGCTTGTTTAAACTCGCCGGATTAACGCCGCATATCGCAAAGTTCGCCGAAGAGAAGCAGACTATTTTGAGTCTGGTCAGCGCGGGACTAGGCCTGGCGGTGGTGCCTGCTTCTTATCGCACCATGAACAGTGACAGCGTCAGCTATATCGCGCTGGATCTGCCGGAGCAAATAAAGGGCCTGCCGCTGAGTATTGCCTGGCAAAAAGGCAATGAAGATGATTATTTACGTGAGATGCTGCGCCTGTTAAATGACAACAAGCGCGAACTTACGCAAAAACTTTAATTGTTAATTAACTAAACTCCGATTCCGGCGGGCAGTTCTCGCGAATATAAATATTAAACGGCGTATAGCTCCCGGGAGATTTATCGCTTTCCAGTCGATTAAAATGCACCGCAATAATCTCCAGCGCGCGTCGCGCTTCTTCGTGCGGATTCTGATCGATAATCACATCAATCACCCCTTCGCGCAGCATGCGGCGACGTTCAGTGGTGAGTTCATGGGTGATCAACACCATCTGCTGCTCCAGTCCGAGAGATCTTATTGCCTGGCTAATATTGGTGTTGCCCGCTGAAACGTTATAAATGCCACGAATATTCGGATTGTTTTGCAATGCGCGGCGTACCACTTCGCCCGCCCGCGTTTGGTCCTCGCCGCTTTCCAGCGTCTCGCTGATGGCAAACTGCGGGAAGCGCTCTCGCAGCACCGAGCGGAATCCCATCTCTCGCTCCTCGTGCCCGATCATGTGCTGCATCCCCAACACCACCAGCACTTCACCGCTCTGGCTGCCGCAAAATCGGCCCATTAATTCCCCGGCAGCGCGGCCCATCTGACGGTTGTCCGGCCCTACATAGGCAATGCGCCCGCTGGTTGGAATATCAGTGACCAGTGTCACCACCGGGGTTTTAGTGGATATCTGTCGTAGCGCTTCCGCGACATCAGGATCGTTCGGGCACACCACAATCATCGCGTCATTCACCGAAGCAATCTGATGAATCTGTTTGATGGTGCCCTGTGGTTTAGTCAGGTCGAGATAGTGAATAAAGCAGTTGAGGCGCATATCCGACAGAGTGGCGCCAATATCGGCGAACGCATTGCGCAGCCCGCGATAAAACGGATTCTTCGGTGATTGCATCAATACCGCCACGCGCAGCATCGGCAAATAGCCGCGAAACAGTACGCGATCGACATTGAGCTTGTTGGCCCACTCCAGCACTTTGGCTTCCCTGGCGGGCGAGACGCCGCCACGTCGGTTCATCACCCGATCCACGGTACTTAAACTGACGCCTGCCGCTGCAGCTATCTGATCCAACGTGGTTTTTTTGATGTCGCTCACATTAATCGCTCGTTTTGATGGGAACCCCTCATTGAGTGAATGTTTACCGCCAATTCAGCGTTTGATCAAGATTTCAGCATCAATTAATTTCAAAGGGTGATGTGCGTAGAGTTTATTTAACGATTCAGTGAATTTTTCAGGCCAATAATCAGCGTGGAAGCGTGTTTTTTATTTAAATGATAAAGATAAAAATACGTTAATTATGACGTTGTCGGCAGTCCTTTTATTTCAGGAGTTAAATATGACGCAATTAACAGGTATTGCGCTGCTCGGTGCTGGCCGCATGGCGAAAGTCCATGCCAGCGCCATTCGCCAGGCGGGCGGGCAAATTGTTGCGGTGTACGACCCGGTCAGCGCAGCCGCTGACGCAATGGCGGCTGAAACCGGTGCCGCGGTGGCATCCAGTGCTGCTGCGGCTATCAACCATCCTCAGGTGGATGCAGTCGTCATCGCCACTTCCTCGGATACCCACGTGGAGCTGATCATCGCGGCCTCAAATGCCGGTAAACCGGTGCTGTGTGAAAAGCCGTTAGCCAGCAGCCTGGCGGAGGCGCGGCGTTGCATTGAGATCATTGGCAGTGAGGCGGCTCAGCGGGTGTTTCTCGGCTTCAATCGCCGCTTTGATCGTGGGCATGCCTCGGTGCGCCATGCGGTACAGGCCGGTGAGATTGGCCGTCTTGAGCAACTGACCATCACCAGTCGCGATCCCTTCCCGCCACCGCTGGAGTACATTCCACGCTCCGGCGGCCTGTTCCGCGACATGATGATCCACGATTTCGATATGGCGCGCGGAATCGTCGGCAAAGAGTTTGTCAGTATCACCGCGCACGGATCGTCGATTATCGATCCCGAAATCGGTCGATTGGGGGATGTGGACACGGCCAGCGTGACGCTACTGGCGGAAGACGGCACGCTCGTCACTATCCTCAATTCTCGGCGTTGCAGCTATGGCTTCGACCAACGCATTGAAGCCTTTGGTTCCTCAGGGATGGTGATGTCCGACAACCCGCGCCAGTCTGGCTTTACGCGCTATTCACCTGATGCGCCGGGCTGTGCCGCACCGATTCTGGAATTCTTTATGGAGCGCTACGGGCCCAGCTATGTGGAAGAGATGCGGCTGTTCCTGGAGTGTGCACAGAGCGGCAGACCGATGCCGGTTAATGCATTGGACGGACTGAAAGCCGCACTGCTGGCGGAAGCCGCCACTGAGTCACTCAGACTCGGCAAAAACCTGCACCTCACCGGATTAGATCAGGAGTTCCATCATGCATAACACTGCGGGCCGACATACAAATACCATTGCCATCGTGACTGGTGGCGCACAGGGCGTGGGTTTTGCCATCGCACGTCAACTGGTACGGGAGGGTTGCACACGATTGATCCTTGCAGGGCGTGATGCAGAGAAGGGCGTGCGTGCCAGTGCCGAACTGGCTGAACTGGGCGCCACCGCGCAGTTCATCGCCCTGGATTTGCAGGATGTGGATGCGTGCCTGGCATTAAACAAGCGGGCGGTCGCAGCCTTTGGCGACGTGAACGTGCTGGTCAATGCTGCTGCACTGGGCGCTCGCGGCACGCTGGTGGATACACCCGTTGAACTCTGGGATCAGATGTTCAATACCAACGCGCGTGCGCCTTTCTTTCTGATGCAGGGCTTTGTGCGCCATCGGCTGGCTCAGGGCGGCGGCGGGGCGATCGTCAATATCCTGTCCCAGTGCGCACACTGTGGACAATCCTATCTGGCACCTTACTCCGCCTCCAAAGGCGCACTCGCCACGCTGACTAAAAACGTAGCCAATGCCTATCGCGGCAACCGTATTCGCTGCAATGCCATTTTGCCCGGCTGGATGGACACGCCCGGCGAGGATCTCACCCAACGAAAATATCACGGCGCGACGGATGGCTGGCTGGAACGTGCCGAGGCGTCACAGCCGATGGGACAGCTTTGTAAGCCGCAGCAGTTGGCAGGCCTCGCCAGCTATCTGCTCAGTCAGGAAGCCGGTGTGATGACCGGTGCATTAATCGATTACGACCAGAATGTTGCCGGTGCCTATCCCGAATAAGGATGCGCCGATTCTGCCCCCTACAGATCATTAAAATAAGGTCAGATTATGCAATTGAAAAAACACCTTACCGCGCTGGCACTGCTGTGCGCGTTACCTGTGAGCGTGATGGCGAAAGATCTCAGCATTGGTGTCAGCATGGATCACTTCGACGATAATTTTCAAACCATCCTACGCCAGGCGATGGCCAGCAAAATGAAACAACTCGGTGATGTAAAAGGGCAGTTTGAGGATGCAAAAGGGGATTCCGCACAGCAGTTGCAGCAGGTGGAATCCTTTATCGGTCAGGGGGTTGACGCCATCATTGTCACGCCCACCGATACCCAGGCAATGAAACCGATTATCGCACTGGCACAGCGATCTAACGTGCCGCTGGTGTTCGTTAACCGTCGGCCAGAAACACCGTTGAGTGATCGCATGGCCTATGTTGGATCGGATCCACGTCTGGCCGGAAAAATGCAGATGGAAGCACTGGCGAAGAAGATGGGGGATAAAGGCAATGTGATGATCCTGATGGGTAATCTGTCGGGCGAAGATACTCGCGAACGCACCAAAGGGGTCGAAGAGGTGATCGCGCAGCATCCGGGCATGAAGGTGCTGGATAAGCAATCCGCACTGTTCTTCCGCAAAGAAGCCAATGATGTCACCACCAATTGGCTGCTCACCGGTCAGGATATCAACGCCATCGTCGCCAACAATGATGAGATGGCGATTGGTGCCATTCTGGCGCTCAAGCAGGCGGGGGCGAAAAACGTGTTGGTAGCGGGTATTGATGGCACGCCAGATGCGCTGCAGTTCATTAAGAGTGGAGAGATGAGCCTGACGGTGTTTCAGGACGCCAAAGGGCAGGGCGATGGCGCGGTGCAATCGGCTGTTGCTCTGGTGAAAGGCGAGAAGGTGGCGAAGGATACCTTTATTCCTTATCAACTGATTACCAGGGAGAATTACAGCGATTTTGCGCAGAATAAGGTGCGCTGAATATTAGGGTGCTGCTTCCGGTGCGCATTAATGCGCACCTTACAATGATTAGTCGCTACCAGTGCGCATCCTACAATGACTGGGTGCTATCAATGCGTACTCTATAATGATCGGGCTCTACCAATACGTATCCTGAAATTATGCGCACTATTAATGCGCACCCTAAACAGTAGAGTCGTCATTAATGGCGACCACCACGCGGTTTTTCCCGCAGTGGCTAATTCGCGAAACTCTCTCTATGATGGATTTTTTCCCGCATGATTGTCGGGAACGATCAATGACTTAGGGAAGTAACCACGCGATGACTCTGTTAAACGACCTCGATCTGCGTCAGCTGGAAGCCTTCTCGGCGGTGATTTCGGCGGGCAGCGTGACGGCGGCCGCTAAAGCACTGAACCGCTCGCAGCCCGCCGTTTCCCGCCTGATTCAGGAGCTGGAGCAGTCGCTGGGTTACCCGCTATTTATCCGCAATGGTCCGCGTATTCATCCCTCGGAAGAGGCGCTGCAGCTGCATCAGTATGTGCAGAAAGCGCTGCTGTCGCTGCAACAGATCCGCTTGCGCGCACAAGAGATCGCCCATCAGCAGCATCGCCCACTCAGTATTGCCGCCACACCCGCGCTGGCCGCCGGGTTATTGCCGCAGGCACTGGCTGCACTCAATTTACAGAACAAAGTGCAAATCATCAGCGAGTCCGCCGTACAGACGGCACATGCGGTGATTACCGCTGAAGCTGACATCGGCTTATGCAGCTTGCCGCTGGAACACCACGCGGTGGAGCTGCACTGGATCGGCCAGTCTCAATGCGTGATTGCCTTGCCGGAAGAGGATGAGCTGGCAGCGCACAGCGCGCTATCGCTGAGCCAGCTGGCAGGCCGCCGTTTAATCGCGCCATGGAGTCCGCAACGTCTGCGCGGCCGCTATGAAAAAGCATTGAAGAAGGTCAAAGCGCCGCTGCTGGAAACCATCGAAACCAACTCATCGGCAAATATTCTGGGCTGCGTGCGTGCCGGATTGGGCGTGGCGATCCTCGAACCGGTCACCGGCTGGGGCATGCCGCTGGCCGGTGTGGCGATCCGTCCGATTCAGGAAGACATCCCTTACTTCTTTGGCGTGATCACGCCGCAAGGCCGCCAGATTTCCAGCGCTGCGCAGGTACTGGTGGAAGCGCTGGCAGACGCCGCTGCTCATCTGCTGCCAGGATTTGAACGCCTGCCCGCCAGCGAACATCCGCGCATCATGCGAGTGATTAACCAGGAGTCGTAGCGAGGCGATTGAGTTCATCCAACAGCATTAGCGCTTCAATTTAAGATGAAGCGCATCGCTACGCATCAGAACCGAATGCATCAAGGCACGCAATAGCCCTATTACGCTACAGCGGCAAGATATAGCACCGCGGCTTCCTGACTTAACAGGCGCGATGAATCCCTTCATTTTCAACGCTTATAACTTTTTCGGCATAAGATATAAGAAATCCATTGGTCAAATCCTGAGCGAAAATCTTGACTCACATTTAGGGCAAGAGGATTATGCGAAAACTTAGCTCTTATTATGCGTATTGATGATTGTTAGCTACCTATTATGCGTTTTATGGATAATTAAAAAGGTAGGGTCATCGGCGTGTTTTAACCGTTTTCGCTCGCTCTTAAAGCGATCGCTGACACCGGGGAAATCTCTCTATGACGAATGCCGCCAACGGTCTTGCCGCACTGGAAGCTCAGCTTCAGCAGGATCTGGAATTTCTGGAACTGCCCGCCAAATCCTGGGTACCGGAACGCACCTTTCAGAGTGCGCCGGTACGCGATGTGGTGGTGATTGGTGCGGGCATGTGCGGTCTGGCGGCACTGGCCAAATTACAATTCACCGGCATCCGCAATGTGGTGGCTTATGACGCCGCACCCGCTGGGCTGGAAGGTCCGTGGATCACCTTTGCGCGCATGGAAACCCTGCGCTCACCGAAAACATTGCACGGCCCGGCACTGGGTCTCGCGCAACTGACCTTCCGCGCCTGGTTTACGGCGCAGTGGGGCAAAGAGGCGTGGCAGGAGCTGGACAAAATCCCTAAAGCGCAGTGGATGGATTACCTGATTTGGTACCGCAAGGTGCTGAATTTGCCGGTGCACAACAACGTGCGCGTCACCAGCATTGCGCAGGCCGGGGATTTAATTGCGCTGGATTTGGACGGTGCCGAAACCGAGCGTGTTTATACGCGCCGGTTGGTGCTCGCCACCGGACGTTCTGGCCTCGGTGGCTTCGCCGTGCCGGATTTCCTGCAGGGCATTGATCGCCAGTTCTGGGCACACTCCGCTGATGACATCGATTTCGCCGCCTTACAAGGCAAGCGCATTGCGGTGATTGGTGCAGGCGCCTCGTCGATGGATAACGCGGCTACTGCGCTGGAGCAGGGCGCGGGTGCAGTGGATCTGCTGATTCGTCGCAAAGAAATGCCACGCATCAACAAGATGACCGGCATTGGCAGCCAGGGCGTGGTGCACGGTATGCATCAACTGCCGGACGCGTGGAAGTGGAAGTTTGTCGATTACACCGCCGCAACCCAAACCCCGCCGCCGCGCTCTTCAACCCTGCGCGTGTCCCGTCATGACAATGCACGCTTCTTCCTCGATTGCGGCATCAACGCCGTCAAACAGGAAGAACATGGCTTGCTGATTGAAACCACCCAGGGTGCACTGCGCTACGACTTCCTGATCGCTGCCACCGGCTTTACCAACGATTTCCACGGTCGTCCGGAGTTTGCCGCTATCGCGCCGCATATTCGCAGCTGGTCTGACGGTCGCTATCAACCTGAGATGGGCAATCCGCGCCACAGCTTGCTGGAAGCGCCGGATCTCGGCCCTTCATTCGAGTTCCGCGAACTGACGCCTGATGCCTGCCCGATGCTGGCACATATCCACTGCTTCAACGATGCCGCGATGCTGACGCACGGCAAAGTTTCCGGTGATATTCCAGCGGTGAGCGCCGGTGCCGATCGCCTGGTGCGCGGCATTACCGCCTCGCTATTTGCCGAGGACGTCGAGCAGCACTACGCCAACTTACAAGCTTTTGACACCCCTGAACTGCAGGGCGATGAATGGGTGGATTCAACCCCGTTACTAAAACAGGAGAACGCGTTGTGAGCGACGCTATTGATCAAGCAGCCGGATTAACACCAGAAGAGGCGCTGTATCAGACGCGCCGCCTGCGTCCCGAATTTGTTGAGGGCGCGGAAGCGTGCCGTGTGTCAGTACTTACGCCAGAAGACGATCAGGGTTTACCTGCAGATCTGCGTCTGGCACTGGCGCAGCGTATGGCGGTGTTGAACTACGATGCGCCGCTGCAACGTGATTACCAGGCACAGCTGGCGGCGTTAAATCCCTCTGAAGCCCTGCTGGCGCTGGCCTCAGGTTGTGCCGTAGCGGAAGAGCCGTTGGCCACGATTGCGCGTCATGCCGATATGGTGACGCAGCAACCGATTCAGGCCACCGAGCAGCACATTCGTTTGCTGGAGCAGGCTGGTTTAACCAATCCCCAGATTGTCGCGCTCTCTGAGCTGATCGCCTTTGTTAACTTCCAGACGCGCGTCGCGGCTGGCTTACGTCTGATGAGGTCTGCATGATTCCGTCGGTTAATCTCAAGCCGCTGCACTGGCATCCGTATATCACGCCAGTAGATGTTGAACAGGCGACACCGGCGCAGCTCGATGCGATGAAAGTGACGCCGTCGAACAAGAAGATCTCTGAGTACGTGCGCACGCTGGTGCACGATCCTGAGAGCTACACCGCACGTACTGGGCTGTTCAACGCCATTATGTATGTCGAAGGTGGTCTCGATCGTGCGGATCGTGAGCTGGGCGCATTAGGTGCTTCGATCGTCAATGGCTGCCGCTACTGTGCGGTGGTGCACGCGCGCCGTCATGCGCAGCTGGCCGACAGTGACGCCGTGGTCAGTGCCATCTATTTTGATAGAGCGGATGTGTTAGGTGAACGCGATGCGGCGATCTATCACTTCGCCCGCCGTTTGTCGGTCACGCCGTCTGAAGCCACGCCGGAAGATGTCGCTGCACTGCGCGCCGTCGGCATGAACGATCAGGAGATTATCGACCTGATCCACGCCATCGCCATCTTTGGCTGGGCCAACCGTCTGATGCATGTGCTCGGCCATGCTGACCTGAACAAATAAGGGCTGCACCGGATGTTAGAACTCAACAATATTACACTCGCTTACGGCAGCAATCCGATCCTCAAAGGGGTTGATCTGTCGGTAAAACGCGGCGATGTGGTGTCGATCATCGGGCCAAGCGGCACCGGTAAAACCACGCTGCTGCGCTGCATTAACTATCTGGCTAAGCCATCAGCCGGGACCATTCAGCTGGATCAGATCCGCATGGATTACCAGTCACCGGATAAAGCGGCGATCCAGGCGATCCGTCTGCGCACCGCCATGGTGTTCCAGCAGTTTAACGTGTTCAAAAACATGACGGTGCTGGAAAACGTGATGGATCCGCTGATTGTGATCCAGCGTAAAACTAAACAGCAAGCGCGCGATATCGCCGTGCAGGAGCTGGAGCGCGTGGGCCTGGGGGCCAAGCTCGATCACTATCCGTCGCAGCTGTCTGGCGGCCAGTTACAGCGTACCGGTATCGCCCGTGCTTTGGCGGTGCGTCCGGATGTGATGCTGTTTGATGAACCGACCTCATCGCTCGATCCTGAGCTGGTGGGTGAAGTGCTGAAAGTGATTAAAGACGTGGCGTCATCCGGCATTACCTCGCTGTTGGTGACGCATGAGATGCAGTTCGCGAAAAGCATTTCGAATCGCATCGTGTTTATGGATCAGGGTGTCGTGGCCGCGCAGGGCAGTCCGGCAGAGATGTTTGATAACCCAACCCTGCCGCGCCTTGCCCAGTTCCTCAGTTCAGAACGAGCATTCTAATAATTAAAGGAATCAAATACATGCCTGCAATCAAAACCACATTACGTCGCCTGGCCGCGCCTGGCATCATCGCCCTGGCCCTGATCAGCGGTAACAGCTTTGCTGACGCGGTACGCACCATCAAAATCGCCACCGCTGCGGAATCCAAACCGCTGTCATGGGGCGCAATCGGTCACGAGCCAGAGGGTTACGAGCCGGACGTGCTGAAAGCCATCAACGCCAAACTGCCACAGTACAAATTCGTGATGGAAGGCGCCGCGGACATCGCGCAGGAAACTGGCCTGGTGACCGGCAAATACGACATGGCGACCGGCGGTTACTACAAAGCGCCAGCGCGCAGCAAACAGTTCCTGATCCCGGATGCGCCAATCGGTGCCAGCCTGATGAAGATCTACAGCCGCAGCGATAGCAATATCAACGGCATGAAGGATCTGGTCGGCAAGAACATCGTGCCAGTAACCGCAGGCGGTGGCGTATATAAGTTCGTCACCCAGTGGCAGCAGGACAATCCGAACGACAAAATCACCATCAAAGCGTCCAGCGCCGGTGTGCCTTACCCGGATCGCCTGAAAGAAGTGCAGAACGGTAAATACGATGCGCTGATCCTGCCTTCAAACCTCGGTGAGCAGACGGTGATCGACAACCAGAAGCTGGCGATCAAAGCCAGTGAGCCGGTGGTGATCAACAACACCTATGTGTTGATCCACCGTTCTACCGAAAACCAGGCCCTGAACGATGACGTGAACAAAGCGCTGAAAGAACTGAAAGACGACGGCACGCTGGATAAGCTGGCGCAGAAGTGGTTCGGCGAAGAAGTCACTAAGTACATGAAGTAATAGATTCACTGCGCCCGGTGCTGAGCCGGGCGCATGCTGTCCTTTTTAGCAGGAGTGTTTCACCGTGAATCTATCCTCCATGATTCCAGAACTGCTGTCGGCGCTGCCACTGACGCTCGGCATCATGTTTGTGGCGATGATTGTCGGGTTCTTTCTGGCGCTGATCGCAACGTTTTTCCGTGTGCGCCGTATTCCCGTGATCAGCCAGCTGGCCGATCTCTACGTTTCCTATGCGCGCAGCGTGCCTGTAGTGCTGCAGCTGTTTGTAGCCTTCTACGGTATGCCGCTGATCACCGATAATTTCGGCTTTGGTGACTTCTTTACCGCCAATGTGGCGGCGATGATCGGCCTGAGCCTGTATCACGGCGGTTATCTGTCGGAAGTGATGCGCCCGGCATACCTTGCGGTGGAACGGGGTCAGCACGATGCCACCGACAGCCTTGGCTATAGCTTCCGCCAGAAAATGCTGCGGGTGATTGGTCCGCAAGCGGTGCACTTTGCGCTGCCGGGTTACGGCAATGCGATTATCTATCTGATTCACAACGTGGCGCTGGTGATGTACATCGGTGCGGCAGATGTGATGGCGACCGCGCACCTGATCATGGAACGCGATTACAACCAGTATCAGTTCGGCACCTATCTGGTGTTGGCCGTGCTCTATTCACTGCTGTGCGGTGTGGCGTGGCTGGTTATCCGCTTCTTTGAACAACGTCATGCGAAGTACAGCTCTAAGTCTGCACCGCGCGTGAAGTTCACCACCAGCGTCTGAGTCGGGGGAGACAAACCATGTTTGATGCTGAGGTTTTGCTGCCGGATTTCTGGAGCATTCTCGACGCTGTGCCAGTGACGCTGCTGATGGCGGTCACGGTGTTTATCTGTTCGACGCTGTTGGGCGGGTTGTTTGCCTTTATCGAACATCGCCGCATTCCAGTGCTGCGCCAGCTGGTGATCACCTACAAAATCGCCTTCAAAGGCGTGCCGATGGTGGTGGTGATTTTCCTCGCCTATTACGGCTTGCCACCGGCGCTGCACTTTGTTGCCACGCTGTTTGGCGTAGAGGTCAATGCTCACTCATTGCCGAACTGGGTGATCATCATTGTGGCGTTGACAGCCTGTGTGGCGGCGTTCCAGGCCGAGGTGTGGAAAGGCGCGCTGAACTCGTTCGACACCGGACAATCGGATGCGGCTTTGTCGTTGGGCTACAGCGGTGGACAGCTGTTCCGTCGGGTGATGTTCCCGCAGATTATCGTGGCGGCGATCCCCGATCTGGCGAATGCGTTTATGGTGATCATGAAAGCCCTGTCGCTGGCGTTTGCGATTGAAGTGGTGGATATCTTTGCTCAAGCGCAGCTGACGGCGGCGCTGAACTTCTACTATCTCGAAGCCTTCCTGATTGCAGTGGTGTTCTACATGGTGATTGCCTATGTGGTCACCAAGATCGCCGACAAGATTGAGGCAGCGCTGCGCGTGCGCACCTAAAAATTGATAAGTTGTGATGAAACGGCAGCCCATGTGGCTGCCGTTTTTTTTTGCTAATTTGCGCGATAAATCGCGCCGCTACAGGACCTGCAATGGTTGGGTAGAAGCGCAATTCATTGCGCTTCACCATGAACACTCATTGCTATCATTATGCAAGTCACTTGCAAAATGATAGTCACTCTGCAACAGTATGCCGCATAAGATCCTCTGCGGAATACCACCATGAAAAACGAACCGCTTTATCAAATGGCCTGCCCGATTGCGCGCAGCCTTGGCCGTGTCGGCGATGGCTGGAGCATGCTGATCATGCGCGATGCTCTGGCCGGTTTTACCCGTTTTGACGAATTCCAGAAAAACAGCGGCGTGGCGCCGAACATCTTGTCGCGCCGCCTGAAAGAGCTGGTGGAAGATGGTTTGCTGGAAAAGGTGTGTTACAGCACCACGCCGATGCGTTTCGAATATCACCTTACGCCCGCCGGACGTGATTTGCGTGGCGTCATCCTGGCGCTGGCCGAGTGGGGCAGCACCCACTTCTCGCCGGAAGGCCGTCAGATGCAGCTTGTCGAAACCGCCACTCAGCGTCCGGTGAAACCGCAACTGGTCGATAGCGAAAACGGTCAACCGCTTACCAGCGATAAATACCAAATGGTGCCCGGCCCGGCAGCAGCACCGGTCATGCACTATCGCCACGAGTATCTGCAGAAAAAACGCGCGGGTGACAGCACGCTGAAATTCTCTCCGCCTGTTACAGAGAAACAGCCATGACCCGCACGCGTAAAAAATCCGCTCTGCTGCTGGCAGTGGCAATCGGCGGTTTCGCGGCGGCAGGTTATGGCTACTATTGGTGGCACACCGCGCGCTTTATGCCTTCCACCGACGATGCGTATGTTGGCGCAGATATCAGTGCCATCTCCGCCAAAGTGTCCGGCTATATCCACACGCTGGCGGTACAGGACAACGCACAGGTGAAAAAAGGCGATCTGCTGGTGCAGTTGGATAACCGTGATTACCTGGCGGCAGTGGATCAGGCGGCGGGAGAAGTGGCGGCACAGCAGGCTGCGTTAAGTGATATCGCCGCCACGCGTCAGTTGCAGCTCGCCACCATCGCCGGCACGCACGCCTCTCTGTTGGCGGCACAGGCGGTGACGCTAAAAACCACCTCCGATCAGCGCCGTTACAGTGCGCTGGCCAGCAGCTCAGCGGTCTCACAGCAGATCCGCGATCATGCCCAAGCCGATTACCATCAGGCAATGGCCGAAGAGAGTAAAACCCGCGCCGATAAAACCGTTGCCGAGCGTCAGTTACAGGTGCTGGATGCCCGTGAGCAGCAGGCCAAAGCGGCGTTAACCCAGGCTCAGGCCGGTCTGGCGATGGCAAAGCTCAATCTTGAGTACACCGAAATCCGCGCCCCCTTTGATGGTGTGGTCGGCAACCGTCGCGCCTGGTCAGGTTCTTATGTCAGCAGCGGCACGCAGCTACTGTCGCTGGTGCCGGCGCAAGGGCTGTGGATCGATGCCAACTTCAAAGAGAGCCAGCTGGCCAATATGAAGCCGGGGCAGGTGGCTCGCATCGTCGCGGACGTGTTACCCGGTCGCACCTTTAATGGCCACGTTGGCAGCCTGTCGCCAGCCACCGGTTCACGCTTCAGCATTCTTCCGGCAGAAAACGCCACTGGCAACTTCACCAAAATCGTCCAGCGTGTGCCGGTGCGTATTGTGCTGGACGGCGATGCGGCGGTGCTGGGTCTGTTACGCCCTGGTCTTTCCGTGACGGTGACGGTGGATGAGAGAAGCGCGCGATGAGCAGCGTGGCCGCACCGCTGATGGCACCGGCGGAGATGCCTGTCAGCAAGAAGGTGTTCGCCTTTGCCACCCTGTGCATCGGCATGTTTATCGCCTTGCTGGATATCCAGATTGTCTCCGCCTCATTGCGGGATATCGGCGGTGGTTTATCGGCGGGTGACGACGAAACCGTGTGGGTACAAACCAGCTATCTGATCGCGGAAATCATCATTATCCCGCTTTCCGGCTGGCTGGCGAGCGTGATGTCCACACGCTGGCTGTTTGCCGTCTCCGCCTGCGGCTTCACGGTAATGAGCTTGCTGTGCGCCTGGGCGTGGAATATTCAGAGCATGATCGCCTTTCGCGCCTTGCAGGGATTGGCGGGCGGCTCGATGATTCCGCTGGTGTTCACTACCGCCTTTGCCTTTTTCCAGGGTAAGCAGCGGGTAATTGCCGCCGCCACCGTGGGGGCGCTAGCTTCATTAGCGCCGACGCTAGGGCCCACGGTCGGCGGTTGGATTACCGATAACTTCAGCTGGCACTGGCTGTTTTACATCAACATCATTCCCGGTATTTACATCGCCATCGCGGTGCCGCTGTTGGTCAGGATCGATTCGCCGAATCCCGAGTTACTGCGCGGTGCGGATTACTTCAGCATTGTTTTGCTGGCGCTATCATTGGGCTGTCTGGAGTACACCCTGGAAGAGGGGCCGCGCTGGGGTTGGTTTGACGATAGCACCATCACCACCACGGGCTGGATCGCATTGCTGTGTGGCGTGCTGTTTATCTTCCGCACGTTAAACCACGCGAAGCCGATCATGGATCTGCGGGCGTTAAAAGATCCGGGCTTTAGCCTCGGCTGTTATTTCTCGTTTATGGCGGGTGTGGGGATCTTCGCCACCATCTATCTCACGCCGCTGTTTCTCAGCCAGGTGCGCGGCTTTAGTGCGCTGGAGATTGGGTTGGCGATCTTCTCCACCGGCATTTTTCAGATCCTGTCGATCCCGTTTTATGCCTGGCTGGCGAATCGCGTTGATCTGCGCATTTTGCTGGCGTTTGGCCTGATGAGTTTTGGTGTATCGATGTTTTTCTTTGTGCCGATTACTCATGACTGGGGCGCAAAAGAGCTGCTGTTCCCGCAGGCGTTCCGCGGCATGGCGCAGCAGTTTGCGGTGGCGCCCACCGTGACGCTGACGCTCGGCAGCTTGCCACCCGCGCGACTAAAATTAGCCTCAGGACTGTTTAATCTGATGCGTAATCTCGGTGGTGCCATCGGCATTGCGCTGTGCGGCACCGTGCTGAATGACCGCACCAATTTGCACTTCAGCCGCCTGGCCGATCACCTCAACAGCGCCAGTTTGTCACTCGGCGACTATCTGCAATCGCGCACCGCAGCCCTGATTTTCAATGGATTAAGCCCGGATGCGGCGCACACAGCGGCGCTGCAATCGCTGGCTTCACTCACCCTGCGCGAGGCGCGCACGCAGGCTTTTTCGGACGCATTCTGGCTGATCATGGTCGGATTTTGTATCGCTGCGCTGCTGGTTCCTTTGATGAAAAAGCCCGCGGCTTAAGGAGTTATCGATGAAACGTATTGTGATTACAGGTATGGGGATGGTTTCCCCGCTCGGCTGCGGTACAGAAGCGGTGTGGCAGTCACTGCTGGCGGGAAAATCGGGGATCAGCGCCTTACCGAACGAGATGGTGCAGGACATCAGCTGCAAAGTGGCGGGTCAAGTGCCCACGTTGGAACAAGATCCACAGCATGGCTTCGATCCCGAGCGCGTGATCGCGCCAAAAGATCGCAAGAAAATGGATCGCTTTATTGAGTTTGCGCTGGTGGCGGCGCATGAAGCGCTGACGCAAGCTAACTGGTTCCCACAGGATGAGGCGGATCGCCAGCGCACCGCGACGGTGATCGCCACTGGCATTGGTGGTTTCAACGAGATTGCCAACGCGGTTGAAACCACCGCCAATCGCGGCCCGCGTCGTTTATCGCCGTTTACCATTCCCTCTTTCCTCGCCAATTTGGCGGCAGGACATGTGTCGATTGCCCACGGTTTTCGCGGCCCGATTGGCGCCCCTGTCACGGCGTGCGCGGCGGGTGCGCAGGCGATTGGCGATGCGGCACGATTGATCCGCAGCGGCGAGGCGGACATCGCGCTGTGCGGCGGCACCGAGGCGGCGATCCATCGCGTCAGTCTGGCGGGCTTTGCGGCTGCGAAAGCGATGTCAGGCGGATTTAACGATCATCCCGAACAGGCATCTCGTCCGTTTGATCGTGACCGCGATGGCTTTGTAATGGGTGAGGGCGCGGGTCTGCTGGTGATTGAATCTCTGGAACATGCACAGGCACGCGGTGCGACACCGCTGGCGGAGTTAGTCGGCTATGGCACCAGTGCCGATGCCTATCATCTCACCGCCGGACCGGAAACCGGAGAAGGTGCGCGCCGTGCGATGGAAACCGCGCTGGCGCAGGCGGGCATCACCCCAGCAGAGGTGCAGCATATCAATGCCCATGCCACCTCCACGCCGGTGGGTGACAAAGGCGAGCTGGCGGCAATCCGCACGCTGTTTGCGGGCAGCGATGTAGCGATCACCTCGACCAAATCTGCCACCGGGCATCTGCTGGGTGCCGCGGGCGGCGTGGAGGCGATCTTCTCGATCCTGGCACTGCGCGACCAAATCGCACCGCCCACGCTCAATCTGCTGCACCCCGATGAAGCCGCAGCGGGGCTGAATCTGGTGGCGCTGAAACCCCTGCCGATGGCGATGCAGTATGTGCTGTCGAACGGCTTTGGCTTCGGCGGCGTCAATGCCAGCTTGCTGTTTAAGGGCTGGGCATAACCTATAGGCCCCAGACTGCTCATGAGCTTGAGTGCATGTTTGTTATAAAGGGCATGATGGAGGAGGCCATCGTTACGATGGCCTGCACGCCCAGACAAATGAAATGGGTAACTGGATGCAACGGCAAAAATTTATATACTGTGCCCTCTCTATTTCCCCTTTGGAGCCGCCCCTTTGACCTCGGAAACCCAGCAGCTGGCTGATGAACTGCGTCAGGTTGTTAGCGCCTTTGTGCGCAATGTGCGTGTCGCCACCGCCACGGCGCGCACTTCACAGCATGAAACCCTCGATCTGCTGGATACCCACCAGGCGCTCTCCATCGCCGATCTCGCACGCTTGCGCGGCGTGAAGCATCAGAGCATGCGTTTAGTGATCAACGAGTTGGAGCAACAGGGCATGGTGTTGCGGGAAAAGAGCCCGCAGGATGCGCGCGCCCAGCTGATCGTGCTGAGTGAAGCAGCGCGGAAAACCCTGGCCGATGCGCGAGCACAGCGTGCAGACTGGATCGCTGCACTGATCACCGACAAACTGGACGACAGCACGCGCGACGATCTGCAAAAGGGCCTCGCCGCGCTGCGTCAGCTGCTGTAACTGGCTCATAACCTGCGTTAGCTGTTTTCACTCAACCTTACCTGGCTTCTGGCCTGCGCCTGCCGTTTTCAATTTGCTCTCGTTGGCCCGCTTCTTTCGGCAATCACTTTAGCCCTGCTTCAACTGGCTCAACACCTGTGCCAGCGTGTTGAGTCCCCAGTGTTCTGCATATTTCCCCTCGGCAATCCGCACCATATCGATCACCGCGATCGTCACCGCTTTACCGCTGGCGGGTATACCCAGCAGCGTGCCGGTATGCACGCCGGTAATGGTTTTACGGGTTGTCACCCAATCGCGTTCGGCCACCTGATCGTCGATCGTCACCTGTAACGGGGAAAGTGCGGGACGCAGGATCTGATCGAAGGTGTGCCACAGGCTTTCACGATCGTTGGGGGCGCCCGCCGGTGACGATCGATTAACAAAATCCTCCCCAACCAGATCGTCAAAAGCCTCGCGCTGGCCCTCCACGATCACCTGCTGATTAAAGCGTTGCACGATACGTTTGTTGTGTTCAGACACGGTGAGCCTCCAATATATACAGTTAGACTGTATATATTGAACTTTGATCATTCGAAGATGATAGGCAGGCTGTGCGGTAGGCTGAAGGAATGCCGGGCAAAAAAACACCCTGCAAACGCACTGCTTACAGGGTGATGGGTAATTTCATTCAGGCTGCGATTGCGGCGACCTGTACTGTCAGTGTTTTTTAACGCTTATCCAACGCTTCCCACAGACCCATCAGGTAAGTGGTGCCCAGCGCACGATCATACAAGCCGTAGCCCGGACGTCCGGTTTCGCCCCAAATAAAGCGGCCGTGATCGGAACGGATATATCCATCGAAGCCGTTGTCGTGCATTGATTGCAGCACCTTGTACATATCCAGCGAGCCGTACTCAGTAGGATGCGCGCACTCGTAGAAATCTTTGTCCTGAATAATCTTGATGTTACGCACGTGCGCAAACGGAATACGCTTACGTCGTGAGAACTCGGCCAGAATACCGTACACATCATTCTGCGGATCTTCCGCAATCGATCCGGTGCACAGAGTGATGCCGTTAGCTTCCGAATCCACCACGTTACAGATCCAGTCGAGATCCTCGCGGTTCTTCACAATGCGCGGCAAGCCGAAGATCGAGTACGGTGGATCGTCAGGATGGATTGCCATCTTCACGCCCACTTCTTCACATACTGGGATCACCGCTTTCAGGAAGTAAGCGAGGTTTTCACGCAGCTTGTTGTCATCAACGTCTTTGTATTGCGCAAACAGATCCTGCACTTTCGCCAGACGCTCTGGCTCCCAGCCTGGCAACGCGAAACCGTTCGAGTTGCCCAGCACTTCCTGCACCACTTCGTCGAGGCTCTTATCGATGCCTTTCTTCTCGAACGCCATGGTGAGTGAGCCGTCTGGCAGCACGTAATTCATGTCGGTCTTCATCCAGTCAAACACCGGCATGAAGTTGTAGCAGATCACTTTCACGCCGACTTCAGCGAGGTGACGAATGCTCTGCTTGTAGTTCTCAATATATTGATCGCGGCTCGGCAGGCCGATCTTGATGTCATCATGAATGTTGACGCTCTCGATCACTTCCACCGTCAGACCGGCGGCATGTACCTGATCAACCAGTGCTTTAATCTTATCTTTCGGCCAGGTTTCCCCGACCGGCACGTCATACAGCGCGCCCACCACGCCACGCACACCCGGCACCTGGCGAATATATTCCAGCGAAACTTTATCTTCTTTGGGACCAAACCAACGCATTGTCAGTTGCATAATCTCATCCACCGTCATCGTGTTGCTGCGATAACTGTTAAACTACCATTCTAGTAAACATGATCCCAGCATCGACCGGAGAATATCTCTTGATCCGCGTCACAGAACACAATTTCTTCGGAAAAGCAGGCGGTGTGGTGGATTTACGCGGCCTAAATTTAATGCGGGTGCTAACGCAACGAGAACGAAAAGAAGAGGTACGCCTTTTCCCTGGCGCGTTTTCCACTGCCTTGCAGGAATAAAGAAAGTTTTGTTAGCTGAAATAACCTCAATGCTTCGCCGTTCACTCTGAGCTTGATGCAATTTCCCGCTGCTAATCGGCTTTTCATTTGTTTTATTTATCAGAAACTTCCTGGCAGGCAAAATAGCCATTATTTCCTCTCCGTCAGCCATCATGTCCGAAGAAGCGCTACGTCAGCAGGTCCAGAACCTGAAAAAGCATAATGCGCGCTTAAAGCGCATAGCGCATGACGCGCGTAACAAGCTGAGTGCGGCGCTGGACGGAACCGGTTTATGTTTGTGGCAGCTGGATATTCCCAGCGGCAAGCTGGTAATTTTCAACCGACGCTGGGGTTCGATGCTGGGTTTCCAGCCGAAAGAGACCAAAGCGCAGTTTGAAGTCTGGCGCGAACGCCTGCACCCCGATGACGCCGATGAAGTGCTCAAGGCGTTTTACGATCACATCGAAGGGCGCGCGCCTTACTATGAGGCGCTGCATCGCATGCTGGGTAAGAACGATAAAATTACCTGGGTGCTTGATCGCGGGCGCGTCACCGAGTGGGACGAAGAAGGCAATCCGCTTAAAGTCACCGGCACGCACATCGATATGACCAAAGAGAAGCAGTATGAAGCGCAACTCTCTTCATTGGCGCATCACGATCCGCTGACCGGCCTGACCAACCGCCACGCGCTGCAAACCCATTTCGCTAAAATGAAAGCGCAGGGGCCGCTGTGTGTGGCATTTATCGATCTCGATAACTTTAAGCATGTGAATGACACGCTTGGCCATCGCAGTGGCGATGAAGTGCTGATTCAGCTCAGCCAGCGCATCCTTGACCAGGTGCCACCGAACGTGGTGGTGGGCCGTCTGGGCGGGGATGAGTTTGTGCTGCTGATGCCGTTCCTGATCGACTTCCCCAAAGTGCGCATCATGATGCAGGCGGTGCTGGATGCTGCGCTGACGCCGTTCGATGTGGATAACGGCCATGCGCAGATTGGTGCTTCCATTGGCGTGGCGACGGTGCAACCGCACTTCAGCTTCGATGAAGCGTTAACCCGTGCGGATGAAGCGATGTACCAGATTAAGAAGAACGGCAAGCAAGGGTTTGGCCTGGCGGGGTAATCCTTTGCGGTTGCGGAAACAGACCCGCGCCACCGCCAAAGTCTGTGTCCCCATTTGCAGCAAAGCCCTCTCACCAGGAGAGGGCCATAAACCGCCTTTAACTCAAAACGCAAAGCAAGAACAGCCCAGCGCACCCCAGAATGCATGGTTATCCGACACCGGTACTGAAGACTGGCGCGCCACATCGTGCGAGTGGCTGTGTACCCCACAAGGGCCGCTGCACTGGTGCACTTTCGGCATCATCGCCGCACGACCACTGGCTTGCGGTGGAGCGCTGCGGTAGTGGCCTGGCACAGTGACCACCGGAGACCACTCTGGCAACACCGGCACTGGCGGCGGTGACAGCGGCGTAAACCCACCCGCGGCATACACCACTTCGCCATCGACCAGCGTCAACACCGATTCAATCCCTTTAATCTCCTCTTCCGGCACGCTGAAGAAATCTTTCGAAAGCAGCACCAGATCCGCCAACTGACCGACTTTAATCTCACCTTTGGCATTCTGCTCGCTGGAGAACCAGGCGCTGCCTTTGGTCCACAGCATCAGCGCGGTTTCGCGGTCAATACGCGCATTGTCATCGTACAACTGCATGCCACCAACGGTGCGGCCGGAAACCAGCCAGTAGAGTGCGGTCCACGGGTTATAGCTGGCGACGCGCGTGGCATCGGTGCCCAAACCAACTGGCACGCCTGCATCCAACATGCGTGCTACCGGCGGTGTCTGTTTGGCGGCTTCTTTACCGTAGCGATCGACAAAGTATTCGCCCTGGAATGCCATACGATGCTGCACTGCCAGCCCGCCGCCCAGCGCTTTGACGCGCTCAATGTTGGCTTCGGTGATGGTTTCGGCGTGGTCAAAGAACCAGTGCAGGCCGTTGAACGGAATATCGCGGTTTACCTTTTCGAACACATCCAGCATGCGGCTGATCGATTCGTTGTAGGTGGCATGCAGACGGAACGGCCAGCGATGCTCCACCAGATGACGCACCACGCGCTCCAGCTCATCTTCCATGCCGGGAGCCAGATCGGGACGCGGTTCGAGGAAGTCTTCGAAATCCGCCGCCGAGAACACCAGCATCTCGCCCGCACCGTTGTGCCGCAGGAAGTCGGTGCCCTGGCCCGGTTTCAGCATATCGGTCCACTTCTCGAAATCTTCCAGCTCATGGCCGGGATTCTGAGTAAACAGGTTGTAGGCGATGCGCACCGTCAGCTGCTTTTTGGCGTGCAGCTCGGAAATCACATCGTAATCATCCGGGTAATTCTGGAAGCCGCCACCCGCATCAATGGCGCTGGTCAGGCCGAGGCGATTCAGCTCGCGCATAAACTGACGCGTGGAGTTAACCTGCTGTTCCAGCGGCAGCTTCGGTCCTTTCGCCAGCGTGGCATACAGCAGCATGGCATTAGGACGCGCAATCAACATACCGGTGGGATTGCCATTGCTGTCGCGTTGGATTTCGCCGCCCGGTGGGTTCGGCGTGTCTTTAGTGTAACCGACCACACGAAGCGCAGCGCGGTTCAGCAGGGCGCGGTCATACAGGTGCAGGATGAACACTGGGGTATCCGGCGCGGCGGCGTTGATCTCATCCAGTGTAGGCATGCGGCGTTCAGCAAACTGGAATTCACTCCAGCCACCAACGACGCGCACCCACTGCGGTGAAGGTGTGCGCAAGGCCTGTTCACGCAGCATGCGCAATGCATCAGCCAGTGACGGTACGCCTTCCCAGCGCAGTTCAAGATTGTAGTTAAGACCGCCGCGAATCAGGTGCAGGTGTGAGTCGTTAAGGCCAGGAATACCGGTGTGGCCTTTGGCATCAATAATCTGCGTGTCGCTGCCCGCAAAGCGCATCACTTCCGCTTCGCTGCCTACCGCGAGAAACTTGCCGTCTTTGATCGCCACCGCAGTGGCTAACGGGTTGGCGCGATCCACTGTGTGGAATTTGCCGTTGGTAAAAATCAGTGAGGCCGTTGTCATCATCTCTTCTCCAGTTAGATTACGCGTTGCGGCCAATAAGCCACTGTTTTAAAACACGGGTAACGATCGGCATCCACAGGAATACCACCAGTGCCACCACGCTGGCATCATTCAGTAAGTGGCCCCACAGCGTGCCGTGCGCGGCGGGCAACACCTGATTCCAGAACCACGGCACCAGGTTGGTAGAGGGAAAAATCACCCCCAGCGTCAGTAAGTATTGTTTCCATTTCGCCGGTTTGACCTGGCCTTTTTGCGTCGGGGTAAACCAGAACGCGGCACCGGGGCGCACTTCAATATGTTCCGGCTGTGCCAGCATCGCTGGCAGGTTCTGGATTAACGTTTTGCGCTGATCCGATTTCAGCCAGGCGTACAGCTCATCCAGTCCGGTAAAACGAATCAGCACGGTGTAAGCATTGTCGCCGTGCACCGGGCGCAGCACGTTGACGCCAAGATGGCCAGGAAAGCTCGCGGCTTGCGGCATGATGGTGTCGAGCCACTGCTCATAATGGGCCTGCTGTTCCGGCAGGATGCTGTGGGTAATCACCAGCGTCACATGGTTGGCTTGTTGTGAGTAATTCATCGTAAGTTCCTGAGTTTCCGCTGGTGAAAGTGCTTGCGTCGTTGAGTAAAAAAATACGAAATGAGAGCGTTTATTGATAACGGATAGATTTTGGGTTGTTGTTCAACAATTTTTGGGGAGGCATGGGGAATGCGTTTAAACCTTGAGGCGCTGCTGATTTTGGATGCGTTGGATCGCCACGGCACCTTTGCCGCTGCGGCTGCGCGCTTGTTTAAAACCGCATCGGCGTTGAGCTACACCGTGCAGAAGATGGAGAGCGATCTCAAGATCACGCTACTCGATCGCTCCGGCCATCGCGCCACTTTCACCCCGACCGGGCGTTTGATGCTGGAAAAAGGACGCACCCTGCTACGCGCGGTGAATGAGTTAGAGCAACAGGCGCGCTACGTCGAAAGCGGCTGGGAGAGTCAGCTGGTGATCAGTGTCGATGCCTCGCTGCCGTTTCGCATTCTGACCCCGCTGATTGATCAGTTTTATCAGGAGCATCCGCATACTCAGCTGCAATTCCGCCAGGATGTGCTGGCTGGCTGCTGGGAAGCGCTCAACTATGGCGAAGCGGACATTGTCTTTGGCGCGGTGCAGGAACCCGCCACGCGCAAAGAGATTGTCTGCCAGCCGCTCGGCTGGCTGGATTATGTGTTTGCTGTCGCGCCGGAGCATCCTCTCGCTTCCGCACCTGAACCACTGCTGCGCGAGCAGATTCGCCAGTACCGCGCGGTGACGGTTCACGACTCGTCTCGTCACGGTGCAGGTATCGATTTACGCGTGTTGGATGAGCAGAAGACGCTGAGCGTGCATGACTTCCCGGCGAAACTGCAGGCGCAACTGGATGGCTTGGGCTGTGGTTACCTGCCGTTATACCTGGCAAGACCGCATCTGGAGAGCGGGGCGCTGGTGGCGCGCCAACTGGATAGCGAATGCCGCCGCGATATGGCGTATCTGGCGTGGAATGAAACCGCGACCGGTAATGCGGCCACCTGGTGGCGTGAGCACCTGCTCACGCTGCCAGGATTACAGGAGATTTATTCTCCCGCGTAAAGGCTGTTATATCGCAATGTGGTGACTGACCTGCGGGGCTTCTTCACCCTGATGATATTGCAGAACGGCCTGCTGAAGTTCGGCATCGGCGTGCGACACACGCTGGTGTTGACGCATATGCTCCTGCCAGGACTCCACCATAAACCACTCCAGCAATGCCGTCGGATCGTCGGTTTGCTCCATCAATCCCCATGAATAGGCGCCATCGCGACGACGTGACTGCGCCAGCTTGTGAATCACCTTTTTGAACGCGGCGCGATCTTCCTGCGGCACGCGGTAGCGAATCTGAATCAACACCGGACCATGACGCACATCGACCTCGTCGTGCACCACCGGCATGGCCCAATGCTCAGCGGGTTGCAGATCGGCTTCACCCGCAGGCAGTGCCAGACGTTTCAGCAGTAAGCCAGTGATCACCAGACCGGCCCCGGCAATCATCAGCGTGGTAGCCAGACCGAGCTGCTGCGCGATCAAACCCCATGCCAGACTGCCACCGGCCAATGTGCCGTTAAACACCATCAGATACACCGCCAGACCGCGACCGCGCACCCAATCCGGCAGCACCGCCTGTGCCACGCCATTCAAGGTGGTCAGCGCAATAATCCAGCCGATACCCAGCACCAGCATCAACACCAGCGCCAGCCACTGCGGCGGGCTCATCGCCAGCGCCAGCATCACCAGTGCGCTCAGTACTGCAGAGAGCAGCATCAACCCGTCATTGCTTAGTTTGCTACGCAGACGCGGCAACAGTAGCGCACCGGCAATCGCACCGCCGCCCACTGCGCCCAGCAGCAAACCATAAAATCCGGCGGTACCGTGCAGCATGGTTCGCGCTACCAGCGGCAACAGCGCCCAGATGGCACTGGCAAAGGCGAAATACATGGCGGCACGGAACAGCACGCGGTGCAGTTCACGGCTGGCTTTGACATAGCGCAGGCCCGCGCGGAAGGCACCAAAGAAGTGCTCGTTGAGTTCGGTTTTGGCTTTCGCCGGACGTTTCCAGTACAGCAGGGCAGCAATAACGAAAAAATAACTCGCCACATCGGCACCGTAGGCCGCCATGGCGCCTAAACTTGCCAGCAGTAAACCGCCAGTGGCAGGACCGATAGCGCGGGCAATATTGATGCCCAGCGAGTTAAGCGCCACGGCGTTTTTCAGTTCATGACGCGGCACCAGTTCGGGCACAATCGCCTGCCAGGCCGGGCCAAACAGCGCGGCACCAATACCACCGACAAAGGTCAGGCCGATCAGCCATTCCACGGTGAGCCAGTGATTGTGCGACAGCACCAGCAGAGTGCCGCTGACGCTGGCCATCAGGATTTGCACCACGATCAGCAGACGGCGGCGATCGACGATATCGGAGAGCACGCCCGCTGGCAGTGCCAACAGAAACACCGGCAGGGTGGCAGCTGTTTGCATTAAAGCCACGGCGGTTGGGTTATCGGATAAGCCGGTAACTAACCAGGCGCTGGCGACGTCGCGAATAAAGCTGCCGGTGTTGCCGAGCACTGAGGCGGTCCAGATCAGGGCGAACAGCCCGTAGGCGAAGGGAGAAAAAGCACCGCCACGTGGCGTCGTTGGGTTTTGCTGGCTCATCATCGTTTTCCTGTAAATGTGCGATGTGTGCACCTTACGAATCCCGCGAGATGCTTGATAGCGGAAAAAATCGGCCAACTTGTTCAGGCTTTTTTGACAGCTTCGCAGGGCAAAAATCTTTGAACAAGTTGTCAAAATCTCTGCTTTAGGTTTTTGCAGCAACCGAATGTAGTTTGATTAGCAGACACAACATCACTCACTTAACGGAGCAAAAAACATGAGCACATTCAAAGCGAAAGACGGCGTTAACCTGTATTACAAAGATTGGGGAAAAGGTCAGCCAGTTCTGTTCAGCCACGGCTGGCCGCTGGATGCCGATATGTGGGATAGCCAGCTGAATTTCCTCGCCGAACGCGGCTATCGTGCGATTGCGTTTGACCGTCGCGGCTTCGGTCGCTCTGAGCAGCCGTGGGAAGGCTACGATTACGATACCTTCGCCGATGATATCCATGCACTGATTCAGCATCTGCAACTGGACGACATCACGCTGGTGGGCTTCTCGATGGGCGGCGGTGATGTCTCACGCTATATCGGTCGTTACGGTACGGCGAAAGTGAAGGGGCTGGTGCTGCTGGGCGCGGTGACGCCAATCTTCGGCAAAACTGATGACCATCCGGAAGGCGTTGAAAAAGAAGTATTTGATGGTATCAAAGACGGCTTGCGTAAAGATCGTGCGCAGTTTATCAAAGACTTCGCCACGCCGTTTTATGGTGCCAATGCCGGCCAGACTATTTCAGATGGTGTGATGACGCAGACGCTGAATATTGCGCTGCTGGCCTCACTGAAAGGCACGATTGATTGTGTGACGGCTTTTGCTGAGACGGATTTCCGCGCCGATATCGCCAAAGTTGATGTGCCGACGCTGGTGATCCACGGCAGCAACGACCAGATCGTACCCTTTGAAGCCACCGGTAAGTTGGTGCACGAGATGATCGAGGGCTCGGAGCTGAAAGTGTATAAGAACGGCCCGCACGGTTTTGCAGTGACGCATCAGGATCAGTTGAACGACGATCTGCTGGCGTTCTTGCAGGGAAATAAATAACTGCAGGTTTCGATGCGCCGCGATTAATGACGCTGACTGGCAGCAGTATTGCTGCCTTTAGATGCGTAATACATTGCGCGACGTTGAAAACTATTAGAGACAAGAAAGGGCGCCTGATGCGCCCTTTCTGTTTTAATCCGCCAGCAGATGCCCGTACATCGACATTAGCCTGCGGGTCACGCCGTTGGTCCAGCCAAATCCATCCTGCAGCGGATATTCACCGCCGCCACCCGGACGGGCACGATCGCCGCTGATGTCATACTTCTCCACCAGCTTGTGATGCAGCGAATAGAAGTTCTTCACCGTGGTCAGCCAGTTAACGGCAATCTCTGTTGCCAGTGTCTCTTCGCCGTAATGATTCAGACCCACCACCGCCATCCACTGCAGCGGCGCCCAGGCGTTAGGTTTATCCCACTGTTCGCCGCTTTCCACCATTGATGTCAGCAGACCACCCTGAGTCAGCAACAATTGACGCAGTGCAATCGCTTGCAGATGTGCCTGCTCCGGCGTGGCCAGACCAAGGAACAATGGCACCACTGCCGCAGCCGTGAAGGCACCGAAGCGCTCATCGCGCCAGTTATAATCACGGTATACGCCTGCGGTGTCATCCCACAGGTAACGATGAATTGCCTGCTTACGCGTGTCGGCTTTCTTCTGCCACGCCAGCGCCGTCAGCTCTTCGCCTTTAGCGTGCGACAACGTGGAAATCATCAGCTCCAGCTTGTATAGAAACGCATTCAAGTCCACAGGGATAAACTGCGTAGTGCGAATGCTGGCCAGACGTTGCGGATCGCGCAACCAGCGGGAGGAGTAATCCCAGCCCGATGCGGCGCCGGCACGCAAATCGCGGTACACCTCATTGGCCGGTCGGCTCGATTTGCTGGCAGTTTCCACGTCTTCCATCCACGACTCATCGCGCGGGGTGTCGCGGTCATCCCAGTAGCGGTTAAGTAGCGAACCATCCGGCATACGCACCACGTGGCGATACGCCTGATGTGGCATCAGCTCACCCGCGCCATCCATCCAGAACTGATACTCTTTCATCAACTGGTCGAGATAACGTTTGGCACCGCGAATACCATCCTCTTCAAACAGCTCCACCATCAGGGCAAACACCGGCGGCTGTGAGCGGCTGAGATAATAGGTGCGATTGCCATTGGGCACGTGACCGTAGTTATCGATCAGCCATGCGAAGTTGTCTGCCATATCGCGCAGCAAATCGTCACGCCCGGCATCTGCGAGGCCGAGCATGCTGAAATAGGAGTCCCAATAATAGGTCTCACCAAAACGCCCGCCTGGCACCACATAAGGTTTTGGCAGCGGCAGCAGCGATGAATGCGGTAAATGCTGTTGCGGCATTTTGGTTAACACTGGCCACAGCTCGTCAATATGTTCCGTCAGCGATTTATCCGGATTAGAAACATAAAAACTTTCATTCACCTGCGGCAAATAAAAATGGTCGTGCACGAATTTTTCGAGATCGAATTCGTCCGAGCGACGAGTGCGACGATAGCGGATTAATATATCCAGCGGATCATATTTTGGTGCGCAGTCCGGGAAGGTTTTTCCATCCGGGAATATGCGCGACATCTGCACGTGCTCGAACAGTTCAAGATAGCGATCGGCAGGGGTGAGCGCATCTGGTGCGGGCAGACCTTGGATCAGCTCCGGTTCCGGCTCGGAATCCTCCATGCCTTCGCGGATAAATTCGTGAGGATCGTATTGATACCCCAGATCAGCATGGGCTTCGTGTTCCCCGAAAGCTTGATGTTGCTGGTTAGTATTAATAGCGGCCTCCTGAAATTGCCTGGTTGCTCAAAGGACAAATTATAGAGCTTTGAATAGCTGAGACAACAATGCGAAATATCTATGAACGTAATAAATCTTGTCGATTGATCCGGCTTTTTAGTGAATTTACAGCGATTACAACAAGCTATATTTCAGGAAATGAAAGCAGTGTTTTAAATGCTGGTTCAAATCAGTGCACAGAATTATCTGTAAATAAGAAAATCGCCATTATTTGGCTTAAATACCGCGTTTGGCTTTGATCATTTGGTGGCATACGAGACGGGAATCAGGCCAGCTCGCGCTGGCCTGAACAGGCACTATTTCGCCAGTGTGGCCTTAATCACATCAGCATACGGCGTGGTCGGGCGACCAATCAGTTTGCTTAGCGCATGGCTGTCATCGAATAATCCGCCTTGCGCGGCACCGGCATCGGAGTCTGCCAGCAGTTCTGCCAACGCATCCGGTAAACCGGCGCCTTTCAATGCTGCCTCAAACTCAGCAGGCGGCAGGTTGATGTAATCCACTTGCTCACCAGACTGTTTAGCAATCTCGGCGCTGAACTCGGCCAGCGTATAGCTCTCATCGCCAGCGAGTTCATACACTTTACCTGCCTGATCGTCACGGCTGATCACTTCAGCGGCGGCGGCGGCATAGTCCACGCGAGCGGCCGATGAGATGCGGCCTTCACCCACCGCGCCAATAAAGGCGTGATGCGCCAGCGCTGGGGCAATGCTGGCGGCATAGTTTTCGGTGTACCAGCCGTTACGCAGCAGGGCATACGGCACGCCTGAGGCCTTTAACATCGCTTCGGTAGCACGGTGCTCAACGCCCAAACCCAGTGTGGTGGTGTCCGCATGCAGCAGGCTGGTGTAAGCGATAAACTTCACGCCCGCTGCTTTTGCCGCATCAATCACCGCCTGGTGCTGCGCTTCACGCTGGCCGACTTCGCTGGAAGAGATCAGCAGCAGTTTGTCGACGCCGTTAAACGCAGTTTTCAGCGTCTCTGGCTTGCTGTAATCCGCCGCGCGCAACGTCACGCCCAGCGCTTTCAAATCGTCTGCTTTCTCAGGTGAACGCACTGCGGCAATCACTTCGCTGGCAGGGACTTTCTTTAGTAACTCGTTAATCACCAAACGGCCCAGTTGGCCTGTGGCACCGGTAATCGCAATCATGATGTTCTCCTTCAGTTTGAGCTGGAATGAAATCAGCCTAAGGGATAAACTAACTTTTAGTAAGTACTTACATATTTGTTAGTTTGGAAGAGGCAGCATAAATGTCTGAAAAATTGAGTAATAAATTTATCCGTGGCGAGCTGCTTAACGTAAATTGCCCTTCACGCGACGTGCTCAAGCGCATCACCAGCCGCTGGAGCGTATTGGTATTATTAGCGCTGCGCGAAGAAACGCTGCGTTTTAGCGAGTTGCGCCGCAAGATTGGTGGCGTCAGTGAACGCATGCTGGCGCAAACGCTGCGCTATATGGAAGAAGATGGATTTATCGAGCGCATCGCCTATGAAGTGGTGCCACCGCATGTGGAGTATCGACTGACGCCGCTCGGACGTGAAGTCGAAGGGCACGTGATTGGCCTGGCCGACTGGCTGGAAAGCAATGTGCATCGCATTGTGAAGGATAACGCGGAGGCGTAGCGGCCTCATGCATCGCGCATCTCCTTGATGTGTCAGCACCTGGGAACACCCGATAAATCAGTCCGCTACGCAAGTTCGGCACTGTCAGACGTGCAAATACTTCTCAAACCATCCCAACGTCCTGCTCCACGCCAGCTCTGCTGCCGCTTTGTCATAACGCGGGGTCGAGTCGTTGTGGAAGCCATGATTTACGCCGGGATAGATATAGGCTTCATAGGTTTTATGGTTAGCTTTCAGCGCCTCTTCATACGCTGGCCAGCCTTCGTTGATGCCTTTGTCTAACGCGGCATAGTGCAGCAGCAGCGGGGCGTTGATGCGCGGCACGTCTTCCGCTTTGGGCTGGCGACCATAAAATGGCACTGCACAAGCCAGTTCCGGGAAGGCCACTGCGGCAGCATTCGCTACGCCGCCGCCGTAACAGAAGCCGGTGATCCCCACCTTGCCAGTGCCCTCTTCGTGGTGCATCAGGAAATCGACGGCAGCAAAAAAGTCGTTCATCAACTTAGTGGGATCGACTTTGGCCTGCATTGCACGACCCTCTTCATCATTGCCCGGATAACCGCCCATTGAACTCAGGCCATCCGGTGCCAGCGCGATATATCCGGCTTTGGCCACGCGACGTGCGACATCTTCAATATACGGATTCAGTCCGCGATTCTCATGCACTACCACCACTGCACCCACTTTGCCGCTAGCGTTAGTCGGACGCACCAGATAGCCGCGCACCTCGCCATGGCCTTGTGGAGAGGGATAGTGGATGTATTCGGGTTTGATCTCAGGGTCGGTGAATTCAACTTGCTGCGCCAGTGCATAGTTGGGGCTCATGGCGGTAAGCAGGGTGGCACCGGTCATACCGGCGATGGTGAATTTGGCGGCCAGGGTGATGAACTCACGTTTACTGATCCTGCCGTGCGCGTAATAGTCATATAACTCAAGCAGTTCCTGGGGAAAATCCTGTGCGGTAAGACGGGTCATAACCTCTCCTTCGCTGATTAACCGATGGCTTTGCTGCTCTAAAAAAGCACAGCGGGTTAATGCTTGCAAACGCTATGCCGCAAAGCGTTAAGAGTGAGGGGAGCGGGATGCGCTGAGTACAGGTCTGGAAAAATATATCGTTTGGTATTAAAAACCGGCCATTTTAATTAACAATCGGGATAACGCCCTATTGTCTGGAATTATTGACAGGCTATTCAGCGAAAAAAATAATTAACCTTTCTATTGTCTGCATTTAATAATAATCAAATGAAGTGCTTACTTGCTAACGCTGAATTTCTGACTTATGGATTAATAACAATATCGTCACAATAAGTGAGGGTTGTTAACCTTGAGACTGTCATATCAATCAATTAGTCTCTGATTGAGACAATGATCGCCATCAAAAAACACTGTTATAGTTTTACAGACTTCCTCTGTTTATTTTCGTTCTGGCGTCTTCCCTTTACATTAGTGCGACCTTTCATTCGATAAGACGAAATAACTCCCCGCACGCTGTTGTTCATTATAAGTAAAATTCCAGTGCACTTTGTGGCAATGAGGTAAGCAATGTTTGGATTAGATGCCTTTCACCTGGCAAGGATACAGTTCGCCTTTACTGTCTCCTTCCATATTATTTTTCCAGCCATCACCATCGGCCTCGCCAGTTTCCTGGCGGTGCTCGAAGGGATGTGGCTGAAAACCCGCAACGAGACTTATCGCGATCTCTATCATTTTTGGTCCAAAGCCTTCGCCGTAAACTTCGGTATGGGCGTGGTCTCCGGGCTGGTGATGGCCTACCAGTTCGGTACTAACTGGAGTGGTTTCTCGCAGTTTGCTGGCAGTATCACCGGCCCGCTGCTCACCTATGAAGTGTTAACCGCCTTCTTCCTGGAAGCGGGTTTCCTCGGAGTGATGCTGTTTGGCTGGAACCGCGTCGGCCCCGGTCTGCACTTCTTCGCCACCTGCATGGTGGCATTAGGCACCATTTTCTCGACGTTCTGGATTCTGGCCAGTAACAGCTGGATGCACACCCCACAGGGTTACATCATCGAAAATGGCGTCGTGGTGCCGCAGGACTGGATCAGGATCATTTTTAACCCGTCATTCCCGTTCCGATTGCTGCACATGTCCACCGCGGCCTTCCTGGCCAGTGCCTTCTTTGTCGGCGCTTCAGCGGCCTGGCACCTGCTGCGCGGCAATGACAACCCAGCCGTGCGCAAGATGTTTTCGATGGCGCTGTGGATGGCACTGATCGTCTCACCGATTCAGGCGTTTCTCGGCGATGCACATGGCCTGAACACGCTGGAGTATCAGCCAGCCAAAATCGCGGCGATAGAAGGGCACTGGGAAAACAAGCCAGGTGAAGCCACGCCATTGATTCTGTTCGGTGTGCCGGATATGGAGCAGGAGCGCACCAAATATGCGCTGGAGATTCCCTATCTCGGTAGCCTGATCCTGACGCACAGTCTTCAGAAGCAGATCCCGGCACTGAAAACCTTCCCGAAAGAGGATCGCCCAAACTCCACCGTGATTTTCTGGTCGTTCCGCGTGATGGTAGCGCTCGGTTTGTTGATGATCGGTATGGGAGTGATCAGCCTGTGGCTGCGGGTGAAGAAGCGCCTGTATCAGTCGCGGCCGTTTTTGTGGTTCTGCTTGCTGATGGGGCCATCGGGACTGATCGCCATTCTGGCGGGATGGATCACCACCGAAATGGGTCGCCAGCCGTGGGTGGTATATGGCGTGCAGCGCACCATTGATGCGGTCTCCGCCCATGGCAATCTGCACATGAGCATCAGCCTGATGGCGTTCATCGTGGTCTACTGCTCGGTGTTTGGTGTCGGCTATCACTACATGATGCGCCTGATTAAACAAGGTCCGGTGACCGGTGAAGGTAGAGAAGTGGCGCACGGTGGCCCGGGTGAGCAACACACTCCGGCTCGTCCGCTGTCAGCGGCCAATACCCATAAACGTGGGGAGCAATAATTATGATCGACTTTTCTATCATCTGGTTCGCCATCATCGTGTTTGGCACCCTGATGTATATCGTGATGGATGGCTTCGATTTGGGTATTGGGCTGTTGCTGCCGTTCAACAAAGATCCGATCGAGCGCGACATGATGGTCAACACTGTGGCGCCAGTGTGGGATGGTAATGAAACCTGGCTAGTGCTAGGGGGCGCAGCGCTGTATGGCGCATTCCCGCTGGCCTATTCGGTGCTGCTGGATGCACTATCGATCCCGTTAACCGCGATGCTCATCGGTTTGATTTTTCGCGGCGTGGCGTTTGAGTTCCGCTTTAAAGCCACCGAAGAGCATCGTCCGTTTTGGGATAAATCGTTCATCGCCGGATCGCTGCTGGCGACCTTTAGTCAGGGCGTGGCCGTGGGCGCCATTCTTAATGGTTTCCCGGTATCTGGCCGTGAATATGCCGGTTCAGCAATGAGTTGGCTGGCGCCGTTCCCGCTGTTCTGCGGTATTGGCTTAGTGATCGCTTATGCGCTGCTGGGTTGTACCTGGCTGATTATGAAAACTGAACACGACCTGCACCGTAAAATGTCAGCGCTGGCCACACCGCTCACCCTGACGCTGCTGTTGGTGGTCGGCATTATCAGTGTCTGGACGCCGCTCACCCACGCGGATATCGCGCAACGCTGGTTCTCGCGTCCCAACCTGTTCTGGTTCCTGCCGGTTCCGCTACTGGTGGTGCTGTGCTCGTGGGGGATTGTGCGCGCCATCAAGCGTGAGGCGCATTACTCACCGTTTCTATTGACGCTGGCGCTGATTTTCCTCGGTTTCTCCGGTCTGGGCATCAGTATCTGGCCAAACATCGTACCGCCGTCAATCACCATCTGGCAGGCGGCGTCTCCGGCCAGCAGCCAGGCGTTTATGTTAGTGGGCGCTTTACTGATTATCCCGGTAATTCTGGGTTACACCTTTTGGAGTTACTACGTGTTCCGCGGAAAAATCAAAGCCGATGAGGGGTACCATTGATATGCCAATCCAGGTCAGCAAGATTAAAGACAGGGCAATGCCGTCGCCATGGTGGAAGCGGGTGATGTGGCTGGTCATTATTTATGGCGCAAGCGTGCTGGCACTGGGGGTGGTGGCATCACTGTTTCGTATGATGATGAACGCGGCAGGCATGCATACACACTGAGTTTGCGGATTAACACGTTGCGCAACAGTGTGCACCCCGTTACAAAAATCGCGTGAAGGTCGCTGGTTATAGCGACCTTATTCACATTATCGCAGTGTGAAAATTGACCATAAACGTTAGTAACCTAAGCAATTAATGCTTTTCCCGCCTCGCTGCCTTTACTCTTCCTTACGTTAGTAATACGTTTTTGTTATATTTATGTGACTAATCGCGCATATTCATTACCTTCACACTTATCACTCGATCAAAAAAATCATGCTCAGCCTGAATCTTAAAAAACAGTACATCAACGATCTGGTGGACTGGATAGAGGCGAATCTGACCGACGAGCTTAATATCGATCTGATTACCCTGAAATCTGGTTACTCCAAGTGGCACATGCAGCGCATGTTCAAAGAGATGACCGGCCAAACGCTGGCGTCCTACACGCGTAAACGTCGACTGACCATGTCAGCGATGGCGCTGCGACTGACCAGCATGCCGCTCATCGATATCGCCGTGCGCTTTGGCTTTGATAATCAGCAGAATTTCACTCGGGTGTTCAAGAGCCACTTCTCCATGACGCCGGGCGCCTATCGCCGCATTCCGGACATGCTGATGAAGGATTTCCACAGCCGTATCTCCACGCAGCGTTCATGGGTCAATGCGCGTCTGGCGGAGAAGCCGGAGCTGCAGTTGTGTGGCGAAGTGATTGAGTGGGAGTGCCGCTTTGGCGAATACATCGACCATCACAATCAGGTGGTAGCGCAGCACACCCGCGATTTTGTTCGTTTTGCCGGTAAGCATGTCAGTCGTGGCTGGCTGGGATTCCAGTTCAGTCCGGGAGTGAATTCTGCCGATCAGCAGCACATTAGTCTGTTCCAGGCACTGGAAAGTCAGTATGCCGATGTGCTGCCGCGCAACGTGCAGAACTGGACCGGCGAGAGTGGTTTATATGCGGAAATTGACTGGCACGGTACGCCGGAAGAGATCAACGCGTTTACCGCCGAGATTTACTACAACCACTTGCCTGCACTGGGTGTGGCGCGCCGGGCAGGTAAAGACCTGCTTAAGCTGGATTTGAAATACAGCACGCCCGATTTGCTGCAGGGCACTTTCTACATTCCGGTCTCCACCTGCTAATGCATAAATCGTGCGGTTATCTGTGACTAACCGCACGATTTTATAAAATATTCGCCGTAACTGGCGTAAAATCCTTCATTGAAACCTGATTGGCCGCGTAAAACACCAGCCGCCACACATCAGGCTGGATAATCACCTGCATTCCTGGTCCGCTCTGGACCGTCAAAGTGAAAAAGAAAAAATTATGCGACTTTTACCGTTGTTCCTCATGACAGCGCTTGTGGCGTTTTCCTCGCTGGCAAGTGCACAGATGGCTGAGCCTTTCTCTCCGCCGGGCGGCCTGCATCCTCATCAGACTCACTGCCAGCAGCATGAAATTGTGGGTGATAACCCGCTGCCGCAGCACAGCCAGGATGACAATAGCTTCGTCAACTGCAGTAACCATCAGGCCTGATTTCACCTCCGTTTTACCGCGCTTTACTCCGTTAATATCGATGACACGCCGCACGTTTGTTGCGGCGCGATCGTTGCTTGCTGTTGTCCGCTAGTCGAACTCAATTCCCCATGAGGGAGAACTCGCTGTGGTTCTCTCCTGAAACCCCTTCGGCGTTCATACCTGCCCAAGCCACACCGAAAATTCTGCAACTTTTCCCAATAGCATTTTTCGGCATTGCAACGAAGATATATCATAGCTATTCTGCCTGACGTCAGATGAGAATGATTTTCGATAACGTTTGATTCATGCGCGGACTTCTGACGTCCGGTACGGGGCAAAATTATGGATAAACAATCAGCATCGGCCAGCAGTGCGCTGGCAAACCCTTGTCACACCATCTCTTTGGCAGCCGCGCGCGTGGTGATTAACGCCGCATTTGAGGCCGCAGCAGAATTCGGCTGGCATATCAGTGTGGCCGTGGTGGATCGAGCGGGCGAGTTAGTGAGCCTGGATCGCAGCGACAAGGCGATTGGCATCAGCCCGACGGTGGCGCTGGGCAAAGCGCGCACGGCAGCACTGCTGCGTGCACCGTCAAAAGAATTTGAGACCTTCATCAACGCTGGCAGCCCGAGTTTTCTGGCCACGCCCGGCGTCACCCCGCTGGAAGGCGGTATTCCTTTATGGCTCAACGGCGAAGTGATTGGCGCGGTTGGCGTGAGCGGGGCGCACGGCGCTAACGACTCACAGGTCGCGGAAATGGCCGCCGAAGCGCTGGCAATTCTTTAAATACACCGATTGGCAGGGACGTCAGCATGATGCATCTGCCTGGAGAGAACACTTGCAAAAAAACACTAACGATCGCGCACCGAAGCGCGTACGTAACGAATTACGTTTCCGTCATATCACTGTGGCGAGCAAAACCTTAATCGCCGGTGAATTCTGGCGCATCGAGTTTACCGGCAGCGATCTGGCGGGCTTCAATTCGCCATCGTTCGACGATCACATCAAAGTGTTCTTCCCGGACCACGCAGGCAGTGCTTTGGCCTTGCCGCAAATGACCGAAGAAGGGATCGTCTGGCCAGGCGGTGTGCGCCCGGCGGCCCGTGACTACACGCCACTGGCTTTTAACGGTACGGATTCCCTGACACTCGATTTCTACATTCACGATGGCGGCGTGGCCAGCAGCTGGGCGAATGAGGCAAAACCAGGTGATCAAATCGCCATGGGCGGACCGCGTGGCTCCTGTGTGGTGCCCGTGGATTATGCCTGCCAGATTTACGTGTGCGATGAGACCGGTCTGCCAGCCTTTAAGCGTCGCTACGCTGAGATGCAGGTGCAGCAGATCCATCTGCTGGCCTACGCCGATGAAACCACCGGGCGTGATTACCTCGGCGATCTGCCGAATGTGCAGGTGACGTGGCTCGGCAGTGGCAGCATGCAGGTAGATAACCTCGGCCCGCTGATTGCGCAGCTGGATCAGATCTCACTGCCCACAGAAGAGTATTTCATCTGGCTGACCGGTGAAGGTGAAGCGGTGAAACTGCTGAGCGACTACTTCACGCAACGTCGTGGTGCGCACACTGATTTCGTACGCGCGGTGGCGTACTGGCATCAGAAATAACTGACTTCGCCGCGCCCGCTGCCGCCTGTGTTGAATTTTGCCAGGCGGCAGACTACTATCAACCTCCCTTAATTGACCTCAGGGAAGGCAATGAAACATCAGCGGGATTTTCCATGGCAGTCCGATAATGCACAACGTGCAATCTGTGCAGGTGCGCGTAAAAAGCGCCGTGAAAGGATGCTGGATGCCAGTGATATCCGTCTGTTGATGCTGCACTTCCTGGCAAATGGATCGGCACATGGCTATGAGCTGATCAAGTCGGTTGAAGAACTCTCTAAAGGGGAGTACTCCCCCAGCCCCGGGATCATCTATCCCAACCTCACTCTGCTTGAAGAGATGGATGCAATCCGCGTAGTGGATGCACATGCATCGCGTAAGGCGTATGCGCTGAACGAGGGCGGCAAAGCATTACTGGCAGATAACGGCGACAATATTGCCACCATTATTGAGCGCCTGACGTCATTAGCGGTTCTGGTTAATAACCGCAGTATTCCTGAAGTTGAACAGGCTATTCATCACATTCGGCATACGCTGAATCATCGTTTATCCCAGGAAGATATTTCGCCTGAGTCGCTGGAAATTGTGATTAACGCCTTGAATGAAGCAACGGAAAAAATCGCCAGCAGTTAACCCTCGCAGGCATTTGCGATGTTATGTTCTGTCAAGGACGCAACCTGGCGCCCTTATTGAAACCCTCTTTACGGCTTCTTCTTATCCACGTGCCCTAACTCGCGGTCCGGCCAGCAGAAATCACGTACGCGCTGTTTCAACGCGGCCGCATCCGGGAATCCGCCTTCCTGTTTACGCTCCCAAATCACCGTGCCATCAATGCTGATTTCAAACACGCCGCCGGTGCCGGGTTTCAGCGTCACCGCACTTAAATCTTCGGCAAAAGTGTGCAGCAGTTCCTGCGCCATCCACGCCGAACGCAGCAGCCAGTTGCACTGCGTGCAGTAGTAAATCGTCACAGCCGGTTTTTGCGACATCAGGCGCCTCTTCTTAATTATTGATTATAAACAAGTTAACAAAATGTGCGGTCTAAGATACATCTTAGTGTAAAGTTTATTGATAATGATTACCAATTGCATTACATTCCTGACGAAATTATTTATTACATAAAATAAGTCCACACATTTTACGGTTTATTAACGCATATCGCGTTTTTTTGGCGGCAATCCAGTGAGCGAATACTAACAATTAACCAGGTATTTCGCGCATGTCTTCACTCTTTCAGGGAATGACCCAGCAACGTCTGTTTAAAGTTGCGATTTTGTCTTCCGCTATTCACGCTGCTTGTAGCTATGCAGCCAGCGACAACACGACACTTGCTGTTTCTTCAGATAAAGCGACACGCAATGAAGCCACGCTGACCGTCACTGCACCTAAGCAGCAGGCGGGCAACAAAACCACCATTACCGCCAGTGAACTGCAAAAACGCGGCGCGAACGATTTCGGTTCGATCATGCGTTATGAGCCGTTGATCAGTGCGACAGGTTCCAGCGGCGGCTCATCCTCCGGCAAAAGTGGTTTCGACCGTGCGGGCTACACCGGCTATAACATCCGTGGTCTGGAAAGCAACCGCGTGGGGATGGATATCGATGGTATTCCAATTCCTGATGCCACAGGCCGTCCGTACGTCAGCCGTACCGGTAACAATACGTTTGGTATTGGCCGTGATTACATCGATCCCTACATGTTCGGTAGTGTCGATATCGAGAAGGGAGCGACAGCGGTCGATCAACCCAACACCTCGATTGGCGGTAACGTTTCATTCCACAACAAGACCGCAGACGACTATCTCAGCAGCGAAAAGAATACTTACTTTGGTTATGAGAGCGGTTACGACTCTTCGAACCGCAGCTGGCACAACGGCATCACCGCTGCAGCCGGTGATGACGAACTGCGTGGCCTGTTTGTTTACAGCCGCCGCGATGGTCAGGAAACCGAAAACAACAGCGGCGTGATTGATGCCTATCCGTCCAACTGGCACTCCGATGCTTTCATGACTTCAGGCATCTGGCAGCCAAACGATCAGCATAAATTTACTGCGACCTTTGACTACTACCACAAAACCAATCACAGCCATTACGACACCTGGGACACCAGCGGTAACACCGTTTGGGGTACTGCACAGCAGCAGAGTGATACTCGCCGTTGGGGCATCAACCTGGCCGATGAGTGGACGCCGTACAATGATTTCATTGATACGCTGACCACCCGTGTTTACTGGCAGCAGACTCAGGCGCATGACAATACTTATCTTCCAACCAGCGCCAGCCAGTACGGTTACGTCTACTCTGATTTCAACGTTGATTCTTACGGCTTCGACACTCGCGGGACGAAAACGCTGGGTCGCCATGAGCTGAGCGCCGGTTTCAACGCGCGTCTGGATGACTCTGAGCGTCCATTCCGTCAGGAACCTGCGCCAAGCACCTACAGCGTTATCACCCAGCCGCAGTCTGACAGCCGTTCCTACGCGGTGGCGGGATACATTCAGGATAAAATTAATTTCGATTTGGATAGCCACAACTTCGCCATCATTCCAGGCGTACGTGTGATGTATCAAAACACCAAACCGAAAAACCTGGGCGATCTGACCAATGGCAGTGCGGTGTTAACCGCGGATCAGGTTGAAGCGTTGTACGGCAAAACGAACTCCGACACGCAGGTCTTGCCGTCACTGACTTTCCAGTACGATCTGACCCCGGCGCTGACTACCTATCTGCAGTACAAGCGCGGTGTTGAATTCCCAACCACCAGCCAGCTGTATGGTTCATGGAACCTGGGTTCGAGCTATGCGGGTAGTGCGCAATATGCGCTGATTGGTAACACCGATCTGAAGACCGAAACCAGCAACAACTTCGAGTGGGGCCTGAAAGGGGAAGCCGTCGAAGGTGTAACGGTTAACACTTCTGTGTTCTACAACCAGTACAAAAACTTCATCGCCTACACGCGCTACAGCCGTGCCACCAGCCCAGCGTTGTTCGTCAATGTGCCGAGCAATATCTACACCAGCTACCAGGCTGAAAACCGCGATAAGGCCTACATTTATGGTGCTGAGATTTCTACCAAAGTGAACTACGGCACCTGGTTCCCGGAAGTGGATGGTCTGAGCAGCACCTTCGCGCTGGGTTATAACCAGGGTAAATCTAAGTCCAGTTACTCCGGTGACAAGTACATTGATCTTGATAGCGTCTCGCCAATGAAAGCGATCGTGGGTCTGGCATGGGATGACGTCCAACGCGGCTACGGTGCAGCGCTGACGGCCACCTTCGTGAAAGGCAAGAAAGCCACAGCCACCAACCGTGAAAGCTACACTAACACTGGCAGCGCGCTCACGGATTCCACCACAGATTACATGCGTGTACCGGGTTATGGCATGGTGGATGCGACCGCTTACTGGCAGGCGACCAAGAACGTCAAGCTGAGCGGCGGTATCTACAACATTACTGACCGTAAGTACTGGGATTACGCCAGCAGCCGTACGCTGACCAGTACCAATGCTCAGAACCGCAATGACATTAACCTGGCTGTGATGCCAGGCCGCACCTTCCAGCTCGGTGTGAACGTCGACTTCTAATCACTTTTTCGCCCTGCGTTCGCGCAGGGCCTTTTCATGGAGCAAGAGCAATGAACCCACGTTACGATCACTACCTGGCGCTGAAAGGCGAACATCCGAAAAAGTATGCCCGCGATCTGGCGGCCCTGATGAGCATTGGCGAAGCGCAGTTGTGTGAAGCGCGCGTCGGCCAGGATGCGCAAGCGTTAAAAGCAGATTTCCCGGCGTTGCTAAAGGCACTGGAAGCCGTTGGCGAAACCAAAAGCATCACCCGCAACGAATATGCGGTGCATGAGCAGGTCGGCAAATATGAGAACCTGCACCTCGGCGAACATGCCGGACTGATCCTTAACCCGCGTGCGCTCGATCAGCGTCTGTTCCCGGCACAGTGGCACAGCGTCTTCTTCCTGCGTGAGCAAACGGCACGCGGCGAGCGTCAAAGTATTCAGATCTTTGATCGCCACGCGGATGCGGTACTGAAAATCTACACCACTGACAATACCGAGATGGCGGCATGGGATGCGCTGATCGCTGAGTTCACTGTTGAAGCCGCTGCGGTACTCGATCCACAGCCTGCTGCCGCGCCAGAACACAGCCGCGCCATTGATGCCAGCAAAGTGGAAGCTGAATGGCGTGCGATAACCGATGTGCATCAGTTCTTTGGCTTACTGAAGCGCCATAATATCTCTCGCCAGCAGGCGTTTCATGCGGTGCCGGACGATCTGGCGCGCCAGGTCAGCAACGATTCGCTGGCTCAACTGCTGGAGCAGGCACAGCAGGATGGCAACGAAATCATGATCTTTATCGGCAACCGTGGCTGCACGCAGATCTTCACCGGTGCGGTGGAGAAGCTGATGCCAATGGACAACTGGGTCAACATCTTCAACCCAACCTTCACGCTGCACCTGATGGCGGACCACATCGCCGAGAGTTGGGTGACGCGTAAACCGAGTGGCGATGGCTTTGTTACCAGCCTCGAACTCTTTGCTGCCGATGGCACGCAGATCGCGCAGCTGTATGGTCAGCGTAGCGAAGGCACGCCAGAACAGGCGCGCTGGCGTGAGCAGGTCACTGCATTGGGAGCGACAGCATGAAACGTCTGACGCTGTTATTGCTGGGCGCTCTGGCGCTGCCGGCATTTGCCGCAGAACGGGTGATCTCGATTGGCGGTGACGTGACGCAAATCATCTATGCCTTAGATGCACAGGCCGATCTGGTGGCGCGCGACAGCACCAGCCAGCATCCGGCGCAGGCCAACAAGCTGCCGGACATCGGTTATATGCGCCAGCTCAATGCCGAAGGCATTCTGGCGATGAAGCCCACGCTGGTGCTGACCAGCGAGCTGGCGAAACCGTCGCTGGTGTTGCAACAGGTTGAGAGCGCTGGCGTGAAAGTGGTGGATGTCACCGGCAAAACCAGCCTCGACGCCATCCCGGAAAAAATCGCCACTATCGGTAAAGCGTTGCACCGTGATGCTGAAGCGAAGGCGCTGATTGAGAAAGTGAACAAGCAGCGCGCGCAGATTCCCCAGCAGCCGCTGCCGGTGAAGGTGCTGTTTGTGATGGCGCACGGTGGCATGCGCACTCAAGCGGCGGGCAACCAAACCGGTGCTGACGCTGCAATCCGCAGTGCTGGCCTCGTCAACGCCATGGCGGCGATCCCGCATTATCAGCAGCTGTCACAGGAAGGTGTGGTTGCTGCGGCACCGGATCTGGTGGTGGTCGGTGAAGATGGCCTGCGCACGCTGGGTGGCGAAGAGAAAATCTGGTCGCTGCCGGGTCTGGCGTTAACACCTGCAGGTCAGCATCACGCCTTGCTGGTGGTCGATGAGATGGCCATGTTGGGCTTTGGTCTTGATACGCCGGAGACTATCGTGAAGCTGCGTAAAGCCGCCGAAGCGGTAAAACATGACTAACACCGCCGTGATGCGCTGGCTGTTATTGATGGGCATCAGCATGGTGGTTTGCATGCTGATGGCTGCCAATTTTGGTGCCATGCCGCTGTCGATGCGCACGCTGTTCCACGCGCCGCTCAGCGATATGTCGTGGCAAATCTGGCTGAACATCCGCCTGCCGCGCGTATTGCTGGCGGTGCTGCTCGGTATGGCATTGGCGGTATCGGGCGCGGTGATGCAGGGTTTGTTTCGCAATCCGCTGGCCGATCCGGGTTTGCTTGGGATCAGCAGTGGAGCGGGGCTAGCAGTAGCGGTTTCGATTGTGGTGCCGCTCAGTTTGCCGCCGTTGCTGGTGCTGTGGCTGCCATCGATTGCTGCGTTTATCGGTAGCCTGATCGTCACGCTGCTGATCTTTAGTTTCAGTCGGCTGGCGCTGGGGAATTTGTCACGTTTGCTGCTGATCGGTATCGCCATCAACGCTTTGTGCGGTGCGGCGGTGGGTGTGCTCTCCTGGCTCAGTAATGACCAGCAGTTACGTCAGCTGGCGCTGTGGGGTATGGGCAGTTTGAGCGCTGCACAATGGCCGAGTCTGGCGGTGTGTGCTGTACTGATCCTTCCTGCGCTGATTGCCATCCAGACCCGTGCGCGTCGTCTTAACCTGCTGCAACTCGGTGAGGAAGACGCGCATTACATGGGCATTGATGTGAAGCGCACCCAGCGTGAACTGTTGGTGCTGAGTGCGCTGCTGGTAGGCACGGCGGTGTCGGTGAGCGGGATTATCGGTTTTGTCGGACTGGTGGTGCCGCACGTGATGCGTTTCTGTGTTGGTAGCGATCATCGCTGGATGCTGCCGGGTTCGGCACTGGCGGGAGCCATCCTGTTATTGCTGGCGGATACACTGGCGCGCACGGTGGTGATCCCAGCGGAAATGCCGGTGGGATTGATCACCAGCCTGATCGGTGGACCATGGTTTCTCTGGCTGATTCTGCGTCAGAAAAGGGGGATGAATGAGTGATTCAATGCAGGCTCGCGGCCTGCGCTTTAGTCATGGCACGCGTGCGCTGATTGATGATGTCTCTATTAACTTGCAGCCTGGTGAGATGATTTCCTTAATCGGCCCCAACGGCGCGGGCAAATCCACGCTGTTGCGCCTGTTGACTGGATTTCTGATGCCTGAAGCGGGGGAGTGCTGGCTCGGCGATCGCCCGTTAAACGATTGGCCACGCGAACCGCTGGCGCAACGTCGCGCGGTGATGCGCCAGCAAAACAGCGTGACCTTCCCGCTGCCTGCTGAAGAAGTGGTGGCGATGGGGCGTGCGCCCTGGCCAGCCAGCAAATCCAAAGCGGTGATTGAAGAGGTGATGCACATCACCGGCAGTCTGGAACTGGCGAAGCGTGATTATCGTTCGCTCTCCGGTGGGGAACAGCAGCGTGTGCAGCTGGCGCGAGTGCTGGCACAGTTATGGCACGACGATGGCCCGCGTGGCTGGCTGTTTCTTGATGAACCGACTTCCGCACTCGACCTGTATTGGCAGCAGTACAGTTTGCGATTGCTGCATAAGCTGACGCGCAACGGTCGCTTTAGCGTCTGCACCGTGCTGCACGATCTCAATCTGGCGTCGCTGTGGTCCGATCGCATTCTGCTGTTGCATCAGGGCAAGCTGGTGGCGCAGGGTTCACCGCAAGAAGTGATGACGGAAACCACGCTGACGCGCTGGTATCAGGCTGAGCTGCACGTGGTGATGCCACAAGAGCAGGGCAGACCGCAAATTCAGCTGCGGGCGTAGAAGTGGGGCGCCATTGATGGCGCCCAAAAAGTTACCGGCAATCTACGATCAGACGTCCACGAACTTCGCCCGCCAGCAACGCCTCGGCACCTTCACGCGCTTCACTTAGCGGAATGACTTTGGTTAACTGCTCCAGCAGTGCGCCATCCACCAGTTCCGCCAGACGCTGCCACGCTTGCTCACGCAACGGCTTAGCGCACATCACGCTATCCACTCCGGCTAACACCACGCCGCGCAGAATAAACGGTGCCACGCTGGTGGGGAGATCCAGACCTTGCGCCATGCCGCAGGCTGCCACCACGCCATCGCGCTTAATACCTGCCAGCACGTTGGCCAGCGTATGGCTGCCGACGCTATCAATCGCTGCAGCCCAACGCTCTTTCGCCAGGGGTTTGCCGGGCGCACTCAGTTCAGCGCGATCGATAATCGAGGAGGCGCCGAGGGTGTTGATCAGGTAATCACTGTCACTGGCACGTCCGCTGGAGGCCACCACGTCATAGCCTAAACGGGCCAGTAAACTGACGCTGAAACTGCCGACGCCGCCGCTGGCACCCGTCACCAGCACCGGACCCTGCTGCGGCGTGATACCTTGTTTTTCCAGTGCCAGCACGCACAGCATTGCGGTGAAACCGGCGGTGCCAATCGCCATGGTTTGTAACGGGCTGAGCGCAGCAGGCACTTTCACCAGCCAGTCACCGGAAACGCTGGCCTTTTGCGCCAGTCCGCCCCAATGCTTTTCACCCACACCCCAACCGGTGAGCAGTGCCACATCGTCCTGCTGCCACTCTGGATGGCGGCTGCTGATCACCCGACCGACAAAATCGATACCCGGCACCATCGGGAACTGACGCACAATAGGCCCTTTATTGCAGATGGCGAGCGCGTCTTTGTAGTTGAGGGTGGAGTAGCTGACTTCGAGGGTGACATCCTGATCGGGCAACTGTTGTTCTGACAGATCCTGCAGGGAAGTGCGGTATCCCTGCTCATCATTTTCAATGACTAATGCCTTAAACATGTAGCCTCCGGCTGATTGAGGAAAGTGCGGGCCATATTACTCCTCTGGAATGTGGGAGCAACACGGCCTAAGTTATACCTTGCATAAATTTTCATAACATAAAGATATTTAAGCGTTTTTATGACGCATTGATTTGATATTCACTTATTAATCAAGTTGTTAGTAATTGTTGATTATGCGTATCAATCTCGTTGCAACGGGTTGTTCCAGTAAAAAAAAGATGCCATCATTGCGCCGCAGTTTTCCACTGATTCCATCCACCCTGAGGACGCCGCCATGCTCGGTACAATGCGCTTTTGCACTTGTCTCCGTTCGCTTTACGATAAGCGGCCCTCCGTCATCTGTTGTTCGCAATTCTCGCTCACCATGCGGTGAGGCCAGCTTAACGCGCTATGCTGTTGGACATGACTAAAGACAGACGCGATCTGACTTTACTGATGTCTATCGGTTGCGGCGGTTGGTCCGCCCGAAGACGTTATTCGCCGGGGAATTTTCCTCATTGCTGTGCCACTGGCACCCACTCATCCTTCATTACGGGGATTTGTGTTATGAATCCATTGAAAATTGCTGCCAGCGTTGCGGTAGCGCCAAGCCTGAGCCTGAACACCGCGCGTGATGTGGTGACGCTCGACAATACTGATTTCACCGATGTGGCGGCGGTGGTCGTCTCACTGGCGGATACACGCAGTGGCGTGTTAACGCTGTTGCGCCAGACCGGTTTTAATCTGCCGGTGTTTGTCGCCAACGCGTTCGATGAAGAAGTGCTGAAGCTGCCGGGCGTGACCGGGGAAATCAACGGTGCACCGGAAGAGTGGGACGCGCTGGAAGCCGCCGCACAGGAATATGAATCTGACCTGCTGCCGCCGTTCTTCGATACGCTGACGCGCTATGTTGATATGCAGAACAGCACCTTTGCCTGTCCAGGCCATCAGGGCGGGGCGTTCTTCCGTAAACATCCGGCCGGGCGTCAGTTCTATGAATTCTATGGCGAGAACGTGTTTCGTTCCGACATGTGCAACGCCGACGTGAAGTTGGGTGATTTGCTGATCCACGAAGGGTCGGCGAAAGATGCACAGAAGTACGCGGCGAAAGTGTTTAACGCCGATAAAACCTATTTCGTCCTAAACGGCACCTCCAGCGCCAACAAAGTGGTGACCAACGCCATGCTGACGCGCGGCGATCTGGTGCTGTTTGACCGCAACAACCATAAATCCAACCATCACGGTGCGCTGATTCAGGCGGGCGCTACGCCGGTGTATCTGGAAGCGGCACGTAATCCGTTCGGCTTTATCGGCGGCATTGATGCACACTGCTTTGATGAGACCTATCTGCGTGAACAGGTGCAGAAAGTCGCGCCGCATCGCGCCAAAGATCAGCGCCCGTTCCGTCTGGCGATCATCCAACTTGGCACCTATGACGGCACCGTCTACAACGCGCGTCAGGTGGTGGATCGCATCGGGCATCTGTGTGATTACATCCTGTTTGATTCTGCTTGGCTGGGCTATGAGCAGTTTATCCCACTGATGGAAGGTTGCTCGCCGCTGACGCTGGAGCTGAATGAGAACGATCCCGGCATTTTCGTTACTCAGTCGGTGCACAAACAGCTGGCGGGCTTCTCGCAGACCTCGCAGATTCACAAGAAAGACAACCATATCCGTGGCCAGAAGCGCTTCTGTCCACATAAGCGTCTCAACAACGCCTTTATGCTGCACGCCTCAACCAGCCCGTTCTATCCACTGTTTGCCGCGCTGGATATCAATGCGCGCATGCACAAAGGCGAAGCCGGGCGCAGCATGTGGCACGAATGCGTCACCATCGGCATTGATGCACGTAAAGCGATTCTGGAACGCTGCGAGATGATTCAGCCGTTCCTGCCGGAGAAAGTGCACGGCAAGCTGTGGCAGTCGGCGGAAACAGAAGCTATCGCCGCCGACCCTGCCTACTTCAGCCTTGCGCCAGGTGAAAAATGGCACGGCTTTGAAGGTTACGCCAGCGAGCAGTATCTGGTCGATCCCTGCAAGCTGCTGCTGACCACGCCGGGCATTGATGCTGCCAGCGGGGAATACACCAGTTTCGGTATTCCGGCGACCATTCTGGCGAACTACCTGCGCGAGAACGGTATCGTGCCGGAGAAGTGCGATCTCAACTCCATCCTGTTCCTGCTGACCCCAGCCGAGAACCCGGAGAAGATGGCGCATCTGGTGGCGATGCTGGAGCAGTTTGAACACCATGTGAAAGAGGATGCGCTGCTGGCTGAAGTGCTGCCGAGCGTTTATCGCAAAAACATGGAGCGCTATAAAGGCTACACGCTGCGCCGCCTGTGTCAGGAGATGCACGATCTCTACGTCAGCTACGATGTGAAAGATCTGCAAAAGGCGATGTTCCGCGAAGCCTGCTTCCCGAAAGTCGAAGTGAATCCACAGGATGCGCATCAGGCTTACATCCGTGGTGAGGTGGAACTGGTGGCGATTGCGCAAGCAGAAGGGCGCATTGCTGCCGAAGGCGCATTGCCTTATCCACCAGGCGTGCTGTGCGTGGTGCCAGGCGAAGTGTGGGGTGGCGCGGTGCAGCGTTACTTCCTCGCGCTGGAAGAGGGCATCAACTTGTTGCCGGGCTTCTCACCGGAGCTGCAAGGGGTTTACACCGAGGAAGATGACAGCGGACGTAAACACTTAGTGGCGAATATGATGGTGCGCTAACCTGCCCGACGGCGTGCGGTGCAATCACCGCACGCCGTCAGCATCCTGTTAGTGGCGCACCACCTGAATTTTCTCTTTAGCCAGTCTTCCTGCCGGATATGCTGCCTGCTTGCGGCGTTTACCGGTAATGTAAACACCGACGCACAGCACCATAAATGTCACCATCAGCGTCATCAGACTCTCGTAGCGATACTGTGGCAGATAGAACATATAGCCCAGCACACTGACAATCATCAAAATGCTCAGCCAGGTCAGCCATGGGAACAACCACATTTTAAAATCAGGCGTGATGCCCTGTTTTTCCATCGCCGTACGCATTCTTAGCTGTGAAACGGCAATCACCAGATAGACAATTAACGCGATCGCACCAGTGGTGGAGATCAGAAAGGCAAACACCTCGCCCGGAAAAGCGTAGTTGGCAATACAGGCGACAAAGCCCGCCAGCGTGGAACCTAATACCGCCACGCGGGGAACGCCACCGTTGGATACCGTGGCGCAAGAGGCCGGAGCATTGCCGCGTTTTCCAAGTGAATAGAGCATGCGGGAAGCGGTATATAACCCGGAGTTCATGCAGCTGCACACGGCAATCAGCACCACCAAATCCACCACCAGTTTGGCACCGGGGAAATTCAGCGTGGATAACACATACTGGAATGTTCCCTGGGCTAACAGCTGCGGATCATTCCATGCCACCAGCGACACCACGAGGAAAATAGACAGCAAATAAAATAATGCGATGCGGTAAACCACCAGATTAATCGCACGGCTGATTTTTTTACCAGGGTCTTTGGATTCCACGGCGGCAATGGTGACCACCTCCGCGCCAAAGAATGAAAAGATGGTCAGCAATATACCAGTTAATACCGCGCCAAAACCGTGCGGCATAAAGCCAATGCTGTTATATAAATGTGCCACACCACTCACATTCGCCAGTGGCCAATAACCGGAAATCGCCACGATGCCGATGCCAATAAATCCAATAATCGCCACCACTTTGATAATCGCGAACCAAAACTCAAAGGCACCAAAGTTTTTAACGCTAAAAAGGTTAGTGACAGTGAGCAACAGGATAATCGCAGTGGTAAATTGCCACGAGGCAATGGAAGGGAAATAAGCATGCAGAATATCGGCACCGGCAATCGCTTCAACCGGAATCAGCAACACCCAAAACCACCAATATAGCCAGCCGATAGTGAAACCGGCCCATGGACCAATGGCTTTCGCGGCGTAGGTGGAAAAGGATCCCGAATCGGGTTGCAGCACGGCCATTTCACCGAGCATGCGCATTACCAGCAGTACCAGCACGCCGGTCATGGCGTAGGAGAGCAACACGGCCGGGCCCGCCGTAGCGATGGCATTCGCGGAGCCGACAAATAACCCGGCACCAATAATGCCAGCGATGGAGATCATACCAACCTGTCGATCTGAAAGGCCGTCGCCTAACGAATCCTGTTTTGCGGGTGAATGGCTCATACATTTCCTCTTAGCAATTCAGGCATGACATTGGATATCCCACGGGATGCAAGCATCCGTGTTGATGAAATAATGTTGATATGCCCGATATGATGTTATTTTCCGCGATGAAATGTGATCTTCATCGATATTTTAATTATTTAAATCAATGCCAGAAATTATTTATAGAGCGATGTGGGACGTTGTTAATTTATCTGTGGAGACGTGAAATAATCATTGCACCTTATTGAAAAAAGGGTCAATCAGGGCGGAAATGTGAGATAGGAAGAAAATGAAAAAATATAGAATATAAATGTTTGGCAGGTAATGCGTGTGGTTGTAAAAACAACACGTTGCGATGGGCGAAGTTTCACCATATTGATTTCTTATTTTTGTGAGGTCAGGCGAAATTTATTGGCGAGGTTTTTATCTGCAAGGGTAATGAAAAAAGAGGCAGTCAGAGTCAATCTTTTTCTCTCTGTCTGCCCCTAAAATAACTAATGCATTAACTCATCAGTTGATGATTAATACCGATGATAACTACGCTGTGCCTGATTCACTTTATACAGATAACGGCGTGACTCGCCAGATGGGTGGCTTGTGGTCAGCGTTTGATACACATCATTTGGCGACATATCGTTAATTTTGGCGAAGGCACGATCTTTATCGCTGGAGAACACGCGCAGTACGCTGCCCGCGCCGCCGTTGTAGGCGGTAATTACCGCATAACGGCGTGACACTGGATCCTGAATCCCGCCTAAATAACTCTTCTGCAACAGCGACAGATAGGCGGTACCCGCATCGATGTTATTGGCAGGATCGAGCAGATAGCTGCGGCTTGGTTTACCCCATTTTCCCTTCATGCGGAACACATCCACGCCAGCGGTGTGCTGGACCACCTGCATCAAGCCCAGCGCATCGGAGTTGCTGACCGCATAGGGGTTGAAGCTCGATTCGGTCTGCATAATCGCCAGAATCAGTGATGCATCCACGCCGTACTCTTCAGCAGCTTTACGCACCAGCGGCAGATATTTGTGCGCACGTTTGTCGAGGTGGTTTGGCACCATCGGAATGGTTACCGACCAGATGACGTGCAGGCCAGAGGTACGTTTTTGCAGTTTGTTCTGAATCAGATAATCGGCAAAGCTGGCGGCGCGCCCCTGCCAGCGAATCGGCTGACCGGTGTTATCCAGCACCTGGCCGTAAAGTAGCGGCTCTTTACTGATCTGAATATCGTTGGCATCGGAGTAGAGATCGACATTACCCGGATCGTCACCAATCAACAGCGTGGTGATGATCGCCTGGCGCAGGCTGGCCATCGGATCGGTGCCGGCTATGGTCTCAATGGTGATGCTACCGCTGTCGAAGTTGATGTGACTGCGGGTGTAATAGCTGTTGCTATATTTGACGTAATCCTTCGGTCCGGCGATCAGAACCTCATTGATACCCCAAATATTTTCAATGTTGGCGGCGAACTGCCCCATCAGGATGTCGAAACCGTTGGTGTCCTTAACCCACTCTTCGTGATACTGCGATTTTTTTTGTCCGGAGCAGGAAACCAAAAGTGGAGCAATCACTAACAGCGCTATCAGTTTTTTATTCATTGTAAATGCGTGCCTGATTCGAAAAAGAGGGCCTCAAAGGGAGGCCCTGAACGATTATTTTTCTGGCGGGGTGAAACCTTCGATGTGCACATCTTTGCCTTCGAACAGGAAATTGATCATCTCCTTCTCCAGCACTTTGCGATCTTCCGGGTTCATCATGTTGAGCTTTTTCTCGTTGATCAACATGGTCTGCTTGGACATCCACTGCTGCCAGGCTTCTTTGGAAATATCATTGTAGATGCGCTTACCGATCTCGCCTGGATAGAGCTGGAAATCCTGCCCTTCAGCGTCGCGTTGCAGAAACGTACAAAAAATGGTGCGGCTCATTACTCTTCCTCTTGGATCACGCGCGTGTGCAGTGCCAGTTGCTGGGGATGGCGCAATTCATGCAGTAAACGCTCTACTGGCGCAGCCAAACCCACTGACGGTGGTTGCGCTAAGTTATACCAGAGACCGCTCGCTTCATCCATCAGCGACCCGGCAGAAGGCCACGCCAGCCACATAGGCACAATGTCTAAGTGGAAATGACTAAAGGTATGACGAAAAGCCGTCAGCTGCTGTGGTTTGGCGTGAATGCCGCGTTCGGCCAGCCAGTCAGTTAGCGCTTGCTCACTGGTGAACTGTGGGAAGCAGAACAAACCGCCCCATAATCCCACCGGTGGACGTTGCTCCAGGAATACGTCGTCGCCGTGCTGAATCATCAGAAACCAGCCGGTGCGCTCTGGAATGGTTACTTTGGGCTTCTTACCCGGATATTCAGCCCAGCTGCTGTTGGCGTAAGCTACGCAGCCGCTGCTGACCGGGCAAATCTCACACTTAGGACGTGAGCGAGTGCACACTAACGCACCGAGATCCATCATTGCCTGATTAAACTGGCTTACGCCTTCGGCAGGTGTCACTTCTTCGCTAATCTGCCATAAACGTTTCTCAACGTCTTTTTTACCCGGCCATCCGCCGACCGCATAACAACGTGCCAGCACGCGCTTGACGTTGCCATCCAGAATCGGGAAATGCAGGCCGAGCGATAGTGACAAAACAGCGCCCGCCGTGGAACGCCCAACGCCGGGCAGCGCGGCCACATCATCGAAATTGCGCGGGAACTCGCCACCGTGCTTGTCGACTACCTGTTTCGCCGCTTTATGCAGGTTACGTGCACGGGCGTAATAGCCGAGGCCAGTCCAAAGATGCAGTACTTCGTCCAGCGGTGCAGCGGCCAGATCGGCAATCGTCGGGAAGCGCGCCATAAAGCGTTCAAAGTAAGGGATAACGGTGGCAACTTGCGTCTGCTGCAGCATCACTTCGGAGAGCCACACTTTATAAGGTGTCTTCTCCTGCTGCCACGGCAGGGTTTTGCGGCCGAAGCGCTGATACCACTCCAGCACCTGTTGCGCGAACTGCGGCGCTTGCATCATTTGAGGAAATATTCCGTGTTTGCTCTACAATCAGGCAGGAATTCCAGCACAGAGACATCGGGGTGTAAACCGGAAGATTGCAAAGGCTTGCTTCTGCTATCTAACTTTGCATAATGCCCGTTTCCCAGAAAAGGCTAACCAGCAGGCTTCAACATGATTAATGACGTCATCACCCCGGAATTTGATGAGAACGGGCGGCCATTACGCCGTATCCGCAGTTTTGTGCGCCGCCAGGGGCGCTTAACGAAAGGACAGCAGCTCGCGCTCGATAATTACTGGCCGGAGATGGGTGTCGAGTTCCAGCAGGAGCCGCTGGATTTGGCAGCACTGTTTGGTCGCGAAGCGCCAGTGGTGCTGGAAATCGGTTTTGGCATGGGCGCCTCGCTGGTGACCATGGCGCAAAATAATCCACACCAGAACTTCCTCGGCCTTGAAGTGCATGCGCCGGGCGTGGGGGCCTGTCTGGCTTCTGCCAAAGAAGCGGGCGTGGAAAACCTGCGTGTGATGTGCCACGACGCAGTAGAAGTGTTGCAGCAGATGATTCCGGATAACTCACTGCGCATGGTCCAGCTGTTCTTCCCGGATCCATGGCATAAAGCGCGCCATAACAAACGTCGCATTGTGCAGGTACCGTTTGCCGAGCTGGTGATGCGTAAGCTGAAGCTGGGTGGCGTGTTCCACATGGCCACCGATTGGGAAGACTATGCGACACACATGCTGGAAATCATGAACAGCGTGGATGGGTATAAGAACCTGTCAGAAGGTAATGATTACGTGCCGCGTCCGGAAACGCGTCCGTTAACGAAATTTGAGCAGCGCGGGCAGCGACTGGGCCATGGCGTTTGGGATCTGATGTTTGAGAGGATTAAATAATGGCCGTACAGCGTAGCCGTCGTTTACGTAAAAAACTGCATATCGATGAGTTTCAGGAGTTAGGTTTTTCTGTGGCCTGGCGTTTTGCCGAAGGCACCACCGAGGAGCAGATTGATGCCACGCTGGATCAGTTTATTACTGAAGTGATCGATCCCAATGGCCTGGCGTATGACGGCAGTGGTTATCTGGTGTGGGAAGGTCTGGTTTGCCTGCAGGAAACCGGTAAGTGCACCGATGAGCACCGTGAGCTGGTGCGCAAATGGCTGGAGAAACGCGAGCTGTCAGATGTTCAGGTGACTGAACTCTTTGACGTCTGGTGGGACTAAGTACTCTACTGGCCTGAGATATCGCTTCAGGCTAGCTCACTTGCGCTTTTGGCGCCGGGCAGTGCGCTGACCGCCACCAAATTCGCTGCGCCGCCTGTGCCTGACCTGTACTAACAGCAAAGGCGTGGGCGGCTTTTCATTTTAGGGAGATTTCATGGTTCGTAAGGCGCTTCTTACCGCACTGCTGCTGGCCGCAGCGACACAGGCGCAGGCTGATTATCAGTGCAGCGTTAATCCTCAGGATGATGTGATCATCAAACCGCAGAGCGTGCAGGTGGTCGGCACCAACGGTAATCTTGAAATCTCACCGCAGGGCGATGTGACCTTTAACGGGCAGAAAGCCAACGTGGATAACGCCACGCGACAGAAAGCCATAGACTATCAGAATGCGTTGCGCCGTGATCTGCCGTGGGTGGATAACGGGGCCTCGACGCGTCTCGAACGCAGCCGTGTGGCGCTGGATAAAGTGATTGTGGAAAAGCTCGGTGCCAACAGCAACGTGCGCAATCGCCTGACCAAGCTGGATGGACAGCTGAAGCAGCAGATGAACCGTATTATTGAGCATCGCCCGGATGGTTTGACCTTCCACCACCAGGCAATTGACCAGGTGCGCGCTGACGGCGAGAAGCTGGTGCAGAGCACGCTGGGCGGCATTATGCAGGACAGCCTGAACGAGATGGGCAGCAGCCAGGCCGCCAGCGGAAGTAATCCACTGCAGGCGATCATGGGCAACCTCGGCGGCTTGCAGCAGGCGGTTCAGGCGGAATGGAATAAGCAGGAACAGGACTTCCAGAATTTTGGTCATGAGGTGTGTAATCGCGTGACGGATCTGGAAGGGCAGCGCAAAGCGTTAGTGCAGGGCGTTAAAGGTTAAAAAAACCAGCGGGACGAAGTAGCGTGCCGCTGGGTTATATGACTGTTTGGACTACATAAACAGCTCAAGCAGTGAGTTCAGGAACAACTTCCCTTTTTCGGTTATCTGCCACTGCTCTGCGTTTTCCACCACGTAACCTGCCTCGATCGCTGCATCCATCTGTATGCGAATCACTTGTTCATCCAGCCCGGTATAGCGGCTGAAATCTGCACGTGGAGCGGCTTCCAGCAGACGGAAGCGGTTCATAAAGAACTCAAACGGCTTGTCATCGTTCTCAACGTTGTGCTGCTTGTCGAGATACTTACCTTGCATAAAGCCGCGCGGATGACGGGTTTTCACCGTACGCACAATTCTGCCATCCGGTTGCGTCAATTTGCCGTGGGCACCACAGCCGATGCCAAGGTAGTCACCAAAGCGCCAGTAGTTGAGGTTGTGCTCGCAGCGATAACCCGGCTTAGCATAGGCAGAGGTTTCATACTGCTGATAACCGGCGGCACTCAGCAACTCATGACCTTGCTCGTAGATGTCCCACAATGCATCGTCATCCGGCAACACCGGCGGACGCGAGCTGAACATCGTGTTCGGCTCGATGGTCAGCTGATACCACGACAGGTGCGGCGGATTCAGCGCAATCGCCTGACGCAAATCGTCCAGAGCCTCTTCCAGCGATTGATCGGGCAAACCGTGCATCAGATCGAGGTTAAAGCTGCGCAGACCAAGACCGGCCGCGAGATGGGCGGCACGTATCGCTTCTTCAGGGCCGTGAATGCGCCCTAAGCGCTCCAGTTTCTGCGGGCTGAAACTCTGCACGCCAATCGAAATACGGTTAATACCGGCTTTCTGGTAGCCGCTGAAGCGATCCGCTTCTACGGTGCCCGGATTGGCTTCCATAGTGATTTCCGCATCGGCAGCCAGCGGCAGGCGCGCACGCACGCCATCCATCAGCATCTGCATCGCATTGCTGCTGAGCAGGCTTGGTGTACCGCCACCGATAAAGATGGTGCGCACTTCGCGGCCAGCGGTAAGCGGCAGATCCTGTTCAAGATCGCTGAGCAGATGCTGCACATACTCGATGTGCGGCACCTCGCCTTTTAACGCGTGGGAGTTGAAATCACAGTACGGACACTTCTGCACACACCACGGAATGTGGATGTACAGGCTTAAAGGAGGTAACTCAGGCATTGCGCATCGCATCCAGTAACAGCGTCAATGCTTTGCCACGGTGGGAAACAGCACGCTTTTCATCTTTACTCAGCTCTGCTGCAGTTTTGCCCAGTTCAGGAACATAGAAAATCGGGTCGTAACCAAAGCCACCTTCACCTGCTGCTGCACGGGTAATTTCACCCGCCCAACTGCCGTGGAACACCAGCGGTGTCGGATCTTCAGCATGGCGCAGGTAAACCAGCACGCAATGGAACTGCGCCTGACGCTCGCCATCCGGCACGTTTTCCAGCGCCACCAGCAGCTTATCGAGATTTTGCTGATCGCTGGCGTCTTCTCCGGCATAGCGCGCAGAGTAGATGCCTGGCGCGCCGCCAAGGGCATCTACTGCCAGACCAGAGTCATCGGCAATGGCTGGCAGACCGGTGATCTGCGCAGCATGACGCGCCTTGAGAATGGCATTTTCAATAAAGGTCAGACCGGTTTCTTCCGCTGACTCAACGCCCAGTTCGGTTTGCGCCACGATATCGAGGCCGAAGGCCGCTAACAGATCGGCCAGTTCACGAACTTTGCCCGGATTACCGGTGGCGAGTACGACTTTTTGCATAACAGTTCCAGATTAACGAATTACAGCAAATACCAGAGACCTGGGAACAGGTCCATGCCGAGGAAATTCAGCGCGTACAGCACCAGAATCACAATCATGGCAGAGAAATCGATGCCGCCCATCGCAGGCAGAATACGGCGAATCGGTGCCATCAGCGGTTCAGTCAGCTGAATCAACACGTAATCAATCGGGCCACGTCCCTGGCTGATCCAGCTCATCAGCGAACGAATGATGATCACCCAGAACACCAGATAACCGGTGGATTTCACCAGCGACAATAGGCCAACTAACAGATTGGTGGGATCCACGGAGAACACGCCAACCTGAATTAACAGTAGCACCGGATATTTCAGGGTGGTCAGCACAAAGGCCAGCACCAGCGAGGCCGTATCAATCGGGCCTATTGCTGGCAGCACGCGGCGCAGCGGCTTGATAATTGGCTGTGTAATCTTCACCACGAACTGTGACAGCGGGTTATAGAAATCACAGCGTGACCACTGCATCCAGATGCGCAGCAGCAATACCATCACGTACAGGTCGATCAGCGTTTTGACTAAAAACGTCATTGTTAACATGAGGTTCCTCAATTATTGTTGTGAAGGTCGCGCATAATCCCGCGCGCCAAATACGGCGGTGCCAATGCGCACCATGGTGCTGCCTGCGGCGATTGCCGCATCCATGTCGTCGCTCATTCCCAGAGAAAGCGTATCGACGTCAGGGTAATCCTGTTTTAGAGCGTTAAACGCGTCAGCCATCTGCTGACATACCGCGAACTGTCGATCGTAATCTGACTCCGGCGCCGGGATCGCCATCAATCCGCGCAAGCGCAGACGTGGCAATGCGGCTATCTGCGCCGCCAGCGCCGGAATGGCCTCCAGCATGATGCCAGATTTGCTGTTCTCGTCACTGATATTTACCTGAATTAACACGTTAAGCGGCGGTAACGCTTCCGGACGCTGATCGTTGAGGCGTTGTGCAATGCGTTCACGATCCACGGTGTGACACCAGGCAAAATTCTCCGCCACCAGGCGGCTTTTATTGGATTGTAGCGGCCCGATAAAGTGCCACTGCAGATCAGGATGTGCGGCCAGCTCAGCCACCTTTTCAACCCCTTCCTGTACGTAATTTTCACCGAATGCCTGCTGACCCGCAGCAATCGCTTCTGCGACTGCGCTCGCAGGTTTAGTTTTGCTCACTGCAAGCAGGGTAATTTCTTCTGGCGCGCGGCCGCAGCGTGCAGCGGCAGCGGCGATACGCTCACGCACTTTCTGTAGGTTGTGCTCAATGGAAGTCATAGTCAGGAGAAGTTAAATGGATTTGGATGAAGTTGTGGCCCTTAGTGTAAAGCATAACGCCGCCGATCTGCACCTTTGCAGCGGACATTTACCGCACTGGCGCCGGCAGGGCGTGCTGGAGCCGATCCCAAAGCAAACCGCACTTGATGGCGATTGGCTGGAAACCTTTTTGCAACAGTGGCTCAGCGGCGTGCAGCAGGATGAACTGGAAGCGAGCGGGCACGTTGATTTTGCCATCACTCTGGAAAGCGGCGTGCGTTTGCGTGCCAACCTGTTTATGCAGCGCCACGGTCTGTCACTGGCGCTGCGTTTGATTGCCAGCCAGGCACCCGATATCAACCAATTGCAGCTGCCCGACGTAGTACAGCAGTTGTTGCAGCTGGAGGAGGGGCTGATCTTAATCACCGGTGCCACCGGCAGCGGTAAATCCACCACGCTGGCAGCGCTGGTGGACAGCCTTAATCGCGAGCAGGCGCGCCATATCATTACGCTGGAAGATCCGATTGAGTTTGTGCATCACAGCCAGCGTTCGTTGATACAGCAGCGGGAAGTGGGAACGCACGCGGCGTCTTTTCAGCATGGATTGAAAGCGGCGCTGCGTGAAGACCCGGATGTGATTCTTTTGGGCGAGCTACGTGACAGCGAAACCATTCGGCTGGCACTGACGGCAGCGGAAACCGGTCATCTGGTGCTGGCCACGCTGCACACGCGCGGCGCCACGCAAGCGGTGGATCGCCTGGTGGATGTGTTTCCTGCCGAGGAGAAAAATCTGGTGCGCACCCAGCTGGCGGGCAGTTTGAAAGCGGTGCTGGCGCAGCGTTTAGTGCCGGCAAAAAACGGCGGACGGATTGGTTTGTTCGAAGTACTGGTGGCGACGCCTGCGGTGGTGAATCTGATCCGCGAGGGTAAGATGCATCAACTGCCTGGCGTGCTGCAAACCGGCGCGCAGTCAGGGATGCAGACGTTCGCGCAGAGTGAACAGGCGCGACAACAGGCAGGCATGATTTGAGTGCTGGCGAATCTATACAAAAGGGCGGGCATGATTTGAGTGCTTACGAGTCATGACGAATGGCGGGAATGATTTGCGTGCCTGCGAGTTGATACAAAGAGGCGGGAATCATTTTAATGCCTGCGAGTCGTTACAAAAGGGCGGGGCATAAATTGCGCGCCTGTGAGTCAATACAAGTGGCAGAATTGATTGGCGTGTTTGCAGGTTGCCGTAAATGGCGGGAGCACAATAGCCGAGCGAATAACAAGCAAGCTGTTGCCGCAATTAGTCAGGTGCGCATTCACGCGCACCTGGATTTCACTCAGTGCGTATCGAACCAGTCTTCCAGAATGATCACCGCCGATTGTGAATCGACCTGACCTTTCTGCAATGCACGGAAGCCACCGCGTTCGAACAGGTCGGCGCGCGCTTCCACGGTACTTAACCGCTCGTCCTGCAGCTCAACGCGCACACCAAAACGGCCATGAATGCGATTGGCGAACTTACGGGCGCGATCGGTTAACGGCTGCTCGGTGCCGTCCATGTTCAACGGCAAGCCCACCACCACATAATCAGGCTGCCACTCTTTCAGCAGCTTCTCGATCAGCTTCCAGTCCGGCGTGCCGTCCTGTGCTTTGAGCGCGGTGAGTGCGCGTGCGGTGCCGGTCAGCTGTTGGCCGACCGCCACGCCGATGCTTTTGGTGCCGAAATCGAAGCCCAGCAAAGTTTCACTGGCCATCAGGCGTGCCCTGCATCGCTGGTCATATTATGAATATCGATGCCCATGCTGCGTGCAGCTTCGCGCCAGCGCTCAGCGATTGGCGTCTGGAACAGAATATTGCTGTTGGCGGGTGTGGTCAGCCAGGCATTTTCCAGCAGCTCATTCTCCAGCTGATCTTTCTCCCAGGCGCAATAACCTAGCGCCACCAGCACGTTATCGGGCTGTTCTGAGGTGCCGATCGCTTCCAGCACATCCCGCGAAGTGGTGATCACGGTATTGTCAGAAATACGAATGCTGGAAGAGTAAATTTTCTGGGCAGAGTGCAGGATAAAGCCGCGATCTTCCGCCAGCGGACCGCCGGCAAATACCGGTTTGTCCAGCTTGATGGCCGGGTCACGTTCTGATGGGCTGATTTTAAGTTTCTTAAGGATGCCTTCGACCGTCAGGTTTTCCATCGGTTTGTTTACGATCAAACCCATGGCGCCATCTTCATTGTGCTCGCAGATATACACTACCGAGCGTTTGAACAGCGGGTCCTGCAGCGACGGCATCGCAATCAAAAAATGATGCTGTAAATTCATTCTCACTCGTATACCAAAAATAACCGGCGCGGCCGCAGCCACGTCGGTTTTGGGTTCTCACGGCGCTTACACGCCGTTGACATCAGCCCAGGCGTTTCTCGATGGCATCCATCAGCATGCCGGTGATCGAGATCGGGAATGCAGCCTCGATTTCACGCACGCAGGTTGGGCTGGTTACGTTAACTTCGGTGAGTTTATCACCAATGATGTCCAGACCGACAAAAATCAGCCCTTTGGCTTTCAACGTTGGGCCCACGCGACGGGCAATTTCCCAGTCGCTGTCGCTCAATGGACGTGCTTCACCGCGGCCACCGGCAGCCAGGTTACCACGGGTTTCGCCACCCTGTGGGATGCGCGCCAGGCAATACTGCACCGGCTCGCCATCCACTACCAGCACGCGCTTATCGCCATCTTTGATCGCCGGCAGGTAGTTTTGCGCCATGCAGAAGTTCTGGCCGTGATTGGTCAGGGTTTCGGTGATGACACCAAAGTTCGGGTCGTCCTGCTTCACGCGGAAGATGGAGGCGCCGCCCATGCCGTCCAAAGGCTTGAGGATCACATCACCGTGCTCCTGCCAGAAGGCACGCAACTGCTCTTTGTTGCGGGTCACCAGCGTATCTGGCGTCAGGTCGGCGAACCAGGCGGTGTACAGTTTTTCGTTGCAGTCGCGCAGGCTCTGCGGTTTGTTGACGATCAGCGTGCCTTGCTCTTCCGCGCGCTCCAGCAGGTAGGTCGCGTAAATGAATTCGGTATCAAACGGCGGATCTTTACGCATCAGCACCACGTTGAGATCGGCCAGTGGAATCACCTGCTCACTGCCGAACTCGTACCATTTGTCGTAGTTCTGCTCCACGCTCAGCAGGCGCGTGCGGGCGTAAGTGACGCCGCCGCGCAGGGAGAGATCGCCCATCTCCATGTAATGAATTTCGTAACCACGGCGCTGTGCTTCCAGCAACATGGCGAAGCTGGTGTCTTTTTTAATGTTGATGGACGAAATTGGGTCCATAACGATGCCAAGCTTAATCATTATTCTCTCCTCAAAGGGGGAATTTATTGCCCCGTTCCGTGACAGCGCTGCGGCTTTTCACGTGCGTAGTTTTTAAAACTCTAAAAGTATCCCTTAACCCAGGTCACCAAACCTCACCTGAAGTGCCGTAATGGCCGTCAGTGCGGTAGTTTCTGTACGCAACACGCGTGGGCCCAACAAAATATCGGTGAAACCTTGCTGTGCGGTCATGGCAATTTCGTCTGCGGATAAGCCGCCTTCCGGACCAATCAGCAGGCGTATACGTTCAACCGGCTGCGGCAGAGTGTTAATACTGTGGCTGGCGCGCGGGTGCAAATTGAGCTTTAAACCGCTTTCCTGCTCAGCACACCAGGCTTCTAGCGTCATCGCTTCACGGATTTCCGGCACACGATTACGGCCGCACTGTTCACAGGCGGCAATCGCAATTTTTTGCCATTGCTGAATCTTCTTCGCCAGTCGTTCAGCATCCAGCTTTACGCCGCAGCGCTCCGAAAACAAGGGTGTAATCACGTTCACGCCGAGTTCGATCGATTTCTGGATGGTGAATTCCATCTTTTCGCCGCGCGACATCACCTGCCCAAGATGGAGATGGAGCGGAGATTCACGGTCATCAGGCTGACTGGCAAGGACCCTTACTTTTACACGCTTTTTATCAGCCTGGGTGATTTCGGCGTTAAAAGTCAGATTACTGCCATCAAACAGCTCAATTTGTTGACCGGCGGTCATGCGCAGCACGCGCCCGACGTGGTTAGCGGCATCTTCGTCGAGGAAGACTTCACTGTTAACTTCAAGAGGTTCGGGATGATAAATGCGAGGTATGCGCATGCGGTTCCTGCCTGCGTTATGCCGTGTCATCTGACACGGCCCAATCGGAAAAAAGCTAGTGTAGGGTAGCGCTTTTAGCGCTGGCAAGCCTGTTGTACATAGGGATTGTGATTTCCCTGTACCTGCGCGATGCGGTTATCGCGTTCGCACTCCCATTGGCTCACCGGATATTGCTTGTTCCAGGCGGTAAACAGCTGGGTTTGCTGACGCGAAAGACGCAGCTGATACTGGTCACGCATATAGAAGTAGGTGCGGGCGATGGCGCCGCGGGCACGCTCAGGCGGCTGCGCCAGCTTCTGTTTGAAATCGACTTTCATTGAGCACTGACCATATTGCGCGTCGCCGCCGTTCCACTGGCTGTACTGGAAGTTATTGCGATCGCCATTCACTTCACCAATCGCCGGTTGCAGATTATGCAGGTCGCTCTCAATGCGGCGGTAATCGGCATCCTTGCTGCAGTTTTTGCGTCCGCCATTTTGCCAGCACTGGCGTTGATGGCCGAATTCCCATGCGGGCATCACATGTTCCCACTCAATACGCTCTGCGCGATTGGCATTTTTACGCACGCTGTAGCCACAGCTGCTGAGGTCAGGGACGCCTTTTTTGCCGTGCCAGCTGATTTTGCAGCCACAGTAAAATTCGGCGGGCGCATCGGCATTGATCTGTGCGGCGACCACTTTGGCCTGCTGGAAGTTATTTTGATTGTAATGCGTGATGCTGAGACTGAAGGCGCTAATAGGGGCAACTAATAAGGAGAGTAACAACAGCGTTTTGCGAGACATATTCCAAAAATTACCTGATGCGTAAAAAGGCGGCAGGGTAACAGAATGGCGCAGGGTGGGATATCAGATAAACGGATTAAGCTGCTGAAAATTCACCGGGTTGCAGCAACGTGCCGCAATGCACGCAGCGGTATTCACTCTCGCCGCGTAGTACGCGATTGTGGCGGCGCACGGTGAGCTGATGCTGCTGACAGCGGCAGCGATAGGGGAAGGTATTGCTGCGCACCGAAGCGATTTCGAACTGATGGGTACGACGCGCGGGAACGCCGAGCACGCTCTCCATCATCCACTTCCACTCTTTGCCGTGCGGCGGCACGCGGCCAAAGGTTTTCCATACCAGCAGGTGCGCCAGTTCGTGCGGCACCACCTCATCCACAAATGCCTGCTGATTCTCCAGCAATAGCACCGGGTTAATACGGATTTCCCATTTTTCCAGCCAAGCCGTACCGGCAGCGGTGCCGCGCTGCTGATACACCAGCTTCGGCTCGTCATAGTGACGCTCCAGCTTTTCATTGGCGATCTGCAGATGATGACGCAACGAGCGCATCACGGCTTGTTGCAGGGCGATGGGAAGGCGAGGAGTTTTCATGGACGGCAGCATAAGACCTTGGCAACCGCGAATCAATTTATTGCGCACAAAAAAAGGGCCGCCAATCGGCAGCCCTTCGTATCGCTTATCAACCTTACTGCTGGCCGATGTCGCGCAGTTTTTTACCTTTCATCAGGTTACGCTCGATGTGCTCCAGCGAGACGTTTTTGGTCTCTGGAATCAGCGCCACGGTCAGCAGGATAAAGAACACGTTCAGACCTGCGTAGACCCAGAAGGTCGGCGCGTTGCCCAGCGTATTCAGCATGGTCAGGAAGGTGGCACCGACAATCATGTTCGCAATCCAGTTGGTTGCGGTTGACACGGTGATACCGAAGTCGCGGCCTTTCAGCGGCTGGATTTCTGAACACAGCACCCAAATCAGCGGACCGGCAGACATCGCAAAACCAACGATGAACATCAGCAGCATGGCGACAGCGAAGTACTGTGCGGAAGCAGAGTTGATGCCGATGTGCAGCATGGTACCGAGGATACCCATACCGGCAGCCATCACGATGAAGCCCAGCACCAGCGTTGGTTTACGGCCCCAGCGATCCACCAGACCGATAGCAATAAAGGTCGCCAGTACGTTTACCAGACCAACAATTACCGTGCCCCACATCTGCTGAGTGGTATTAGCGAAGCCCGCAATCTCAAAGATTTTTGGCGCGTAATACATGATGACGTTCATACCGGTGAACTGCTGCATTACCTGCAGCAGTACGCCCAGGAACACCGCGCGACGGAAGTTACTGTTGCTCTGGAACAACTGCCAGCCAGACTGTTTGATCTTCAGGCTTTCACGAATCTCATCCAGTTCACGTTTAGCTTGTTCGCTGGTATCACGCAGGCGAGCCAGCACGCGTTCTGCACTGCGGAAATCGCCTTTCGCCGCCAGCCAACGTGGGCTGTTTGGCAGGAAGAATACGCCCACCAGCAGCAGCACGGCCGGAATGGTGATGACACCCAGCATCCAGCGCCATGCGCCTGCGTCACTGAACGCAGTATCAGACAGATACGCGCCCAGGATACCGATGGTGATCATCAGCTGGTACAGAGAAATCATGCTGCCACGAATCTTTTCTGGTGCGATTTCAGAAAGATACAGAGGAGCAGTGTAAGACGCGACACCCACGGCCAGGCCGAGCACTACACGGGCAGCAATCAGCATGTCCGGGCTAACCGCCATGGCTGACCACAGTGAACCGATCACGAACAGAATCGCACCCGCCATCAGGCTCTTTTTACGGCCAAGATGTGAAGACATCCAGCCACTACCAATCGCACCCACAGCCGCACCAAACATCATTGAACTCACAATCCACTCTTGCTCATGTGCAGTGACGTTGAAATCTTTTGCGATGAAGGGCAGGGCACCAGCGATAACGCCGATATCCAGACCAAACAGCAGGCCGGCCAGAGCCGCTAAGAAGCAGACAAACAAGGTCATCATCTTGTTCGATGTTCTGCTCTTATGAGTATTACCAGGCATAATGCCTCCGAAGTTTATCTATCGTTGTTTTTATCAATGTTATGAAACCTGCCGGCAGAAAAAAGTGAGGGCGATCACATCAGTGTAATCGGTTACACACGCTGAAACCCTGCAATCCAGCATTTTCCGCCTGAAATAGTTACGTAACCAGTAAGGTATAGCACCCTTTAAGTTTCTGACATCTCTCTAAATACCGGCTATCAGACGACGCTGAAAATAACGCATTTTCATATGAATAACTACGCTGAAAATTCTCTAAATTACCGATTACAAAAGGTTTTCAAGATGTAATCGTTAACACTTTGTTGTAAACATCGAAAATGAAGTGTAGACGGTGGGGAAAAATGTGCTGGCCGGATGACAGGCATAAAAAAGCCCGCATTAAGCGGGCTCGTTTTTCGCTGAAGCGGGCTGAATTACAGGCCCGCAGCCTCGCGCAGTTGAGCAGCTTTATCAGTCTGTTCCCACGGGAAGTGTTCGCGACCAAAGTGACCGTAAGCAGCGGTCTCTTTGTAGATAGGTTTCAGCAGATCCATCATCTGAATCAGGCCGTATGGACGCAGGTCAAAGAACTCGCGCACCAGCAGGGTCAGCTGTTCGGTAGAGACTTTCTCAGTACCGAAGGTTTCCACCATGATGGAAGTTGGCTCAGCCACGCCGATCGCGTAAGAAACCTGAATTTCGCAACGGTCAGCCAGGCCAGCCGCCACGATGTTTTTCGCCACATAGCGTGCTGCGTAAGCTGCAGAACGGTCAACCTTAGACGGGTCCTTACCAGAGAACGCACCGCCACCGTGACGCGCCATGCCGCCGTAGGTATCAACGATAATTTTACGACCGGTCAGACCGCAGTCGCCCATTGGGCCGCCGATCACGAAACGACCGGTTGGGTTGATGTGGTATTTGGTGCTGGCATTCACCCACTCAGCTGGCAGAACCGGCTTGATGATCTCTTCCATCACCGCTTCACGCAGATCGGCCGTTGAGATTTCTTCAGCGTGCTGAGTCGACAGGACTACCGCATCGATACCGACAATTTTGCCGCCATCGTACTGGAAGGTGATCTGGCTTTTTGCATCCGGACGTAACCACGGCAGTGAGCCGCTTTTACGCACTTCAGCCTGACGCTGCACCAGACGGTGGGCGTAGGTTACCGGAGCAGGCATCAGTACGTCGGTTTCGTTGGTGGCGTAGCCGAACATCAGGCCCTGGTCGCCCGCGCCCTGTTCCAGCGGATCGGTACGGTCAACACCCTGGTTGATGTCAGGAGACTGCTTGCCAATCGCGCTCAGTACGGCGCAAGAGTTCGCATCAAAGCCCATATCGGAATGGACATAGCCGATTTCACGTACGGTATTACGGGTGATCTCTTCGATATCAACCCAGGCGCTGGTGGTGATTTCACCGCCAACCAGCACCATACCGGTCTTAACGTAAGTTTCGCAGGCCACGCGTGCTTTTGGATCCTGTTCAAGGATCGCATCTAACACGGCATCGGAAATTTGGTCAGCGATTTTATCAGGATGTCCTTCTGATACGGACTCAGATGTAAATAGGTGTTTAGCCATTCTGTTCTTTACCTTACAAATGGTTTGAATTCGACTGCATAGCGTAAGTGGACCAGGCCGACTCGACGCCCCTTCAGGCAAAGCCGCGAGCAGTAGGGAGTGTAGGTGCGTATCACCGACACCGCCTGGATGTTAACCAGTTTAGATGGAAAACCATCTGGACGGCTATTCTAGGTTACACAGTGAGCACTTTTCCAGTGCTTTTTCTGATTCCGCACGTTTACGCAAGTGAGCAGATGGAAGAAATTCCTGACACCTTCCACAGATCCCAGACAAAGATTTTGCTTTTTCACCCTGCAGACTGTATAAAACGCCGCTGCTGTCGACCACAGTACAAAAGGATGACGCCACCGTGCGTCGCGCCGTCAGAGCTATTCTCTGATTTTCACCCAAGCCGTTTCTCGTTTGCTGTTTGCAGGCGTTGGAGGTGATAAAAGTAATGAACCACACTTCTCTTCTTTTCGGTTCACTGCGCTCAACGGGCGCGCTGGCAATCCTTTCCCAATCCAGTCTTATTCTTTTCTCTCGTCGAAGTTTTGCGCGTTGCGGTAATTATCCCGACACGAGCGCCGGCTAAGCTATTCCTTCATTTCTGTCGCTGTGTTTCACTCGTCTTTGGCGGTGAAAAGCGTTGGCTTCTGGCCCGTTTTTTACTGACTACGGCGTGGTGTTTTACACTTAGAGTCAGCAACGTGCACGGCAACCCGATAATCGGAGCTCAGCAGGATGGGGAAATGTTTACCCGGACTCACAACAGCAAGACCCGGCAACTGTTTCATATTTCAACGGAAAATTGAGGTTCGCGATGTCTGACGACATGAAGAATATCAAGGGTTCGTCAGCTGGCGAACAGGGTGTACTCCGCTCCATGCAGGAGGTGGCGATGAACGATCAGGAAGCGAGCAGAATGCTGCGTACCTACAATATTGCCTGGTGGGGTAATAACTATTATGACGTCAACGAGCTGGGGCACATCAGCGTGTGTCCGGATCCGGATCAGCCGGAAGTGCGCGTTGACCTGGCGAAACTGGTCAAAGAGCGTGAAGCCGATGGCCAGCGTCTGCCTGCGCTGTTCTGCTTCCCGCAGATTTTACAGCACCGCCTGCGTTCGATTAACGCCGCCTTTAAACGTGCGCGCGAATCCTACGGCTACAAGGGTGACTACTTCCTAGTTTACCCCATTAAGGTTAACCAGCATAAGCGCGTGATTGAATCACTGGTGAACTCCGGTGAGCCGCTGGGCCTGGAAGCCGGTTCGAAAGCCGAGCTGATGGCGGTGATCGCGCACGCGGGTAAAACCCGTTCGGTGATCGTCTGTAATGGCTATAAAGACCGCGAGTATATTCGTCTGGCGCTGATTGGCGAGAAACTCGGTCACAAGGTTTACCTGGTGATCGAGAAAATGACCGAAGTGCGCCTGGTGCTGGAAGAAGCGGAGCGCCTGAACGTGATCCCACGCTTGGGTATCCGCGCGCGTCTGGCTTCGCAAGGCTCGGGTAAATGGCAGTCGAGCGGTGGTGAGAAGTCTAAGTTTGGTCTGGCAGCGTCACAGGTGTTGCAACTGGTGGACATCATGCGCAAAGCCGGTCGTCTCGACAGCCTGCAACTGCTGCATTTCCATCTTGGTTCGCAGATGTCGAATATTCGCGACATCGCCACCGGTGTGCGTGAATCGGCGCGTTTCTATGTTGAGCTGGCAAAGCTCGGCGTGAACATCAAATGCTTCGATGTCGGCGGCGGTTTGGGCGTGGATTATGAAGGTACGCGTTCGCAGTCTGACTGCTCGGTGAACTATGGCCTGAACGAATACGCCAACAACGTGATTTGGGCGATTGGTGATGCCTGCGAAGAGAACGGTCTGGAGCATCCGACGGTCATCACCGAATCCGGTCGTGCGGTTACAGCGCACCACACCGTGCTGGTCTCCAACATCATCGGTGTAGAGCGCAACGAATTCAGTACCCCAGTGGCGCCAGATGTGGATTCACCGCGTCCGATTCAGAGTCTGTGGGATACCTGGCAGGAGATGCACGAGCCGAACGTCCGTCGTTCGCTGCGTGAATGGCTGCACGATAGCCAGATGGATCTGTTTGACATCCATACTGGCTACTCTTCCGGTACTTACGATCTTGGCCAGCGCGCCTGGGCAGAGCAGCTTTATTTAAGCATTTGTCACTATATCCAGCAGCATCTGGATCCAAGCAACCGTGCGCACCGCCCGATCATTGATGAGCTGCAGGAACGTATGGCGGATAAGATTTACGTCAACTTCTCGCTGTTCCAGTCAATGCCGGATGCGTGGGGTATCGATCAGCTATTCCCGGTGCTGCCGCTGGAAGGATTGAACAAGATCCCTCAGCGTCGTGCGGTATTGCTCGACATTACTTGTGACTCCGACGGCACCATCGATCACTACGTGGATGGCGACGGTATTGCCACCACCATGCCGATGCCAGAGTACGACATTGATAATCCGCCGATGCTGGGCTTCTTTATGGTCGGTGCGTATCAGGAAATCCTCGGCAATATGCACAATCTGTTTGGCGATACCGAAGCGGTTGACGTATTCGCCTTCCCGGATGGCAGCGTTGAAGTGCAGTTGTCAGATGAAGGCGATACGGTGGCAGACATGCTGCAGTATGTGCAGCTGAACCCGAACGATTTGATGACGCTGTTCCGCGACCAGGTCACACAGCAGAAGGACATCGACGAAGAGCTGCGAGCACAGTTCCTTGAAGAGTTTGAAAGCGGCTTATATGGTTACACCTATCTTGAAGATGAGTAACTGTTAATGCTCTCAACGGGCCCTGAACAGGGCCCGTTTTATTTCCCTGCCATTCTATTTTCTTATTTCCCCATTTTTTATTTGAATTGTGATGAAGATCACTCTCAATAAATGTTAATCAGCCATTTATAACTCGCCCCTAAAATACGCCTTTTCTATCCCCTTCATTTTTATTCATAAAGAAAAAAATCCGCTGCGCTTCAGGCAGGAATATCCCTGCATTAGTTACTGATTTTGTAAGGATTGGACAGCCAATCTGTTATGTTTTCTTATCGATGCATAATGAAAATTTAAACATTAATGATTGAATAATCCCTTTAAGAAACTATGTTTTTTGGCGCTTTTTGGAATCATACATTCCAGATCTAAAAAAATGAATTTTGCGATGTAATTATCTTTATCAGACAAATATGTAAAAAATAATTCATTTAATTCAATGTGTTCGTTGTTTATTCATCTGTCAAGATTGGCACTAACTTAAATTTTTCTAGGAATTATCTGATTATTTTGTGAAAGTAAAATAAGTTTACTATGGAAATTGATAGATTTAAACGATTGAAGTGGTGTTCGATCTTTACTGAAATCTATTTTGCAAACTGTAAGCTGTACGTTAGGCTTCAGTTAACGTGTTAAGTTTTATCGATGTTTCCCTTACATCTCACATGAGTAATCCTGACAGTTCAGGAGTATCAGTAAGTTGCGGAAGGGACCGTGAAATGAGCAATCAACCTGAATACATTTTCTTGCTGGAACCCGTTCACGGTAAAGCCGGCGAGTTGATTGCATGGGAATTGTTAACCCGATTCTCAGATGATGCAGATATTAATAATAAACGTAACCCTGGCAGGGAAGAAGGGTTCTTCAGTCGGCTTCCTGCTGACGAAAAATGGCAGTTATTCCTCCACCAGATCGGAAAACTTATTCAGCTATACCAGGAAGGGTTTGATCAGATAGTCAGTGTAAATGTGGATAGAGATATCGTTGCCGGTGTTTTTGAAGATGCTGAAATACAACAAAAACTGGCGAAGCTAACGTTGTTGCGTTTAGAGATATCCGCCTTCTTTACCGCGCGATTTAACAGCGCAGACCTGATGATATTAAAAGGTGTTGCGAAAGTGACACCCGCCCCTTTATGGCTTGATGGCTTTGGTCCGGGTTATTCCAACCTGACCATGCTTGATAGCGGAATATTTGAAATCGTCAAGATTGACAAGAGGTTTTTTTGGCAATTTGGCGACGGTCACATTTTTGACACGCTGCTCAGCCACCTCAACCAATTATGCAAAGGCGTGATTGTTGAAGGTGTTGAGAGCCCATCACACCTCGATTTGCTGGCGCATAAAGCGATCTACGGTATGCAGGGCTATCACTGGAAGAGTGTCTATCTAAATGATTTTCTTAAGCAATCCTGAGTTGGTTCGGGTTCGGCCACTACAATCGGGGTAGGAAAAATGTCTAGGAATGGGTTCATTGCATTCAATTTAATTTGTGCTCGCCCTATGGAAAATAAAGACATTTCCCCCTTTGTTGCGCTGAAAAATAAACCCAACCCTTGCTCTGGATGGAGGCTTAACACGGCTCAGCGCGATTTCATCATGAGTTTGTATGAGATCGACCAAGAGAAGAAGTGAATAGTCATCAGATTATTCGCCATTGAAGCCGGTATCTAAGGATGCCGGGCGTTTTTATGGAATTTAATAACTGCGCGGGATTTCGATAACATGAATAATATCTCTATCACTCCTAAAGGTGGGACGGTTGCTTCTGAAGTCAGTGGCAGCCAGGTCAATTTATCTGCGCCAAGCGTAGTTAAACTTCACCTTAATCAATCAGATATTAAGTCTTTCACACGCAATGGTAATGATTTAGTCGTCACCACAAAGTCTGGTGAGGTCGTTGTTATTCATAACTTTTACACCGCAGCTGGCGACAGCGATTTGGTCCTGCAGGACGACAAAGGCGCGCTGTGGTGGGTCGAAGATCCAGGCACTGATGGCTTTCAGTACGTCAACATCGACAGTACCGAAGGGCTGTTAGCTGAGAACACCACCAATGACGGCACGATTGCCGCCTTCGGTATCGGTGGTGCGGCGCTGGCAGGCTTGGGTGCGATGTTTGCTGGAGCTTCCGGCGGCGGTGGCGGTAATGCGCCCGTCAATGACGGAAGTACCGGCGGCGGTAATACGGGTGGCGGTAACACTGGCGGCGGCAACACCGGAGGTGGCAATACTGGTGGTGGTAACACCGGTGGGGGCGATACGACACCTCCGGCCGTGGTGACTAACCTGGTGGTCAGTGATAACGTCGGCCCTTATCAGGGGGCGATCACCACGGGTTCAGTCACTGATGACAACACTCCAACCTTAAGTGGCAACGGCGAAGTCGGGGCCATTATTCGCGTTTATGATGGCACAACGCTGTTGGGCTCCACGGTAGTGGGCGCGAATGGTACCTGGTCTTTCACCACCCCAACTCTGGCAGACGGGTCCCACAGTCTGACCGTGACGGCAACCGACGCTGCGGGTAACACCAGCGCAGCCAGCGATCCAATCAACTTCACAGTAGATACCACCGCACCCGAACCCGTCACTGATTTGACCCTGGATAATAACGCGGGCTCCGTGGTACTTCCGATCGCCAATGGCGGCTCTACCAATGACACCACACCAGTACTGAGTGGTAAGGGCGAAGCAGGCAGCATCATCACCATTCGTGATGGCGATACTATCCTCGGCAGTGTCACTGTTGGCAGCAACGGTAACTGGACCTTTACCAGCCCAGAGCTTGCGCAGGGCAGCCATACGCTGAGCATTACTGCTACCGATGCAGCAGGTAATACCAGCGCTGCCACCACCATTACCTTCACAGTGGATACCGAAGCGCCCGTTGCGGCAACCGATCTTTCCCTGAGTGGTGAAGCGAGTGCCCCTATCACTCCGAACGGAACCACGGATGACAGCACGCCAACGCTCGGTGGACGTGGCGAAATCGGCGCAGTCATTAGCGTTTATGATAACAACACCCTGATTGGCACCGCGGTGGTAGGCAGTGATGGCACCTGGAGCTTCACTACGCCAGCACTGAGTAATGGCTCACACAGCCTGACAGTGACCCAAACTGATGCGGCAGGTAACGTTAGTCCTGCCTCTGATGCGTTTGATTTCACGGTGGCGGCTGGATTACCACCGGCAACGACTTCGCTGGAAATCACGGATGATTCAGGCAACACATTGGTGCAGTTGAGCAATGGTGCCAGCACGCATGACCAGACACCGACATTAAGTGGCCTCGCCACGGCGGGCGCCACTATCACGTTGTATAACGGCGACCAGGTGATTGGCACAGCTGTTGCGGATGCCGACGGGCAGTGGAGCTTCACGCCAGCTGCGTTGGCGGATGGGACGTACAGCTTCCACGCCTCTGTGTCCAATACCGATGGATCCGTGTCGCAAACGCCAATTATTGTGATCACTATCGACACTGTTGCACCTGCAGCAGCAGCCGGCTTGCAGCTGAGTGACAACGACAGCGGAACCGTGCAGCCGATTGCCTCAGGGGGAGCAACCAATACCACTCACCCAGTGCTGAGCGGTACAGCGGAACCCGGCAGCACCGTTACCGTTCGTGATGGTACCACCGTGCTTGGCACGGCCACCGTGGGCAGCAACGGTAGCTGGAGCTTCACTTCACCCACACTCTCAGAGGGAAGTCATAGCCTCACCACTACCGTGACCGATCCTGCTGGCAATACCAGCACAGCATCGGATCCTATTACCTTCACGGTTGACACTCAGGTACCGGCGGCAGCCAGCAATGTGGTGGTGACAGATGATGTGGGTGCAAGCACCGGGCCGTTAACCGCAGGGGCAACCACCGACGACAACACCCCGACACTCAGCGGTAACGCGGAAGCGAACAGCATCGTAAAAATCTACGACGGCTCGACGCTACTGGGCAGCGTGGCGGTAGGCAGCAATGGCAGTTGGAGTTTCACTACGCCAACGCTAAGTAACGGCAGCCATACGTTGAGTACTACAGTGACCGATGCAGCGGGCAACGTGAGCCCAGCGACCACTGGATTTAATATCATCGTAGATGCGGGTGTGCCTCCCACCACCAGCACTTTGCAAGTCACTGATGACAGCGGCAATACCCTGAAAGTCTTGTCAGATGGCTCCAGTACGCATGATAAAACACCGGTTCTGAGTGGCCTGGCCGCAGCCGGGGATATCATCACGCTTTACAACGGGACCACTCTGTTGGGCAGCACCACGGCGGGGTCGGATGGTCAATGGAGCTTCACCCCGACTGCGCTGGCTGATGGAACTTATGCATTCCATGCCGTGGCGACCGACAGCACCGGAAACCCGACCAATTCCGTTACCATCAATATCACCATCGATACCGTCGCGCCTGCAGCGGCAGGCGATCTGCAACTCAGTAATAACAACGGTAGTACTGTTACGCAGATATCGGCTGGCGGCACCACCAGTGACAACACGCCAGTGCTGAGCGGCACAGCTGAACCAGGAAGCATCGTCACCGTCAGCGATGGTAACAATGTACTCGGGACTGCCACCGTGGGCAGTAATGGTACCTGGAGCTTCACCTCCCCCGCGCTCAGTGATGGCAGCCACAGCCTGACCACGACGGTCACTGATGCGGCAGGCAACACTGGTCCTGCTTCTACACCTATTACACTGACCGTAGACACCACACCGCCTGCGGCCGTCAGCGACCTGGTGGTCACCGATAACGTGGGTGATTCACAGGGTGCGTTGGCATCGGGTGATATCACCGATGACAACACGCCAACGCTAAGTGGTAACGGTGAACCGAACGCGCTGCTAAGTATCTATGACGGCACCACCCTGCTGGGCAATGTAACCGTCAATACCGATGGCACCTGGGCTTTTACTACTCCAACACTGAGTAATGGCAGCCATACTTTCACCATCACCGCCACTGATGCCGCCGGTAACGTAGGACCAACCAGTCCGCCGTTTACGGTGAATATTGAAGCCGGATTGCCAGCAGCCACCGCGTCGTTGCAGGGGGTCGATGACAATGGCAATACCATCGAGCCGTTGACCGATGGTGCCAGTACCAATGACCCTACGCCTGTGCTGATTGGTGTTGCGAGTCCTGGGAATATCATCACCTTGTATGACGGCGGCACACTCCTTGGTAGCACTACGGCTGGCAGCAATGGCCAATGGGTATTCAGGATCGGTACGCTGTCGAATGGTGCGCACTCGCTGCACGGCACCATTACTGATGCGGCTGGCAACGTAACGCAAACCGCCACGCTCAATATCACGGTGGACACCATTGCACCGGATGCCGCGAGCGGCTTGCAGTTGAATAACGATGCGGGCAGTACCGCCGTCCCTATCACCACAGGTAGCGTCACTAATGATGCTACGCCAGTGTTGAGCGGTAGCGCAGAGGCAGGTAGCGTGGTCACCGTGCGCGACGGTAACACCGTACTGGGAACCGTAACGGTCGGCAGTAACGGCAACTGGACTTTCACTACCCCGGCACTGGGTGAAGGCAACCACAGCCTGACCACGACCGTGACGGATGCGGCGGGCAACGTCAGCCCGGCTACGACGCCGATCACTTTCAGTGTGGATACCACCGCACCTGCTGCTGTGAGTGGCCTGGTGGTAACCGATGATGTGGGCAGCAGCACCGGCCCACTGACATCGGGCGCAACCACCGACGACAGCACGCCTACCCTGAGCGGTACCGCGGAAGCGGGCAGCGTCGTGAAAGTTTACGATGGCACAACCCTGCTGGGATCGGCTGCAGTTGGCAGCAATGGCAGCTGGACCTTCACGCCAGCGTCACCGCTGACTAACGGTCAACATAACCTCACCACTACAGTGACGGATGCCGCAGGTAACGTTAGCCCTGCGTCGCCGGCCTTCACCGTCAACATTGATGCGGGTGTGCCTGCTACCAACGATCTGATCGTGGTGTCGGATGACAGTGGCAGCACTATTGTGCAGTTGACGGATAACTCCAGCACTCATGACACCACTCCGGTGTTAAGTGGTCTGGCGGGGGCGGGTGATCTGATCACCATCTTCAATGGCACCACCGTACTGGGTACGGTGACGGCGGGTAGCAATGGGCAGTGGAGTTTCACGCCATCTGCACTGGTAGACGGAACGTATGCCTTCCACGCTCAAGCGACGAATCCAACTACCGGCGTGGTGACCGATACTCCAACCATTAACGTCACTATCGACACCGTTGTGCCAACGGCACCAACCGATGTTGGGCTGACAAATGGGGATGGGGATCCAATTCCATCAGGCTCGAGTACGAACACCAATACGCCTACCCTGACCGGAAGTGGCGGTGAGCCAGGCAGTACCGTGACCATCTCTGATGGCACCACGGTGATTGGCACCACCACAGTGGGTGGCGATGGCACCTGGACCTACACCACCCCCCCTCTGAGCGACGGCAACCACAGCCTGACTTCAACGGTTACTGACCCGGCAGGCAACACCAGCCCGTCCTCAACACCTGTGACAGTGACGGTGGATACTCAGCCTCCGGCAGCGGCAGGCAATGTCCAGCTCAGTAACGACGGGGGTACGCCGATTACTTCCGGCGGTAGCACCAATGACAACACACCAACGCTGAACGGTACGGCTGAACCGGGCAGCACGGTGACGGTTTCTGATGGCGGCACGGTACTGGGTACCACCACGACGGGAAGCGATGGTACCTGGAGCTATACGCCTGGCACGCCTCTAAGTGATGGCAGCCACAGCCTGACGACAACCGTCACGGATCCGGCTGGCAATACTGGACCATCAAGCACGCCAGTCATTGTCACCGTCGACACCACAGCACCAGCCGCGGCAACAGGTGTGCAGCTGAGCAATGACTCCAGCGGCACGGCGGTACCGATCACCAACGGCACCACCAATGACACCACACCAGTACTGAGTGGCCGAGCAGAACCTGGCAGCACCGTCAATGTTTCTGACAATGGTACTGTTATTGGCTCCACCACGGTGGGTAATGACGGCAACTGGAGCTTTACGCCAACTTCACCGTTGGGTGATGGCAGCCACAGCCTCACCACCACGGTAACTGACCCTGCGGGCAATACGGGTGCGGCAACCACGCCAATTACCGTCACCGTTGATACCACCATCCCTGCGGCACCGGGTGGTGTGGCGCTGAGCAATGATGAGAGCGGCACCCCTGTACCGATTACTTCTGGTGCGGCGACCAATGATGCCACGCCAGTCCTGAGCGGCTCCGCAACGGCAGGCAGCACGATTACCGTCTCCGATGGCGGCACGGTGTTGGGTAGCGTGGTAGTGGGTAGCGGTGGTACCTGGAGCTATACTCCAACGACTCCGCTAGGCGAAGGCAGTCACAGTATTACTGCGACCACCACCAGCCCGGCTGGCAACACCAGTGCGCCATCCACGCCAATCGTGATCACGGTTGATACCACACCACCTGCAGAGGCGAGTGGTCTGCAGCTAAACAATGATACCAGCGGTACACCAGTCCCTATTGCCGCAGATGGCACCACCAATGACACCACCCCAGTTCTGAGTGGTACCGCCGAACCGGGCAGCACGGTGACCGTTTCTGACAACGGCACGGCGATAGGTACGGCGACTGTCGGCAGCAACGGTAGCTGGAGTTTCACGCCAACTACGCCTCTGGAAGCGGGTTCGCATAGCCTGACGACCACCGTGACCGATCCGGCCGGCAACATAGGTCCGGAAACCGCACCCATTACCTTTAACGTCGACACTACGCAGCCTGACCCTGCGAGTGGACTGGTGTTGAACAATGACACCAGTGGTACGGCGGTACCGATCACCAATGGCGCCACCAATGACACCACACCGGTGTTAACCGGCTCAGCCGCCGTTGGCAGCACCGTTACCGTACTGGATGGCACCACCGTTCTGGGCACCGCGATTGTGGGAGCAGGTGGTACCTGGAGCTTTACCACACCGGCGCTGAGCCAGGGGGATCATAGTCTGACTACGACGGTGACCAGTCCGGCAGGTAATGTCAGCGAGGCTTCACCAGCCATCACCTTCACCGTGGATACGCAAGCACCAGCAGCAGCAGGAGGGCTGCAGTTCTCTACAGACGATGGCACACCGATCGCCGCGGGCGGTTCAACCAGTGATACCACGCCAACCCTGAGCGGTACGGCAGAACCGGGTAGCACGGTTTCTATCTCTGAAGGCACCACATTGTTGGGTACGGCAGTAGTAGGCAATAATGGCACCTGGAGCTTTACGCCCACGACTGCACTGCCAGAGGGCAGCCACAGCATCACCACCGTGGTCACTGACCCAGCAGGTAATAGCAGTGCGCCAACCTCTGAGGTGATTGTCATTGTCGATAGCACCTCTCCGGGGGAGGTCGGTGACCTGCAACTCAGCAATGATTCAACGGGTGTGGCGGTGCCTATTACCGAAGGCAGTGCGACCAATGATGCCACGCCAGTCTTTAGCGGCATCGCTGAAGCAGGCAGCACTGTTACCATCAGCGATAACGGCACTGCAATCGGTACCGCGATTGTAGGCAGTGATGGCAACTGGACCTTTACACCTGCCTCAGCGCTGGCGGAAGGCAGTCATAGCCTGACTGCCGTTGTCACGGATTCCGCTGGCAACTCTGGCACGGCTTCGACGCCATTTACCTTCACAGTTGACACGATTCCACCAGCAGCCGCGCTGAATGTGACACTAAGCAATGACAATGGCAGCACGCCATCGCCAATCACTTCTGGTGGATCAACCAACGACACCACGCCTCTGCTGAGAGGTTCAGCTGAAGTAGGCAGTATCATTACCGTGCGTGATGGCACCACTGTACTTGGTACTGCGGTAGTGGGGTCTGATGGGACATGGAGTTACTCAACGCCGACCCTGAGCCAGGGCCAGCACAGCCTGACCGCAACGGTGACGGATGCGGCGGGTAACAGCAGTGCTCCGTCTACGGCCATCACCTTCAACGTGGATACCCAGGCGCCGTCTGAAGCCACCGGCTTGCAACTGAGCAACGATAACAGCGGTACCGCTGTACCGATTGCGGCAGGCAGTGTGACTAATGACAACACGCCAGTGCTGACGGGCACTGCAGCGGTGGGCACGACCGTTACCGTTTCTGACGGCAGTAATGTGCTGGGCACCGTAGTGGTCGGCGCAGGCGGTACCTGGAGCTTTACGCCAACCATCGTGTTGGGCGAGGGCGCACACAGCCTGACCACCACCGTCACCGATAGCTCAGGTAACGTTAGCGCACCATCGGCGGCCATTGCCTTCACTGTGGATACCACACCACCGACAACGCCAGTTGTGACCAGCCTGAGCAACAACAACAGCGGTACAGCCGTGGTGTTCACTGCGGGCAGCACCACCAATGACTCAACACCAGTGGTGCGTGGTACCGGCGAAGTGGGCAGTACGGTGACTATCCGCGATGGCAGTACCATTTTGGGTACGGCGATTGTTGGCACCAACGGCATCTGGCGCTTCGAACCGACAACGGCGCTGGGCCAGGGTTCTCATACCCTGACCGTTACCGCGACGGATACGGCGGGCAACAGCAGTGCCGCATCAGCAGGCATTACCTTCAGCGTGGATACCATTGCCCCTAACGCCATTGATAATCTGGTGGCGAAAGATGGCAGCGGCAATACTCTGACTGGCGTTACTAATGACAGTACGCCAGCGCTGAGCGGTACGGCGGAAGCGGGCAGCATCGTCAAGATTTACGACGGATCTACCTTGATTGGATCTACGCAAGCCAGCGGGACGGGTGCGTGGAACTTCACCACTCAACAACTTACTGATGGCGCGCACAACCTGAGTGCTACCGCGACGGATGCTGCGGGCAACGTCAGCGCAACCGGCAACGTGGTGACAGTGACTGTGGATACCACAGTACCGGCCACGCCTGAGTTTGTGGTGAATAACAACAATGCCTCACCAGAAGTGCCGGTGGCGAATGGGGGTTATACCAACGACAACACGCCAGTACTGAGCGGTACAGCAGCGGCCAATAGTCTGGTGACCATCTACGATGGCAATACCGCCATTGCTAGCGTCACCACCGATGCGCAAGGGGCGTGGAGCTTCACGACCGCCGTTCTGCCAGACGGTGCGCATCCGTTGAGCATTACGGTAACCGATGCGGCAGGTAATGTCAGTCCGGCTTCGGCTGTGGTAACGGTGAATGTCGATACCGTCATTCCAGAAGTCGCCCAAGGTGTGACGGTCAACAATAACGAAGGCAGCACGCTGGTGCCGATTGCGTCTGGTGGCGCAACGAATGACACCACGCCAGAGCTGACCGGTACTGCCGAAGCGGGCAGCATTGTTAAAGTTTACGATGGTACCGCGCTGCTCGGCTCGGTGGTTACCAACAGCAACGGAAGCTGGAGCTACACCACCGATACGCTACCGCAGGGGTTGCATAACCTGAGTGTGACCGTCAGCGATGCCGCCGGTAATACCAGCGCCAACTCGCCGGTGATTGCCATCACGGTGGATAACGTGGCGCCGGGTCAAGCCACAGGTCTGACACTCGCCAATAACAACAGCGGAACAGATGTCCCGATCGCCAATAATGGCACCACCAATGACAGCACCCCAGTGCTGAGCGGAACGGCAGAAGCGAACAGCACCATTATCATTTCTGATGGCCAGACCGTATTGGGTACGGCTACCGCGGGAGCGAATGGGGCATGGAGCTTCTCACCAACCCTCACCGACGGCACCCACAATCTGAGTGTGGTAGTGCAGGATGCGGCGGGCAATACCAGCCCGGTCAGTTCAACGGTGACTGTAACAGTAGATACCATCGCACCATCCGCAGTTACCGAACTGACGTTGACCAATAATAATGGCGGCGGCTCGGTTAACATTCCAGATGGCGGATTAACCAATGACAGCACGCCAGTGCTGAGCGGTAACGGCGAGGTGGGCAGCATTATCACCATCTCCGACGCAAGCGGAGTGCTGGGGTCCACCACCGTTGGCACAGGCGGAACATGGAGCTTTACCCCGGCCACAGCGCTGGCGGATGGCTCTCATACCTTCAGTGTTAGCGCGTCTGATGCGGCCGGTAACGTCAGTGGTACTGCCACCATCACTGCGGTGATTGATGCCACGCCACCTGCCATACCCAGCGGCATTGTTGCCACTAATGATAATAGTACGACCCCGGTTGTCATCGGCAGCGGTACCATCACCAACGACAACACGCCATTCCTGACGGGCACGGGTGACGCCGGTAGCATCATCAGGATTTACAATGGTGGTGTTGAATTGGGTAGCACTGCGGTGGGGAGTAACGGTCAGTGGAGCTTCAGCGTACCGACCTTAGCGGATACGACTTACAATCTGACGGCGACTGCCACGGATGCTGCCGGTAACGTCAGTCAGGCTTCGACTCCAGTCACCTTCACCGTGGATGCAACCCCGCCAGCCACGCCTACGCTGGTAGTGACCAACGACGTTACATCTACAGTCGTGGCCAACAATGGATTAACTAACGACAACACGCCAACGCTGAGTGGTAATGCTGAGGCGAATAGTCTGGTGACCATTTACGATGGCACCACGGTGATTGGGTCAACCACCGCCACCACTGGCGGTACCTGGACCTTCACTTCGCCAACCTTAACGGATGGGTCGCATACCCTGACAGTGACGGTGACAGATGAAGTGGGTAACGTCAGTACGTCTGCAGCTACGGTGGTGCGCATTGATGCCACACCACCGCAGCCGGCGGGCGAACTGTTGATGCAGAACAACAATGTCTCGCCAGAAACTACCATTCAGAATGGCGGGACCACCAGCGACAGCACCCCGGCAATCAGCGGTACGGCAGAGGCTAATGCTATCGTCCGTGTTTATGACGGCAGCACGCTGGTAGGTTCCACTACGGCAGCTTCAGACGGCAGCTGGAGCATCACAACCAGTGCGCTGTCGAACGCGACTCACACGCTCAACGTGACGGTAACGGATGCTGCGGGTAACGTGAGTGCGGAATCGTCGGTCTCGTTGACCGTGGATAACACTACACCAGCAGAAGTCCTGACATTCGCAATTTATAACAACGCCAATACCACGCCAGTATTGGTGGCGAATGATGGCTTCTCCAACGACAACACGCCGGTGTTACGCGGCACCGGTGTGGCGGGCACCACTATCAATATCATTATTGATGGCGTGCAAGTTGCGACCACCACGGTGGCAAGTAACGGTGTCTGGCGTTATGAAACCGCCGTTGAGGCAGATGGCACGCACACCTACTCGGTGTCAGTGACCAACGCAGCAGGAACCACCGGGCAAGCAACGACTCCTGTTGAAATCACCATTGATACCAGTGCACCGGCAACGGTGAATACGAGTACGTTGGTGGTGACTGATAACGAGGGGGGATCTACCGGTGATTTGACATCGGGTCAAACCACTGATGACAACACACCAACCTTCACGGGCTCAGCGGAAGCGAGCAGTACGGTATCGATCTACGACGGTACTACGTTGCTTGGCACCGTGACGGCCGCGGGTGGCAACTGGACCTTCACGCCGCCTCAGGGACTGTCTAACGGTAACCATAACTTCACCTTCACGGTGACGGATCAGGCGGGCAACGTCAGCGCAGCCAGTTCTCCGGCCTTCACATTGAACATTGAAGCAGGATTGCCAACCACTAGCAGTTCGTTGGTTATCACTGATGACAGCGGCAGTATGCCTGTGACGCTGGCCGATGGTGCGAATACCAAAGACAACACACCAGTGTTGACCGGAGCGGCAGCTGCCAATGATGTGATTACCATTCACGACGGCACCGGTACCGTGTTGGGCAGCGTGACTGTGGGTGCTGATGGTCAGTGGAGCTTTATCACACCAACGTTGGCCGATGGTACTCATTCTATTTATGTCTCAAACGTTGCGGGCACCGACTCCCAAACCATCACCTTTACCATTGATACCGTTGCTCCAGTAGCAGTGACCAATCTGGCAGCCGCCAATAACAACGGCAGCACGCCAGTACCGATTGCTAACAATGGCATCACCAATGACAGTACACCGCAGCTCACTGGTACTACAGAAGCTAACGGGATTGTTACCATCTATGACGGCAACACCGTGATCGGCACTGCTACCGCCAGCGGAACCGGCGCGTGGAGCTTCACTTCGCCAATCCTCAGCCAGGGCGCACATACATTGAGCGTCACGGTGACGGATGCGGCGGGTAACGTTGGGCCGCGTTCTTCTACTGTGAACTTCACCGTAGACAGTATTGCGCCTAACGCGAGTACGCTGGTCGTGACCAATGACGTTAACAATACAACGGTGGCGAATGGCGGTTACACCAATGACACCACACCAACGCTGAGTGGTGTGGCGGAAGCGGGAAGCAGTGTGTCCGTCTACGATGGGGCTAACCTGTTGGGCACTGTTATCGCGGGCAGTAATGGTGCATGGACCTATACCACGGCGGTATTGACGCAGGGTACTCACCCGCTCAGTGTCACTGTGACGGATGCAGCGGGTAACGTCAGCGGCACCACATCAGCAACCGTGATTGTTGATAACGTAGCACCAGCCGCGGTGTCCAGCCTGGCTGCCGCCAACAACAACGGCAGCACGCCGGTGGCAATTGCCGCTGGCAGCAGCACCAACGACAACACCCCGGCCATCAGCGGTACGGCGGAAGCAGGTAGCGTTGTCAGAATCTACGACGGCACAGTTCTACTCGGTTCGGTAACGGCGAATGCCACCACTGGCGCGTGGAGTTACACCTCAACGCAGCTGGCTGATGGTAGCCACACCATCAACGTGACGGCGACCGATGCAGCGGGCAACATCAGCCCGAATGCGTCGATTACCTTCACCGTATTGACCGGTGCACCAACGCCAGTGACGGGTCTGGTAGTGAACGACAACGTGGGCGCGGTGCAGGGACCTCTGACGAGTGGTGCATCTACCGATGACAACACGCCAACCCTGAGTGGTACTGCGACAGCGGGCAACATTGTGGTGATTACGGAAGGCACCACGGTGCTGGGTTCCGTGGTCGCGGGAAGCAATGGTGCATGGACCTTCACCACTGCCGCACTGAGCGAAGGCTCCCATCCACTGAGCGTGACCGTCCGCGATGCTGCAGGTAACACCAGCACGGCGACTAACTTCACTGTGGTAGTGGATACCATCGCACCAGCGACGACCTCGCTGGTGGTGACTAACGATGTCAACAACATCACCGTACCTAACGGTGGTTCGACTAACGACACCACGCCAACACTAAGCGGTGTGGCGGAAGCCAACGGTCGCGTCTCCATTTACGATGGTACGACCTTACTGGGCACGGCGATTGCCAGCGGCACCGGGGCATGGACCTTCACCTCTACGGCACTGGCTACAGGCTCACATACGCTGAACGTCACGGTGACCGATGCGGCGGGTAACGTCAGTGGTACCACGACTTCCGTCGTGGTGATCGATACCACGCCACCACCGGCGGTAGCGAGCCTGGCAGCGGCAAACAACAACGGCAGTACGCCGATTGCGATTGCCGCAGGCAGCAGCACCAACGACAACACGCCAGCTATCAGCGGTACGGCGGAAGTGGGCAGCGTAGTGAAAGTCTACGATGGCGTAACCCTGCTCGGTTCTGTTATCGCAGGCAGCAACGGGGCATGGAGTCTCACATCCACCACACTGGCTGACGGTAGCCACACCATCAACGTGACGGCGACCGATGCGGCGGGTAACGTTAGCCCTAATGCTTCTATCACCTTCACAGTGGATACCGCTGCACCTATCGCAGTGACTAACCTGGTGGTTACTAACGATGTCACCAACACCACGGTGCCAAACGGTGGTTCCACCAATGACAATACGCCGACCCTCACCGGTACGGCTGAGGCAAACGCGATTGTCACGGTGTATGACGGCACGACCGTGCTGGGTTCCACCACCGCTAACGGAACTGGCGCATGGACCTTCGTCAGCCCAACGTTGAGCAACGGGACACATCCGTTGAGTGTCACAGTGAAAGATGCGGCAGGCAACGTCAGTCCGGCATCGACCACGGTTTCCGTGATTGTCGATACTGTGGCGCCGAACGCTTCGACGCTGGTCATCACCAACGACATCACCAACACCCCGGTCGCTAGCGGCGGTTCCACCAATGACACTACGCCAACGCTCAGTGGTACAGCGGAAGCGGGTAGTCTCGTTAAGATCTACGATGGTGGCACGCAAATTGGTTCGGTGACGGCTGGCACCAATGGCAGTTGGACGTTCACCACCGCCATTCTGAGCCAGGGTTCGCACACCATCAGTGTGACCTCAACAGATGCGGCAGGTAACGTCAGTGGAAGCACCAATGCCACTGTGAACATCGATTCCGTAGCTCCAACACTGACCTTGACGGCAGCCAATAACAACGGCAGTACGCCGGTGTCGATTGGTGCAGGTACCAGTACTAATGACAACACGCCTGCATTGAGCGGCACCACAGAAGCGAACAGCGTCGTCAGAATTTTCGATGGCGGCGTGCAGATCGGTTCTGTGACGGCCAGCAGCACAGGCGCATGGACATGGACTTCGACCACGTTGGGTGAGGGGTCGCATACCATCACGGCGACGGCGACAGATGCGGCGGGGAACGTCAGTAACACGCCATCGATTACCTTCACGGTGGATACGGTGGTCCCTAACACCGTTACCAATCTGGTCGTCACCAATGATGTCACCAGCACCGCGGTGCCAAACGGCGGATCCACCAACGACAACACGCCAACCCTCACCGGTACGGCTGAAGCGAACGCGATTGTCACGGTGTATGACGGCACGACCGTACTAGGTTCCACTACCGCCAGCGGCACCGGCGCGTGGAGCTTCGTTAGCCCGGTATTGACCAATGGTACCCATCCACTGAATGTGACGGTGAAAGATGCTGCGGGTAACGTCAGCCCAGCCTCGGCGTCGGTCACCATCACTGTGGATACTGTGGCGCCAAATAGCGCAACGCTGGTGATCACCAATGATGTCACCAACACCGTAGTCGCCAGTGGCGGTTCCACCAACGATACCACGCCAACGCTCAGCGGTACGGCGGAAGCCGGTAGTCGTGTGACCATCTATGACGGCACAAACGTATTGGGCACCGCCATTGCGACTAGCACCGGCGCGTGGACCTTCACCACCGCAGTATTAACGGAAGGCTCACACCCTATCAGCGTCTCGGTGACGGATGCAGCCGGTAACGTCAGTGGCAGAACCAACGCCACCGTGGTTATCGACACCACCCCTCCGGTAGCGGTCACTCTGGTGGCGGCCAACAACAACGGCAGCACGGCGGTGACTATCCCGAACAATGGGGTCACCAACGACAGCACGCCACTGTTGAGTGGTACCGGCGAGGTCGGCGCTAAGGTCAGTATCTATGATGGTACAACCTTGCTGGGCACCACCACGGTCGCCAGCAACGGCACCTGGAGCTTCATCTCCAGCACGTTGAGCAACGGCAGCCATACGCTGAATGTGACGCAGACAGATGTGGCAGGTAACGTGAGTCCAACGGCATCGACAGTGATGACGATTGATACCGTGGCACCTGCGGCAGTCACTAACCTGGTGATCACCGACGATGTGGGCGCGACTCAGGGGCCGTTGGCAAATGGCGCAGTCACCGACGATGCAACGCCGACGTTAAGCGGTACTGCAGAAGCGAATGCCATCGTGACCATCTATGACGGCACCACCGTGCTGGGTTCTGTGACCGCTGGTACCAACGGTGCATGGACCTTCACCACTGCCACGCTCAGCAACGGCACTCATCCGTTGAGTGTCACCGTGACCGATGCAGCGGGTAACACCAGCGCGGCTTCCGCTACCGTATCCATTACCGTGGATACCGTGGCACCAGCCGCATCGACTCTGGTGATCACCAACGACATCACCAACACCACAGTGGCGAATGGTGGCTATACCAATGACACTACACCAACCCTGAGTGGTGTGGCGGAAGCGGGCAGCCGCGTGTCCATCTACGATGGCACAACGCTGTTGGGCACCGTCACCGCGGGCAGTAATGGTGCATGGACCTACACCACGGCGGTATTGACGCAGGGTAGTCACCCGATCAATGTCACCGTGACGGATCCAGCGGGTAACGTCAGCGGCACCACTTCAGCCACGGTGATTATCGATAGCGTTGCACCAGCGGCAGTGACCAGCCTTGTCGCAGCGAACAACAACGGCAGTACGGCGGTGACCATTCCGAACAACGGAGCTACCAACGACAATACTCCATTGTTGAGTGGTAACGGTGAGGTCGGTGCGCGCGTCAATATCTATGACGGCACCACACTGTTGGGCACTACCACGGTGGGCAGTAACGGTACGTGGAGCTTTGTCTCAACCACCTTGAGCAACGGCACTCATACCATTAACGTGACGCAGACCGATGCGGCGGGTAACACCAGCCCAACGGCCTCAACCACGATGACCATCGACACTGTGGCACCGACGGCAAGTAGTTTGACCATCACCGACGATACCGGTAGCACACCGGTGACGCTGGCGAATGGCGCCTACACCAAAGACACCACGCCAACGTTAAGTGGCACTGCGGAAGTGGGTGCGATTGTCACTATCTATGATGGTGCGACCGTTCTTGGCTCCCTCACCGTGGGCAGTACCGGCGCCTGGACCTATACCACTGCGGTACTGGCGAACGGTGCGCATCCGCTGAGCACCACCGTCACGGATGCGGCAGGCAACGTTAGTACCGGCAACACCACGGCCACGGTGAACATCGATACCGTGCCACCGGTGGCGGTGACCAACCTGGCGATTAACTCGGCGGGTACCACCGTAACAGGTAGTGGTGAAGTGGGTGATACCGTTACCGTACGTGATGCCAACGGCAACTCACTGGGCACCACGACGGTAGGCGCTGCGGGTACCTGGTCGGTGAGCTTGAGCACCGCGCAGACCACGGGCGCTTCACTGTCGGTTATCCAGACCGACCGTGCGGGCAACGTCTCACCATCTGCAGCGTTGACCGGGGTGATTCGTATCGTTGCCACAAACGATACCAACGAAGTGGATTACAGCACCACCTCGTTGACGGTGAATAACGGTACTACTACGGTCTCGCACTCGGCTCTGGCAACAGTGAACCTTGGTACGCTGTTGGGCGTAGGCGTTCTGTCGAACGGTAATGCTTATACCTTCAGTGTAGGAACGGGGGATACTCGTTCTGTCACATTGCACGGTTCGGTAAGTGGTATTTCGCTGATATCGACCTACGCGATGTACCTCTATCAGCAGAACTCAGATGGAAGCTGGTCGCTGAAGAGCGTGACCCAAAACTATCTATCGACTACGTTGCTGTCGATTGGTACCCAGACCGGTGCCAACGTCACGTATAGCGGACTCGGCGCGGGCACCTACGCGGTGGTCATTGGTTCGAGTGGCGGTGTTGCTGTGCTGCCAACGACCTCAGTGACCACGGTAACGGATACCACGCTGGAAGCGGTCACTGTGGCGTCTACCGTAACGGGTAACCTGCTGACAAACGATACCAGTTCGGTTTCTGGAGTGGTGCCAACCGGCACGGCGGTTACTCTGATATCCGGCAGTACTGTGGCGGCGACCGGCAATACGGTGGTCAATACCACCTACGGCACCTTGACCATCGATTCGCACGGTAACTACACCTATGCGTTGAAGGCGGGCCTGGATGTCGGCACCTTACCGACAGCGGACACCTTTACTTACTCGGTGAGGGATGCCAGCGGTGCAGTGACCTCGGCGTCACTGACAGTAACGTTGCATAACGGTGCGGCAACGTCGTTGACCGTAAATAGCCTGTTCGCTGAAACCACCTCCACTGCGGAGCATGATGCCAGCGGCAGTATTTACAGCGATTCGACCACTCATACCGGAACCTTGAGTATCACTAATGAACACGGTGATATCACGACGGTTCACAGCGTAGGTACGACGTCGATTGCCGGCGACTATGGTGTGCTGAGTATTGCCGCTAACGGTAGCTACACCTATACGCTTAATGCAGGGGTTGATGGACAAAGCCTGCTGCATAAAGAGGTGTTCAGTTACACGCTGGCTGCGACCGATGGCACTATCACCACGCACTCCTTCACCATCGACCTGCATCCGACCATCACTGGTACGACAGGGGCTGACACCATTACCGGCGGTGCCTATAACGACACCATCACAACCGGTGCCGGTGCAGACACTCTGGTGTACCACCTGCTGGCCAGTGCAGACTCAACCGGGGGTAACGGTCACGATACCTGGACCGACTTCAATGTTGCGCAAGGCGACAAAATTGACATCAGTAACTTGCTAATTGGTTGGAATGATTCCACAAGTAATATTAATGATTTCGTGAAAGTGGATCATACTTCAGATGGCAATACCGTGCTCTCGATTGACCGTGACGGTACCGGTACGGGTTACAGCAGTACCCAGTTGATTACGCTGGAAGGCGTCAACGTTTCACTGGAGGAACTGTTGCAACAACCGCACCAGACCCACACGGCATAAGGGCTCGCGGGTAGCAAGGATGCATTATGGGCTCAGGGATGGGCCCCTTTCCTTTTACTGACTGGTGGACTATCGATGGATCTGATGCAATCAGGCGCTACAACTCGCCGTTTTACTAAGCTCAGCGTCTTCTGTGCTGGCATCGCGTTTTTACACAGTGCTCAACTTATGGCTGCCAGTGATGCGCTCACTTCGGCAGGTACCATTACCTCGGCGGGCCTTGCGCAACAGCAGCAGGATCTCCCCTCGTTAACCGGTGAAGTGGCCGAACCTGCTTTGGCACACGTACCGGACTCCTTAACCATCAATCAGGCAGTACAACGTGCTATTCAGTGGCATCCGGATATTGCAGAAGCCGTAGGGAAAATGCTGGAGCAGGCTAACCAGGTTGACGTGGCAAAAGCCAAATACTATCCGCAGATCAGTGGCGGGATGAACAACGGCTATAGCAACGCCTATACCGAGAAAGGGTTCAGTCCATCGTTCGTGTTATCGGTTTCGCAGATGTTGTATGACTTTGGCAAAGTCAGCAGTTCAGTACGATCCGCAGAAGCCGGAGTGGCGCAAGAGCAGGCCAATGTGCTGGTGAGTATAGATACCGTGGCGCACGATACCGCCTCTGCGCTGGTGGAAGTGCAGGGTTATCAAGAGCTGGTGAAGATTGCTCAACAACAATTGGATGCGCTGAGCAAAATCGGCGATCTGGCGCGTCAGCGTAATGATGAAGGGGCGGCTTCGCTGTCCGACGCGACCCAAACCGATGCGCGTATCGAAGGTGCGCGCACCACACTGATTCAGTATCAAGCCAACCTTGACCGCTGGCGTGCCACGCTGGCTACCTATCTGGGCTGGCCATTGGTGAAAAAGGTTAACGAAGATTTCCCCGTCAATCTGACGCGCTCCTGTGCAGTGGGCAAAGCAGATGACAAACTCAACCCGGCGGTGCTGGCGGCGTGGGCACAGGCTAATCAGGCCCAGGCTAAGTTGGATAATGCCAATGCGCAGAATTTGCCGACCATCTCGCTGGAACCGCAGGTCACTCACTATCTTAATAATCACTATTCCGGCAGTGAAACGCTGGATCGCACCCAATATCAGGCCTTCGTTAAAGTCGAAATGCCGATCTATCAGGGGGGCAGTATTACGGCGGCCCGTGATGCCGCTGCGAATGCACTGCAGGCTGCGAATGCGGCGGTTAACTCGGCGCGCCTGAAAGCACGTCAGCAACTCAGTGAATCGCAAAGTGCAGCCCTGAGCTTGTCGCAGAGTCTGGCGATTATGGGGCGGCAACAGACGCTGGGTGAAAAAACTCAGCAACTTTACCAGGACCAGTATTTACAACTCGGCACGCGTCCATTGCTGGACGTGCTTAATGCCGAGCAAGAAGTCTTCCAGACGCGTTTCACCCTGCAGCAAACCATCAGTCAATTACGATCGTTGCAACTCGACTGCTTATACAGCACCGGGCATATCCGATCGGCGTTCGCTTTGAATAATCAGCGGATCCAGAATGTGGAGATCCAGCCATGACGCAATTACAAATTCCCGATGCTCCCAACGGCGATACCGGCAGTGCGACCGGTGGAGACGTACCTTTAAATGGATGGGCCACGGCGATCATCCTGATCGCCACGCATTACCGTTTGCCGTGCTCGCCGGGCATGATCATGGCCGCTGCTGAATGGCAGGGCAAACAGACGCGTGACAAAGCGTTGCGCCATTTGGCGCGTCAGGCCGGTTTGTCACTGCAGTTGTATGAAGAGGACAAGTGGGAAATCACCAGTTGGCGTCTTCCATTGGCGGTGGAGTTAGCCGATGGACAGGTGGGCGTGATTACCAGTTTTGATGGCAACGACGAAGTGCGGGTACATTTTACGGGTGATGAGCAACCTTCACCTATCGCACTTGAAACCTTGTTGCCAGAGATCAGTTTTGCGGCAGCGCTGCGTCCGGTGACAGCGGCGAAGGATAGCCGGGTTGATCGCTATCTGGCTACCGTGAAGCCGAACTGGTTGATGAAGCTGGTGCTGCACGACATGCGGCCCTATGCCCACGTGATGCTCGGTTCATTCCTGATAAACCTAATGGCATTGGTCGGCATTATCTTCTCAATGCAGGTGTATGACCGTGTCATTCCGGCGCAATCATACCCCACGCTATATGTGCTCTATATCGGGGTCATCATCTCGGTGGTGTTCACCTATGTACTGCGCGTCGGGCGCGATCACGTCACCGATTTGCTGGGTAAACGTGCGGATATGCGGGTATCGGATCGCGTCTTTGGTCATGCATTGCGCTTGCGGAATAGCGCGGTGCCGCGCTCCACTGGCACCTTCATTTCACAGCTGCGCGAGCTGGAATCGATCCGCGAAATGGTGACCTCAACCACTGTCTCGGCGATTGTGGATATGCCGTTCTTCCTGCTGTTCCTGCTGGTCATGGCGATTATCGCACCACAGCTGGCATGGATCGCACCGATATCGGTGATCCTGATGATCCTTCCCGGATTGTTGAGCCAGAAAAAGCTATCGAAACTGGCACAGCAAAACCTGAAAGAGTCGACGCTGCGCAATGCGGTGCTGGTGGAGAGCGTGCAAGGGCTGGAGGACATCAAGCTGATGCAGGCGGAAGACCGCTTCCTGCAGCAGTGGAACAGCTACATCCGCATTACCGCGCAATCCGGTGTGGAGATGCGTAAAGTGATGCATTCGCTGATCAGCTGGGGTGTGACCGTTCAGGGGCTGGTGTATGCCAGCGTGATCGTGGTCGGTGCGCCGATGGTGATCAACGGCGATATCACCACCGGTGCGATCGTCGCGGCCTCGCTGCTTTCATCCCGCATGATTGCGCCGATGGCGACGCTGTGCGGCGTGCTGGCGCGCTGGCAGCAGGTGAAAGCCGCCAAAGGCAGTCTGGATGCGTTGATGAACCTGCCGGTGGAGAACAGCAAAGACGAGACCCGTATCCACTGTCCGGTGCTGTTCGGCCATTATCAGTTCAATGATGCGATGTTCCGCTATTACACCGATTCACTCACCATTGCGCTGCGCATCAAAAGCCTGACCATCAAACCGGGTGAACGTATTGCCGTGCTGGGCCGTAACGGATCCGGTAAATCGACGCTGCTACAGGCGATGATCGGCGGCATGGATCTGGTGGGCGGTGAATTGCGTCTGGATAACCTCAGCTTGCCGCATATTGATGTGGCGGATGTGCGCCGTAACGTCGGTTTGATGACGCAAAACGCCCGCCTGTTCCACGGCACGCTGCGTGAAAACCTCACCATGGGTGCGGCTCACGCGACTGACGATGCCATCTTCGGCGCCTTAACGGTCAGCGGCGGCGCAGACTTTATCCGTCGTTTACCGCTGGGGCTCGATCATCCAGTGATGGAAGGCGGGGTGGGATTATCCGGCGGTCAGCGTCAGTCGCTGCTGCTGGCGCGCATGCTGCTGCGCGATCCTAATATCATCCTGCTGGATGAACCCACGGCGGCGCTGGATGATCATACCGAGAAGGAGTTTATCGAACGTTTGGGCGCGTGGCTGAATGGCCGCACGCTGATCGTGGCCACTCACCGTGCAGCGATCCTCGCGCTGGTGGATCGCGTGCTGGTGCTGAAGGATGGGCAACTGGTGATGGACAGCCCGAAAGAGAATGCATTGCCGCCACCGCGTGCCGGTGGTAGTCAGCCGGAGGCACAATCATGATGAAACAACTTCCTGGCAAACTGCGGCTGGTTACGGCGGCGGAAGTCGATTCTTCTGACGATCTGTTGGGTGAACTGAAATCGGAAGCGCATTATACCGGCGCAGTCCGTTTGATCACCATCAGCACCGCCTTAATTCTGGTGTCACTGGTGTGGGCGTGGTTTGGTGTACTGGACGAGGTTTCGACCGGTACCGGTAAAGTCATCCCGAGTTCACGCGATCAGGTACTGCAATCACTGGAAGGCGGTATTCTCACCGAGCTGTATGTGCATGAGGGCGACCGGGTGAAAGCAGGGCAGGTGGTTGCCCGTCTTGATGCCACGCGTTCTGAATCCAATGTGGGTGAAAGCGCCGCGCGCTACCGTGCTGCATTGGCGGCTGCCGCGCGTTTGAATGCGGAGGTTAACGATCAAAAGCTAACCTTCCCAGCAGAGCTCAATAAATTCCCTGAACTTATCGCCTCGGAAACGCGTTTGTATAAAACGCGTCGTGCCCAACTAACTGATTCCACCGCGCAGTTTAATCAATCGCTGGCTTTAGCCAATCGTGAACTCGCCATCACGCAGCGACTGGCGAAAACCGGTGCAGCCAGTAGCGTTGAAGTACTGCGTTTACAACGTGATAAGTCTGATCTGGAGTTGAAGCTCACCGATATGCGCTCACAGTATTATGTGCAAGCGCGTGAGGAGTTGGCGAAAGCCAGTGCGGAGGCGGACAGTCTGGCGCAGGTGATTAAAGGGCGTGAAGACACCGTGACTCGCTCGACCATCCGTGCGCCGATGAACGGTATCGTGAAAAACATCAAAGTCTCCACGGTCGGCGGTGTTATTCCACCGAACGGTGAACTGATGAATATCGTACCGCTGAATGATCGCCTGTTAATCGAAGCACGTTTGTCTCCGCGAGATATCGCCTTTATCCATCCCGGTCAACGCGCGGTGGTGAAGATCTCGGCGTATGACTATGCCATTTATGGCGGCATGGATGGCGTAGTGGAGAGCATTTCACCGGATACCATTCAGGATGAGGTGAAGCCGGAGATTTACTACTACCGCGTGTTTATCCGCACTGACAACGACTATGTGCAGAACAAAGCTGGTAAGCGTTACTCGATCAGTCCGGGGATGGTTTCTACGGTCGATATCAAGACCGGCGAGAAGACCATTATGGATTATTTGGTGAAACCGTTTAACAAAGCCAAAGAGGCGATGCGCGAACGCTAATAAATTAAGCGTCGATTGCAGAGCATTAAAATCTCCGCAATAATCATACCTAATAAATCCCTTCCTCGTCGGGCCTAACGACGCGGAGGGGATTTTTTTTACCTATATTTTAGTGGCTAAACGACTCACGGATTTTAAAGAGGACAAGTTATGTATAACACCCTGGGTAATCAGTACGATAACTCCCTGGTTTCTAACGCCTTCGGTTTCATGCGCTTCCCGGTGAACTTCCAGCCTTACGACAGCGATGCCGAGTGGGTGATTACCGGTGTACCTTTTGATGCCGCAACGTCAGGTCGTCCTGGCAGCCGTTTAGGGCCAGGTGCAATCCGTCAAATCTCCACCAACCTCGCTTGGGAAGGTTGCCGCTGGCCATGGGATTTCGATCTGCGTCAGCGTCTGAACGTGGTGGATTGCGGTGATCTGGTGTACGCCTTCGGTGATTCACAGGATCTCTCGGACAAGCTGCAGGCTCATGCTGAAAAGTTGCTGGCAAACGGTAAGCGTATGCTGACCTTCGGCGGTGACCACTATGTCACGCTGCCGCTGCTTCGCGCGCACGCCAAACACTTCGGTAAGATGGCATTGGTGCACTTTGATGCACACACTGACACCTACTCCAACGGTCCAACCTTCGACCACGGCACCATGTTCTTCACCGCGCCGAAAGAAGGTCTGATCGATCCGAATCACTCTGTGCAGATTGGTATCCGTACTGAGTTCGACAAGAGCCTTGGCTTTAACGTGTTGGATGCGGCACAGGTTAATGACCGCAGCGTCGATGACATTCTGGCGGAAGTGAAACGTACCGTGGGTGATCTGCCGGTGTATCTGACCTTTGATATCGACTGTCTGGATCCGGCACACGCACCGGGCACCGGCACGCCAGTGATCGGCGGACTGACCAGCGATAAAGCTACCAAGCTGATTCGTGGCTTGCAGGGTATGAACATCGTCGGGATGGATCTGGTGGAAGTGGCGCCGGGTTATGACCACGCTGATCTGACTTCACTGGCAGCGGCTACGCTGGCGCTGGATATGTTGCACGTACAGGCAGCGAACAAAGGCTAATACTGATAAGGACGGGGCGAGTGCCTTGTCCCTAACTCAACTTAACGGTGACAATTCGTTATCGGCTGCGCGTGGCTATACTTTGATGCGTACGTCATTAATCGCTTCGTTAATTACGGTTAGAGAATCTTTGGAGGTCACCATGGGCTTTCTGGATGAATTAGTAGGTTCGCTGGGGAACGGCAACGGGCAGGGCAATCAGTTGAGCCAGTTGCAGGCGATCTGGAATTGGGTGCAGGAGCAGGGCGGTATCGAAGTGCTGCTGCAGAAGTTTCAACAAGGCGGGCTTGGCGAGGTGCTAGGTTCGTGGATCGGCACTGGCGGCAATCAGCAAGTTGGCGGCGGTGAGATTCAGAGTGCTTTCGGGCAGGAGGAGTTGCAGTCGCTGGCCGATAAGCTGGGCACCGATGTGAATGGCGCTTCCGGGACGCTGGCGGCGCTGTTGCCGCAGTTGATCGATAAAATGTCACCGCAGGGTCAATTGGATGAGCAGAGTCTGCACAACAACCAGATGGATCTGGGTTCGATGGTGGATAATCTGTTTAAGCGCTAGCTGTTAAAGCTAAGAAAAGGAGCGCACATGGCGCTCCTTTTTATGGCCGATTATTTGCCATCTGACGCAATACGATCGCGGATATGCTGCGCGCGTGCTGCGGAATCCGGATGCGAATCAAACATCGAGCTGGATTGCCCTTGCTGCATTTTTGCCAGCTTCTCAAAACTGGTGGCTAAGCCGAGTGGATTAACACCGCGCTTTTTCAGCAGATCATAAGAGTAATCATCCGCCTGCGATTCCTGAGTCTGCGAGAACTGCGCATTGACCAGCTTCTCGCTCAGATCGCCCAGCTGTGACTGCGAAAGCTGACCAATCACGCCACCCACCGAGGCCGCTGCAGTGCGTGCCGCCGTGGTGGCGTAGGCAACCTGCATCGCTTTGCGCGTATGGCCGAGCGCAACGTGGCCCATTTCGTGGCCGAGCACGCCTTCCACTTCGTTATCCGTCATCATATCCATCAAGCCGCTGTAGACGCGGATGCAGCCGTTGGCCATCGCCCACGCGTTCACATCTTTGGTCAGATAGACTTTGTAGTTGGCCGGCACGCCATTGATGTTGTCGCCCAGCGCGGCGGCGATTTTGTTCAGGCGCTGCTGATATTCACTGTTGGCAGGCGCGAGCTGGTTGTCTTTGTCCATCTGGGCACAAGACTGATCGCTCAGTTGCTTCACTTGTGAATCATTCAACGTATAAGCCTGGTAAGCCTGCGCGCCGGATTGCAGCAGCGCGTTGTTGTCCATTCCTTCGCAACCGCTCAGCAGCGAAGCGATTCCCACAGCAAGTATCGTGGCGCGGATTTTCATTTAGAGGTCCTTTGCGTAACAAGGTAGAGAAAACAAACACCTGAAATTGAGATCGGTGTTCAAACGCTTTGTTTATAGCTCGCATCCTGTTCACTGGCTAGCAGACAAGCCCCGAATTGCAACCGTTTACCCGCTATTTAGCACGTCGACACATGTACTTTTGCCCTGCGTTTCATGTACATTGATGTGCGACTTTTTTCTCGCTTCGCCTGATAACTGATTAATTACAATACGTTAAGCGCGGCGGAGCATTAATCCGACCTGGAGTAGAAGATGCCCTCTCGTAAAGAGCTTGCCAACGCCATTCGCGCGTTAAGTATGGATGCAGTACAGAAAGCCAAATCGGGACATCCTGGTGCCCCGATGGGCATGGCGGACATCGCCGAAGTGCTGTGGCGTGACTTCCTGAACCACAATCCGACTAACCCGCTGTGGGCAGATCGTGACCGCTTCGTGCTGTCTAACGGTCACGGCTCCATGCTGATTTATAGCCTGCTGCACCTCACCGGTTACGACCTGCCGATGAGCGAGCTGCAGAACTTCCGTCAGCTGCACTCTAAAACTCCAGGCCACCCAGAATACGGCTACACCGCTGGCGTTGAAACCACTACTGGTCCACTGGGTCAGGGTATCGCAAACGCAGTCGGCTTCGCCATCGCTGAGCGCACTTTAGCGGCACAGTTCAACCGTCCAGGCCATGACATCGTTGACCACAACACCTACGTGTTCATGGGCGACGGCTGCATGATGGAAGGCATCTCACACGAAGTATGCTCCATCGCCGGTACCCTGAAACTGGGTAAACTGGTTGCCTTCTATGATGACAACGGCATCTCTATCGATGGTCACGTTGATGGCTGGTTCACTGACGATACCGCCGCTCGCTTCGAAGCTTACGGCTGGCACGTAGTGCGTGGCGTAGACGGTCACGATGCTGACGCCATCAAGAAAGCAGTAGAAGAAGCCAAAGCGGTTTCAGACAAACCTTCACTGCTGATGTGCAAAACCATCATCGGTTTCGGTTCACCGAACAAAGCCGGTACCCACGATTCACACGGCGCACCACTGGGCGACGACGAAATCGCACTGACCCGCAAACAGCTGGGCTGGAACCACGCGCCGTTTGAAATTCCTTCAGACATCTACGCGCAGTGGGATGCTAAAGAAGCTGGTCAGGCGAAAGAATCCGCATGGGATAAGAAGTTTGCTGCGTATGCTGCTGCTCATCCTGAACTGGCTGCTGAGTTCACGCGTCGTACCAACAACGAGCTGCCAGCTAACTGGGAAACTGAGTCGCAGAAGTTCATCGAACAGCTGCAGGCTAACCCAGCTAAAATCGCCAGCCGTAAAGCTTCTCAGAACGCGATTGAAGCGTTCGGTAAGATCCTGCCGGAATACATGGGCGGATCGGCTGATCTGGCGCCAAGTAACCTGACCATGTGGTCTGGTTCTAAGCCAATCAACGAAGATGCAGCCGGTAACTATATTCACTACGGCGTGCGCGAATTCGGTATGACCGCGATCGCTAACGGCCTGGCGCTGCACGGTGGTTTCCTGCCGTACACCGCAACCTTCCTGATGTTCGTAGAATACGCGCGTAACGCGGCACGTATGGCTGCACTGATGAAGATTCGTCAGATCATGGTTTATACCCACGACTCAATCGGTCTGGGTGAAGATGGCCCAACGCACCAGCCGGTTGAGCAGATGGCGAGCCTGCGCGTGACTCCAAACATGAGCCTGTGGCGTCCATGTGACCAGGTTGAGTCTGCGGTTGCCTGGAAATACGCTATCGAGCGCGTTGACGGCCCATCAGCCCTGATCTTCTCTCGTCAGAACCTGGCGCAGCAGGATCGTACCGCTGAGCAGCTGGCAAACGTGGCACGCGGTGGTTATGTGCTGAAAGACAGCGAAGGTACGCCAGAGCTGATTCTGATCGCTACCGGTTCAGAAGTGGAACTGGCCGTTGCAGCTTATGACAAGCTGACCAGCGAAGGCAGTAAAGTGCGCGTTGTCTCTATGCCTTCAACCGATGCCTTCGACAAGCAGGACGCGGCTTACCGTGAATCTGTACTGCCGAAAGCAGTTGCTGCGCGTGTGGCTATCGAAGCGGGTATCGCTGATTACTGGTTCAAATACACCGGTCTGAATGGCGCTATCGTCGGTATGACCACCTTCGGTGAGTCTGCTCCGGCAGAGCTGCTGTTCAAAGAGTTCGGCTTCACCGTTGATAACGTGGTGAACACCGCGAAATCTATTCTGTAATCAGCGGTTGCCGTAAGGTCGACCCATCAGGTTAGATGATCGCCAACGAAGGTGCGCTTTATGCGCACCTTTTTTCATTTCTGCTCCCGCCTTCAACCTGAAACGCTTCAATTATTCCTGCAGTAATAATTTTTACATGCGAAATATGTGACGTAGATCCAATAATCAGCAGCGCAATTGATCGCAATCATTCCTGTTATTCCGTGCATGCTTTATTCTAGCTGAACCGTTTCAGTTGCAATTGAGTGGCATCATTTTGCAACGTTAAGCGGGCAATAATTCCCTGTACAAAACGCAGCGAAACGCTCAAGGTATTTGGCACGTTTTTTCGGGTGTTGTGGCAGGAAGTGAGATGACCGTTCGTATAGCAATTAATGGTTTTGGTCGTATTGGACGCAATGTGTTGCGTGCCTTGTATGAAACCGGCCGCCGCGCTGAAATCACCGTAGTGGCGATCAACGAACTGGCTGAAGCCACCGGCATGGCGCATTTGCTGAAGTATGACACCAGCCATGGCCGCTTTGCCTGGGATGTGCGCCAGGAGCGCGATCAGCTGTTCGTGGGCGACGACACCATCCGCATTCTGCACCTGGCCGATATCGATGCGCTGCCATGGCAGGAACTGAACGTCGATATCGTGCTGGATTGCACCGGCGTATATGGCAGCAGAGCAGATGGCGAAGCGCATCTGCAAGCGGGCGCGAAGAAGGTGTTGTTCTCGCATCCGGGCGGTAATGATTTAGATGCCACCGTAGTGTTCGGCGTAAACGAACAGGCTCTTAAACAAACTGACCGCATTGTCTCCAACGCATCCTGCACCACCAACTGCATTATTCCGGTGATCAAGTTGCTGGATGACGCCTTCGGTATTGAGTCAGGTACCGTGACCACGATTCACTCGGCGATGCACGACCAACAGGTGATTGACGCCTATCACAGCGATCTGCGTCGTACCCGTGCCGCCAGCCAATCGATCATCCCGGTGGATACGCGTCTTGCTGCTGGCATTACCCGTATTTTTCCGAAATTTAACGATCGCTTTGAAGCCATCGCTGTGCGCGTGCCCACGATCAACGTGACAGCCATTGATTTGAGCGTTTCGGTACGCGAAGCCGTGAAGGCGTGTGAGGTCAATGCGTTGCTGCAAAACGCGTCAGAAGGGGCGTTTCGTGGTATAGTTGACTATACGGAATTACCGTTAGTCTCAGTAGATTTTAACCATGATCCGCACAGTGCCATAGTCGATGGCACGCAAACGCGGGTCAGTGGTCATCACCTGATCAAGACCTTGGTTTGGTGTGACAACGAATGGGGCTTTGCTAACCGCATGATCGACACCACGTTAGCAATGGCCGCAAGCGGTTTCAGGTAAGACGCGGACTGCGTCTGGCAAAACTTATGAGAATCAACGAGAGGGTTCACCATGTCTGTAATTAAGATGACCGATCTGGATCTTGCTGGTAAACGCGTTCTGATCCGTGCCGATCTCAACGTGCCAGTGAAAGAAGGGAAAGTGACGTCAGATGCACGTATCCGTGCTTCTCTGCCTACCATCGAAGCGGCGTTGAAACAGGGCGCGAAAGTGATGGTTACCTCTCACCTGGGTCGTCCGACCGAAGGTGAATACAACGAAGAGTTCTCGCTCCTGCCGGTTGTTAACTACCTGAAAGACAAACTGAACGGCACCACCGTTACCCTGGCGAAAGACTACCTCGACGGCGTTGAAGTCGGCGCGGGTGAGCTGGTGGTTCTGGAAAACGTGCGCTTTAACAAAGGCGAGAAGAAAGACGAAGAGACGCTGTCGAAGAAATATGCCGCCCTGTGCGACGTGTTCGTGATGGATGCCTTCGGTACTGCGCACCGCGCGCAGGCTTCGACCCACGGTGTGGGCAAGTTCGCACCAATCGCTTGTGCTGGCCCGCTGCTGTCTGCTGAGCTGGAAGCGCTGGGTAAAGTAATGAGCAACCCACAGCGTCCGCTGGTGGCGGTTGTTGGTGGTTCTAAAGTATCGACCAAATTCGATGTGCTGCAGTCTCTGGTGAAAATCGCTGACACCGTAATCGTCGGTGGCGGTATCGCTAACACCTTCGTGGCTATCGATAACAACGTCGGTAAATCACTGTACGAACCAGACTTCGTTGAAGCGGCGAAAAAGCTGCGTGACGAGCACGGTATTCCGGTTCCAACCGACTCACGCGTCGGAACGGAATTCTCTGAAACTGCCCCGGCAACCGTGAAAAAGGTTTCCGAAGTGGCGGATAACGAAGAGATTATGGACTTTGGTGACGAAACCGCACAGGCGATGGCAAAACTGCTGAAAGATGCAAAAACCATCCTGTGGAACGGCCCGGTTGGCGTGTTTGAATTCCCGAACTTCCGCAAAGGCACCGAAATCGTGGCGAACGCGATTGCAGACAGCGACGCGTTCTCTGTAGCGGGCGGCGGCGATACCCTGGCAGCGATTGATCTGTTCGGTATCGAAGACAAGATCTCCTACATCTCTACCGGCGGTGGCGCATTCCTCGAGTTCGTGGAAGGCAAAAAACTGCCCGCTGTAGCGATGCTGGAAGAGCGCGCTAAGCAGTAATTTTTGGGGGCGGCGCTTCGGCGTCGTCTGAAGGCTGCCCATCCTGGGCAAAAATCGACGTCCCTTTGTGGGATGAACGGTAACGAAACAGGACACAACCATGTCTAAAATTTTTGATTTCGTAAAACCCGGCGTTGTCACTGGTGATGACGTTCAGAAAGTTTTCCAAGTAGCGAAAGAAAACAAATTCGCTCTGCCTGCAGTTAACTGCGTCGGCACGGACTCCATCAACGCGGTACTGGAAGCTGCGGCCAAAGTTAAAGCGCCGGTCATCGTTCAGTTCTCCAATGGTGGTGCTGCCTTCATCGCCGGTAAAGGTTTCAAAACCGACAAGCCACAGGGCGCAGCTATCTTCGGCGCAATCGCGGGTGCATACCATGTGCATCTGATGGCTGAACAGTACGGCGTGCCAGTAATCCTGCACACCGACCACTGTGCTAAGAAACTGCTGCCGTGGATCGACGGTCTGCTGGATGCCGGTGAAGAGCACTTCAAGAAAACCGGTAAGCCGCTGTTCTCTTCTCACATGATTGACCTGTCAGAAGAATCACTGGAAGAGAACATCGAGATCTCTAGCAAATATCTGGCGCGTATGGCGAAACTGGATATGACCCTGGAAATCGAACTGGGTTGCACCGGTGGCGAAGAAGACGGCGTGGACAACAGCCACATGGACGCTTCTGCCCTGTATACCCAGCCAGAAGACGTTGATTACGCGTACACCGAGCTGAGCAAAATCAGCCCGCGTTTCACCATCGCCGCTTCATTCGGTAACGTGCACGGCGTGTACAAGCCAGGCAACGTGAAACTGACTCCAACCATTCTGCGTGATTCTCAGGAATACGTGACCAAGAAACACAATCTGCCGCACAACGCGCTGGATTTCGTGTTCCACGGTGGTTCAGGTTCTTCTGCTGCAGAAATCGAAGAGTCAATTGGTTACGGCGTAATCAAGATGAACATCGATACCGATACCCAATGGGCGACCTGGGACGGCATCCTGCAGTACTACAAAAAGAACGAAGACTATCTGCAAGGCCAGCTGGGTAACCCAAATGGCGTGGATAGCCCGAACAAGAAATACTACGACCCACGCGTATGGCTGCGCTCTGCACAGGCTTCAATGGTTGTGCGTTTAGAGCAGGCTTTCAAAGAGCTGAACGCTGTCGACGTGCTGTAATTTTTCCTTACAGTACAAAAAAGGCCCGAAAGGGCTGACGGTTCCCCATAAATAAAGACAGGCATAGAAGGTTGTGATCTACTTA
>NZ_JACVUP010000017.1 GCF_016625195.1 Erwinia sp. S63
GTAGATCACAACCTTCTATGCCTGTCTTTATTTATGGGGAACCGTCAGCCCGTTTGGGCCCTCTTCAGGTTAGCGCTTGTTCTTCTTCAGATGCGACATCAAACGCTGACGTTTACGCTGCTGAGTCGGTGTCAGCAGGTTGCGTTTGCCCGCGTACGGGTTGTCACCTTCTTTAAATTGAATGCGAATCGGCGTACCCATCACATTCAATGAACGGCGGAAGTAGTTCATCAGGTAACGTTTATAAGAATCGGGCAGATCCTTCACCTGGTTACCGTGAATCACCACGATCGGCGGGTTGTAACCACCAGCATGGGCATACTTCAGCTTCACACGGCGACCACGCACCAGCGGCGGCTGGTGGTCATCAGAGGCCATGGTCATGATGCGCGTCAGCATCGCGGTGCCGACACGTTTGGTCGAGCAGTCATAAGCTTCGGTCACGGATTCGAACAGGTTACCAACGCCGCTGCCGTGCAGTGCCGAGATAAAGTGAATGCGCGCGAAATCGATAAAGCCCAGACGGAAGTCCAGCATCTCTTTGACTTCATCACGCGCTTCCTGCGTCATGCCATCCCACTTGTTAACCACGATCACCAGTGAGCGACCGCTGTTCAGGATAAAGCCGAGCAGTGACAGATCCTGATCGGAAATGCCTTCACGTGCATCAATCACCAGCATCACGACGTTGGCATCTTCAATGGCCTGCAGCGTTTTGATGACGGAGAATTTCTCGACGGTTTCGGTGATCTTGCCGCGCTTACGCACACCTGCGGTATCGATCAGCACGTATTCGCGCTCATCGCGTTCCATTGGAATGTAGATGCTGTCACGCGTGGTGCCTGGCATGTCAAAGACCACAACGCGGTCTTCGCCAAGAATGCGGTTAGTCAGCGTTGACTTGCCAACGTTAGGACGGCCAACGATCGCCAGCTTGATCGGCAAGGTGGTCGGGTCGAAGTTTTCTTCTTCCTCTTCCGCCAGCGCCTTCTCGTCCTCTTCTTCTTCTAACGCGGCCCAGTAAGCGGCGTTTTCTTCTTCTTCCGTCAGCTCAACGTCTGGAACCTTTTCGTCCATCCACGGCAGCAGCGCAGCTTCAAGCAGGTTGTTCACACCGCGACCGTGCGAGGCCGCAATCGGATGAATGTCACCTAAGCCCAGCGCATAGAAATCCAGCACTGCCGCATCAGGATCGAGTCCGTCAGTTTTGTTCGCGACCAGGAAGGTGGCTTTTTCGCGCGAACGCAGGTGATTGGCGATCTGCTGATCGGCCGGCATCACACCCGCACGCGCATCCACCAAAAACAGCACCACATCCGCTTCTTCAATCGCTAACAGCGACTGTTCCGCCATGCGGTTCTCGACGCCTTCCTCGGTGCCATCAATACCGCCGGTATCAATAACAATGAATTCGCGCCCTTCCACTTCGGCGCGACCATATTTGCGATCGCGAGTCAGTCCAGGAAAATCCGCTACCAGCGCATCACGAGTGCGCGTTAAGCGGTTAAATAGCGTAGATTTTCCCACATTGGGACGCCCAACCAGCGCGACCACAGGTACCATAACACTTGCCTCAGTTTTGAAAATAAATCGCCCGAATGGCGTGATTATAACGACATTTGCCAGAAGGCGTCAGGCTGAAGGCGCTAAGAATACCATGCCTGACTAAAAACGAAACGGCCCCTGACGAATCAGGAGCCGTATTAGCGAGCAGGAAACAGGTTCCTGCAAAGCCCAATCTTAACGGGTGATGGCGTAAACTTCGCCGCCCTTCGCCTGGATCAGCAGTTTGTCACCGGCGACCACCGGGTCAGTCTGGAAGCCATCGCTGTCCAGTTTCTGCTGCGCGACAAAGCGCCCATCCAGGGTGTTGATCCAGTGCACATAGCCTTCGCTATCGCCGACCACCAGATAACCGTTAAACAGCGCAGGTGAAGTCAGGTTGCGGTGCAGCAGATCGCTCTGACGCCAGATGGCTACGCCACCGTCGGCATTAAGAGCAATTACGCGGTCATCCTGATCAACCAGGTAGATACGACCCGCATCAACCACCATGTCTTTCACGCCGCCGATTTCGCGTTTCCACAAAATCTGGCCTGAACGCAGTTCCAGCGCGGTCAGATTACCGTTGTAAGCCAGCGCGTAGATCACGCCGTTAACGACAACTGGCGTGGTATCCACATCACTCAGACGATCAATCTCTGTGGCGCCGCTTGGCTGCGAAATACGCTGCTGCCAAATCAACTGACCCTGGTTCATGATCACCGCGCTTACGCGGCCATTGTCACCACCAACAATCGCACCACCGAATGCCACGGTCGGTGCAGATTCACCGCGCAGTGACAGCGCAGGCATGTCGAGGTTGACGCTCCACTTGATCGCGCCAGTGCTCTGATCCAGCCCCTGCAACATACCGTTGCTGGTGTGAATCAATACCAAACCATCGCTTACTACAGGACGAGACAGCGCTTCACCGGCGACTTTGGTCTGCCAGGCGATGCTGCCATCGCTGTTGTTCAAGGCAAATACCTGACCGCGCTCGCTACCGATATAGATGCGATCGCTGGTGGCAGTGATGCCGCCAGAGAGCAGCGCGGAGATGTTTTTCGAGAAGAAACCGGTTTTCTCAGAAAGGTCGACTTTCCATTTCTCTTTACCGTTGCTGGCATCCAGGGCTTTTACCACACCAAAGCGATCGGCAGCGTAAACGGTGCCATCCTGCCAGGCGGGATGCAGATTGGAATAGAAATCGCCAACGCCGTCACCCACAGAGGTGCTCCAGGCAGTCTGTGGCGTAAACTGGTTTTCCACTTTCGGCAGCGGAGCCATTTTTACTACATCTTCTTCGCCGCTGAACAGCGAGCAACCGCTGAGCAGAGTGACTGAAATCAGCCCTGGCAGCAGGTATTTACGTAATTCCATGTGCGCTCTCTTGACTGGCTTAACTTAAGTTATTCATCTTCATCTGCAGCATTTGCTTCAGCGCAGGAGAGGCCTGCGATTCAGCACCTTTGCTCCAGGCATCACGTGCGCCCTGCTTATCGCCTTTGCTCAGCAGTGCTTCGCCACGAATGTCCGCAATAATGGCAGTCCAGCCATCACCCTTAACATTGTTAAGAGTTGAAAGTGCGGCATCGGCCTGATTTTGCTGCAGTTGAATGCGCGCCAGACGCAGGTTAATCACCGCCTGCAGGTTGGCATCTTTGGTATCTTTCAGCCCGCTCTGAAGCAGCGTAATGGCTTTATCTAACTGATTCGCTTCAACATACTGTTTCGCCAGATCCAGCGAAGCCAGTGCACCATAGGTGTTGTTGTTTTCATTGGCAAAGGCGGCAACCGCTTCCAGCGTCTGCGGCTTATCAGCCTGCATTGCAGTGGTCAGCTGTTGATACTGTGCCGACGCAGCTTTATCCGCACCATCCTGATGACTGGTCCAGAAACGCCAGCCACCCAGTGCAGCAATGCCGATGATCACACCCACAGCCAGCGCTTTGCCGTTGTTCGCAAAGAACTGACGCAGTGCGTCAACCTGTTCGTTTTCGTTGCTGTAAACTTCCACGCAATCCCTCTCCTTTAAATGGCTGTTGCAGTGCTGCGTTTACTGCAGCAGCGTGCGCAATGTCGCAGCGGCTTCGCTTTGAGCAACGGTTTGTTGATCGCCAGTGCTCAGGTTTTTAATCACCACCTGGCCAGCTTTCATTTCGTCTTCGCCCAACACCAGCGCAATGCGTGCGCCCCACTTGTCTGCACGGCCAAACTGCTTCTTGAAGTTACCGCCACCGAAGTTGGTCATCAACTTCAGCGCCGGGTCAGCATCACGCAGTTTTTCCGCCAGTTGCATCGCGGCGGACTGAACGCCCTGCCCCGAAGCGATAACATAGACATCAACAATGCGCGTCGGTTCAAATTCTGGATTAACCGCCTGAACCAGCAACACCAAACGCTCAAGACCCATGGCAAAACCGACCGCTGGCGTCGCGCGACCACCCAGCTGTTCAACCAGACCATCGTAGCGCCCACCGGCACACACGGTACCCTGCGAGCCGAGGCTGTTGGTCACCCATTCAAACACGGTGCGATTGTAGTAATCGAGGCCACGCACCAGACGCTGATTCACGGTGTACGCAATCCCCGCATCATCCAGCAGGCTGCACAGCCCGTCGAAGTGTGCGCGTGAATCTTCATCGAGATATTCATTCAGCGTCGGCGCATCGTTGAGTAACAGCTGGATGTCAGGGTTTTTGCTGTCGAGTACGCGCAGCGGATTGCTGTACATACGACGTTTGCAATCTTCATCCAGTTTGTCTTTGTGCTGCTCAAGGAAGGCCACCAGTGCGTCGCGGTAGTTCGCACGCGCTTCCAGTGAGCCGATAGAGTTGAGTTCGAGACTAACGTGTTCTGCAATACCTAACGCTTTCCACCAGCGCGCGGTCATCATAATCAGTTCGGCATCAATGTCCGGGCCTTGCAGACCAAACACTTCCGCACCAATCTGATGGAACTGGCGGTAACGACCTTTCTGCGGACGTTCGTAGCGGAACATCGGACCGATGTACCACAGACGCTGTTCCTGATTGTACAGCAGACCATGCTCAATACCGGCGCGCACGCAGCCTGCGGTGCCTTCCGGACGCAGGGTCAGGCTTTCACCGTTGCGGTCGTCAAAGGTATACATTTCCTTTTCAACCACATCGGTGACTTCACCGATAGCGCGTTTAAACAGCGGGGTCTGCTCTACAATCGGCAAACGGATTTCGCTAAAGCCATAACTGGCCAGCACCTGCTTCAGGGTGCCCTCAATACGCTGCCAAATCGCGGTATCCGCCGGCAGGTAGTCGTTCATCCCACGGATCGCTTGAATATTCTTCGCCACGTTAGAATCTCTTAATACAAAAAAACCTGTCCGGCATCATACCTTATGAGGATGAAACCGCACAGGTTCAATCAAAAACCGGCGCGCGGCGGGCGCGCACCGTCCCTTATTTTTCCAGCTGCTGCACGTTAATGCGGCGGCTTTCATCCAGCATGCTGGCTTTGGCACGAATACGTGCTTCCAGCTGGTCGATCATATTGTCGTTATCGAGGCGATCGCGCTGACGCACACCGTCCTCGTAGAAACCACTTTTACGGCTACCGCCCGTCACGCCCATGGTTGAAACTGTGGCTTCGCCAGGACCGTTCACCACACAACCGATAATCGAGATATCCATTGGCGTGATGATGTCTTCAAGACGTTCTTCCAGCGCATTCACCGTGCCGATCACATCAAATTCCTGACGTGAACAGGTTGGGCAGGCAATAAAGTTGATGCCGCGTGAACGGATACGCAGCGATTTCAGGATGTCGTAACCGACCTTCACTTCTTCCACCGGATCCGCCGCCAGCGAGATACGCAGCGTATCGCCGATCCCTTCTGCCAGCAGCAAGCCCAGACCAATCGCTGATTTTACTGAACCGGCACGTGCGCCACCCGCTTCGGTAATACCGAGGTGCAGTGGCTGATCGATGGCTTTTGCCAGCAGGCGATAGGATTCAACAGCCAGGAATACGTCAGAAGCTTTTACGCTCACTTTGAACTGATCAAAGTTAAGGCGATCGAGGTGATCAACATGGCGCATCGCGGATTCGAGCAGCGCCTGTGGCGTTGGCTCGCCGTATTTTTCCTGCAGATCTTTTTCCAGTGAACCGGCATTTACGCCGATACGGATAGGAATATTGTAATGACGTGCACAATCCACCACCTGGCGGATACGCTCGTTGTTGCCGATATTGCCGGGGTTGATACGCAGGCAGTCGACGCCATATTCGGCGACTTTCAGTGCGATACGGTAGTCAAAATGAATGTCCGCCACCAGCGGCACATTGACCTGTTGCTTAATCAGTTTGAACGCTTCCGCCGCATCCATGGTAGGAACGGAGACGCGCACGATATCGACACCGACACGCTCAAGCTGGCGAATCTGGTTAACCGTGGCGTCCACATCCGTGGTACGGGTGTTGGTCATTGACTGAACGGCAATGGGCGCACCATCACCAACCGGCACCTTGCCGACGTAAATCCGTGTTGATTTGCGACGGATAATGGGTGCTTCGTTATGCATATTCTCTCTCCACAATTACCCGGAAAGCGCGCTGCGCGTTATTGCGCACCCAGCGTCAGACGGGCAACCTGGTTATTACGGATAAAACGACTTAAATCAACGGGCTGATTCTGATATTGCACGTCAACCGCACTCGGTGCGCCAATTTTCAGACGATACGGAGCCGTTCCGGACAAGCTGAGCTTACCGCCGCTACGTTGCAATCCGCTGAACAGCTTCTTGCCGGTGGCGTCGGTGACTTCCAGCCAGCAGTCGGCTTTGAAATTCATCACAACAGTGTTCGGGTCGCCCGCAGGCTGGCTCACGCCCGCATTAGCGGTTGGCATTTGGCCAACGGGAATGCTGTTGGCCGGCGCCGGAGAGGTGGCCGCTGGCGGTGCGTTATCGATCGGTGCCTGGCTCGGTGAAACCACGGCGTTATCGCTGCTGGTCGCAGGCGCAGTGGTGTTGGCTGCCGAAGCCGCGTTGTTACTGGTATTCGGTGTCGCAACCGCACCGGCACCGTTATCCACCGGCGTACCGGCGGCGTTGGTATCACTGTCAGTCGCGCTGTCAGTGCTGTTTTCACCCAGCGGAATAGACTGACTGTTATCGCTGCTGCTGCCATTCTGGTCAGCCATTGAGACCAGATCGGCCTGTGAGGCTTTATGGTTTTGCCACCACCACGCGCCGGTCAGACCAATGACCACAAAAATCACCAGCCAGGTGAAAATCATCAGCCAGCCATCACGCTTTTTACGGCGCTTACCTAACGAGAAGCTCTGCATTGGCTCAATTTTGGCCGCGCGCACCGGAGCCTGCTTCGCCATCATCGGCAACAGGTCATCTTCCGGCACATGCACCAGACGAGCATAAGATCGAATGTAACCGCGCAAGAACGTCGAAGCTAAATCAGCCGGTGACTTATCCTCTTCAATGTCTCGTACGGTAGAAAGTTTCAGGCACAGGCGTTCAGCGACATTTTGCTGAGTCAGCCCCATTTGCTCACGGGCCAGACGCAGGCGTTCACCTGTGGAATGTACTGCAGAATTCTCTTGAGTGGCTTCAGTATTCATTAGCTAAATAACGCTGGTACTGTATCGATTGTGGAAAACTTCGCGCCAACCGGTCGCCATAACGTGTAACGTCAGCAGCGTTTCCCTGTTGCGCGGCGAAACGTATTTGTAACCACTGGCTCTCTGCCGTTGCGGGCAAACGCTGGTGGTACACCTCTAATAGCAGCGGAACCGCCATGCGATCCTGCTGTTTAAGCCGCCTTTCCACTTCCGTAAGCAGTTGACTGCCCTGCTCCGGTGCGGCAATCAGCGCGTTGATTAAAGACTCACGCGCTGAGGCACTCTCTCCAGCCTGCAGGTAACAATAGCCCGAAAACAGGAATGCATCCTGACGAGCTTCAATTTCCTGTGCAGCCATCGCCAGCTTAAACTGTTGATGCGCTTCGCCATACTGCCTTAAACCGCAAAGAAACGCACCGTAATTGTTAGCGATGTAGCCATTCGCTGGTGCTAACTGCTGGGCGCGTTGATAGTGCCAGTGTGTCTGCGCGCTATTCTGCTGCGCCTGTGCCAGCCGCGCAAGCGCCAGTGGCACACGATAATCCTGCGGTGCTGCACGCTCAGCGCGCAACAAATTACGCTGTGCTACCTCAAAATCTTTCACTGCCAGGTAATGCAACCCCAGCTGTAGCCTGATATCCGCAGCGCCTTGCTGAGCCGGTGGATTGACACACCCGGTTACAACAAAGCCCGCCAACATCACTGCCGATAATCCCTTATGCATTTCAGTCTCTCCCTCTGACATCGAGAGGAGAGACTGGCACGGCTTACGCCCGGTGGATATCACCAGGCGCCGTGTTTCAGAGCGCCTTCACAGAGATGGTTTCACCGGCCATTTTCTTACGCAAGGTGCGCTTGGTACGGTCGATAACGTCACCCGCTAACTGACCACAAGCCGCATCAATATCGTCGCCACGCGTTTTACGCACGATAGTGGTAAACCCGTAATCCATCAGCACTTTGGAGAAACGATCGATACGGCTGTTGGAGCTACGGCCATAAGGCGCGCCCGGGAACGGGTTCCATGGAATCAGGTTGATTTTGCACGGCGTCTCTTTCAGCAGTGCAGCCAGCTCATGCGCGTTGTCGGTGCTGTCATTGATGTGATCCAGCATCACGTACTCGATGGTCACGCGGCCCTGATTGGCGTTCGATTTCCCAATGTAGCGTTTAACCGCCGCGAGGAAGGTTTCGATGTTGTACTTTTTGTTGATCGGCACAATTTCGTCACGAATCGCATCGTTCGGTGCGTGCAGCGAAATCGCCAGTGCCACGTCGATCATATCGCCCAGCTTATCCAGTGCCGGCACTACGCCCGAGGTAGACAGCGTCACGCGACGTTTTGACAGACCAAAACCGAAATCATCCAGCATGATGTCCATTGCTGGCACCACGTTGTTCAGGTTGAGCAAAGGCTCGCCCATGCCCATCATCACCACGTTGGTGATCGGACGCTGGCCGGTAATTTTCGCCGCACCGATAATTTTCGCCGCGCGCCATACCTGACCAATGATTTCGGAAACGCGCAGGTTACGGTTGAAGCCCTGTTGCGCAGTCGAACAGAATTTGCACTCCAGCGCACAGCCTACCTGCGAGGAGACGCACAGCGTTGCACGGTCAGCTTCCGGGATATACACGGTTTCGACCAGCTGATCGCCCACGCGAATCGCCCACTTGATGGTGCCATCGCTGGAACGCATCTCTTCCGCTACTTCCGGCGCACGGATTTCAGCGCGTTGCATCAATTTGCCACGCAGCACTTTGTTGATGTCAGTCATCTGCTCGAAATCATCGCAGCAGTAGTGGTACATCCACTTCATGACCTGATCGGCGCGGAACGGCTTTTCACCCATCTCTAAAAAGAATTCGCGCATCTGCTGACGGTTAAGATCCAGCAGGTTAATTTTTTCGTTTTTTGGGGAAACAACCACGGGGGAAGCGGACGACGGCGTCACAATCTGTTCGGACATAATGTTCTCTGGCCTCGTTGTTACACGTTACGGCTCTGGTTAAGAATAGGAAAAAAATAACGCCCTCGCTGAGCCAGGCTCAACAAGGGCGCATTATTGTACTACATCTGCTGCATGATGCCAGGGGAACGACTTTACCGATGATGAAAAGGTGTAAAGTCGTTTATCCGCATTGGCAGCAACGCACTTAGCGAGTGCGTGGGCAGACTTCGTTTTCTGCGAAGAAGTAGGCAATTTCGCGTGCAGCAGATTCAGCTGAGTCAGAACCGTGGGTTGCGTTCTCAGTGAAGCTGTCAGCGTAGTCAGCACGCAGAGTACCGGCCAGTGCGTTGTCTGGGTTGGTTGCACCCATCAGATCACGGTGACGCTGAACGGCATTTTCGCCTTCCAGAACAGAAACAACCACTGGACCAGAAGTCATGAACTCAACCAGACCATCGAAGAATGGACGGCCTTTGTGCTCAGCGTAGAAGCCTTCAGCCTGCTCTTTGGTCAGGTGCAGCATTTTTGCGCCAACGATTTTGAAGCCTGCGCTTTCGAAACGGTTGTAGATAGCACCAATCACGTTCTTAGCGACGGCGTTTGGTTTAACGATAGAGAAAGTACGTTCGATTGCCATGATGACCTCTAGTTAGCATCCTGAAGAAACCGGGAATTCGCTCCCGGTAAGAAAACGCGCCGATTATAGGGACATCATCGGGCGTTGCCTATTGCCGATTGGTGGAATTATCGAAAATAATTGATTTTTGTCGGGGCGAACACGCGCAAAATCTGGCATACGCGGACATTTAGCCGCGAATAAATGAGACGGATGCCAGTTGGCCCGCCTCATCCATTACCACCAGTTGATACTGGCCCGGTTCGCTGAGCACCAACGCCGCACTGGTTTGCCCGGATTGCTGTTCCACCGGTTGCCCGTTCAAAAACCACCAGCGCTGCGCCCCCTTTCCGCCCTGCACGGCCACCGGCAGTACCAAAACCACTTTGCCTGGCAGCGGCTGCACACGCTGCCCCTCAATCACGCCGGTAATCAAGAGCGGTGGCGCACTGCCCTGATTTAAGGGTGGGCAGTGAGGATCAACAGTCGGCAGACGCTGCTGGCGGCGTTCCGCCACTGGCAACCAGGGTTCCAGCGGCAGAGGCCACATCAGACGCTCCTGGCTCTGTGCATCGGGACAATCTGCCGCCACGCGTAAGCCTTGCGGATTAATCCAATAACGTTGACGTAGACCATTCACACCTTCCTGGCCGGGCGCCAATAGTGTCGGTGGCACGGTTTGATTCAGTATCCAGCTTTGGCGGCGCTGGCGGCAATTTTCGTCGCCCTGCGGCAAAGGTTGTCCTCCGGGCCAGCAAATACTCATGGCGCTGACGCTCTTCGGACGTGGATCGCGCGGTACGCCGTGCAGCGGCATATGCCCCGCCAGCAGGTTGTTAACCTGATTCATTACCGGTACCGCAGAGGCAAAACCAAACTGACCGGCAACCGGCGTGGCATCCGGCCTGCCAACCCATACGCCAATTAAATAGCGCGGCGTGATGCCAATCGTCCACGCATCGCGATAGCCGTAGCTGGTGCCAGTTTTCCAGGCCAGTGGCGCAATATCAGGAATGGCAGTGGATGGCAGAGCTTCGCCCGCCAGAATGCGTCGCACAATCCAGGCTGCGCCCGGCGAAAGCAATGGCCGCTCTTGTAATCGCTGATTGGGCAACCAGCGCAACTGGGCGGCATTCCCCTGACGGGCAAAAGCGCTGTAAGCCGCCACGATGTCATCGAGCCGCGCGCCCGTACCGCCGAGTACCAGCGACAGATTCGGTTCGGATCCCGCCGGAAAGCGCAGGTTCAGACCGACATTGCGCAGGCGCGCCGCCACCGTTTTCGGGCCAAGCGCGTCCAGCAGTTGCACCGCTGGCAGGTTCAGTGAACGCTCCAGCGCCTCGCTGGCACTTACCGGACCGTGAAAACCGGAGTCAAAATTACCGGGACGATAATCGCCAAAACGGCGCGGCACATCCTGCAGCAGTGATTCACCGTGGATCAGGCCATCATCCAGCGCCATGCCATAAACAAAAGGTTTCAACACCGATCCGGGCGATCGCACGCTGGAGATCATATCGACATGGCCAAAGCGACTGTCGTCATTGAATGACACTGAGCCGACATAGCCACGCACTTTCATATCCTGATGATCCACCACTAGCAGCGCCAGCGAGGTGCGTGGCGGCAACTGGGTTTTCATCGCTGACGCCAGACTCTCCAGCTCGCGCTGCAGCGACACATCGATGGTCGAGGTAATTTTGTTGTCGGGAGAGAGCGACAGCAGGCGGCGTGCCAGCAGCGGTGCCATTTGCGGCGTTTGTCGCGGCGGCAACCACACCGCTTCCTGTTTAATATCCGCCACATCCTGCGCCGACCACACCTGATATTCTGCCAGTCGATCCAGCACTTTATTGCGCGCCGCTTCCGCACGTTGCGGCCAGCGGTCCGGGCGCAGACGGCTCGGGGCCTGTGGCAGCACGGCGAGCAACGCTGCTTCACCTTTGGTGAGCTGAGATGGCGGCTTACCCAGCCACATCCAGCTTGCTGCGCCGATTCCTTCCACGGTGCCACCAAAAGGTGCGCGATTGAGATAGAGCGTGAGGATATCGCGCTTGGACAAGTGCCACTCCAATTGCAACGCGCGCCACGCCTGAATCATTTTACCGGTCAAGGTACGCGGTTGTGGGTCGATCAGTCGCGCTACCTGCATGGTTAGCGTGCTGCCACCTGACACAACGCCGTGATGCAGCAGGTTTTGCCCGATGGCGCGCACAATCGCCATCGGATTGATGCCGGGATGATGCCAGAACCAGCGATCTTCGTAAGTGAGCAGCGCCTGAATATAGTCAGGCGAGACCTCCTCCAGCGTCACCGGATAGCGCCAGACGCCTTGCTTGTCGGCAAAGCGCCACAGCGGCGTGCCATCCTCCGCGACCACCACGCGTGCAGGTTGCACTTCCTGCAGCGGCAGGGGATCGAGTCGATCCAGTAGCCATATACCGACGAGCATCAGCAGTAAAAAAAGCGGCAGCCAGCGCCACCGCTTCAGTGCATGACCTTTTTTCATTACCGCTTAGCGCACATTCAGTTTTTCCGGCGTGGTGCCAATCGCGCGCCACTCTGGCACATACATCGACTCAACCTGCGGTGGCGGCAGACGATAGCTACCCGGCGTCACCGCGCGTGCCAGATACAGCAGCGTGGCCGGTGTGTAGCCATCCAGCGCCAGTGCCGCAACAAAGCGGTCATCGCGGAACTCAATGTGTTTGATGTTAGCCTGCTGCATATCCATCATGCTCTCTTTCAGCGCATCGGCACTGTCACCCAGGCTGGCGCTGCTGTCACTCAGGTTCTGGTTTTCCAGTTCCAGCCCTGCTGGCAGCAAATCCACCACCAACGCATCGCTCACCCGCTCGCTGGCCGCCACTTTCAACCGCACCACCAGCAATTCACCACTTTTCAGGTTGCTGAGGTCAGCTGGCTTACCGTCGAGGGTGAAATACTCGCGGGTGATCTTCAGCACGTTGCTGATTGGCGACGGTGCTGTTTGCAGATAACCCACCACATTGAGCGTGCCGTAAAGCGGCGAAGTATTGTCGCTTTTCACCAACAAGCCCTGGCGTAGCTGATCTTCGCTGATCCCCATGTTGAGCGTCTGATTGCTGCTCAGCGGCTCACTTCGGCCCTGCAATGTGGCTTGCCACTGTTCACCTTTGTGCTGCTGCAAGGTGCGAGCGGCGAGGAACAGCGCATTGTTTTCCTGGGTGGAGAACCAGCGCTGACCATGTACCGCTTTCGCCAGATCAATCAGTAATGGCCCTTGCATATCGGGCAGCAGTTGGTTTTCAGTGATGAGCGCAAGAATCAGCGCGCGGTCACGCACCGGGCTGCCGTAATCACCCAACCAGCTGTTGGGTTTACGCTCCAGCCCTATGCCCTGTGCCAGCGCTAACTGCGCGCGCTGTTGATCGCCCATCAGTTTTAGCGCCACACCCAGTTGCACCAGCGCCAGACCTGATTTTGCCTGCTCACGCTTGTCGTACAGCGCACGCAACGCACCGAGCGGCGCCTGTTGCTGTCTTGCTAATACCAGCCCGGCGTAAGCTTGCACACTGAAACGCAATCCATCGGCATCGCTGCTCCAGCTGGTTTCTATCTGTGCCGGGTCCTGCAGATAGCGCAGCAAGCGTTCATCGGCGCGGCTGATCACCCCTTCCGGCACGCTGTAGCCCGCTTCACTGGCGCGCAGCAGGAAATCGGTGACGTAAGCCGTCAGCCAGAACTCCTCTGGACTCTCTTTGCTCCACAAACCAAAGCTGCCATTGCCACGCTGCATACCTGCCAGGCGCGCAATACCGGTTGCGATCGACGCCCGGCGCGCCTCGTCGGTGCTGGTTTTGATACCCAGCGCATCCAGTTGAGCTTTGTTGGTGAACACCGACGGCCAGATGCCGCTGGCGGTCTGCTCAAGGCAGCCGTAAGGATAGGCATACAGCTGGCTAATAAAGCTGGCAATATTCAGCGGCGGTCGATTGCTGAGCGACAGCTGCCCGGTCAGCGTATCCTTTTGCAGGCCGCTAAAGGCACTCGCCACCACCTGCCAGCTTTGGCCAGTTTGCATCACATTGTCGAAACTCAGGGTTTGGGCTGGATAAGCCGGGCGTACGCCGATGGTCCATTTACGCTCGCTGGGCGCCAGGTTTTCACCGGGCAGAGTCATGCCAGAGACCCTGACCTGCACCGCCCCCTCACCGAAAGCGCCCTGGGCTTTAACCGGGATTTGCAAGGTCGTGCGCGCACCTTTCGCCAGTTGCACGCTGGAAGTGACAGTGCCGTTCAGGGCGATCAGACCCTGCGTTGTTACGTCGACTTTTAGCGTCTGCGGCTGATCGGTCAGGTTGGTGAGATCCAGCGCCAGCGCCGACTGGTCACCGCTCGCCATAAAGCGCGGCGTTGCCAGTTCACTGATGAGCGGCGCGGCCACCACCATTTTGCGCTCCGTTGAGCCGAAGCTGTCAGCACTCCATACCTGCGCCATCAAACGTAACTCGCCATTAAAGGCCGGAATCGGGAGATCGATGGTGCCTTCGCCGTTGGCATCCAGCGTCACCGGCTGCAGCTGTTGTGCGACGATCTGCACATCAGTGACCGGCTTTTTACCGCCGCGCGACAGCGCATCGGCATCATCGCCGTCACCACCAAAGCGCAGTGCCGCCAGCTTGCCACCGCCTTCGATGAGCTGACCGTAGACATCATATTGATCGGCGTTGTAGCGCTTACGGCCAAAGAACGCGTCCCACGGATTTGGCGTTTTGTAATCAGTGATGCTCAACACGCCGCTGTCCACCGCTGACAGCAAGACCTGAACCTGTTTAGGCAACTCACCGCCTTCACGGCTGGCTTTCACCTTCACTTTGACTGTCTGCTCAGGGCGGATTTTTTCGGGCGCATCGATCGCCAGATTGAGACGTCGCGCTTCGGTCGCCATCGGCAGATGCAGCAGACCCACTGCGCGTTTTGGTGTGGTGCCGTTGGCTTTATCGCCATCACGCACCACAATTGCGCTCAGGTAGAGATCGTGACGCTTCCAGCTTTCATTTATCGGCACATCAATGGTTGCGCCCCCCGCGGGCACGTCCAACGGCTGCCACCACAGCGTGCCACTGCTGGATTCCACCATCAGATAGCCTTTACCGGCGGCCGGTGATTCCACCTGCACTTTTGCAGTATCACCCGGTTGGTAGGCGCTTTTATCGATTTTCAGTTTGACCTGATCGGGACGTAACGCGCCGGTGCCGTGGGTGTTGTCCTGCCACCAGTAGCCCGCATTGAAGCGTACGCTGCTGACAATATTTTCGCCCGCATGAACTTCCAGACGATAGGTGCCCCACTCCACCGGGAAGCTGATTTTCTGGCTGCCACCGGCGGCAATAGTGATGCGCTGCTCGTCTTCCTGCAGATCCTTCTGGTCATAACGCGACTGCCACCCTTCGCTGTCTGAGAAGCTCCAGAAGTAGTCACGGCGTTCGTGGATCAGGCGCACATCCAGATCCTGCGCCGCCAGTTTTTCGCCTTGCGGATTGGCATACACCACATCAAATTCCGCCAGGCCGTTTTCAGGCACGGTCGGTTCATCGCGGTAACGATCGGTGCGATAGTCATAAACTGACTCACTGTTAAACAGTGGACGGATACCCGGCAGTGCAGGCGCGGGCCAGATCGATTGAGTCGCACGACGTGTGACCGGACGACCGCCGGTTTCCAGCAGGCTGGCTTGCAGGATGAGATTGAGTGGTGAATGACTTTCTGCCCAGCTGCTTTCCACGTTGAGCTGCAGTTTGCCGTTCTCATCCAGCTTTTCATCAACGTCATCGAGACTGCGTTTCAGTTCCTCAGTAATATCGCCAAATTGATAGCCAGGCAGCGCTGCCACAGCTTCACGCGCCGGGCGCAGGAACAGCTGCCCCTGCAACTCATTACCTGCGGCCGGAGCGCCATACAGATAGCGGCCCTCGACATTAAAGGTCACCGAGGCGTCCGGTGCCAGCGGCTGTTCGCTGTTGCTCAGTGCCAGCGCCATACGTTCTGGCAGGAAATCTTCGACATGAAACGGCCAGCTGCGCGGCTGGTTATCACCGCTGTTAATGCGCAGCGTCCATTCGCCGGTCATGGCTGAAGCCGGCAGTGCAAAGCGCTGCTGGTACACACCGTTTTCCGGCTGCCAGACAAAGGTTTGAGTGACTTCACCATTGGGCTGCACCACTTCGGCTTTCACCGGTTGTGGCGGCAGCGGCTTGCCATCGGCATCACGCAGTAACGCGTTGACGATCACCGTTTCTCCGGGGCGATAGAGATCGCGCGGGCCAAACAAGAAGAACTGCTTGTCATAACCCTGCGGGCCATCAATCGGGAATTCGGCGAGATCCAACGCCGGACGATTGAGATCGATCAGTGAGGTTTGCCCTTTCTGCGTAGCCAGCAGCAACTTGCCTTTGGCGTTGGCGGGCAGGCGCAGATGGCCATTGCTGTCACTGGTGCCACTCGCCAGCTGTTGGCCTTTCTCGTCCAGCAGTTGCACATTGACGTCATCCAGCGGTGCGCCAGTGGCGAGACTTTGCGTAAAGAGTTCCAGTTGATCCGGGAAGCTGTGTAGAGACAGCCCAATGTCGCTGAGCGTAAACAGGGTTGCTGGCTGTGTGTAATTGTAGGTTCCGGCCTGTTTCATCACCGCCAGATAAACACCGGGCTGCTTGAGCGCATCCACATCACCGAGCGGCAGCTGCATCTTTTCACGGGTGTTGCGTGCCGGATTGAGATCGAAACGTCCGCTGTAGATCAGATCGGCATTTTTCAGTAAATCGCGTGATTCCCAGTACGACAAGTTATTACCGTAATTCCACTGGGCGAGAAAATCGGCCAGTGCGGCGCTTTTCACACGGAAGAAATCGACATCAATGTTGTTCACATTGAGTGCCAGCACCGGTAATCCCTGCGTCAGGCGCAGCGGCAGCAGTGATCCCCGGCTGGCGAAACCCACCATCGGCTGGATATCGCGGGTAGTCAGCGTTTGGCTGAAAGGGCTGGATAAGGTACTGCCATCGGCGGCCTTGAGACCGGCATCGACGGTCACCGTTAATTTGCGCGACGGTTCAGGATGGCGGAAGCGTAGCGCCTTGCCATTCTGCGCCAGTTCCCAGCCGCCATCGACCTTGCCGCTTTTCTCATCGCTGATATGGACCCGCGCATTCAAGTCCTGTTTGCTATCGATGGCGGTATTGAAGCTCAGCACCAGTGCTGATGCGCCATCCAGTTGCAGCTCGGAAAGGTCGATCACCGAGATCGTTTTCGCCGCATTTTGCACCACAGGCGTATCCTCAGCCTGCGCAGGCAGCAAAGCGCCGCCCAATAGTGTTCCGCCGATCAGCATGCTGAGCAGCAGTCGATTAACGCGTTTTGCCATGGTAAGTCCCTCACCAGCCCCAAAGGTTAAAATAGTGTGCTGCGCAATTTCACATCAACCTACTCACTTTAGCAACGATACCCTTGAGATAGCGTTCACATTCCCGGACACTGGTCCTTTCCGTTTTCCGATGATTGAGAAGAGGTTGTTGCGATGACAGCTCCCCTGTTTGTCTCTGCCGATTGGTTAAAAGAGCATTACACCGATGAAACGTTGCAGGTATTAGATGCGCGCATGTTGCCGCCAGGTCAGGAAGCGGTGCGTGATATCCAGGCGGAATATCTGGCAGGGCATTTGCCCGATGCGCCTTATTTCAATATCGAAGCTTTGTCCGATCACACCAGCGCTTACCCGCATATGATGCCGCGCCCGGAAGCTTTTGCCGTGGCGATGCGCGAACTGGGTGTTAATCAGGATAAACATCTGGTGGTGTACGACGAAGGTAACCTGTTCTCTGCACCCCGCGCATGGTGGATGCTGCGCGCCTTCGGCTGCGTCAATGTGTCGATTCTGGCGGGCGGTTTGCAGGGCTGGAAAGCGGCAGGCTTTGATGTCGCTTCGGGCCCGGTTAATCTGCCAGAAGGCGAGTTCGAAGCCCATTACGATCAGGGTCTGGTGAAACGCCTGACCGATGTGTTGTTGATCAGCCATGAAGGCGGCGCGCAGATCGTTGATGCCCGAGCGGCTAACCGCTTTAACGCAGAAGTGGATGAACCGCGTCCGGGCCTGCTGCGCGGGCACATCCCGAATAGCTTGAATATGCCGTGGAACAATCTGGTGGCGAACGGCGAACTGAAGCCGGCAGCAGAGTTACGCGATCTGTTTGAGAAAGCCGGTATCAAACTGGATCAGCCGATTATTGCCAGCTGCGGTTCGGGTGTGACGGCGGTGGTGGTGATTCTGGCGCTGACGTCGCTGGGTGTGCGTGACGTCACCCTGTATGACGGATCCTGGGGCGAATGGGGCAGCCGCGACGATTTACCGATTGAGAAATAAATTTTTGCCAGCCGATTAAACTGCCGAGCATGGCAATGAAGGGAGGTTGCAGAACAAAATTCTGATCCTGCCAATGATGATTTGACTACCGCGCAATAAATTGCGCCGCTACCCGATAAGTGCGATCTGTAGCGGCGCGATCAGATAAGTGCGATCCGTAGCGGAGCGATTTATCGCGCGTATCTTAAGCCGAACGATGGCTGTCAGATGCGCAATAAATTGCACCACTACCCGATCAGTGCGATCCGTAGCGGCGCGATATATTGCGCGGATCTGAAGCCGTGCAGTGGCTGACAGATGAGCAATCAATTGCACCGCTGCAACAGACGTTTTAAATAATCCGCTGACTGCCTTTGAAGTCGCGCAGGAAACTCCCCCAGCGACGTTCATAAAATGGCGTGATATGGGCGGTAAAGAAGTGGCTGACGCCTTTCTCGTCGACCACCACTTCGCAGATATCAATCGGTGCATCATCCGCCAGCGTATCGGTTGCCACGCTGCCTGCCGCCTGAATAATCTCATCGATATTGCTATCCGCTTCGATACCGATCAGCAGATTTGGCTCTTCCATAGCATTCTCACGAATGCTGGCGATGTAAGCACGACGCACCTGCTTATATTTGGCAAACAGCTGCGTCAGTGAATCAATCATCTGCGCGGGCGGTTCAGCCACTTCCGACAGAAGCAGCGCATGGCCGCCTTCCAACACCGTTTGCTGACTCAGCGCACTGCCCTCTTCACCGATCAAATGGGCGATTTCGCCCGGTGAAAACTCTTTGCCTGCGGGCAGCTTGGGGTTGAGGAACAAGCTCTCACCCAGGGTCATTTCGAACAGCGTGCGCGCGGGCAGGCGCAGGTAAGGCTGCTGCTCTTTGATCGCTTCAGCCATCGCCTCTTCTGAGGTGAAGAACGGGATAACGCTGCCGCCGCCCTCTTTTTCCCAATGCAGCAACTCCACAGGCGAGGTGGCATCAAACTGCTCTGCAGGGCTTTCACCTGGCACCCAAATATCAGATTCCAGCAGTAGTTGAAAGAATTCCGGACGGTGCGCAGGCTCAGTGGCGGCCAGCTTTAGCACCTCTTCAAGACGATTGCTCATTTATCAAGTTCCAAAAAAACGGCAAGCTCATGCATGAGGTTTGCCGCTTAAGCGCTGTTCGGTCGCCATCAATGACGACCCTACACAATACTGATGAAGGATGCACATCAACGACGACCTGACGTAGGTTGCACATCGATGGCGACCAGACGAAAGGTGCATGCACATCAATGGCGGCCTGACGTAGGTTGCACATCTGTCTGCGACCTGACTTAGGGTGCGCATTGATGCGCGCCGGTTTTATTTCAGTAACAGATTGGCGATAGTGCGCACGCCAAGACCCGTAGCACCGGCTGACCACTGATCCACCGCGCTTTTACGGTAAGTGGCAGAACAGTCAATGTGCAGCCAACCCTGCTGATACTTGCTCACGAAGTAAGAGAGGAATGCCGCCGCGCTGCTGGCGCCTGCTGCATGGGCCGGGCTGGCAATGTTATTCAAATCGGCAAAGTTTGACGGCAGATGGCTGCGATGGAACTCCGCCAGCGGCAGACGCCAGAAGGCTTCATTTTCACCAGTTGCACTGCCCAGCAGAGATTCCGCCAGTACATCGTCAAAGGTAAACAGGGCGTGATAATCGTTGCCCAGCGCCGTTTTCGCTGCACCGGTCAGGGTCGCAGCATCGATCAGCAGTTCAGGATTTTGCTCGCTGGCATCAATCAGGCCATCAGCCAGCACCAGACGCCCTTCCGCATCGGTGTTCATCACTTCCACGGTTTTACCGTTACGATAGCGAATGATGTCGCCGAGACGGAATGCGTTACCGCTCACCATGTTGTCAGCACAGCAGAGGAACAGCTTCACTCGTTTGGTCAGGCCACGCGCAATCGCCAGCGCCAGCGCGCCAGTTACCGTTGCCGCACCGCCCATATCGGATTTCATCGAATCCATAAACGCGCTCTGCTTCAGGCTGTAACCACCGGTATCAAAGGTGATGCCTTTGCCGACCAGACAAGCGTAAACCGGCGCATTTTCATCGCCGGTGGGGTTGAAGTCGAGCGCCAGCAGCACAGGTGCGCGAGTTGAACCACGGCCCACGGTGTGAATACCGGCATAACCCTGCTCACGCAGATCTTCGCCTTTGGTGATGCGATAGCTCACTGCGTCACCGCCCACTTCGCTGATCAGATCGATCGCGCTGTGCGCCAGTTGTTCCGGGCTCAGATCTTCCGCGGGTAAGTTGATGGTGTCGCGCACCCAGTCAACGATCTTCAGACGACGATCAAATTCTGTTTGATCGTTTTCGCTTAATGCTGGCCACTCTACCTGGCGCTTGCCTTTCGGGCTGCGATAGCCTTGCCAGAATGCCCAGCACTTCTCTAAATCCCACTCTTCGCCGCTCAGGGCAACGTGGCGAATCCCCTGACCGTCCAGCTTACGCCCCGCGCGCTGGATGCTCATCAGCGCATCGGCGCCAGTCAGGTGAATGGTCATGCCACTTTCAGTGCTGCTCAGCAGTGCTTTTTCACCCCAGCGCACATCGGCGGCCTGGGAGCTGAGCGTAATTGTCATCGGTTGTGTTGTCATCGCGTGGCTCCGTTTGCGTTAGGTGTCACCTTGCGCCAGAACCGGCGCAAGGGGTGCATGAATTAGCGGGACGTGGCGGGCGTTAATGCCCGTAAACGGCTTACCGCTTTATTGACCAGCTCAATGGCGTAGTCAATTTCCTCTTCGGTGGTGAAGCGCCCCAGCGAGAAGCGCAGCGAGCTGTGTGCCAGCTCCTGCTCAACGCCCATGGCGCGCAGTACATAAGAGGGTTCGAGACTGGCCGAGGTACAGGCAGAACCGGACGACAGCGCCAGATCTTTCAGCGCCATAATCAGCGATTCGCCATCAACCTGAGCAAAACTGAGGTTGAGGATATTCGGTGCGCCCTGCTCAAGCGAACCGTTAATATTCACATTCTCTAACTGGCTGATGCCGTGCCACAGACGTTGGCGCATGGCTGCGAGACGCGCCATTTCACTGCTCATCTCTTCACGTGCAACGCGATACGCTTCGCCCATGCCCACGATTTGATGCACCGGCAAGGTTCCGGATCGCATACCGCGTTCATGACCGCCGCCGTGCATTTGCGCATCGATCTGTAATTTAGGTTTACGACGCACCCACAGCGCACCAATGCCTTTCGGACCGTAGATTTTATGCGCTGAAAACGACATCAGATCCACTGGCAGTGCCGCGACATCAATCGGCAATTTGCCGACACTTTGGGTGGCATCAACATGAAACAGGATGTCACGCGCGCGGCACAAGGCACCGAGCGCGGCGATATCCTGAATCACGCCGGTTTCGTTGTTCACATGCATCAGGGAAACCAGCACCGTGTCATCGCGCAGTGCGGCTTCCAGCATCGCCGGCGTGACAATGCCATCGCTGCCGGGTTGCAGATAGGTGACGTCGAAACCTTCACGCTCCAGTTGCTGGCAGCTATCCAGCACCGCTTTGTGCTCAGTTTGACTGGTAATGACGTGTTTGCCGCGCGCCTGATGGCATTGAGCCGCGCCTTTAATGGCGAGGTTATCAGCTTCGGTGGCACCGGAAGTAAAAACGATTTCACGCGGATCGGCATTGACCAGCTCTGCAATCTGATTGCGCGCCACATCAACGGCTTCTTCTGCCTGCCAGCCAAAACGGTGAGAACGGGAAGCGGGGTTACCGAAGGTGCCATCCAAAGTGAGGAACTGCATCATTTTGGTGGCGACACGCGGATCGGCAGGCGTTGTCGCTGCGTAATCCAGGTAGATCGGTAATTTCATTGCGCTAAAACTCCGTATAAAAAATCATACGTCTTTATAGCACGATTCAGCCCCGGCTGTGTGAACAGCAAGGGCTGAAGGGGAGCGGATTAAGCACGCAGATTAACGTTGATGGTTTCCTGCATACGATGCTGCTGGAAGCGGCGAGTGTCGTTCATGTTCTGACGATCTGCCACATCAAGGATTTCCTGGTTGTTTACCAGTTCAGCCAGCGTGATGTTGTTGAGGAATTCACTGATGCGTTCGCTCAGGTCACGCCACAGAACGTGAGTCAGGCAGCGCTCGCCGCCCTGGCAGCCTTCTTTGCCCTGGCACTTAGTGGCATCAACAGATTCGTCAACCGCAGTGATCACCGCGCCAACGGCAATCGCGCCAGCATCTTTACCTAACAGATAACCGCCACCTGGACCACGAACGCTGGCCACTAAACCGTGCTTACGCAGACGTGAGAATAACTGCTCCAGATAGGAGAGCGAAATGCCCTGACGCTCAGAAATGTCAGCCAGCGGCACCGGGCCCTCGTTTGAGTGCAGTGCAACGTCCAGCATAGCGGTTACGGCATAACGTCCTTTGGATGTCAGTCTCATAGCATACAACCTCGTAAGCGTCCGTCCGGGTATCGGCGGGCTATCTGATGAATTGACGCCAGTCTGCCATTCCTGAGTAAAACGGTCAACTATTTAACCAAGTAATTTACTCAAGTATTTAACCAACTGTTTTACTCAACTATTACCCTTATCACCTTTAGGCTTTTGGAAGGATGCCAACATGCCGCGCAGGATGTTGAGTTCATCACGTTCCGGGCGCGCGCGGGTATAGAGACGGCGCAGTTTGCTCATCACCTGACTTGGGGTGCCTTCACGGATAAAGCCGCTCTCCAGCATCATCTTTTCAATGTGCTGATAGAAACGCTCCAGATCGTCCACCAGCGGATACGGTGACTCTTCTTCCTGCGGTTGTGGGCTGGCTTTTTCCTGCGCGTCCAGCCATGCCATACGCACTTCGTAAGCAATGATCTGCACCGCCATCGCCAGGTTCAGCGAACTGTATTCCGGATTAGCCTGAATGGCGACGTGATAGTGGCACTTCTGCAACTCTTCGTTGGTCAGGCCCACACGTTCACGACCAAACACCAGTGCAACCGGTGCCTGCTGGCCCTCTTCTACGCTTTTGATACCGCATTCACGTGAATCCAGCATCGGCCACGGCAATGAACGGGAACGTGCGCTGGTGCCGACAACCAGGCTGCAACCGGCAATCGCTTCGTCCAGCGTATCAACGATCTTCGCCTCGCCGATCACATCACTGGCACCCGCGGCGAGGGAGATGGCTTGTGAGTCGGGCTTCACCAGCGGATTGACCAGATAAAGGTTGGTTAAGCCCATGGTTTTCATAGCACGAGCCACGGAACCCATGTTGCCGGTGTGCGAGGTTTCTACCAGTACGATTCGGATGTTATGCAGCATATTAGTGAGCAGGTAAGAAAATGATGGCGCGCATCCTAACATAAAAGTAGGACATTTGCTGAACACGCTGATATACTCCGCGCCGTTTTCCCCGTTCTTTAACATCCAGCGAGAGATACCGATGCATCCGATGCTCAACATCGCCGTGCGCGCAGCGCGCAAGGCCGGAAATTTAATTGCCAAGAATTATGAAACCCCGGACGCTGTCGAAGCTAGCCAGAAAGGCAGCAACGACTTCGTTACCAATGTTGACCGTGACGCAGAACGTCTGATTATCGAAGTGATTCGTAAATCCTACCCGCAACACTCCATCATCACCGAAGAAAGCGGTGAACTGGCGGGCGATGATCAGGACATTCAATGGGTAATCGATCCGCTGGATGGCACCACCAACTTCATCAAACGTTTACCACACTTCTCTGTATCTATCGCTGTGCGCATCAAAGGCCGCACCGAAGTGGCTGTGGTCTACGATCCAATGCGCAACGAACTGTTCACCGCTGTACGCGGTCAGGGCGCACAGCTCAATGGTTATCGTCTGCGTGGCAGCACCGCGCGTGACCTGGATGGCACCATCCTGGCAACCGGCTTCCCGTTCAAGCTGAAACAGCACGCAACCCCTTACATCAACATCGTGGGCAAACTGTTCACTCAGTGTGCTGACTTCCGTCGCACTGGCTCTGCCGCGTTGGATCTGGCTTACGTGGCCGCTGGTCGCGTGGACGGTTTCTTTGAAATCGGTCTGAAGCCATGGGATTTCGCTGCCGGTGAACTGCTGGTGCGTGAAGCGGGCGGCCTGGTGACAGACTTCACCGGCAACCATGGTTACATGATGTCCGGTAATATCGTTGCAGGTAACCCACGCGTTGTGAAAGCCATGCTGGCGACCATGCGTGAAGAACTGAGCGAAGCGCTGAAGCGCTAAGCACAAAAAAGGCGGATATCACATCCGCCTTTTTAACGCCGTTAAAACGGTCGTAACCCGCTACTCATCATCGGCTGTGCGCTTTGCCATAGTAACCACCCTGCCATTACCAGCAGAATCCCACCTGCCAATCCTAATGCCGGCATAATGATTTTTGCCTCGCGCGACGTTGCACTCTTTGCCCCTAACTTTTCAGCTAATCGCCGCGATCGTTGAACTAACAAGCCCATTGCGGAGACCGTGACCGCCGTTCCGATGGCCATTGCCACCGCCGAGGCCACACCCCACGCATAAACACCAATCACCTTAGAAAACAGCAGCATCATGATGGCGCCAGAACAGGGACGCATGCCCATGGAGAACACCACCAGCGCCTGGGTTTTGCCACTCACGGCGCGATCCATCTGTTCAGCACTTGGCAGATGCGCATGACCGCATCCGCAGTGTTCATCATGCTGGTGATGTGGGCGAATGGCGTGAATCTGTATCTTCGCCGGCGCGGGACGTAATAGCGGAAGTAATGACCGCAGCGCACGCCAGCCGACCCAGATGCCCAATGCCATCACCAGCAGATAACTGCCCTTCTCCAGCCAGTAACTACCGAGATGCATTTGCCGCGATGAGGTTTGCAATACCACCAGCATCACCGTCACCAAACCAATCGCCACGCCACCTTGTAACAGTGCGGCCAGTAGCGTGAGTTTCATGCTGGTTTTTAGCTTAGCGGGATGCGTCGCCAGGAAGGTGCTGATCACCACTTTACCGTGCCCTGGGCCCAGCGCGTGCAGCACACCATAAGCCAGGCTAGAAAGCATTAAAGTCACGCCCGCCTGCTGAGGCTGGTCAGCCACTTGTTGCAGGAGTTGGGTCATTTCGCGATTGAGGACTTTCTGCCATAACACGCTTTGCAGCAATATTTGCGACCAGTGCTGCCACAGGGTAAATCCGGCAGCGAGCATCACTATGGCCAGCAACCACAGCGGCCACAGTCTGCGTGAACGAGAAGGCAGAGAAATCAATGACATGTCAGGGTCACCGTCTGCGCGAATTGCTGGCCGAGATCCATGTCTTCCGGCGGCGCATCGGCTTTATCCAGCGACAGCGCATATTGCTTGAGCGAGTCATCCGGTTTGGGGGTGTGTAAGTCTATCTGGCAGTGTGCTTTTACGCCGTCGTCCATGGTTAATGCCTGTGGGTTATCGTAATACATATCAACAAAGTAGCTCGGATCGAAGGTCTGAATACGATACTGTTTCGCACTCAGCGACTGTGGTTCGCCAAACGGCACAATAAACTCCAGCACCGCTTTGTTGCCGTTGCGCGACAAATTGTACTCTTTGGGCAAATTCAGGAACTTCACCCGCGTTTTGTCCTGCCACACCTCTGAGAAGTAATGTTGCCCCAACACGTTCGCCATCACCTGCGCCGCCAGCTTTTTCCATACCACGTCACCGGGTTTCGCTTTGCCGGCATCGTAAAGCAGATCGGCTGAGGTAATTTCATCCATGGTCCACACCATTTTCATGCCTGTCAGGTGATCGTTTTCGCTGACAAACTCGTTTTTCATATCGATAAAGCTGTGCGGATGAGACCAGGCTGCAGCGCTGAACAACAGCGTAAAGGGAATGAGTGCAATTTTCATGTGTTATAAAGTAACAATTCTCAAGTGAAGATTATACTGGTCCAGAAAAACTGTGACCCGCCTAAAAGCTCTGAGCAAAAGTCACGACAAAGTGCAGGGTTACCGCGTGGAGTTAGCTATTCTTAGCTCAAAAATGACCCGCGGATAATACTATTGATGAGTTCTGCACCTTCATCTGCACCACTCTTCAGCCGTGCCCAGCGTCGTTGCCATCTGCTATTGCTACTGTTTCTGCCTGCTCCCGCGCTAACGCTTGAAAAGCTCTGCCAGTTAAATGGTGTTGATCCTGTCGTTGCCCGACAGGATATCGCGGATGTCGGTGATGAGATACAGCGCTTCCATCAACTGGAGTTACACCAGATGGTGGATGGCAGCTTCCGCATACATGGGACGGAACTGGACAGGCGGCTCTGCCTGCTCCATTGGCTGCGACGCGCACTGCGCCTGTCGCAGGATTTCGTCTGCGAGCATTTTGCTCCCGTGCTGCGTCAGCGCCTGAAAGTGCTTAATATCGAAAAAGCGCTGTGGGATGAAACCAATCTGCAGGCATTGATTCAACATTGCAGTCTGCGACTGGCCCGTGATTTCACCCCGCGCGATCGCCTGTTTCTGCAAATCTTTATGAAGTACGCGCTGTGCCAACGGCAAAATGCGCTGTTCAATGAGAAACAGCGAATCTGGCTGGCAGCAAAAACCGAGCGCGCTGCCGCAGATGATGTGATTCACCACTGGCAGAAACGCTGCCATTTAGCACCGGACGTCAGCGAGACCGACTTCTGGACGCTGCTATTTAGTTTGATTCATGCGCCGGATGGGAATCAACTAGGAGACCACCAGGCGCAGCAGCTCATGCTGGCAGTGGAGGCATTAATCGTTCGTTTTGAACAGCTGGCGCAGACGCGTATTAAAAACCAGCACGAGCTGAAATTGCAGCTGTTCACTCATCTGGCGCAGGCGCTGGATCGCAGCCATTTTTCTATTGGTATCGATAACAGTGTGGCGCTGGACGTGGCGCGTCTTTATCCGCGCTTGCTGCGCACCACCGAACGCGCGCTGTATCACTTCAGCAGTGATTTCGGTACGCAATTCAGCGCGGAGGAAGTGAGTCTGGTGGCGGTGCTGTTTGGTGCCTGGCTGATGCAGGAGAGTGCGCTGCAGGAAAAGCAGGTGCTGCTGTTGACCGGCGCGGATGCGGCAATGGAACAACTGCTGGAGCAGCAAATCCGCGAGATAACGCTGCTACCGATCAATATCACTTATCAGGATATGCTGCACTTTCAGCGTGAAGGGGCACCGCGTGACGTGGCGCTGGTGATCACACCCTACGCCACATCGTTACCGTTGTTTTCACCGCCGCTGATCCACGCCGAGCTGCCGCTGAGCTACCATCAGCAGCAGCGTATTCGTCAACTGCTGGAAGCTTAAGCAGCGCGCGGACGCATGAACAGTGCCGGGAGTGCCACCAGCGCCATCACCCAGAACAGATGCCCCTGTAAATGGGTAAACAGCACACCGCTGATCATCGTCATCACGGCAATCCCGCCGCCCATCGCCAGCGCAGAGTAAAGTGATTGCAACCGAATCACCTCTGCCCCTTTACGCGCGGCAATAAAGCGCATCGCTGCCAGATGGCATACGGTGAAGCTGCCACAATGCAGAATCTGCGCAGCAATTAACAGCGGCAGCGCGGTGCTGGAACCCAGCATCACCCAGCGCACTAAAGCACAGCAGCAAGAAAGCAGCAGCAAGTCGCGGGCACTCCAGCGACGGAACAGACGATTGCTCAGCGCGAAGATGACGATTTCCGCCACCACGCCCAGCGACCATAAATAGCCAAAGACGGTGGCAGAGTAACCCGCCTCTTGCCACCAGATGGCGCTAAAGCTGTAATAGGCCGCGTGTGCCCCTTGCATCAAGGTCACGCACAACATAAAGCGCCACACGGCATTCTCACGCAGCAGATCGCGCCACGCCGACCAACCACCGCTGGCGCCCTGCCGTGCATCGCCCTGCGGACGCGTTTTCGGCGGCAACATCATGCCAGACAGCATCACCAGCACACCCATGCTCAATAAGACCAAAATCGCCTGCGATGACCATGCGCTGACTAACATGCCGGTCAGTGCAGAGCTAATCACAAACGCCAGCGATCCCCACAAACGCACCGGGCCATAAGCCAGGCCGATTTGTTGGGTCCAGGTGGCAGCCAGCGCATCGCTGAGGGGCACCAGTGGCGAGAAGAACAAGTTAAAGCCCACCATCACCAGCAGCAGCCATAACCATTGGCTGCCAAACCAGAATCCGACGGCAAACAGGCACGTCATCAATGCCAGTAAACGTAAAGCGACAATCAGCTGAGAAGGATTTTTGACCTGCGAGGCGATCAATAAACTGCCGACGAATCGCGCCACCATGCCGCAACCGAGCAGCAGGCCGATTTTTTCCGCATCCAGGCCAATGCCTTTGAGCCAGACGCTCCAGAAAGGTAAGTAGATGCCGTAACAGAAGAAGTAGGTGAAGTAGCTGAGTCCCAGCCATCTGGCCGATCCGATGGTCATTTTGCCTCCCACAGGCATGTCGGCTGCGCCCGCAACCCATTGGGGCGCTACTTTGTCAGAGGCTTAAGCAAAAGTGAAATGAAAGGTCGGATCGCGCGCATAAAAAAAGGATGGCCAGCGCCATCCTTTTTCATCACATCAGCGTTATGCCAGATCAGGCATACACAGGCAGACGCGCGCAGATATCGAGTACTTTCTGCTTGGTGCGCTCGATGGTCGCTTCGTCGTTGATGTTGTCCAGTACGTCAGCGATCCAGCCAGCCAGCTCGCGAACTTCCGCTTCTTTGAAACCACGACGGGTGACTGCTGGAGTACCAATACGCACGCCAGAGGTCACAAACGGGCTCTTCGGATCGTTTGGTACGCTGTTCTTGTTCACGGTGATGTTGGCGCGGCCCAACGCAGCATCCGCTTCTTTACCGGTCAGGTTTTTGCTCACCAGATCGATCAGGAACAGGTGGTTATAAGTACCGCCTGAAACGATGTTGTAGCCACGCTCCAGCAGAACCTCAACCATTGCTTTGGCGTTTTTAGCCACTTGCTGCTGGTAAGATTTGAACTCAGGCTCCATTGCTTCTTTGAACGCCACCGCTTTACCCGCGATTACGTGCATCAATGGACCACCCTGACCACCCGGGAACACCGCGGAGTTCAGTTTTTTGTACAGATCTTCGTCGCCGTTTTTCGCCAGAATCAGGCCACCACGTGGACCCGCGAGGGTTTTATGGGTGGTTGAGGTGACGATGTGAGCATGTGGAACTGGGTTTGGGTACACATCAGCGGCGATCAGACCGGCAACGTGCGCCATGTCAACGAACAGGTAAGCGCCCACGCTATCAGCGATTTCGCGCATTTTTGCCCAGTCGCACACGCCAGAGTATGCAGAGAAGCCACCGACGATCATTTTTGGCTTATGGGTTTTAGCCAGTTCAGCCAGTTCGTCGTAGTTAATTTTGCCTGTTTCGTCGATGCCGTAAGGGATCACGTTATACAGTTTGCCAGACAGGTTCACTGGAGAACCGTGGGTCAGGTGACCACCGTGCGCCAGGTTCATACCGAGGATGGTGTCGCCCGGCTGCAGCAGCGCAGTGTAAACCGCGAAGTTAGCCTGTGAGCCAGAGTGCGGCTGCACGTTGGCAAAGTCTGCGCCAAACAGCTCTTTCGCGCGATCGATCGCCAGCTGCTCAACGATATCAACGTATTCACATCCGCCGTAGTAGCGTTTGCCCGGATACCCTTCAGCATATTTGTTGGTGAGCTGTGAACCTTGCGCCTGCATAACGCGTGGGCTGGTGTAGTTTTCAGAAGCAATCAGTTCAATGTGCTCTTCCTGACGCACCTTCTCTTGCTCCATAGCCTGCCACAACTCGGCATCATAATCGGCAATGTTCATATCACGCTTTAACATCCGGCATCTCCTGACTAGCTAACTTTTTTAACGGCAGTTTAGGCCCCGGCAAGGGGCGAAGGCCAACAGTGTAAACGGTTTTGACAGGTGACGGTAGCGCCAATCCCCTCTTTTTACGCAAACGATTGGCACGGCGCTGGAACGGGTTTTTTACGCATTTTTGCAAGCCTGTAAATCACGATATTTGCTCACGCTGAAGAGGAATATTTTTCAGGTTTGTGGGCCAGCTTCCAGCTTCAGCACCTAACCCGCAATCAAAACAGGGGATTTACAGGCTAGATGAACGATCATAAGATGCATTTAAAATACATGTTTAAATTCACTGTGAGGCATTCACCATGCTCGATGCGCAAACTATCGCTACTGTAAAGTCTTCCCTGCCCGCTATTGCTCAGCTTGGCCCGCAACTTACTGGCCACTTTTACCAGCGTTTATTGACCCAGCATCCGGAACTGAAAAACGTCTTCAACATGAATAATCAGCGCAGTGGCAATCAGCGTGAGGCGCTGTTTAATGCCGTTGTCGCGTACGGCAGCAATCTGGAGAATTTAGCGGTGCTGCTGCCGGCGGTAGAGAAAATTGCGCAGAAGCACACCAGCCTGAATATTCAGCCGGCGCAATATGCAGTGGTGGGTGAAACGTTGCTGGCGACCATTGAAGAGTTGCTCAATCCCGGCGATGACGTTTTGCAGGCGTGGGGCAAAGCTTACGGCGTGCTGGCCGACGTGTTTATCCAGCGTGAAGAAGCGATCTATCGCGAATCAGAAGAGAAAGTGGGCGGCTGGCGTGGCGCACGCGACTTCCGTATCCGTGCTATCAACACTGAAAGCTCAGTGATCAAAAGCTTTGAACTGGTTCCCAACGATGGTCAGCCCGTGGCCGACTTCCTGCCCGGACAATACCTGGCCGTTAGTTTGCGACCTGAAGGTAACGAGAATATCCAGCATCGCCAGTATTCACTCACCCATCGCCCCAACGCTAAATCTTATCGTATCGCGGTGAAGCGCGAAGAACACGGTAGCGTTTCCGGCTGGTTGCACGCCCATGCGAAGGTCGGTGATATTGTGCAATGTGCGGCACCGGCGGGTGATTTCTATTTGCAAACAAAGGGAGCCGCGCCGATCACGCTGATTTCTGCCGGTGTGGGTCAAACTCCGATGCTGGCAATGTTAGCCAGCCTGGCTGAGCAGCAGTATGCGGGCGCGGTTAACTGGCTACATGCGGCCGAATGCGGTACTCAGCATGCTTTCGCGGATGAAGTGCAAGCCACAGGTTCACGCCTGCCGCACTTCGCCAGCCATATCTGGTATCGCCAGCCGGAAAGCCAGGACAGTGGTCGTTATGATGCTGCGGGGTTAATGGATCTCGCGGGCATTTCCAGTGAACTGAATCAGGCCGACCGTCAATTCTGGCTATGCGGGCCGCTGCCATTTATGCAGTTCGTCGCGCGCCAGCTGGTGGATGCCGGTATCAGTGCCGATCGTATCCATTATGAAGTCTTTGGCCCACACAAAGTGCTGTAAACAAAAAAAGCCTGCGCAATGCAGGCTTTTTCATGGGCTAACGAAGGGGCTTAGATCGCCTCTTCGTCCTCTTCACCGGTACGAATACGCACCACGCGCGCCACGTCGAACACAAAGATTTTGCCGTCACCGATTTTACCGGTCTGCGCGGTTTTCATAATGGCTTCAACGCAGGTGTCGACGATGTCATCACCGACCACCATCTCGATTTTCACTTTAGGCAGAAAATCGACCATGTACTCCGCGCCACGATACAGCTCAGTGTGGCCTTTCTGACGACCGAAGCCCTTCACTTCACTGACCGTCATCCCGGTGATGCCCACTTCAGCTAGAGCTTCGCGCACATCATCGAGTTTGAATGGTTTAATAATTGCATCGATCTTTTTCATGACAGATCCTTTTTTCACTCCCTCCATGATGGACGGATAACAAATAGTATATACCCGTCCTGCTTCAAGTTGCAGAGGGGTTGGCGGCTCTCTTTTCCCCGAATTGCTTGATTGAGTAAGCTCATCGGGATGCTTTCGTTTGCTGCCTTCCTGCAACGCGAATTATTTAGGGTAGTCAATGGATGAATCAATATGCCGCAGCAAGCTACTCTTTAAATTCACTGGCGTCCAGCTCATGGCGTGACAGCAGCTTATAGAATTCAGTACGGTTACGTCCAGCCAGACGCGCGGCGTTGGTGACATTTCCTTTGGTCATCTGTAGCAATTTGCGCAGATAGTTCAGCTCAAACTGATTACGCGCCTCGACAAAGGTTGGCAGCGCGGTGTTTTCACCCGCTAACGCCTGTTCCACCAGCGCATCACTGATCACTGGTGACGTGCTGAGCGCGACACACTGTTCGATCACGTTCACCAGCTGGCGTACGTTGCCTGGCCAACTGGCCCCCACTAGACGTTTCATCGCATCCACTGAGAAGCTGCGCACGAAAGGTTTATGGCGTTCAGCCGACTGGCGCAGCAAATGATTCGCCAACAGTGGAATATCTTCAGCACGCTCATGTAGTGCGGGAATCTTCAGGTTCACCACATTGAGGCGATAATAGAGGTCTTCGCGGAAACTTTTTTTCTCCATCGCTTTGGGCAGATCGCGATGGGTGGCCGAGATGATACGCACGTTGATATCCACATCCCGATTACTACCGAGCGGACGCACTTTTCGCTCCTGCAAGACGCGCAGCAGTTTGACCTGCAACGCCTGCGGCATATCACCAATTTCATCAAGAAACAGCGTGCCGCTCTCCGCCGCCTGGAACAGCCCTTCTCGCGCACTCACTGCACCGGTGAAGGCCCCTTTAGCATGACCAAAGAGCTCAGACTCCAGCAGTTGCTCAGGCAAAGCACCACAGTTGATGGCAATAAACGGCTTGTTTGCGCGTGGGCTGGCGGCGTGAATCGCCTGAGCCAGCACTTCTTTTCCGGTACCGCTCTGGCCATTGATTAACACGCTGACGTCGGATTGCGCCACCATGTGCGCTTGATCCAGCAAACGCAGCATCAGTGGATTGCGCGTGACTACCGCTTCACGCCAGGTGTCATCACTGACTGGCGCGCGCTGTGCTAACGCTTCATCAATGGCTTTATACAGCGCGTCACGATCCACCGGTTTCGTTAGGAAACTGAATACGCCCTGCTGCGTGGCAGAAACCGCCTCGGGAATAGAGCCGTGTGCGGTGAGAATGATCACCGGTAAGCCTGCATGGCGTTTCTGAATTTCGCCAAACAACGCCAGCCCGTCCATTTCATCCATGCGCAGATCGCTGATCACCAGATCAACCTTCTCTTTTTGCAGCTGGCGCAGCGCATCCGGGCCACTTGCAGCGGTGGTCACCTGAAAGCCTTCACTGCTTAATCGCATCCCGAGAAGCTTCAGCAGGCCAGGATCATCATCCACCAGCAGTAAACGTGCAGACTGTTTCATGGTCACTGATCCTCACTTTGTGCATCGCTGGCACCGTGCGAAGTGTCACTGCTGTCCGCTGGTTTACGTGACGACAGCTGGCGTTCGATGTCAGTCAGGCGCTCAAGCTTACGCTGAGTCTCCTCCAGTGATTGCCGCAATTTGGTTTGCTGCTGGCGCAGGCTATCCAGTTCGGAATCGTGACTTTGCTGAAGTGCAGCATAGCGGCTGCGTTCACCGCTTAATGCCAACTGCGCCGCCTGGTTGCTGCGCCACAGCATGAGTAACGGACGCACGGAGGCAGGATAGGAGGCGCTGTAGCCATCTAACGTATCCACGAACTGGCGGCGCTCAAAGGGCGTCACATTGCCATTTGCCAGCAGAATGCCTTGTTTAAAAGCACGCGACCAGCCTTGAACCGGCCAGCGACGCGCTTCAGCCCGTGCTTCCGCAGGCGATAATCGTTCACCGCAGTCGATAGCACGCTGCCAGTAAAGGGGGTTGCTCATCGCTGCTGGCGTTTCAATTTTCCACACGTTTTGACAATCGGTCGCCAGATAATCTGGCAGCCGCACTTCTGGCTCAGGAAGATTGGTGCCATCGTGCAACGCGCTGCCCGTCGGCGCTGTCTGGCAGGCACTCAAGCCGAATGCCAGCAACGCGCAGCTAAAAAGTTTAATCAGGGTGTGTTTCATTAATCAGGCATTCCCGGCACTGGTCGTCAAAATGATTCGAAAACAGACATCCGCATCCTTACGCGTTACCAATTGCAAATCGCCCTGCATCCTGCGCAGACAATCTTTGGCGATGCTTAAGCCCAGCCCACTGCCCTTAACTGGCCCTTTGCGCTGCTGGCTACCCTGAAAAAAGGGCTCAAAAATCATCGCCTGCTCTTCAGCCGGAATCGGTGTGCCGGTGTTCGCCACCTCAATCCACACCTGGTTGCCTTTCTGTTGGCTCTGCAGCCAGATGTTACCGGATTCGCTGCCGTAGTTCACGGCGTTCGAATAGAGGTTATCGATGACCCTTTGCAGCAAGGTTGCCTCTGCCAGACAGTGCGTCACCTGAAGATCAACATGGGTGGTGATATGTCGCGCACTGGCAGGCAATGAATGGATTTTAACAACCGCATCAACGATGTCATTGAGCGCCACCGGCTCGAGTGCCATTGGGCCATCCGCCAGTTTGCGGTTGTAATCCAATAGCTGTTCGATGAGACGCTGCAGATGGCGACTGCTGGTGTCGAGGATCGCCACCACTTCCTGCTGTTCCGCATTGAGCGGCCCAGCCACCTGATCGGCCAATAATTCCGTGCCTTCACGCAAGCTGGCAAGCGGGGTTTTCAGTTCGTGCGAGAGATGACGCAAAAATTCATGACGCTGCTCTTCCAGCCAGCTCAGGCGCTCGCTCAGCCACACGATGCGCTGGCCAAGAGAGCGGATTTCACGCGGACCGCGAAAACTGACGCTGTCACCGAGCGCTTTGCCTTGCCCCAGTCGGTTAATCATCCGCTCTACGCGTTTAACCGGGCCGATGATCATGCCGGTAAACAGCAGCACCAGTGCGAGACTGATCAGAAACAGAATCAGCGCCTGCCAGCCGAAAAACTGCCCGCGATCGGCGATTTCGCGCTGGAGCTGCAAGCCGCGAGAAAATACCACTTCACGCGTCGCCTGCACCATTTGCGCATTAGCATCAGAAAAATGTTCCAGGGCCGTGGCGGCTTTTGCCACTGGGTTACCGTTATCGCACTGCACGCTGGCGAGCTGCGGCAAGGTTTCCTGCAGCGCTTTGAAGGAAGGAAGATCCGGCAGGCTATCTGCATGGCTGGTGAGCATCTGCCCGTACCGCGTCCACTGCGTCTGATAGAGCTTTTGCAAGGTGGCATCACCTAACACGCAATATTGACGATAACTGCGTTCCAGCTCGAGCGCCGTGCGCGCCATCGCCTCGCTGCGGCGCACGTCAGTAAAGGTATTGCGGTTGGTATCGGCGGCCTGATTACTCAGCGCAGAGAGGCTTTCCCAGGCTTGCCAGGCCAGCACCAGCAAGGGCAACAGCACCAGCAAAAATGCCATCAAAACCAACTGTCGCAGGGATCGGGGAAACAGACGCCATCTCTTCACTACCGCACTTCCTTAAATGTGAGCTGTTGGCATGCTAACGAAGTATCAATAGGGAAGAAAGCATAGAAAGGAAAACGGCAGCCCTTTTGGGCTGCCGTGAGAGCGACGCCGCAGCATCGCTTGCAAAATAGGTGGAGCCTAACTCAACGTTGCGTCCGATGCTTGATAACGTTGCAAAGCAAGCGATTATCGGTTGGGTGGACGGCAGGCTCCGTTTGGTGCGTCATTCGAATTTTATGAGCTCAACCGCAGTGCGGGGCAATCATAGACAGGAGAATGAGCAACGCTGTAAGTATAGCAACTATCGTGCCAAAAATGAAATAGCATTAATTATCAGAGTAATGCGAGGTGTGACGCAGTATTTTAAGAAAAAGCGGACCGGCTGGTCTGATGAAAGTGTCGCTGATCAGCAACGGGTTAAGTCATGAAAAACTGAGGCTTTAAAAATCAATGATTTAAATGTCACCATTTAGCGACAACTCACCTTCGTGTTTGTCGCCGATTTCAGACAGTTCTTGTAAGCCAGCCAAGTGAGTGAGTGCAAACCAGCCGGCCAAAAGAAAGGCCGCCTTGCGGCGGCCTCTGATGCTGTTGGCTAAATTAGCCCAACTGCTTACGTGCGTTGCGGAAGATACGCATCCATGGGCTATCCTCGCCCCACTCAGCCGGATGCCACGAGTTGCTCACGGTACGGAACACGCGCTCAGGGTGCGGCATCATAATGGTGACGCGACCGCTTTCGTTGGTGACTGCAGTGATACCGTTCGGCGAGCCGTTCGGGTTCGCTGGATAGCTTTCGGTGACTTTACCGAAGTTATCCACGAAGCGCAGCGCCACCAGACCTTTGCTTTCCAGCTGGGCCAGATGTGCACCATCACGCACTTCCACAAAACCTTCACCGTGTGAAACCGCAATTGGCATGTGAGATCCCGCCATGCCGTCCAGCAGCAGCGATGGGCTCGCAGCCACTTCAACCAGGCTGAAACGTGCTTCAAAACGCTCTGACTGGTTACGTACGAAGCGCGGCCACAGGTCGCTGCCCGGAATCAGCTCACGCAGATTCGACATCATCTGGCAGCCGTTACACACGCCCAGCGCCAGCGTCTGTGGACGATGGAAGAAGTTTTCAAACTCGTCACGCACACGGCCGTTGAACAGAATCGACTTCGCCCAACCTTCACCGGCACCCAATACGTCACCATAAGAGAAGCCACCGCACGCTACCAGCGCCTGGAACTCTTCCAGACCACGACGGCCCGCCAGCAGGTCACTCATGTGCACATCAACCGCGGTGAAGCCAGCACGGTGGAAGGCAGCGGCCATCTCAACGTGGGAGTTCACGCCCTGCTCGCGCAGCACGGCAACACGTGGACGCGCGCCGGTGGCAATCATCGGCGCAGCAACGTCTTCTTCTGGCTTGAAGGTCAGATGAACGTTCAGACCAGGATCGTTGTCGTCTTTCTTCGCTTCGTGTTCCTGATCGGCACAGGCTGGGTTGTCACGCAGACGCTGCATCTGCCAGGTGGTCTCTGCCCACCAGGTACGCAGCGTGGTACGGCTTTCGCTGTACACCGCGCTGTCGCCAGAACGGATCACAAAGCGATCGCCCGGCAGCGCCTGACCAATCACATGCACATTGCTGATCAGGCCATGGTCGGCAAACACTTTCTCAACGGCGGCACGGTCAGCGGCGTTAATCTGGATCACTGCACCCAACTCTTCGGTGAACAGTGCTGCCAGCGCATCGTTGCCCAGTGCGGCGATGTCAGCTTCGATACCGCAGTGGCCGGTGAAGGCCATTTCTGCCAGTGTTACCAGCAGGCCGCCATCGGAGCGGTCATGGTAAGCCAGCAGTTTCTGCTCGGCCACCAGCGCCTGAATGGCGTTGAAGAAGCCCGCCAGTTGCGATGCATCACGCACGTCGGCTGGTTTGTCGCCTAACTGACGATAAACCTGTGACAGCGCGGTAGCACCCAGGGTGTTCGCACCATTACCGAGATCCACCAGCATCAGCAGGTTATCCTGGTCAGCTTGCAGCTGAGGCGTCACGGTGCGGCGCACATCTTCCACACGCGCAAAGGCGGTAATCACCAGCGACAGCGGTGAGGTCATCTCACGCTCTTCGGTACCCTGCTGCCAGCGAGTTTTCATCGACATCGAGTCTTTACCCACCGGGATAGTGATTCCCAGCGCCGGACACAGCTCTTCGCCAACCGCTTTCACTGCGGCATACAAACCGGCATCTTCGCCTGGGTGACCGGCTGCGGCCATCCAGTTAGCAGACAGCTTCACGCGCTGTAGGGAACCAATCGAGGTGGCTGCCAGGTTGGTCAGCGCTTCACCGACCGCTAAGCGGCCTGAGGCAGCGAAGTCCAGCAAGGCGACTGGCGCACGTTCGCCCAGTGAGAAGGCTTCACCGTGATAGCTGTCCAGGCTGGCGGTGGTGACTGCACAGTTAGCCACCGGGATCTGCCATGGGCCGACCATCTGGTCACGCGCCACCATACCGGTTACCGAACGGTCACCGATGGTAATCAGGAAGGTTTTCTCGGCCACGGTTGGCAGATGCAGTACGCGATTAACGGCGTCAGCCACGGTAATCCCGTCACGCACCAGCGCATCGCCTTTGGCTTGCTGAGTAGCGACATCACGCGTCATCTTCGGCGTTTTGCCCAGCAGCACGTCCAGCGGCATATCGATAGGATTGTTATCGAAGTGGCTATCTGCCAGGTTCAGATGCAGCTCTTCAGTGGCTTCACCGATCACCGCATAAGGCGCACGCTCACGCTTACACAGCTCGTCAAACAGCGCCAGCTGAGCCGGTGCCACGGCCAGCACATATCGTTCCTGGGATTCGTTACACCACACTTCCAGCGGGCTCATGCCTGGCTCATCGTTGAGGATGTCGCGCAGGTTGAAGTTGCCGCCACGGCCACCATCGCTCACCAGTTCTGGCATGGCGTTGGACAGACCGCCAGCACCGACGTCGTGGATGAACAGAATCGGGTTGGCTTCGCCCAGCTGCCAGCAACGGTCAATCACTTCCTGGCAGCGACGCTCCATTTCCGGGTTGTCACGCTGTACCGATGCAAAATCCAGATCCGCATCAGACTGACCAGACGCCATTGAAGACGCCGCACCACCGCCAAGGCCGATGTTCATTGCAGGTCCGCCGAGCACGATCAGTTTCGCGCCAACAACGATTTCACCCTTCTGCACGTGGTCAGCACGGATGTTACCAATACCGCCCGCCAGCATGATCGGCTTATGGTAGCCACGCAGTTCTGAGCCATTATGGCTATTCACGCGCTCTTCATAAGTACGGAAGTAACCGTTCAGTGCCGGACGGCCAAATTCGTTATTGAACGCTGCGCCGCCCAGCGGGCCTTCGGTCATGATATCCAGCGCGGTCACGATGCGATCCGGCTTACCGAAATCTTCTTCCCACGGCTGTTCAAAGCCCGGAATACGCAGGTTGGAGACAGAGAAACCGACCAGACCCGCTTTCGGTTTCGCGCCACGTCCGGTTGCACCCTCATCACGGATTTCACCGCCGGAACCGGTTGCCGCACCTGGCCACGGTGAAATGGCGGTCGGGTGGTTATGGGTTTCAACCTTCATCAGGATATGCGCATCTTCCTGATGGAAGGTGTATTCGCCCTTCTGCGCATCGGCGTAGAAGCGGCCCACTTTTGAACCTTCCATCACCGCGGCATTGTCTTTATAAGCAGACAGCACGTGCTCAGGGTTATGTTCAAAGGTGTTTTTGATCATCTTGAACAGCGACTTCGGCTGTTTCTCACCGTCGATAATCCAATCGGCGTTGAAGATTTTATGACGGCAGTGCTCTGAGTTGGCCTGAGCAAACATGTAGAGCTCGATGTCGTTCGGATTGCGGCCCAGTTTGGTGAAGGCGTTCAGCAAATAATCGATTTCGTCATCAGCCAGCGCCAGGCCCAGCGTGGTGTTGGCCTGTTCCAGCGCAATGCGACCGGCACCCAGCACATCAACGCTTTTCAGCGGCTGTGGTTCATGGTGTGCGAACAACTGCTGCGCATCATTCAGGTCACCGAACACGGTCTCCATCATGCGGTCATGCAGCAGGCTGGACAGCTGTTGCCATTGCGCTTCAGTCAACTGTGGTGCCTGCACATAGAAGGCCATACCGCGTTCGAGGCGGATAACCTGAGGCAGATCGCAGTTGTGCGCAATATCGGTGGCTTTTGATGACCACGGAGAAATGGTGCCGGGACGCGGCGTCACCAGTAACAGACGCCCTTGTGGCGCGTGCTCGGCGAGAGAAGGACCGTATTTCAGCAGACGTTGCAGGCGGGCGTGTTCATCCGCACTGAGTGGTGCGCTGACATCGGCAAAATGGACGTACTCGGCGTAAATATCACTCACTGGCAGGTGAGCTTCCTGAAAGCGGGTCAGCAGTTTGTTAACACGAAATGCCGACAGAGCGGGCGAACCACGCAGAATTTCCATCATCAAAGATCTCTCGTCTTTGAAGCGCCGGGCGACGCTTCATTGGGCGCAACAGGGGAAAACGGGCGGTATTATAGAGAAAGCGCGCGGGTTACGAAACCGTTTGCGCATAAAATCTGGCACACAGCATTTGGCTGAATTTTGCACAATTCTTGCTATATAAGTTGCCCTGCTGCGCTTTGTTGCGCAAAATGCCCCTCGCTCTGGGAGTAAAAACAACACAAATACTGCCTTTAAAAGACAGAGGCCTGTGAGCCATTACGAGACAACTATTTGAAACGCCTGAAAATAAACTATCTGTTTATCGGTCTGATCACCGTGCTGCTTGCGCTGGCGCTGTGGCCTTCCATCCCCTGGTACGGGGGCGGAAAAGACGCGTTATCACAGATTAAATCACGTGGAGTGCTGCGCATCAGTACCGTCAACTCCCCGCTGACTTACTACACCATCAATAATGCACCAGCCGGTATGGATTACGAGCTGGCGAAACGCTTCGCCGATTATCTTGGCGTCAAACTTGAGGTCACGGTGCGTCCGAACCTCGGCGATCTGTTTGACGATCTTGATGATGGTAAAGCGGATTTGCTGGCCGCCGGGTTGATCTACAACGGTGAGCGTCTCGCCCACTATCAAAGTGGACCGAGCTATTACTCGGTGTCGCAACAGCTGGTGTACCGCATTGATAAGCCACGGCCGAAGAATCTCGGCGATCTGAAAGGCCGCCTGATTGTGCAGTCCGGTTCGGCATATCTGTCAACTTTACGTTCCGCCAAAGCTGACAGCTATCCCGATCTCGATTGGGCGATTTCCACCGACCAGGGACAGAAAGCGCTGCTGGAAGCCGTTGCCGATGGCAAGCTGGACTACACCGTGGGTGATTCGGTCACTATCGGCTTATTGCAGCGCATCCATCCGCAGCTGGCGGTGGCATTCGACATTACCGACGAAGAACCGGTTACCTGGTATCTGCCGCGCAACGATGACGACAGCCTGAATGCGGCGATGCTCGACTTCTACAGCCAGATGGGCGAAGAAGGCACGATGGCGCGCCTTGAAGAGAAGTATCTCGGTCACGTAGGGACTTTTGATTACGTGGATACCCGCACCTTCCTGCGCGCCATTGATAGCACGCTGCCGGATATCAAACCGTTGTTTGAGAAGTATGCAGCAAGCATGGACTGGCGCCTGCTGGCCGCGATTTCTTATCAGGAGTCGCACTGGAACCCGCAGGCCACTTCGCCTACCGGCGTGCGTGGCATGATGATGTTGACGCGTAACACCGCTGACAGCCTTGACGTCAACGATCGCCTTGATCCTGAGCAGAGCATCCGCGGCGGCAGTGAATACCTGCAACGTATGATGGAGAAGGTGCCCGACACCATTCCTGACGATGAGCGTATCTGGTTTGCGTTGGCGGCGTATAACATGGGCTACGCGCACATGCTGGATGCCCGTAAGCTGACAGCCAAACAAGGCGGCAATCCTGACAGCTGGGCCGATGTCAAACAGCGTCTGCCGATGCTAAGCCAGAAGCGCTATTACGCGCAAACCTCCTACGGTTACGCGCGCGGCCATGAAGCCTACAACTATGTAGAGAACATCCGTAAATATCAGATCAGTCTGGTGGGATACCTGCAGGAGCAGGAGAAGCGTATCGCGCAGCAGTCGGCGCTGGAAGCGGAACTCGGCGCCGGTTACCCGGCGGTCGAACCCAAGATTGCGATGAACTAACCTTCGCGCTGCGCCTGACGCAGCGCTTTCTTTTGCTCGCGGCGCATGCGGAAGAAGTCACTTAACATTCCGGCACACTCTTCTGCCAGCACACCGCAATCAATCTGGATCTGATGATTCATGCCCGGATGGCCAATCACATCCATGAGCGAACCCGCTGCGCCGGTTTTCTCATCCTTTGCGCCATACACCAGTCGCGTAATGCGGCTGTGCACCATCGCTCCGGCGCACATCACACAGGGCTCAAGGGTCACATACAAGGTGGTGTCGAGCAGGCGATAGTTTTCGAGGATTTTACCGCCCTGGCGCAGCGCCATAATTTCGGCATGCGCGGTCGGGTCGCACTGACCAATCGGTCGATTCCAGCCTTCGCCAATCACTTTATCGCCCTGCACTAATACCGCGCCCACCGGCACTTCGCCTTGTTCCCACGCACGACGCGCCAGCTCCAGCGCATAGCGCATCCAATATTCATCAGTTTGTGGGTTCACCGGGCAGCTCCTGCGGATTTAAAGGCGGCGCATTATAGACGGAATCGCCGCATGATTCACTCCAGCTGTTGCAGCTCACCGCGAGGTGTCACCCGCCAGCGGTGCTGGCAGAAGAACAGCAGCGGGTTATCCTGTTTGCTGTCACTGTAGCCACTGTAGAGTTGCAATGGCGTGCCAATCTTCTCTTCGAGCTGTGCCACCTTTTCATGGCCGAGACAACGCATCGCCAGCACTCGCCCGCCATGACCTGGCTGCATCTGGCTGGCAATCAGTTGCACGCGCGGCAGAAAGGCTGAATCAAAATAGACCTGCTCCACCAGCGATTGCGGCGAACCGGTGATCAACCACACATCCGCATCATCGCTGCTGAGATAATCGGTCAGACGTTGTTGCACCACCGGAAAGGCGGTAACACGCTGACGGAACCATGTCGCGAACTCCGCTTCACGCTGGCGCAGGCGTTGCTCACTGTGGCCAAAGGTAATGGCCCACAGCAGCAAGCTCATCGGCCAGCGTGCGGCGCGTCCTTTAAACAGCATTCCCAGGCCAATCACCGGCAACAGCGGCACCACCAGCAACAGGTTGATCGGCTGGCGTCGCAGCAGATAACGCATAAAGGTGCCAAACATGTCCTGCTGATGCAGCGTGCCATCAAGATCGAAAAACACCACGCGGCGTTGCGTACCCTTTGTCAAACTCCACTCCTTATCTTTCCTTTCTACGGCTTGCCCTACAGTGTAGCCAGCTTCAACGGCGGGGGCGAAAGCGGTCATTTTTAATTCCTGGCGCCACAATGCCAGCTGAATAGTTTATTCTTTGTATCGGCGTGCTGTCATTAAAACCTGACGGTGCGAAAAGAGACTAAGCTCAAGCGGGATTAGATGGATTAAGGATCGAACATGAGTTCATTGCTGCGAATTCGCCAGCTCTACCCTAGACTGGCGCTAAATGAGCGTCGGCTGGCGGATTTTTTGCTGTCGCAGCCGGATCGGGCACGGCATCTGAGTTCACAAAAACTGGCTGAGGAATCGGGCGTCAGCCAGTCGAGCGTGGTGAAGTTTGCCCAGAAACTGGGCTATAAGGGATTTCCAGCGCTGAAACTGGCACTGAGTGAATCGCTGGCGGATCGCGACGCCATCACCGTGCACAATCATATTCTCAGCGACGATCCCCTCAAGGTGGTCGGCGAAAAATTACTGACTGAGAAGATTTCCGCTATCCGCGCCACGCTGGATATCAACAGCGAAGAGAAACTGCTGCAAACCCTGCAGTTGCTAAAGAACGCCAACCGCATTCTGCTTGTGGGCATCGGCGCTTCGGGGTTGGTGGCGAAAGATTTCTCGTGGAAGCTGATGAAAATTGGCATCAACGCGGTGGCTGAGCAGGATATGCATGCTTTACTGGCGAGCGTGCAGGCAATGGCGCCGGGGGATGTGCTGCTGGCGATTTCCTATACCGGTGAGCGGCGTGAAATTAACCTTGCGGCGCAGGAAGCGGCGCAGCTGGGTGTGGACGTACTGGCCTTTACCGGCTTTACCCCCAACTCACTTCAGCAGTGCGCTTCAATCTGCTTGTACACGGTTGCTGAGGAGCAAAGCACGCGCAGTGCCGCAATCTCCTCGACCAGTGCACAGCTGGCGCTGACGGATCTGCTGTTTATGGCATTGGTGCAGCACGATCCTGAACGCGCCTCAAGCCACATTCGACACAGTGAAGAGCTGGTGAAAAAACTGGTGTGATACAAAAAAGGCCGTTATTCGGCCTTTTTACTTTGCAGAGCAGAATCGTGACGACAGGCCTGGCGGCTCGCATGCTGCAGATTATGCAGGCACTCATCGCATAATGAGGCATCATCAGACATCCTACGCGCCAGCCACCCTCGCGCAACTCCACACTGAATGCATTGCTGCTTTAAAAACATTTCTTTCAACGAGTTAATTTTTATCATGGTGCTTACGACAAGCGTTTATGCGGATAATTACCGCACAAAATGATAACTCGGAGTATTCCTAATTCCTATCTGACCTTTGATGAATTTTGCTTGAGTGACGCAATCCTCGCTTTGTTTGATCCCGCGCAATAAACCATGCGACCTTATAAGCCGGTTTTATGATAAGGTGCGCGCCTTCTTTCTCAGGCTAACGGCGATCATGGCTTTACTCATTACGGCGAAATGCATCAATTGCGATATGTGCGAACCTGAGTGCCCGAACCAGGCCATCAGTTTAGGTGAGGCGATCTATGAGATTGATGTCGACCGCTGCACCGAGTGCGTGGGCCATTATGATGTGCCGACCTGCCAAAGCGTCTGTCCGATTGATAACACCATTATTTCTGACCCACAGCACCCGGAAAGTCGTGAGGCGCTGTGGGAGAAGTTTGTGGTGCTGCATCCTTAATCTTCGATAATCACCGTTGCGCAGGCATAGTGACGCTCATCGGCCAGCGTGACATGCACATGCTTTACGCCCAACTGACTGGCAATCACTTTCGCTTGTTCGAAAAAGCGTAAGCCCGGTTTGCCCAGCGCATCGTTGTACACTTCGAATTGATTAAATGCCAGGCCACCGCGAATGCCGGTACCAAAGGCTTTGGCCGCCGCCTCTTTCACCGCAAAACGTTTGGCAAGAAAGCGCACCGGTTGCTGGTGCGCCTGATATTGCTGCCACTCGGCTTCGCTCAAAACGCGTCGAGCCAGTCGATCGCCGGATCGCTCAATCACACCAGCAATACGTTCGATTTCAACGATGTCGCTGCCAAGTCCGAGAATCGCCATTAACGACGCGCTTCCCGCATCAGCTGCTTCATCTCTGACACCGCATCCGCCAGGCCACTGAACAGCGCACGGCCAATGATGGCGTGACCAATGTTCAGCTCATGCATTTCTGGCAATGCCGCAATAGGTTGCACATTGTGATACGTCAGACCATGACCGGCGTTAACCTTCAAACCGAGGCTGGCTGCGAATGTGGCCGCTTTGCGAATACGCGACAATTCGGCTTCACGCTCCAGCCCTTCCGGTGCTTCCGCATAAGCGCCAGTGTGGATCTCAATGTAAGGCGCGCCGCTGGCAACGGCCGCTTCAATCTGGCGGTGATCGGCATCGATGAATAGCGACACCAGAATACCCGCCTCGCTCAGCAGTCGAACCGCAGCGTTGATTTTGTCCTGCTGACCCGCCACATCCAATCCGCCTTCAGTGGTCACTTCCTGGCGCTTTTCCGGCACCAGACACACGAAGTGCGGCTTGATATCACAGGCAATGTCGATCATCTCATCGGTCACCGCCATCTCCAGATTCATACGGGTCTGGATGGTGTCGCGCAGAATACGCACATCGCGATCGGTGATATGACGACGATCTTCACGCAGGTGCACAGTGATCCCATCTGCGCCCGCCTGTTCAGAAACAAACGCCGCCTGGACTGGATCGGGATAATTCGTGCCACGTGCGTTACGTACGGTGGCGATGTGGTCAATGTTGACCCCTAACAGCAACTCAGCCATGACAATCCTTAAATTGGTTCAGTGTGTTTGCAGTGTACCGTGCTGAGCATATCAGGCGGTACGACCAGCGCTAGTCGTTTGCCACATCGGGCTTCTTTTTTGGCACAAACTGGCGAAACAGTTCCTGGCTCTTCAACGGTTTACCGCCCAGATAAGGCTTGAGCGCCATACGCGTGAAGCGCTTGGCAGCACGCAGGCTATCGGCATCGGGAAACTCGCGTTCCCACAGCGCACGCAACTGGCGACCGGTAAAACTGCGTTGATTGACCACCAGGCTGGCGATAAACCCCTTCTCTTCACGATAACTGTACGTCATGCCGTCATCGATCTCTTCACCACTGCCGGCGCAGTGCAGGAAATCCACGCCGTAGCCAAGATGGCCCAGCAGCGCCAGTTCAAAGCGACGCAGCGCCGGTTCAGGCGTGCCACTACCTGCGGCCAGCATCTGGATGCAATTGAGATAATCAAAGAAGAGGTCGGAGAAAGGAATTTCCTGCTCAAGCACACGAGACAGCAGTTCGTTAACGTACAGCCCACAGTAGAGCGTGATACCACTGAGCGGTAAGGCCAGAGACACCGCCTCGGCGCTGCGCAGCGTTTTGACTTCGCCACGTCCACCCCAGCGCACCAGCAGCGGCGTGAAGGGTTGGAGTGCACCTTTGAGTTGCGAACGGCGCGAGCGTGCGCCTTTGGCCAGGACGCGGACGCGCCCTTCGCTTTCGCTGAATAGATCGAGCAGGAGGCTGGTTTCGCTGTAAGGGCGACTATGCAGCACAAAGGCGCGTTGCCAGCCTTCCATCAATTATTCGTCTGTATAGCCCAGGCTGCGCAATGCACGTTCGTCATCCGCCCAACCCGATTTCACTTTAACCCACAGTTCAAGATGCACTTTGGCTTCAAACATCTCTTCCATGTCTTTACGTGCTTCAATACCGATGGTTTTAATCTTGGCGCCTTTGTTGCCAATCACCATCTTCTTCTGACCTTCGCGCTCGACCAGGATCAGACCGTTGATGTCATAGCCACCACGATCGTTAGAGACGAACTGTTCGATTTCCACGGTCACTGAGTAAGGCAGTTCCGCACCGAGGAAGCGCATCAGTTTTTCACGGATGATCTCAGACGCCATGAAGCGCTGTGAACGATCGGTGATGTAATCTTCCGGGAAGTGATGGTCAGATTTCGGCAGGCATTTACGCGCGATTGCGGCAATCGCATCGACGTTCTTACCGCTTTCTGCCGAGATCGGCACGATCTCAAGGAAGTTCATTTGCTGGCTCAGGAACTGCAGATGTGGCAGCAGAATGGTTTTATCCTGAATGTTATCGACCTTGTTAACCGCCAGCACCACCGGCACTTTGCCGTCGCGCAGCTTGTTCAAGACCATTTCATCGTCCGGCGTCCAGCGAGTGCCTTCAACAACAAAAATCACCAGCTCCACGTCACCAATTGAGCTGCTGGCAGCACGGTTCATCAGGCGGTTAATCGCCCGCTTCTCTTCCATGTGCAGCCCTGGGGTATCCACGTAGATCGCCTGATAAGCGCCTTCGGTGTGAATGCCCATGATGCGGTGACGCGTGGTTTGCGGTTTACGCGAGGTGATCGACACTTTCTGCCCCAGTAACTGGTTCAGTAAGGTGGATTTGCCGACGTTAGGTCGGCCGACAATCGCGATAAAGCCGCTGTGTGTTTCGATTTCGCTCATTCGAGTCCTGACTTGGGCAGCGTCGCTGTCGACGCTGCGATATGACTATGTATTTTATTCGAGACCAAGCTTGATTAATGCCTGTTCGGCGGCAGCTTGCTCTGCTTTACGGCGGCTGGAACCGACGCCCACCACCGGTTCTGCCATGCCACTCACCTGACAGTGAATGGTGAATTCCTGATCGTGGGCTTCACCACGAACCTGCACCACCAGGTAGGATGGCAGCGGCAGGTGACGTCCTTGCAAATACTCCTGCAGACGTGTTTTCGGATCTTTTTGCTTGTCGCCTGGGCTGATCTCATCGAGGCGATTTTGATACCAATCGAGGATCAGTTTCTCAACGGTTTGAATGTTGCTATCGAGGAAGATACCGCCAATCAGCGCTTCCACAGTATCAGCAAGAATCGATTCACGACGGAAACCGCCACTCTTCAGCTCGCCCGGTCCGAGACGTAAACATTCGCCGAGTTCAAACTCACGCGCCATCTCTGCCAGCGTATTGCCCCGCACCAGCGTGGCACGCATGCGGCTCATGTCACCTTCATCCACACGTGGGAAGCGGTGATAAAGCGCATTGGCAATCACATAGCTGAGAATGGAATCGCCAAGAAATTCAAGACGTTCATTGTGTTTACTGCTGGCACTACGGTGAGTCAATGCTTGCTGCAGTAGTTCCGGATGAGTAAAAGTGTAGCCCAGTTTGCGCTGCAGCTTGTTAATAAGGATGGGGTTCATGCGATTCCAGTTATTCTGTGCGTCTGTAACTCTGCATACGAAACAGGGCTGAGCTTCCAACACGTTCTGTTTCGTGTGCAGTGGCCTCCCGGAAGAGGCCAACCGTGTTGCCCACCGCAATGGGCATAATTTTTAGTGGATTCCGCCGATGCGACTCAAGCGCACGCCCGTTGGCCACTGTCCTTCTTGTTTCTCAAAGCTCATCCAGATAGCCACCGCTTTACCGACCAGATTCTTCTCAGGCACAAAGCCCCAGTAGCGGCTGTCGGCGCTGTTATCGCGGTTATCACCCATCATGAAATATTGCCCTTCCGGCACGATCCACGTGGATTGCGGCTGACCCGGCTGCTGATAATACATGCTTGCCTGGCTCTGCGCTTCGTTTACCAGCAGGATATCGTGTGTCACCGTGCCTAACGTCTCTTTACGTGTTCCCAGACGCAGGCCGCCCTTCATGGTTTCACCCTGCGGCGCTTCAAAGAAGCCGTTGCCGGTTTCGTTGCCATCAAAGCCGCTGAACGTCTGAATAAAGCGGCTTGGCTCCACGTTGGTATAGGTGATCGGCAACGCGGTATCACATTTGCCTGTGCCACAACCCGGGTTAACTGTCAGCGTTTTGCTGTACGGATCAAACACCACTTTGTCGCCCGGCAGACCGATGACGCGTTTGATGTAATCGACACTCGGATCTTTCGGGTATTTAAACACCGCCACATCACCGCGCTGCGGATGACCCGTTGGGATCAGCGTAGTTTGGGTAATCGGATCTTTAATCCCGTAGGCAAACTTCTCCACCAGAATAAAATCACCAATCAGCAGCGTTGGCATCATGGAACCTGATGGGATCTGGAACGGCTCGAAAATAAATGAGCGAACGATCAGCACCACCGCCAGCACCGGAAACACCGATGCCGCCGTCTCTACCCAGCCTGGCTGAGCCGCCACTTTGGCCAGCGTTTTGCCGTCCAATGCGTTGCCCGCCTGCGCTTGTGCAGCTGCCTGCTTAGCACGACGCGCCGGAGCCCATTTAAAGCGATCAATACACCAGATAACACCGGTTATCAGCGTGGCGATCACCAGAATCAGGGCGAACATATTAGCCATTAAAGTTCCTTATTTGCTGTCTTTACCGACATGCAGAATGGCAAGGAATGCTTCCTGCGGCAGCTCAACGTTGCCGACCTGCTTCATTCGCTTCTTACCGTCTTTCTGCTTCTGCAACAGTTTCTTCTTACGGCTAACGTCACCGCCATAGCATTTCGCCAGGACGTTTTTACGCAGCTGTTTCACCGTTGAGCGAGCGATAATGTGGTTGCCGATTGCCGCCTGAATCGCAATATCGAACTGCTGACGTGGGATCAGATCTTTCATCTTTTCCACGAGGTCGCGGCCACGATACTGTGAGTTATCACGGTGGGTAATCAGCGCTAGCGCATCAACACGTTCTGAGTTAATCATCACGTCGACGCGCACCATGTCAGAGGCCTGGAAGCGTTTGAAATTATAATCCAGCGATGCATAGCCGCGAGACGTTGATTTCAGACGGTCGAAGAAGTCGAGAACCACTTCTGCCATCGGAATTTCATAGGTCAGTGCCACTTGCTTGCCGTGGTAGACCATGTTGGTCTGAACACCGCGTTTCTCAATACACAGGGTGATCACGTTGCCGAGGAACTCCTGCGGCAGCAGCATGTGACACTCCGCGATCGGTTCACGCAGTTCTTCAATATTATTCAGCGGTGGCAGCTTCGAAGGGCTGTCTACGTAAACTGTTTCGCCATCAGTGGTGATGACTTCATAAACTACCGTTGGCGCTGTAGTAATCAGGTCGAGATCGTATTCACGCTCCAGACGTTCCTGAATGATCTCCATGTGCAGCAGACCGAGGAAGCCGATGCGGAAGCCGAAGCCCAGCGCCGTTGAGCTTTCTGGCTCATAAAACAGTGAGGCATCGTTGAGGCTCAGTTTGCCCAGCGCATCACGGAACGCTTCATAGTCATCAGAGCTGATCGGGAACAGACCGGCATAAACCTGCGGCTTCACTTTCTTAAAGCCAGGCAGAACTTTATCCGCTGGATTGCGTTGCAGCGTCAGGGTGTCACCGACTGGCGCGCCCATGATGTCTTTGATAGCGCAAACCAACCAGCCAACTTCACCGCAGTTCAGTTCATTACGGTCAACCTGCTTCGGCGTGAAAATGCCCAGACGGTCAGCGTTGTAAGTCTGACCGGTGCTCATCACCTTCACTTTATCGCCTTTGCGCAGCGTACCGTTTTTGATACGAATCAGTGACACGACGCCGAGGTAGTTATCGAACCATGAGTCGATGATCAGTGCCTGCAGTGGGCCTTCCGGATCACCTTCCGGTGGCGGGATGTCACGCACCAGGCGCTCAAGCACATCCGGTACGCCAACACCGGTTTTCGCCGAGCAGCGCACGGCATCAGCAGCATCAATACCGACGATATCTTCAATCTCTTCCGCCACGCGCTCAGGATCGGCCGCAGGCAAGTCGATTTTGTTCAGAACCGGTACCACTTCCAGATCCATTTCCATTGCGGTGTAGCAGTTCGCCAGCGTCTGTGCTTCAACGCCCTGGCCTGCATCGACCACCAGCAATGCCCCTTCACAAGCCGCTAACGAGCGGGAGACTTCATAGGAGAAGTCAACGTGTCCGGGAGTATCGATAAAATTGAGCTGGTAAGTTTCACCGTTCAGCGCTTTGTAATCGAGCGTTACGCTTTGCGCTTTAATGGTAATGCCGCGCTCGCGCTCCAGATCCATTGAATCCAGAACCTGCGCCGCCATCTCACGATCGCTGAGGCCACCACAAATCTGAATCAAGCGGTCAGAGAGCGTTGATTTGCCGTGGTCGATGTGTGCGATGATGGAGAAATTTCGTATGTGCTTCATTTATATGAATATCTTCACGTAAAAAATCAGTGGAAAACTTGAGCACAGACACATTCAGGAAAGTGAGCTTTACCCGGAACCCTGTCAGCCTCATTAATGACGACGCATATTACACTGTTAACGCCGCGCGTTAAAGAATGGAACTGTGGGGAATCGCAACAGATTTCAGCGGGTAAGCTTAAATGAAAAAGCCGCGCATTGCGCGGCCCTGGCAGGGATCAACCTTCATTTTCCACACGTATGGCGTCGGGCGGTAACGCAACGCTGAGAATGATCGGCTGAAAGGCTTCCCGATGGCCGAATACGCCGGAAACCCCTTTAGCGACAATAAAGCCACCGATGCCGCCTAACAGCGCACCGCAAGCTGCAGCCAGATCGCTGTGGAACAGCATCTGAAAAAGACCTGCCACTAAAAACAGACCAAGCAGCGGCGTCATGTAAACCAGCAGCGCTGAACCTAACAGGCTGCTTTCACGAATGCCCAATTCAATGCGCTGCCCGGGCTGTAAAGGCTCCGGACTGGCGATGGTCATCACATGGGCATTTTTCGGCCCAAGTTGGTTGAGCGCGTGGCTGCCGCAGCCTTTGCGGGCTGAGCAGCTGTTACAGGAGGTTTTCGCTTCCGAGTGCAGCGTGGCAATGCCTTTCTCCCACGCCACCACGGTGGCCCATTCTCTCATCATTTTTGTGCACCTGAATCTATGCTGTCCGCGATACGTTTGGCCGTTGCAGGGGGTAACTCACCCACCACGGTAATTTCACGATTATCGCGCACTTCTGTCTGCACCGTACGACGCCCAGTGCGCAATGACTGCGGCACACTGCTTTTATCAGCAGGCGTAATGTTGATGGCGAAGCTAAACAAGCCATCGCTGTACAGACGGGATTCTACGGTTTTATTCATAGCCGGTATATCGCGGCGACTTTGCGAAATCAGCGACATCCCCGCGGGTAACCAGCCTGGCTGCCAGCTGAGCTGCACTTTATCGCCCGCCGGTAATGACAGCGTTGGCGGCAGATTGGCTTTTTCCAGCCCCTGCATCAGATTGCGCACGCCTTCATCCACCGCGAAGCTGATGACGCGGAACTGCTCCAGCGTTTCACCATCACGATCCAGCAAATCAATACGCAGCGGCAATTTAGTATCGACATCCAGCCACACCACATAGCTGTAGCGCGTGCCATCACGCGACACGATACGCACCACTTCGCACATTTGATCAGCCAAGCGCGAACGACCTACCGGAATAAAATCGTAGGCATCGCCGAGACGGGAGAAGTCAGCAAACATCAATGCAGGCAGCGCATCAATAATGTGATTGCCCGGTAGCGAGAAGGGATCAAGCCCTGGCTCGAAGTAACTGATGTCATTGCCGCGCTGGATGACTTCACGACGCGGCCCATCCATCTGTAAGAGTTGGGCAAAAATACGATTATCGATAACTGCATGACGATAGCGCAGAGATTCAATGCCAAGACGGGAGACATTGATGTAAGCGAATTCGTAGTTGAGGTTCTGGCTTGCCTGCTCCATCTGCTGTAACAACGCCCCGGAAGCAGATGTCTGCGCCGGGGCGGTGGAGGACCAAAGCAGGCTGCCTGCCAGCAGGCTAACGGCACACCAAAGTTGCTTCATTACTGCTGTTGAGTTCCTAACGACTGATTTCCGGGAACATTAGCTTGCGCCTGCTGTGGATCGTTCTTTTCATCGAACTGAACCTGATCTGCATGCAGACGACGTTGCAGTTCATAGTCCTGCAGCATGGCATTCACACGACGACGCTGTTCCTGCACCTGCTGGTTAGAGCTGTTGGTGTCAAACGCATCAGAAGGCACGCCAAGGCTGACAGGTGAAGCTTTACCCATCATCGGCAGCGTATTAAACGCTGGAGAATCTGAGGTTTCCGTCGCGCTGCTGCCAGGCTGAGTGTTGTAGTGCTGAACACCGACAATCACCGCCAGCGATACGCAGGCAGCCACACCAATCTGTGCCAGTTGTGCAGTCCAGGTGCCGCCACGACGCCAGAACGGCATTTTCTCCCAGCGTGATGGCTCAGGCTGCGCTTCAGGAATCAGCGGAGTCACTTTGCGCAATGGCTCATTTTCAATGGCCGCTGCAACACGCGCGGAGATATCAAAATGCAGCACTTCACCCACATCACCCCGTAAGGTGTCGCGGATTAGATGGTAGCTCTCCCAACTTTTTTGAAGATCTACGTCCTTCGACAACGATCCCAACAGCTCGTTATCGAGAGTTTCACCATCCATTAAAGCGGAAAGTTTTTCTTTCTGCATGCTTTGGTACCCTTCCAGTAGCCGTTATCACTGACGTTGGATAAGCGGTTGAACTTTATTATCAATGGCCTCTCGGGCGCGGAAGATACGTGAACGTACTGTACCTACCGGGCAATCCATGATGACGGCAATCTCTTCGTAACTTAAACCATCCAATTCCCTGAGGGTGATGGCCATACGCAGATCTTCGGGAAGCGCCTCAATGGTCCGAAAAACAATTTGTTTCAGTTCCTCTGACAACATTAAGTTCTCAGGGTTCGAAATTTCTTTTAATGCTCCCGCACTTTCGAAATTTTCTGCATCGATAGCATCCACATCGCTGGATGGCGGACGACGCCCCTGAGCCACTAAATAGTTTTTTGCTGTATTCACCGCAATGCGGTACAGCCATGTATAAAAGGCGCTATCGCCACGGAATGATTCCAGCGCGCGATACGCTTTAATAAAGGATTCCTGAACCACATCAGGCACATCGCCTGAAGGGACATAGCGTGAAACCAGGCTCGCCACTTTATGCTGGTATCGAATCACCAGTAAATTAAATGACTTTTGATCTCCCTTCTGAACCCGCTCAACGAGAACCTGATCCGTTAACTGCTCGCTCATCCGAGGTAATGTCTCCCCAAATCTCTTTTTATGCGTAAGTGAACTGCCAGCACATCTCATTGTTCTGAGCAAGCATGCGCTTAGAGTCATATGTTGGCCTGAAGTTCACCACGACCAGATATTTTCCGTATCGGAACCACGACATCATTGTTGTTGATTGTCTTTCAGTGTAGCGACTGGCTACGCCGTTGGCGTCATTTGCGGCACCGATAATCGCTGGGAGAGTACCCTATGACGCCCTAATTTTCACCTTTATTACCTGAATTTTCAGAGTGTTTGGTATAAAAAACACGATGTGCTTATTTTCGGACATAACTTACTGAAATCGCGTGATTATGTCGCCGCTCTGGATAATTTTACCGCGTAATTTGTTCAAAATACTTCACAGGACAGGCTTCCAGGCTTATGCTCGGGAGACCTTTTGTTTAGTAAATTAAACACCATGACATCGATTCCTGATTACCAGTGTGATGTGTTAATTGTGGGTAGCGGTGCTGCAGGCCTCTCTCTGGCGCTGCGTCTGGCACCCTATTACCAGGTGACCGTGTTAAGCAAAGCCCAGGTTAACGAAGGATCGACGCTATATGCCCAGGGTGGCATCGCCGCGGTGTTTGATGAAACTGACAGCATTGAATCCCATGTTGAAGACACCCTGATTGCCGGTGCTGGCTTGTGTGAACGCGAAACCGTGAGCTTCATCGCCAGCAATGCGCGCCATTGCGTGCAGTGGTTGATTGATAATGGCGTGGCGTTTGATAAAGAGCCGCAGAGTGATGGCGAAGCACGTTACCATCTGACGCGCGAAGGCGGACACAGCCATCGTCGGATTCTGCACAGCGCCGATGCCACGGGCCGCGCGGTGGAAACCACACTGGTGAGCCAGGCGCTGAGTCATCCCAACATCCGCATTATTGAACGCACCAACGCCGTTGATTTAATTCTTTCCGACAAACTGGGCCTGCCGGGTAAGCGTCGGGTGGTGGGCGCGTGGATCTGGAACCGCAATCGCGAACAGGTGGAAACCTGTCGTGCTCGCGCGGTGGTACTGGCCACGGGCGGTGCGGCCAAAGTGTATCAATACACCACCAATCCGGATGTGGCCTCCGGCGATGGCATTGCGATGGCATGGCGTGCTGGCTGCCGCGTCGCCAATCTGGAATTCAATCAATTCCATCCCACCTGTTTGTTCCATCCCCAGGCACAAAATTTCTTGCTAACGGAAGCACTGCGCGGTGAAGGCGCCTGGCTGTTGCGTCCGGATGGCACCCGCTTTATGCCCGATTTCGATGAGCGCGCCGAACTGGCCCCGCGCGATATCGTGGCTCGTGCCATCGATCATGAAATGAAACGCCTGGGTGTCGATTGCATGTATCTGGATATCAGCCACCAGCCAGAGAGTTTTGTCCGCACGCACTTTCCGATGATCTACGAGAAATTGCTGACCTTCGGGCTGGATCTGACCAAACAGCCGATTCCGATCGTGCCTGCCGCCCATTACACCTGCGGTGGCGTGATGGTGGATCAGCAGGGCCGCACCGATGTCGATGGGCTGTATGCCATTGGTGAGGTGAGCTATACCGGCCTGCACGGCGCCAATCGTATGGCATCGAATTCTTTGCTGGAGTGCCTGGTATATGGCTGGTCAGCGGCTGAGGACATGATTCGCCGCTTGCCGGATGTTGCTGCCGTCGATCAACTGCCAGCCTGGGATGAAAGCCGCGTGGATGATGCCGACGAGCGTGTGGTGATTCAGCACAACTGGCATGAACTGCGCCTGTTCATGTGGGATTACATGGGGATCGTGCGCACCACCAAAAGGCTTGAGCGCGCACTGCGCAGGATTAATTTACTGCAGCAGGAGATCGATGAGTATTACGCGCATTTTCGACTCTCCAATAACCTGCTGGAGTTACGCAATCTGGTGCAGGTGGCGGAGTTGATGGTGCGCTGTGCGTTGGAACGCAAAGAGAGCCGTGGCCTGCACTATACGCCTGATTATCCCGATCAACTCCCGGAAGCTTTACCGACTCAACTCCAGCCAGAGCATTATCGAAACAGATAGAAATCACTGACCAGACTCAGCCAGTCAGCCGAGTAGCTCTTATCTTCATCACGAATGGCGAGACGTTCCAGCAACGTTTCGCCTGCCGTGGGCGAGAAACCTAACACCAAACGATTTGGCGGACGTTGCGCGTAAGCCGCCACATCGTAGCGATATCGCAGATGCCAGCCTTCAGCCAGCGCCAGCGGGATGAGATTTTCTCCCGCATCCTCGGGCAGCACCACGCAAAAAATCCCCTCTTCTTCGATTAGCTGAGCGGCACAGCGCAATAGCGTGGGATGATCCAGGGTGGTGGTACTGCGCGCGCTATCACGCTCTGCGCTGGCTGACGCCGTTCCCGGCGCAAAAAAAGGTGGGTTGCTGACGATCAGCGAGTAGCGCTTTTCCGCTTGCTCGCTCCAGCTGACGATGTCCTGTTGATGCACAGTGATACGATCGGCCCACGGAGAAGCCTGCACGTTTTCCTCAGCCTGGCAAGCCGCACTGGCTTCCAGCTCGACAGCATCCAGCATCACCTGTTGTGGCGTACGCTGAGCCAGCATCAGCGCAATCAATCCGCTGCCGCAGCCAATATCCAGAATACGTCGCGCGCCCGCTACCGGCGCCCAGGCACCCAGTAACACACCATCGGTGCCCACTTTCATCGCACAGCGGTCATGAGCCACGAAAAATTGCTTAAAGGTAAAACCATCTTTTCTTAACATCGCCCGCGTCTGCGGCTGGTCCTGAGACATACTTCACTACCGTTGAATTATCTACTGCGGGGAGTGTAACGTGGTCGTGAAGGGAATTCACCTTCACCTGCTGCACACAAACAGATGAAGATTATGTCTGTTCTGTCTATAATCAGCGCCCCAAACTGAGGTAGACCATGACCGTAACCACATTCTCCGAACTCGAACTCGACGAAAGCCTGCTGCAAGCGCTGCAGGAAAAAGGCTTCACGCGCCCCACTGCCATTCAGGCTGAGACCATTCCTGCCGCGCTGGAAGGCCGTGACGTTCTGGGTTCGGCGCCAACCGGAACGGGGAAAACCGCTGCTTTTCTGCTGCCCGCTTTACAGCATCTGCTCGACTTCCCGCGCAAAAAATCGGGCCCGCCACGTATTCTGATCCTCACGCCAACCCGCGAACTGGCGATGCAGGTTGCCGATCACGCACGTGAGTTGGCTAAACACACGCATCTGGATATCGCCACCATCACCGGTGGTGTGGCTTATATGAACCACGCCGAAGTGTTCAGTGAAAACCAGGACATCGTGGTGGCCACCACCGGTCGCCTGCTGCAGTACATCAAAGAAGAAAACTTTGACTGCCGCGCCGTAGAAACGCTGATTCTGGATGAAGCCGACCGCATGGTCGATATGGGCTTCGCGCAGGATATTGAAACCATCGCTGCGGAAACCCGCTGGCGCAAACAGACGTTGCTGTTCTCTGCCACGCTGGAAGGCGAGAACATCAAAGATTTTGCCGAGCGTCTGCTGAACGATCCGGTATCAATTGAAGCGGATCCCAGTAAAAGCGAACGTAAAAAGATTCAACAGTGGTTTTATCGTGCTGACAACCTTGAGCACAAAACCAAGCTGCTGGTGCACCTGTTAAAACAGCCTGAAGCCAAGCGCGTGGTGGTGTTTGTGCGTAAGCGTGAGCGCCTGCATGAACTGGTGACCTGGCTGCACGAAGCCGGCATTCGTACCAGCTATCTTGAAGGTGAGATGGTGCAGGTAAACCGCAATGAAGCGATTAAGCGTATCAACGAAAATCGTGTCAATGTGATGATTGCGACAGATGTTGCGGCACGCGGTATCGACATTGATGACGTTACTCACGTCATCAACTATGACCTGCCTCTTACTGCCGATATCTACTTACACCGTATTGGTCGTACTGCGCGTGCTGGCCGTAAAGGCACGGCGATTTCGTTAGTTGAGGCACATGATCATGTGCTGCTGGGTAAAATTACCCGTTATATCAACGAGCCGATTAAAGCGCGCATCATTGAAGAACTGCGCCCGGAATCACGTGCGCCAAGTGCTAAAGTGACAGGAAAACCGTCGAAAAAAGCCCTTGCGAAGCGTAAAGAGCGTAAAGAGAAAGAAGCTGAAAAACCGCGTGTTAAACAACGTCATCGCGACACTAAAAATGTCGGTAAACGTCGTAAGGCAAGCGGCAGCAGCACACCTGAGAGCGGTGCAGAATAAATCAGCACTCACTCAATAAAGCGCCTCTGATGAGGCGTTTTTTTTATCTTTAGCCCGCCAAAATAGCGCTTCGGTTATATTTTTGCTGTGAATCCCCTTTCCGGCATTCCCTTTTAGGATCGATAAAGACAAAAAAGCCGCACCGAAGAGTATCGGCGCGGCCTGTATTGCTGTGTGACTTTTCGTCAGCCGATCAATTACAGACTTTCAGTGAAAGTACGGGTAATCACATCGCGCTGCTGTTCAGGGGTAAGCGCATTAAAGCGCACCGCATAACCAGATACACGAATGGTCAGCTGCGGATATTTTTCCGGATGCTTAACCGCATCTTCTAAAGTTTCGCGGCGCAGCACGTTGACGTTCAGGTGCTGGCCACCCTCAATACGCACCTCGGGTTTCTGCTCCAGCGGGATTTCGCGGTAAGCAATTTCACCCAAATCGCTGATCGCAACGATCTGATCTTCCTCAAAATCGCCTTTTGCACACAGGCAGCGAGCTTCCGCTGTCTCATCATCCAGCAACCAGAATGAGTTCAGCAGTTGTGGGTTATTGGCCTGAGTAATTTGAATACCGGTAATCATAGTGACCTCCAGGGCTTAAATGCGCGATGTTTCCTATCACGCGGTGTATCCATTGATCTGACACATTGATATACCACCGGGGATTTGCCGCCGTTTTGACCTGTATCAATTATGCTGGAAAGCGAAATGCGCTTCATCGCTAACAAATTGATTTACAACCATTACGCCTGAAAACTTTTTCAGTATTTTTTCAAATTATTTTTACTCTTCTGCTGCCGCGTGCGACACGTTAAGCTAGGCGCAATTTTTTGCAGGGAGTTAACGATGGCTGAGAAGCTGACCTGGCACGACGTGCTGGCTGAAGAGAAAGAAAAACCTTACTTCGTCGAAACGTTAAAAGCAGTAGCCAATGAACGTGCCGCAGGTGTGACCGTATATCCGCCGCAGAAAGACGTGTTCAATGCCTTCCGGCTGACGGAACTGGGCGACATTAAGGTGGTGATTCTGGGTCAGGATCCCTATCACGGCCCGAATCAGGCGCACGGTCTGGCGTTCTCCGTGCTTCCCGGCGTGCCCACGCCTCCTTCATTGCTGAATATGTACAAAGAATTGGAGCAGGATATTACGGGCTTTACGCGCCCTCAGCACGGCTTCCTCGAAAGCTGGGCCACACAAGGTGTGATGCTGCTGAACACGGTGCTGACGGTAGAAGCCAGTAAAGCGCATTCCCACGCGCGATTCGGCTGGGAAACCTTTACCGACAATGTGATTAGCGCGATCAATCAGCACCGTGAAGGGGTGATTTTCCTGCTGTGGGGTTCGCATGCTCAGAAGAAAGGCAGCATTATCGACACCCAGCGCCACCATGTTTTAAAAGCACCGCACCCTTCCCCGCTTTCCGCCCATCGCGGTTTTTTTGGCAGTAAGCACTTCTCGCAGGCGAACGCGCTGTTAATCCAGTCGGGCCAGACGCCCATCGACTGGATGCCTGTCCTGCCATAGAAATAAAAACGGCCGCAATCAGCGGCCGTTTTTGTATTCAGCAGGGTAATCAGCCTTTGGCTTTGGTTACTGCCACCATCGCTGGGCGCAACAGGCGACCATTGAGGGTATAACCACGCTGCATCACCATCAGTACATGGTTTGGTGCCATGTCTTCTGATTCAATCATCGACATCGCCTGATGCACATCCGGATTGAATGGCACATTGGTTTCACCGACCACTTCAACACCATACTTACGCACGGCACCCAGCAGGGATTTCAGCGTCAGTTCGATGCCTTCAATCATCGAAGCCAGTTCGGTGTTCTCTTTATCAGCCACTTCCAGCGCGCGCTCGAGGCTATCAATCACTGGCAGCAGTTCGTTGGCAAATTTTTCCAGCGCAAACTTGTGCGCTTTTTCCACATCCATTTCGGCACGGCGACGGATGTTCTCAATCTCCGCCTGAGCGCGCAGCTGTGCTTCACGCACGCCACCTTGCGACTGGGCTAATTCCGCTTCCAGTTGCACGATACGCTCATCACGCGGATCCACCTCAGTTGCCGTCTCTGCGTCCACGTGCTGCTGATCCTGTTGAATTTCGTCTGAGACTTGCTCGTTAGGGGTGTTCTGTTCTTTACTACTCATGAATTTCTCCGCGTTTTGCACATTCATCTCGCTGGTTGGCTTATTATGGGGATCAGTTTGACGGTTTCAAGTGAACCCATCACATTGCCTGGCCGTTTTGGCTTATGAGGAACACCTGCTAAATGAACAAACACTTTAACTGCATTGGGATTGTCGGCCATCCACGCCATCCTACTGCGTTAACCACCCATGAAATGCTTTGGCGCTGGCTGACAGCAAAAGGCTATGAGGTGATCGTCGAGCAGCAGATTGCGCGCGAACTGAATTTGAAAGATGTGGAAACCGGCAGCCTGGCCGAAATTGGCCAACGCGCCGATTTAGCCGTGGTGGTGGGCGGTGACGGCAATATGCTGGGCGCCGCGCGCGTGCTGGCACGTTATGACATCAAAGTGATTGGTATTAACCGCGGTAATCTCGGTTTTCTCACCGATCTCGACCCGGATAATGCCCAGCAACAGCTCGATGACGTACTGCAAGGTGAATACTTTGTTGAAAGCCGTTTCCTGCTGGAGGCGCAGGTGTGCAAAGAAGCGTGCTCGCCGCGGATTGGAAGTGCCATTAATGAAGTGGTGCTGCATCCGGGGAAAGTGGCGCACATGATTGAATTCGAGGTGTATATCGATGAGGTCTTTGCGTTTTCCCAGCGTTCGGATGGCTTAATCATCTCGACGCCCACCGGTTCCACCGCCTATTCCCTCTCAGCGGGCGGCCCGATTCTGACGCCATCGCTGGATGCCATCGCCATCGTGCCGATGTTCCCGCATACGCTTTCTGCGCGCCCGCTCGTGATCAACAGCAGCAGCACCATTCGCCTGCGTTTCTCATCTCTGCGTAGCGACCTGGAAATCAGCTGCGATAGCCAGATTGCGTTACCTATCCAGGAAGGAGAAGATGTGTTGATTCGCCGCAGCGCGCATCATCTCAACCTAATCCATCCTAAAAATTACAATTATTTTAATACGTTAAGCTCAAAACTAGGCTGGTCAAAAAAATTGTTCTGAAAATCACCGCCAGCCACTTTACTGTATAAAAAACCAGTTTATACTGTATGAAAAACCATATCTGTTTTTACATACAGGTGATTTCATGCTGGCACAACTGACCATCAGTAACTTTGCTATCGTTCGTGAACTGGAGATCGACTTTCATCGTGGGATGACGGCGATCACGGGGGAAACCGGCGCAGGTAAATCCATCGCAATCGATGCGCTGGGCCTGTGCCTGGGCGGCCGCTCTGAAGCAGATATGGTGCGTCAGGGTGCCAGTCGTGCCGATATCTGCGCGCGTTTCCAGCTCAAAGCCTCACCTTCTGCACAGCGCTGGCTGGTAGAGAATCAGCTCGATGAAGGCAGCGAATGCCTGCTGCGCCGCGTGATCAGTGCCGATGGCCGCTCTCGTGGCTTTATCAATGGCACTTCGGTGCCGCTGTCACAACTGCGTGAACTCGGTCAGTTGCTGATTCAAATCCACGGCCAGCATGCGCACCAGCTGCTACTCAAGCCAGACCACCAAAAACATCTGCTGGATGCTTATGCGGCTCATGATGACCTGCTTGATGAGATGCGTCAGCACTACCAGCGCTGGCATCAAAGCTGCCGTGCGCTGGCTCAGCATCAGCAACTATCGCAGGAGCGTGAAGCACGCCGTGAACTGCTGCAATATCAGCTGAAAGAACTGAATGAATTTTCCCCACAGCCGGGCGAATTTGAGCAGATTGATGAAGAGTACAAACGTCTCGCTAACAGCGGCCAACTGCTCTCTACGAGTCAGCAGGCTCTGCAAATTCTCGCCGATAGCGATGACACTAACCTGCAAAGCTTGCTGTATAGCGCGCGCAATATGCTCGGCGAATTAGTATCGCTGGATGACAAAGTGAGCGGCGTGTTCAATTTGCTGGAAGAGGCAGCGATTCAACTGAGCGAAGCCAGCGACGAGCTGCGCCACTATTGTGAACGTCTGGATCTCGATCCCAATCGTCTGCATGAACTGGAACAACGTATGTCACGCCAGATTGCCCTTTCACGTAAACATCACGTGTCACCTGAAACCTTGCCGGTGCTGTATCAGCAGTTGCTGGACGAAGCAGAACAACTGTCGCAGCAAGAGAGCGACCAGGAAACATTACAAAACGAAGTGGGTTCACACCATCTGGCGGCGGTGGCCTGCGCGGAAAAACTGCATCAGCTGCGTGAACAGGCGGCGCATGAACTTAGCCAGCTGATCACCCAGAGCATGCGCACCCTGTCGATGCCGCACGGTAAGTTTGCCATTGAACTGGAGTTCAAAGCCGATCAACTCACGGCAGATGGCGCTACACGCATTGATTTCCGCGTGACCACCAACCCTGGCCAGCCGTTGCAACCACTCGGCAAAGTGGCATCAGGGGGTGAGCTGTCGCGTATTGCGCTGGCGATTCAGGTGATCACCGCACAGAAAATGGAAACGCCGGCCATGATCTTCGATGAAGTGGATGTCGGTATAAGTGGCCCAACGGCTGCGGTGGTCGGTCAGATGCTGCGTCAACTCGGCGAATCCACCCAGGTGATGTGTGTGACGCACTTGCCGCAGGTTGCCGGTTGTGGACATCAGCACTTCTACGTCAGCAAAGAGACCGATGGCGAGATGACCGAAACCCATATGCAGCCGCTGGATAAACGAGCCCGCCTGCAGGAACTGGCACGTTTGTTAGGCGGTAGCGAAGTCACGCGCAACACGCTGGCCAACGCAAAAGAACTTTTAGCAGCCTGATTCCGCACTTTTTTCTGGCCTGGTGGTCATATGCTTGCTCTGTAGAGGTTTCCAATAGGACAAAGGTTTATTATCATCGGCAGTTATATCGCCATAATAAAGCCTGCCGTAAGCAGAGTTCAGAATTTGATGGCAACAAAACAGCCTGACAAAAGGCGTTTGGCCCCAGAAAAGGAATGTATAGATGCGCTGTAAAACGCTGACTGCCGCGGCAGTGGTAATGTTGATGATGACCGCCGGATGTTCCACCCTTGAGCGCGTTGTATATCGTCCGGATATCAATCAGGGGAATTACCTGGTCGCCAACGATGTTTCGAAGATTCACACCGGCATGACGCAGCAGCAGGTTGCCTACACACTCGGCACACCGATGATGCACGATCCGTTTGGCAGCAATGTCTGGTATTACGTGTTCCGTCAGGAACCAGGCCATGAAGGCGTGAAGCAGCAAACCCTGACGCTGACCTTTGACAGCAACGGTACGCTGACCAATATCGATAACAAACCGAAACTCACTGGCAAAGAAGGCTAAGTGAGCGGCAACAAAAAAGGCGCTTAAGCGCCTTTTTTGTGTCTGCGATTCCGCTATTTGTTGCTCGCCGAACGTTCAGCTCGCTGGCGACGCATCTCTTTAGGATCCGCAATCAATGGGCGGTAAATCTCCACACGATCGCCATCCTGAACCGCATCACCCAACTTTACTGGCCGGCTGAAAATACCCACCTTGTTGCTGGAAAGGTCGATGTCTTTGCGCAGTGATAACAAGCCCGAGGCTTTAATCGCCTGCTCTACGGTCGCACCCTCTTCCAGGGTTACCGAACGCAAATACTGCTTTTCAGGCAGCGCATAGACGATCTCAACGGTGATATCAGGCACGATAAACCTCTTTCGCACGCTGACTGAACGCTTGCACCATGCTATTGGCCAATTCTTTAAAGATACGCCCAAAGGCCATTTCAACTAGCATGTTGGTGAATTCGAAGTCGAGGCTCAGCTCCACTTTGCAAGCATCATCACCCAGTGACGTGAAGTGCCATCCGCCGGTCAGCTTGCGGAACGGACCATCAACCAGCTGCATTAAAATGCTCTGATTGCTGATCAGGGTATTACGTGTGGTAAAGGTTTTACTGATGCCCGCTTTCGAGACATCCACCGCTGCCGTCATCTGATTTCCGCTGTTATCCAGCACGCGACTGCCGGTGCAGCCCGGAAGAAACTGGGGATAAGCGTCCACATCATTCACGAGCTGATACATCTGCTCAGCGCTATAGGGGACCAACGCCGAACGGCTAATCTGGGCCATAATGGTTCCTGTTCATCACAAAACCGTTGAATAATACCATTTTCGGACACCAAACAAAATTCACGGGTTTGCCAGCTGTGCTAAAATAGAGTGTTTTTTACCGCCCCCAGGACAGGGGGATGCGCCCACAGACTGAGTGATGTAGACTACGCCGCACTATGACAAAGAAAAAAGCTCACAAACCCGGTTCAGCCACTATTGCCCTCAACAAACGCGCTCGCCACGAATACTTCATTGAAGAAGAGTTCGAAGCGGGGATGTCGCTACAGGGATGGGAAGTTAAATCACTCCGCGCCGGTAAAGCCAATATCAGCGACAGCTACATTTTGCTGCGCGATGGCGAAGCCTATCTTTTCGGTTCCACTTTCCAGCCGCTGGCTGTTGCCTCTACGCACGTGGTGTGTGACCCCACGCGTAGCCGCAAGCTGTTGCTGAAGCAGCGCGAACTCGATTCGCTTTACGGTCGTGTCAACCGCGAAGGTTTCACGGTGGTTGCACTGTCGATGTACTGGAAAAACGCCTGGGCCAAGCTGAAGATCGGCGTGGCGCGCGGTAAGAAAGAACACGACAAGCGTAACGATGTGAAAGATCGCGAATGGCAGATGGATAAAGCACGTATTATGAAGAATTCAAAGCGTTAAGCACTGGATTCATCCGTCACTATTCTGTAGTATAAGAAGTTCTTGGGGCTGATTCTGGACTCGACGGGATTGTGAAGCCTTAGGTGCATGTCGAGGGGCGGTTTGCCTCGTTAAAAGCCGCAAAAAAATAGTCGCAAACGACGAAAACTACGCTTTAGCAGCTTAATAACCTGCCAAGAGCCCTCTCTCCCTAGCTTCCGCTCTTAAGACGGGGATCAAGAGAGGTCAAACCCAAAAGAGATCGTGTGGATGCCTTGCCTGGGGTTGAAGCACTAAATCTAATCAGGCTAGTTTGTCAGTGGCGTGTCTGTCCGCAGCTGGCCGGCGAATGTAAAGACTGACTAAGCATGTAGTACCGACGGTGTAGTAATTTCGGACGCGGGTTCAACTCCCGCCAGCTCCACCAAAAAAGTTGGATAGTGGGAAGACAACGACTTGTAAGTCATTACGTTAACCACTGCGATCGGGCAGGAACCAGCCTGAAACCGATCAAAGAAAGATTCGTAAAAAGAGCCTCGGCTCTGGAGCGACAGAAAGCCCGCGAAAGCGGGCTTTCTTGTTTCTACCCGCCATGAATCCTCACCGTTCTCCGTCTGAAACGATTGAGCGCCCTGCCCGATAGACTGTAAATTTTGGTACTTCCCCGGGTGGAGCCTTGCAGACAACACAACTGTGACGCCCACTATTAATTACTATCAAAATCAATTCATGTACCTGTGAGCGGCCGACTGCAGGTAAATTAATTCCATGTAGTCTGAAGTTCATGCCCGGGGACTTACCCTTATTACCGGTATCCGCATAATCAAGCACGTGATCTTCATGGATAGCTGGCCTGATATGATTTCGCATCACCAGCTTAAATTCTTGCCTGTTTTTGACGCACTCTGCAGTTAAGGTCATATTGGTTTCCAGAACACGCTCGAAAGATTCACCAGCAATTCTGAATAAGACATGCTCTCCCGCTTTATCCGACCAACTGAAGACACCTTTAGGCAGTGTCACACCGCCTGACTGCACGTTGTAAATATCACCCGTTATCTGTTTCGCATCGAGAACACCTTCGATGCTGCAATTATCCCTAATCCGGACGTTATCAAGCTCACCTGATATCGCATGAATGGTTCCGCTAATGTCCGCTTTCTTCGCCGTAAGTTCACCTTCCGGCGTCAGGCTGAAAACCGGCTGTGCCCCACTACTACTGATACTCACCGCGCGAAGATGTTTAATCAGCACATCGCGAAAGTAAATTTCTTCGTGCTCAATCACCAGTGCGGGGACGCTGTCTCCGTTTGCAGGATTCACAAATGCCACGCGATCAGCTGCCATCAGAATTTGACTCTGCATCCCTTCGGGCTTTTCCTCAATACCCATTCCAAACCCGGCCATACAGTACTGACCGTTTTTCAATTGCTGTAGCTTTACAGACCACTGAATTTCAGGTGACCTTCCATGTCCTTCCAGCTTTTCTGTATTTCTTCTATTTTTCCAGCGCCTTCCTTCAACTCCTCCATCTGTTTCAGCAAACTTTCCCCGAGATGAGTTTCGGTGATTTTTCCCTTATAAAATTCCAGATAGTCTTCAGCTTTGCCGTTCGCGCTGGCCAGTTTTTCGGTAAAAGCAGATTTTCCCAACGCATTCACGGAACGAATATAGAAATAGTGATCGGATCCGGGCTTAAGACTGTCTTTTATCCAGCAGCTTCCTTCCCCCAGATATTGTGCTTTTGATTCGGCCTGCTGCGCGTTCACCATACGTGTAGTGGCATACCAGAATTCATAAACGTGTCGTTTGAGTCATAAACTGTCTGATGCGGCACAAGCGTTACCTGGAAATAGCCAGGTGTCACGTCGACGGATACAGGAGGCTCAGGTGCTTCAACGGTAATGACAGTAGCCACCGGTTCACTTCTTTGTCCCACCTCACTGACGGAACAGACGGCCACGGTGTATCGCCCGGGTTCAGGCAGCATGAAGGTACATTCAGGCAAGTCAGCGTCGCGACTGAAGACCAGATGCCCGATGTCGTCATCGCTGCAAGTCACACGCACTCCAAACCCTACGCTGCCGGACGTCCGCAGAAGCTCCCACCGGGCGGTGGCATGAATGTGCCCGGATGACACGCTGACGCTGACATGAAGGTGCCGTACAGGAGGCGGTAATATCGCGTGATCACTGGCCGGTGGGTTGAGAAAAGTGCTTACCATCGTCCACTCAGGCCTGTTTATCCGGGCAATGCTGCAGCGCGGTGACTGCGCCGCTTTAATCATTATGGGTATCTGACTTATCAGGCCACAGTTTTTGGTTTGTGTGAAACCTGATGCCATCCTTCTGGCTCATACGGCGAGTATAGCTGAATCCGGAATCGCCCACTGGGGATATGTCGCCGGCTGTAGTAACTCAGGTCGGCTGAGTGTTTACCACGGGACCAGTTGATCATCTTTTCGTCCCGCACATAACGGCCCTTAACCTGTTTAGCCGGTACCTCTTCCGTCATCTCCACCAGCGAGAAACCCACATTTAAGCCTTCTATGCAGATGACGCTCACATTGGATGGCCTCCAGAGTGATGAGAACATGAAAACCCGACCACCATCCTGACTGACAGTGATATCTTTTCGGTGCAGCCCTTCACTCATATCAGCCAGCCTGATGCGCAAACCACCCTTCTCCGCTGCTGCAAACAGCCTAAGCAGGAAAGCCTCAGCATCATTCAGCCCCGTATCGATAACATATACATCGAGTAGTTTTCGCTTTGACGGCTTGTAATAGCCCAGCTCGGTAATTTGAGATTTGACCAAAATTTCTTTGGTAGCGGAAAACAACTGCGCCCCCTGGATGGAGCGATTAGGTGATTTGGGCCTGCCCTTCGGAACTGACTTTGGACCGGAGGGTAATGGTTGCTCGCCTTCTGGTTCAGCTGCTTGCTGTACATTAGGCTGATTGAGGGGATTTATACTTTCCTTATTTTTATAAGGGGGCAACGAAGGAACAGGCGGAGCTGCACCTTTCGCAACCGCGCGCCAATAGCCCGACATAGGTCGCGGCACCTCAAGCTCGATACAACGTCCAATGAAAGATTTAACACTGAAATAATCATCAGCCGTTATCTCTTCTAAAGATTTACTCCATGCGAGTTTGTATAATTCTTCTCTAGTTAACAAACAGGGCATATTTACTATCTATAAAAATCATAAATTCAGCACTTACACGTCAACAGCTAAGATAGGATTTGTGTCGAAAAAACGGACATCTTGTTCTTACAAAAAGAGCAAGAATAATGCAAAAAATATTACGAAAATGTTGATTGAAATCACTCCCACCTGTATAAAATCATAATATTCAGAAAGTTAAATTAAAGGACACAACCCATGACTACAAATGTTCTGGACTGGAGCACTCTTGACCATAAGGTCAAGTCATATTTGGACCCTGAGACAGGCATTGATATACCTCAAAAAGCTTTCCCTATTTTAATGCTTGCTTCTCTATTGAATATTTCTGATGAAGAAGCTGAAGATGCTATTACAGATGGATCAATGGATAGAGGTGTTGATGCAATATATATAGATGAACGAGAAGGAAGAAATGCTGTTCATATATTTCAATTCAAATATGCAGACAAGTATGAAAACAGCAAAAAAAACTTCCCTAGTGGGGAAATTGACAAACTGGCCTCATTCCTAGATGATTTGTTAGATCTTAATAAAAATCTTCAGAAAACTTGCAATCCTCTTCTCTGGAACAAAGTTGTTGAAATATGGTCACTGCTTGAGAAAAGTACAATTTCGATTGAAATGCATTTCTGTGGAAACACGTTAGAAATGCAAGAGACTGAGAAAGAAAGAGCCGATTCCACACTTGGTAAACATCAATACATTAACGTTCATCATCATGGTCTATCGTCCATAGTCAATATTTTTGTAAATGGTAACAAGGTTAAAATAGACGATCAACTTCAACTTGTTGATAAAGATTATTTTGATAGAACCGATGGCAGTATTAGAGGGTTAATTTGTACTGTTGAGGCTTCTGAAGTTGTCAGGCTCATAAGAAGCCCTAATAACCCGAATGAAGTTAGAGAAGAAATATTCGATGATAACGTTCGCGTCTATTTAAGCAGAACAAATAAGATCAACCGTAAAATAATTGAAACTGCGTTATCAGATGATGGCCCACTTTTTTGGTACCTAAACAATGGTATTACAATAACCTGCGATTCATTTTCATACATGAAAGCAAAAAGAGCCCCATTAGTTGAACTAAAAAACATCCAAATAGTTAACGGTGGTCAAACTTCAAATGCTCTGTTTGAAGCATTTTCCAAGTCAGATAATGGCCTTGAGGATGTTTTGATTTTGGTTAGAATTATCGAAACAAAATCACAACCAGTCAGCCTTGCAATAGCAGAGTCAACTAACAGCCAAACGCCGATCAAGAGTAGAGACTTAAGGTCGAATGATGAAATTCAGAAAAAATTAGCTGAAGCCTTTGAAGGGATGGGATTTGCTTATGAAAGAAAGAATGGGCAACACCTAGATAAAGCTAAAAACATAAGAGTCGATGCATTAAGCGCTGGTCAAGCGCACCTGGCATATACGTTAGAGCTTCCTGAAGTAGCAAAAAAAGACCGAGGACGTATCTTTTCCGATCTATACGAAACCGTTTTCACAGACGAATTAACCGCAGACCATTTAATATCGGCTCTTAAAGTGTTATCAAATATAGAAATCAAGAAGAAGAAGCTACAGTCTGCAATTAGGAAAGATGTGCCGTTCATTGCAAACGAAATGTTTTTGATTGATGGAGCCTATCATGCACTTTTTGCTGTTGGCCAAATATGCGACTGTAGAGGTATTAATCGACATGACCACCAGGAAGCAATAAAAATCACATCAACGGCCATTAAATATGTTAATGACGTTGTAGAAAAAGCAAAAAGAGATGACGAAGCTTTTTCTTTCAATAGATTTTTCAAAGACGCTAAAACTAAAACCAAAATTGCTTCATATATTCACATTTGTGAAGATAAAAAATAATAAAAGCGGCTTTAAGCCGCTTTTATTATTTTATTCGATTGCTAAATCAAGAGGTAAATCTGAGATATCTTTAAGCCTTTTACCCTTAACCATTACAGCAAGCATATCGGCGGCGTCAGTCAAACCAAGAAGTTTTACTGCGGCCTGAAGTTCATAAAGAGCAAAGTGATAGACGCAGTCAGTATCACCTGTTCCAAGAGCAATAGAGGCAAGTCTGCTTGGAGTAGGCTCAGCGGTGACGACCATGATATGTGGAAGTGTTCCCTTACGGTTTCGCATTAGGTTAAATGCTTCGGAGTGCGCGTTCTGCGCCCGATCGCTTCTAATCGTCCATTTGCAGGAAATGCTTGCATGCATTAGTAGTCTACCGCCACTTGATTCGCGAAACCCTGACATCAGGGTTACTGAGTCATCCATGATAATTTCTTAATAGGATTTGCAAATTCTGACATGGGTTAGACGTCTTCATCATAAGCTAACTGCAGGGTTAACATAAAATAGCCCATAAAATCAGCTGCTTAGGCGAGCACTTTACTCTTCCGATCAGCCAAGTAGTTTTAGTTAGGGTTATCACATCCTCAAGAAATTATTGTCCAAATTAAGCATGCGTACCAGAGGAAGAATTCCATGGCCGCCCACGGTGCATAACATATTGAGGATTGTGACAATCTCTATGTAGTAAATCCATTATAAAATATGCGGTCATCAAGCTAATCAGGGCAATATTTTAACAAAGATGAATTTATTAAAGAGGCATTTATTAACAATAACTAGCCACTGGCGAGAGTGTTCATGAAAAACCAGTGGGATTAACTAGTGTTATTATGTATGTTAGGATTTATTTTAATCGTGAAACTGATAAGCACGGTCATAAAACATTCTCACTGGGGATGATTTTAGTATGCCCCATTTTTGTTGCATATTATGCAATAAGCTTAAATCTTCATCAACAATGCTAGTCTTACCTCGATAAACAAGTGAAAAATCTTTCTTATATACTCTCCCCATGAAACTCTTATAGTTGGTAGCCCATGAACCAGGCGTCTCCAATATATTATCAAACACTACGACAACGATATCTCTTTCTTTATCAATCTTTAATTGATAATAGGTAGCGTAGGCCTGCGCAATTAATCTTCTCTCTTTCTCATACTCCAACCTAGTCATTCCCTTGCAAACTGCTTTTGGGAAAATAACCACAGCAAAAATTGAATTTTTAGTGTAGGATTGGTCGTCCTCTCCTAGTAACATAGAACGACTACTTATAGCTCTTCCGGACGTTTCTTTAAACTTAGCAACAATACTTTTAGAAAGTTCTCTTCGACTCAACCGATCGAAGTTACAGAGAATTTCCAATACATTCTGGTTAGCTTCAAACTGGGAATAACCTGTGCATATTACCGTTCCCTTTATAAACTGCGCAGAAATAGACTCAATCATGTCATCAAATATTATTGATACTTTATCCTCCTCTTTTCCGTTTAAGTAATCACTTGCGCTGTTAAGTTCATCATAGCTTTCGATTTTAAATTTATCTTCTTTAACGTATAAACCTGCACCTCTCGAGATGGACGGGCTCAAAAGAAAGGTAGCTAACAGATCTAGTTCACTTACTCTTTCATATTTCAGAAAAAAACCTTCTTTTTCGATCCGTTCTTTTTCTTCTAAATACTTAACAAATTCATTTACAGTACTCAACTCTTGAGTTAAAGCTTCAATCGTTTGCCCATCAAATACGTGAACATAATTATCATGGCGATCCCTAACACCTGTGTTAATAGCATCACCAATACCAGCACCCAAGAATAAAGGTAATGGACTACCATTAGCAACGGCAATACGAAATATCTTTAACTTAGAAATATTCTCACTATGAATGAAAGGAAATCTTTCACTCTCGTGACATTTCTCAGTAAAATAAATGCGATCATAATGAGTTCGTATCCAACTTTCAGCCCCTTCAATCTGCTTAACAGAACTATGTATTGCCCTTCTTTTCCAACGTTTCCAAGCCACTGATGTTCCATCGTCTTCTGGGATATTCTTTGCACTATCCTCAGTGTAAGTGACATGTTTATCCGAGAAAATTATAACCGTATTGCTGAAATAAACAAGAAGGTCACAGATCTCGTTACCTTTCCCATTCTTCTTTATTCCTTCATCGTTATATAGACTGGTCCATGTCCAGAGTTTTAGGAACGTCTTACTGCAAATTTCTGATAACTTTCTTTCAGTTTCAGTAAAGCCAACATTTTTGTCTGAAAATTTAGAAAACTTATTCATTTTATTCCCACCCAATAATTCCATTTAACTTTCAACCAGAAATAGTCTGGCAGAATTAATACTATGACAGTTAGTATATTGTCAATTTCAATCTACCTTTTAAGTTTTTACATTCAGTACAACGAAGACAATTGCATGCATCTGCCCTCATAAGCTTGTAGTAGCCTAATAACGGGCACTAGCTTGCTATGGACAAGCCTCAGGGGAGTTATACAGATTACGACGTGCACTGTATCGCATGACCATTTCATACAGTTCATTTTCGTCCGGTAATATTGCAGCATCATTTTCACCGACCTTGTACGATTAAATAAAATGCCTGGGTGATAGCCAAAATGGAGAACCACTGGAACGGACACGCTTTATCTCTGCTGACAGTTGATATTTTGAGGTTTATATTATTTCTTAATAAATCTTACTAACCCGAGGCTTAAGGGTTTTTTCATATCAAATCTTTCTCCCTATTAATATTACTTCGCGAGATTGTGATAGATTTAATTTATTTCTTTAATACTATCTTGATAATCATTGTATATTATTTCATATAGTTAACATTTTTATGTTGCTATAAATACATTCCGCTACATACTTCAATATCGTTACCCATTGCAAACATTATTACCTTTAATGTTGAATTAGGCTTCTCATTCGCAGAATATCTCAACAAAATATTGCTTACGGCGGATGGATTTTGGCTTAACACTAGCTCATCATTTATGATACTTTTCATCAGTGTCAACATTAGTGATGCATTGGTACTGTATTTTGTAGCCAAATCGAAATCTTCGAAATGTGCTTTAATTCGCGCTAAGTCCGTTAAATTCCATCCCGGAGGAGGATCCAGTTCAAAACTAAAAGTTAGTGGAGTAGTCTTTATCAAGTTTGCTTTAATCCAATTGGTATTATAAAAATGATCAGCCGAATAATACGGATGTAATGGCTGGCTTTCTTTTGAATTATAAACACCTGAGCCTTTTCCTCTGTTACATGCATCACATGCTGGAACAAGATTGTTTACATGAATTGAAAAAGCTGGATATCTAGCCTTAGGTAAATAGTGATCAATTGTATAAACCGGGGCAATACCACAAAGAGGACATTTTCCAGTGGTGTTAGCTCTGATAACGTCATAAACACCACGAGCTTGTTCTGTTCCCTTAACCATATACTCAGTATAAAGATTTACAAATTCATTTTTAGTAACATCCCCAATGGTTAGTTGATTTTTATTCCCGTACATTGCTGCTCTAAACAAATGTAAATCAACTGCTGGAGCCCTAGTGTCGAACAATTGCCATTCTGATGTCGTATTAGTTTTAGCCCCATTTAATTTATTGACATAAGCCACACCTTCATCATTATTAGGCACTGAACTTAAACATGCGGAAAATATATCAGGGCAAGTAATATTTGGAAGAGGCAACTTAATCATCGTTAAAACCCTCACCCTCTTTTTTAAATGTTTTTTTATTATCAAATTCTTTCAGATAAATCATGCTCCTTAATAATGCCTGCCCCTCAAATCCAATCCTATTTTTATAATCATCCATAATGTCATCAAAAGATTCATGTTCCTCAACGCTTTCCTTTAATAGCTTATGAAATCCAGAGCGTTCTACTTCAAGCTGGAATACTTCCTTTGTCAGTAGTCCAACATTCTCACCGAAAGTCTCAATATTAGGCCTTGAATACGCCATTTCCCTTCCAAATCGGGAGATAACCCAACTGCAAGATTTTGGAACTTCTTGCAGAACCACAGGGGAATGCGTTGCCAGAATTGCAATAGCGTTCCTCTGAACAAGTAAATCACTTAATGAGCGAGTTAAAGCAGAAAGCAGAGGAGGATGGAGATGACTCTCTGGCTCATCAAATAAAATCAGTGTTTTTTGTTGAGTTTTTTCAATTAATTTCGTTATTGTCAAAAAAACTATGGCATGTCCAGAACTCATACTTTCCATTTTCTCGATACATGCATTGGTACATTCTAATTTATCCATCGAGGCGAGCATGGATAGTTCTAACTCAGCAAAGTTATTATCTGACTCTAAATTCCTTATAGATTTCAACCAAAGTTTTTTACTACCTTCATCCGAAAAACAAATATTTAGGCTCTCAGCACATAATTGCCGAATTTCTTTATCTGTTCGAAGAGTAAAACCCTTTCTATCGCTGTTCGGCTTTTTAAGTCCAATATAGTAAAAACAGGTTCCTTTAGACGAATCATTTTGGTCTTCAAGTGGAATGAATGGATCAAACGCACTAAAAGATATAGATATGATGGTACTAAAATAGTCCTTCCCTATTTTATTCATACCGTCATTATCATAAAAATAAGAGTTTGAATTTTTCTTTTTCTTTAAAATATCATTTATCATACCATTTAATAAAGTTGTTTTCCCAACGCCGTTTCGCCCAATTATAGTATGTATATTTGTTTGGGGTAAAACATGCGGCTTAACTTTAAATCGAAGCTCTAAGTCTGAAAACCATTCATGACCTTCTCGATTATAAGTAAAATCGAAATCTGTCAAAGCGCCTTGATTAGATAGTATTCTTGCAAATTGACCTTTGATTGTGTTGATATTTATAGACCTTAGCATGGAATATTTAAATACTTGTTCCTTGATAACCTCTCGCAATAGTTTTTTATTAACAACCACATCATTCATTTTCTCTAAAATTTCCTCCCTTGTCTGAAGCGGGATCAGCATTATCGCCTCGTAATATTCCGGCCCTGTCCCCAAAGAAAAGAAATTGCTTTCTAACGCTGATATTTTTTTCTTGCCAATTTTTTTATGCGTTGAAATACTAGTTTCCTGTCCTATGAATCCAATTTTTACAGTTCCCAACTGATGGGTAATTCCATTTGAGTCTCTATAGTCCATATAAAATAATGTTTCAAAACTATAGTCATTCCATGTGTCAATTCTTAATGTTATAAGATTCCTAGTATCTTCTAATATTTTCGCGCTTCTTTCAATAACCAAAATCTTCAAATCTTCCATACCATTCCTTTTTATATAGCCAGTTTGATAAATTCAACACATCCGCTGAGATTAATTAAACCCCTTCAACTTAACGGCTTCATTAAAAATTTTATGTAGGCATTCAACTTTTAATTAAATCTATATCATTTCAATCGACAAAAAAATAAATTGAAAAACAATAGAACATGAATGTAGAAGAGTGAATCTTCTTCAATTTACATTGAGGATAACACTTGGCCTATTGCAACAGGATAAAATAAAATCACTACAATGATACAATATGCTTTTTTTATTCAAAAGTTCAAGCTTTTTTTAGGGTTTTTTTCGCTTACTCTACTGACCTATATAAAATATATTTAGACTTAATAAATAGTTTAACGTGGGATTTTTAACTAAACCTCATTATTAATTAAATCTACAAGCTAGTGATACTCCTTTTTAACAAAATTTTCAACTGTCCAATATGTGCCATCTCCTTTTCAGTACTTATAGGCACGTACAACTTTTTAATCTGAGGTCGAGGCGGAAGAATGCACTCGCCAGCTTTTATCCGTTTACTCATCTTACTCAACTCGACATGACATTTTGTACGCAGCTTTGACTCGCTGAGGCTTTTGGTGTGCATCTGGCTGTAGAGGCTTGAGATCATCCAGTAATGGAGGTTTTCCTGCCATGGATAAGCCACAGGGGAGTTATACAAACCGCGTCGTGCGTTGTAGCGCATCACCTTGTCATACAGTGAAGTTTCGTCAGGCAACCTTTGAGCCCCACTTCCACCGTCTTTGCACCACAGGAAGAATTGCCCAAGTGATTAGCAGAACAGTGCCGCGCTAGCTCGCGAACGCTCATACCATCAAAAATTTGCTTTTTTACTGTTTTCAATAGGCAGATGCATCTTTATACCTCATCCCCTGTCTTCCCTAACCATTGGCGTATGGATAATGTTGCCCTTCCAGCTAAGGAAATCTGAGAGTTGAGATATGGTTGTTGATTTTAACATCCGCGGAGTGTCAAGAGCGGAAATTATTTAGAGGTTTAAGTCTATTGACCTGCTCATCGTTGTAACAACGCGGAAACCTTTTACTACTATTATTTTTTGTTTTTATAAGAGCGCCTGTATCACACAATTGAATGCACTCGGTTTGTTTATTTTTTAACCACACAAGGAGGCGTAATGGATGATGGCTTAAAGATTGCCATGTCACCTGTTCAACTTGCAGCCGCTCTTGCTGATAAAACCGTAACGGAAGCAGAAACCACAAGTAATCGGTTATATGGTGGACTGGGGCTGATTATGGGTTCAATTGAGTTGGCTGGTGCCGCTGCGCTGTGTATCGCGCCTGAACCGACTGGACTGACTAAAGCAGGATACGTTGTTGTTGGGGCACATAGTCTCGACAGTATTCATGCTGCTGCTAATCAGATTATCGTGGGCAGAAATACCCGAACGGCAACGTACAAAGCAGCTGAGGCCATTGCAAAATCCTTTGGCGCGGATGACGAAACTGCGATGAAAATCGGCTTGACTGTCGACATCGCTGTTCCACTAGGATTTGCATTTGGTATTGGTGCAACCCGGATAGCATCGGTGAGAGCGGGTCGCATCAAACTGATTGAGCATGAATCGATGACGGGTTTAAAACCCGGAGGGCATACGCTTTCCACACACGTTGGCAAAAGCGATGCAGAGTTGTTAGCCCGTTTTGAAACCAATAAGCGTTTAACGTTCTCTACCACTTTTACTAACCTGCAGATAGCAGAGGAAGCAATATCGAGAGCGCTTTTTGCTAATAGAGCCGTCATAAAGTCTGTTCTCTCAGGTGGCAAGAAAGGTGTCAGACTGACTGTTCGTAATGCAGCAGGGAAAACTATTGGCTACGGCTTCAAACGAGGAGACAGCCAACGGATAGCCATGACAAATGTGAGAGTGGTTATTGAATTTCAACAATTTAACGGCAAACCTTACTACATTCTCACCGCGTTCCCGTCTCTTTAAGGTGCAAAATGCAAAATTTCCACTTTCTTGATCAACTGATTTTCGGTTATTTCAATCAGGACGCCGACATCATTAATGATGGTGAAGACACAGTTGAAGGCATAGTCAGGCTCTTCAAAAAAACAGCCCCAGATTGGATGCTCAAAGATCTCGTTGAAGAAGTCGATGATTTTATCTCCGCCTATGATGATGGCGTAGAGGTAGAGTTCAAGCGACGCTATGAGTTTGATTTCTCACCTGAGCTTTGGGACACCACCGCGCGTGAATTCCTGATAACAGTACGTCAAATCTCGCTAGAGAAATGAGAGGTAGGGTGATACTGAATCCATCCCCTGCTCATAATGACACGCGTCTGGCTTTTCTTCAGTTATGCCCCATGTTCTTAATGCGTGAGTCCCCTGAAATGCGGTATAAAGCCGCATGAAAATTCCAAACCGAATCCAACCGCTGGTCGATGACGGCCTGATTGATAACGTGCTTCAGCGCTTGAAGAGCGGCAAAGAAGCTGACGTTTACACTGTCATGTGCGGCGGCAAAGTCCAGTGCGCTAAAGTCTACAAAGAAGCTTCTCAGCGCAGCTTTAAGCAGGCCGTGCAATATCAGGAGGGGCGCAAAGTTCGCAACTCCCGCAGTGCGCGTGCTATGCAGAAAGGCTCCAAATTCGGCCGCAAGCAGCAAGAGGAAGTCTGGCATACCGCAGAAGTTGACGCGCTGTTCCGACTGGCCAAAGCAGGCGTTCGCGTGCCTGAACCCTATATGTGCCTTGACGGTGTGCTGTTAATGGAGCTGGTCACTGATGCTGAAGGTGCCGTGGCACCACGTCTGAGCGATGTGATTTTGTCGCAAGAGGAAGCACTGACTGATTTCGCCACCATGATTCGCAATATCGTGCGCATGTTATGTGCCGGCATTGTGCATGGCGATCTGTCAGAGTTTAACGTGCTGCAAGATGAGCATGGGCCGGTGATCATCGACCTGCCGCAAGCAGTGGATGCCTCAGCAAACAACCACGCCGAATCAATGTTCGAGCGCGATGTGAATAACATCACCGAATACTACGGGCAGTTCGCGCCGCAGATTCTGGAGACGCGCTATGCCAAAGAGATCTGGCAGCTATTTGAAGACGGCAAGTTAACGCCTGAAACCGTTTTAACCGGTCTGTTTGTGGAAGAAGTTCATGCTGTAGATATGGATTCCCTGCTGGACGAAATCATCTCTGCTGAGGATGAGTATTACGACCGCCAGCGTGCCGCAAAGGAGCGGGATGAAGAATAGTCCTGAAATTGAAAAATAAATTATGACAAATTTATGATGCCTTGGTGAAAGGACAATTCAATTTCAAATAGAACCTTAGTTGAGCCATAGAACAACTTCCACTTTCACTATGGCTCACTAAAACGATTGTAAGTTGTGAACATGCCCCCAAGATTATTTACCTTCGTAAAAATAATCAATCCAAACTATAACGCCATAAAAGCATATAACTCTCTCAGGTTGCCTCATCGTCAACAATTACCAGAACAATCTGAATGCTCAGTAAGATTCCACTAACCTCAGTGCTTACGAGTTCCATTGGATGATCATTTGCAAGTTATGTTGGAAATGCAGCAAAAGCAGCTCGTTTTCTAAAGCGAGGGGGGTACATTGGCATTGGTTTTTCATTAGCTAACACTACGAATAAAGTTGTAAATGCTTGCACGACTGGTAGAGAAAATGAGTGCAAAAAAGTCGCAGTTAAAGAGTATTCTAAGTTCAGCTTAACTACCATTGGTGGAATTAGTGGTGGGGCAATCGGTGCTACGGCAGGCGTGGGTGTTTGTGTGGGTATAGGTATTGCTACTGCCGGAATTGGGGGAGTAGCATGTGCAGCGGTGGGCTCAATTGCTGGAGGTCTCGCGGGTAGTGAAGCGGCAGATTGGAGCATGGAAACTCTTTACAAATATTTGGATATTTAGATGACAATGAAGAACGTTATTCTCATACTAATTTTAGTCTCCGTTATTTCTTTTTTTACCTCACTAATCCTATACACCGTTAATAGAAAGAAATATCACTCACTTATCGCACGCTTCAAAAAAGAGTATGTCTTCCCAGCGCCTTACTCATTTCATTGCTTAACAGGTTATTTCGGCGCAGCGCCCATGGCTTATTTTTTCATGAAACTAAAAGATCATAAAAAGATACTTTTCCTTGAGAGAGATAGCCTGGCTTACCAATTTTTTGACAATACCACGCGCAAACTCACTAACTGGCTTTCACCTTTTTATTACGCGTGCATTATGAGTTTCGCGTGCTGTGTTTTACTCATTTTTATAGCTGTTTTTGTAAGCATATGGAAATAACGCCCTATATATTTTAGGCATTAAAGGTTTCTTTAATAAATTTCAACCGTCTTAGTCATCGTCTCTTTTCCATGAGGATATGTTCCAGATTGCCATTACCCACAAAAAATATCCGGTCATGATGACGAGGTAAACGACTTAATTAAAAAAAGGGGCGGCGCATCACACCTTCGCCGCCCCGATAAATTAAGGCCGTTCACCCCGCGCCAGTCGGGCATTGATATCTGTGATCACCGTCGGTAAATCCGCCAGCGTATCGATAACATAGTGCGCTCCCGCCGTGTTCAGTTTCTGCTGCGCCACTTCACGGCGACGCGCAATCTCAGCACCATCCATCTGCTGATATTCTTCCCAGGTCGCACCAAATTCATTCCCGGACACCGACAGACCAACGCTCCACATCCCGGCGCGTAACCCTTCTTCTATGCCTGGTACGGCGTCGTCGACCTTTACGCAGTGACCGACCGCATCAATGCCCAGTGCAATCACATTCTGAAGAGCCATCCACGGACCAGGACGCGCTCCAGCCGCAAGATCGTCAGCAGCCACCCAGTAATCTGGCGCGTAACCTGCCTCGGCAGCGGCGGGCACCAGTCGCTCCATCACCGGACGCGGATAACCAGAACAGGAGCCGATTTTGATGCCATTGGCGCGGAGCTGGGCTATCACCTCGATCACCCCTGCGATAGGTTGGGCGAAATCGACCACTTTGGCAATTTGCAGCGGCATAAAAGCCTGGTATATAGCGTCGATATCCTCCTTGCTCATCGCCCGGCCAAAGCGCTGTTGCCAACGCGCATCCACGGTTGGCAACTTGCCGAGCGCCTCAATGTGTTGCCATTTTCCCAGCCCCATCGGCACGCGTGCTTCTTCCAGCGTGATTTCCATATCAAATGCCAGACGAAAGGCTTCGACAAAAATTTGCGTGGGTGCGAAGGAGCCGAAATCCACGGTGGTGCCCGCCCAATCCAGAATCACGGCGCTAGTACGTTGCATGGTATGTCCTCATTTTTTCCAATACATGGCATGTTCGATGGCGTTGAGCAGGCCGGTGATATCCGCTGCATATACCTCACCGATGTTGCCGATGCGGAAGCAGTCGCTTTTTGAAACCTTGCCGGGATAGATCACAAAGCCTTGAGCTTTTAATTGCTGATAAAAATCGGCAAATCGATAGGTTTCGGCCTTGGGAGAGTAAAACGCGGTGATGATGGGCGAGTGCATCGCATCTTCCAGTAAGGTTTCAAAGCCCAACTGACGCATTGCAGCCACCAGCTTCAGCTGGTTATGGCGATAGCGTGAATGGCGAGCCGCCACACCGCCCTCTTCCGCCAGCTCTTTAAGTGCCTGAGCAAAAGCCAGCACCGTGTGCGTGGGTGAAGTGAAGCGCCATTTGCCGTGGTTCTCTTCCATGCAGTGCCACTGCGCATAGAGATCCAGTGAGAGGGAGCGGGAGCGCCCTTTGCACTTTTCCAGCTCACTCTGGCGCGCGATAACAAAGCCAAAGCCGGGTACGCCCTGGATGCATTTATTGGCAGAGCTGATCAGAAAATCGATATTGAGTGCTGCGACATCCAGCGGGATACCGCCAAAGCTGCTCATCGCATCGACGATGTAGATCTTGCCGTACTGCCGGGCCAGGGCTGCCACCTCGGCAATCGGATTCAGCATGCCGGTGGTGGTTTCACAATGCACCATGGCGATATGCGTAATGCTGTGGTCTTCGCGCAGCACGCGTTCGATCTCAGCCACATCCGGGCGTGCCACTTCACCACAATCATAGGCACGATGCGCGATGCCCATCAGTGATGCCATCTCAATCATGCGCGCACCATACGCGCCATTACTGACAATCAGCACTTTGCCAGCATCGCCAATCGCACTGCCTAACACCGCTTCCACGGCATAGCTGCCGCTGCCTTGCAACAGCACAGAAGTGTACCCCGCAGCCGGCGTCGCTAATGAGACCAGCTGCTGCCTGATGGTCTGAACCACACCAAGATTATAATCATCATCCCAGGTGCAACTGTCAGAGAGCATGGCTTCTTTTACGGTTTTAGAGGTGGTCAGTGGACCGGGTGTGAGCAACAGGTAATTACGGGAAGTCATTTTTTCACCATTGGTATATACCAGATGGCATTTATTATTAGAGAATCGCTTTCGCCACCACAAGGAGAAATCGCCACTGCAACAAAAAATTCATCTGGGCATGTATAATTACGTCTTAAAAAACTACAGCGAATCCGCATGAAATCGTTAACCAGTGATATCCCTCAATACCTGCTGATCAAGGCCGAGCTTCAGGCGCGCATTCAAAGTGGTGCGTTGAAAACCGGTGATAAATTGCCGTCAGAGCGCGAGCTGTGTGCGATCTTCTCCACCACCCGCACCACCATCCGCGAAAGTCTGGCACAGCTGGAGGCGAGCGGCGTCATTTATCGCTCCGATCGCCGTGGCTGGTTTGTCACTCCGGAACGCCTTTGGCTTGATCCCACACAGAACACCAACTTCCACAAACTCTGTCTTGAACAGGGTCGTGAGCCGAAAACGGTATTGCTCAGTGGCCGCCTGACTACCGTGCCGCTTGATGTCATGAAGCCACTGGAATTGCAGCCATTCGACCAGATTTATCTGCTCGCGCGCCTGCGTTACGCCGATGGTCGCGCTATCTGTTATTGCGAAAACCATTGCCTGCCCGCGCGGGTCCCTGAGCTATTGCGTCACGACCTCAATGGCAGTCTGACCGAGGTCTATCAAAGCCATTACGACCTGGTTTACACCAGCATGCATCTGACCTTTTACCCAACTTCCATTCCGGCACATGCCGCGGCCGCGCTGGGGATTATGGAAGGCTTGCCGGCGCTGCAACTGAGTCGACTCAATTACGACCAGCATGGTCGCGTACTCGATTACGATATTGAGTTCTGGCGCCATGACAGCCTGCGGATCGAGGTGGACACTCATTAATCCCTGCGAATAAAAAAGCCCTGCTCAGTGATGAGCGGGGCTTTTTTTTGCCTGCTTCATTTTTCTGTCACATATGCCGATTAGCGTTAAACGCAATTCTGGTACATACCAGATTAACTTTCACACGCTACGAGGCCCAACAGATGAAACTCTCTCACCTTGCTTTGCTGTCCGCTCTTGCTGTTGCTTCAAGCCCGGTTTGGGCAGATTCGGTTGTCACCGTCTACTCAGCCGATGGCCTGCACGATGGGGAAAACAGCTGGTACCAGGCAGAATTTGCCGCGTTCACGCAAGCCACGGGAATCAAAGTGCAGTACGTAGAGAGCGGATCAGGGGCGATTGTCGAACGCCTGGCGAAAGAGCGCAGTAATCCTCAGGCAGATGTATTAGTGACCGTGCCACCGTTCATCCAACGTGCCGCCAGCAACGACTTATTAGCCGATTTCACGCCGGATGCCGCCGCGCAAATTCCCGGATCCACCGCGCGTTATGTGCCTCTGGTGAACAACTATTTGAGCTTCATCTACAACCGCAAGTTACTGAAATCCGCCCCTGCCAGCTGGCAGGATCTGCTCGATAACCGCTTCAAGAACAAGCTGCAATACTCTACGCCTGGTCAGGCCGGCGATGGCACCGCAGTCATGTTGCAAGCGTTCCACAGCTTTGGTGGCAAACCCGCTGCCTTCGATTATCTGGGTAAGCTGCAAGCTAACAACGTGGGTCCATCCGCCTCCACTGGCAAACTGACTGCCCTGGTGAATAAAGGCGAGCTGTATGTGGCGAACGGTGACCTTCAGATGAACCTGTCGCAAATGAAGCAAAACCCGAATATCCAGATTTTCTGGCCAGCGGATGCTCAGGGTGAACGCAGCGCATTGGCCCTGCCCTATGTGATTGGTCTGGTGCAAAACGCGCCACAAAGCGAGAACGGTAAAAAACTCATCAACTTCCTGTTGGATAACGCCGCGCAAATGCAGGTCAGCTCTCTGGCATGGGGCATGCCCGTTCGCCGTGATATCACGCCGGATGACAGCAACTATCAGCAAGCAACAGCCGCATTACAGGGCGTGAAAGTGTGGCAGCCAGACTGGAATGAGGTGGCAAATTCACTCTCAACCGATATCGCGCAATGGCACAACGTGACTGACAGCGAGTAACCCGTGATGCTGATGAAAACCTCTGTCGCCGCGCCGGATATCGCAGCCAACACCTCGGGCATCGTGCTGGACAACTTGCGTGTGGCTTATCACGACCAGGTCGTGCTCAAACCGCTCACCCTTACCATTGAACCCGGTGAAGTGCTGGCACTGATTGGGCCTTCCGGCTCGGGAAAAACCACGGTATTGCGTGCGATTGCAGGTTTTGTGCCTCCCGCAGGGGGGCGCATTTTGCTGGGCGATCGCGATATCAGTGCATTACCACCTTATCAGCGCGGACTCGGCATGGTGGTACAGAACTATGCCTTGTTCCCGCACATGAAAGTGGAGGACAACGTAGCGTTCGGTCTGCGTGCACAAAAGCAGCCCGGTGCGCTTATCGCTGAGCGCGTGCAGGATGCCCTGAAGATGGTGGGAATGCGTGATTTCGCCACTCGTTACCCGCACCAGCTTTCTGGCGGCCAGCAACAGCGCGTGGCGATTGCCCGCGCTATCGCCACGCGTCCGCAAGTGTTGCTACTGGATGAGCCGCTATCAGCACTGGATGCACAGATTCGCCACAGCATGGTGGAGGAAATCGCGCGGTTGCACCGGGAATTACCTGAACTTACTATCCTTTACGTCACTCATGATCAGACCGAAGCCCTGACGCTGGCGGATAAAATCGGCATCATGAAAGAGGGTTCGATGGTGGCGTACGGCGAAACGCACACGCTGTATCAGCGCCCGCCCAATCGCTTTGCCGCGGAGTTCCTTGGACGCGCCAACATCCTTGTAGCCACCGCGCTGGAGGTGCAACAGCAATCAGGTGAAGTGTGCGTCAGTTGTGGCGGTACGCTGGTCAACGCCTGTACGTCGGGCAACATGCGCGGCCGCAACAAGTTACTCTGCGTACGCCCGCAGCACATTACGTTGCAGCCACGTTCGCCACGCAGCAATCGCCTGAATGCCACTCTGCAATCACTGCACTGGCAAGGCGATCTCACCCACCTTTTATGTGATGTCGCGGGGGAAACAGTGCGCGTGGTGCTGACGCAACTCAATCCTCTGCCACAAGTGGGGGATGCGTTGACGTTGTGGTTTGAACCGGAAGATGCGGTGTTGCTGGAGGTTGAGCATGTCTGACACCCTCCCTGTACTGCGCCCATTACGGCGCAGCCTGGCGCTTCAACGTCATGGCAGCTTGCTGTTACCACTGCTGGTGCTCACCACGTTGTTCTTCTATCCACTGTTGCTGATAGTGCAACAGGCGCTACAGGACAACAGCGGCCACAGCAGTTTCGCTGCATTTTTGCAGGTGCTGGAATCACGCCGTTTTGTCAGTGCATTGCTGAACACCGTGCAAATCGCGCTGTTCACTACCTTCGGCTGCTTACTGTTAGGCAGCGTGATGTCTCTGATTCTGGTCTTTATCCCCTTCAGCGGCAGCCGGTTTATCAGCCTGGTGATCGATACCTTTATCGCGCTGCCGACCTTTCTTATCACCCTGGCGTTCACCTTTATTTATGGGTCCGCCGGTTTACTGAATGGCGGGCTGATGGCGCTGTTTCATTTCGAATTGCCGCCGATTGATTTCCTCTACTCCATGCCGGGGGTGATTCTGGCGGAAATCACGGTATTCACGCCCCTGGTGATGCGCCCGCTGATGGCTGCGTTGCGCCAACTGGACCGAAGCCAATTAGAAGCCGCGAGCGTGCTGGGTGCGCATCCTCTACGCGTTATCGCTCAGGTGATTTTCCCTGCGGCCCTGCCCGCACTGCTGGCGGGCGGCAGTCTGTGCTTGCTGCTGGCAACCAATGAGTTTGGCATCGTGCTGTTTATCGGCGCTAAAGGTGTGAATACCCTGCCAATGATGGTGTACAGCAAGGCGATTCTTGAATCCGATTACGCCAGCGCCTGCGCCATTGCCGTTATCAATATTCTGCTGTCGCTTGGCTTGTTTCTGTTGTATCGCCTCGCGGCCGGTCGCGCTGGCGCAAGGAGCTCATCATGCTAGTTTGGTCACGCAGCGCTCGCAGGTTGACCAGCGCTGCTGCTGTCACGCTGTTTACCCTGTTCTTCCTTCTGCCACTGATGGTGATCCTGCTTTCCAGCTTCAGCCAGCAGTGGAATGGTTTTTTGCCATCAGGCTTTACTGTTGATCACTTCATCAACGCTTTTAGAGGAGCCGCCTGGGATGCGTTGTTCTCCAGCCTGGTAGTGGGATTTGCTGCTAGCCTGTTTGCCCTGTTTTGTGGCTGCTGGGCGGCACTGGCACTGCGTCAATACAGTGTGCAATGGCAAAAGCGTCTCGGCATCATCTTCTTCCTGCCCAGCGCTGTGCCCTCTGTGTCAGTGGGATTGGGCATTCTGGTGGCCTTCAGTCAGGGGCCGTTGCAGATGAACGGCACCGTGTGGATCGTCCTGGTCGCGCATTTTGTCCTGATATCCGCCTTTAGCTTCAGTAACCTCTCTACCGGGCTGGCGCGTATTTCCGCTGATATCGAGAACGTGGCGTCGAGTCTGGGCGCGTCCCCTGCGTATCGCCTGCGCTATATTACGTTGCCACTGCTGATGCCGTGGATGTTGTCCGCGCTGGCACTGAGTTTGTCACTGTCGATGGGCGAACTTGGCGCCACAGTAATGATTTATCCGCCGGGCTGGACCACGTTGCCGGTGGCGATTTTCAGCCTGACCGATCGTGGCAGCATTGCCGATGGTTCCGCCCTGACCATTGTGCTGGTGGCGGTGATTCTGTGGCTGACGGTAAAACTCGAAAGGCTGGCACAGCGGCTATCCAATCCCTAGCGGGCCACAGCGCACATTTTTTCACCGGGCAAACCCGATGATTCAATTAAGGTTATTCCTGGAGCCAATTCTGGCTGAGCGTGCCATTGTTAACTACGCTCATAACTCATAGAGCGATTGATGAGGGAATATTCATGAAAAAGACAATTATTGCTGTATCTGCCCTGCTGCTGGCTTCTTCGGCTTTTGCCGCCACTACACATGCAACTGACGAAACCGTCGCGAACGCACAAGCGGGCGCTGACACTGCGAAAGAGAAGCTGCATCAGGCGCAGCATCAAGGCGAAGAGCAGAAGCTGAAAGCCAAACATGCTGTCCAGGGTAAAAGCGACAGTACCAGCAGCAAAGTGAGTGAAGGCGCACAGAAAGGCTGGAACAAAACCAAAGAAGGCACTGAAAAAGGGTGGGATGCCACCAAAGAAGGTGCGAACAAAGGCTGGAATAAAACCAAAGAAGGTGCCAGCGATCTGAAGAAGAAAGTCACTGAATAATTTCTTCTGACGCAATTCTGAAAGGCCGCGATCGCGGCCTTTTTTGTTTACTCTTTTTGCGTCCGGCGCGATATCGACTTACACTTCGGCCAACACTCATTAACCATTTTTTCTTATGTCTGACACCTTCAAACGCCAACCTCTGCCTTTACCCAACGGTCACAATAAAGTGCTGTTGCACTCCTGCTGCGCCCCTTGTTCGGGAGAAGTGATGGAAGCGATGCTGGCTTCCGGTATCGATTACACCATCTTTTTCTACAACCCAAACATTCATCCGCTGAAAGAGTATGAGCTGCGTAAAGAGGAGAACATCCGCTTTGCTGAGCAGTTCGGTGTGCCTTTCGTGGATGCCGATTACGATAAAGATAACTGGTTTGATCGGGCGCGCGGCATGGAGTGGGAACCGGAGCGTGGCGTACGCTGCACCATGTGTTTCGACATGCGCTTTGAACGTACTGCGCTGTATGCACATGAAAATGGCTTCCCGGTGATCACCAGTTCGCTGGGCATTTCGCGCTGGAAGGACATGAAGCAGATTAATGACTGCGGTGTGCGTGCAGCAGCGCATTATCCCGACATGCTGTATTGGGAGTTTAACTGGCGCAAAGGTGGTGGATCATCGCGTATGATCGAGATCAGCAAGCGCGAGCGTTTCTATCAGCAGGAGTACTGCGGCTGCATCTACTCGCTACGCGACAGCAATCGCCATCGCGTGGCCAGCGGGCGCGAACGCATTGAAATTGGTGTGCAGTACTACCAGCCCGACGAATAAGGATGTCGCCTGCTGGCATCGGTCAGCAGGCGCTCACTATCACCAGGCTAATTGCCTGCCGCTGTAATCAACGTAGTGATGTCCGCCCTGCCCGGCAAAACGGTTCATCTGCGCCACTAATCCCTGAGCACTTTCTACTGCAGTAATATCCGCATCATCCCCACCCATATCGGTCTTCACCCAGCCCGGATGCAGTGACAGCAAGGTTGTACCACGCAGATCCATCTGCTGCAGTAGTGCACGGCTCAGCATATTCAGTGCCACCTTGCTGGCTGAGTAGTAAGGGCGAAGCGCTTCCGCATTTTCCGTCAGGCTGCCGAGACGAGATGTGGTAATACCAAGCACCCCCTGTTTTTCCGTCAGCAACGGCAACAGACCTTCCGCCATGCGCACGGGCGCAACGCTATTGGTCATAAACAGCTGTATCAGTTCATCATCGGAAGTGGCGATCAATTCCATTGAATTCGGGCCGAGAATCCCGGCATTGATCAGCGCGCGATCAAACTGCTCGCCTTTGAGCTGCTGAAGTAATTGCTCACGCTGTGTGGCAATCGTGATATCCAGTGGCAGCCAGCGCAGTTTTTCATGCTGATAGGAAACGGCAGTGCTGCGATAAGTCGCCGTAACGTCCCAGCCATCAGCCAGCAGTTGCTGCACCACCGCCAGTCCAATCCCCTTTGAAGCACCGATAATTAACGCGCGTTTTGTTTGGCTCATTTGTCCCTTCCCGCAGTTAAAAGGCAAAAGGGCAGGATAACCTGCCCTTGGTTTGACTAACGAAACACCAACGTTAGCACAACAATCACCACCATCATTATCAGCAGATGGCACACCACCTTATTAAGATTCCGATTCCGCATAGCGCCTCCATGGGGTTAGAACCACTGGCCGAAGCGTTTGATGTAGAGCATTTTCATACCCTGTGCGACCACGCAGTAACCTAACAAGGTCGCGACCAGCCATGGGAAGTAAGCCCAGGGCAACGGGGTCAATCCCACCATGTGTCCCAACGGGGAGAATGGCAGCAGAATGCCTGCAATCATCACACACGCCGTAGTCAGCAGCACCGGCAGTGCAGCACGGCTCTGGATGAACGGAATTTTCTGGGTGCGCAGCATATGCACCACCAGCGTCTGCGACAGCAATCCTTCTACAAACCAACCGGACTGGAACAGTGACTGCATTTCCGGCGTGTTGGCGGCAAACACGTACCACATCACAGCAAAAGTCGTGATATCAAAGATTGATGATGTAGGCCCAATCCACAGCATAAAGCGTTTGATATTACGCGCGTCCCATTTGCGCGGTTTGCGCAGGAACTCACGGTCCATTTTGTCCCATGGCAGCGCCAGTTGAGACAGGTCATACATCAGGTTCTGAATCAGCAAATGAATCGCCAGCATTGGCAGGAACGGAATAAAGGCGCTCGCCACCAGCACCGAGAACACGTTGCCAAAGTTGGAACTGGCGGTCATGTTCAGATACTTGATAATGTTGCCGAAGGTTTCGCGTCCTTTCATCACCCCCTCTTCCAGCACCATCAGATCCTTCTCCAGCAGGATGATGTCAGAAGACTCTTTGGCAATATCTGCGGCACTATCCACTGAAATCCCGACATCGGCATCACGCAACGCAGGCGCATCGTTAATTCCGTCACCGAGGAAACCGACGGTGTGTCCTTGCTGCTGCAGCGCGCGCAGAATGCGAGATTTCTGCAGCGGCGTCAGTTTGGCAAACACCGCGCTGTGCGCTGCCGCCTCTGCCAGTTGCTCGTCGCTCATCATCGCAATCTGATCGCCAGTCACGATATCGCCAATGTCGATGCCCACTTGCTGGCAAATACGTGCGGTAACCACCGGGTTGTCGCCGGTCAGCACTTTGACGCTGACGCCGTTATCACGCAGCGCGGTAATGGCTTTGGCGGCACTCTCCTTAGGTGGATCGAGGAAAGTGAGTAACCCTTCCACGGTTAACCCTTGCTCATCTGCCACACTCAATGCCTGCTGCAAGCCCGGCTCTTCCAGGGCACGACTCGCCACCAGCAATACACGGAAACCTTGCTCGTTGTACTGATGTGCCAGAGCTAACAATTCTGCACGGCGTTTTTCATCCAGCGGCTGAACCAGTTTTCCTTCACGCTCAGCCGTAGCGATGCTCAGCATCTCTTCCACCGCGCCTTTACAGATCAGCATCTGTTGATTCAGACGACGATCGCGCACTACAACAGAAACGCGGCGACGCACAAAATCAAACGGCAGCTCATCTACTTTGGCGTAATAGTCGCCCATGTCCGCGGTTACACGATCCTTGCCGTAGCGCAGAATCGCACGATCCATCAGATTCGGCGTGCTGCTCTGATAATGGCTGTTCAGCCAGCTCAGCATCAGTACGCGAGAGTTTTCCACCCCAGCGCAATCCAGATGATGCTCAAGAATGATGTTGTCCTGGGTCAGCGTGCCGGTTTTATCGGTACACAGGATGTCCATCGCGCCAAGGTTTTGAATCGCGTTCAGCCGTTTCACAATCACTTTGCGGCGCGACATGGCAATCGCGCCTTTCGCCAGATTCGAGCTGACAATCATCGGCAGCATTTCCGGCGTCAGACCCACCGCCACGGCCAGCGCAAACAACGACGCATCCAGCCAGTCGCCTTTGGTTAGCCCGTTAATCAGCAGCACCACCGGCACCATCACCAGCATGAAGCGGATCAGCAGCCAGCTGACGCTGTTCACGCCGCGATCAAAAGCGGTTTGGGTACGGTTGCCGACAATCGATTTCGCCAGGCTGCCAAAGTAGGTTTCGCCCCCGGTCGCCACCACCACCGCTTTGGCACTGCCGCTGGAGACATTAGTGCCCATCAGACACACGCTGCCGAGTTCCAGCAATGAAGCGCCTTGATCGCTCGCTCCCGCCCCTTTGCTGGTGACGTTGCCTGTGACGTCATATTTCTCCACCGGCAGTGATTCACCGGTCAGTATCGCCTGGCTGATAAACAGATCGCGTGAATCCAACAGACGCACGTCAGCAGGCACCAGATCGCCCGCAGACAGATAAATAATGTCACCGGGTACCAGCGTGGCGATATCCACTTCCTGTTTAGCCGGTGGTTGCTGGGCAGATTCCCGGCGCAGCACAGTGGCAGTCGTGCGCACCATGGATTTCAATGCCTGCGCGGCTTTATTAGTGCGGAACTCTTGCCAGAAACGCAGCAAACCGCTGAGCGTTACCATCGTCACAATGATGATGACACCGGTCAGATCGGTCTCCTCGCCTTTACGCAACGGCAGCAAGTAGTCAGTGAAAAAACTCACCGCCGCCAGCGCCATCAACACATAAATGAACGGGTTATTAAACGCCTGAAGCAACTGAATCAGTGCTGGGGGCGCTTTATCATGTGCCACCTGATTGCGGCCATAAACCTCCAGACGCGCTTCGGCTTCGCGTTCGCTCAGGCCCAGTGGGTCACTGCGCAGGCGGACTAAGGTTTCGTCGGCAGTGAAACCCGCTTCATCTTCAATCAGATAGCGCGGCGTTTTCTGACGCTGCGGGCGGGCGTTGCTCCAGGATTTTTTTTCCTGGTTGAGTTTCATGTCAGTCATGATGACATTCCTCTTTTTTTTTACGGCAATAAAAGTCCCTGTGCATGGAGCACACAATTCGGGATAAATTAAATTAACGACGATGCGTTAGATGATTAAAAATAACCTATCGGGAATTTCCATATTACCTCCCGTAAATAAAAGACGAAGAAATTCGCTCGTTAAAATAACGAGAAATAGCGATGACGATGTCAATAATGCCGTAACGTGCGATCTTCAGTCAGTCCGGATTTGCCAGGTAGCCTGAGCACGGACGTGCCAAAACGCGCTAAAACAGCGGTTAATTATGCACGCTGAAAATCAGCGCGCGCATCGAGGCGGAGGAAAAAGTGCGTTTAAAATCATGTGCATGATGAAATCCCCACGGGCATCAACCCGCTACTGTCGTTTAAAGGGGAACAATCATCAGAGAGAAGAGAGGATTGCTGCCCGCCGTGTTGGCAAGCAGCGACAAAAGAATTCGCGCGTCAGCTTGCCTTGTGTTGCCATCTAAAAGGGTGACTGTCCAACTGAATTCTCCTGTTTGAAGTTGGCGCCATTATATTCCTGAGCGAAGCGAAGTAAAGTTAATTATTTCCGTTCAGCAACGAGTTTAATTTCCGTTGTGATTTGGTTGATGAAAGGACATAAACTGGCGAGTATCTAGCACAGCGCGGTGCGATAACAATAACAGCATATTTAACAGGCTTATAACTAATCCGTCGCGCTTAGAACCGTAAAGCATATGTATAGCCATAAATTGACTATTCTTCATTACGGCGCTCTCGTACACTCGCGTTACTTTTTTAAGGCAAGGAAACAACATGAAAAAAATCATTCCCTCACTGCTGGCATTATCGCTGGTAGCCGCCTTCTCTGCTCAGGCCGCAACACCAAAAGATACGCTGGTGATTGCGCAGTCGACTGATGATGCTGATAGCTTCGATCCGGCACAGGGCTTTGAACTCACCACAGTGCAAGCATTCACTAACATCTATCAACGTCTGGTTCAGTCGGATCCAACTAACCCTACCGATCTGAAGCCAACGCTGGCCACCTCCTGGACGCCAGGCAGTGACAACCGCAGCCTGACCTTTGAACTGCGCAAAGGCGCGCAATTCGCCAGCGGTAATCCGCTGCGTCCGGAAGATGTGATCTTCTCGCTGGGTCGCGTGGTGAAACTTAACCTCGATCCCTCCTTTATTCTGACGCAGCTCGGCTGGAATAAAGACAACGTCGATACCTTCCTGAAAAAAGTCGATGACAACCATGTGCAGATTAGCTGGAGCGCCAACGTCAGCCCGGCCTATGTGCTGAGCCTGCTGTCTGCACCGGTCTCTTCGATTGTGGATGAGAAAACTGCACAGGCGAATGCCAAAAACGGTGACTTCGGTCATGCCTGGTTAGGCACCAATTCAGCGGGTAGCGGCCCTTATCAGATTCGTAAAGTGGTGCTGCATGAAGTGGTACTGCTGACCGCCAACCCGACCTCACCGGCGGGCGCACCGAAGCTGAAGAACATCCTGATCAAGAACGTGCCGGAACCTGCTGCGCGTCGTCTGCTGCTGGAACAGGGCGATGTGGATATTGCTCGTAACCTCGGCGCAGACCAAATTGCGGCGCTGAAAGGCAAAACGGGCGTGAAGACCGAAGCGATTCCGATGGCCTCGCTCTACTACATTCAGTTCAACGTCGGTGAGAATCCGGTGTTGAAGAACCCGGCACTGTGGGAAGCGGCGCGTTACCTGTTCGACTACAAAGGTATTGCTAACGACCTGCTGAAAGGCCAGTTCGAAGTACATCAAACCTTCCTGCCTAAAGGTTTCCTCGGTGCGTTGAATGACACGCCGTACACCTACGATCCGGAAAAAGCCAAAGCGATTCTGAAGAAAGCAGGTTTAACCAACGTCAGCTTTAAGCTCTCCACCAGCAACCAGCCACCGTATCTCGACATCGCGCAGGCATTACAGGGCAGCTTTGCCAAAGGTGGCGTGAAAGTGGAAGTGCAGCCGGGCCTGAGTTCTGAAGTCTCTACTCGCGTGAAAGCGCATCAGTACGAAGCCACGCTGAACGCCTGGGGTGCGGATTATTTCGATCCGAATACCAATGCCGCCTCGTTCGCCTATAACCCGGAAGATGGCAGCAAAACCATCGCTTATCGTTCGGACTGGCACATTCCAGAGCTGAGCAAGCAAACGCTGGCCGCCACCGCCGAAGCTGATAGCAATAAACGCGTTGAGCTGTATCAGGCGATGCAGCGTGAAGTGCTGAAGAACTCGCCATACGTGATCGGCTTGCAGGCGCGCAACCTGATTGCATTGCGCGATAACCTGAAAGGCTATGTGCAGGGGATTAACCCAGACATGGTTTATTACTCGCAGGTTTCTAAGTAATGGCAGTGTCTGCTTCACAGGCCGGGTTCGCCCGGCCACTCTGGCAACGCGTTAGCCGCCTGGTTACCAGCCTGTTATCGCTGCTGGTGACGTTGATTGGTTTGTTAGCGTTCACTTTCATGCTGTCGCACCTGTCGCCGGTTGATCCGGTGCAACAGATCGCCGGCGATCACGCCAGCGAAGCCACCTATGCACAGGTGCGCCACGATCTCGGCCTCGACCAGCCGGTGCTGGTACAGTTCTGGCGCTACATCAGCCATCTGGCGCAGGGCAATTTAGGGCTCTCGCATCTGACCAATCAGCCCGTCAGTGCGGATTTGATGCGCACCTTCCCCGCCACCATTGAACTCGCCACCTGCGCGATGATCTTTGCGGCGATTTTTGGCATCACTTTAGCCTTACTGGCCGCTTGGAAGCCGGGCAGCGTGATCGATAACGTGGCGCGCTTTATCTCGCTGCTCGGCTATTCCGTGCCGGTATTCTGGCTGGGCTTACTGGGCTTGCTACTGTTTTACGCCGTGCTGCACTGGTCCGCGGGGCCGGGACAACTGGACGATATCTGGATCTACACGCTGGAGCCGAAAACCGGCTTCGTGCTGATCGATAGCTGGCTGTCTGGCGATCCTGAGATGTTCCGCAATGCGATTGCCCACCTGTGGCTGCCGGTGGTGATTCTTGGCCTACTGGCGATGGCCGGTATTACACGCTTATTGCGTGCCGCGCTGTTAGAAGAGAGCAGCAAAGAGTATGTGATTCTGGCGCGCGCCAAAGGCGCAGGGCGGACTCGCATCTTGCTGCGTCATATCTTCCCCAACGTGCTGGGGACACTGATCACCGTGATCGCCCTCTCCTACGCCACCCTGCTGGAAGGTTCGGTGTTAACCGAAACCGTCTTCGCCTGGCCCGGTGTCGGACGCTACATGACCAACGCGCTGTTTTCCTCTGATACACCAGCGATCCTCGGCTCGACCCTGCTGATTGGCAGCTGCTTTATTCTGCTTAATGCCGTGGCCGATGCCCTCACCTGGTTAACCGATCCGAGAACCCGATGACTCAACAACTCTCTGAACTGGAGACAGTTCGTCCGCGCCGCCGCCGTGCGCGCGTGACTTCACTGACCATCGGTCTGACGCTGGTGGTGATTGTGGTGGCGATGGCACTGTTCGCCCCACTGCTGGCCCCCTTTGATCCTAACGCCCAGGTGATCGCCCAGCGTTTGCAGGCCCCTTCCGCGCTGCACTGGTTTGGCACCGATGGCTTTGGCCGCGATTTGCTGTCACGCGTGATCTACGGTGCGCGTCCTACGCTGTTGCTGGTGTCACTGATTCTGGTACTGACCATTCCGGTGGGCCTGCTGGTCGGAATTACTGCCGGTTATGTGGGCGGCTGGACCGAACGCGTGCTGATGCGCATCACGGATATCTTCCTGTCGCTGCCGAATCTGGTGATCGCGCTGGCGCTGGTGGCCATGCTCGGTCCGGGATTGATGAACGGCGCGCTAGCGCTGGCGCTCACCAGTTGGCCACCGTTTGCCCGTCAGGCGCGTGCGGAAACCCTGGCACTGCGCCGCAGTGATTATCTGGCGGCTGCGCGTATGCAGGGTATTACCGGTTTGCGCTTAATGTTCGGCCATATTTTACCGCTGTGTTTGCCCACTGCCGTGGTGCGTGCGGCATTGAGCCTCGGCGGCATCATTCTCTCCGCTGCGGGCCTCGGCTTCCTGGGCATGGGCGTGCAACCACCAACCGCCGAATGGGGTTCGATGGTGGCAGAAGGCAGTAAAGTGATCTTCGACCAATGGTGGGTGGCCGCCGCACCGGGTGGCGCGATTCTGTTCGCCAGCCTGGCGTTTAACCTGACAGGCGATGGCCTGCGCGACCGACTGGATACCCGTCATGCCAAATGATTTGTTAATTGATGCCCAAGGGCTGACCATTCGCAGCGAAGATACGCTGTTAGTGGATAATATCGCCTTTCAAATTGGCCGTGAGCGCGTGGCGCTGGTGGGTGAATCCGGTTCGGGCAAATCACTGACGGCCCGCTCGCTGATGGGACTGCTCTCTCCTTCATTGCAGTTGCAGGCGGATTGTTTACAGGTGGTGGGTGCCGATGCGCTCAACCTGCGCGAACGTGACTGGATCGCCCTGCGCGGCGGTAAAGTGGCGATGGTGATGCAGGATCCGAAATACGCCCTCAACCCGACTCGCACCATTGGCTGGCAGGTCGAAGAGCCGCTGGTGCTGCACCGCAAACTGAGCCGTGCCGAACGCAAAGAGAAAGTGTGCGAGATGCTGGATGCGGTGGGTCTGCCCGATCCGCGCCAGTTGATGAAACGCTATCCACATCAGCTTTCCGGCGGCATGGGCCAACGCGTGATGCTGGCGATTGCCTTGATCACCGATCCTGAACTGCTGATTGCCGATGAACCGACCTCGGCGCTCGATCATGCGATGCGCGATCAGGTGCTGGCGCTGATTCGCCGTTTGGTGGAGCAACGCAATATGGGCTTACTGCTGATCAGCCACGATCTGCAGCAGGTCTCCGAGCACTGCGATCGCGTGATGGTGATGTACAAAGGTCGCCTGCTGGATACGCTGCCTGCGGCTCAACTCGCCAATGCCACCCATCCTTATACGCGCACGCTCTGGGCGTGTCGCCCCAGTAAAGCGACGCACGGCGAGCGTTTACCGGTGCTGGATCGCGCTGCGCTGGAGGCAGACCATGATTAAGTTAAACAATCTGAGCGTGTCGCATAAGCAGGGCTACGAACTGCGCACCGTGGTGCACGACGTATCCTTGCAGGTGGCGGCGGGCGAATGTTTCGGTCTGGTGGGGCCATCGGGCTGCGGCAAGTCTTCACTGCTGTGGGTGATGGCCGGCCTGAATCCCTTCTGGAGCGGCAGCATGCAACTGGCAGGCACCGATGTGCGGCCAGGTAAAGCCTTTACCGGCCCGCTGCGTCGTGATGTGCAAATGGTGTTTCAGGATCCTTATGCCTCACTGCATCCACGCCATCGTCTGCGCCGTACGCTGGCCGAACCGTTGAAGATGCTGAAGCGCGATAATATCGACGACCGCATCAATCAGGGTTTTCGCCATGTAGGGCTGGATCCGGCACTGGCGGATCGTTATCCGCATCAGCTGTCCGGCGGCCAGCGTCAGCGCGTGGCGATTGTGCGCGCCCTGCTGCTGGAGCCCAAAATCTTGCTTTTGGATGAGCCAACCTCAGCACTGGATATGTCGGTGCAGGCGGAGATCCTCAATCTACTCAACGATTTGAAGCAGAATGACGGATTGACCATGGTGCTGGTGAGTCACGATCCTGATGTGATCGATCATATGTGCGACCGCGCGGCACATATGGCGTTGGGTCGGATTGTCGGTTAACGCATTTTCACTCAACCGTTGCGGCGCGATTTTTCATCCGCATCTAAAGCGATCATATCGCAAACAGATGCATGTTCCATCGTGCCGCCACGGACAGGCGTAAATCGATGCGCCATTCAATTTACGCTAAATTTGATCTCTGCTTAATGCGCCATCGCCTGCATCGTTTCGCTACGAATCGACTCGGTCACTTCGGCCTTTAACGCCATAAACTCGGGTGAGGTTTTAATGGTGTAATCACGTCCATTGTTGAAATTCACTGCCACCTCCTGCTTGATGCGGCCCGGCCGGGCACTGAAAATTGCCACCTTGTTGGCCATGAAAATCGCTTCGTCGATATCGTGGGTAACAAACAGCACGGTCTTGCGCGACTGCTCCCACACCGACAGCAACAGCTCTTGCATCATCACGCGCGTCTGATTATCCAGGGCGCCAAACGGCTCATCCATCAATAACACCTTGGGATCGTTGGCCAGCGCACGGGCAATCGCGGTACGTTGCTGCATGCCGCCCGAGAGTTGGCGCGGATAGTGCTGGGCAAAACCGCGTAATCCCACCTGCTGGATGTAGTAGTCGCTGCGCTCTTTCTGCTGCGCCGTGCTGATGCCGCGCTCCTGCAAGCCGAAACGGATGTTCTCTTCCACCGTCAGCCACGGAAACAGCGTGTAGCTCTGGAACACCATGCCGCGATCGGCGCCCGGCCCTTCCACGCTTTTGCCGTCCAGCCAGATTTCCCCGCGCGTGGGCGTATCCAATCCGGCGATGATGCGCAGCAGCGTGGATTTTCCGCAGCCTGAGGGTCCGAGAATAGTAATGAAATCATTCTCTTCCACCTGATAATGAATCGGCTGTAGCGCCTGAGTTTGCTCACCTTTGGGGCCGGTAAAAATGCGTTCCACGCCGCGCACGTTGAGTTTACTGTGTTTCATTACAGGGTGCTCCATGCAAACAAGCGCCGATTGAGCACTTTGAACAAGTAGTCTGAGATCAAGCCAATGCAGCCGATCACAATAATGCCGAAAATGATCTGCCCGGTATTCAGCAATGCCTGACTGTCGACGATCATATGGCCGATGCCGCTTTCCGATCCGATCAATTCAGCGACGATCACGTAAGTCCACGCCCAGCCGAGCACCAGCCGCAGCAGTTCAGCAATGCCAGGTGCCGCGCCGGGGATCAGCACGCGACGCACTATCGAACGGTTGCTGCAGCCCAGCGTGTAGGCCGCTTCCACCAGATCGCGACGGGCGCCGCTCACCGTGACCGCCACCATCAAGACGATCTGGAAGAAGGAGCCAATAAAGATCACCAGGATCTTTTGGGTTTCACCGATACCGGCCCACAGAATCAGCAATGGCACAAACGCCGAGGCCGGTAAATAACGGCAAAAGGAGACGAAGGGTTCAAGAAACGCTTCCCAGGTTTTGTAAGCGCCCATCATGATGCCCAGCGGCACACCTATCACGGCCGCCAGCAGGAAGCCCGACAAAACGCGCATCACCGTCATGCCGATATCCAGCGAGAAGTTGTACTCGGTGAACAACACCACGCCCTGCTGCAGCATAGTCAGCGGATCGGCCAGGAACGTCGGCGACACCATGCCGCCCAACGTTACCAACGTCCACACCGCGATAAACAGCACAAAAAACGCCACGCCGAGCGCGACACGTAAGCGCAGCGAAATCGCTTTCAGTGGCACCATCAACGGATTGTGCCAGCGCTGCGGCGCCTCCGGCAGCGCTGCTGGCGGAGTCACGGGTTGGCTTTTACTCATCTCCATCTCCTTTCTCCTGCTTACTGCACGAAGCTGGCGTCGTACAAGCTCTTCACATCCGGCATTTTCTTGATCACGCCTGCACGCAGCAGCAGTTTGCCGGCTTCATCACTGAAGGTTTCAATTTCGCCATTGAAGAATTTCTTGTTCTCTTCCGGTCCCTGCCAGCGCAAATAACTGGCCGACTCCGCAAACTCTTTGCCCGTGGATTTCACCGCTGCACCCATGATCTCGTTGGATTTATCCGGCTGCTGTTTGATCATCTCCAGCGCATCGTAATAGCTGGCCACCAGCGCTTTCGCGGCCTGAGGATGTTCTTTCAGGAACGTCGGCGTACAGCCAAGTGTGTCCATGACCATCGGATAATCCAGCGTAGTGGCGAGGATCTTGCCTGCCTTAGGCTGGTTGCGGATCACCGAGAGATAAGGTTCATAGGTCACTGCCGCATCGTTTTGACCCGCCGCAAAAGATTGTGCCGCTGCCTGTGGTGCCATGGTCGCGAGACGCACGTCTTTCATCGTCATGCCGTTTTTATCCAGCATCCAAGCCAGCAGGAAATAAGGTGAGGTGCCGGGCGCATCCACCGCGATGGTTTTGCCTTTCAGATCTTTAATACTGGTGATGTCACTGCGGGCGGCGAGGCCATCCGCACCGTAAGATTTGTCCAACTGAACGATCTGCTTGATCGGCACGCCTGCGGCGTTCCAGGAGATGTAGGTTTCTACCGTGGTCGCCGCGCACTGGATGGTGCCGGAAGCCACCGCCAGATGTCGGCTGCTCTGCGGGATCATCTTCACATCGACATCAAGGCCGTGCTTTTTGAAAATCCCAGCTTTATCGGCCAGCGTCAGCGGGGCAAATCCGGTCCAGCCGGAAATACCGATGGCGACTTTGGTGTCGGCCGCCTGTGCTCCTAAAGCACTGGCGCACAGTACTGCGGCGGTTAATGCACGAACAACGAGTTTCACTGGCTTGCCCATCTTCCACTCCTGATAAAGGTGATGAAAAACAACGGTTGTATAGTCTTATCTATACAAGCCAAGCAATGGCTGTGCCAGATTGTAAAAGCCCATTGTGATGGGGAAATGGGGTTGATATCGCGCACTGAAACGGTGCATAAACCCTATGCCGATGATCACACTGGTGCGAAAGCAACCTTTAGCGGATGGCGCTATACTCACGCCAATTTTTCAACAGAAGGAACACCGTATGACGGTGAAATTGCGTCCGCTAGAGCGAGAAGATCTGCACTTTGTGCACCAGTTAGACAACAACGCCAGCGTGATGCGTTATTGGTTCGAGGAGCCATACGAAGCTTTTGTCGAGCTCTCGGATCTCTACGACAAGCATATCCACGATCAAACAGAGCGTCGTTTTGTCGTTGAACACGATGGGCAAAAAGCGGGATTGGTGGAACTGGTCGAGATCAATCACGTGCATCGTCGCGCTGAGTTTCAGATCATCATTGATCCGGGGCATCAGGGCAAAGGCTTAGCCAGTCAGGCGGCTAAACTGGCGATGGATTATGGCTTTTCGGTGCTCAATCTCTACAAACTCTACCTGATTGTTGATCAGGAGAATGAGAAAGCGATTCACATCTACACCAAACTGGGATTTGAAGTGGAAGGCGTGCTGAAGCACGAATTTTTCATCAATGGTGAGTACCGCAATACCATTCGCATGTGCATTTTCCAGCAGCAGTATCTGGCGCAGCATAAATCCGGTCATGCCATGGTGAAGCCGACAGCGCAATAGCTTGAAATCGGCTCTCATTGTCGCTGCCGCCTTGAATATCAAACGGCAGCTATGTGATTTATCGCTTTTAACCAAAAAGAGGATGCTGAACCTTAGCAGCGCGGTTTATCGCGCATCTCTCAGCGACATACCTGCTTCGGAGATGCACAAAAATTGCGCTACGACCACGCCATGCGGTTTAACCGCCGCGCGCCCCCACCACGTTGAGACGTGGCTGAGGATGTTCAGGTTTCAGGTCGTACATGCCGCCATAGAACGGATCCACCAGCAGCCAGCCGGGGAAGCCCAGTAACGGGATGTTGCCCAGCAGATACCACAGGTTGGCACTGGCCTCGATCGGCAGCGTCACCGGCACGTAGCCCGGACTCTCTAGCATCACCTGATAATGTTTTTTACCAAAGTAATTACCAGTGGATTTTGCCAGCTCGACGGTTTGTGGCGTGTAGCCCTGCGCCACTGCGCGGCCGGTCTCATCCTGCACGGTGAAACGCGCGCCTTGCGGGACAGAGTCGATTTTTACCGGCTGCGTTTCCGTGCCGACAATGGTGGCACAGCCGCTCAGCAGCAATGCAGTGGCAGGAAGAAGGTGTCGCAGGTTCATGGCAGGTCCGCTATAGAATCAGATAGGACAGTCTAAACTGCCCTACCCTGCTTTTCACTCGCCTCAATCGCACTATCAGTGCTGCTTTTCTGGTCTTTATTGCGGTTGACAACAGGCGGCAATTGCCGCGATATCTTGCGGTGTGGTACGGCAACAGCCGCCAATCAGCCGTGCGCCCGCTTGTTGCCACTCAGGGAATTTATCCTGCAGCGTGCAGCCCGATGGCGCCGAGTGCCAGGTTTTGCTGCTCGCATCGTACTGTTCACCGGAGTTGGGATAGACCAGCAGCGGTTTAGCACACAGCGCCTGCAAGGTTTGCAGCGCCGGTGTCACGCTCTCCAGTGCTACGCAGTTGATGCCAATCGCCACCACTTGCGGTGCCGCATTCACCAGCTCAGCCACCTGACTCAGCGGCGTGCCGTCGCTGATGTGTTGCGCATCACGCAGGGTGAAGGAGAACCAGGCGCTGCTGTTTGGGTACTCTGCCAGTAAACTCACCAGCGCCTGCGCTTCAGCAAACGACGGCAGGGTTTCACACGCCAGCAAATCCACGCCTGCGTCCAACAGCGCCTTGACGCGCGGGCGATGGAAATCTTTCATCTCCGCTTCTGGCAGGGCGTAATCACCGCGATACTCCGCACCATTAGCAAGGTAAGCGCCATAGGGCCCAACGGAACCGGCCACCAGCAAAGCGGCTTCACTGCCTGATGCCGCACGATAATCATCACGCGCACGCTGTGCCAGTTTCACACTTTGCTCGATCAATGTGAGCGCTTGCGCCTCATCCAGCCCACGCGCCGCAAAGCCCTGCGGCGTGGCCTGATAGCTGGCGGTGATCGCCACGTTGGCGCCGGCAGCAAAATAGTCGTAATGCACCTGATAAATCAGCTCAGGATTTTCCATCAGCACTTTGGCGGACCAGAGCGCATCGGCCAGATTGCAGCCGCGCGCTTCCAGTTCTGTGGCCAGCGCGCCATCCAGAATCAGTGTGTCATGTTGTGTTAAGGCTTCTGCGACAGGATTACGCGACATCATTGGCCTCCCCGGCCTTCAGGTTACGTCGATGCGTGACATGGTATGCGGCATAGCAGAACAGCACAAATGGAATGCCACACCACAGCGCAATACGCTGTGAAGGATCGAAGGCCAGCCCTACACACGCCAGCAGGCACAGCAGGAAACCGAGAATCGGCGTTAAAGGATAGAGTGGCGCGCGATAGGCGAGTTGTTGCAGCGAACCGCCTGCGGCCAAGTGGCGACGACGGAACACATAGTGCGAGGCACAGATACTCAGCCACACCGCCACCACCGCAAAACCTGAAATGGCTGACAGCGCGACAAACACCGTATCCGGCGCGATTACGCTGGAGAACAGCGCCAGCAGGCCGCCTAGCATACTCACGGTGAGCGCCAGTACGGGAATCCCACGGCGGTTCACCTGAGCGAAACAGCGCGGCAAGGTGTTCTCATTCGCCAGCGACCACAGCATCCTGCCCGACGCATACAACCCCGAGTTGGCGGCGGAGAGGATCGCCGTGAGGATCACGAAATTGAAGATATCGGCCGCGTAGGGAATGCCAATCTTCTCAAACACCAGCACAAACGGGCTTTTAACGATGCCGGCCTGATCCATCGGGATCAGCGCCGCCAGCACAAAGACCGTACCAATAAAGAAGATAATTAATCGTGCCACCGTGGTACGAATCGCCAGCGGCAAGGCTTTCTGCGGCTGCTCGGTTTCGCCAGCGGCAATACCAATCAGCTCAGTACCGGAGAAGGCGAAGTTCACCGCCACCATGGTCATCAGAATCGGCAAGGTGCCGTGCGGCAGCCAGCCCGAGGCGGTCAGGTTACTCAGGCCAGGTGCGGCACTGCCATCTTTCATCGGGATAAAGCCAAACATCGCGCCTGCGCCGAGAATGATAAAGGCAATGATGGTGACCACTTTGATGATGGAGAACCAGAACTCCCCTTCCGCGAAGAAGCGCGTGGAGACGATATTCAGCAGATAGATGGCGATACAGAACACCAGACACCACAGCCACACCGGCGTGGTCGGGAACCAGTATTGCATGCAGAATCCGGCAGCTGTCAGGCTAGAGCCGAGCGCCACCGTCCACGTCAGCCAGTAAAGCCAGGCCACGGTGTAGCCGGTTGCCGGGCTGAGATAGCGCGCCGCATAAACATGGAAGGCGCCGGTTTCCGGCATCGCTACGGCCAGTTCGCCGAGACATACCATCACCAGCCACACCACCAGCGCGCCGATCAGATATGCCAGTAGCGTGCCCGCCGCCCCGGTGGTTGAGATGATATAGCCGGTGTTGAAGAACAGTCCGGTGCCAATCACACCGCCAAGCGACAGCATCACCAGATGCCGCACTTTCATGGTGCGCTTAAAGTTTTCCTGCGAAGGGATTTCCTGCTGTTGCATGGTTTTTATCCGTATGGACGTCTGAACATCTATATGGACACAGGGTTATACGCGCCAGCGTGTCAATTTGCAACGTGGCAAAGGGTAAGGTTTTTTAAAGGAGAGTGTGCGGCCCCGAGCTAACGGGGCACCACATCAGGCGCCAAATACGCCTTGCAGATAGCGCTCAAGCGCAATACGCGAGCTAAAACCGTGCGGAATACCGTAGTGTTCCTGGGATTCACCCATCAGATAAAGCGGGAACTGCGTGTAGTGATCGCAGGTTTTCATTTCTGAGGCAGGCTCGGCAAAGTGCTGACTTTTCTCTTTCAGCGTAGGGTGAATAATCAATGCGGTGCGGCCCATGCGCGCTTCGCGATTGACGTAGACATAGCTTTCACCACGACGATAACCGTAGATTTTCGGCGTCAGGGTGTCCATTTCGAACCCTGCTTTTTCCAGTACGCGCGCTACCTCATCCGGACGTAAATACATGCTTGCTCCTCTCTTCTCACAGCCCCGCAACCTTACAACAGCCCGACATACAGGACATTCGGAATTTCCCTAAAGCCTGGCATACGCCTGCGTTTAGTCACGTTTCGTCTACACTGAGTATTACTTGTTAAATCAAAGGGAGCGAAAAAATGTTTAATCGAGTAAGCAAAAACGATGACATTGATATTAATCAGGATGTGAATGAGCTGGCAGATTCGCTTGAAGCATTACTTAAATCTTACGGCAGCGAAGCCAAAGATGAAGTGGATAGCGCACGCAGTAAAGCACAGTCGCTGCTAAAGCAGACCCGCGCAAAACTGAACAACGGCAACAGCCGTGTTTCTCAGGTAGCGCGTGACGCCAGTTATCAGGTTGATGCCTACGTGCATGACAAACCCTGGCATGGCGTGGGTGTCGGTGCAGCCGTGGGGCTGGTGTTAGGTGCGCTGTTGATGTCACGCCGTTAACCGTCATTAGCGTTTAAAGAGAGCCTCGCGATTGCGGGGCTTTTTTGTGCCTGCCGCAAATGAAAGCGCACAAAATTTGACCTAAATTTTGCCTCCCTCGCCTTTACAAAAAAATTTTCGGGCCTGGAAGGCGCATGATCTCTGGTGTTAGCCTTTATCTGAAGATCAAAATACAAAATCCCTATATCTGGTGGGCTTGACCGCCACGAGCACTACATCTAGTATTCAACCCATCAACTCGCTACCAGATGTCGTCAAGGACGAAGTTCGCTGCAAATAGGATTTTGCTTCGTATCTCGCATCCAGACCGCAATCAAAGGGAAATACGAATCATGCGCATTATTATTTACACTAAAAACAACTGTGTCCAGTGCAACGCGACAAAAAATGCCATGGACCGTAAAGGTATCGACTATCAGCTGATCAACCTCGATACCCAACCGGAAGCCATTGATAACCTCAAATCCCTCGGCTATCGCCAGGTGCCCGTTGTCATGACCCATGATGACCACTGGAGCGGCTTCCGCCCTGACAAGATTGCCAGCCTGCGCCAGCTCGCTGCTGTCGGGGGATAAGCGATGTTCCCACTGGTGTACTTCTCTAGCCAGTCGGAAAACACGCACCGATTTATCACTCGTCTGGGACTGCCTGCTTGCCGCATACCGATTGATGGCAAGCAGCGCCTGCATATCGACCAACCCTTTATTTTAGTGGTGCCGAGCTACGGCGGCGGCAGTGCGCGGGGTGCGGTGCCCAGACAAGTGATTCAATTCCTCAATGATGACGCCAACCGACGCGGTATCCGCGGGGTGATTGCTGCCGGTAACCGCAACTTCGGTGAAGGCTATTGCCTGGCAGGCGACATCATTGCGCAGAAATGTCAGGTTCCTTATCTCTACCGCTTTGAGCTGATGGGAACCCCCGACGATATCGCTAATGTAAAAGCGGGAGTAACCCAATTTTGGCAACGACAGACACCCTGAACAGCACGCAGTTGGATTATCACGCGCTCAACGCGATGCTGAACCTGTATGACGCCGATGGCCGCATTCAGTTCGAGAAAGATCACGAGGCTACGCGCCAGTTCTTCCTGCAGCATGTAGAGCCAAATACCGTACAGTTCGCTTCGGCGGCCGATCGCCTGCGCTATCTGGTTGAGGAAGGCTACTATGAAGCCACGGTACTGAATCAGTACGACTTCAGTTTCCTGTGCCAGCTGCACGATGAAGCCGATGCCTGGGGTTTCCGTTTCCACACCTTCCTTGGTGCGTGGAAGTTTTACACCAGCTACACGCTGAAAACCTTCGACGGTAAACGCTATCTGGAAACCTTCGAGCAGCGCGCCTGCATGGTGGCGCTGACGCTGGCACGCGGCAACGAATCGCTGTCACGCGAATTGCTGGCAGAAATGCTCAGCGGCCGCTTCCAGCCAGCCACTCCAACCTTCCTCAACTGCGGTAAACAGCAGCGCGGCGAGCTGGTCTCGTGCTTCCTGCTGCGCATCGAAGACAATATGGAATCGATTGGGCGTGCGGTGAACTCGGCGCTGCAGTTGTCAAAACGCGGCGGTGGCGTGGCCTTCCTGCTCTCTAACCTGCGTGAATCCGGTGCGCCGATTAAGCGCATCGAAAACCAGTCGTCTGGCGTGATTCCGGTAATGAAGATGCTGGAAGATGCGTTCTCTTACGCCAATCAGCTTGGTGCGCGTCAGGGCGCAGGCGCGGTGTGGCTGAATGCGCATCACCCCGATATCTTCCGCTTCCTTGATACCAAACGCGAAAACGCCGACGAGAAGATCCGTATCAAGACGCTGTCGCTCGGTGTGGTGATTCCGGATATCACCTTCCAGCTGGCGAAAGAGAATCGCGATATGGCGCTGTTCTCGCCGTATGACGTTGAGCGCATTTACGGCAAGGCGTTCGGTGATATCAGCATCAGCGAGCTGTATGAAGAGATGCTGGCCGACGATCGTATCCGTAAGACTTACATTAAGCCGCGTGATTTCTTCCAGACGCTGGCCGAAATTCAGTTTGAGTCTGGCTATCCGTACATCATGTACGAAGACAGTGTGAACCGTCATAACCCGATTGCCGGTCGCATCAATATGAGCAACCTGTGCTCGGAGATTTTGCAGGTTAACAGCGCCAGCGAATTCTATGACGATCTCAACTACCGCCGCGTGGGCAAGGATATCTCCTGTAACCTCGGCTCGCTGAACATCGCGCATGCTATGGATTCCCGCAATCTGGCGCAAACCGTTGAAACCGCCGTGCGCGCATTGACGGCGGTTTCTGAGATGAGCGAAATCAACTCGGTGCCGTCGGTCGCGGAAGGCAATCGCCGCTCACATGCAGTGGGCCTGGGTCAGATGAACCTGCATGGCTACCTGGCGCGTGAAGGCATGGCTTATGGCTCGGAAGAGGCACTGGATTTCACTAATCTCTACTTCTACTGCGTCACCTATCACGCGGTGCGCACCTCGAACCTGCTGGCACAAGAGCGTAAACAGAGTTTTGATGGCTTTGCCCAGTCCCAATACGCCAACGGCCACTATTTCGATAAGTATGTGGATCGTGCCTGGCTGCCGCGCACCGCGCGTGTGGCACAGATTTTTGCCGATGCAGGCATTGCGTTACCGACGCAGGCAGACTGGCAGGCATTGCGCGAATCAGTGATGCAACACGGCTTGTTTAACCAGAACTTACAGGCGGTGCCGCCAACCGGTTCGATCTCGTATATCAATCATGCCACATCGAGTATTCATCCGATCGTGTCGCGCATTGAGATCCGTAAAGAGGGTAAAACCGGCCGCGTTTACTATCCGGCACCGTTTATGACCAACGAGAATCTGGATCTCTATCAGGATGCGTACCAGATTGGTCCGGAAGCGATTATTGATACCTACGCCGAAGCCACGCAGCACGTCGATCAGGGCTTGTCTTTGACGCTGTTCTTCCGTGATGACGTCACCACGCGTGACATCAACAAAGCGCAAATTTATGCGTGGAAGAAAGGCATCAAAACGCTCTATTACATCCGTCTGCGCCAGATGGCGCTGCAAGGCACCGAAGTCCAGGGCTGCGTCTCCTGCTCATTGTGATGAAAATTATGCAACTTAAACAAATTCAAGCGATTAACTGGAACCGAATCCAGGACGAAAAAGACCTCGAAGTGTGGAACCGTCTGACCAGCAACTTCTGGCTGCCGGAAAAAGTGCCATTGTCCAACGACCTGCCAGCCTGGCAGTCGCTGGACCACCAGCAACAGCAGCTGACCATCCGCGTGTTTACCGGTTTGACGCTGCTCGACACTATCCAAAACGTGATCGGCGCGCCGGGCCTGATGGAAGACGCCATCACGCCGCATGAAGAAGCGGTGCTGTCGAATATCAGCTTTATGGAAGCGGTGCATGCGCGTTCATACAGCTCGATTTTCTCCACCCTCTGTAACACCGCCGATGTCGATGCGGCGTATCGCTGGAGTGAAGAGAACGAAGCGTTGCAGAACAAGGCGAAGATTGTGCTGGAGCACTATCGTGCCGAGGATCCGCTGAAGAAGAAAATCGCCAGCGTGTTCCTGGAATCGTTCCTGTTCTACTCCGGTTTCTGGCTGCCGATGTACTGGTCAAGCCGTGGCAAATTAACCAACACCGCCGATTTGATTCGTTTAATCATCCGCGATGAAGCGGTGCACGGTTATTACATCGGCTACAAGTACCAGAAGGCACTGGAAAAAGTTGACGATGCACGCCGCGAAGAGCTGCAGCAATTTGCCATCGATTTGCTGCTGGCGCTGTATGAAAACGAAGTGGTGTACACCGAAGCGCTGTATGCGGATGTCGGTTGGGCAGAGGAGGTGAAAACCTTCCTGCACTACAACGCTAACAAGGCGTTGATGAATCTGGGATATGAGGCATTGTTCCCTTCAGAGCTGACGACGGTGAATCCGGCCATTCTCTCGGCTTTGTCACCGAATGCCGATGAAAACCACGATTTCTTCTCCGGTTCAGGTTCTTCCTACGTGATGGGAAAAGCCGTGGAAACCGAAGACGAGGACTGGAATTTCTAGCCTCTGGCATGCAGCACAGGGCGCGCCAACGCGCGCCCTTTCAACGCCTTAATATTTCCCGTTCAGATTACCAAATATTCTCTCGTTATTTCCCTTTCTCATCTTCATTATTTTGTCATTTTAGCGCCATTAATTCGTCCATTATATCGCCTACATAAGCGCAATTTATTCGTGTTTCACTGAGCATTTGCCGTGAAAGCGGGTTAATTTCACAAAAAATTCAGAAAAAAATGATTCGCTCTCATCCCTTGTGAGCACTGGAATTATCGCCAATCTGCACGCACTCGCTCAGCCAAATATCCGCACCAAGGGTTGTCAGATATTCTCACTATGCTAGGTTATAGGGCGCTTAAATTTAATCGAGACCACAACAAGAAATAGCTAAACATTTAACCGGGAAATTAATTACTGCATGGCAATTAAACTCGAAGTAAAGAATTTATATAAGGTATTTGGGGATCACCCCGAAAAGGCATTTAAGCTGATTGAGAAAGGCGAAAGCAAAGAGAGTATTCTGGCGAAAACCGGTCTCTCCGTCGGCGTAAAAGATGCCAGTCTGGCCATTGAAGAAGGCGAGATCTTCGTCATCATGGGGCTGTCAGGTTCAGGCAAGTCCACCATGGTTCGCCTTCTCAATCGTCTGATCGAGCCCACTCGCGGCCAGGTGATCATTGACGGTGTCGATATTGCGAAAATATCGGATGTTGAACTGCGTGAAGTGCGCAGAAATAAGATCAGCATGGTATTCCAATCCTTCGCATTAATGCCCCATATGACGGTACTGAATAATACCGCCTTCGGCATGGAATTAGCGGGCGTGCCGTTACAGGAACGTCAGGAAAAAGCGCTGGAAGCATTGCGTCAGGTGGGACTGGATAATTATGCTCACTCCTATCCGGATGAACTCTCTGGCGGTATGCGTCAACGTGTCGGATTAGCGCGCGCGCTGGCGATCAATCCCGATATTTTATTGATGGATGAAGCCTTCTCCGCCCTCGATCCGCTTATTCGTACCGAAATGCAGGATGAGCTGGTAAAATTGCAGGCAAAACATCAGCGTACTATTGTGTTTATCTCTCACGATCTCGACGAAGCCATGCGTATTGGCGATCGTATTGCCATCATGCAGGGCGGCGAAGTGGTACAGGTCGGTACGCCGGATGAAATCCTCAATAATCCCGCTAACGATTATGTGCGCACTTTCTTCCGTGGTGTCGATATCAGTCATGTGTTTAGCGCCAAGGATATTGCCCGTCGTAGCGCCGGTGCACTGATTCGTAAAGCGGCCGGTTTTGGCCCACGTTCAGCCATTAAACTGCTTCAGGATGAAGACCGCGAATATGGCTATGTGCTGGAGAAACAGAAATTTGTCGGCGTAGTTTCAACCGATTCACTTAAAGCGGCACTGGCTGCGGGTGAAGGTCTGGATAGCGCCCTGCTTGAGACGCCGTTAGCGGTTCCTGCGGATACCTCCCTGAACGATTTGCTCTCCCACGTTGCACAAGCGCCCTGCGCGGTGCCGGTGGTCGGCGAAGAGAATCAGTACGTCGGTATTATTTCCAAAAGCATGCTATTGCGCGCTTTAGATCGTGAAGGAGCCCAGTCATGAGTGAACAAACCAGCAATCCGTGGGACAGCGCCAGCCAGACCACGCAGCAATCCGCGACCACAGATTCGAGCGCGTCAGCCAGCAGTAGCGATCCCTGGGGCGGCAGTAGCAGCAGCGCACCCGCCGACAGCACGTCCAGCAGCGGTTCCGCCGATGCATGGGGCGATCCTTCAGCGGCGAGCAGTGGACATGATGCTGCCAGCAGCGCAGCCAGTAGCAGTGGTTCAGCCGATGCATGGGGTGATCCATCAGCGGCGAGCGGTGGACATGATGCCGCCAGCAGTGCCGCCAGTGGCAGTGACTGGCTCAACAGCGCGCCCGCTCCGGCTCCCGAGCATTTCAATATCATGGATCCGTTCCACAAGACCTGGATCCCACTCGACAGCTGGGTGACCGAAGGCATCGACTGGGTCGTCAGCCACTTCCGCCCGGTGTTCCAGGGCATTCGCGTACCAGTCGATTACATCCTCAGCGCGTTCCAGCAAATGTTGCTGGGCATGCCCGCGCCTGTAGCGATTGTGGTATTTGCGTTAATTGCCTGGCAAATTGCCAGCCCGGCCATGGGCATCGCCACCCTTATTTCACTGATTGCGATCGGTGCCATTGGCGCATGGTCGCAAGCGATGGTGACGTTGGCGCTGGTGCTTACTGCCCTGCTGTTCTGCATCATCATTGGCCTGCCGTTAGGGATTTGGCTGGCGCGCAGTGAACGTGCGGCGCGCATTATCCGACCGTTGCTGGATGCGATGCAGACGACACCGGCCTTCGTGTATTTAGTGCCCATCGTCATGCTGTTCGGTATCGGTAACGTGCCAGGCGTGGTGGTCACCATTATCTTTGCGCTACCGCCGATGGTACGTCTCACCATTCTCGGCATTAAGCAGGTGCCCGCCGATTTGATTGAAGCGAGCGAATCCTTTGGTGCCAGCCCGCGTCAGATGCTGTTCAAAGTGCAGTTGCCGCTGGCGATGCCGACCATTATGGCCGGTGTGAACCAGACATTGATGCTGGCGCTGTCGATGGTGGTTATCGCCTCGATGATCGCTGTGGGTGGCTTAGGCCAGATGGTGCTGCGCGGTATCGGTCGTTTGGATATGGGTCTGGCAACTGTCGGCGGCGTGGGCATCGTGATTCTGGCGATTATCCTTGATCGCCTGACTCAGTCGGTCGCCCGTGATAGCCGCAGCCGTGGCAACCGTCACTGGTATAGCTCAGGTCCTCTTGGCCTGCTGCTGCGCCCCTTCAGTAAAAAAGCCTGATTTCTATGGACGGCCCAGCGTGGCCGTCCGTCTCCGACGCAACACGTAAAATAAGGAATGACTATGCGCAAGACAGCTCTGTTCGCTGCCGTCCTGACGACGTTCGCCGCGACGCACGTGTCCGCCGCCGACCTGCCGGGTAAAGGCATCACCGTTAAACCTCTGCAAAGCACCATCGCAGAAGAAACTTTCCAGACGCTGATTGTCAGCCGCGCGCTGGAAAAACTGGGCTACACCGTTGAGAAGCCGGGCGAAGTCGATTACAACGTGGCTTACACCACCATCGCTGCCGGTGATGCCACCTTTGTGGCCGCTAACTGGAAACCGCTGCATGACGACATGTATAAAGCTGCAGGCGGTGATAACAAGTTTTACCGTGAAGGCACTTACGTCGGCGGCGCTGCTCAGGGTTATCTGATCGATAAGAAAACCGCCGAGCAGTATCACATCACCAACATCGAACAACTGAAAGATCCGAAAATCGCCAAACTGTTCGACAGCAACGGTGACGGCAAAGCCGACATGACGGGCTGTACGCCGGGCTGGGGCTGTGAAGCGGTGATTAACCACCAGAATAAAGCCTATGGTCTGGCGGATACGGTCACGGCCAACATGGGTAACTATTCAGCAATGGTGGCGGACACCCTGGCACGCTACAAGCAAGGCAAACCTATCCTTTATTACACCTGGACACCTTACTGGCTGAGCGACGTGCTCAAACCGGGTAAAGATGTGGTTTGGCTGCAGGTGCCATTCTCTTCCCTGCCAGGCGAGCAGAGCAAAGTTGACACCAAACTGCCTAATGGTAAAAATTACGGTTTCCCGGTCAACACTATGCACATTGTGGCCAACAAAGCCTGGGCTGAGAAAAACCCGGCAGCGGCAAAACTGTTTGCTGAAATGAAATTGCCGATTGGTGATATCAACGCCGAAAACGCGGCCATGCATGCGGGTCAGGCTTCTGAAGCTGACATCAATCGTCACGTAGATGGCTGGATCAAAGGTCATCAGGCCGAGTTTGATAAGTGGATTTCTGACGCTCAAGCGGCGGCGAAGTAATCCTCTTCCCTTAAAAGCGGCCTTTTGGCCGCTTTTATTCTCAATCCCCGCACAGTTCGTGCGTTATAGCGCACTGGTACGTCCTGTCAATTAACACACCATTGAAATAATTTTTTGGGTTACTATTAACCACAAATGATTATCTACGCCTTTCTTCCGCCATGAATGCTGCTAAGCCGAGACTTATCTCTGCGCTGCCTGAGGTTAAATTCTCTCAACGAATGCAATTCATCATTTTAGCTGGTACGGTATTGGTACCGGAATTGTTACGATTAAGTTAATTAACCCATTGATTTCGTGATGTAATGCGTTCAGCTAAAGTGTTTAGAAAGCGTAAAGACCAGCCCAATCACGTGAGTGAGACTATTCATTGATGATTGAGTTTGTTATGGTTAGCAGCACAGTTATTCACCAGAGTTATTTTTTCTCGCGAAATTATTTTTTCTTAAAAATATTTCACGATGTGAATTGATGACAATGTAACCATCCTGCGTGGCACGTTGTCAGGGCGAAGTGCCCAGGGTTATGGAACGACCTGGAACGCCAGATGTTGACAATGTGATCGTGCGAACAATCACTGGCGGAAAATATGACTACGCTTAATCTGTCACCATCCTTACTATACCAGTTGCAACTAAGAGGTTTTTTTTAAAATGGAAAGTTCGTTTACTCCCATTGAACAGATGCTGAACATCCGTGCTAACCGCCATAAAGATTTTCCGTTGCAGGAAATCATCCTGACTCGTCTGTGCATGCATATGCAGGGAAAACTGCTGGATAACCGCAACAAAATGTTGAAGGCGCAGGGAATTAACGAGACCTTATTCATGGCGCTGATCACACTTGATGCGCAGGAAAACCAGAGCATCCAGCCTTCAGAACTGAGTTCTGCACTGGGTTCTTCACGTACTAATGCAACGCGTATTGCTGATGAGCTGGAAAAACGCGGCTGGATCGAGCGCCGTGAGAGCGATAATGACCGTCGCTGCCTGCATCTGCACCTGACCGAAAAAGGTAACGAATTCTTACGTCAGCTGCTGCCACCGCAGCATCAGAGCCTGCAGTATCTGTGGTCTTCGCTTTCAACATCTGAGCAGGATCAGCTGGAAGCCATTACGCGCAAGCTGCTTAACCGCCTCGATAAAATGGATGAAGATCAGCTTATCGCTTCCCTGTCGCGCTAATAGCAAGAAGTGCGACACAATCACCTTCCGAAATCGCTATTTTAATCCCCTTTTATCCGGCCAGCGTCTAAAGCGCTGGCTTTTTCGACTCGGGCATCCGTGACGATGGACCGACACATCCCGACCAAATGGAAAACGTGGAGAACAACATGAGTGCGACCGCGGAGGCTCAAAGCCCGCAACAGCCAGCAAATAAAAAGAAGAAGCGCAAAGGTGTGCTGATCCTGCTGGCGATCGTGTTTGTATTGATTGGTGTGGCGTATCTGGCCTACTGGTATTTGGTGCTGCGCCATTTCCAGGAAACCGATGACGCCTATGTGGCAGGTAATCAGGTGCAGGTGATGGCACAGGTTTCCGGTAGCGTGAATAAAGTGTGGTTTGATGACACGGACTTCGTGAAAAAAGGCGACATTTTGGTGTCGCTGGATAAAACCGACGCGGAGCAGGCGTTTGAAAAAGCGCAGACCGCGCTGGCCACCAGCGTGCGTCAAACACATCAGTTGATGATCAACGGCAAGCAGTATCAGGCCACCATCAAGCTGCAACAGACCGCGCTGGATCAGGCCGAAGCCGATCTGAAACGTCGTGAGCCGCTGGGTGCCTCAAACCTGATTGGTCGTGAAGAACTGCAGCACTCACGTGATGCCGTCGCCACGGCGAAAGCGCAACTTGATGTCGCGGTGCAGCAGTACAATGCGAACCAGGCGATGATCCTGAATACCGATCTGGAACAGCAACCTGCGGTCAAACAGAGCGCGGCTGAACTGCGTGATGCCTGGCTAGCACTGCAGCGTACTGACATCCGCAGTCCAATGGACGGTTATGTATCGCGCCGTAATGTGCAGGTGGGTTCACAAATCGCCACCACTACGCCGCTGCTGGCCGTGGTTCCGGCAACAAACCTGTGGATTGACGCCAACTTCAAAGAAACTCAGCTTTCCGGCGTGCGTATTGGCCAGCCTGCTACCGTGATCAGCGATATTTACGGTGATGACGTGGAGTATCACGGCAAAGTTGTGGGTCTGGATATGGGCACCGGCAGCGCCTTCTCTCTGCTGCCGGCGCAGAATGCGACGGGTAACTGGATCAAAGTGGTTCAGCGTTTACCGGTGCGTATTGAGCTGGATCCACAACAAGTGGCCGAGCATCCACTGCGTATTGGTCTCTCCACCTTAGTGAAAGTGGATACCCAAAACAAAGACGGTGCCACACTGGCAAGCAGCGTACGTCCACAAGCGGCGTATGAAAGTAACGCATTGGCAATCGACCTCGCGCCGGTTAACAAGCTGATTACTGATATCGTTCGTGCCAACGCCGATTAATTCCGCGGGAGGCTGTGATGGCACAAAAACCGCTTGAAGGTGCGCCGTTAGTCCTGATGACCATCGCCTTATCATTGGCGACGTTTATGCAGGTCCTCGACTCCACCATTGCTAACGTGGCGATCCCGACGATCGCCGGTAACCTCGGTGCCTCGAACTCACAGGGCACCTGGGTGATTACCTCCTTCGGGGTGGCAAACGCCATCTCGATCCCGATTACCGGTTGGTTAGCCAAACGTATCGGGGAAGTGAAGCTGTTTACCTGGTCGACCATTCTGTTCGTGCTGGCCTCATGGGCCTGCGGCATGTCAGAGAGTCTGGAGATGCTGATTTTCTTCCGTATCATCCAGGGTGTGGTCGCCGGTCCGTTGATTCCACTGTCGCAAAGTTTGCTACTGAACAACTATCCTCCGGCGAAGCGCAGCGTGGCACTATCACTGTGGGCGATGACGGTGATCGTTGCGCCGATCTGCGGTCCGATTCTCGGCGGCTGGATCAGTGATAACTATCACTGGGGTTGGATCTTCTTTATCAACGTGCCGATTGGGGTCGTGGTTGTGGCCCTGACCTTGCAGACCTTGCGTGGACGTGAAACCAAAACCGAAATCCGCCCGATTGATATGGTGGGCCTGGTGCTGCTGGTGGTGGGGATTGGTTCACTGCAGGTGATGCTGGACCGCGGTAAAGAACTTGATTGGTTTAGCTCCACCGAAATTATTGTATTGGCGGTGGTCGCTGTCGTGGCGCTGGTGGTGCTATTGGTGTGGGAGTTGACGGACGATCACCCGATTGTCGATTTATCGCTGTTTAAAAAGCGAAATTTCACCATCGGCTGTTTGTCGATCAGTCTGGCTTACATGCTCTACTTTGGCTCGATCGTATTGCTGCCGCAGCTGCTACAGGAGGTATATGGCTACACCGCCACCTGGGCAGGATTGGCATCCGCGCCGGTCGGGATAATTCCGGTAATCCTGTCGCCGATCATTGGCCGCTTTGCCCATAAGCTGGACATGCGGCGGTTGGTGACCTTCAGTTTTATCATGTATGCGGTGTGCTTCTACTGGCGTGCGTATACGTTTGAACCGGGGATGGATTTCGGTGCCTCAGCCTGGCCGCAGTTTATCCAGGGCTTTGCCGTGGCCTGCTTCTTTATGCCACTGACCACCATTACGCTGTCGGGTTTACCGCCTGAGCGCATGGCGGCGGCATCCAGCCTGTCGAACTTTGTGCGTACGCTGGCGGGTTCTATCGGAACGTCGATCACTACCACCATGTGGACTGACCGCGAATCGATGCATCACAGCTACCTGTCGGAATCGGTGAACCCATTCAATCCGAATTCGCAGCAAATGTATGACCAGCTGCAAAGCATGGGCATGACGCAGCAGCAGGCATCAGCCTATATCGCACAGCAAATTACCAATCAGGGCCTGATTATCTCGGCGAACGAGATCTTTTGGGCATCGGCGGGAGTGTTTTTAATCCTGCTGGTTCTGGTGTGGTTTGCTCGTCCGCCATTTGGTGCGGGCGGTGGCGGCGGTGGTGCGCACTAAACTATAGAAACAAAAACGGGCCTTTCGGCCCGTTTTCTTTTATGCGTTCTGACGCCACCATTCGGCGAGCAGAATGCCGGTGGCAACGGAGACGTTAAGACTCTCAACATTGCCGGTACCGCCAATCGACAGGCTGATATCGCCCTGCTGGAAAGCGCTGTCGGACAGACCTTCACGCTCCTGACCCAGCACCAGAACCATTTTGGCTGGCAGCTCGGCTTTCGCCAGCGGCGTGCCTTCATGGCTGGAGGTAGTGACAATGGTGTAACCCGCTTTGCGGAAGGCTTCGAGGCCACTAGCAAAACTTTCACCGCTGATCGCCTGCACATGTTCTGCGCCACCTTCTGCGGTACGCACTGCCGCGCCCGATTCCAGCAGCGACGCGTCGTTGACCAGCAAACCTTTCACACCGAAGTGTGCGCAGCTACGCATGATACCGCCTAGGTTGTGCGGGTTGCTGACATCTTCCAGCGCCAGCACGCAATCTTTGGTATCCGCTTTTTTCAGCCACTCGGACACTTCCATGCCCATACGCTTCTTGATAATGAAGCACACGCCGCCGTGGTGTTCGGTGCCGGACGCTTTGGTCAGCTCGGCATCCTCCACCACGTGGTAGGCTTTACGGTTTGCCGCTAACCAACGCAGGGTTTCGCGGAAGCGTGGTGTGACGCTCTGGACAAACCAGGCACGCACGATGCTTTCCGGACGGCTGGCGAACAGGGCCTGACAGGCGTTCTCACCGTAAACGCGCGTCTCTTCCTGACGCTGACGGCGAATTTGTTCCGGGTCGATCACCGGCTTGTTGCTTGCCTCATCATCAACCTGGCTGTCATCAGCCACTGGCGGACGAGAAACGGTGCGCCACGGTGAATCACCAAAGCTGCGATTGTCATCACGATCATCGCGACGACCGAAGCTGCGACCGCGGTCAGCATTGCGCGCATCACGTGCTGGCGTGCCGCGTCCACCGGCGCTGCTACGGCCACCTTCTTCATTACGTGCACTGCGAGGACCAGAACGACGATTATCTTCCTGGCGCGCAGCAGGACGGCCGCCTTTGCCGGTACGGGGATTTGGCTTTTGGCCTGCATCCTCATCACGTACATACATCACTTTTACCTTGCCGCTTTTGCCTTTAAATTCGTCGTTCATTTGTTCCTCCTGCATTGAGAGCGCGAAGATTACCTGATGTGTAGGTGCTTAGCTATCAACTATTGAACCTATTGGGCAATCCAGATTGAGCATAGCACTCAACCTTTTCATAATGTTCGGCAATCATCATATTTACAGGTCCGGTTAGAGGTGACGATGAATACTGTATGTGCCTCCTGTCAGGCAACCAACCGCGTTCCAGAAGCGCGTATTGCCGATGGCGCCAAATGCGGCCGCTGCGGCGACGAGCTATTTAACGGTGAAGTGGCGAATGCTACCGCTGCCACGCTGGATAAATATTTGCAGGACGATTTACCCGTAGTGATCGACTTCTGGGCACCCTGGTGTGGTCCGTGCGTTAACTTTGCGCCGGTATTTAAAGACGTTGCCGATGAACGTCGCGGCAAGGTGCGCTTTGTGAAGGTGAATACCGAGGCGGAACCGGCTCTGAGTTCGCGTTTCCGTATTCGCAGCATTCCCACCATTATGCTGTTTAAAAACGGCGAGATGGTCGACATGCTCAATGGCGCGATGCCTAAAGCGCCGTTCAATGAGTGGCTCGACGAATCTCTGTAAATCATTAAGGCCAGCCGCGTGCTGGCCTTGTGGTTTGCCTTACATTAAAATGGCGTTTTTCCCTGCCTGCGATTCTATGTCTGAAAATGCCGTCCTGCGCTTACGTGCGCAACGTTTGGCGCGCGCCACGCGTCCGTTTCTTGCACGCGGTAACCGCGTCGTGCGCTGTCAGCGCTGTCTTCTGCCGCAAAAAAATTGCCTTTGCGCCACCTTGCAACCGCAGCAAGCGCGCAGCCGTTTTTGCCTGGTGATGTTCGATACCGAACCGATGAAACCCAGCAATACAGGACGTCTGATCGCCGATGTCCTGCCGGATACGCTGGCGTTTGGCTGGTCACGCACCGAACCTGATGAAGCGATGCTCGCAGCCGTGCAAACCTCTGATTATCAGCCGATGGTGGTGTTCCCTGCCTCATACGCGGACGCAGGCCGAGAAGTGCTGACCGCCCCGCCCACCAGCGGTAAACCGCCGCTGTTTATTATGCTGGATGGCACCTGGACCGAAGCCCGCAAAATGTTCCGCAAAAGCCCCTGGCTGGATGCATTCCCGGTGATGTCACTCAACGTCTCCACGCCTTCGCGCTATACCTTGCGTGAAGCCCACGGCGAAGGGCAGCACTGCACCGCTGAAGTGGCCGCCGCGCTGCTGGAACAGGCTGGAGATGTTGAGGCAGCTGGTGCGTTACAGCAGCATTTCGAACATTTCCGGCACGCTTATCTGGCAGGCAAGCCGCATCATCCTGTGCATTATCAGGAAAGCGTGCTGTAAGGATCGCCTGATTTTTTTACACGTTCGTTTGATTTATAGTCGCACATCGCCATGGAATTGGCCCCAAACATTAGGATGATGCGCTATGAAAATTTGGTGGTTTGTCGTGCTGCTGCTCACGGGCTGCAGCACGGCCCCGCAATCTGGCCGTCCTTTCCCACTGCAGGTGCAATCCGTTAGCACGCGCCCAGGTCACATCATTACCATTACTGAATTAGAGCCCGGTGATTTGCTGCTCTCCTCCGCCACCTCGCCGCAATCCTGGGGCATTCGCCTGTTTAGCTTCACAGGCGTCAGTCATGCAGCAATCTATCTGGGTGATCGGCAAGTGGCGGAAGCCGTGGGCAGTGGTGTCAAAATCATTCCGCTACAAAAGGCTATTGAGGAGAGTAATAATTTGTTGGTGCTACGCGTGCCCGGCCTCACTCAAGACCAAAGCTCGCTGCTGCGCGAATTTGCTCACCAGCAACAAAGCAAAAAATACAATTTCAAAGGTATCGTCATGTTCATGCCGTTTATGGTTTCGCGCCGCGTCTGCGAGCTGCCGCTGATGCATGAAAATCTACGCAGTGCCTGTCTCACTGCATTGGCACGCGTGCAACTCGCCGGCGTTGACGATCCTCAAGCCAATCGCTTCTTCTGCTCAGAATTCGTCCTCGCAGGCTATCACCATGCAGGCCTCGAGCTACTTCAGGGACAAGCGAGCTGGGTCAGCCCGGCGGATCTCCTGCATCTGCGTGATGGAGATGTCTCAGCATGGCATAACGAGCAGAATATGCATTACATCGGTCATTTAAAGCGCTGGAACCTTAAAGAGATCCTCAGCCTGCGATCGGCGAGTCGGCAAGCAGAGTAAAAAGCGTTTACAATCATGCCAATCTTGATGTCGGGAGCGGATGATGAGCCAACGCGGACTGGAAGCACTGTTACGACCTAAATCAATCGCGGTGATTGGTGCGTCAGTTACACCGGGGCGCGCCGGCTACTTTATGATGCGTAATTTGCTGGCAGGTGGATTTAGCGGTCCGGTACTGCCGGTCACGCCGAAGTACAAAGCAGTTAGCGGCGTGCTTGCCTGGCCGGATATTGCCAGCCTGCCTTTCGCGCCCGATCTCGCCATCATCTGCACCCACGCCAAACGTAATCTGGAACTGCTGCAGCAATTAGGTGAAAAAGGCTGCAAAGCCTGCATCATTCTTTCCGCACCCGCCAGTCAGCTGGAAGAGTTGAAAGCCTGCGCCAGCCAGTGGCAAATTCGCCTGCTCGGCCCAAACAGCCTGGGATTGCTGGCTCCCTGGCAAGGATTGAACGCCAGCTTCTCGCCGGTGCCCATCGCCAAAGGGCGCATTGCCTTTATTTCCCAATCCGCTGCAGTATCCAACACCATTCTCGATTGGGCTCAGCAGCGTAATCTCGGCTTCTCCTGGTTTATCGCTTTGGGAGACAGCCTGGATATTGATGTTGATGACCTGCTGGATTTCCTGGCGCGCGACGGCAAAACCAGCGCCATCCTGCTTTATCTGGAACATCTCAGCGATGCTCGCCGCTTTGTTTCGGCCTCGCGTAGTGCCTCTCGTAACAAACCGATTCTGGTAATCAAAAGCGGTCGCAGCCATCAGGCACAGGCGATGATCGGCACACTCAGCGGCCTGGATGCGGCATGGGATGCGGCGATCCAACGCGCCGGATTATTGCGCGTGCAGGATACGCATGAGCTGTTTTCCGCGGTGGAATCGCTAAGCCATATGCGCCCGTTGCGCGGGGACCGTTTGATGATCATCAGCAACGGCGCTGCTCCGGCGGCTTTGGCACTGGATGAGCTGTATGCCCGCAACGGCAAGTTGGCCACGCTCAGTGATGAGACGTTGATGGCGCTCGCTGCGTTGTTGCCAGAGGGCGTCGGACGCGGTAATCCGCTGGATTTGAAGGACGATGCCACTCCGGGCCGCTATGTTGCCTGCATTGAGCAACTGCTGGATAGCCATGAACTGGACGCGCTGATGGTCATCCACGCCCCTAGCGCGGTATCCCCTGCCAGCGAAACGGCTGAGCAAATTATTGCGGCGGTGGCGAAACATCCGCGCGGAAAGCAGGTCACGCTCCTCACCAACTGGTGCGGTGAATACTCTTCGCAAGCTGCGCGCCGCGCATTCACTCAGGCTGGCATTCCCACCTGGCGCACGCCGGAAGGTACGGTGACAGCTTTCATGCACCAGGTCGAATATCGCCGTAACCAGAAGCAATTGCGTGAAACCCCCGCTTTGCCGATAGGCCTGACACAAAATAGCGCGCAGGCGCACCAGTTGATTCAGCAAGCGCTGGATCAGGGGATCAACACGCTGGATACCCACGAAGTACAGCCGGTGCTGCAAGCGTATGGTTTGTCGACGCTGCCGACCTGGATTGCGAGTGACAGCCGTGAGGCCGCCACTATCGCCGACCAGATTGGCTATCCGGTGGCGCTTAAGCTGCGGTCGCCAGATATTCCACACAAATCTGAAGTTCAGGGTGTGATGCTGTATCTGCGCAGTTGTGAGGAGGTTGAGCAGGCCGCTGAAGCGATATTTGATCGCGTGCGCCACACCCATCCGCAAGCCCGAATTGATGGATTGCTGGTACAAAGCATGGCGAATCGTGCGGGTGCGCAGGAATTACGCGTGGTGGTGGAACAGGACCCGCTGTTTGGTCCCATCATTATGCTGGGTGAAGGCGGCGTAGAGTGGCAGGCCGATAAACAGGCGGCTGTCGCACTGCCGCCGCTCAATATGACGCTGGCGCGCTATCTGGTGATTCAGGCGATGAAGAGCGGCAAGGTTCGCAGTCGTAGCGCGTTACGCCCACTCGATATTGCCGGGCTGAGCCAACTGCTGGTGCAGGTTTCTAACCTGGTCGTGGATTGCCCGGAGATCCAGCGGCTGGATATCCATCCGCTGCTGGCCTCCGCTAATGAATTCACCTTGCTGGATGTCACGCTGCAACTCGCGCCATTTACCGGTGATAACGAAGCGCGTTTGGCGATTCGCCCTTACCCGCATCATCTTGAAGAACAGGTGCAGCTGAAAGATGGACAGCATTGCCTGTTTCGCCCAATTTTGCCCGAGGATGAACCACAGCTGCGCGCGTTTATCGCTCAGGTAACGAAAGAAGACCTCTATTACCGTTATTTCAGCGAAATCAATGAGTTTACCCATGAAGACCTCGCCAATATGACCCAAATTGATTATGACCGGGAAATGGCGATTGTTGCGGTGCGGCAACATGAGGGCAAAGACGAGATTATTGGTGTCACGCGCGCGATCTCGGATGCCGATAACATTGATGCGGAATTTTCGGTGCTGGTGCGTTCCGATCTGAAAGGACTCGGGATGGGCAGACGTTTGCTGGAAAAGATGATCCGCTATACGCGCGATCATGGTCTGCAACAATTGAACGGTATCACCATGCCACACAACACGGGCATGATTACGCTGGCACGAAAACTGAATTTTCGTGTGAATATTCAATTGGATGATGGCATTGTCAGCCTGAATTTACCGCTCGGTGAGGCGTGATGATATCCTGTACAGAAAGGTAAAAATCCTCCTTATCAGGCCGGTTGGTGTTATTATTTACCGTTAGGATCATGATTTGATGGCAAAAGGCCATGCAATGAACAGAGAAGAAGTGCACTGTGATGTTGTCTAAATTTAAACGCAATAAACACCAACAACACCTCGCACAGCTGCCTAAACTGTCACAATCCGTGTCGGATGTGACCACGCTCTACTCGCCTGCCGAGTTTCGTGAAACCCTGCTGACGAAAATCGCGACGGCGGAAAAACGCATTTGCATCGCCGCGCTCTATCTCGAGAACGACGACGGCGGGCGTGGCATTATGCAGGCGCTTTATGCTGCGCGTCAGGCACGTCCGGAACTGGATGTCAGCATTCTGGTGGATTGGCATCGTGCGCAGCGTGGTCGAATTGGCGCCGCTCGTGGCCTCACCAACGCTGACTGGTATTGCGAGATGGCGGCACAGCATCCGGACATTGCTATCCCGGTTTTCGGTATTCCCGTTAATACCCGGGAAGCGCTTGGCGTGTTGCATCTGAAAGGCTTCATCATCGATGACACCTTGCTGTACAGCGGTGCCAGCCTGAATGATGTTTATCTACATCAGCATGATAGATATCGCTACGATCGTTACCAGTTGATCCGTAATCCACAACTGGCTGACACCATGTACGCGTGGATTTGCGAAAATCTTAAGCAGTCCGACGCGGTTAATCGCCTCGACCAAACCGAGCGCCCTTCCAGTCCTGAGATCAAAAACGAAACACGTCAATTCCGTCAGGATTTGCGCAGTTTTAACTATCAGTTCTCGGGGAACGCCGACAATGAGTCACTGGCGGTCACGCCACTGGTAGGTCTTGGCAAGCGCAGCCTGCTTAATAAAACCATCTTCCATTTGATGCCCTGTGCCGAACGTAAACTTACGCTGTGTACACCTTACTTCAACCTGCCTGCGATCCTGGTGCGTAATCTGATCCATCTGCTGCGCCAGGGTAAAGAAGTAGAGATCATCGTGGGCGATAAAACCGCTAACGATTTCTACATCCCGCCTGAGCAGCCGTTTAAGATCATTGGCGCACTGCCCTATCTCTATGAGATCAACCTAAGACGCTTCCTGAGCCGTTTACAGTATTACGTCAACAATGGGCAGTTGACTGTTCGACTGTGGAAAGATGGCGAAAACAGCTATCACCTGAAAGGCATCTGGGTCGATGACGAGTGGATGATGATCACCGGCAACAACCTTAACCCGCGCGCCTGGCGACTGGATTTGGAAAATGCGGTGCTGATCCACGATCCTAAGAATGAGCTGGCCGCGCAGCGCGAAAAAGAGTTAGCGCTGATTCGTGAACACACCACGACGGTTCAACACTTCCGCGAATTAGAAAGCATTTCTGATTACCCGGCGAAAGTACGCAAACTGATTCGCCGTCTGCGCCGTATCCGTATTGATCGCTTGATCAGCCGTTTACTGTAGCCGATGCGTGCGCTCATCCTCTGCATGACTTTACTCTGTAGTGGATGTGCGCATGTGGCGCAGGATAACTGGACCGGTAAGGACAAAGCCGAACACTTCTTCTCTTCTGCTGCACTTGCCGCTGCCGGCAGCGAAATTTCCCAGCATCAACATCAGGGCCGTGGGCAAAACTTACGTTTTGGTTTTTTGTTCTCGCTGAGTTTTGGCGTAGGAAAAGAGTTGTATGACAGCCGCTCCTCGGGGAGCGGCTGGAGCTGGAAAGATCTTAGCTATGATGTGGCTGGAGCCGCGACTGGCGTTGCACTGTGGAATTTGAGCCAGTAATCACAGAGCAATGCCTTTTCCCTTGCGATGCAGCATCAGGGAAATCAGGAATGCTAAAGCTCCCATCGCGGACACATACCAGAAGAAGCTGGTTTCAATCCCCTCTTTCTTCAGCAGCAAAGCGACATACTCTGCCGAACCACCAAAGATCGCATTAGCCACCGCATAAGATAAGCCAACACCTAGCGCGCGCACTTCTGGCGGGAACATTTCTGCTTTCAGAATGCCACTGATGGCGGTATAGAAGCTGGTGATAATCAGCGCCAGCATGATCAGTGCAAATGCGGCCCAACCGCTCTGCACATTTTGCAGCATCATCAGGATCGGTACGGTGCAGATCGCTGCACCCGCACCAAAGATCATCATCGAGGAACGACGACCGATCTTATCTGAAAGCGCTCCAACGATCGGCTGAATCAGCATGAAGACGAATAATGCAGCAGTCATCAATCCGCTGGCACTGCGTGCATCCATCCCTGCCGTGTTGACGAGATACTTTTGCATATAGGTGGTAAAGGTGTAGAAGCTCAGTGAACCGCCGGCAGTAAAGCCCAATACCATCAGAAATGCGCGTGAGTGATTGCGTAGCAAACCCATAACGCTGCCCGCATCTTTATGTTCCCGATTCTTTTTCTCGGAGGTTTCATTCAGTGAGCGACGCAGCCACAGAGCGACCACAGCCAGCACGGCGCCAAGGAAGAATGGGATACGCCAACCCCAACTGCGCAACTCTTCGTCGCTGAGGATCTGTTGCAGCACCACCACGGTAAGAACCGCTAACAGCTGCCCGCCGATCAGCGTCACATACTGGAATGATGCGTAAAATCCTTTACGGCCCTCTAAAGCGACTTCACTCATGTAAGTGGCGCTGGTGCCGTACTCTCCTCCCACCGATAACCCCTGAAACATGCGCGCCAGAAGCAGGATCACCGGTGCCGCAACGCCAATTTCACCGTATCCAGGCAGACAGGCAATCACTAATGAGCCCAGACACATCATGCAAACTGAGATCAGCATGGAGTTCTTACGTCCATGGCGGTCGGCAATATATCCAAATAACCAGCCGCCAATAGGGCGCATGAGGAATCCAGCGGCGAATACGCCTGCGGTTTGCAGTAATTGTGTAGTGGTATCACCCGCTGGGAAGAATACATGTGCAAAGTAGAGGGAGAAAAAAGAGTAAACGTAAAAGTCGAACCACTCGACCAGGTTGCCCGATGACGCGCCAACAATCGCCCAGATGCGCTGTTTGCTGTTTATCGTTGGTTCAGATGGTGTCACTTTTTGTTGTAGTGAGTCAGTCATGTCTTACCTCGTTTCCTTGCGATAAATTAATGCCAAAGGATTCAGTAAAGCATGTGTTGGGCGGTTTCGGGAGTTCAATAAGGTCTGAGGCTGGAAAATGTGATTAAAAAGGGATTTTTGGACTGAAATCTTTATGAATATTCATGAATTTATGGCGATTTTCGAGGGTTTTAAGATATTTTCGCAGGGATTTCGCCGATCTGCACACGTAAAAAAACCCTGAACTTTCGTTCAGGGTTTCTTCACTTGTTTAATGCCTGGCAGTTCCCTACTCTCGCATGGGGAGACCCCACACTACCATCGG
>NZ_JACVUP010000018.1 GCF_016625195.1 Erwinia sp. S63
TATCAATCCTGCGAGTGCCCACACAGATTGTCTGATAAATTGTTAAAGAGCAGTGCCGCGATTTCTCAAGCGGCGCGGGATGCGTATATTACGCTTTCCGCATTCTCAGTCAAGCATTTATTTTTGCTTTTCTGAAGGTTGCCTTGAAGACCACCCCCTGAACACTTCGCTTCGTAAGCCGTTGTTCCGTGTCAGTGGAGGCGCAGTATAGGGATTTCTTTTGGGCTGACAAGTGCTAATTACAAATTAAATTCTGAGTGTTGTTTTTTTCGTCGAAACCCCACTAAATCGCCAGTTTTTCCAGCAACGGGAAGCCATAACGCTGAAGAACCGGTGATAATTGCATCACCTCATCATCCATGCGGGTGCAAAACGCCATATTCTGACCAGAAGAAACAGCGTGCGGCGCTTCATGCTCTAATAACCATACTGTTCGGCGTGCAATGGCTGCACCGGAATCCACTAAACGCGTCCCCTCCGGAAGCACCATTTGTAGCTCGTCACGTAATAGCGGGAAATGCGTGCATCCTAATACCACTGTGTCCGGCGGCTCTTTCATGCGCAGCCAGGGTTGTACAGCACGGCGCACATCAGCCAGCTCAACTTCTTCGCCATGCAGCTTCGCTTCCGCTAACTCAACCAGTTCAGCCGAACCCAGCATTTCGATTTTGCACTCGCGCGCAAACTGCGCCACCAGCTCATGGGTATAAGGACGCTTAACCGTGCCGCGTGTTGCCAGTAATCCCACTACACCATTACGCGTGAGACGCGCGGCGGGTTTAATCGCAGGAACAACACCGACAACAGGAAATTCGAAGCGCTCACGCAGTGCGGGTAGAGAAACAGTACTGGCGGAGTTACAGGCAATAATGACTAATGCCAGCGGAAAGCGTTTTGTAATCGCGTCGACTACGGCAACCACACGCTCGACAATATAGTCTTCGGATTTTTCGCCATACGGAAAACCTTCATTATCGAAGGCATAAAGATAGTGGAGATCCGGCAATAACTGCCGGACCTCATCATGGACCGAGAGCCCACCGACGCCAGAGTCAAATACCAGCACGGTGGGACGCAGATCAGAAGCTGTAGCTGGCGCTGAGGTAATACTCCGTTCCTGGAGTTGGATAGCCATACGCTGTCTCATAATCTTTATCGAACAGGTTGGCAATTCTACCACGAACGGTGAGTTGTGATGTGACCGGATACGAGACAGCGAGATCTACCGTGCTATAGCCTGGCAAACGGCGCTGGACACTTGAATATTCACTGGTGTTGTTATCGTAACGCTTCCCGTAATACTGGTAGATAACATCAATATCGAAATCGTATACCGTCAATCCAAGCTGATATTTGGCTTGTTCACGCGCACGACGTGCTAATGTTTCACCATCGGAATCACGACGGGCATCCAGATAACCAAGTGTGATCTGATGATGGACAAAGCTAGTATCAAAATCAGCTGTAGCTTCAATACCTTTTAGTGTAACGGCTTTTTCATTGTAATAGCCGCCCTCAAAAGTAACTGGGTCAGAAGCATAGGTGATCAGATTACTCACTTTATTATGATAAGCAGCAACACGCCAATTGACTGGCCCCGTTAACCCCTCTAATGCAGCTTCCCATTGTTTGGATTTTTCAGGTGACAAATCAGGATTAGAACTGATGCCGTAACGTTTTAAACCATACAACTGCCCCAATGTGGGAGCCTGGAAACCTGTGCCATATGACAGAGAAGCTTTATAACCCGGAATGAACTCCCAGCCAGCAGCCGTTTGCCATGTACCGTGGCGGCCAAAATCTTCATTGTCATCGCCTCGGGCAGAACCTTCAAGGGTCACAGTACCAAATTGCTGTTGCGCTGTAAGATACGCCCCCGTGTTGTCCTGCTTATAGCTATCCCGATCACGTGGAGTAAGGTATTGCCCAACGGAAGTCAATTTCTGCTGTTGCCAGTCCAGACCTGCGCTGACCATGCCATGACCTACCGCGAAAGTATTCCCCCACTGCAGATTACGCTGTTCCATATCGTCAAGACTGTTGGAATCCTCATATCGTCCGTCAGTACTGACATAGTTGTAGATTTTGTATTTCTGATAACTCGCGATCAGCTGCGATGAATAATCATCTTTGTTGAAGCGCAGGCCCGTATCAAAAGAATGATTATAAATTTGCTGTTCATCCTGACCACCAACATACCCTGCATCATAATCAGAGTTAGCGGCATACCCGTAGCCACGGAAGAAGCCGGAAAATTCTTCATTGAACTTGTGATCGACACCTGCCCAAAACGCTTTGTTGCGCCAGCCATCCCGGTCACGATCAACCGGAGAAGTAGAGTCGGGCTGAACGTTATAACCATTGGTGGCTTGATAGGAACCTGCCACAGTAAGGCGCGTCTGATCGGTAACATTTTGATTTATGCTGCCGCTATACTCCTGATATCCCTTAGAACCGAAACCTGCGGCAAGCGTATTCTGATTATTTGGGTTTTGCGTAATTACGTTAACGACACCACCAATGGCATCGGCACCATAAACAGCTGAGCGAGGCCCACGTATAAACTCTACACGCTGAATAATGGATACTGGGATTTGGTTAAAATCGGCGACTCCCGTGATACCTGGTTTAGCGAAAGGCACACCATCGACCAAAATCAATGTATGCCGTGCTTCAGATCCTCGCACGTACATAGAAGCGCTTTGGCCAATACCGCCAGTCTGGGCAATATCTACGCCCGGCAAACGGCGAAGAACTTCCAGCAGATTCTTTGACTGCCACTGATCAATCTCTTCACGTGTGACAACTGAAGTTGAGGCCAGCACCGATGAAACCGGTTGAGCGAAGCGGTTGGCGGTAACGATTTGCGTATCATCATCCTGAGCGTAGCCATACGCAGCCCAGAGTGAAAGCGCCGTTGCACTGAAGGCACACAGCGTAGTGTTGCTTTTATTCATTGTTGTAAGCATCCAAAAGACGAAGCAGGATGCCGCAGGCCTGCGACCGATAGCACGCGATGGTCGTAGTAGTTGCGACGTTACACCGGCAGGTCTTCGGGCTGAGAATCATAAATGGTGAAAAACTTCCCATCCCGCAGGACAGTGTTTATAGCTGCAATCACCACGACATTCTTTTACCGCTGCGCGTCAGCTCCAGATTCGCACTGGATTCCCTTTTAACTCAAGGAGGCCGGCTGTCGCAGTCTACGGCCAGGAAGGCTGGAAAGCCATCTTACCTTCACAGTACTGGACATCAGCAGGTGAATGCCTACAATCGCCCGGCAAGCTAGCTTATTACCAGGATTAAAGATGACACCCGAACAGCTCCCGATTGAACAATACGACGCGCAACTGGCGGAAAAAGTCAGCCGTTTACAGGCGATGATGGTGCCGTTTGCCGCGCCTGACGTGGAGGTGTTCCGCTCACCGGTCAGCCACTACCGTATGCGCGCCGAATTCCGCATCTGGCATGATGGCGACGATCTGTACCACATCATCTTTGATCAAGAGACCAAGCAGCGCATCCGTGTGGATCAATTCCCTGCTGCCAGCGCGTTGATCAACCAATTGATGCCAAAATTGATCGATGCGATCCGTGATAGCAAAGCACTACGCTTTAAACTTTTCCAGATCGACTACCTGTCGACCATGAGCAACCAGATTGTGATCTCCCTGCTCTACCACCGCAAGCTGGAAGCGGACTGGACCGAAGCCGCCACCGCACTGCGCGACACCCTGCGCGCTGAAGGCATCGATGTGCAGTTGATTGGCCGTGCGACCAAAACCAAAATCTGCCTTGACCGCGATTACGTCGATGAGCGCCTGCCGGTAGCTGGCAAAGAGATGATTTATCGTCAGGTGGAAAACAGCTTCACCCAGCCGAATGCGGCGATGAATATTCAGATGCTGGAATGGGCGCTGGATGTCACTCAGGGCTCACGTGGTGATTTGCTGGAACTCTATTGCGGCAATGGCAACTTCTCGCTGGCGCTGGCACGTAACTTCCACCGCGTACTGGCAACCGAGATCGCGAAACCTTCGGTGGCGTCGGCGCAGTACAACATTGCAGCCAACCATATCGATAATGTGCAGATCATCCGCATGGCGGCGGAAGAGTTTACGCAGGCGATGAATGGCGTGCGCAGCTTTAATCGTTTGGAAGGCATCGATCTGAAAAGCTATCAGTGCGAGACCATCTTTGTCGATCCACCACGCAGTGGCCTGGATGAGGAAACCGTAAAGATGGTGCAGGCGTATCCACGCATCCTGTATATCTCCTGCAACCCGCAAACCCTGTGCGACAATCTTGCCACGCTGAGTGAAACGCATGACGTGTCGCGGCTGGCGCTGTTCGACCAGTTCCCGTACACCCATCATATGGAATGCGGCGTCTGGCTCACGCGTAAAGCGTAAAACAAAACGGGAACCCTGCGGTTCCCGTTGTTGTATTTAGCTTTTGTTCCTGGCGCGGCGGAAGCGAGTGGCAATCCAGAACACCAGCGCCACCATCAAAATGGTCGGGATGAAGTTGGAACCGATATCCGGATATTCAGCACGCACCAGCGCGCTATACACCAGAATACCCAACAGGAAAAACGCCGCGGCCAGTGAAGGCATGCCATCGGGCATATTGCGGTTAAGATAACGCTGATGCAGACACCAGGCTGCGAGGCCAAGGGCGATCAGCGGGAATATCGAAAAAGGCACAAACGTACTGAACAGCACCGAAAAGGAGCCGTTGATCGCTAAACCGGTGATAAAAGCCAGTAACAGGGTTCCTTTATCGCGTGGGTTTTGCTCAATCATTTCATTATCCTTATCACATTACTCTTCGGGTTTTTCCAGGGTCACCGCCAGACGTTCCTGCTCCCGGCGATACCAGTAATAAGCGCCTTTGGCGATCATGCGCAATTGCAGCACCAGGCGATCTTCCAGCTTGCGACGCTGTTCGATATCCACATCCAGTGCTTCCGCACCGGCGCTGAACACGATGGTCACCATGGCTTCGGCCTGCGCTTCGGTAAAGCTGCGCGGCATCCGATTTTCCAGCTCAAGGTAATCCGCGAGCTCAGCAATAAAGTGCTGAATTTCTCGCGCAACTGCGGCACGAAACGCGGCCGATGTTCCGGAGCGCTCGCGTAGTAAGAGGCGAAAAGCGTTGGGATTGTTCCCGATAAATTCCATAAATGTGGAAACGGAGGTCTTAATGATGCTGCCGCCCTTGGCAATGCGCTGTCGTGCCTGGCGCATCAACTGGCGTAACATCAGGCCGCTTTCGTCGACCATGGTCAAACCCAGTTCATCCACATCTTTAAAGTGACGATAAAACGAGGTAGGTGCAATCCCGGCTTCACGCGCAACTTCACGCAAACTCAGGCTGGCAAAACTCCTTTCTGCACTTAACTGACTGAAGGCTGCTTCAATCAGCGTACGTCTTGTACGTTCTTTCTGTTGCGCCCTGACGCCCATTTTCCCGGCCTTTTGAGTGATCTGGAAGGCACTATAACAAACTTTTCAGCGTACAGTGGCGCAAAGTTTGTGACCGCCTGTGTACCTCACGCTTTGTCAAAACTGGGGATTTTTCGCTGTTAGAATTCAGAAGTGCGCGGTGAGATGTTAGAATCTCGTTGTAAAAATGTGATAGAAAAATAGGACGTACTGGTATGCAAAAGTCTTACGATTACGATGCCATTGTGATTGGCTCAGGTCCAGGCGGCGAAGGTGCGGCAATGGGCCTGGTGAAGCAGGGAGCGCGCATTGCAGTGATCGAACGCTACCATAATATCGGCGGCGGTTGTACTCACTGGGGGACCATCCCCTCCAAAGCTTTACGTCACGCTGTCAGCCGTATTATCGAGTTCAATCAAAACCCTCTTTATAGCGATCACACCCGACTCCTGCGCTCCTCATTTGCTGACATTTTGAATCACACCGAAAACGTTATCAGTCAGCAAACGGCAATGCGTCAGGGATTTTATGAGCGCAACCGTTGTGAGCTTTATCAGGGCGATGCCCATTTTGTTGATGCCAACACCATCGAAGTTGAACAGCCCGATGGCACCCGCGAACGCTTAACCGCAGAAAAATTCGTGATTGCGTGCGGTTCACGTCCTTACCATCCTGCAGACGTCGACTTTACGCACCCACGCATTTACGACTCCGACTCCATCCTCAATCTGCATCATGAACCTGGCCATGTGATCATCTACGGTGCCGGTGTGATTGGTTGCGAATACGCATCAATTTTCCGTGGCCTGAACGTCAAGGTGGATTTAATCAACACGCGCGATCGTTTGCTGGCGTTCCTCGATCAGGAAATGTCAGATTCGCTCTCCTATCACTTCTGGAACAGCGGCGTGGTAATTCGTCACAACGAAGAGTTCGAGAAGATTGAAGGTGTTAGTGACGGCGTGATCATGCACCTGAAGTCGGGCAAGAAAGTGAAAGCGGATTGCCTGTTGTACGCCAACGGCCGTACCGGTAACACCGATTCACTGGCGCTGGAAAATGTCGGGCTGGAAGCCGATGGTCGTGGCCTGTTGAAAGTGAACAGCATGTACCAGACTGCGCAGCCGCACATCTATGCAGTTGGCGACGTAATTGGTTATCCGAGTCTGGCTTCGGCCGCCTACGATCAGGGCCGTATTGCGGCACAGGCGATTATCAAAGGTGAAGCCACTGCCCATCTGATCGAAGATATTCCTACCGGGATTTATACCATTCCGGAGATCAGCTCAGTGGGTAAAACCGAACAGCAGCTGACTGCAATGAAAGTGCCTTACGAAGTGGGTCGTGCGCAGTTCAAGCATCTGGCGCGTGCGCAGATTGTGGGGATGCACGTGGGTAGCCTGAAGATTCTGTTCCATCGTGAAACCAAAGAGATTTTAGGTATTCACTGCTTTGGCGAACGTGCAGCAGAAATTATTCACATCGGGCAAGCCATTATGGAGCAGAAGAACGGCGGCAACACGATTGAGTACTTCGTGAATACCACCTTCAACTATCCGACCATGGCCGAGGCCTATCGTGTCGCGGCGCTAAACGGCTTAAACCGCCTGTTTTAACGACGTGTCCAGATAACCCTGCATGTGGGTTTTGATTGCTTCTGCCAGCTGCTCATAGCGGCTGCGCAGAGGTGATCCTGGGCGATAAACCAAAGCAATCGTGCGCTGTGGAACCGGCTTATAGCACGGCAGATAGCACACGCCATCACGCACTCGCTCATTCGGCACCGCCAGCGAAGGCAGTAAAGTAATGCCGCTTCCTGCCGCGACCATGTTGCGCAGCGTTTCCAGACTGGTGGCGCGGAAATGGGTATCTTCGTCCGCACCGGCTTCGAAGCAGAAGCCCATGGCCTGATCGCGCAAGCAGTGGCCATCTTCCAGCATCAGCAGCTTTTCACCGGCCAGATCTGACATCGGCACACGATCGCGATCGTGCCACGGATGATCCTTGTAGATCGCCAGCTTCATTGGCTCATCAAACAGCGGTACCTCAATAAAGGCTTCGCTCTCTTTCACCAGCGCCAGAATCGCACAATCCAGTTTGCCACTGTCGAGCTGCGCCAGCAGTTGCTGCGTTTGCGCTTCATGCAGGTACATTTCGAGTTTAGGGAAGGTTTGATGCAGCATTGGAATGATCTGCGGCAGCAAATACGGGCCAGTGGTCGGAATCAGACCAATATGCAGCGGTCCGGACATCGCTTCGCCCTGTTGGCTCGCCATCTCCTTCAGCACTTTGACTTCACGCAGCACAGTTCGCGCCTGATCCACCAGCAATAGTCCAGCCTGGGTAAATAACACCTTACGGCTGGTACGCTCCAGCAGCATCACACCGAGCTCATCTTCCAGCTTACGAATCTGCCCGCTCAAGGTAGGTTGGCTGACATGACACGCATCAGCTGCACGCCGGAAATGGCGATGCTCCGCAAGCGAAACCAGATACTCCAGATCACGAATGTTCATTGATTTCCTCCAAACCACGATAGCCCGTGGCGATAGATAGAATAGCAATGAACGATTAGCCCTATCAAGCGATGAACAGGAATAATACCGGCCATAGCAAGCAATGTTGAAAACGAAATAGAGATGACATCGAGCATCACCTGCAATGAGCTCGAAAAATCATAGTGTTGGCCGGGAGTGCCAGCCCTTGATGATGTGCCTATAACAATATGTATTTCTGAAGCTAGAGGTTGGCGGGCTACCGAAAAGGAGCCCGCTCTTTTTTTAGCCTAAACGCTTTTTCGCTTCAGCGATGGCAAATGCGACTTGCTGAGGCGACACACCGCCCTGTGCATTACGCTTGTCGAGGCAGGATTGCAGCGACAGAATCGGATAAACGTCATCCTCAATCACCGCACTGAACTGCTTCAATTGCGCCAGGCTTAACGCTTCCAGCGCCACGCCCTGCTTGATCGCTTCAACCACGGTTTCACCGACAATGTGGTGCGCTTCACGGAACGGTACACCTTTGGCCACCAGATAATCCGCCAGTTCGGTGGAGTTGGCATAACCCTGCTCGGCCGCTTCCTGACAGCGTGGGCGTTTTACCTGAATACCGTCCAGCACCAGTACCGACATATGCAGACAATCAACCCAGGTATCGAGCGCATCGAACAGCCCTTCTTTGTCTTCCTGCATATCTTTGTTGTACGCCAGCGGCAAGCCTTTCAGCGTCATCATCATGCCAGTCAGTGCGCCCTGAACACGGCCACATTTGCCGCGAATCAGTTCTAATGCATCCGGGTTTTTCTTCTGTGGCATCAATGAAGAACCTGATGTCACTTTGTCAGACAGCTCAAGGAAGCCTGCTTCGCCAGTGTTGAAGAAGATCAGATCTTCAGCAAAACGTGAGAGGTGAATCATGCCGATAGAGGCATCGGACAGCAGTTCCAGCACATGGTCACGATCAGACACGGTATCGAGGCTGTTGCGCGTAGCAGACGCAAAGCCTAACCAGCCGGCCAGCTGCTGACGATCGATTTCATACGCGGTGCCGGCCAGTGCGCCACAGCCCAGCGGACTCACATCCAGACGCTTCAGCGTATCCTGCAGACGGCTTTCGTCACGCGCCAGCATTTCGACATACGCCAGGCACCAGTGCGCAAAGGTCACCGGCTGCGCACGCTGCAGGTGCGTATAGCCCGGCATCACTGCGTCCTGATTGGCTTCAGCGGTGGCAACGAGAGCTGATTGCAGTTCGCGCGTGGCGTCCAGCAGCACTGCGACCTGCTCTTTGCACCACAGTTTCAGATCGGTGGCGACCTGATCGTTACGGCTACGGCCAGTGTGCAGTTTTTTGCCTAGTGCGCCGACTTTGTCGATCAGCTTGCCTTCTACCCAGCTATGGATATCTTCGGCATCGCTTTGCAGAATCTGCTCTGGATTGGCGCGCACTTCTGCCAGCAGTTCATTCAATGCGGCTTCCAGTTGCTGCTGCTCATCGCTGCTCAGCACATTCACGGTAACCAGCGCTTTAGACCATGCCACTGAACCGGTGATGTCCTGCTCCGCCAGACGATAGTCAAAACGCAGTGAATCGTTGAACTGTTTGAACCGTTGGTCTGCTGCCTGCGAAAAACGTCCGCCCCAAAGTGCCATCTGCTTTACTCCTGAATGCTGTTATAGAAAGGGCGGCCCGAAGCCGCCCTTGCAAAATGTGTTATCTGCCGCGGTATTACTTCTTCTGCTCGTTCAGTGCACGAATGCGTGAAGAGAGAGAGAACAGACGGATGAAGCCGCCCGCGTGGCTGTGGTCGTACACTTCGTCTTCGCCGAAGGTCGCGAACTCTTCCGAGTACAGGCTGTTCGCCGAGGTTTTCTGAATCGCAGTAGCATGGCCTTTGTACAGCTGCAGCACCACTTCGCCGTTCACCTCTTCTGCCAGTGATTCGGCAGCGGCCTGGATGGATTTACGCAGCGGCGCGAACCAGCGACCGTCATAAACCACGTAAGACATTTCATGGCCCAGCTGCTCACGCCATTTGAAGCTATCACGATCCAGTACCAGCTGCTCAACCGCACGCAGCGCGTTGACCATGATGGTGCCGCCAGGCGTTTCGTAGCAGCCACGAGATTTGATACCGACCAGGCGGTTTTCCACGATGTCGATACGACCCACACCGTGTTTCGCGCCCAGCACGTTCAGTTTTTCCAGACACTGGAACGGGCTCAGCTTCTCGCCGTTTACCGCCACCACACGACCTTTCTCAACGGTCACGGTGACGTTCTCTGGCTGATCTGGCGCTTCCAGTGGATCAACGGTCCACACCCAGCAATCTTTGTTCGGTGCATTGGCTGGGCTTTCCAGCACGCCGCCTTCGGTAGAGATGTGCCATGCGTTCTCATCACGGCTGTAGATTTTTTCCAGCGACGCGGTAGTCGGGATGTTGCGCTCTTTCAGGTAATCCAGCAGTGCTTCACGTGAACGCAGATCCCACTCACGCCATGGCGCAACCACTTTCAGCTGTGGAGCCAGTGCGGTGTAGGTGGTTTCAAAACGCACCTGATCGTTGCCTTTACCGGTCGCACCGTGGCACAGCGCGTCTGCACCGACTTTCAGCGCCAGCTCAACCTGCGCTTTGGCGATGATTGGACGTGCCATTGAGGTGCCCAGCAGGTAAGTGCCTTCGTACAAAGCACCGGTTTGCAGCACGGGATACACGTATTCGCTGATGAATTCTTCACGCAGGTCAGCAACGTGGCACTCAGAAGCACCAGATTGCAGCGCCTTCTTCTCTACGCCTTCCAGATCGGCTGGGTCCTGACCAATGTTGGCCACGAATGCCACCACTTCACAGTCACCGTAGTTCTCTTTCAACCATGGAATGATGGCTGAAGTATCAAGACCGCCGGAGTAGGCCAGAACGATTTTTTTGATGTTTTGCGAGCTCATATCTTAAATCCTTGATTATGCGAGAATCCGGGTGCCAATCGACACGCCGTTGAAAAGGGTTGGCAACTGTTCAGCATGACGCCAGCTGGCGATATCCACCGGGCGACCTAACGTCCGCGCTGCATCAAGTGCCGCGTTAACTTTAACGATCATGCCATCAGTGATAATGCCCTGGTCAATCAACTGCTGCGCTTTCTCGGCGGTCATCTCTTCGATGCGTTGACCTTTGCCATCGAGAATACCGCTGACATCTGAAAGCAGCACTAAATCAGCACCGATAGTCGCTGCCAGCGCGGTTGCCGCCTGGTCAGCGTTGACGTTCATCAGGTCGCCGCCGTCCGTAATACCGATGGAGCTGATCACCGGCATATAGCCCGCGCTCAGTAAGGTATTCACCAGCGCCGGATTACCTGGTGTGGCGTTGCCCACATGGCCGAGTTCTTCATCGAACTGCGCCACGTTTACCAGGCCCGCATCGCCGAGGCACAAGCCCACAGCACCAATGCCATACTTCTTCGCCCAGGCCAGCAAGGTCTTATTCGCTGTGCCTGCTAAGGCACCGGTAATAATGTCAATCTGATCGGCTGGCGTCACGCGCAAACCGTTCTTCTTTTTCACTGGCAGTGCGAGCTTCTTCATCAGCTCGTCAACCAGGCAGCCGCCGCCGTGCACAATGATCAGCGGACGCTGATGTTCATTACGGTAAGCCAGCAGCGCATCAAACAGTCGGGCCAGCGCTTCTTCGCTATCCAGCAGCACGCCACCCAGTTTAATGATTAATGGATTCATGACAGTTTCCGTCCGTTAAATCAGTGACAGCGTTTCGGGGAAGCCGAAACGAATATTCAAACACTGAACCGCCTGCGAAGAGGCACCTTTCAGCAGGTTATCTTCGGCCGCCACCACAATCAGGTGCTCGCCCTGCATGGCAAAGCCAATATCGCAGAACGGCAAGCCGACCACGGCTTTCAATGCCGGTACACCTTTGTCATATACACGCACCAGCGGTTTGTCGTGGTAGGCCTTGTGGAAGGCATCCGCTACGTCTTGCTGGGTCACGCCCGCTTTCAGGCGGCAGGTGGTGGTCGAAAGAATACCGCGCGGGAAGCTGCCCAGATGCGGGGTGAAAATCACCGGCGTACCGAGATGCGCCACGATTTCAGGATGATGACGATGATTGAACAAGCCATACGGCTGCAGGCTGACTTCACAGAAGCTGGTGCCGACGTTGGCTTTACGCCCTGCGCCGCTCACACCACTGGTGGCATTAATCACCGGCCATTGTGCATCGTTAAGCAATCCCGCTTCGACCAGCGGTTTCAATGACAGCTGCGCCGCCGTGGGATAGCAACCGGGTACTGCCACCAGCTGCGCATCTTTAATTTTGTCATGCTGCCATTCGGCCAGACCGTAGACAGCTTTATCCAGCCAATCCTGATGCTGATGGCTGAAACCATAATATTGAGTATAGAAAGCATCGTCGTTGACACGGAACGCACCGGAAAGGTCGAATACCACGCAGCCCGCTTTGAGGAATTCAGGTGCCAGATCGTGGCTGACTTCATGCGCGGTCGCGAGGAACACCACATCGACTTTATCGGCCCACTCTGCGGCATCGCTCAGCGGCTGCAGCGGCAAATCGACAATGCCTTTCAGCTGCGGATGCAGATCGGACAGTAATTTTCCGGCATCCGGGCTTTGCGCTGAAACCGCCAAAGCGGTTATGTTCATATGCGGATGGCGATTCAGGTAAGTGGCAAGCTCTACGCCAGCATAACCACTGGCACCAACGATCAGCGTATTCAACATCAGGCTGTAACCCTTATTTACAGTCACTCATTCCGGGTCGCGGCTTTGCCCCGTTGCCCACGATGCCGTTTGCAGATGATTTTACCCTTCACATGCAAGCGACGTTATTGTATTTTTATTCACTATTAATGCATGAATATTGATACATCCTAACCCAAGGACCGTCAACAGTGAAGACAAAATTACCACCTTTTATCGAACTCTACCGCCAGTTGATTGCCACACCATCGATCAGCGCCACCGACAGCGCGCTGGATCAGAGCAATGAAACTTTAATCAATTTGCTGGCGGGTTGGTTCCGCGATTTAGGCTTCAGTGTTGAAGTCCAGCCAGTACCGGGCACGCGTCATAAATTCAATATGCTGGCACGCAGCGGATTGGGCGCTGGCGGCCTGTTGCTGGCGGGCCATACCGATACCGTTCCCTATGATGATGGCCGCTGGACGCGCGATCCCTTCACCCTGACCGAGCACGACAACAAGCTATACGGTTTAGGTACGGCGGACATGAAAGGCTTCTTTGCCTTTATTCTGGATGCGATGCGTGACGTTGACGTGACCAAACTCAGCAAGCCGCTGTACATCCTCGCCACCGCCGATGAAGAAACCACCATGGCCGGGGCGAAGTTCTTTTCAGAATCCACCCAGCTGCGTCCGGATTGCGCCATCATTGGTGAGCCGACCTCACTGAAGCCGGTGCGTGCGCACAAAGGCCATCTGTCGAATGTGATCCGTATTCAGGGCCAGTCCGGTCACTCCAGCGATCCTTCACGCGGTGTGAATGCGATTGAGCTGATGCATGAATCCATCACCCAACTGATGCAACTGCGCAATACCCTGAAAAGTCGCTACAACCACGATGGGTTTGCGATTCCTTATCCGACCATGAACTTTGGGCATATTCACGGTGGCGATGCGGCAAACCGTATCTGCGCCTGCTGCGAATTGCACATGGATATTCGTCCGCTACCGGGCTTAACCCTGAGCGATTTGGATGGCTTGCTCAACGAAGCGCTGGCGCCGGTAAGTGAGCGTTGGCCGGGTCGTTTAACGGTTGGCGAACTGCATCCACCGATTCCAGGCTACGAATGTCCGGCCGATCATGAGCTGGTGAAAGTGGTTGAGAAACTGCTGGGTGTGCCAACTGAAGTGGTGAACTATTGCACCGAAGCGCCTTTTATCCAGCAACTGTGTCCAACGCTGGTTTTAGGCCCGGGATCGATCAATCAGGCACACCAGCCAGATGAATTTATCGATACCGCATTTATTAAGCCAACTCATGCGCTTATCACCCAGGTTGTTCAGCATTTTTGTCACTGATTAACAATGGATGGGGCAATTCACTGTTAAAACAGTAAATTGCCCGGTCATTGTTCGGGATTTGATAATAAGAATAACTTATCTCGCTTCCCCTCAAGTTAATTCTATGAATTTCCGGTAGTTAGCAGCGAATTATCGTCAATTTAAGTCAATTGACGAACAGGAAGAACCGTGGCTAGATAAAAGACGATGTTATGCCCGTTGGGTGTAAGGGTACTTTCAAGACGATAAGGGTGTCAGGGTCAAATGAACGAACAATATTCCGCAATGCGAAGTAATGTCAGTATGCTCGGCAAACTGCTCGGGGATACGATAAAGGATGCACTGGGAGAGAACATCCTCGATCGGGTGGAAACCATCCGCAAACTCTCTAAGTCCTCCCGCGCAGGCAATGACACCGATCGTAAGGAACTGCTGAACACGCTGCAAAATCTCTCTAATGACGAGCTGCTGCCCGTCGCGCGTGCGTTTAGCCAGTTCCTCAACCTGACCAACGTGGCAGAACAGTATCAGACCATTTCCCGCAGCGGCGATGGCGCTAATAATCCTGAAATTCTGAAGAAGACCTTTGAGCGTCTGAAGCAGCAAAACGACATCAGCGAAAGTTCGATTCGTCAGGCGATTGAAGAACTGTCACTGGAGCTGGTGCTGACCGCTCACCCAACTGAAATCACTCGCCGTACGCTGATTCACATGCTGGGCGAAGTGAACAGCTGCCTGCAGCAACTCGATCACAGCGATCTCTCCGATTACGAGCGTACGCAAGTGATGCGCCGCCTGCGCCAACTGGTCGCGCAAGCCTGGCATACCGATGAAATCCGTAAGTATCGCCCAACGCCGATTGATGAAGCCAAATGGGGCTTTGCCGTCGTCGAAAACAGTCTGTGGCAAGGCGTACCGGCTTTCCTGCGCGAGCTGAACGAGCAGGTTGAAGAGACCTTCGGCATTAAACTGCCGGTGGATTTCGTGCCGATCAAATTTACCTCATGGATGGGCGGCGACCGCGACGGCAACCCAAACGTCACCGCGCCGATCACGCGCCATGCGATGCAGCTGAGCCGCTGGAAAGCCGCCGACCTGTTCCTGCGCGACGTGGGCGTGCTGATCTCAGAGCTATCGATGTCTGAATGCGGCGATGAAGTGCGCGAGCTGTGCGGCGATCCAGAAGCGCTGGAACCGTACCGCATGATTCTGAAACGCATCCGCGGCCAGCTGATGACCACGCAAGCTTATCTGGGACGCCGTTTGAAAGGCGAACGCCTGCCGCGCCCTGCCGATTTGCTGGTCTCGAACGATCAACTGTGGCAACCGCTGTTCGCTATCTATCAATCACTGCAGCAGTGCGGCATGGGCATCATCGCCAACGGCCAGTTGCTGGATACGCTGCGCCGCGTGAAGTGTTTCGGCGTGCCGTTGGTGCGCATCGATATTCGTCAGGAGAGTACCCGTCACACCGAAGCGATTGCCGAAGTGACGCGCTATCTGGGATTGGGTGACTACGAAAGCTGGTCAGAAGCCGACAAACAGGCGTTCCTGATCCGCGAACTGAATTCCAAACGTCCGCTGCTGCCGCATCAATGGGAGCCGGGCGACAACACCCGTGAAGTACTGGACACCTGTAAAGTGGTGGCTGAAGCACCGCAAGGTTCCATCGCCTCCTACGTGATTTCAATGGCGAAAACGCCATCGGACGTGCTGGCGGTGCACTTGCTGTTGAAAGAGGCCGGTATCCCTTACGCGATGCCGGTAGCGCCGCTGTTCGAAACCCTCGACGATTTGAACAACGCCAATGACGTGATGACACAGTTGCTGAGCATCGATTGGTATCGTGGCTTCATCAACGGCAAACAGATGGTGATGATTGGTTATTCCGACTCGGCGAAAGATGCCGGCGTGATGGCCGCCAGCTGGGCGCAGTACGAAGCACAGGATGCGTTGATCAAGACCTGTGAGAAAGCCGGCATCACGCTGACGCTGTTCCACGGACGCGGCGGTTCCATCGGCCGTGGCGGCGCACCTGCACACGCAGCACTGCTGTCGCAACCGCCGGGCAGCCTGAAAGGCGGCCTGCGTGTGACCGAACAAGGCGAGATGATTCGCTTCAAATACGGTTTGCCAGAAGTCACCATCGCCAGCCTGTCGCTGTATACCGGTGCGATTCTGGAAGCCAACCTGATGCCACCGCCCGAGCCTAAGCGCGAGTGGAAAGAGATCATGAACGGTTTGTCTGCCCATTCCTGCGCCATGTATCGCGGTTATGTGCGTGAAAATCCGGACTTCGTCCCTTACTTCCGTTCGGCCACGCCAGAACAGGAGTTGGGCAAACTGCCGCTCGGTTCACGCCCGGCTAAACGTCGTCCTACCGGCGGCGTGGAATCGCTGCGCGCCATTCCGTGGATCTTCGCCTGGACGCAGAACCGATTGATGCTGCCGGCCTGGCTGGGTGCTGGTGCGGCGCTGCAGAAGGCGATGGACGAAGGCCACCAGGATCAGCTGGAAGCGATGTGTAGCCAATGGCCGTTCTTCGCCACTCGTCTGGGCATGCTGGAGATGGTGTTCTCGAAAGCTGACCTGTGGCTGGCGGAATATTACGATCAGCGTCTGGTGGACAAATCACTGTGGCCGCTGGGTCTGCAGTTGCGCGATCAGCTGGCTGCGGACATCAAAGCCGTGTTGACCATCGCCAATGATGCGCATTTGATGGCGGACCAGCCATGGATCGCCGAGTCTATCGCGCTGCGTAACGTTTACACCGATCCGCTCAACGTGTTGCAGGCTGAACTGCTGCATCGTGCACGTGCGCAGGAAGAGCGTGGTGACGAGCCGGATGCGCGTGTTGAACAAGCACTGATGGTGACGATTGCGGGTGTTGCGGCGGGCATGCGCAATACGGGCTAGTTGCAGTATGCGCTAATCATGAAGGGGCCAATCTGGCCCTTTTTTTATGGGCACAATATTGCAAAGCGGGAAGAAGCGGCAAATGGAGTAAAGCGTTGGGCGCCATGGATGGCGCACGCCGAGCGATCAGGGACGAGACAGCGACTTTACGTAATTGCCGCTTCTTTCCGCGACACGCACTGCCCAACAAAAAAGAGAGCGCATGGCCCTCTTCTTCGTGATTCCATCTTAGATAATCAGGCCGAGGCAGCCGGACGCACACCCAGCGTGTGACAGATGGCGTAACTCAATTCTGCACGGTTCAGCGTGTAGAAGTGGAAATCCTTCACCCCTTCGCGTGACAGGATTTTCACCATGTCCATGGCGATATTGGCGCCGACCATTTTGCGGGTTTCTGGATCGTCATCCAGTCCGGCAAACATCGCATTCATCCAGCCCGGCACGCGCACGTTGGTCATGGTGGCGAAACGCTGTAACTGCTTAAAGTTCGATACCGGCAAAATGCCTGGCACGATTTCCACATCAATCCCGGCGGCGACACAGCGGTCGCGAAAACGCAGGTAACTCTCAACATCAAAGAAGAATTGCGTGATGGCGCGATTGGCACCGTTATCGACTTTACGCTTCAGGTTGATCAAATCCGCTTGGGCACTTTTCGCTTCGGGATGCACTTCTGGATAAGCCGCCACGGAGATATCAAAATCGCCCACTTCTTTTAGCAATGCGACCAAATCAGCGCCGTACATCTCAGGCTTGCCGCTGCCCGGTGGCAAATCACCGCGCAGCGCCACAATGTGGCGAATGCCATTTTCCCAGTAGTCACGGGCGATGCCACGCAACTCATCGCGCGTGGCATCGATGCAGGTCAAGTGCGGAGCCGCTTCCAGACCGGTGCGCTCTTTAATGCCTTTGATGATGCTGTGCGTGCGGTCGCGTTCGCCAGAGTTAGCACCGTAGGTCACAGAGAGGAATTTCGGTTTCAGGATGCTCAGTCGATCGATTGAGCTCCACAGGGTTTCTTCCATTTCACTGGTGCGAGGCGGGAAAAATTCAAAAGAGACATTAATTTGCCCGTTCAGCTCAGCCAGGCTTTGGTTCAACGCTTCGCGCTGATTGGCGTGAAAGAAACTCATCCAGATTACCTCGTCGTCACATATCGGTTAACTTGCGGCCTGCGAACATCCATACGTTTAGACGTCCAGATGCTCAAAATGAACTATTCGCGCGTTAGCGTCAACTAAAAATTAATGTACAGGCGTGACGAATATTCAATCAAGTTGAAAGAGTTTCATGTTAGCTGAAGGATGAAAAGCGCAGACGGCGGGCACCGTCTGCGCGGCAAGGCAGGTTACAACAGTTGTGCGAGACGATTGATATCCGATTGCAGCGCGCCTGCCGTGACATCACGACCGGCGCCCGGTCCGCGAATCACCAGCGGATTATCACGATACCAGCGACTTTCGATAGCAAACACGTTATCGCATGGCAGCAGTGAGGCCAGCGGGTGCTCCGGACGTACCGCTTCTACACCCACACGCGCTTTACCATTGGCATCGAAACGCGCCACATAGCGCAGCACCAGGCCCATCTCCTGGGCCGCTTCAAAGCGTTGCAGCATTTGATCATTCAGCTCATCGGCATTCTCGAAGAAGTGGTCGATGGATTCGTCTTCGCAATCTGCTGGCACCAGTGATTCAACCCGAACCTGATCCGGTTCGATGTCATAACCGGCTTCACGCGCCAGAATAACCAGCTTACGCATCACATCCTGCCCCGACAGATCCACGCGCGGGTCGGGCTCGGTGAGGCCTTGCTGCCAAGCCTGGTCCACCAGCTCACTGAACGGCACAGTGCCGTCAAACTGCAGGAACAACCATGACAAGGTGCCGGAGAAGATGCCGCTGATGGCCAGGATACTGTCGCCGCTTTCACGCAGATCGCGCACCGTATGGTTGACCGGCAAACCTGCGCCGACGGTGGCGTTATATAGCCAGTGGCGACCCGTTTTGGCGAACGCATCACGAATCTGCCGCCAGCTCTGGCTGCTGGATGCGCCTGCCACTTTGTTGGCGCTGATGACATGGAAGCCGTGGCTGGCGAAATCGAGATATTGCTGTGCCAGTGGTGCGCTGGCGGTGACATCCAGCACCACTAAATCATCGAATGGGTGGGCGCGCATCCACAGGAACAGCGACTCTTCATCACGCTCTTCCGCTTCGTCATCAAAGAAGGCGAGCGCACGGCTGGCTTCCAGACCGTCATAACTCAGCAAGCTGCGGCTGCTATCGGCCACACCCGCCAGCACATATTCAAAGCCGGTACGTGCCGATAAGCCTTCCTGCTCACGCGCAAACAGCTCGAGCCAACGTGAGCCAATGTTGCCTTTGCCAAACAGCATCAGACCGATGCGTTTCTCTGCACGGAACAGCGACTGATGCAGGCCCTGGATTAGGTGCTGCGTCGGTCCCACACGCAATACGGCAACAATACTGATGTGATCTTCTGACTGCCAGACAAACTCGACCGGCTGGTCTTTGATCTGCTGCCAGAAGCGATGGCTGTGCAGCGGGTTACGCGTCACGCCTGCACCGACTAATGCCACCAGCGCTAAGCCATCACGCAACTGCAGATGGCCCGGCAGCGCAGCATCCTGCAGCAGATTAAAGGCGCTATTAACCACCTCGGAGGTATAGCAGAGTTGCAGCAACCGGCGATCGGGATGGACACCCATCGCCAGCGGACGCAGTTGCGCGCGCTTAAGCAGCAGATCGATCTCTTTCTGCTGCGTCTTAAAATCATGGTTTTCGGGGATGTGAATCTCTACCAGACACACATCGTCGTGGCTGGTGACGATACGTGCGCCGGTGCCGGAAGCCAGTACGCGCTCAATGCGCGTAGAGCCCTGCTCCGGCTGATAACTGCAGCGCAGTTGCAAATCAATATCGCTGTTCGAGACTGGCTGAAGTGTACGCGTGTGCAGTACCGGCGCGGCCAGACGCGCCAGCTCACTGGCTTCGTCTAAACGCAGCAGCGGCAGCAAACAGGCATCCGAGACCTTGCGCGGATCGGCGCTGTACACACCTGCCACGTCACTCCAGATGGTGACACGGTTTACCCCAGCCAGCGCACCGATCTGTGTGGCAGAGTAATCCGAACCATTACGGCCCAGTAGCACCGTTTCACCCGCATCACTGCGGCAGATAAAGCCGGTCACCACCAGACGTTTGTGCGGATGCTGAGCCAGCAATGCCTGCAGCAATGGCCAGGATTTGCCTTCATCGACCTGCGGCTGCGCAGCACGCTCCGCGCGCAGGAAATCGCGCGCATCCAGCCACGCGGACTCAATATCGCGCTGGCTCAGCACCGCTGCCATCAGGCGAGCCGACCAGATTTCACCGTGCCCCACCACTTCAGCGTACACCGCATCGGTGATAGAGCCGTCGAGTAGCGCCGCCAGACGTTCCAGATCGCGAATAAAGGAGGCAGTCAGGGTTTCAGCAAATTCAGCAGGTAATAGCGCAGCAATCAGTTCACTGTGAAAACGGCGTAAAGCTTGTTGCACCTGATGGGCAGATAAGCGATCGCTCTGGCTCAGTTTAAGCCAGCTAATCAGCTGGTTGGTGGTGCTGCCTGCGGCAGAGACCACCATCAAGTCGCCTGGCTGGCTGTAATCCGCCATGATGCTGGCGACACGCTGATAACAACGTGCATCCGCCAGGCTACTGCCACCAAATTTATGCAACTGCTTGTTCGGCGTTCCCGCGCCTGCTGAACTTGTCATGCTTACTCCTCGGCTGCGATCCGGAATGCATTATCCAGATCGGCGATTAAATCTTCGTGATCTTCAATTCCGACAGAAATACGCAACAGCGTTTCTGAAATACCCGCTGCCGCGCGCGCTTCCGCAGACATGCCTGCATGCGTCATGGTCGCAGTGTGCGAAATCAAACTCTCGACACCACCCAGCGATTCCGCCAGCGTGAACAGCTCCAGCGCCTTGAGGAAACGGCGCAGACGCGCTTCGTCAGCGTCGATTTCAAAACTCAACATCGCGCCAAAGCCACGCTGTTGACGTACCGCATACTCATGGCCAGCATTTTCCGGCAGAGACGGATGATACAGTTTTTTCACCAGCGGTTGTTGCTTCAGGTAATCAACAATCGCCAGCGCATTACGCTGCGCTGCCGCCATACGCGGGGCCAGCGTGCGCAGACCGCGCAGCAGCAGGTAGCTATCAAACGCTGCGCCGGTTACACCAATATTATTCGCCCACCAGGCGAGGTCCGTTGCCATCGCCGGATCTTTGGAAATCACCGCTCCGGCCACCACATCGGAGTGACCATTCAAATACTTGGTACAGGAGTGGATCACCAGATCGGCTCCCAACGCCAGCGGATTCTGCAAGGCTGGGCTGAGGAAGGTGTTATCCACCACGCTGATCACCCCCGCTTCACGCGCTGCCTGGCAAATACTTGCGATATCTACCACGCGCAGCAGCGGGTTGCTTGGGCTCTCCACCAGTACCAATTTAGGCTTCTCGGCCAGCGCGGCGGCCAAAGCAGCCTTGTCACCCTGATCGACAAACTTCACGCGATAGGCACCGCGTTTGCTCAGGCTATCGAACAGGCGATAGCTGCCGCCGTAACAGTCGTGTGGGGCAACCAGCAGATCGCCCGGCTTCAGGAACACGGTCGTCACCAAGTGAATCGCTGACATCCCGGTATTGGTTAATACCGCGCCCGCACCACCTTCCAACTCCGCCAGCGCGCGTTGCACCACATCACGCGTCGGGTTACCGCGGCGTGAGTAGTCATGCGCACGCGGCTCATTGAAGTCGAGGAAGTTGTAGGTGCTGGAGAGGTGAATCGGTGGGACAACGCAGCCATATTGCTCGTCATCATTCAAACCGCTGCGTACTGCGATGGTTGCCTGTTTACGCGTCATGGTGCTTACTGTTCCTGAAGAGTAATAAGAAGTGGCAACAGGATAACATTCAACACATAGACGTCAATACATCTGGACATCTAAATGTCTTTGCGTATAGATTGAGCAAATCATCAATACCCGCTAAAATTACGCGTCATCGCCTGGTGTTCAGCGCGCTTTCCTGTGAAAAGCGATGCGCAAGCATAAAACCGGCAGTTTAAGCGGTCAGGCACAGAAAAATCGGGCATAATCAACGGATTTCCCCATATTCAACTTTTATTGATTAAGGTAACCCATGGCTGAGTGGAACGGCGAATATATCAGCCCTTACGCTGAACACGGTAAGAAGAGCGAGCAGGTTAAGAAGATTACAGTTTCTATCCCGCTGAAAGTGCTGAAAATTTTAACGGATGAACGCACGCGCCGTCAGGTGAATAACCTGCGTCATGCCACGAATAGCGAATTGCTGTGTGAAGCCTTTTTGCATGCTTTCACCGGGCAGCCTCTGCCGAATGATGTCGATTTGCGTAAAGAACGCAGCGATGAGATTCCAGAAGAAGCCAAACAGATTATGCGTGAGATGGGCATTGATCCCGATAGCTGGGAATACTGAGTCCAGAAATAAAAAAACCCAGCCGAGGCTGGGTTTTTTCTTGCTTCCGAATCCGAAGATTCGACGGCAAATAATCTTATTTCTTGCTGGTTGGAACGCTGAAACGCTTGTTGAAGCGATCTACACGGCCACCAGAATCAACAACACGCTGCTTGCCAGTGTAGAACGGGTGGCATTTACCGCACACGTCCAGGTTCAGGCTGCCGGTCATGGTTGAACGGGTGTTGATCACGTTACCGCAAGAGCAGTTGATGGTCACTGCTTCGTATTTCGGGTGAATACCTTGTTTCATGGGAGAACCTCATAAAAGGCCGTGTCGCTCTCTATGCCAGGCGAACCTGCACAGCACCACACGCGGTTAATAATTAAGTGTATCTTTGACGAGCGATCTCATCAAAGGCGGCATAGTATACAGAAATTAACCACACCAGGCAAACATCCCCTCTTCAAACCCTCAATAATGCGAGAGGCAGGAAGGCGACAAAGGCGTGCATTCCGATGAGATTACTGAAGTCAGTGGTTCGGGTGAGCGAGAGCAGCCAACGCACCTGTGGCTTGAGTATGACGAGGGTTGCATCAGCGTGTACACTACTTCTCCTTATTACAGAACCGGATAGAGATCGACATGCCCGTTGTTCAGGTTGCCCTGCCCGTTCCGCTGCCTCGCCTGTTTGACTATCTGCTGCCCGCCGATGCGCCGCAGCCGGTGGTGGGCTCGCGCGTCAGCGTGCCGTTTGGCAATCGCAAAATGATCGGCATTGTGGTGGCGATAAAAGAAAGCAGCGACCTGCCTCTGACTCAGCTCAAACCGCTGGAGAGCGTGCTGGACGATCAAAGCCTGTTTTCACCGGCGCTGTGGCGCATCCTCAACTGGGCCGCCAGCTATTACCATTCGCCGCTCGGCGAGGTGCTCAACCATGCGTTACCGGTGCTGCTGCGTCAGGGCAAACCGGCGCAGGAAACGCCGTTGTGGCAGTGGGTGGTCAACGACGCCGGACGCGAAGTGGCCATGGAAAGCCTGAAGCGTGCACCCAAGCAGCAGCAAGCTTTAGCGGCACTGCGCCAGCAACCTCTCTATCGCCATCAGGTCAGTGAACAGGATCTGACTGACGCCGCGCTGCAATCATTGCGTGCCAAAGGTCTGTGCGATCTGCGTGAACACGCACCGCAGATGCACGACTGGCGCACCACCTTTGCCGTGAAGGGCGATCGCCTGCGTCTCAATACCGATCAGGCAATGGCCGTCGGTGCGATGCGCAGCGAAGATGATCATTATGCAGCGTGGTTGCTGGCGGGCATTACCGGTTCGGGCAAAACCGAAGTCTATCTCAGCGTGCTAGAGAATGTGCTGGCGCGCGGCAAGCAGGCGCTGGTACTGGTGCCGGAAATCGGCCTGACACCGCAAACTATTGCACGCTTCCGTGAACGCTTCGATGCGCCGATCGATGTGCTGCACTCGGCACTCAATGACAGTGAGCGTCTTGCGGTGTGGCTGCGTGCGCGCAGTGGCGAAACCGCGATTATCATCGGTACGCGATCCGCGCTGTTTACGCCGCTGGCACGTCCGGGCGTGATCATTATTGATGAAGAACATGACAGTTCGTACAAACAGCAGGAAGGCTGGCGCTATCAGGCGCGCGACCTGGCGGTGTTCCGCGCGCATGAGGAAGATATCCCGATTGTCATGGGTTCAGCGACACCGGCGCTGGAAACGCTGCACAATGTGCGCGTCGGCAAGTATCGACAGCTCAATCTCACCAAACGCGCTGGCAACGCCAAACCGGCACTGCAACAGCTGATCGACCTTAAAGGCCAACAGCTTAAAGGTGGGCTCGCGCCTGCATTGCTGGGCAAAATGCGCCAGCACCTGCAGGCCGATAATCAGGTGTTGCTGTTCCTGAATCGTCGCGGGTTCTCGCCAGCATTAATGTGCCACGACTGCGGGTGGCTGGCGGAGTGTCAACGTTGCGACAGTTATTACACGCTGCATCAGCATCATCGTCAGCTGCGCTGCCACCATTGTGACAGCCAGCGCCCATTGCCTAATCAGTGTCCAGGCTGTGGTTCAACGCATCTGATGCCGGTTGGTGTCGGCACAGAACAGCTGGAACAACAGCTCAGCACGCTCTTTCCCGGCGTGCCGGTTTCGCGCATCGATCGTGATACCACCAGCCGCAAAGGTGCATTGGAACAGCATTTGGCGGATGTACATCGCGGCGGAGCCCGCATTCTGGTGGGCACACAGATGCTGGCCAAAGGGCACCATTTCCCCGATGTGACGCTGGTTTCCCTGCTGGATGTCGATGGTGCCTTATTCTCCGCCGATTTCCGCGCCGCCGAACGCTTTGCTCAACTCTATACCCAGGTGGCCGGGCGCGCCGGACGCGCCGGAAAACAGGGTGAAGTGCTGCTGCAAACACACCATCCCGAGCATCCACTTTTGCAAACTCTGCTGCATCGTGGCTATTTCGCCTTTGCCGAGGAAACCTTGCTGGAGCGCCAATCGGTGCAGCTGCCGCCGTGGACCAGCCATGCACTGTTCCGTGCGGAGGACATGGACAATGCGCAGGCCGCAGAATTTCTCACGCAGCTGCGCAATTTACTCGAAGCCAGCCCGCTGAAAGATGAGGCCATGTGGCTGATGGGTCCGGTTCCGGCATTGGCACCAAAGCGCAGTGGGCGCTGGCGCTGGCAATTGCTGCTTCAGCACCCTTCGCGTAAACGCCTGCAGCAGCTGCTGAGCAGTTCGCTGCCGCTGATCTCCACCCTGCCCGCCGCGCGCAAAACCAAATGGACACTGGATATCGATCCCACCGAGAGTTAAGCCGCATGACATCTGCGAGCCAGATCGAAAAAAGTCGCACAAGTCACAATTTTTATGCAAATTAAGTAACAACCTCACCCGACGTTGGGTTATCAATAGTGCCCATCCCGGCTGAAGCCCGGCAATGTCTGAAAATCAATGCGCTGTACCGCGTCAGGAGTTATACGTTGGACCAGAAGCAACCTTCATCTGCTGCCACCATGAAAGATGTGGCCGAGAAAGCCGGCGTCTCTACCGCCACGGTTTCTCGCGCGCTGATGAACCCGGAAAAAGTCTCGGCTGCCACCCGGCAGAAAGTAGAACAAGCGGTGATTGATGTCGGCTATGCGCCACACGGGCTGGCGCGCAATGCCAAACGCGGCGAAACGCAAACCATATTGGTGATAGTGCCGGACATCTGCGATCCCTTCTTTAGCGAAATCATCCGTGGCGTCGAAGTCACCGCGGCGCAGGAAGGCTATCTGGTGCTGATTGGCGACTGCGCACATCAGGATCAGCAGGAAAAAACCTTCCTCAACCTTATGCTGACGCGCCAAATCGACGGCATGGTGCTGCTGGGTTCACAACTGCCATTCGATGCAGGGATAGAAGATCAGCGTAACCTGCCGCCAATGGTGATGGGCAACGAATTCGCCCCGGAAATGGCCCTGCCTACCGTTCACATTGATAACCTGACCGCGGCGTTTGAAGCGGTTAATCACCTGCTGCAACTCGGTCATCGCCAGATTGCCTGCATTACCGGGCCAGAACATATCCCGCTCAGCCAGTATCGTTTGCAAGGCTACATTCAGGCTCTGCGCCGCAGCAGTATCGCCATTGATCCCACGATGATTGTGCACGGTGATTTCACCTTTGAAGCTGGTGCCAGTGCGCTGAAACAGTTGATGAGCTTACCGCAGCCACCGAAAGCCATTTTCTGCCACAGCGATCTGATGGCATTGGGTGCAATGAATCAGGCACGAAAGCTGGGCATGCGCATTCCGCAGGATCTTTCCGTAGTGGGATTTGACGATATCGAACTGGCGCAGTATTACGATCCCCCACTCACCACCGTGGCACAGCCGCGATTTGCCATTGGCCGTGAGGCGATGTTGCTGTTGCTGGATGAACTTCAGGGCAAACGCGTCAACAACGGCTCACGTTTACTCGATGCGGAATTACGTGTGCGTGGCAGCACCGCTCCCGCCACAAAACGGGAAAAATAGTCTAGGCTTCACTGCATTTTCAGCGGATTCTGAAGGCAGACTCTGCTGGTCAAAGTTCCAGCCCTTGAGTAACATGACGCATTCGTTGCCGGGCAATTAACAGAACATTTACACCCGTCTTAATTAGGGTTTCGCCCATTGGCATTTTTTTGAAGGGTATCAGAACGAAAGTGGCACAGAGAGATTATGTAGGCCGCGGGCGTTCAACAGGGACGCGTCGCAAAAAACCCGCTGCAGGCCGCAGTAAGAAAAGCAAAGGCAGCTCCGGCACTTCAAAGTTGATGATGGTACTGGCCGTGGCCGTGCTGGTCACCTTTGCCGGTGGTTTATGGTTCATCTCTCATCATAAAAAAGAAGAGACTGAGGTCATTCCGAATCATAAAGCCAACGGCAACGGGCTTCCGCCTAAGCCGGAAGAGCGCTGGAAGTACATCAAAGAGCTGGAAAATCGCCAAATCACCGTGCCGACGCCGACTGAGCCGTCTGCAGGTGGCGGCGTGCAATCCCAAACGCAACTGACGGATGAGCAGCGCCAATTGCTGGAGCAGATGCAGGCTGATATGCGCCAGCAGCCGACGCAGCTCAACGAGGTGCCGTGGAACGAGCAAACTCCGGCACAGCGTCAGCAAACTCTGCAACGTCAGCAGCAGGTGCAAGTGCAACAACAACAGTTGCAGCGCCAGCAGCAACAGTTACAACAGCAGCAGCGCCAACAGCAGTTGCAGCAACAGCAGGCGACGCGTCAACAGCAGCAGCCCGCGCCGATAACCCGTGAGCCGGTGCAACAGCCGAAACCGCAGGAAACGGCAAAAGCGAAACCTGAAGAGAAAGCCGCTTCGCAGCGCTGGATGGTGCAGTGTGGATCGTTTAAAGGCACTGACCAGGCAGAATCTGTGCGCGCAGGTCTGGCTTTTGAAGGTTTCGAGAGTCGTATCACCACCAGCGGTGGCTGGAATCGTGTGGTTATCGGGCCGTTTAAAGATCGCAGCAGCGCTGACAGCACGGTCAAACGCTTACACAGCTCCGGACACGGAAGCTGCATTCCTCTCGCTTTACCTTAAGTCATTCGCCTCGCGGCAAGTGCGTGAATCCCCTGAGCTTGCATCAGTAAGTTACAGGGGTGAACGCACCTCGCCAGCGCACCAACCATTTCAAGTAAGACAAATCTCGGGGTTGAAACCCTCCAAACCTACCCCATATCTGGTTGCATGATACTTCGCGCTCTGTGCGCGAAGTTACTTATCCACTGCAACAAGGGGTCTGCCCGTGACAACAATAGTAAGTGTACGACGCAACGGCCGAGTCGTGATTGGCGGTGATGGCCAGGCTACGCTCGGCAATACCGTGATGAAAGGCAACGTGAAGAAAGTGCGTCGTCTCTACAATGACAAAGTGATCGCTGGTTTTGCTGGCGGCACCGCAGATGCCTTCACCCTGTTTGAACTGTTCGAGCGCAAGCTGGAAATGCATCAAGGCCACCTGGTGAAAGCCGCGGTCGAGTTGGCAAAAGACTGGCGTACCGATCGCATGCTGCGCCGTCTTGAAGCGCTGCTGGCGGTAGCTGATGAGAACTCATCACTGATCATCAGCGGTAACGGAGACGTGATCCAGCCAGAAAATGATCTGATTGCCATCGGTTCCGGCGGTCCTTACGCCCAGGCAGCGGCACGCGCCTTGCTTGAGAACACCGACATTGGTGCGCACGATATCGTTGAGAAGGCGCTGAACATCGCTGGCGATATCTGCATTTACACCAACCACAACATCAACTTCGAAGAATTACCGTCTAAGGCTAAGGACTAAACATCATGTCTGAGATGACTCCCCGCGAGATTGTCAGCGAGCTTAACCGCTTTATCATCGGCCAGGACGGCGCAAAGAAGGCCGTGGCGATTGCACTGCGTAACCGCTGGCGCCGCATGCAGCTCGACGAAGAGCTGCGCCATGAAGTGACGCCAAAAAATATTCTGATGATTGGCCCGACCGGTGTCGGTAAAACCGAAATCGCGCGTCGTCTGGCAAAACTCGCCAATGCGCCTTTCATCAAAGTCGAAGCCACAAAATTCACCGAAGTGGGTTACGTGGGTAAAGAAGTCGACTCGATTATTCGCGATCTGACCGACTCTGCCATCAAAATGGTGCGTAGCCAGGCAATCGAGAAAAACAAATACCGCGCCGAAGAGATGGCAGAAGAGCGCATTCTTGATGTGCTGATCCCACCGGCAAAAAATAACTGGGGCCAGGCTGAGCACACTGCCGAACCTTCTGCGGCCCGTCAGTCTTTCCGCAAGAAACTGCGTGAAGGCCAGCTGGATGATAAAGAGATTGAGATCGATCTGGCCGCATCCGCAGCCGGTGTTGAAATCATGGCGCCTCCAGGCATGGAAGAGATGACCAGCCAGCTGCAGTCGATGTTCCAGAACCTCGGCGGCCAGAAGCAGAAAGCGCGCAAGCTGAAGATCAAAGAAGCCATGAAGCTGCTGATTGAAGAAGAAGCGGCAAAACTGGTGAATCCAGAAGAACTGAAGCAAGACGCCATCGAAGCCGTTGAGCAGCACGGTATCGTGTTCATTGATGAAATCGATAAGATCTGTAAGCGCGGCGGCCAGAATGCGGGCGGCCCGGATGTATCACGCGAAGGTGTACAGCGTGACCTGCTGCCACTGGTGGAAGGCTGCACCGTGTCCACCAAGCACGGCATGGTGAAAACCGACCACATTCTGTTTATCGCTTCAGGCGCGTTCCAGGTCGCCAGCCCGTCAGATCTGATTCCAGAACTGCAGGGTCGCTTGCCGATTCGTGTCGAGCTGCAGGCGCTGACCGTGAATGACTTCGAGCGTATTCTGACGGAGCCAAACGCTTCTGTGACCGTACAGTACAAAGCGCTGATGGGCACTGAAGGCGTGAACGTTGATTTCACCGAAGACGGCATCCGTCGCATCGCCGAAGCCGCATGGCAGGTGAACGAAACGACTGAAAACATCGGTGCGCGTCGTCTGCACACGGTGCTGGAGCGTCTGATGGAAGACATCTCCTATGACGCCAGCGATCGTAACGGCGAATCCATCACCATCGATGCTGATTACGTAGGCAAGCATCTGGACGAATTGGTGGCCGACGAAGATCTCAGCCGCTTTATTCTGTAAGGGTTCCATCGTTATCCGCTGCCCGGCCACTGTGCCGGGCATTTTTTTTACGCAGGATATTGATGCAGCGCTTTTTTTAGCGGGTGATGATTTTGCCAACAATCGTCAGATAGCGATATACTTACCGCTCCTGTGGCAAACAGACGATACCCTCATGAAATACGATACTTCCGAACTCTGTGACATCTACCATGAAGAAGTGAACGTGGTTGAACCGCTCTTTTCCAATTTTGGCGGACGCACCTCATTCGGTGGGCAAATCACCACAGTGAAATGTTTCGAAGACAACGGCCTGCTTTACGATCTGCTGGAAGAGAATGGCCGGGGTCGCGTGTTAGTGATTGATGGCGGCGGCTCGGTACGTCGTGCTCTGGTTGATGCGCAACTGGCGCGTCTGGCAGCGCAAAACGAGTGGGAAGGCTTGGTGATTTACGGCTCAGTGCGTCAGGTGGACGATCTGGAAGAGCTGGAAATTGGTATTCAGGCGATTGCCGCGATTCCGGTGGGTGCAGCGGGCGAAGGGATTGGCGAAAGTGACGTGCGCGTTAACTTTGGCGGCGTGACCTTCTTCTCTGGTGACCATCTTTATGCCGATAACACCGGCATCATTCTCTCGGAAGACGCCCTCGATATCGAGTAAGCCTTAACAAAAACGGGTGCCGCAGCACCCGTCATGGGTTTAAGCATAAACGCTTAAACCTCTTCCATTTTTCCCAACAGTGCACGCAGACGCTCCTGCCACACGTGCTGTTCTTCTTTCAGATGCTGGTTTTCACGCACCAGTGCATCCTGGTTGCCAGAAGCCTGGCTGGCTTCGTTGCGCAGCGTATTATTCTGATCTTTCAGCTCTTCGATTTCCATCTGCAGCAGGGTGATGGTATCAATCGCCTGCTGTACTTTCGCTTCCAGTTTCTCGAACACTTCAAATGACATCTTTATGACCTCTCCTAAATCTCTTGCAAGGCGTTGATGGTGCTGGGACTGCCTTGTTATGGTGCGTCCAGCCACGATGTCCCGATTGTATGTAGCCACACCCCGCAAGTCCAGCGGCACAAGGCCTGCACGGGCAGTCTGTAACACTTTTCAGTTAATGCTTAAAAAAACGCTCACGATCGCGCATTTTTGCGCGCGGTCACGGTATTGGACTTAGGTAAAGCAGGGTTAATGGGCCTTAAAGAAAGGTAAAAGACGCGAAAACGCGCATTTTTATGACGGAGTACACATATTTCGATTTCGCTATTTCTCGTTTATGCTCGTTAACGATAAATTCACATCAGCCCTACATAAGAGCTGGGTGACTCATGGATTGAGAACAAAAACTGATAAAATTTAACCTCGCTTCAGGAATGCCATTATGAGTCAGACAACGAACACACTAAAAGGTCAGTGCATCGCCGAGTTTCTCGGTACCGGTTTGATCATCTTTTTTGGTGCAGGCTGCGTCGCTGCATTAAAACTGGCTGGTGCCGCATTCGGTCAGTGGGAAATCTGTATTATCTGGGGTCTTGCTGTCTCCATGGCCGTGTATCTCAGTGCGGGCGTATCCGGCGCGCATTTAAATCCAGCGGTAACGGTCGCGCTGTGCCTGTTTGCTAACTTTGAAGGCCGCAAAGTGCTGCCTTACATCCTGGCGCAGGTTGCCGGTGCCTTCTGTGCGGCGGCGCTGGTTTATGGTCTCTACTACAATTTGTTCTTTGATTATGAAGCCAGCCATCAAATGGTGCGAGGCAGCGTGCAGAGCCTCGATCTGGCCGGTATCTTCTCAACCTACCCTAACCCGCACATCAGTGTCGGTCAGGCGTTCCTGGTTGAGATGGTGATTACGGCGGTACTGATGGCGGTGATCATGGCGCTGACCGATGACGGCAACGGTGTACCACGTGGTCCACTGGCTCCGCTGTTGATTGGTCTGCTGGTTGCCGTGATTGGTGGTTCAATGGGCCCGCTCACCGGCTTCGCACTCAACCCGGCGCGTGACTTCGGTCCTAAGCTGTTCGCCTTCATCGCAGGTTGGGGTGAAGTGGCCTTCACCGGCGGCAAAGATATTCCTTACTTCCTGGTTCCGATTTTTGGCCCACTGGTGGGTGCTTGCCTCGGAGCCTTCGGTTACCGTTCACTGATTGGCCGTAACCTGCCGGTCAACGTAGCGGAAGCCAGCAAAACAGAAAAACCGGTCGCACGCGCTGAGCAGCGTAAAGCGTAAGTTTCATCGTTAATCATCAGGAAAATAAAATGACTACGACTGATAAAAAATACATTCTCGCGCTCGATCAGGGCACTACCAGCTCACGTGCCGTGGTACTCGATCATGACGCGAACATCGTCGCCGTCTCGCAGCGCGAATTCACCCAGATCTACCCGAAAGCGGGCTGGGTAGAACACGACCCAATGGATATCTGGGCGTCACAAAGCTCAACGCTGGTCGAAGTGCTGGCCCATGCCGACATCCGTTCTGATGAGATTGCCGCGATTGGTATCACCAACCAGCGTGAAACCGCCATCGTGTGGGATAAAGAGACCGGTAAGCCGATCTATAACGCCATCGTCTGGCAGGATCCACGTACGGCGGACTACTGTAACAAGCTGAAGAAAGAGGGTCTGGAAGAGTACATCCAGCACACCACCGGTCTGGTGATTAACCCGTACTTCTCAGGCACCAAAGTGAAGTGGATCCTCGACAACGTTGAAGGTGCGCGCGAGCGTGCAAAACGTGGCGAGTTGCTGTTCGGTACTGTGGATACCTGGCTGGTATGGAAAATGACCCAGGGACGTGTGCACATCACCGACCACACCAACGCCTCTCGTACCATGATGTACAACATCCACAAGCTGGAGTGGGATCAGCGCATGCTGGATATCCTCGATATTCCGCGTGAAATGCTGCCGGAAGTGAAAGGCTCCTCTGAAATCTACGGTCAGACCAACATTGGTGGTAAAGGCGGTACGCGTATTCCAATCGCGGGTATTGCAGGTGACCAACAGGCAGCCCTGTACGGCCAACTGTGCGTACAACCGGGTATGGCGAAAAACACCTACGGTACCGGCTGCTTCATGTTGATGAACACCGGCACCGAAGCCGTGACTTCAACGCACGGTCTGCTGACCACCATTGCTTGCGGCCCACGTGGCGAAGTGAACTACGCACTGGAAGGTGCGGTGTTCATCGGTGGTGCCTCCATTCAGTGGCTGCGTGACGAGATGAAGCTGATCAGCGATTCAACCGACTCTGAATACTTCGCCCTGAAAGTGAAAGACACCAACGGCGTCTACATGGTGCCTGCGTTTACCGGTCTGGGTGCACCTTACTGGGATCCGTATGCCCGTGGAGCCATCTTCGGTCTGACGCGTGGTGCCAACGCGAATCACATCATCCGTGCAACACTGGAATCGATTGCTTACCAGACGCGTGACGTGCTGGAAGCGATGCAGAACGATGCGGGCACCCGTCTGCAATCTCTGCGCGTGGACGGTGGTGCGGTCGCCAACAACTTCCTGATGCAGTTCCAGTCAGACATTCTCGGTACCCGTGTTGAGCGTCCGGAAGTACGCGAAGTGACCGCGCTGGGTGCGGCTTACCTTGCTGGCCTGGCGGTGGGCTTCTGGAACGATCTGGATGAAGTGCGTGCGAAAGCCGTGGTTGAACGTGAGTTCCGCCCAAGCATCGAAACCACCGAACGTAACGTGCGCTATGCTGGCTGGAAAAAAGCCGTAGCACGTGCGCAGGCATGGGAAGACGCTGAGTAATACCTCTGACCCGCGGCGCCCTGCCGCGGGTTTTTTCTCCCCGCCCTACTTATGCCTCCGTGTTACACTGCCTGCCTGTTTTTTATCAGGTGCAACCATGAAACGAGAACTCGCGATTGAATTTTCCCGTGTGACCGAAGCCGCTGCATTAGCGGGCTATCACTGGTTAGGACGCGGCGATAAAAATGCGGCCGACGGTGCAGCCGTCCACGCTATGCGCATTATGCTCAATACCATTGATATCGACGGTCAGATTGTGATTGGCGAAGGTGAAATCGACGAAGCGCCGATGCTCTATATCGGTGAAAAAGTCGGTACCGGCCGTGGGGATGCGGTGGATATCGCTGTCGATCCTATCGAAGGCACACGCATGACGGCGATGGGTCAGGCCAACGCACTGGCAGTATTAGCCGTGGGCGATAAAGGTAGCTTCCTGCACGCACCTGATATGTACATGGAAAAACTGATTGTCGGGCCCGGCGCGCGCGGTGCTATCGATCTCAACCTGCCGCTCGAAGCCAATCTGAAGAATATCGCCATCGCCCTGGATAAACCGCTAAGCCAGCTGACCGTATCGATTCTGGCTAAACCGCGTCACGATGCGGTGATTGCTCAGCTTCAGCAGCTCGGCGTGCGCGTATTTTCCTTCCCGGATGGTGACGTGGCAGCTTCGATTTTGACCTGCATGCCTGACAGCGAAGTGGATGTACTTTACGGTATCGGCGGTGCGCCAGAAGGCGTGGTATCCGCTGCGGTGATCCGTGCAATGGATGGCGACATGCAGGCGCGCCTATTGGCTCGTCACCACGTCAAAGGTGACAGCGAAGAGAACCGTCGTCTGGGCGAACAGGAGCTGCAACGCTGCGCTGAGATGGGCATTAAAGCCGGGGAAATCCTGAAGCTGGAAGAGATGGCGCGTAACGATAACGTAATTTTCGCCGCCACTGGCATCACCACCGGTGACCTGCTGAAAGGCATCACGCGCAAAGGCAACATCGCCACCAGCGAAACCCTGCTGGTACGCGGTAAATCTCGCACTATCCGCCGTATCCAATCGATCCACTATCTGGATCGCAAAGACGCGGCGCTGCATCAGTTTATCCTGTAATCGCCTGCTTGCCGCTCTCCGGATGACGTGAGAGCGGCCACCAGCACAGCAGCATCACCAGTGACGTGACAAACATCAGCATGCCAAGGCTCGACTGATCGTGCTGTGGCAGCAGCGCCGACAGCCAGGCAATCACGCCAGAACCCAAATTCTGTATACCACCAATCAGCGCACCCGCACTCCCCGCTAACCATGCATACGGCTCCATCGCGCCGGACGTTGCCAGTGGGAACAGCATCCCGGCCCCAAAGAAGAACAGCGCGGCAGGCACTAGCAGTGTCCAGATATTCATGATGCCGAACCATGCCGGAATCCACATCAGCAGACCCGCCAGCAAGCAACTGTTCACGCCGTACCACATCAGCGTATGCCAGGACTTCTGCTCGCGTCCGGCAAACCACGCACCGAAAAAGGCGGCCGGGATCGGCAGGATAAACAGAATGCTGACGGTGATGCCATCCAGACCGAGCACGCCACCCATCAACACGCCACAGCTGGCTTCAAACACTGCGATGCCTGCCAGTGCGCCCACCAGCAGCAGCAGATAGCGAATAAAATTCCCGTCGCTAAGCAAGGTGGCATAACGGCGCAGAAACGGTGTGGCAGGCGTATCCACGGGACGCGTTTCGGGTAGCCAGCGCGCCATGGAAGCTGTGACGCCGACACACAGCAACAGCAGAAAGGCAAAACAAGCGTGCCAGCCAAACAGGTGCGTCAGTAGCGCGCCAATCACCGGTGCCAGCAGCGGGCTCACCAGAATTCCCATATTCAGCAGACTATTGGCCTGGCGCAGGGCGATACCGGAATAGAGATCGCGCGGCATAGTGCGAGCCATCACCCCCGCGACGCCAGTACCCAAACCCTGCACCGCGCTGCCCAGCACCAAAATCTGCAGTGATGGCGCAAACATGGCGATCAATGCTCCCACGGCAAAGATCGTCATACCGATAAGGATCACCGGACGACGGCCAAAGCTGTCTGACAACGGACCATAGATCAGTTGTGATCCACCATAGGTCATCAAATAAGCGGCCATGACCTGCTGCATGCTGCCACTGCGTACGTTCAGGGCTTCGGCCATGTGCGCCATCGCCGGCACATAGATGGTTTGCGCCATCTGTCCGACCGCCACCAGCACGATCAGCATGAATAACAGGAAGCGGTTTTGTGTTTTATTCTTCAACATGGAACAAAATGTCTGCCTGAGAAACAAAATAAAAGCAGCACTAAAAAAGGCTGCTGTCGATTAATGGCGGCAAAAATATCAGGATTGCGTGACAAATCGAGAGGTGAGCGCAAAGCGACTCGCTCAGTAGTGTCAAGATTACGTACCGGGTCGTAACCCGACCGCTACAGTTGATGTGGAGTGCGCATGATTTGTCGCTGAGAGCCCTTTACTCTCCGCCGGGCTGGAAATCTGTGAGAGGGCTGACGATGATAGTGTCACGCCTGAATAATCAATAATAAGGAGCGATCATGGCAGAGTGGATCAATGCGGAAGTGAAAGAAGTGAAAAACTGGACCGATGCACTGTTCAGCCTGCGCGTTACCGCGCCGATTGATACCTTTACCGCCGGGCAGTTTGCCAAGCTGGCGCTGGAAATTGATGGTGAACGCGTGCAACGCGCCTATTCATATGTGAATGCACCGCGCGATCCCTTACTGGAGTTCTATCTGGTCACGGTGCCAGAGGGTAAGCTCAGTCCACGTTTGCAGGCATTGCAGCCTGGCGATCAGGTGATGGTGACTAAAGAAGCCGCCGGATTCTTTGTACTCGATGAAATTCCCGACTGCAGCACGCTTTGGATGCTGGCCACTGGCACGGCGATCGGTCCTTATTTATCGATTCTGCAACAGGGCGAAGATCTGGAACGCTTTGATAACATTGTGCTGGTGCATGCGGCACGTTTCGCCGATGACCTGAGCTTCCTGCCGTTGATGCAGCAGCTGCAACAGCGTTATCAGGGCAAATTGCATATTCAGACGGTGGTGAGCCGCGAAGAGATCGCCGGTTCGCTGTACGGTCGTGTTCCGCAGCTCATTGAGAGCGGTGAACTTGAACGTGCGGTGGGTTTGCCGATGACCGCTGACACCAGCCACGTGATGCTGTGTGGTAACCCGCAAATGGTGCGCGATACCCAACAATTGCTGAAAGATACGCGTGAGATGCGTAAACATTTCAAACGCAAACCCGGCCATATGACCAGCGAGCATTACTGGTAATCCGTACGGTGTGAAGAATGTCAGACTTTTCCCAGTGCGGGTTTTGACTTTGGTCGGTAAAAACCGTTCTAATCGTGGGCTAAGTGAATGATTTAGGGCCGAAGCAATGAAGAACCTGCCAGTCGCGCTGCTCTTGAGCGTCGCGCTGACATTTCCCGCCTGGGCGGAGGATGCGACATCGCAGGATCGAAGCGATCACCTGCCTGCCGCCCCTTATCTATTGGCAGGTGCCCCCACCTTCGATATGACCATCGCGCAGTTCCGCGAGAAGTACAACACGACAAATCCGGACCTGCCGTTGCAGGAATATCGTGCGATTGATAATCGAGACGATAAAAGCAACCTGACGCGCGCCGCCAGCAAGATCAATGAAACACTCTATGCTTCTACCGCGCTGGAGCAGGGCACCGGAAAAATCAAGACGCTGCAAATTACCTGGCTGCCGGTTCCCGGCCCGGATATGAAAGCCGCACAAGCACGCGCAATGGATTATATGACAGCCTTACTGCGATTTTTCGTCCCGGGCTTGTCGCCTGCAGATGGGCGGAAAAAGCTTGATGCGCTGCTCAGCGCGGGCAAAGGCGCACGCTATTTTGCCAGTACCGAAGGCGCTTTGCGTTTTGTGGTCGCGGACAACGGTGACAAGGGATTAACCTTCGCGGTTGAGCCGATAAAACTGGCGCTCGCGACCCCTTGATCACAGCGGCAAAAATGACGAAAAGCAAAGCCAGCGAGTCGTTTGATCTCTATACTGTCTGGCAGACATCGCTGCCCGATGGCAGCGCTATTTCATGAATCGCGTTATGCGGAGGAAAGAATGCGACATCCACTGGTTATGGGTAACTGGAAACTGAATGGCAGCAAGCACATGGCAGGCGAGCTGATTGAAGGTCTGCGCAAAGAGCTGTCTGGTGTTGAAGGTTGTGGCGTAGCAATCGCTCCACCCACTCTCTATCTTGACCTGGCAAAACACGCCGTCTCCGGCAGCCACATTGCCCTGGGCGCGCAGAACGTCGACGTTAACCTGTCTGGTGCGTTCACCGGTGAAACCTCCGCAGAAATGCTGAAAGATGTCGGCGCGAAATACATCATCATCGGCCACTCTGAGCGTCGTACTTACCACAAAGAAAGCGACGAGTTCATCGCCAAGAAATTTGCTGTGCTGAAAGCAGCTGGTTTGGTGCCAGTCCTGTGCATCGGTGAAACCGAAGCAGAGAACGAAGCGGGCAAAACCGAAGAAGTGTGCGCACGCCAGATCGACGCCGTGCTGGAAACTCAGGGTGCTGCCGCGTTCGAAGGCGTGGTTATCGCTTATGAGCCAGTCTGGGCAATCGGCACCGGCAAATCCGCTACACCTGCGCAGGCACAGGCCGTGCACAAATTCATTCGTGACCATATCGCCAAGAAAGATGCGGCGATTGCTCAGCAGGTTATCATTCAGTACGGCGGCTCTGTTAACGACAAAAATGCCGCAGAACTGTTTACCCAGCCAGATATCGATGGCGCGCTGGTTGGCGGTGCTTCACTGAAAGCCGATGCGTTCGCGGTGATCGTGAAAGCAGCTGCAGCAGCGAAAAACGCGTAAGTTTTTCGGTGTGGAACAAGGCGGCTGATAAGCCGCCTTTTTTTGTCAGAGATCCGTACTGAGACATGTAACTCATACACTGAGTAAGATGTGATGAAACAGTTCTGGAAACCCACCCAGCGTTCTTATACGTTTCATTGAAGCTGTATATTGGAAGCCATGGTTAATGGTTCAAAATCTGGCATTGATGATCCTGCAACTCCTCCGCAGAACCACTGTTAAGCATCAGCCAATTGCGCTCCAACGCCAGCAACGCTAAGCGCCCATCCGGCAATGCCGCCAGTGCCATCCCATATTTTCCCATCTCGCTGCGCGCATCAGGCACTTCAGTCGCCAGACGAATAAAGACACTTTGCTGCGCCAGTTCAGCCGTCGACAGTGTGCGAATCAAATAGCGATGTTTGCGCAGCGTGGCTGGCTGCCACTGTTCGTTGAGCTTAGGGCTTAACGCATCAAGCCGCTGACGCACATCAGGACGCAGACAGGAGATGTGGATGTGCAGTTGATTCTGTGTACGGCCATACTGCGCATTAATCGCCAGCGACAGCGCGCTATCAGCAATCGGTGCACCGCGTTTTTTAGCCAACAGACTGCGCTGCAGCCAGGCGGCGGCAAACAGATTGGGCGTGGTGGGTTCGAGAATAATCGGGCTTTCCATGCCAGTGATTTTTTCGATCGGCATCAGTAAATACTGCAGTGGACCGTTGAGGTCTTTCAGCGTGACGTAACCCTGAGCGGTATTGACCTGCTGGCAAGGGGAGGGATTGCCGCTCTTCGCCAGATTGGGCACGCACTTTTCACTGATGATCTGCCACAGCGCATTGGAGTTTTTTTGGAAGTGGAAGGCGCTGACGATCAGTCCGACAATCAGCACCAACAGTAAAACGGTTAGCAACTTCAGGGTACGACGACTTCCCTGCATGGCCGAATTCCTCTGTTCATCACCTGCCAGCATCCTCGCCTGCCGCCTGGACAAAGTCACGGACTTTTACTGCTCTACAATGCAAAACGGCCAGCACCAGGCTGACCGTTTCTGTTTGATGCGATGGCGATTACGGTTTCATTACCTGATCGTAACTGCCACCATCAGCGAAGTGCGCTTTCTGCGCTTGCGTCCAGCCACCGAACTTGCTGTCGATAGTGAACAGTTTCACCGGCGCAAAGGTGCTGGCGAACTTCTTCGCGACTTCAGGATCGCGCGGGCGATAGAAGTTTTCCGCTGCGATGGTCTGGCCTTCAGGTGAGTAGAGATACTTCAGGTAATCTTCGGCAACTTTGCGCGTGCCCTGCTCATCCACCACCTTATCAACCACTGAAACGGTAGGTTCCGCCAGAATCGATTCGCCTGGCGTGACGATTTCAAATTTGTCTTTACCCAGCTTGTTCACCGCCAAATACGCTTCGTTTTCCCAGGCAATCAGCACATCGCCAATACCACGCTCTACGAAGGTGTTGGTGGCGCCACGTGCACCCGAATCCTGCACTTCTACGTTCTTGAACAGCGCCTTCACATAGGCCAGCGCTTTAGCCTGGTCACCGTTGTTCTGATCCAGTGCCCAGCCCCATGCGGCCAGATAGTTCCAGCGTGCGCCACCTGAGGTTTTCGGGTTCGGGGTGATCACCGATACGCCAGGTTTAATCAAATCGTTCCAGTCATGAATGCCCTTCGGGTTGCCCTTACGGACCAGGAACACGATGGTGGAAGTATAAGGAGCAGAGTTATCTGGCAGGCGTTTAATCCAGTTTTTATCAATACGACCACGGTCAGCAATAGCATCCACGTCAGACTGCAGCGCCAGGGTCACCACATCGGCACGAATGCCGTTGATCACAGATGTCGCCTGCTTGCCTGAACCGCCATGGGACTGACGAATCACTACGTTATCGCCCGTTTCCTGCTTGTAGTGTGCGCTGAACGCTTTGTTGTATTGCTCATACAGCTCACGCGTTGGATCGTAAGAAACGTTTAACAGCTGGATATCCTTTGCCAAAACACTGGTGGAAGCCAGTAACAGGGTGACACCAATACTCCACTTGTTCATTGCTTGCTCTCCCGAGGTCGTTATAGAACAAGACTGACATAAACCAATCCATAGATTAAAGAATTAAAAATAAGTGGTTATAACTGGAGGGAATATAGGCAGGAATAAAAAAGGCGCGGTTGATCTCGCGCCCTGATGCAGCTTGATTAGTAGAGTTTTTTCGCGGTATCCAGCCAGTCGCGCTTGAATGGGCGCTTCATGTTTTCAATCGCATCGATGATGTCGTGATGCACCATCTTCTCATTCTGAATACCGACACAACGGCCGCCGTAACCCTGCAACAGCAGTTCGATGGAGTAAGCACCCATGCGTGAAGCCAGAATACGGTCGTAAGCACATGGCGCACCGCCACGCTGAATATGACCGAGGACGGTGGCACGCGTTTCGCGTTTGGTTTCTGCTTCGATATAGTGCGCCAAATCGTCGATATCACAGATGTGTTCTGTGATAGCCACAATGGCGTGTTTTTTACCTTTAGCGATACCGGCTTTGATCTCTTCGACCAGTTCTTCACGGGTATAAGGAATTTCCGGCAGCACGATGAATTCACAACCACCGGCGATGGAAGCAGCCAGAGTCAAATCACCGCAATAACGCCCCATCACTTCAACAATGGAGATGCGCTGATGCGAAGAAGAGGTATCGCGCAGACGGTCAATCGCTTCAACCACGGTTTCCAGTGCAGTGAAATAACCGATGGTGTAGTCGGTACCGGCAACGTCATTATCGATAGTGCCTGGCAGGCCAATACATGGGAAGCCCATTTCGGTCAGGCGCTTAGCGCCCATATAAGAACCATCACCGCCAATGACCACCAGCGCGTCAATGCCGCGCTTCTTCATGTTCTCAATGGCAACCTGGCGAACTTCCTCATTACGGAAATCCGGGAAGCGTGCAGAACCGAGGAAAGTGCCGCCGCGGTTGATCATGTCAGACACGCTGTAACGGTCGAGATTGATCATACGGTCTTCATACAAACCCAGATAGCCGTCGTAGATACCAAAAACTTCAAGGCCTTCACTCAGCGCGGAACGGACAACTCCGCGGATGGCTGCGTTCATGCCTGGGGCGTCACCGCCGCTGGTCAGTACTCCGATTTTTTTGATCATGACAACCTCTGGATTGTTCAAAACTAAGGATTATTCCTGCCTGCCGACCGGTGTAAACCCGCTCACGATCGTGCGGCTTAATAGTTGCAGATAGTATATCAAAGGCTTGATGCTGAATTGATTCAGGTCAGACAAGTTTTCGCTATTTTTTTACAGAGTTGTTAGCGTTACGTCATTTTTATAACGCAACGCCATGATATTTAAACGCTAAAACTGGAAAAAGCCTTGCTGATTTTCAGGCACCACCGAACAGGGATCCTGATGGATGATAACATCCGAACCGGGAAACTTAAGCCGCAGCGCTTGCTCGATCTGATCCGCTACCTGATGCGCCTGCACCAGCGGCAAGTGGTCATCCATTTCCAGATGAAGCTGAATAAAACGGGTTGGCCCGGATTGGCGCGTACGGAGTGCATGGGCTCCGCGCACGCCAGGCCAGTTGCTGACCAGATCGATAATCGCCAGCTTCTCTTCTTCCGGCAACGCGCGGTCCAGCAAAGATTGCACAGCTTCATAACCCATGCGCAAGGCGTTGTAGAGAATGTACACCCCAATCCCCAGCGCAAAGAGTGCATCTGCCCGGACAAAACCATAGCTGCTTAATACCAATGCCACCAGGATCGCGCCGTTCATAACGACGTCCGATTGATAGTGCAGCATATCTGCGCGGATTGCCTGGCTGCGTGTCCGACGAACCACCCAGCGCTGGAATGACACCAGCAACAGGGTAGAAAAAAGCGCAACCACAGTAACGACAATACCCACCAACGGCGCACGCAATATATTGGGTGAGGCCAGATGTTGGATACCGGTGAGGAATAAAAACAGTGCCGAGCCGGAAATAAACATGCTTTGTGCCAGCGCGGCGAGCGACTCCGCTTTACCGTGGCCGAAGGTGTGATCAGCGTCCGCAGGCTGGAGTGAATAGCGCACCACCAGTAAATTGGTGAGCGATGCGGCGATATCCACCAGTGAATCGACCAGGGCGGCCAACATACTGACTGAGCCGGTCAGCCACCAGGCAAAAATCTTCACGATCAACAGTAATGTCGCCAGCGTCGTTGCCGCCAGTGCCGCGCGGTTGACGAGTTTCGCGTAGGAGGGATCCATGCCATGCCTCGAAGAAGCGTCCGCTCAGCGCAACGCTGTTAGTCACATAATGGCTAAAGTTTATCATCGGCAAGCGTAAGCTGCGTGAATTGAATATTAAGGTGATGATGCTGCACAGGATTGGCAGAGAAAAAAAACCCCCGCATCATGCGGGGGAAGACAGGGATGGTGTCTATGGCAAGGAAAACAGGGATACTATGTTACTGGTTACTGCTGGTACTACTCACTGCATGCAGCGGTGATGATGGCTGCAATCCGGAGAGCTGACGCATATCGTTAAGTCGCCGCTCATAATTCTTCTGCAATATCGCTTGCTGTGCAGGCGTTAGCAGGTGATACATCTGGTTGCGAACCCGAGCCATCTCCACTTGCAGTTCTATCTGCGCGCGGGCTTGTTTCTCTGCCTGCTGTCGGATGGCCGATTCGTTAAATTTGTCTGCAATGACAAGGTCATGCATAGTTTCAATATCCTGAACGCTCATAGCCGGGCGCTCATGTCGTGCTTGCTGCATCAGGTCTCGCATCTGTTGCCGCTGTTGTTCAGTCAGCTCAATGCCATCGAACATGTGGCTTTGCGGATTTTGCGTCATACTGCCTGTCGTCAATCCGCCGTTATGATGCATCTCGTCAATCGTCGTCGTGTCTGCTGCTTCTGCGCTGGCGTGACTGAGAACCATCGCTGAGGCAATGACGACGGCGGTTAAGTAGCGCATCGTTTACTCCCAGTTCGTTCCGTATTCGATTCAACGAGAGCTAGTGTACGGCGATAGCTGCAAACATCCGTCAGGGGGTGTAAAACTACGTAAAGCGTTGGATTGCAAGTCAAGGAACACGGTATTTTGCCTGCGGAGGGCAACAAAAAATGAATAAAATCCTGTTGGTTGATGACGACCGCGAATTAACTTCGCTGCTTAAAGAACTGCTTGAGATGGAAGGTTTTGAGGTGATTGTCGCCAGCGATGGCGAGCAGGCGCTTAACATGCTGGATAACACCGTTGACTTGTTATTACTCGACGTCATGATGCCGAAGAAGAACGGTATTGATACGTTGAAAGAACTACGACAGCAGCACCAAACCCCGGTCATTATGCTGACCGCTCGCGGTAGTGAGTTGGATCGTGTTCTCGGCCTTGAGTTGGGCGCGGATGACTATCTGCCAAAACCGTTTAATGACCGTGAACTGGTCGCGCGTATTCGGGCAATTTTGCGCCGTTCGAACTGGAGCGAACAGCAACAGCAGCATGACAACAGTTCACCGACGCTGGAAGTAGATTGCCTGCGCCTAAACCCTGGACGCCAGGAAGCCAGCTTCGATAGCGAAACGCTGGATCTGACGGGCACTGAATTCACTCTGCTCTATTTGCTGGCACAGCACTTAGGTCAGGTGGTTTCGCGTGAGCACCTCAGCCAGGAAGTGTTGGGTAAACGCCTGACGCCGTTTGACCGTGCAATTGATATGCATATTTCTAACCTGCGTCGTAAATTGCCGGAACGTCGTGATGGCCACCCGTGGTTTAAAACGCTACGCGGACGCGGCTATCTGATGGTTTCGGCATCATGATTGGAAGTTTGACTACCCGCATCTTCGCCATTTTCTGGCTCACCCTGGCTCTGGTGTTGATGCTGGTATTGATGGTGCCCAAACTCGACTCACGCCAGATGACCGCACTGCTGGAAAGTGAGCAACGACAGGGCACCATGATTGAACAGCACGTTGAAGCTGAGTTATCGCAAGATCCTCCCAACGACCTGATGTGGTGGCGCCGGCTGTTTCGCGCCATCGACAAATGGGCCCCACCCGGCCAACGCTTGTTATTAGTGACCAGCGAAGGCCGGGTGATCGGTGCGCAGCACAATGAAATGCAGGTGATTCGTAATTTTATCGGCCAGTCTGATAACGCCGATCATCCGCAGAAGAAAAAGTATGGTCGTGTGGAGATGGTGGGCCCCTTTGCCGTTCAAGATGGTGAAGATAACTACCAGCTCTACCTGATTCGCCCCGCCACCAGTTCACAACTCGATTTCGTCAATCTGCTGTTTGACCGTCCGTTATTACTGCTGATTGTCACCATGTTGATTAGCTCGCCGCTGCTGTTATGGCTGGCGTGGAGCCTGGCACGCCCAGCTCGCAAGCTTAAACATGCGGCTGATGAAGTGGCGAGCGGTAATTTGCGTCAGCATCCTGAACTGGAATCCGGGCCACAGGAGTTCCTGGCGGCAGGTTCGAGTTTCAACCAGATGGTGAGCGCGCTAGAACGCATGATGACCGCACAGCAGCGTCTTTTGTCGGATATCAGCCATGAATTACGCACGCCACTGACACGTTTGCAGTTGGCAACCGCCTTGCTGCGTCGGCGTAATGGCGAAGGCAAAGAACTGCAGCGTATCGAAACGGAAGCCCAGCGGCTTGATGGCATGATTAACGATTTGCTGGTGCTCTCACGTACTCAGCACAAAAACGCGTTAGTCAGTGAAGCGATGAAAGCCAACCACCTGTGGAATGGCGTGCTGGAAGATGCCAGGTTCGAGGCGGAACAGATGGGTAAGACTATGGACGTGCCTTATCCGCCCGGGCCATGGCCTCTTTACGGCAACCCGCATGCGCTGGAGAGCGCGCTGGAGAACATCGTGCGCAATGCGCTGCGTTATTCTCACACGCATATTAGCGTGAGTTTTTCGGTGGATATCCAGGGCATTACCGTTCACGTTGATGACGATGGCCCAGGCGTTAGCGCTGAAGATCGCGAGCAGATTTTCCGCCCCTTCTACCGCACTGATGAAGCACGCGACCGTGAATCTGGTGGCACCGGTCTTGGACTGGCGATTGTGGAAACGGCCGTACAGCAGCATCGCGGTTGGGTGAAAGCCGATGACAGTCCATTAGGCGGTCTGCGGCTCACGCTATGGTTGCCGCTGTACTCCGCTCGTCAATAATTTGCTATGCTTCGGCCCTCGTTTCCGGGGGCCTTATGCTGAACATCGTTTTATTTGAACCTGAAATCCCGCCAAATACTGGCAATATCATCCGCTTGTGTGCGAATACTGGCTTCCAGTTGCATCTGATTGAGCCGCTGGGCTTTGCCTGGGATGACAAGCGTCTGCGCCGCGCCGGGCTCGATTACCACGAATATACCTCGCTAAAAAAACACGCCAGTTACGCCGCGTTTATCGAGTCTGAAGCGCCACAGCGTCTGTTTGCACTCACCACCAAAGGTACGCCTGCCCACAGTGCGGTGAGCTATCAGAAAGGGGATTATTTGATATTTGGCCCCGAGAGCCGTGGCCTGCCGGCAGAGATACTTAATGCATTGCCTGCAGAGCAGAAGATTCGCATCCCAATGATGGCGGAAAGTCGCAGTATGAATCTGTCGAATGCGGTATCAGTTGTGGTGTACGAAGCGTGGCGCCAGCTTGATTATGCTGGCGCACTGATTAAGAGCTAAATCCCGTCGCCGTACTCAAAGCCCGCGCCGTTAAAGAGCTGATCCATATCCATTGACGGTTTATCACTGGTGGGCTTGCCAACAATGCGTGCTGGTACACCGGCTGCCGTGGTATGCGGCGGCACCGGTTGGAGTACCACCGAACCCGCACCAATTTTTGCGCCACGCCCGACTTCAATGTTGCCGAGAATCTTGGCACCTGCGCCAATCATCACACCTTCACGGATTTTCGGATGGCGATCACCGCTGGTTTTTCCGGTACCGCCAAGCGTTACTGACTGCAAAATCGACACGTCATTTTCCACTACGGCTGTTTCACCAATCACGATACCGGTGGCATGATCGAGCATGATGCCGCGACCAATGCGGGCAGCCGGATGAATATCCACAGCGAAGGAGACGGAGATTTCGTTTTGAAGATAGACAGCCAGTGCACGACGGCCCTCTTTCCAGAGCCAGTGACCGATGCGATACGCCTGCAATGCATGGAAGCCTTTCAGGTACAGCAATGGCGTTGAATATTTATCAACGGCAGGATCGCGCTGGCGCACGGCCTGAATATCGTACGCCGCAGACACAATCATCTCTGGATCTTCGCGATACGCTTCTTCTACGATTTCACGTACCGCAATGGCCGGCATAATCGGGTTGGCGAGTTTATTCGCCAGCATATAGCTCAGTGCGCTGCCAAGATTTTCGTGCTTGAGTAAAGTCGCGTGATAAAAGCTGGCCAGCATGGGTTCACAATCAGCCAGCGCTCTGGCTTCAGCTTTGATGTTGTTCCAGACCAGTTCTAACTCTTCTGACGACATTGCTCTGTGCTCCCGATAAAAAAAGCGCCTGAGAGGCGCTGCAGGTGATTTAGCTGAGCATCCTGCTTCAGCTTTGGCTGTTTTCGTCCTTCCTTGCACGGCCAAGTAAACTCAATGCTGCCTCTCGCGCCGATTTTTCGCAATACAGTACCTGATAAATCTGCTCGGTTATCGGCATTTCAACACCCATTCTCGCAGCCAATGCTTTGACTTCTTTGGTGTTTCGGTAACCTTCTACAACTTGTCCGATAATGCGCTGCGCCTCATCAACGCTCTCGCCTTGTCCCAGCATCATGCCAAAACGACGATTGCGGGATTGATTATCGGTACAGGTCAGCACTAAATCGCCCAGCCCCGCCATGCCCATAAAGGTGGTTGGATCGGCTCCAAGAGCGGCGCCAAGGCGACTCATCTCCGTCAGCCCACGGGTAATCAGCGCGGTTCGAGCGTTAGCACCAAAACCAATTCCATCGGAAATGCCGGCACCAATCGCAATCACGTTTTTCACCGCGCCACCCAATTGCACGCCGATGAAGTCCGGATTGTTATAAACGCGGAAACTTTTACCGCAGTGCAGTTTTTGCTGCAGATCTTCAGCGAACTGCGCATCAGTGGCCGCCAGCGCTATCGCTGTAGGCATGCCCGCTGCAAGTTCTTTCGCGAAAGTTGGGCCGGAAACCACGGCCAGCGGTATTTGATCGCCAAGGATTTCACGCGCAACATCCTGCAAAAGACGGCCAGTCTCTTTTTCGAGACCTTTGGTTGCCCAGACAATACGTGAGTCAGCACGCAGATGCGGCTTCAACTGGGTGAGAACGTCGCCAAATACGTGGCTAGGCACCACCACCAACAGATCGCGGCTGGCATTCACCACCGTTGCCAAATCGGCTTCGGGAACAAGATTGTCAGGGAAAGGTACATCAGGCAGGAAAGCGGCATTACATCGGTCAGCCTGGAGCTGCGCCACGCTTTGCGGATTGTGGCCCCAGAGCAGAACCGGATGGCCGTTACGGGCCAGCGTAATGGCCAAAGCGGTGCCGTACGAGCCGGCACCGATGACGCTAATCGAAGCGTTGAGTGTAGTCATCAGGCATCCTGACGTGGCGCTTCGCCTTCACCTTGCTGCTGCAGATAGTTCATGAACAGGGCATCAAAGTTAACTGGCGCCAGATTGAGCTGCGGGAAAGTACCACGAGACACAAGGCTGGTGATGCATTCACGTGCATACGGGAACAGAATGTTCGGGCAGTATGCACCGAGGCAATGAGCCATCTGAGTGCCTTCGATACCGCCGATAGTGAAGATACCTGCCTGCTGAACTTCGCACAGGAATGCGGTGTCTTCGCCAACGGTTGCTGTCACGGTAACGCGCAGAACAACTTCATAGACTTCATCAGCCAGCTGAGATGAAGCGGTGTCCAGATCCAGTTTCACTTCCGGTTCCCACTCTTTCTGGAAAACCTGAGGTGCATTTGGCGCTTCGTAAGAAACGTCTTTGGTGTAAACACGTTGAATCTGGAACTGCATTTCGTTTGTGCTATGTTCTGACATGTTACTAAATCCTGTGAGTTAAATTGTCTGACCGAAAAATTATGCCTGGAGTAAGGGATCCAGTCCCTGACGCCCATCCAGCGCGTAAAGATCGTCACAGCCACCAATGTGCTGCGCATCAATAAAAATCTGTGGAACTGTCGTACGGCCGCTTCGCTGAATCATCTCTTCACGTTTCGCCGTGTCCCCATCAATGGGAATCTCCTGGAACGATACGCCTTTCTGATCCAATAACGCTTTTGCCCGGTGGCAATAAGGGCATGTAACTTTGGTGTAAATCTCAACATTAGCCATGCAGTTACCTCTGAGAATTATTTACCGCGTACCAGTGGCAGATTCTCACCACTCCAGCCACTCACGCCATCTTTCAGCACGGAAACTTTTTCAAAACCTTCAGCGCTCAATTTAGCGGCTGATTCACCCGCGCTCTGGCCGGTGGCACATACCACAATTATGGGCTGCGACTTGTGCTTTTCCAGTTCGGCAAAGCTACCTTTTTTGATATCAGCCGCTGCAATATTTACCGCACCTGAAATGTGCCCTTTGCGATAATCATCGCGCGAACGCACGTCTACAACCACCGCATCCTCTTTGTTAATCAGGTGGGTTGCTTCGCCACGGCTGATCGTTTTTACCTTAGAGAACATTCCTTTAACGGTGGTCACAATCACCAGAACGAGTAAAACAACCCATGCCAGACTAAGGATGGTGTGATTGCTTGCAAACTGCATAATTTCTTGCATGAGGGGTAACGACTCCAGACCGGGCTAATAAGCTAAAACAAGGGTTCTGAGTATACCTGCGCCACTTCGCATGTACAGTCGCGAAGCGGGCAGAGTTACGATTTGTGCGTCATTTTCCAAAAAAAGTGTTCTAATCGCAAAATTGAGTCAAAGATTATGCCGGTAAGCTCGGCACCGACATCTTTCGTAAAGCAAAACCCGCCCGGGATAACTGGTAAGCGGCTGTTCATCGTGGAATAATTATCGACTATGAAGGGAAAAGCGACCGTTACACACACAAGGACCCGTCACAACGGCCCAGCGCATCCGTTGTTATTTCGCTGGTCCGAAATCTCCCTGAGCTTGCTCTGCGCGGGCGCGCTGTTGTTGCCCGTTTGCGCCCACAGTGCGGATGACAGTAAAACCCAGCTCAAGTCCATTCAGCAGGATATTGCTGATAAAGAGAAAAGCGTTAAAGCGCAGAAATTACAGCGCAGCAAACTTCTCGATCAACTGCAAAGTCAGGAAAAAGTGATTGCGCAAGCCAGCCGACAGCTACGGGAAACGCGCAATAGTTTGAGCGCGCTCGACGGCGAAATTACGCAAATCACCACCTCCATCTCTCGTCTGGAAAAACAGCAGGCGCAGCAGGAAAAACTGCTGGCTCAGCAATTGGATGCGGCGTTCCGACAAGGCCAGCACAATGGTTTACAGCTGCTGCTGGGCGGGGAGGAAGCACAGCGCAGTGAACGCATTCTTGCCTATTTCGGCTACCTTAATGCGGCACGCCAGAAAAACATCGACGATCTCAAACAAACTCAGCAGCAACTGGCTGAGCAGCGTCAGGCATTGCAAGGGAAACAGGAACAGCAAAAATCTCTGTTAGCCCAGCAGCAGTCGCAGCAGGCCAAACTGGAAACCGCCAGTGCGGCACGCAAGAAAACCCTGACGGTACTGGAAAGCTCGCTGGAAAAAGACCAGGCCGATTTGGTTGAGATGCGGGAAAACGAAAGCCGTCTGCAGGATAAAATTGCTAAAGCCGAACGCGAGGCGCGTGAGCGTGCAGAGCGCGAAGCACGTGAGGCGGAAAAAGTACGCCAGCGTCAGGCGCAGGCGAAAGCCAAAGGATCAAGTTATCAACCCACACAAAGCGAACGTGAGTTGATGGCGCGTACCGGTGGCCTCGGTAAGCCTGGTGGGCAAGCCGTGTGGCCGGTGAATGGACGTATTGAACACCGCTTCGGTGAATCCATGCAGGGTGAACTGCGCTGGAAAGGTTTGGTGATTGATGCACCAGAAGGCACCGAAGTGAAAGCCATCGCCGATGGACGCGTACTGATGGCCGACTGGCTGCAAGGCTACGGTCTGGTTGTGGTATTGGAACATGGTAAAGGCGACATGAGTCTTTATGGCTACAACCAAAGTGCGCTGGTGAGCGTGGGTACTCAGGTGAAGGCAGGACAGCCTATCGCCCTTGTGGGTACCAGTGGCGGCCGCGGCACGCCTTCGCTCTACTTTGAAATCCGACGTCAGGGACAGGCCGTCAATCCACTACCGTGGTTAGGAAGATAAGTGTTGTTTCAGCCTCAAAAGCTCTCAATCGCGCTCTGCGCACTGTTTTTCACACTTTCGGCTCAGGCAGGCAAACTCTCAATCGTCATTGATGACTTCGGTTATCGTCCGGTTGAAGAGAATAAAGTGCTGCAAATGCCCGCCGCGATTTCGGTCGCTGTGCTGCCGAATGCACCTCATGCTCGTGAGATGGCGACAAAAGCACATCAGGGCGGCCATGAGGTGTTGATTCACTTGCCAATGGCACCGCTCAGTAAGCAGCCGCTGGAAAAAGATACCTTAACCCCAGAGATGAGCAGCGAAGAGATCGCTCGCATTGTTCGGGATGCCTCGGGTAAAGTGCCCTTCGCCGTAGGTTTGAACAACCATATGGGCAGCAAAATGACCTCCAGCCTGCCTGGCATGCAGAAAGTGATGCAGGTGCTAAATCAGTACAATTACTACTTTCTCGATAGCATGACGATTGGCAATAGCCAGTCTATTCCAGCGGCACAAGGTACGCATGTAAAGGTGCTGAAACGCCGGGTATTCCTTGACGATAGTCAGAATGAGGCATCGATTCGCGAGCAGTTTAGCCGTGCCGTAAAACTGGCACAGCGCGATGGTTATGCCATTGCGATTGGCCATCCGCACCCCACTACCGTCCGTGTGCTGCAACAGATGCTTCCATCGCTGCCGAGCGATATTACGCTGGTACGTCCAAGCCAGTTGCTGAATGAGCCTATGCATCAGGGTAAAATTCCGATGACAACCGATAAATCTCCAGCGCCGAAGTTCCGTGCTCCGGGAGTGTGTAAAGTCAGTAAACCACTGCCGCCAGTGCCGCAAAGTAGAGCAGTCGGGGTGTTAAGAGAAAGTATTTCGAATAGCTTCATTTTACATCAGCTTAACCAACTATTTTAATTCTCACTATCGCCCAGTTTCGTTATGCTGGGCGTCTGTTTTGTCCGTAAATATCCACTAGAAGAATGAAACCAATAAATATATCAAGTGTCTTAAATGCGGAATTTTGAAAACATTAATGATGATAGAATGGGTTTGTGATGCGTAAATTGTGGAAATTCAAAGCGATTGATAAAGCTATTCGTCTTTACATGTTGATTAAGGGTAGCCCGTTTCAGGTGGCCTCAGACCTAAAAAATATTAATCCACGACACATTGTTATTTTTTCAACCACCGCTCTTGGTGATTTCCTCTTTAATACTCCAGCAATAAGAGCAATTCGAGAGCGCTTTCCAGAAGCTAAAATAACCTTAGTGGCGCATCAAAAATTTTCTGATTTCGTACAGAACGGTGAAGACTGGGACCAGTTCATCCCATGGAATAACAAAGCGATCACTCTATCCGGACTGATAAAATCTTTAAAGAAATCCCCAAAACCGGATCTCACTCTACTATTACACTCACATGAACCTTATGATTATATTGCTGCATTGCTCTCCGGGTCTAAATGCATAATTAAAGACAACTACTTTGACAACTTCCAGTTACGCGACAAATGGTTATCTGAATATACAATAGGCTTTCGCGGGCATATTATTCAGCGTAAACTTTCACTTGTGCAATCTTTAGGATGCGATATTTCAAACATTGAAATGAAGATGCCGATGACCGTTTCTCAAAAATGCCGAAATGATTCCCCTGTTATCGGCTTTCAGATTGGTGCCTCAACATCTGAACGTTGCTGGTCACCAAAGAATTTTGCAACCGTTGCCGCTTCGTTACTTTCAACTCACTTAACATTGAGCTTGATCCTCATCGGGGGACCGGGTGATAAAAATAGAGCAGATGATTTCATGCAACATCTGCCAGAGGTTTATCGAGACAGAGTGACCAATCGAGTAGGAAATACTTCGCTAGCAGAGCTTACGCAATTGTTAAACAATTTTGACCTGCTGCTCACAGGTGATACGGGACCACTGCATATTGCCGTTGCGGTAAAAACACCTACGGTTAGCTTGTTCACTACCGCTAATCCATTCGCCACAGGACCATTCCAGAATCCAGAATTACACGATATTATCTATGTTAGTCCTAAAAAGAGCCATCAGCATCATGCACATATTATGGATGTGATTGAGCCAAAAGTAGTTATAGATAAAATAAACCATAGGCTGGAATCGATTAAAAACATGTTCAACAGAGAGCAAGCATGAAACTCATCCCACTGAATGAAAATAATAGGAAATGGATATTCAACCTCTGTTTCCTGCTAACGATTGTATCTGTCGCATTTACTTTTTTTAACACCAAAGACAGCCGTGTTTCTTTCTTCATTGCGTCTTATGCCGCAGCTATCGGCATTTTTTCTGGGAGAATAAAACCTGGAAAAGATGAATGGCTATTTCTGATCGCGTTACTTACTTTAGGATTTAGCAAAGTCATTTGGTTTGCTATTCAGTATATTGGCAGCCCCGACTTCGATATTTATAACTCATATCTAGCTAGTGGTAAAAGATTGATGATTGCGGCTGCTATTGGTTACTTTCTTCTCGGCAGTCAACACATTATCAGTGTTAATCATGAAAAAATAATACGATACAGCTTGTCAGTAGCCTTTATTATCGCAACATGTGTTGGCATGTATCAAATCATGATTCATGTTGACCGCGTCGATTTTTTCCAGGGGCGCGCTACTGATGCCTCATATATGTACGCAGCCTTAGCAACAGCACTTATTTTCGTTCTTTTACGTGATGCATCAAGCCCACGATATTTGATCGGTGCTTTTATGGTTTTTGTTTTCGCATTAGCACTGATTTTATTTACTGGCACTCGAAATACCTTCGCAAGTTTCCCATTAGCAATCATATTCGTGGCTTTACTGAAGTTTCGCCACTTTGGCATTAAAGGTTTTAGCATTGGTCTGGTTACATTGTTAATTATTATAGCAAGTAGCTATCATGCAGTCATTAAGCCTCGAGTTGATGCGACTGTACAAGAATACGAACTATTTGAAAAAAGTCAGGGAAATGATATGGGTTCGTTGACTACCCGGCTTGCGATGTGGAAAGTCGGCATGCAAAGCTTTATTGCTCATCCTTTGGGATTAAGCCAGGAACATCGACTTGCGTGGTTTCACCAATATGTTGATACTAATAACAGGGACAAATCAGCTCTCATTTATGCAAACGTACATTTGCATGATGAAGTTATGGACACAGCAAGTCTCCAGGGGATATTTGGATTAGCAGCGTTACTATTTTATTACGTTGTTACGGCTTCTGTCGCGTGGACACAACGCAACGCAGCAATGCTTTCCGTTTTCCTAATTGTCCTTATAACGGGATTGACCGACGTGGTCTTCATTAGTCGCGATCAGACGATATTCTTCCCAGTATTAATGATTGTAACTATGCTCTGGCAAAAGAGCAGAAACCTAAGACTATCAATGAAGTAGCATTAACTCATTCATGCTCAGGATTATATCATCCACATCGATTGTTGATACTGTGTGATATTTATCCTGAGTGTAAATTTGACGAGCTAAATCATAGCCTGGCCCCCATACAATGCTATTAATATATTCACCATGAATATCATTACCGTATAATCCAATAAGAGGTTTCTTCCATGTTGCGGCAATATGCACTATTGCAGTGTCAGGTGAAATAATCATATCAGCTAAGCGAATGATTTCGCATGCACTAGCCAATGAAGTGAAAGGATTAACTATGGCATTAATACAATCGAGTTTATTGATCCTCAGAGGGTCTCCGACTAAGATAACTTCAACGTCCGACCATCTTATTTTTATTTTACTTATTAATAAGTTAATTTGTTCAGGTGACATATCCCGACGAACGTCGGCAGCAAAAGGATTGAGCACAATTTTATAAGAATATTCAATTTTATTCATAAAATCAGATACGTCATTACAAACTTCATCATTAACATGAATGTCGTAATCAGTGTTAAATCGTCTAAAGCCAAAGCTTTTCATCAATAAATTATAACGCTCTGTTATATGAGCATCATACCCGAGGTAGTCAAGCGATTTATTATATATATTAAATCCATTTTTATTAAAGCCAACCACATTCTTAGCATTTAATTTTTTCAAAAACAACAAATGAAAAGGCGATATTTTATCGCCCATATCAACAACTACATCATATTTCTTATTAGCCAATATTTTCGCCTGTGCTAACTTTCTTTTATTGTCCTTTTCTACTACAAAGAAATCATTTACATAGGGATTACACTCAATTATTTTTGAGTTATTTTTACCTGCCAATACATCTACCAGAAAACCCTCTCTCCTAAATTCTCTGAATAGTGATGTCGAAACGACCATATCCCCAATCTTGTCATCATCACGAAGAAACAGGACAGATCTGCTTTCAGAAATAGAGAAGTCTCTCTTAGAACGATGGTCCCAAATCCATCGTGCAATGTTTAAACGCAATGCTTTCATCAAATAGTTACGCTGACGATTCAATGCGCGCAATTTGGCAAATTTCTTTTTATTTTCCATTTTAAACCTGCCCGCTATCTTGATGTGAGATCAAAATAATCTCAAGTTGAGAAAAAACATCCTGGGCCAAAAGCGAAATTAGATTGCTGTCTTTCGCCTTTAACTCATGCTGATTCTTACCATAACCCCCAATCAAACCCGGATCGGTCGGGCCAAACAGCGTGATATTCGGGCGGTCCAGCGCGGCGGTCAGGTGACTCAACCCCGTGTCGACCGAAACGACAGCGCGTGCCCCCGCCAATTGCTGTGCCACTTGCTCCAGCGCTAATTTTGGCAGCACCTCAACGTGGTCAAAACCTTCCGCCATTCTTAATGCACGTTGATGCTCATGTTCAGCACCCCACGGTAGTTTCACCCGCAGACCCGTCGGCTGCACCCGTTCAATCAGTTCGCGCCAGTGTGACTCTGGCCAATGCTTATTATCACGAGTGGTGGCGTGCAAAAACACCAGGTATTGATGCGCATCACTGGGCAACGCAGAGAGGAAATGGCCTGCAATCGCATAATCCCCCTGGGTCTCCGGTTTCTCATAACCCAGGCTTTTTGCAAACAGTTCGCGCGTGCGTTCTACCGCATGCTGCTGTTTGTTGATTTCATGGCGTTTGTCATACCACCAGCTGGCGAAAGGCTCCCGCGCACTGCGGCTGTCTTGTCCATGCTTTACGCCTTTAGCCAAGCGCGTCACCAGCGCGGCGCTTTTGATCAACCCTTGCGCATCGATCACCACATCATATTGGCGCGACTGCAAGTCTCGCTTAAATAGAACGCGCTCTTCACGCTGCTGGCTACCAAACCAATGTTTACGCCAGCGACGAATCGCCACAGGCAGCACTTTATCTACTGCCGGATGCCAGCTGGGAATCTGTGCAAAATTCTCTTCGACGACCCAGTCAAAACGGATGCCAGGAATAGCCTGCATCGCATCAGTGAGCGCCGGTAACGTGTGCAGCACGTCCCCCATTGAGGAGGTTTTTACAATCAAAACGTGCATGGCTACTCCTGCACCGGATGCAGCAGCGTGCTAAGTTCCTGATGAACCCGAGCAGGCTGAATATCAATGAGACTTTGGTGATAACCCTCTTCAGCATCACCTTTACGTACTTTGTGATAGCCGGAGATTAAACGAATTACGCGTGCCTGATGAGACAGCGGTGGAGTGAAATCCGGGCTACTTGGGCCATACAAGGCGACTAACGGACGGTTCAGTGCGGCGGCAATGTGCATCAACCCAGAATCATTGCTGATGATGGCCGCGCAATGCGCAATCAGGATAACTGCCTGCTCTAATTGCGTATCGCCCGCCAGATTCTTGCAGTGCGCTCGTGCTGATTCCGATAACGTCTGAACAATAGTGTCACCGGTTTCGCGATCTTTTGCTGAACCGAACAACACCACCTGGTAGCCTTCGCCAATCAGTTGCTCGGCAAGCGCCGCGTAATGGTAGTGCGGCCAGCGCTTGGCTGGGCCAAATTCAGCGCCAGGGCAGAACCCAATCACTGGGCGATCGGCCGACAGGGCAAACTGCGCCGCCGTCATGCGCTTCTCGTCTTCATCGACACGCAACTGCGGCCATAGTAATGGCTGCGGCAACTGTTGAGCAGAAGCGATGGGTTTGTCATAGCCCAGAGCAACATAGCGCTCCACCATCAGCGGAAACGCGGCTTTATCCAGCACACGCACATCGTTCAGCACGCCATAGCGCATCTCGCCACGCCAACCGACGCGACGCTGGATACCTGCAAAGAACGGCACCAGAGCAGACTTGAACGAATTCGGCAGCACATAAGCACGATCATAGCCGCTGGCCTGAAGGGATTTCCCCAAACGACGCCTTTCACCCAGCGCCAACGCACCATGGCCCAGCGGCATTGCCAGCGCCTGATTGACTTCCGGCATACGCGACAGCAATGGTCGGCACCAGGCGGGCGCCATCACATCAATAACCGCATCCGGGTGCTCAGCCTTGAGCGTGCGATAGAGACTTTGCGACATCATCATATCGCCGACCCAGGAAGGGCCAATGACCAGAATTTTCATCGCTGGTGCCGGTTTCCTTATGCGTTACGATTGAGCCAGGTCATGTATTCACCCACGCCCTGAGCAACGGTTTTAAACGGCTTGTCATAACCGGCTGCGCGCAGATTGGTCAGATCCGCCTGAGTGAATGCCTGATAGCGGCCTTTCAGTTTCTCAGGGAACGGGATGTATTCGATCTGGCCTTGCTGATGGAACTTCAGTACTGCATCGGCCACTTCCTGGAAGGATTCTGCACGGCCAGTACCACAGTTGTAGATGCCTGATACCCCGTTTTCCCAGCACCACAGGTTTACCGCAACCACATCGTCAACATGGATGAAATCGCGGCGGAAGTCGTCGCTACCTTCAAACAGTTTTGGATTTTCACCGTTGCTGATCTGCGTGTTGAGGTGGAATGCCACGCTCGCCATACCGCCTTTGTGACCTTCGCGAGGGCCGTAGACGTTGAAGTAGCGGAAGCCACACACCGGAGAATCGGCTTCTGGCAGAATCTGACGCACGTAATGGTCGAACAGCATTTTTGAGTAGCCATAAACGTTTAACGGCTGCTCGTACTGGCGCTCTTCAATGAAGTTTTCATTACGCCCACCGTAGGTGGCGGCTGATGAGGCGTAAAGGAAGGGAATTTCGCGTTCCAGGCAGAAATGCAGCAAGTCTTTGGAGTACTGATAGTTGTTATCCATCATGTACTTGCCGTCCCACTCGGTGGTCGCTGAGCAGGCACCTTCATGAAACACCGCTTCGATTGGACCCAGATCTTCGCCGGACATGATGTAAGAGAGGAACTCTTCCTTATCCATGTAATCCGCGATATCCAGATCCGCAAGGTTCACGAATTTGGTGCCATCTTTCAGATTATCCACCACCAGAATATCGGTAAGACCGCGATCGTTCAGCGCTTTAACAATGTTGCTGCCAATCATGCCAGCGCCACCGGTTACGATAATCATATGCTTTGCCTTTAAACAGTTGGGGTGAAACAGGAGGTTTCACGCACGAATGCCTATCATCATAACATTTCAGCCCGAGACAGGCAGCCAGATGACTCCGTAACCGCTGCACAAATTGCATCCAACGCGTGAACTATGCTGCAAAACGAAGATTTGTCTGGCGGAAATGTCGGCACGATGCGTCCTGATTAGTAATATGTGCCAAAGATTTGCTATCTGAGGAGCAGAATCATGTCCAGTCAGTTTTATTCGCAAATCCGTCAACAACTTGAGACAACGCGTCAGGACGGATTGTTCAAACAAGAACGTACGATTACATCGGCACAGCAGGCGGAGATCAATGTCGCCAATAGTCCGCCTGTTACTAACTTCTGCGCCAATAACTATTTAGGCCTCGCGAATCACCCAGCGCTGATTCAGGCGGCTAAAGAGGGCATGGATTCGCACGGTTTTGGTATGGCCTCGGTACGCTTTATCTGCGGAACCCAGGATATCCACCAGCAGCTTGAACATAAACTGGCTGAGTTTCTTGGGATGGAGGATGCCATTCTGTTCTCCTCCTGCTTCGATGCCAACGGCGGCCTGTTTGAAACCCTGCTCAGTGCGGAAGACGCCATCATTTCCGATGCGCTCAATCACGCTTCAATTATTGACGGTGTGCGCCTATGTAAAGCACAACGTTATCGCTATGCCAATAACGATATGGCTGAACTAAGAAGCCGTCTGCAAGAAGCGCGTGATAAGGGCGCTCGCCATATTCTGATCGCCACTGATGGCGTGTTCTCGATGGATGGCGTGATTGCCAATCTGCAAGATATTTGCGATTTGGCCGACGAATTTGACGCATTGGTCATGGTCGATGATTCCCATGCCGTTGGTTTTGTCGGGGCCGCTGGACGAGGCACCCATGAATACTGTGGTGTGATGGATCGCGTAGATATCCTGACAGGAACGCTGGGCAAAGCACTGGGCGGCGCATCGGGTGGCTATGTTGCCGCAAAAAAAGAGGTGGTTGAATGGCTGCGCCAGCGTTCACGCCCATACCTGTTTTCCAACTCACTGGCACCTGCCATCGTCGCCGCCTCGCTGCGGGTGTTAGACCTGCTCAGTGAAGGCGATGGATTACGCCAGCGTTTGTGGGATAACGCCCGCTTCTTCCGCGAAAAAATGACTGCTGCTGGCTTTACGCTGGCCGGTGCTGATCACGCCATTATTCCGGTGATGCTTGGCGATGCAAAAGTGGCGCAGCAGTTTGCCAGCCTGCTGCAAAAAGAGGGTATCTATGTCACCGGCTTCTTTTACCCGGTGGTGCCGCAGGGTCAGGCGCGCATCCGCACTCAGATATCTGCAGGCCATACGCAGGCACAGTTGGAACATGCCGTTGCTGCCTTTACCCGTATTGGTCAACAGTTGGGCGTGATTGCAGGAGCCGCAAAATGAAAGCACTGGCCAAGTTAAGAGCTGAAGAAGGCATCTGGATGGTGAAAGATGCGCCGATTCCGGAACCCGGTCACAACGACCTGCTCATCAAAATTCGCAAAACAGCGATTTGCGGTACCGATGTGCACATTTACAACTGGGATGACTGGTCGCGGAAAACCATTCCAGTCCCGATGATTACCGGCCACGAATATGTCGGCGAAGTTGTCGGCATGGGTGAGGAAGTAAAAGGTTTTACTATTGGCGATCGCGTTTCTGGTGAGGGTCATATCACCTGTGGCCACTGCCGAAATTGTCGCGCCGGCCGCACCCATCTGTGTCGTAATACTGTCGGTGTCGGCGTTAATCGTCAGGGCTGTTTTGCCGAATATCTGGTGATTCCCGCATTCAATGCCTTCAAAATTCCCGACAATATTTCTGACGAGCTGGCGGCGATTTTTGATCCCTTCGGCAACGCAGTGCATACTGCGCTGTCGTTTGATCTGGTCGGTGAGGATGTACTGATCTCGGGTGCCGGCCCGATTGGTATTATGGCTGCAGCGGTATGCAAACATGTGGGCGCACGCAATGTGGTCATCACCGATATCAATGAATACCGCCTCGGCCTGGCGCGTCAGATGGGCGTGACGCGCGCCGTGAATGTGGCGCAGGAAAATCTGCGCGATGTGATGGCTGAGCTGGGCATGACCGAAGGTTTCGATGTCGGGTTGGAAATGTCTGGCGCGCCTCCCGCGTTTCGTACCCTGCTGGAGGTGATGAACCATGGTGGGCGTATCGCCTTACTGGGCATTCCGCCGGGCGAGATGGCGATTGACTGGAATCTGGTGATCTTCAAAGGACTGTTCATCAAAGGCATCTATGGCCGCGAGATGTTTGAAACCTGGTACAAAATGGCCGCGTTGATTCAATCCGGCCTCGACTTAACGCCCATCATCACACATCGCTACCACATCGATGAATTCCAGCAGGGATTTGACGAGATGCGATCCGGGCGTTCAGGTAAAGTGGTGCTGAGCTGGGATTAATCACGGCCAGTATGGCGTCCTGAATATCCAAACGGTATAAAGGGCGCTCTTCTTAGCAACTTATCTGGACGTAACATGCGCATTTTAATGATTATTGATGGTTTACCGGGCGGCGGCGCGGAAAAAGTCGTATTGACCTTAAGCGAATCGATTCATGAAATGGGGCATCACGTCACGATTTATTCGCTAGACGAGACATGCGCTTATGCCTTGCCGGAGGGTGTTGAGTACCGGGTAATTACTCAGCACAGCAGCGCACCGTGGCGCAAACTTACTGAGCTTTCTCGCCGGGCTAAAAAACTTGATGCCGTGCTAAATGATGATGAATCCCAAAATGGGAACTACGATTTAATCATCTCTAATTTGCACAAGACCGATCGAATTGTTGCGCGCAGTAAAGTTATTAATGTTGAACGCCTGTGGTATTGCATTCATGGAGTGCTTTCTTCGACCTATTTAGGTCACCGTAAAAGGCTGAATTATTGGCTGAAAAAGAAAAAAATGGCGAGCATTTATCAAAATCGAAATATCACTGCAGTTTCACAGGCTGTACTAGACGATATCGTCGAAGTAATGGGAGTGCATCCCAAGAAAAGTGCGGTCATCAATAATCCATTCGATTTACAGTCATTGCGCCAGCGGGCTGATGAGCCATGCGATCTGGCTGGAACAGAATATTTGATAAATGTTGCCCGCATTCATCCACAAAAACGTCAAGATCGCTTGCTTGAAGCGTTTGCCCAATCGGGACTTTCGGCTCGTGCCAAACTGGTTCTGCTTGGTACGGGAACAGATGAACGTGTCGCAGCAATTAAGCAGTTAGCAACAGATCTCGAGATTGCCGAACGGGTAATGTTTCTTGGCTTCCAATCCAATCCCTTCCCTTACATCAAGCATGCGCATTTGATGATCATGAGTTCCGATAGCGAAGGGTTTGGCAACGTGATTGTAGAATCATTGATCCTTGGTACTCCAGTCATCAGCACACGCTGTCCAGGCGGCCCAGAAGAAATTTTGGTAAAAGCTGGTATGCCCGAAATGTTGACAGAAATTGATGCTGGTGCGTTGGCCGACAAAATGGCCGCTGTATATGACCATTTGCCGGCGATTAATCAAGATGTATTAACGCATTATGATGTGATGGCAATCAGCAGCCAGTATGTTGAGCTTACCGCACGTTAAGTTTCTGCCACGCCTGCCAGACCGTTTCCGGTGCGATATCACTACATTCCCCGGAATCGGTCTGCATAATCTGGTACTCACCCGACCACGGATGCCATTGACTGGCATTAGTATCGCCAAAGAACACCACCTGCTTTTTATGCAGCCCGGCGGCAAGATGCATCTGCCCCCCATCGCTACACAAAATTTGCTCGCAGCAATCAAAGCCTGCGATGACTTCCCGCACCGATGCGGTGGGATAGCGCGCCACGCGTGGTGAATTGACCAACGCCATCAACTCATCAGCACGGGCCGCATCGCCTTTGTCGTGAGGATCCAACGTGCCCTGCGGCGACCAAAACACCAGTACGCGCGCCTGCTCATCTTCCAGTAGTTTATTGATAAATGCCGCATAACTGGCTATCGGCCAGCGACGCTTAGGGCTGCGACTGCTGATGTGTACCCCATATACCCTGCCTGCTGAGGCAAAGCTTTGTGCAACACGCGCTTTGGCCGCTTCACGTTCTGCATCGGCGAGATAAAGATTCACGGAGGGCACTTCAGGCAGGCTGTCAGTCAACGCAGAGAGATAAGAAAAGGTATGTTCGACCTGATGGCTGCCCTGAAAATCGCTTTTACGGAACGGATGATCCAGCTGAACGTCGGGCAAAGCAGCGCCAATAATATTGTGCGCGCCGGCCATTTTCGCCAGCCGCAAGCTGTATTTGCACGGCACCGGATTAGCCAAAATCGTGGCATCAAAGCGCGTTTTACGCAGTGCCAGCATGATTTTTACGCGCTGCCAGTAAACACCGAGTGTGGTTTCGTTCTTACCGCGATGTTTGGCTTTTTTGTAGACATACAGACGGTCAACGTGAGGATTATGGCTCACCACATCCTGAGCAATCTTATTAACCAGTAGGGTGATTTTTGCGTTAGGGAAAGTGCGTTTCAAACCTTCCAGCAGTGGAGTGGTACACACCATATCGCCAATGTTATCGCGTCGGATAACAAGGATGTTTTTCATACTGATGCCCAGGGTAAAAAGGATTGATGCCAAACATTCCGGCCAGAACCGTTCCTAAAAGCGCAAAAATGCTAGCGAGCTAACTACTTTTGACCATTAATGTCCAAAAAGTTCTGAATTTCTTAGCAATAATTAACGTTAGAAAATCGTAAATAATTCATAAAATCATAAATAACAATGTCGCTTGATAATCCCGCACTTTCCATCATTACACCCATGTTCAACGCTGGCGCGATGTTCGAGACGTTTATGCAGTCTCTACTGGCGCAATCGCTGACAGATCTCGAGATCATCATTGTCGATGATGGTTCCACCGATGGTTCAGGCGAACGGGCTGAGGCTTATGCGCATCAATATTCTCAGGTGCGGGTTATTCACCAGGCTAATGGTGGCGTCTCACGGGCACGCAATGCCGGATTAGCCGTAGCAAAAGGCAAGTACGTCACATTCCCGGATGCAGACGACACCATGAGCCCAACCATGTATCAAACACTGGTTGAGATGGCCGAGCGAGACGATCTCGATGCCGCGCAGTGCAACGCGGAATGGTTTTTCAAAGCCAGCCAGACGACCAAACCGTTGATTCCCCTGGATCGCTTAACCAGCACCGATGTATTAAGCGGCCCAGAATGGCTGAACACCGCACTGCAGACGCATCGATACATGCATGTGGTATGGCTGGGCATTTATCGTCGCGAATTGATTGAGCAAAACAATCTTACTTTCGAACCGGGGCTGCATCATCAGGATATTCCCTGGACTACTGAGTTCATGTTCAACGCCAAACGCGTACGCTACACCGATCAAATGCTCTACCGCTATTATCTGCACGATGCCTCCATCAGTAACCGCAAACGCACCGGTCAACGGAATGTGGAGTATCAACGCCATTACCTGAAAATCGCGCAGATGCTGGAAGAGATCAATGCACGTTACCGCGATAAAGTTAAAATCTATCCCGCATTCCATTATCAAATTACGCGTGAAGCCCTCAGCGTCTGCCATTCCATTCGCCGTGAGCCGGAAGAGAGCGCAAGGCAGGCGATGATTGCGGATCTGTTTGCAACGCAAACCCATAAACGGATGCTGCGGAATGCACGCGGCGCGCGGCAGTGGTATCAACTGCTGTTATGGCTGAGTCGGATTTATCGCTGGCGTAAGAAATAAGCGTCGCGGCTGGCTTTCGCCCTATAGGGGTTTGCCCTACAATCAGCTCACTGAAATTTGAGATCATTTGAGTATGGCAAGCCCGATTCCAGCCCAATTTGCACCGAAAAATATTCTGCTGATCAAGCTGCGCCATCACGGCGATATGCTGCTGACCACGCCCGCTATCAATGCGCTCCGTCAACGCTATCCAGACGCCAACATCGACGTCCTATTGTATAAAGAGACGCGGCCGATGCTGGAAGCACACCCCGCTATTCGCCAGTTGCACATCATTGACCGTAACTGGAAAAAAGAAGGCGGTTGGCAGAAATTCCGCCATGAGATGGCTCTGCTTTCAGCTGTGCGCGCCTGTCATTATGACGTGGTCATTAACCTCGCCGACCAGTGGCGTAGCGCCATTATCACGCGTTTTTCTGCGGCTCCGGTGCGCATTGGTTTTGCCTTCGCTAAACGTGATCACGCCCTGTGGCGCTGGTGCCATAACTATCTGGTTTCGACTAAAAACCATAATCAGCTCCACACCGTTGAGCAGAATATGGCAGCGTTAGAACCGCTGGGTATCAGTGCGCAAGGCGCAAAAGCCTCAATGCACTTTAGTGCGGCAGATAAACAGAAAGTGCAGGATGCATTGGATCAGCAAAAAGTCAGCGGGCCGTTTATCGTGCTGCAGCCAACATCACGTTGGGTGTTCAAATGCTGGGACGATGAGAAAGTCGCGCAGTTGATTGATACGCTCGCCGCCGATGGCCATACCATCGTGCTGACTGCCGCACCTGACAAGCATGAGCAAGCGATGATCGCTCACATTCAGTCGCTGTGTCATAGCCAGAATGTGGTTTCACTCGCCGGGCAGTTCTCTTTACCACAATTGGCAGCCTTAATTGATGCCGCACAACTGTTTATTGGGGTGGATTCTGCCCCCATGCACATGGCTGCCGCACTCAACACGCCCTGTCTCGCGCTGTTTGGCCCCACCAAACTGCAACACTGGCGTCCGTGGGGTGAAAACAATCGCGTGATCTGGGCCGGCGATTATGCACCGCTGCCTTCGCCAGACGACATCGATACCAAAACAGAACAGCGCTATCTCTCGGCCATTCCGGTGGATGATGTGGTGGCCGCCGCGAGGAGTTTTTTGCATGACTAAGTTACGCCTGGCGATTGTCCGGCAGAAATATCGCCCGGATGGGGGAGCTGAGCGTTTCATCTCACGGGCGCTGGAAGCGCTGGACAGTGAGCAGCTCGATCTGAATATCATCACGCGTAGCTGGCAGGGCACACCGAATCCAGCCTGGCATCTGCACATCTGCAATCCCGCCAAATTTGGACGCGTATCGCGTGAACGTGGTTTTGCCCGTGCGGCTCGGGAATGCTGGGAACGCGAAAAATTCGATATTGTGCAGAGTCATGAACGCATTGCGGGCTGCGATATCTTCCGCGCCGGTGATGGCGTCCATCGCGTGTGGCTGGAACAACGTGCGCGCATCGTCTCACCCTGGCAACGTTTGAGCGCCAGCCTGAGTCCTTACCATCGTTATGTTCTGCAGGCTGAAGCAGAGATGTTCAATGCATCATCACTGAAAGCGGTGATCTGTAACTCTGAGATGGTGAAGCAAGATATTTTGCGCCATTTCGCGCTAGATGCCAGCAAGATTCATGTGATTCACAACGCCATCGACAGCCAACGTTTCCAGCCAGCCACTGAAGCTCAGCGCCATGGCATGCGCGAACAATTAAAACTGCCGCAAGACGCCACGGTGATGATTTATGTGGGTTCCGGTTTTGAGCGCAAAGGTTTGAAAGCGGCAATCGAAGCGCTCGCCGACAGCGACCGTTATCTGGTTGTGGTCGGCCAGGACAAGCAACTGTCACGCTATCAGCAACTGGCGAATCAGCTTAACTGCCTTGATCGTCTGCGCTTTGTCGGTGTGCAGCAGGATGTGCAGCCCTACTATCACGCCGCCGATGCACTACTATTGCCAACGCTTTATGATCCTTTTCCGAATGTGGTGCTGGAAGCCATGGCGTGTGGTCTAGCGATCATCACCAGTACGGGTTGCGGCGGCGCAGAATTTATTACTGCCGGTCAGGAAGGCTTCGTTTGTGACGCATTAGATATCAAGGCATTAAATGATGCCATTGTTGCTACACCCGCGCTTTTGCAGAATTCTGCCATGGGAGAAGCCGCACGCCGCAGAATCGAACCTTTTGGTCCGCAGCGACTGGCGCAGTCCCTGACTTCACTCTATCAACAGGTGCTGAAGACCAGCTGACGAAGTGGTATGAGCAGGCGGTCAGTTTCTGATAACATGCCGCCTTTCATGTGTTTTTTGACGCGAATCTGTCGTAACGATAACTATGACAACTCTATACACAGCCCTGCTCTATTTAATACAGCCACTGATCTGGCTGCGCCTGTGGCTGCGCGGTCGAAAAGCACCGGCCTATCGTAAACGCTGGGCGGAACGCTACGGCTACTGTGCGGGCAAAGTTGAACCGCACGGCATTGTGCTGCATTCGGTTTCTGTGGGTGAAACACTGGCCGCCGTGCCGCTGGTGCGCGCATTACGCCATCGCTATCCTACTCTGCCGATCACCGTTACTACCATGACGCCAACCGGTTCCGAACGCGCCCAGTCCGCATTTGGCAAAGATGTGCATCATGTTTACCTGCCTTATGATTTACCCGGCTCGATTAACCGTTTCCTCGATACCGTTGATCCTCGTCTGGTTATCATCATGGAAACCGAGTTATGGCCGAACATCATTCGTATTCTGCATCAGCGCCAAATCCCGCTGGTGATCGCCAATGCCCGACTGTCAGAGCGCTCGGCCAAAGGCTATAAAAAGCTCGGTGGCTTTATGCGCGATTTGCTGCAGCGCATTACGCTGATTGCGGCGCAGAACAACGAGGATGCTGAGCGTTTCCTGAGCCTCGGCCTCAAGCGTACACATCTCGCCGTCACTGGTAGCCTGAAGTTTGATATCTCCGTGACGCCAGAGCTGGCGGCCCGTGCGGTCACGTTGCGCCGTCAATGGGCATCGCGCCGTCCGGTGTGGATCGCCACCAGTACACATGAGGGTGAAGAGACCATCATCCTTGATGCGCATCGTCGCCTGTTGCAGCAATTTCCCGATCTGTTGCTGATTCTGGTGCCACGCCATCCTGAACGTTTCAAAGATTCCTGCGAGCTGACGCAAAAGCGCGGTTTCAGTTTCACTTTGCGCAGCAGCGGTGAAATTCCGTCTGGTGCAACGCAGGTGGTGATTGGCGACACCATGGGTGAATTGATGCTGCTTTACGGCATTGCGGATATCGCCTTTGTCGGCGGCAGTCTGGTAGAACGCGGTGGTCATAATCCGTTGGAACCCGCTGCGCATGCCATTCCGGTGCTGATGGGTCCGCATATCTGGAACTTCAAAGATATCTGCGCCAAATTGCAGCAGGCTGAAGGCCTGATTACCGTCACTGACGTGGTTTCACTGGAGAAGCAGGTGGCCAATCTGCTGCAAGACGATGATTACCGTCGCTATTACGGTCGCCATGCAGTTGAAGTGCTGCATCAAAATCAGGGCGCATTGCAGCGTCTGCTACAGTTACTCGAACCGCACTTACCGCCACGAGCTCATTAACGCATGCCACAACGCCAACGCCTCTCCGTGGTGATGATCGCCAAAAACGAAGCTGAACTGCTGCCGGAGGCGCTGGCCTCCGTGAGCTGGGCTGATGAGATTGTGCTGCTGGACTCCGGCAGCCAGGATAACACCGCAGAAGTGGCCCGCGCGCACGGCGCACAGGTGTATCAGGCTGAAGGCTGGGCGGGCTTCGGCAAGCAGCGCCAGCGTGCACAAGCCCATGCAAGCAGCGATATGATTTTGATGCTGGATGCCGATGAGCGGGTCACGCCCGCGCTACGCCGCGCGATTGAAAACGTGCTGGAGCAGCCGCCTTCCAATACCGTTTATAGCCTGGGACGCAGCAACTTGTTTCTTGGTCGCTTTATGCGTCACAGCGGCTGGTATCCGGATCGCGTGATGCGCCTCTACCCTCGCACACTCAACTACAACGACAATCTGGTGCACGAATCGCTGGAAACTCAAGGCGCACCGGTGGTGGCGTTGCCGGGCGATCTTCAGCACCTCACCTGCCGCGATTTGATCGCTTTCCAACGCAAACAGATGAATTATGCCGAAGCCTGGGCGCAAGAGCGTTTTCAGCGAGGCAAGCGTTGTGGCATCTTCTCGATTTTCAGCCACACGCTGGGCGCATTCCTCAAGACGCTCCTGCTGCGTGCTGGTTTCCTTGATGGTAAGCAGGGCTGGATTCTGGCCGTAGTAAACGCGCAATATACCTTTAACAAATACTCAGCGCTCTGGGCGCTGCATCACACCTCAACACAAGGTCGCGTATGAGCACCAAAGCGATTTATCCCGGCACGTTCGATCCCATTACGTTGGGCCATGTGGATATTGTGACGCGCGCGGCGCAGATGTTCGATCATATCGTGGTCGCTATTGCCGCCAGCCCCAGTAAAAAGCCGCTGTTTACCCTTGATGAGCGTGTAGATTTGGCGCGACAGGCTACTCAGCACATTGCCAATGTTGAGGTGCTGGGCTTTAGCGATCTGATGGCGAACTTCGCCAAAGCGCAAAATGCCAATGTGCTGGTGCGGGGATTGCGCGCGGTGTCAGATTTCGAATATGAACTGCAGCTGGCGCAGATGAATCGTCACCTGTTGCCTACGCTGGAGAGCGTGTTTCTGATGCCGTCCGAAGGGTTCTCGTTTGTGTCATCATCGCTGGTGAAGGAAGTTGCACGTCATCACGGTGATGTGCAGGCATTCCTGCCTGCCGTGGTGCATCAGGCACTGCTGGCCAAGCTGGCGCAGCCCTGATTAATGCTGACAGCGTGGGCACCAAAAGGTGCTGCGCTGGCCGTGTTTACCGCTGACGATCGGCGTACCGCATGCACGGCAGGGTTCGCCCGTGCGGCCATAAACCTGCAATTCCTGGGCAAAGTAACCGGGCTTGCCATCGGTTTGCAGGAAATCACGCAGCGTGGTGCCACCCTGCTCAATCGAACGCAGTAATACGGCCTTGATCGTCGCGACCATCAACTCCGCTTCATCACGACTCAAACTCATCGCCGATCGATCGGGTAAGATCCCGGCGGTAAACAGAGATTCGCTGGCGTAAATGTTGCCAACGCCGACCACCACTTTGTTATCCATCAGCCACTGTTTAATGACCGTGCGCTTTCCACGTGACTTCTCAAACAGATAAGCACCATCGAATTCGCTGCTGAGCGGTTCAGGACCGAGATGTGCCAGTACGCTGCTGCCTTCAAGCTCAGAGGCCCACAGCCATGCACCAAAGCGACGTGGGTCGGTGTAACGCAGCACCTTGCCGTTGCTCATCACCAAATCGACGTGATCGTGCTTAGCCGCGGGTTGCTCACCCGGTAACATGCGTAAACTGCCAGACATGCCGAGGTGAATGATGATCCAGCCATGTGGCAGTTCCAGCAGCAGGTATTTTGCGCGCCGTTGCACGCTCAACACTGGTTGGTCGCTCAGCGCATGGATTTCGTGCGAGACCGGCCAGCGCAGGCGTGAATTTCGCACAATCGCATGCAAAATCGTTGCGCCCACCATATGTGGCTCAATACCACGTCGGCTGGTTTCTACCTCTGGTAATTCCGGCATGTCATCTCCTCAACAAATCGCAGAAACAAAAAACCCGGCCGAAGCCGGGTTTTTAGCAAGAACACCAAAATTACTTAATTTTGGCTTCTTTGTAGATCACGTGCTGACGTACAACCGGATCGAACTTTTTCAGTTCCAGTTTCTCTGGTTTAGTACGTTTGTTCTTCGTGGTGGTATAGAAGTGACCTGTACCAGCAGAGGAAACCAGCTTGATCTTCTCACGAATACCTTTAGCCATGATTCAATTCCTTAGTACTTAGTACTTCTCACCACGGGCGCGGATTTCGGTCAGAACCGTATCAATGCCCTTTTTATCAATAACACGCATACCTTTAGCAGATACACGCAGAGTAACGAAGCGCTTTTCGCTCTCAACCCAGAAACGGTGAGAGTGCAGGTTCGGCAGGAAACGGCGTTTCGTCGCGTTCATTGCGTGGGAACGGTTGTTACCCGTTACCGGACGCTTTCCAGTTACCTGGCAGACTCGTGACATTTCTATTCTCCAAAAATCAAATCAGCTCGAGCTTTAAAAACTAGGTTTTGGCCGCCTCGTCAGGCCTTAGCCCGCCCAAGCGAGTTCCATGTGAACCCGCTAAGCTGGCCCAAACGCCAAACCCGAGATTCTCAAAGGTGGCGTAGTATACGCCGCTCAGCCCAAGTGCTCAAGTCCCGAACAAATAAAGATCCCGATGGATCGCGCGAAAATGCATCATTTCTGCGCAATCGGATGGTTATTTTACAGCCAACCGCGCTCAGCGAAGGAGGTATACTCGCCGTGACCGATCACCAAATGATCAAGTAAGCGAATATTCAGCAGCGCGCAAGCCTGTCCGACTTTACCGGTGATATCACGATCGGCGCGACTGGGCTCGGCTATGCCGGAAGGATGATTATGCGCCAAAATCACGGCGGCCGCGTTGAGTTTTAACGCTTCGCGCACAATTTCACGTGGATGCACTTCGACACTGGCAATACTGCCGGTAAACATCTTTTGCGCCTGCAAAACCCGATGCTGATTATCCAGGAATAGCGCCATAAAAACCTCTCGCTCCTGATGCGCCAGCACGCTTTGCAGGTAATGCCGTGTCACCTGCGGATTCTCCATCACATTTTCTCGCGCCAGTTGGCTGGCGAAAAAACGTCTCCCCAGTTCAGCAATCGCATGCAGCTGGGTAATCTTGGCCGTACCTACACCTTTAATCACACTCAGTTCTGTTTCATTAGCGGTCATGATGCGATACAGCGAGCCAAACTCGTTAAGCATTTGCCGCGCCAGCGCCATTACCGGAATACCGTGGCTGCCAGTGCGCAAAAAAATCGCCAGCAGTTCTGCATCGCTCAATGATTCTGCGCCCGTGATGGCCAGTTTTTCGCGTGGAGCCAGTTCCGTCATGACATTCTCCTTCCTGGGTTAGGGCGATTGTGCGTGTTTGCCAGGGGGCATACCAGCATGCCCGTTACGATTTCAGAGCCATCTCGCAAAGGGCGCAGGCAGTGAAAAGGCGGTCTGTGGATTTTGTGATAAAGTTGCCTGCATCTGCCGCATCACAGCGGCAATCCGTTTTGAGTTGAGGCAAAGAACATGACGGGATTAGCCGGAAAAAAAATTCTGCTCGGCGTCAGCGGCGGCATTGCTGCTTATAAAACACCCGAGCTGGTGCGTCGTCTGCGCGATCGCGGCGCTGACGTGCGTGTCATGATGACCGACGCAGCCAAAGCATTTATCACCCCGCTCAGCTTACAAGCCGTTTCCGGCTATCCGGTGCTGGATGACTTACTCGACCCCGCCGCCGAAGCCGCGATGGGCCACATCGAGCTAGCGAAATGGGCCGATCTGATTGTATTGGCCCCGGCAACTGCCGATTTGATTGCACGCATCACTGCTGGGATGGCTAACGATTTGGTCACCACAGCTTGTCTCGCCAGTGCAGCGCCTCTGGCCATCGTGCCGGCCATGAACCAGCAGATGTATCGCGCTTCTATCACCCAGGAGAATCTTCAGCGTCTGGATCAGCGAGGCGTTCTGATTTGGGGGCCGGATAGCGGCAGCCAGGCCTGCGGCGATATTGGTCCTGGTCGTATGCTCGATCCGCTGGCGATTGTCGCGCATGCGCTGGAATGGGCCGCGCCCGTCAACGATCTGCAACATCTCAACATTATGATCACCGCCGGCCCCACCCGTGAGGCACTGGACCCGGTCCGTTACATCAGCAATCACAGCTCCGGTAAAATGGGCTTTGCCATTGCCGCCGCGGCGGCAAAACGTGGCGCAACGGTGACGCTGGTCGCTGGCCCGGCCACGCTGCCTACGCCCGCTGGCGTGACACGTGTTGATGTGGGGAGTGCACTGGAAATGGAAGCGGCGGTGATGGCGCAAATCAGCCAACAACATATTTTCATTGCCAGCGCTGCCGTGGCAGACTACCGGGCGGCAAACATTGCCGCAGAGAAAATCAAAAAACAGGGTGGCGATGATAACGTCACACTGCAGTTGGTGAAGAACCCGGATATTGTCGCAGGCGTAGCGGCATTGCAGAAACATCGCCCTTACGTGGTGGGATTTGCTGCCGAAACCCAGAATGTGGAAGAATACGCGCGGCAAAAACGGGTGCGAAAAAACCTCGACCTGATTTGCGCTAACGATGTGGCGCAGGCAGGACAGGGATTCAATAGCGACACCAATGCTCTTCACCTTTTTTGGCAGGAAGGAGAGAAAGTCTTACCGCTCAGTGATAAGACGCTCCTTGGCCAACAATTAATAGACGAGATTGTCAGCCGTTATGATGAAAAAAATCGACGTTAAAATTCTGGATGCGCGTGTGGGTAACGAATTCCCACTGCCAACTTATGCCACCTCAGGTTCTGCAGGCCTCGATCTGCGCGCCTGCCTTGATGGCGCACTGGAGATCACCCCAGGCATGACCACGCTGGTGCCAACCGGCCTGGCAATTCATATTGCTGACCCTTCGCTGGCCGCTGTGATTCTGCCACGCTCTGGCCTCGGCCATAAGCACGGTATCGTGCTGGGCAACCTGGTAGGCTTAATCGATTCCGATTATCAGGGCCAACTGATGGTTTCCGTCTGGAATCGTGGTCAGGATAGCTTCACGCTGCAGCCTGGTGACCGTTTGGCACAATTAGTCTTTGTTCCGGTGGTACAAGCCGAATTCAACCTGGTGGAAGATTTTGACACCAGCGATCGCGGCGCCGGCGGTTTCGGCCACTCTGGTCGTCAGTAATACGCGACACTTTTCGCAAGCCATCTTTTTATCTCTCGTCGCCACGGGCCAAATCGCTTGTGGCTGACGAGGCTGTATTGCCTGTTTTTGGTGAATTTCAGGGGTCTTGAAGGTCATGGCAGAAAAAAAAGCCGCGAAACGGAATCGTCGCGAAGAGATTTTGCAGGCGCTAGCGCAAATGCTGGAGTCGGGCGATGGCAGTCAGCGAATCACCACCGCCAAGCTGGCTGCCAATGTAGGCGTTTCGGAAGCGGCGCTCTATCGTCACTTCCCCAGCAAAACGCGTATGTTCGACAGCCTGATCGAGTTTATTGAAGACAGTCTGATTACCCGCATCAATCTAATCCTGAAAGACGAGAAAGAGACGCTCGCACGACTGCGTTTAATCGTGCAGCTGATTCTGGGATTTGGTGAGCGTAATCCGGGGCTGACGCGAATTCTGACCGGCCACGCACTGATGTTTGAACAGGATCGCCTGCAAGGGCGCATCAACCAACTGTTCGAACGTATCGAGGTGCAGCTGCGTCAGGTAATGCGAGAGAAGAAAATGCGAGATGGTGAAGGCTTCCAGACTGATGAAACGCTGCTGGCGAGCCAGTTGCTGGCGTTCTGCGAAGGGTTGCTTTCCCGCTATGTGCGATCTGAGTTCCGCTATCGCCCAACCACTGATTTTGACAGCCGCTGGCCGCTGATTGCTGCACAGTTAGTGTAGCGATTCGGCGTGCGATACAACACAGTGGTGCATCACACGGTCGCCAGCGATGGCGACCGTGATAAAAGCCGCGGTGTTAAATACCGTACTCTTTACGATATGCCCGCACTTTCGCCAGATGGTCCGCCATTTCCGGCTTCTCTTCGAGGTAATCAATCAGTTCCGCCAGCGTAATGATCGCCGTCACCTTGCACTGATAGTCACGTTCCACTTCCTGAATTGCGGAAATATCACTGCGGCCGCGCTCCTGGCGATCCAGCGAAATCATTACGCCTGCCAGCGTGGCATTATGCGCGCTGATGATATCCATCGATTCACGAATAGCGGTACCCGCGGTGATCACATCATCCACCAGCATCACTTTACCCTGCAGCGGGCTACCGACCAGCAAGCCGCCTTCACCGTGGTCTTTGGCTTCTTTACGATTGAAGCAGTAAGGCACATCGCGATCATGATGATCGGCCAGTGCGACGGCCGTAGTGGTGGCAATCGGAATCCCTTTGTAGGCCGGGCCAAACAGCAGATCGAAATCAACGCCGCCATCCACCAGCGCCTGCGCATAGAAACGTCCCAGCAGCGCTAAGTCACGTCCGGTGTTGAACAAACCGGCATTAAAGAAGTACGGGCTTTTACGACCCGATTTCAGGGTGAACTCACCAAACTTCAGCACCCCTTTGTTCAGGGCGAATTCAATAAACTGACGCTGCCAGGCTTTCATTTCTCACTCCTCAAATAAAGAAAAGGCGACTCTCTGGTCGCCTGTTATATCAATTTGTTAGCGCTGCTTTTTGCGCCTGAATCAACTGCTCAATGCCGCCTCGCGCTATCGCCAGCAGCTGCAGCAATTCTTCATGGCTGAACGGTTCACCTTCGGCGGTGCCCTGCACTTCAATCATGCGGCCATCTTCGGTCATCACTACGTTCATATCGGTATCAGCCGCAGAATCTTCCACGTACTCCAGATCGCACAGCGCTTCACCGCCAACGATACCGACTGAAATCGCCGCCACCATGCCTTTTAACGGGCTGGCTTTCAGCTTACCGGCCGCGACCAGCGCATTCAGCGCATCGGCCAACGCCACGCAAGCACCGGTAATTGACGCGGTACGCGTACCGCCATCGGCCTGAATCACATCGCAGTCCAGCGTAATGGTAAACTCGCCCAGCGCGTCCAAATCAACAGCGGCACGCAGCGAGCGGGCAATCAGACGTTGAATCTCCAGCGTACGACCACCTTGCTTGCCTTTGGCCGCTTCACGCGCCATACGGCTATGGGTGGAACGCGGCAGCATGCCGTATTCAGCGGTGATCCAGCCCTGACCTTTACCTTTGAGGAAACGTGGCACACCTTCTTCAACGGTGGCGGTGCACAGCACTTTGGTTTCACCGAATTCAACCAGCACAGAACCTTCTGCATGTTTGGTGTAGTGACGAGTGAGGGTGACGGGACGCACTTCAGATGCGTTACGGCCTGCTGGACGCATGGTTTCTCTCCGGCTTGCTTAGGTTTGGCTGCGCATTATACGGACTTCATGCGCGGCTGTCCTGCTTACATGCGGCACTTTTCCCGGATGAAATTTCGCCTCAGCTGTGGCTAAATGCGCCCTTTCCTCCAATAAAAAGACAAATGATGACAGCGATACTCCATTTCCTGCTGGCGCTGGTGGTGATCTTCGCCCTTGCGCTGTTGGTCAGTCATGACCGCAAACTGATTCGTCCGCGTTTTATTATTCAATTGCTGGTTGTTGAAGCGGCACTGGGTTGGTTCTTCCTGCATTCTGCGGGCGGCCAGTCAGTAGTGACCGCTGTCGGCGGCTTCTTCGAAACCTTATTAACTTTTGCTGCGCAAGGCACCGATTTTGTGTTCGGCAATATGGCGAAACAGGGGCTGGCGTTTATCTTCCTCGGCGTGCTCTGCCCGATTGTGTTCATTTCCGCCCTGATCGGCATTTTGCAACACTGGCGTATTCTGCCGTTATTGATTCGTCTGGTCGGCACCCTGCTGTCAAAGGTGAACGGGATGGGCAAACTTGAATCGTTCAATGCCGTGAGTACGCTGATTCTGGGTCAGTCGGAGAACTTCATCGCCTATAAAGGTATCCTCGGCGATATCTCCGCACCGCGCATGTACACCATGGCCGCAACGGCCATGTCGACGGTATCACTGTCGATTGTCGGTGCTTACATGTCGATGATTGATGCGAAATATGTGGTTGCCGCGCTGCTGCTGAATATGTTCAGTACCTTCATCATCCTGTCGATCATCAATCCGACGCGCCCGGAAAATGAAGAGCACATCGCACTGGATAAGCTGCACGAAGATCAAAGCTTCTTTGAAATGCTGGGCGAGTACATCCTTGCCGGTTTTAAGGTGGCGATGATTATTCTGGCGATGCTGATTGGTTTTATCGCCCTGATTGCTGCCATTAATGCTCTGTTCGCTGCGGTGTTTGGCTATAGCTTCCAGCAACTGCTGGGCTATGTCTTTTATCCGTTTGCGTGGTTGATTGGCGTTCCTTCCGCCGATGCGCTGCAGGCAGCAAGCATCATGGCAACCAAGCTGGTAGCTAATGAGTTCGTCGCCATGATTGAGCTGAAGAAAGTCGCTGCTGAAATGTCACCGCGCGGTCTCGGCATTCTGTCCGTGTTCCTGGTGTCATTTGCTAACTTTGCTTCAATTGGCATTGTGGCGGGAGCGATTAAAGGTCTGAACGAGCGCCAGGGCAATGTAGTATCGCGCTTTGGCTGGAAGCTGGTTTATGGTTCCACGCTGGTAAGCCTGCTGTCAGCCGCGTTTGCGGGATTATTCATTTAATGACAGACGAGCGGCCAGCAAGCCGCTCTTAACGGGGCCGCACTCATCAAAGCGGCCCTGTTCTGATTCAGAACGCGACACACACCAGCGAATCGACGCGCATCACCGATTCTTGCTCGAAGCGCTTTTTATAAATATCGCGCAGCGCATTGATACTGTCAGAACTTGCGCGGTCCGGCTGATGAATCAGCATCAATGCCTTGCTGTTTTCACGCGCCAGCTTTCCGCCCTCGCCCAGCCACTGGCCTTTGCCGTCATACACTGAAAGCCCATCTTTAAATCGTGGCGTAACGTCGCTATCGACAAATTGCTGCCATTCGCTGCCGCTGACGACGCCGCCTTTCGGCTTGTTCATCCCAAACCACAGGGTGGTTTGCATCATGATATCTCCTGAGCCGCACACGGCAACGGGAGCGGTATTCGGTGGAATCTGTTCAGGAGGTGCAGCGGGTGTCTGGCATCCGGCCAGAAAGAAGACGAGCGCCAACGGCATCGCCAATTTATTCAGCATCATAGCCTCAGACTGTTTAAGTATCACACTGGACATCATAGGGTGTGAATGGCGGATACGTCATCCTTTTCACTGAAAGTTGCGCGCGGCGTGAGCTCATTGCGCTTATGCCTATCATGGTTTGGCTGCCGTCACTATAATGCGAGGAACATTCCTGAAAATGAGTACAAGCTTATGATCCGCAGCATGACCGCCTACGCCCGCCGCGAAGCAAAAGGCCACTGGGGCAGCGCCGCCTGGGAAATCCGTTCGGTAAACCAACGCTATCTGGAAACTTACATCCGTCTGCCGGAACAATTTCGTAGCCTGGAGCCGGTAATCCGCGAACGTATTCGTAATCGCCTGACGCGCGGTAAAATCGAGTGCAACCTGCGCTTTGATGCCGACCCAAGTGCGCAAGGTGAGCTGCAACTGAATGAAGCTTTAGCGAAACAGCTGGTGCGATCCGCTAACTGGGTGAAATTGCAGACCGACGAAGGCGCGATTAATCCGCTGGATATTTTGCGCTGGCCTGGCGTGATGTCGGCTCAGGAACAGGATCTTGATGCGATTAATACCGAGTTGCTGGCTGCACTGGACGGTGCTCTGGATGACTTTATTATTGCACGTGAAAGCGAAGGTACCGCGCTCAAGTCGCTGATTGAGCAGCGCTTAGAAGGCGTGTCGCTGGAAGTCAGCAAAGTGCGTGCGCAAATGCCGGAAGTGGTGAAATGGCAGCGTGAACGCCTGGTCAGCAAGCTGGAAGAAGCCGAAGTGCAGTTGGAAAACACGCGCCTTGAGCAAGAACTCGTCATGATGGCGCAGCGCATTGATGTGGCAGAAGAGCTGGATCGTCTGGATGCGCACGTCAAAGAGACCTACAACATCCTGAAGAAGAAAGAAGCGGTTGGCCGCCGTCTCGACTTTATGATGCAAGAGTTCAATCGTGAGTCGAACACGCTGGCCTCTAAGTCGATCAATGCCGATATCACTGCGTCAGCTATCGAGCTGAAGGTATTGATTGAGCAGATGCGCGAGCAGATTCAGAACATCGAATAACACCTCATTCGGCTGGTGTTAAAAAAGCCCGGTGACCCGGGCTTTTTTGCCCGCTCATCATGCCCAGCACGTTTCATTTATCCTCTAGACCAATTTGCAGACTTTTCAATGTAAAGATTGTGAAAGCTTTGATGATGATGCATGTCAATGGCTGACCAAACATGACTGTTAATCAACCTTATGGACTATCACAGTAAGCAATTATGCTGTTGTTTATCATCAATTATTTATTTTTATTCCATGAATCTTCCGTTGAAAATACGCTTCCTCAATGAAACCTCTCAATCCTAAAGATTGCAGAGATTACGTTTCTTTGAGGGCACTATTTGCTAATCTACTGGTCGTAATTAACACAGCCGTACCGCCAGGAATTCATGGACACCCTTCTTTGTGCGATACACCCACTCTTTCCCTGAAGGCGTTATGAAGAAAAACGGGCAGTTCAATTCTAAACTTTTGCATCCCCGCTACTGGTTTACCTGGTTTGGGCTGGGTGTGCTGTGGCTGCTGGTGCAGCTTCCCTATCCTATTTTAATTCGGCTTGGCGCCTCTGCCGGCAAGCTGTCGCGTCACTTTCTGAAGCGTCGTGAGCGCATTACCCGCCGCAATATTGAACTCTGCTTCCCGCATATCAATGAGGAAGATAAAGAAGTATTGATCGCCGGTAACTTCGAATCCCTCGGCATGGCGCTGGCTGAAACCGGCATTGCCTGGTTCTGGTCGGATGCACGCGTCCGCCGCTATTTTCAGGTTGAAGGCCTCCACAACCTGCAAAATGCGCAGCAAAACCATCGCGGCGTGATGGCGATTGGTGTGCATTTCATGTCGCTTGAGTTGGGTGGCCGCATTACCGGACTGTGTCAGCCAATGATGGCGATGTATCGCCCGCACAATAATCAGGCAATGGAGTGGGCGCAGACGAAAGGTCGCATGCGATCAAATAAGGCGATGATTGATCGTCGCGATCTGCGCGGTATGGTGCAGGCTTTGAAACAGGGCGAAGCCGTCTGGTTCGCGCCGGATCAGGATTACGGCCCGAAAGGCAGCGTGTTCGCACCGCTGTTTGCTGTCGAGAAAGCGGCAACGACCAATGGCACCTTCGTATTATCCCGTCTGGCCAAACCGGCCATGCTGACCATTGTGCTGATTCGTAACAGTGATAAGAGCGGTTATCAGCTTATCATTCAACCGGAGCTGCAAAACTATCCGTATGAAGATGAAGCGGCTGCCGCGGCTTACATGAATAAAGTGATCGAGAAAGAGATCCTGCGCGCACCTGAGCAGTACCTATGGCTGCACCGCCGCTTTAAAACCCGTCCACCGGGTGAAGCGTCACTTTACGTCTAATCTGTTGATGCAGCAGGCCTTCGCCTGCTGCCCCTTCTGCACTGCTCACATTTACCAACCATTCTTAACGAAAAACAGGTTTGTCAAAAATTGCACAGACTCATGTAATGGTCTGCTCTCTTCTATTCTGACCTAAAACATGAACCTGCTACTTACTACCAAACCACGCGCGCTGCTGGCGCTTGCCGTGTCCAGCGCTCTGCTGACCGGTTGTGCCAATCCGCACGGCTTACATCCTCATAACTCACTGCTTGATGCTAACTCATTACAGGCCAAAGAATCGCTCAACGGTGCGCATTTCAGCGCAGCAAACTGGCCAAAAACCGAATGGTGGCAGGGATTTAACGATCCACAGCTGAATCGGCTCATTGCCGATGCGATGACTTCAAGCCCGGATTTGCAGGTGGTGAACGCGCAGGCAGACAAAGCCAATGCCCAGGTCATTGCCGCCGAGGCTGAGCGCTATCCCGATGTGGATCTCAATGCCGGGATCACGCGTTCACGTGTGGCAAAAGTCGACGACCCGCTTCTGCAAGGTAAAAGCTACAGCACGCTGCGCACGGCCAATATCGGCATGAGCTACACCTTTGACCTGTGGGGTGGCAAGAAAGATGCAGCAGAAGCCGCGCTAGGTCAGGCGCGCGCCAGTGAGTTGGATCGTCAGGCCAGCCAACTGACGCTCGCCGTCAACGTAACGCGTGCCTGGAATAACCTCAACCTGGCCTGGTCGAACGCTGAACTGGCAAAACAGAATGCCGACCGTTCCAGTGGCATCGCCAAAATTCAGCAGCAGTATGTCAGCGCTGGTTTGACGTCCGACTATCAATATAAGCAGGCGCTATCGCAGCAAAAAACCGCTGAAGCCACCCTGACCGAAGCCAAACAGAATGTCACCGATGCGGGTATTCAACTTTCCACGCTAATTGGTAAAGGGCCGGATTACTGGCACCAACTGAAAGCGGCGAAAATGGATGTCCCGATTGCCGCCACGCTGCCGGGTAACATTCCGGCGGAGCTACTGGGTCGTCGTCCGGATGTGGTGGCGGCGCGCTGGCGCGTGGAAGCGGCATCAAAACAAATTGCCGCAACGAAAACCGAGTTTTACCCCAACATAAACCTGGTGGCGGAAGCCGGTACCCGTTCACTGCTCGGTGATGCGTTCTTTGGCGCCCCCAGCCAATTCTTTAACGTGGGTCCAAGTCTGTCTCTGCCGATCTTCGATGCCGGTAAGCGCCGCGCCGATTTAGCAGAAAGTGACGCTAACTATGATCTGGCCGTGGCGCAGTACAACAAGCTGCTGATTGGCTCCCTGGGAAATATCAGCGATACCATCACGCAGCTGCAGTCAATTCAGGATCAGCTGGCGCAGCAGCAGAGCGCCAATCAACTCATTCATAGCGCATGGGATGATTTAAACCGCGAATACACTGCAGGATTGCGTCCGTACCTTGATGTGCTAACCATCCAGAACCAACTCATCGAGTCCGATCAGAAACTGGTGGCGTTGCAGGCGCAGCAGATCAATCTGGCAGTGGTATTAATTGAAGACCTGGGCGGCGGATTCCAGAACACTGGCACTTCGGTGAAGGGATAAGCTGACGGCTGGCATTCTGCCGCACATTGATGAATGATAGTCCGTACCTGGAATACTCTGCGGACTATCATGATGGAACAGAATGCCAATGCCGGCTGGTTACGCCCTCTTATCGCTGACCGACTGACGCCTTACCTCGAAATTGATGCGGCGCGCCTGCAACGCAATCTGCAACACATGCAGCAAAAAGCCGATGCCGCTGGCGTCACGCTGCGTCCACATATCAAAACGCATAAAAGTGTCTGGATTGCCGAACAGCAACGCCTGTTAGGTGCGCATGGTATTACCGTGTCAAAACCCAGTGAGGGTATTGCCTTTATCCTCGGTGGGGAGCGCGATTTGCTGCTGGCTTATCCCGTTGTTCACGCCGAGACGCTCACTGAATTACTGGCTGTCGCCGTGCAACATCAGGCGCGTGTCACCTGTATTGCCGACTGTGCTCTCGGCGTCACATCCATCGCTCAAGCGCATCGCCAGCAGCCTGCCAGTGAGTTGTCCATCGCCATCAAAGTCGATGTGGGATTGCATCGCGTGGGAGTGGATCCACACAGCGGTGAAGCCGTGGCATTGGCGCAGCAGATTAAAGCAGCGGGGTTACCTTTTGCCGGGCTGGTTTCGCACGCCGGCCATGCTTATGGCGCAGGTCATGCCGTGGCTATCGCTGAAGTTGCACAGCAGGAAATCATCTTAATGCGTCAGGTTCAGCAGCAATTGCTCGCTGCAGGCTTCTCGCCTTGCCCCATTTCCGTGGGCTCCACGCCAACAGCACTGGCCGCGCCGGTGGCTGAAGGCAGCGACGAAATTCGTCCGGGAAATTATGCGCTGTTAGATCTCACCGCCTGGCGTCTGGGATTATGCACGCCCGATGCGCTGGCGCTCAGCGTGATAACACGCGTAGTAGCGGTGAATCCGCATTTCGCAATTATTGATGCTGGCTCCAAGATGCTCAGCTCTGACAAAGGTCCGCACGGCACCAACGCCAGCGGTTTTGGCATTGCCGTGGATGAGCAGGGCAACCAATACGAGGTTCTGAAGCTATCAGAAGAACATGGTTTTCTGCAGTACGGAGATCATGCTCCGGCGCGAGGCGCTGTGCTGCGCATCTTCCCGAATCACAGCTGCGCAGTCGTGGCTCAATCCGATCGCTTTGTTTTACGCCATCAGGACGGCACAGCAGAGACGAAGGAAATTCAGGGTCGAGGCAAATTTATCTGAGCACAGGATTTTTACTGGAAACCTCTGTTGCAGCACACTTCCACTATCCTGCCATTTGCAGCGGAATGTCCTTCAGTTAAGGTAATCTTTGCTGTAGGCAGTCTCATCATTCTGTAGGGTACGGCCTTCAGGCCGCCAATTAACTGTGGCGGTCATCATTCATCTCCTGAAGCCAGCTCTACAGATCTCCCTGCCTTTCTCTCGCTCAACGGAGGTTCCATGCTGCCATCTCAGACAGTCACGCTGACCATTCCCCGCAACTGGTTAGATTTATATGAAACCATCTGGAAACCTGAATGCTTTGCCAGGTGGGCAAGTGGGCTGAGTGCCAGTACGCTCACACAAGAAGGAAACTACTGGAAAGCCAAAGGACCTGAAGGTTCAGTGAAGATCCGCTTTACGCCGCACAACCCCTTTGGCGTTATGGATCACTGGATTGACACCGGCAGCGGGAAAGAGATTTACATGCCAATGCGGGTGATAGCCAACGAACAGGGTGCTGAAGTGGTGATGGTGGTTTATCGCCAACCCCTTATGTCTGATGAAAAATTTGCTCAGGACGTTGCCTGGGTAAAACGCGACCTGGATCAACTTCTTCACCTGTTAACTCATTAGAATCAATGCATTATAAAAATCGTACTGCTTTAACTTTCGCTGGAAGCAATCAATAAAAAAGTCATCTTTTTCCGCGCAATAGCGTTTAACTGTTTAACGATAATACCTGTTGCTTTTCGTGCTAATCACCAGTCTGGCTAAAGTCTTCTCACCAGGAAAACTCCTGGTGAGATCACAGTTTGTGAATCTTAGTCCCTCTGATTTATCGGTGTTTTTTTTATCTTGTTCAAATGACTTGTTTGATCGCCTGCCGAAATGTCTGACAGGACTTATTAATCGCTTATCAAGCGTCTTATCTATTCTGATGCAAAGTCTGAAACCATTTATTCCTGAAGTTCATTTATAGGAGTTTTCTTATGGTGTTAATTTAATTAAAACACGGTATAACTCATTCACACACAGCAATACCCGATAATAACAACAGCAGGGAAATAACATGGATCGCTCAACCTATCCTTTGTTATCTGAAAAAGAATTCGTTGAGATTGCCAGTAGGATACTGGCCGGGGAATATAACAACTCAAAGGGATTTTATAATGATCTTGCGGATTTCCTCCGAGCCGGAGGAGATACCGCCGAGACAATGAAATATTTACGCGCCAGGGGCATCTCTTTAAATTCAGAGCATCATTTAATTGAATGCATCTTTACATGGCAAACTCTGAAAGGCATTTCAGGGTTGCGTCAGGAAACGCTGCATTGATGTGATCTGTACTCTGGGCAGGCGCCCGGGTGAACCCTTAATTGCATTGGTACATGTACCATAACGAGCAGAACATGGCGATAAGAGAAAAAAGTTTGGCCAGCGCCAAATGGTCAATTTTGTCATCCATAAAAATCGTCGGCATTGGTGTTTTACAGCTTTCACTTCTGGCACAAATACTTCAGGCAAACGAGTTAGATTTACTCGCTATTGCTATTGTGATGTTATTGGTTATTGATACACTTGCCGACCGTGGGTTTGGTAATTCAGTCATCCGAAATATAAATCTTAATAACAGCGAACTTTCCATTCTCTACTGGGGAAATGTGTTAAGCGGCATGATGATATTCGCCGTGCTGTTTATTGGTAGTGATTTATACAGCAGAATAATGAACCAACCCGAAATGGCAATTATGCTGGAAATGATTTCGGTGATTTTCATTATTATCCCGCAGGGGCAACATTATCGCGCCATATTACAGCGTGAGAAACAATTCTCGCGTATCGCCTTCACAGAAACCTCATCGGTGCTGGTTGGCCTGGGTGTCACACTGTTTACCGTATGGCTGACCCCTTCAGTGTTGTGCGCAATCTGGGGTTACCTTGCCATGGTATCCATCAGAATGCTGGTCTACTGCTACTACGGTCGTTCCTGGTTCCAGCCAGAATACCGTTTTAGCCTGAAAAGTTTCGCCAACGTGCGAGCAAGAAACGGATAATAAAAACAAGTCTGTATGGTGGGCTCTGGGCATCTGAGAAGATGCGTTCGCGTGCTGGTCGCCAGCACGCTTTTTTCTTTTTTGATGTTGTCATACCTCCCTCAGCCTTCACACTCGAACTCACACAAACTTGCACTACCGCACTCCTCACATCACATTTTTTTATGCGAATACGTAACGCACTCCCGATTTATCAAGCCGGTTAAGCCTGTTAGCATGTGCGGCATCAACACGGCTAATCCGATGGCGCCTTTTTTAGAAAAACTCAGTGGTCGATAACTGAGGAAATCTTTAGGCTGGCCGCCAATCTTTTGGAGTGCTCTATGTTATTAACCGTTCTCTACATTATTGGCATTACCGCCGAAGCCATGACCGGCGCATTGGCGGCTGGCCGCCGCAAAATGGATCTGTTTGGCGTCATCATCATTGCTTCCGTCACCGCAATCGGTGGTGGCTCGGTGCGTGACATCCTGCTCGGGCACTATCCATTGAGCTGGGTTAAAAACCCGGAGTACATCATGATTGTGGCCGCCGCTGCAGTAGTGACCACTTTTGTTGCCCCTCTGATGAATCATCTGCGTAAAGTGTTTCTGGTACTGGATGCGCTTGGCCTGGTGGTGTTCTCCATTATTGGCGCGCAGGTCGCGCTGGATTCTGGCCATGCCTCAATCATTGCCGCTATTGCCGCCGTGATCACCGGCGTATTTGGTGGCGTGCTGCGTGATATGTTCTGCAACCGCATCCCGCTGGTATTCCAAAAAGAGCTTTACGCCGGTATCGCGTTTGCCGCAGGCTGGCTCTACATTTTGTTGCTCAAAACGCCGCTTCCACATGAAGCCGTGGTGATCATTACGCTGTTGGCTGGCTTTTTTGGTCGTTTACTAGCGCTGCGCTTCCGCCTTGGCCTGCCGATCTTCAACTACCCCCATCCCGAACATTAAGGTGCAGCAGGAATCTCCTGCAGCTGTAAAAAGCGGATCAGCTGCTGTAATTCCTCATCCTGCAGCATGGTAACAATCCGCTCTGCAAGCGTGCGCCCGACACCGGGCAACTGCTGCCACTCCTCTGTCGAGCGAGCCAGTAAAGCTGTCCAGTCATTATCCGGTAAGGCCTGCAACGCGGCACGGGGGAGCGGTAGACCTAATGCGCTCACCCAGCGCCGAAAGGGTTGCTGACGTGTCTGTTGGAAACGTTGCCAGATCTCCTGTGCCCGCGCGGCGGATATTCCGCTGTCCTGCGCAATCTCTTCAGGCGTTAACGTCAGCCAGGAGAACAGATGGGTGATCGCGCCATTGTGCAGTAACCGCTGCCAGCCGCTACGCTGCACGCCAGGGATGTTCAGCACCGATTTCTGACTGAGCCAGCTCAGGCGCGATAAAAACTGCAATCGGCAATCCTGATTGAAATGCAAACATGACAGCGAGTTAAATTCGCCCTGCTGTGGTGCTACTGGATATTCACGCCCTGCCACTCGCCAGATCACTCGCTCTAAGCGGGGAATTCCCTGACCGGCTAACGTCACTATCACCTGATCGCCAGCGATGACATCCAGCTCCCGCCAGCGCCGCAGCGACCCAAGATTCACTCTACGCACGGTTTTATCATCCAGCTGAACAGGGATGAGGTTGAGCACCACAGCAATTTTCCCGGTGCGCCCAACGTTGAAATCCACGGACAACACTTCAGTGCTGATTTCAACCGGCTGGTATTTCCACGCGGCCGACCAATGTCCCTGGCCAGGCTGCCAGTCCCGCCCGGCGCTGTGGGGTAATTGATGGAGCACGACACCATCGGTGACGAACGGCAACGAGGCACGGAACCAGCGATCGCGCCACACCTCCGCCTCCTCTTCGTTGCCGATCTGGCGACTCCAGATTTGTGACAAAGCAAATCCCCAGCGTGACAACTGCGCCAGCCGAGCAGGCATCTGGATTGGACCATCGGGCCATGCCCAGATAAAAATGCCGAGACCTGCCAGCAACGGGGAAGCTTCATGACGCATCATCGCACCCGCCACCTGCGCTCTGGCGTTTCGCCCTCCGTCACGAGCTTGCTGATGATCGGTCATAAGCAGAAATAGCTCGCCTTGCAGCACCACCTCTTCACGATCGGTGTCAATGTGCGGAGGAATCGCCGGAATATGGTGGGCTTTGGTTATCCACTCTTCGCCACGCAAGCCATCGCCGCGGCTCACCAGGGAAACCAGTTGCCCGCGCCGATAGACTAGCGTTACCGCTACACCATCGACTTTCGGCTGTATCCACAGTGGGGATTTATCCTGCATCCAGTACGCCACCGCCATCTTGTCGCGCAGTTTCCGTACACCGGTGTGTGCCACCGGATGACGGGCGCTGCCGTCCGTTGTCGGCTGTGCCTGATAAGCCAATTGCGTCGGCGTGAAGCAGCGCTGCCACTGCCGTAAGCGTTGCTGCAGGCTGTCATAATCCCCATCGCTAACCAGACTCGTGCCCTTACGATAGTAGGCATCATCCCAGTGCCGTAACTGGCTTTGTAATTGAACGATTTCCTGTTCGGCACGCACCGGAGACCAGTTAGGACACAGCGCTTCAGCCCCGCAAGCCGCAGTGAAAAACCAGCAGCATAGAAACCACCATCCTTTCATCGTTGCTCTCCTTTTTGTCTATTGGAGAGTGCGATGGGGGCGATGACCAGTGCTGAAGGTGAGAAAGTGCAAGAGGATTCCCGGTTTTTTGAGGCGTTTGCAGCGGCTTACGCATTGTCTGACGCGGGTTCACAGAAAAAGAATTGCCTTAGCCCAACGGCAAACGCTGCGTGGCGGCGTTAAGCCGTGTATACTGTGCAGGAAATCGACTCCGCTCTTTACTCAATTCAAGATAACCATGGCTCAAGGCACGCTTTATATTATTTCCGCTCCAAGCGGCGCGGGTAAATCCAGCCTGATTCAGGCGCTGTTAAAGACACAACCGCTGTACGATACGCAGGTGTCTATTTCGCACACCACCCGTGGCGTGCGTCCCGGTGAAGCCCATGGTGAACACTATTTCTTCGTCTCCAAGCCCGAATTCGAGACCATGATTGCCGCTGACGACTTCCTTGAACATGCGGAAGTGTTTGGCAATTACTACGGTACTTCGCGCGCCGCCATTGAGCGCGTGCTGGCGACCGGTGTTGATGTGTTTCTGGATATCGACTGGCAAGGCGCACAGCAAATTCGGCAGAAAATGCCGGCAGCACGCAGCATCTTTGTGTTGCCGCCGTCGACTGAAGAGTTAGATCGTCGCCTGCGTGGCCGTGGTCAGGATAGCGAAGAGGTCATCGCCCGCCGTATGGCTCAGGCCGTCGCGGAAATGAGTCACTACGCTGAATACGATTATCTGATCGTGAATGATGATTTCGACCTGGCACTGACCGACCTGAAACACATTATTCGCGCAGAACGTCTGCGTATGAGTCGCCAAAAATCGCGACATGATGCTTTAATCAGCAAACTATTGGCAGTCTGAAGTCACTTTCAGTATTATGCCCAGTCATTTCTTCATCATCTGTGGAGTAGCACACCTATGGCACGCGTAACCGTTCAGGACGCAGTAGAGAAAATTGGTAACCGTTTTGACCTGGTGTTGGTCGCTGCACGTCGTGCACGTCAGATGCAGGTAGGCGGCAAAGACCCGCTGGTTCCGGAAGAGAACGATAAAGCCACCGTTATCGCCCTGCGCGAAATCGAAGAAGGCCTGATCACCAACCAGATTCTGGATGTCCGTGATCGTCAGGAGCAGCAAGAGCAGGAAGCCGCTGAGTTACAAGCCGTTACCGCTATCGCTGAAGGTCGTCGTTAACAGCACTTCGCAGGTCAACCTTGTATCTGTTTGAAAGCCTCAATCAACTGATTGAAAAATACTTGCCTGAGGAGCAGATTAAGCGCCTCAAGCAAGCTTATCTTGTCGCGCGTGATGCCCACGAGGGTCAAACACGCTCCAGCGGTGAACCTTACATCACCCATCCTGTTGCCGTTGCCTGCATTCTGGCCGAGATGAAACTCGACCATGAAACGCTGATGGCCGCACTGCTGCATGACGTGATCGAAGATACACCCGCCACCTACCAGGATATGGAACAGCTGTTTGGCAAAAGCGTCGCCGAACTGGTGGAAGGCGTGTCGAAACTCGACAAGCTGAAGTTCCGCGACAAGAAAGAAGCCCAGGCTGAAAACTTCCGCAAAATGATCATGGCGATGGTGCAAGACATCCGCGTCATTCTGATCAAACTGGCTGACCGCACGCACAACATGCGTACGCTCGGTGCGTTACGACCGGACAAAAAACGTCGTATCGCGCTGGAAACGCTGGAGATTTACAGTCCTCTGGCGCACCGCCTCGGTATTCATCACCTGAAAACAGAGTTGGAAGAGCTTGGCTTTGAAGCCCTCTATCCGAATCGTTTCCGCGTGATCAAAGAGGTGGTGAAAGCGGCGCGCGGTAACCGTAAAGAGATGATTCAGAAGATTCTTTCTGAAATAGACGGGCGCTTACAGGAAGCAGGCATTCCCTGCCGTGTTAGTGGCCGTGAAAAGCATCTCTATTCGATCTACCGCAAAATGCACCTGAAAGAGCAGCGATTCCACTCGATCATGGATATTTATGCCTTCCGCGTTATCGTGAAAGACTTAGATACCTGTTATCGCGTGCTCGGTCAGATGCACAGCCTGTACAAACCGCGTCCTGGACGCGTCAAAGATTACATCGCTATTCCCAAGGCCAACGGCTATCAATCTCTGCACACCTCAATGATTGGCCCGCACGGCGTGCCGGTAGAAGTGCAGATCCGTACTGAAGATATGGATCAGATGGCAGAGATGGGGGTAGCGGCACACTGGGCTTACAAAGAGGCCGGTGAAAACGGGACGACCGCACAGATTCGCGCCCAGCGCTGGCTGCAAAGCCTGCTGGAGCTGCAACAAAGCGCCGGTAGCTCGTTTGAATTTATCGAAAGCGTGAAATCCGATCTCTTCCCTGATGAGATCTACGTGTTCACGCCGGAAGGCCGTATCGTCGAACTGCCTGCGGGCGCCACGCCTGTAGACTTTGCCTATGCTGTGCATACCGATATCGGCCATGCCTGTGTGGGTGCCCGCGTCGATCGCCAGCCATATCCGCTGTCGCAATCGCTGACCAGCGGCCAAACCATCGAAATCATCACTGCGCCAGGTGCCCGTCCTAACGCGGCATGGCTCAACTTTGTGGTGAGCTCGAAAGCACGCGCCAAAATTCGTCAGCTGCTGAAAAACCTGAAACGCGAAGACTCCGTCAACCTTGGCCGTCGCCTGTTAAGCCATGCGCTCGGCGGCAGCAAGAAGCTGGCAGAGATCCCGCCGGAAAATATTCAGCACGAGCTGGAGCGCATGAAGCTGACCAGCATTGACGATTTGCTGGCGGAAATCGGCCTCGGCAACGCCATGAGCGTGGTGGTGGCGAAAAACCTGCTGCAGTCTGGTGCTGAGCAACCGCAAAGCAACAGCAAACGCAAAAAGCTGCCGATTAAAGGTGCTGATGGCGTATTGATCACCTTTGCCAAGTGCTGTCGTCCGATTCCTGGCGATCCGATTGTCGCGCACGTCAGCCCGGGTAAAGGTCTGGTGGTGCATCACGAATCCTGTCGTAACATCCGTGGCTATCAGAAAGAGCCCGAGAAGTTCATGCCGGTTGAGTGGGACAAGGTTATCGACCAGGAGTTTGTCGCGGAAATTAAGGTTGATATGTTCAACCATCAGGGCGCACTGGCGAACCTGACGGCAGCGATCAACACGGCGGGTTCCAACATTCAAAGTCTTAATACGGAAGAGCGCGATGGTCGTGTTTACAGCGCCTTTATCCGTCTCACCGCGAACGACCGCGTCCATCTGGCCAACATTATGCGTAAAATCCGCGTAATGCCGGATGTGATTAAAGTTCACCGTAACCGTAATTAGTACATGAACGCTCAACGTTTTGCTCGTATCCAGGAAATGCTGGCCATGCGCCAGCACGATCTCACCGTGTGCATGGAGCAGGTGCATAAGCCGCATAATGTCTCGGCGGTGATTCGTACGGCTGATGCGGTCGGCATCCATGAAGTGCACGCCGTCTGGCCTAGCGTGCGCATGCGCACCATGGTGTCCGCTTCAGCGGGCAGCAATAGCTGGGTGAAAGTGCAGACGCATCGTCATATCGCAGAAGCCGTGCGTCATCTGAAAGATCAGGGGATGCAGGTGCTGGCCACCAACCTGTCGGCGAACGCGGTAGATTTTCGCGAGATCGATTACACCAAACCGACCTGCATTCTGATGGGTCAGGAAAAAACCGGCATCACCGCTGAAGCGCTGGCGCTCGCCGATCAAGACATCATTGTGCCGATGGTGGGCATGGTGCAGTCGCTCAACGTGTCCGTTGCTTCCGCGCTGATTCTGTATGAAGCGCAGCGCCAACGGCAAAACGCCGGCATGTACAAACGCCAGCACAGCTTGCTGAACGCTGATGAACAGCAGCGTTTACTGTTCGAAGGCGGTTATCCGGTGCTGGCGCGCGTGGCGAAGCAAAAAGGTCTGCCTTATCCGCATATCAACGCCCAGGGCGAGGTGGAAGCCGATGCCGACTGGTGGGCCACCATGCAATCCACAGGTAAAAAATGAAAGGCCGTCTGCTGGATGCCATACCGCTCAGTACCCTGACCGGCGTCGGCGCCAGTCAGGCGGGAAAACTGGCTAAACTCAGCCTGTTCACTATTCAGGATTTGCTGCTGCATCTGCCGCTGCGCTACGAAGATCGCACCCAACTCTACAAAATTAATGACCTGCTGCCGGGCGTCTGGTCCACGGTGGAAGGTGAAGTGCTGCACAGTGAGATCACCTTTGGCCGCCGCCGCATGCTGGTGTGCCAGATCAGCGATGGCAGCGGTGTGCTGACTATGCGCTTCTTCAACTTCAATGCCGGCATGAAAAACAGTCTGGCGCCAGGCCGCCGCGTCACCGCTTATGGCGAAATCAAACGCGGCCAGCGCGGTGCTGAAATCATCCATCCCGAGTATCGCGTGCAGGGCGAACAGGGTGGCGTGGAGCTACAGGAAACCCTGACGCCGGTCTATCCCACCACTGAAGGTATTCGTCAGGCCACGCTGCGTAATCTCACCGATCAGGCATTGACGCTGCTGGAAAGCTGCCCGATTGCTGAGCTGCTGCCGTCAGAGCTGAGCGGTGGCTTGATGAGTCTGCCGGATGCCCTGCGCACGCTGCATCGCCCGCCGCCCGATTTACGCCTCAGCGAACTGGAAACCGGTCGTCATCCCGCACAAAAGCGCTTAATCCTTGAAGAACTGCTGGCGCACAACCTCAGCATGCTGGCGGTCCGTGCCGGTGCACAGCGTCACCATGCGTTACCGATGCCTGCTAAGCACAATCTGGTGGATCAATTACTGGCCGCGCTACCCTTCTCACCCACCGGCGCGCAAAAGCGTGTGGTTGAGGAGATCGAGCGCGATTTAGCCAATGACTTCCCGATGATGCGTCTGGTGCAGGGCGATGTGGGATCGGGCAAAACGCTGGTCGCGGCGCTGGCGGCGCTGGATGTCATCGCGCATGGCAAACAGGTGGCACTGATGGCGCCGACCGAACTGCTGGCTGAGCAGCATGCCAACAATTTCCGCCAGTGGTTTGCACCGCTGGGCATTGAAGTGGGTTGGTTGGCTGGCAAGCAGAAAGGCAAAGCGCGTGAAGCCCAGCAGGAAGCGATTGCCAGCGGACAGGTGGCGATGGTGGTCGGCACGCATGCTCTGTTCCAGGAGCAGGTCAAATTCAACGGCATGGCGCTGGTGATCATTGATGAACAGCATCGCTTTGGCGTGCATCAACGCCTCGCGCTGTGGGAAAAAGGCGAAGAGCAGGGTTTCCATCCGCATCAGCTGATCATGACCGCCACGCCGATTCCGCGTACCTTGGCGATGACCGCCTATGCCGACCTCGACACTTCCACCATCGATGAATTGCCGCCTGGCCGTACCCCGGTCACCACGGTGGCCATTCCTGACAGCCGCCGTGGCGATATTATCGAGCGGGTGAAAAACGCCTGCCATGAAGGTCGCCAGGCTTACTGGGTGTGTACGCTGATTGAAGAGTCGGACGTATTGGAAGCACAGGCGGCTGAAGCCACGTGGGAAGAGCTGAAAGTCGCGCTACCGGGCTTACAGGTTGGGCTGGTGCACGGCCGCATGAAGCCAGCGGAAAAACAGGCGGTCATGGCGGCGTTCAAAGCCAACGAGATTCAGTTGCTGGTCGCCACCACCGTGATTGAGGTCGGGGTTGACGTGCCTAACGCCAGCCTGATGATCATCGAGAATCCGGAACGTTTGGGTCTGGCTCAATTGCATCAGTTGCGTGGCCGCGTCGGTCGTGGCGCTGTGGCCTCGCATTGCGTGCTGCTGTACAAAGCGCCACTCAGCAAAACTGCGCAGAAACGTTTGCAGGTGCTGCGTGACAGCAATGATGGCTTTGTCATCGCTCAGCATGACCTGGAAATTCGCGGTCCTGGTGAATTGCTCGGTACGCGCCAGACCGGTAATGCAGAATTTAAGGTCGCTGATTTACTGCGTGATCAGGGCATGATCCCGGAAGTGCAGCGTGTGGCGCGCCATATCCATCAGCACTATCCAGAACAGGCGCAGGCATTAATTGAACGCTGGCTGCCAGAGACTGAGCGTTACAGTAACGCCTAAAGGTGAGCATTTACGGCATGTTGAGTCATCAGCAGCCCCAATGCTCAACCCTGCTCTTTACGATCGATTGCCATAAAATCCCCGACAAATTTTTGCAACAGACGCGCCAGCTCGGTGCGTTCGTTATCCTGCCAGTTCTCAAACAGATGCTGATAAATCTGCGCCCGTGCAGCATCGATTTTATCGGTCATCGCTTTGCCTGTGGCGGTAATGACGGCTTCGTTTACGCGCTTGTCTTTGATATTTTTCTGCCGTTGCGCCAGCCCCAGCTCTTCCAGTTTCGCCATCTGGCGGCTCACAGTGGTGTAATCACGCCCTGCACGCTCTGCCAGTTCCACTACGCCAATCGGCCCAAAGCGGCCAATCTGAATCAGCAGAGGAAATAAGGCGCGGTCGAGCTGAATGTTAGACTCTTTTATCAGTAACTCATCACGTTGCGGGCGATTGAAGGTACCCACAATCATCAGCAGCGCATTATGCAGATCGTCGAACTCTGCACTATTATGTGTATTTTGCACACTTTTCATTGACGTTATCCCGAGGCAGAATTAATGTGTGCATATTACACATAGTTTCCGATTATCTGAAGGAGAAAGCATGAAAGCAGCTATCGTTTCCGCAGCGGGCGAACAGCCGGTTTACGGTGATTTCCCTGAACCGCAAGCCGATGAGCAACATGTGATTGTCAGCGTTAAAGCGGCTGCCGTCAGTCAGCTGGCGAAAGCACGCGCTTCTGGCAAACATTACAGCGCCACCACACATTATCCTTTTATCACTGGCATTGACGGCACCGGTACACTCAGCAACGGCGATCCGGTCTATTTTCTCGCCTTTGATGCGCCATGGGGCAGCATGGCGGAAAGAACCCTGGTTCCAGCCGCTGCCATTGTGCCGCTGCCCGCCTCGCTCGATCCGGTGCTGGCAGCCGCCATCGCCAATCCGGGCATGTCCTCCTGGGCAGCATTGACGCGCCGGGCGCAGTTGCAGCCGGGTGAAACGGTGCTGATCAATGGTGCCACCGGCACTTCCGGTGGATTAGCGGTGCGCATTGCACGACACCTCGGCGCAGGCAAAATCATCGCCACTGGACGCAATCGTGAAGTGCTCGATCAACTGCGAGCCCAGGGCGCGGACATCACCCTGACGCTGGATGAGTTGCCCGGCGCACTGCCCGCACTGATGAAAGAAGGCATCGATATCGTGCTGGATTACCTGTGGGGCCAGAGCGCGCTCGATATCATGCAGGCGGCCGTCGCTGGCGGAGAGAAAGTGGTGCGCTTCGTGCAAATTGGCTCGCTGAGTGGCCAGGAAATCACGCTGCACAGCAAGCTGTTGCGCTCATCCGGTCTGACATTAATGGGCAGCGGTCTGGGGAGCGTATCCGATGCGGATCTGATCGCCTGCATCAGCGAAATGTTGAACGCAGCGGCGGAAAGTGATTTTTCGGTCGCTTTCCAGATGCGCCCGTTGAGTGAAGTGGCTCAGGCATGGCAGGAAGATGATAGCCGCAGCCGTACCGTGTTTACGCTTTAAATCAATGCAAGTGAAAAGGGGCACTGCAAACGATTGCTTTCACAACGCAACCGTTTAAAATCGCCCCTTTGTTGTCATTGAGAACGCGCACCATGTCCGTCAATACCGCTGAATCTCATCAGTCAGCCCGTCCAAAGAGTGAACTGATTTACCGCCTCGAAGACCGTCCACCGCTGCCACAAACGCTGTTTGCTGCCTGTCAGCATCTGCTGGCGATGTTCGTTGCCGTGATTACCCCTGCGCTGTTGATCTGTCAGGCGCTGGGCTTACCGGCCCAGGACACACAGCACATTATCAGCATGTCGCTATTTGCTTCGGGCGTCGCTTCGATCCTGCAAATCAAAACCTGGGGACCGGTGGGTTCCGGCCTGCTGTCGATTCAGGGAACCAGCTTTAACTTTGTGACACCGCTGATCATGGGCGGTATAGCGCTGAAAAATGGCGGAGCCGATGTGCCGACCATGATGGCCGCGCTGTTCGGTACATTGATGGTCGCGTCCTGTACCGAAATGGTGCTGTCACGCGTTCTGCATCTGGCGCGTCGTATTATTACCCCGCTGGTATCCGGCATTGTGGTGATGATTATTGGCCTGTCACTGATTCAGGTCGGCCTGACCTCGATTGGCGGTGGTTTCGCGGCGATGAGCGATCACACTTTCGGCGCACCAAAGAACCTGTTGCTGGCTGGTGCGGTATTGGTGGTGATTATCCTGCTTAACCGCCAGCGTAATGCGTATCTGCGTGTGGCCTCGTTGGTGATCGCGATGGCTGTCGGCTATGCGTTGGCATGGGCACTGGATATGCTGCCCGCCACCAGCGCTCCGACCGATCAACCGCTGGTTGCGGTGCCGACACCGCTTTATTACGGTCTCGGTTTTGACTGGAACCTGCTGATCCCGTTGATGCTGGTGTTTATGGTGACCTCGCTGGAAACCATTGGCGATATCACTGCCACCTCGGATGTGTCAGAGCAACCGGTGAGCGGCCCACTGTATATGAAGCGCTTAAAAGGCGGCGTGCTGGCTAATGGCCTCAATTCATTTGTATCCGCATTGTTCAATACGTTTCCGAACTCCTGCTTTGGGCAGAACAATGGCGTGATCCAATTAACCGGCGTTGCCAGCCGTTATGTGGGCTTTGTCGTGGCACTGATGCTGATCGTGCTTGGCCTGTTCCCGGCGGTGAGTGGTTTCGTGCAGCACATTCCTGAGCCGGTGCTGGGTGGCGCGACCATTGTGATGTTTGGCACGATTGCCGCATCGGGCGTGCGTATCGTTTCACGCGAGCCGCTGAACCGTCGCGCTATTATGATCATCGCATTGTCGCTGGCCGTTGGCCTGGGTGTTTCGCAGCAGCCGCTGATTCTGCAATTCGCCCCGGATTGGCTGAAAACCCTGCTCTCCTCAGGCATTGCTGCCGGTGGTATCACCGCAATCGTGCTTAACCTCGTCTTTCCACAGGAAAAGTAACCCATAAGGCAGGCTACGGCCTGCCTGTTATTTATCCGCTTTTACATCCAGGCTGTTGAGCTGTAACGGTAATTCAGGCATAACAACCTCTTACCGGATAAATATCGGGATGGATGGATGCGATGAAATTTTTAGGCAAGTTTTTCCTTACCTTACTGCTGCTGATTCTGCTGGGGCTGGTTGTCCTGTATGTCTTGCTGCAGACACAGTGGGGCGCAGGTTGGTTTAGCCGTTGGGTAAGTGATAAGACCGCCTGGCATCTTTCCCTCAGCAAGATTGAACACAACTTCTCTTCTCCCTCGCACATCATGCTGGATGATTTCAGCTTCGGTCATGATGGTCAGCCAGCAGTGTTAGTGGCTAAACGCGTCGACCTCGGACTGGCACTGGTGCAATTCAGTGACTGGCTGCATTTTGATAGCATCGATGTGCGCGATGGTGAGATCAACCTCGCGAATCAGACGCCCGATACCACGCTGCCCATTCAGGCCAATCGCCTGCAACTGAATAACGTGCGCATTGATAGCCCGCACAGCATGCTGCCGATGGTCGCAGAGCGGGTTAACGGCGGAGTTATCCCGTGGAAACCGACCCCGACGGATATGCTGGGCAGCGATGCACAGTTCCAGATGAGCGCGGGCATGCTGACGCTGGATGGTGTTCCCGGCAACAATGTGCTGTTGCAGGGGAGTGTGAAGCAGCACCGCATGATATTCAGCAATATTGGGGCCGATCTCGCACGCGGTTCGATGACTGGCAACGCTGAGCGCGACGCGCAAGGCAACTGGAAGATTGATCAGTTACGTCTTAACGATATTCGCCTGCAGACCCACCAAAATCTGAGTGATTTCCTCAACCCTCTGCGCGATGTGCCATCAGTGAGCATCGACCGCCTGGATATGACCGATGCGCGCTTGCAAGGGCCTGATTGGGCTGTCACCGACCTCGATTTAACCCTGAAGAACATCACGCTGCGTGGAGATGACTGGCAGAGCGATGATGGCTCGCTGTCGATGAACGCCGGCAACTTCATTAATGGCGGCTTCGAGCTAAACGATCCGATTGTGAATGCCAACTTCTCGACGCAGGGCATTGAGTTAGCGCAGTTCAGTTCACGTTGGGCCAATGGCGTAATCCGTGCCAGCGGCAACTGGACGCGCAGTGATAAACGCCTGACGCTCAATGATTTGGCGATTGCCGGACTGGAATATACCTTACCGCAGAACTGGCGCGATCGCTGGCAGCAAGCGTTACCCTCATGGCTGGATAGCGTGCTGGTGACGCACGCAACAGCCAATCGAAATCTGGTTATCGACATTAATCCTGCCTTCCCATTCCAGATGACCGCGCTGGATGGTAATGCCGATAACCTGGTGCTGGCGCGCCAGCACCAGTGGGGTATCTGGGGCGGTAAGGCGAGCTTTAACGCAGCGGAAGCAACGTTTAATCGCACCGATCTGCGCCATCCCTCCATTGCCTTTAATGCTAACGATCAGCAGATTCAGGTGACGGAAATGAGCGCCTTCAACGGCAACGGTTTGCTGGAAGGGACGGCGAGTGTTGGCCAGGATGCACAGCGTCCATTGACGCTGAATCTCAAAGGTCAGGCGGTTCCCGCCAATGTGTTGCAGAACTGGGGCTGGCCTGCGTTGCCTCTCAGCGGCAACAGTAATCTGTTGCTGCAAGCGAAAGGCTCACTCAGCGCGGCCGCGCCATTGCGTCCGAGCGTTGAGGGTAATTTGTCCGTGACCACCGATACACAATCGGTGCAGCAGACAATGCATGCAGGGCAGGTTCAATAGGATCTTAGCAACGGTAGTGGTGCGAGTTATCGCGCGTATCAGTTAGCGGCGCCCTGCCGCTGACCGAGTCGCAATACAACGCACCGCTACCGCTTAAGGTTCTGCAAAGTCTGTGTGCGGCATGTTCCAGTACTAATTAATGCGTGCACCCGAGCCACCCTCTTCTAATGCACCCTCTGCATCGGCTGGCAAGACGATATACACCCCTTCAAACACCGCACCCAGCTCATCATCACCAAACAGCTCCACTTCCATCTGCACACGTGCTTTACGGCCGCGCGCCAGACGATCAAGATCGCCACTCAGTGAACCCAAATCGGCAATCGCGCCCGGACGTCCACTGATGGGCTTACTGTAACGAATGTGCGCATCGGCAAGGATGATGGTGCCGCCGAGATGCCGCTCGCGCAGTAACAGCCAAATCAGCCCCCAGCCCGTCAACGTGGCCAGTGAGAACAGGCTGCCAGCGAATAACGTGTGGTGCGGGTTCTGGTTGCCGGTTTCGGGCATGGTGGTGACGAATTTCTGCCCGGTATATTGCAGAATACGCACGCCCATTTTTTCACTCAGCGGAATATGCTCGTACCAGGCCTGCTGCAACTGACCACACCAGTCAGCGCGGTGCAGGATATCATCCAGCGTTACCACCGGTTTGATCATCAGGAAATGGCGCACCGGCGTGGTTTGTGGCGCAGTGATTTCACCCTGGTTGACGTAGCCCAGCTTGGCGAAGAACTCCACGGCGTCTTCACGTGCGCTACAGGTGACGCGTTTCGCTCCTTCCTGACGCGCAACGGATTCCAGCGTCATCGCCACCAGTGTCCCTAATCCTTTGCCCTGCACCGACGGGTGCACGGCCAGGAAGCGGATGGCGGCTTCATTTTCCGCGTTGATATAGAGGCGGCCAATCGCAACAGGATCGCCCTGCTCATCGACCACCATTTGATGATGCGCCAGTGCATCCCAGGCATCACGCTCAGAACCCTGCGGCTGACGCAGTGGCTTACGTAACATTTCCCAGCGGAACTGATAATAGGTATCCAGTTCTTCCGCCGTTTGCGGCACACGAAGATGATACATAAAGTGATTCTCTCGTTCGGAGCTTGCGTGGCTGATCCCTGGCCGCTCGGCTGAAAACCTCACACCTGCAACCAGAAGGTCACTGGGCCATCATTCACCAGTGAAACCTGCATGTTGGCAGCAAATCGACCGTTCGCCGTGGTCACACCCTGTGCCCGGCAACAATCGCTGAAATGGTGATAGAGACGCTCGGCTTCCGCCGGTTCGGCACCACCCGAGAACGAGGGACGCATGCCTTTGTTGGTATCGGCGGCAAGTGTGAATTGTGAAACCACCAGCACGCTGCCACCGGCCTGCTGTACGTTCAGGTTCATTTTGTCGTTCTCATCACCGAAGATGCGATAACCCAGTACGCGTTCAGATAAGCGCTGTGCCTTTTGCTCGTCATCGCCCTTCTCCACCCCTAATAACACCAGCAAACCGGCGCCAATCTCACCCACCGTCGCGTTATCAACCACGACGCTGGCGCGACTGACGCGCTGAATCAAAGCAATCATGTTTCCTCTCGTTCTTTTTCGCGTTCCTGCTGTTTTAGCTGGCGATAGTCATCCAGGGTGACGGTGATTTCCGCGCCTAACAACACAATACACCAGGTCCAGTAAACCCATAAAAACAGAATCGGGATGACTGCCAGTACGCCGTAAATTAATTGATACGAAGGGAACATCGTAACATAGAGCGCAAACCCTTTTTTGCCCAGCTCAAACAACAGCCCGGCGACAATCGCACCGATCAGCGCATCACGCGTTGGCACACGGCGCGTCGGGACGATGCTATAGAGCAACCAGAACGCGAGGATGGCGAGCACCAGAGGGAAGATGCGTAACACCTGATCGATAAGGCTGGTGACGCCGGTGACGTTGACCCAACGCAGCGATAATAAGTAAGAACTGATGGCCAGACTGGCACCCGCCAGTATCGGGCCGAGCGTCAGGATCATCCAGTAGACGGCAAAGGAGTAAACCATTGGCCGTGGTTTATCGCTGCGCCAGATCGCATTGAGCGCGCTGTCCACCGAGTGCATCAGCAGCAGTGCGGTAACGATCAATCCGACAATCCCGACCGCCGTCATTTTATTGACGTTGGCCACAAACTGATCGAGATAGCGCTGGATAACGTCACCGGCTGCCGGCATAAAGTTGCTGAAGATGAAGTGTTTAAGCTGGACGCTGATCTCCGAAAACATCGGGAAAGCGGCAAAAAGCGCAAACACCACGGCGATCAGCGGCACCAAAGCCAGCAATGAGACGTAGGCCAGATTTCCGGCCTGCGTCGTCATGTTGTCTTCATCAACGCGGCGCCACAGCAGTTTGACCCACAGGAAAAACGCGTGCGCCGAATGGCGCAAGTGGTTACGTGTTACCACTCAGCGACGGCTCGCGAACCAGTCCGGCACGGTTTTCGCGTCTTCCACCAGCACGCTCTCTATACCTAGCGAGCGCGCGGCATCAATGTTGGCGCGATTATCATCAAAGAATACCGCCTGATCGGCGGTATAGCCTTCGTGCTCAAGCACATATTGATAGATGCGCGCTTCTGGCTTGCGCATGCCTATGCCTTGCGACATATAGACGTGATCGGCGGCCTGTTGCACTTCCGGATACTGCGTTGGCCAGAACTCAAAGTGCAACTGATTAGTGTTGGACAGGATTACCACGCGCTCACCGTTGGCGCGCAGTGTGTTCATGATCGCCAGCGTTTCCGGACGCACACCGACAAACACCGCCTGCCAGCCCGCAGTGAATTGTGGATAGCTCAGGGCGATATCCAGTTGATCACAGATACGCGCCGCAAACTCGGGATCGCTAATCTCACCACGTTCATGTTTCTCGAACGCTTCATCCATCTGGAAGCGACTTTGTAAGGTCGCCAGCGGCACACGTCCCAGGTCACTCCAGACGCCGAGCACACGATTAAAATCGATATCAACAATCACATTGCCTAAATCAAAGATGTACAGCATGACGCCTCTCCTTCTATTCCCTGGATCATTCACTCTAGCGGCAAAAAGCATGACTGAACAGGTACGATGAGGGGTAAATCAGGATTTTGGAAGCGAGGACAATATTCAGAAAGCGAGCGTTGCAGCGGGTTGCAGGTACAAAAAAGCCCCGCAGTGCGGGGCTTAAATATCAGACTGTTTCGCTTACTCTTTACCGCCGCGAGACGCACGCTTACGGTCGTTCTCGGTCAGGTGACGTTTACGAATACGGACTGACTGCGGAGTCACTTCTACCAGTTCGTCATCATCGATGAACTCGATAGCCTGCTCCAGCGTCATCTTCTGCGGTGGAACCAGAGTGGTCGCTTCGTCAGTACCTGACGCACGCATGTTGGTCAGTTTCTTACCGGTCAGGCAGTTAACTGTCAGGTCGTTAGAACGGCTGTGAATACCGATGATCTGGCCTTCATACACTTCCGCACCGTGACCCAGGAACAGCTTACCGCGATCCTGCAGGCTGAACAGTGCGAATGCGACTGCTTTACCCTGGCCGTTAGAGATCAGTACACCGTTCTGACGCTGGCCTACTTCGCCTGGACGCACATCGTCGTAGTGGCTGAAGGTGGAGTACAGCAGGCCCGTACCTGAAGTCATGGTCATGAATTCGTTACGGAAGCCGATCAGGCCGCGGCTTGGGATCATGTAGTCGAGACGTACACGGCCTTTGCCATCTGGATCCATATTTTTCAGATCGCCTTTACGCTCACCCATCGCCTGCATCACAGAACCCTGGTGGGTTTCTTCGATGTCGAGGGTCACGTTTTCGAATGGCTCTTGTTTACGGCCTTCGAATTCGCGGAAGATAACTTTCGGACGGGATACCGCCAGTTCGAAACCTTCACGACGCATGTTTTCGATCAGAACTGACAGGTGCAGCTCACCACGACCAGAAACGCGGAATGCATCCGAGTCTTCGGTTTCTTCAACGCGCAGTGCCACGTTGTGAACCAGTTCTTTGTTCAGACGCTCCAGGATCTGGCGCGAGGTCACGAACTTACCTTCTTTACCGCAGAAAGGTGAAGTGTTGACGTTGAAGAACATGGTTACCGTTGGCTCATCGACGCTCAGGGCTGGCAGCGCTTCAACCTTCTGCGTGTCGCAGATGGTGTCAGAGATGTTCAGCTCGCCCAGACCGGTGACAGCGATGATATCGCCAGCTTCAGCCTCGGTGCTTTCGATACGTTCCAGACCCAGGTGGCCCAGTACTTTACCGACTTTACCGTTACGGGTTTTGCCTTCGCTATCAATGATAGTGACTTGCTGGTTCGGCTTGATTTTACCGCGCTTGATGCGGCCAATGCCGATAACGCCCAGGTAGTTGTTGTAGTCCAGCTGCGAGATCTGCATCTGCAGTGGGGCTTCAACTTCAACCTGTGGTGGAGAAACACGATCCACAATCGCCTGATACAGCGGGGTCATGTCTTCTGCCATGTCGTTGTGATCCAGACCGGCGATACCATTCAGCGCTGACGCATAAATGATAGGGAAGTCCAGCTGCTCGTCAGTCGCGTCGAGGTTAACGAACAGGTCAAATACCTGATCAACAACCCAATCTGGACGCGCGCCCGGACGGTCAACTTTGTTGATGACTACAATCGGCTTCAAACCATGAGCAAAGGCTTTTTTGGTTACGAAGCGGGTTTGCGGCATAGGGCCATCCATCGCATCTACAACCAGCAGCACCGAGTCCACCATGGACATAACACGTTCCACTTCACCACCGAAGTCGGCGTGTCCTGGGGTATCAACGATGTTGATACGGTAGTCGTTCCATTTGATGGCGGTGTTTTTTGCGAGGATGGTAATCCCACGCTCTTTCTCCAAATCGTTGGAGTCCATTACGCGCTCAGTCGCTTCGGTACGAGCATCAAAAGTACCGGACTGTTGTAGCAGCTTGTCAACCAGGGTGGTCTTACCATGGTCAACGTGCGCGATGATGGCGATGTTACGCAAATTTTCGATCACAGCTTTGCCTCAGGCATTATAGAAATAACGCGGTATTGTACACGGATTAAGCGAAAGACTGAACATGATCACAGTATTCCCTTAAAGTTTATCTTAGTGCTGTTTTTTAGCACCAATAACGGTGCATTAATCTGCACTGTGATGGGGTTTTGCACCTTTTTGGGGCGATAATTGATCTATGAAGCACCAAATTAGTGCGCGTCATCCATACTGGTGCAGTGACCGACTCACGAAAGAGCGCGTCACAGCGCCATTTTTACCATTGTAATAAAGTTGGCACAGAATTCGCTTTATATCTTTCAAGCGAAAACGACAGTTATACAACGGTTGAAAAGAGCTTGCCGAGATCTTGGTTAGGGGTGGTCAGTAAGCGTGACACATTCCAGGCAACGAAGTTCTCTCACCATGACGATTATGACCATTTCCAGGAGAGTTTAAGTATGTCCGCTGAACACGTCCTCTCGATGATGAACGAGCACGAAGTTAAGTTTGTTGACCTGCGTTTTACCGATACCAAAGGTAAAGAACAGCACGTTACTATCCCTGCTCACCAGGTTAACGCTGACTTCTTCGAAGAAGGCAAAATGTTCGATGGCTCATCCATCGGTGGCTGGAAAGGCATTAACGAATCAGACATGGTACTGATGCCGGATGCGACCACTGCAGTTATGGATCCGTTCTTCGAAGATCCAACGCTGATCATCCGTTGTGACATCCTCGAGCCAGGCACTCTGCAGGGCTACGACCGTGACCCACGCTCCATTGCTAAACGTGCAGAAGAGTTCCTGCGTTCTTCAGGCATCGCGGATACCGTGCTGTTTGGACCAGAGCCAGAGTTCTTCCTGTTCGATGACATCCGTTTCGGTTCTTCTACTTCAGGTTCACACGTTGCTATCGATGATATCGAAGCGGCATGGAACACCGGTAAAGAATACGAAGGCGGCAACAAAGGTCACCGTCCAGGTCTGAAAGGCGGTTACTTCCCGGTTCCACCAGTCGACTCAGCTCAGGACATCCGTTCTGCTATGTGTCTGACCATGGAGCAGATGGGTCTGGTGGTTGAAGCACACCACCACGAAGTCGCCACTGCTGGTCAGAACGAAGTGGCTACCCGCTTCAACACCATGACCAAAAAAGCTGACGAAATTCAGATCTACAAATACGTGGTGCACAACGTTGCTCACGCGTACGGCAAAACTGCAACCTTCATGCCTAAGCCAATGTTCGGCGATAACGGTTCTGGTATGCACTGCCACATGTCCCTGTCAAAAGGCGGCGTGAACCTGTTCTCTGGCGACAAATACGGCGGCCTGTCTGAAACTGCTCTGTTCTACATCGGCGGTATCATCAAGCACGCTAAAGCGATCAACGCCCTGGCTAACCCAACCACCAACTCTTACAAGCGTCTGGTCCCGGGTTACGAAGCACCTGTTATGCTGGCTTACTCAGCACGTAACCGTTCAGCTTCAATTCGTATCCCAGTGGTTGCGAGCCCGAAAGCACGTCGTATCGAAGCACGCTTCCCGGATCCAGCGGCTAACCCGTACCTGGCCTTCACCGCGCTGCTGATGGCGGGTCTTGATGGTGTTATCAACAAGATCCACCCTGGCGATGCGATGGACAAAAACCTGTATGACCTGCCTCCGGAAGAAGAAGCTGAGATTCCAAAAGTTGCAGGTTCTCTGGAAGAAGCACTGAACGCACTGAACGAAGACCGCGAGTTCCTGACCCGTGGCGGCGTGTTCACTGATGACGCTATCGACGCGTACATCGAACTGCGTAAGCCAGAAGTTGACCGTGTGCGCATGACTCCGCACCCAGTTGAGTTCGAACTGTACTACAGCGTTTAATTTAAAAAATTTCAGCGCATTTCACGCCGCTGATTGGCGGCGTAAATAACCTGAACGTTTTTTTGTTGCCGTGGAAACTTTAGCCCATCTCCGGATGGGCTTTTTTCACCGCGAATTCATCGTTCGAATGATAGTTTTCAGTCCCAAAAGGCTATAATGCACTAAATTAGTGCAGAGGAACGCTGTATGGCAACTGGCACACTGCCCGACGCGGGGCAGATTCTTAACTCTCTAATCAACAGTATTTTGCTGGTCGATAACGATCTGGTTATCCATTACGCCAACCCGGCGGCGCAGCAATTACTGGCGCAAAGCTCACGCAAATTGTTCGGCACGCCATTACCGGAATTAACCGGCTATTTTTCGCTGAATATTGAGGTGATGAGCGAGAGTCTTGGAGCAGGCCAGGGCTTTACCGACAGCGAAGTGACGTTAGTGGTCGATGGCCGCGCGCACATTATGTCGCTGACCGCGCAGCGTCTACCCGATGGCCTTATCCTGCTGGAAATGGCGCCGATGGATAATCAACGCCGTCTGAGCCAGGAACAGTTGCAACATGCTCAGCAGGTCGCCGCACGTGATTTAGTGCGCGGACTGGCGCATGAAATTAAAAATCCGCTCGGAGGATTACGCGGTGCCGCGCAGTTATTAACGCGTGCCCTGCCCGATCCTTCGCTGCATGAATATACCCGGATTATTATCGAACAGGCGGACCGCCTGCGTAATCTGGTTGATCGTTTACTGGGACCCCAACAGCCCGGTATGCACGTCACACAAAGCATTCATCAGGTGGCTGAGCGCGTGGTCAATCTGGTGTCGATGGAGTTACCGGACAATGTCTCGCTGGTGCGTGATTACGACCCGAGCCTGCCCGAGCTGCCACACGATCCCGATCAGATTGAACAGGTGCTGCTCAACGTAGTGCGTAATGCGTTACAGGCACTGGGTGACGAAGGCGGCACTATCGTAATCCGCACCCGTACCGCGTTCCAGCTGACGCTGCACGGCACCCGTTATCGCCTGGTGGCGCGTATTGATATTGAAGATGATGGCCCTGGCATTCCTGCTCAGCTACAGGACACGCTGTTCTATCCGATGGTGAGTGGTCGTGAAGGAGGCACCGGTTTAGGTCTCTCCATCGCCCGCAGCCTGATCGATCAGCATTCAGGAAAAATAGAATTTAACAGTTGGCCAGGACACACCGAATTCTCGGTTTACCTGCCTATTCGCCAGTGAGGTTTCTATGCAACGAGGGATAGTCTGGATCGTCGATGACGATAGCTCCATCCGCTGGGTGCTTGAACGTGCGCTCACTGGAGCCGGTTTGAGCTGCGCGACATTTGACAGCGGCAATGAGGTGCTGGATGCACTCTCAAGTAAAACCCCAGATGTATTGTTATCAGATATTCGCATGCCGGGCATGGATGGACTGGCGCTGCTGAAACAGATTAAACAGCGTCACCCAATGCTACCGGTCATCATAATGACCGCGCATTCGGATCTTGATGCCGCCGTCAGCGCATATCAACAAGGCGCGTTCGATTACCTGCCCAAGCCGTTTGATATTGATGAAGCCGTCGCGCTGGTTGAACGTGCGATCAGTCACTATCAGGAACAGCAGCAGCCGCGTAATCAACCGGTAAGCGGCCCGACAACCGACATCATTGGCGAAGCGCCAGCGATGCAGGATGTGTTCCGTATTATTGGCCGTTTGTCGCGCTCTTCCATCAGCGTGCTGATTAATGGTGAATCCGGTACCGGTAAAGAACTGGTGGCGCATGCGCTGCATCGTCATAGCCCACGCGCCAAATCACCGTTTATCGCGCTGAATATGGCGGCCATTCCGAAAGACCTGATCGAATCCGAACTATTTGGTCACGAGAAAGGAGCGTTTACCGGGGCCAACCAGATTCGTCAGGGCCGTTTTGAACAGGCCGATGGCGGCACGCTGTTCCTCGATGAGATCGGTGATATGCCGCTCGATGTGCAAACCCGCTTGCTGCGCGTGTTGGCCGATGGCCAGTTTTATCGCGTGGGCGGCTATGCACCGGTGAAAGTGGATGTGCGTATTATCGCGGCAACCCACCAAAACCTTGAGCTGCGCGTGCAGGAAGGCAAGTTCCGTGAGGATCTGTTCCATCGCCTGAACGTGATTCGCGTGCACCTACCGCCGCTGCGTGAGCGTCGTGAAGATATCCCGCGTCTGGCGCGCTACTTCCTGCAAGTCGCTGCGCGTGAGCTGGGCGTCGAAGCAAAGATTCTGCATCCGGAAACTGAAACGGCGCTGACGCGCCTGCATTGGTCCGGTAACGTACGCCAGCTGGAAAATACCTGCCGCTGGTTAACCGTTATGGCTGCTGGCCAGGAAGTACTGATTCAGGATCTGCCGCCGGAGCTGTTTGAGTCGAGCACGCCGGACAATCCAGTGCAGTCTCTGCCGGATAGCTGGGCCACCTTGCTGGCACAATGGGCGGACCGCGCGCTGCGTTCCGGTCATCAAAACCTGCTCTCTGAAGCGCAGCCGGAGATGGAGCGCACGCTGCTCACCACCGCCCTGCGTCACACTCAGGGACACAAGCAGGAAGCCGCACGTTTATTGGGTTGGGGTCGTAATACCCTGACGCGTAAACTGAAAGAGCTGGGAATGGAATAAGTGAGAATCAGGGGAGCGCGATGCTCCCCTGATTTTTATATCACCCGCGAGAATTGCTGCATGCGAGCCTTTTGGCGCAGATAACGATCGAAGCACATGCAGATATTACGAATCAGTAAACGCCCAATTCCTGTGACATGCAGACTACGCCCGCGCCGTTCCAGCAAACCATCCGCCATCAAAGGCGCCAGTAACGCTAAATCTTCCGCAAAATAGGTTTCGAAGGTGATCGGCCACTGCGCTTCAATCGCCGCGAAATCTAACGAGAAATGACAGATTAGCGTTTTGATGACATCACGGCGCAGACAGTCATCGTCGCTTAGTGTCAAACCACGCCATAGCGCGTTCCCGCTCTGCTCCACGCTGGCATAGTATTCTTTCAATTCTTTTTGGTTCTGAGCATAACTGTCTCCCAGCATACTGATCGCTGAGACGCCAAATCCCACCAGCTCAGTCTCGCCTTGCGTGGTGTACCCCTGAAAATTGCGGTGCAGTTCACCCGCACGTTGCGCAATGGCCAGCTCATCATCCGGTTTGGCAAAGTGATCCATCCCGATAAACTGATAGCCTGCATTGGTTAAGGTGCCAATGGTTTGCTGCAGGATTTGCAGCTTCTGTTCCGCACCGGGCAGCTCTTCATCTTTGATTTTGCGTTGTGCAGCGAACAGCGTCGGCATGTGCGCGTAATTGAATACGCTGAGACGGTCGGGGTTGAGCGCAATAACTCGCTGTAAAGTGAAGGCAAAACTTTCGGGCGTTTGCAGCGGCAAACCGTAAATCAGGTCCAGGCTGACTGAGCGGAATCCTCGCGCACGCGCACGCTCAACCAGCCCGAAGATAGTCTCTTCATCCTGCACGCGATTGACGCGCTCCTGCACCGCTTTATTGAAGTCCTGCACCCCCATGCTCAGGCGATTAAAACCTTCAGCACGCAGATGATCGATCATCGCCAGCTCAATTTCGCGTGGATCGACTTCGATCGACATCTCAACGTCATCAGCAATGTCAAAATGGCCACGCAGCAGCGCCACCAGCCGGCTGACCTGAGTTTGATTGAGGAAGGTTGGCGTGCCACCACCCCAGTGCAACTGCGTGACAGGGCGCCCGGCAAACCGCGGCGCACGCTGGCGGATTTCCTGTTCCAGCACGTCCAGATAACGGTCAGCCTTGTGCAGCTGGCGCGTCACAATCTTATTGCAGCCGCAGAAGTAACAAAGACGATGGCAGAACGGAATATGGACATACAGCGACAGAGAACGTTCAGGGTAGCGTGCAACCGCAGACTGGAAGTTTGCCTCGCCAAAGTTCTCATTGAACTCCAGCGCAGTGGGATAGGAGGTGTAGCGCGGACCCGCGTAATTGTATTTTTCAATCAGCCGCTGGTCCCATTCAATCTGCTGCGATGACATGCTCACTCCTTACGGTGACGTCGTCTGAGAGAGGGTCGCGTTGCAGAAGAGGAGAGATAGCGGTGAGCCGAACGCCGGCGTAAACGCGACTTCAGACGCGACAGGCGACGAAGTTTAAACAATAACCACAGGAGATAACATGTCAGCAGCAGCGCTAAAATTGATCCAGGCCAAAGCATCAGCGAATACCTGTTTAGCGCGGCATGCGCAAAAGCGCATGCCGATCAAAAATGACTTAGTTGCCTTTTAACAAGCGCATCATATCGACTTCGGCTTGTTCATCTTCAGCACCGTCATCCAGCGCGATACCGAGGGTTTCCATCAGCTCGTCAATGCGATCCAGCGTCTGATCCAGCCACGCCTGATCTTCAGCGCTGAGTGTCTCACCACTTTCCAGACGATCCAGCAAGGTGTCCAGGCGTTCGTCGTTTTCCAGCTTCGCCAGCTCTTCTTCCGGCGTCAGACGCACTTTTTCCGCTTTCGGTTTAGCTTTCGCTACCGGTTTTTTCTCCGGTACTGTTTTACCATCGGCCACCAGCGCAACCGGTTTTTTACTGCCGGTGCGTGGATCGGCATTTTTCTGACCCTGGCCTTTGCCAGCGCCTTTGGTTTCCGGGTTAGCACGGTTGCCCGCTTTGAGGCCACTGTGCTTTTTATCGCGTTTGCGATCGCGCGCTTCCTGGTTCAGTTCTTCACGCGATTTGCGTTTGACTTTAGCAGCAGGTTTGCCACGCTGGGCTGGTGCAGGTTGCTTCATGGTGTCCGGTCTCGGCGATTTTTCTTCAGTATAGAATTGCGGCGAAATCTAGCAGAAAGATGACAAAGAAAAAAGGCGATAGCCTATGCTATCGCCTTATTTCGCACCTTCTACTGAAGGAATAACGGTATAAATCCTTTACAGCTCACAACGTCCCGGTTGCTCCTTCGCCTCATCGCTCCTGCGAGTAATCCTTTTCCCTGTCCGACTCATACCTGAATCACATCCTGCCATGCTCCTGGTCATCCCCGACACTCCTGAGCGCATCATCCTGATGGGTGCTGCCGTGCACTGACACCAAATGTAGACCAATCAGTAAAATGAACAAGTGAGGTGTGAGGGTAATTTGAAGGCGTAATTCATGCCTTTAATCTAAATAGTTGAAAATAATAAATTTAATCACTTATGAAGATTCTATTAAACGGTAATGGCTGGCAGTAATTATCGCTGATCTCTTACAAAAGAGCGCGTTAAGACGCTATCGGGCACTTTTGCGCCATAACAGGTATAATCAGCCCAATTGATCGAATCACTCTGCTGGAGTTCTACTTTGTCTGCTTTGAATTATCACATGACCCACTTCGTGCTCAGCGCCCCGGATATTCGCCATTTACCGGCAGATCTGGGCATTGAGGTCGCGTTTGCCGGACGCTCTAACGCAGGCAAATCCAGCGCGCTGAATACCATCACCAACCAGAAAAGCCTGGCGCGTACCAGTAAAACGCCGGGGCGTACTCAGCTGATTAACCTGTTTCAGGTCGTCGAGGGGAAAACACTGGTCGACTTACCGGGCTATGGCTACGCCGAAGTTCCGGAAGAGATGAAGCGTAAATGGCAGCGTGCGCTATCTGAGTATTTACAGAAGCGTCAGGCACTGAAAGGCCTGGTAGTGCTGATGGATATCCGCCATCCACTGAAAGATCTCGATCAGAATATGATTGAGTGGGCCGTTCAGAGCGGTATTCCAGTACTTGTACTGTTAACCAAAGCGGATAAGCTGGCATCCGGCGCACGTAAAGCCCAGCTCAAACTGGTGCGTGAAGCTGCATTGGGCTTTATAGGTGATGTGCAGGTAGAGATGTTCTCATCACTCAAGAAGATCGGCGTTGATATCGTTCGCCAGAAACTGGATAGCTGGTTCAGTGAGCTGGAGCCGGCGCAGGAAGATGATGGCGAAGCGCTATCTGAATGATTTTTTGCAGCGGGTTTACAGCCCGTTTTTCAGATAAAGCCCAATAAAAAACGCCCCAGTCATAAATGACTGGGGCGGCTAAATATTCAGCCAAATCCGATTACGTGAAGTAAAAGGTCTGAAAGATAGAACATCTTACCTCTGTACCCTACGCGATGAACTTTACCTGATTTTCCCCGACCTACAAAGGGTTTTTTGTTGTTAAGTTTCAGGATTCAACATCTTTTTTACCGGGTTCGTCACACTTTGGCTTAAGGCATGTAGTTTAATTACTAAAAAAATGCTTAGCAGAGAGGCAGTTACAAAACGCGCATTTAATCAGCGGCTTTGCTGTTTTGCTGAACCGATTAAGTAAACTTTTTTCTTATGACGATGTCAGCGGCATGGATATACCGCCGACAACGTTCCTTAATGTGCCTGATCCCAGTTATCGCCCGTTCCCACCTCAACCTGCAGCGGTACATCAAGCTTCATGCTGCTCTCCATCAGCTGGCGGATCGTCGCACTCGCACTCTCAACCGCGTCTTTGTGGATCTCAAACACCAGTTCATCGTGTACCTGCATGATCATCTTCACAGCATCATCCTGCTGTTGCAGTAGCCAGCCATCTACAGCGATCATCGCGCGTTTGATAATGTCCGCTGCGGTGCCCTGCATCGGGGCGTTAATCGCCGCGCGCTCTGCCGCCTTACGACGAATGGCGTTGCTGGAACTGATGTCCGGAAGCCACAGGCGGCGACCATCCAGTGTCTCCACATAGCCCTTCTCTGCCGCCTGGGTGCGCGTCTCTTCCATGTAACGCAGTACGCCCGGATAACGCTCAAAGTAGAGATCCATATACTTTTTCGCTTCGCCAGCACCGATATTCAACTGGCGCGACAGACCGAAGGCGCTCATGCCATAAATCAGGCCAAAGTTAATTGCCTTGGCACTGCGGCGTTGCTCACCTGAAACCTTACTCAGCGCGACACCAAAAACTTCTGACGCTGTCGCGCGGTGAATATCTTCACCCTGCGCAAACGCATCCAGCAGGCCTTTATCCTGCGACAGATGCGCCATGATGCGCAGTTCAATTTGCGAGTAGTCCGCCGCGACGATGCGATTATCTTTACCTGCGATAAAAGCCTGACGAATACGACGGCCTTCATCGTTACGCACTGGGATGTTTTGCAGGTTGGGATCGGTAGATGAGAGACGTCCGGTGGCCGTGACCGCCTGATGATAAGAAGTATGCACGCGGCCGGTAATCGGATTGATCATCAAAGGCAATTTGTCGGTATAGGTCGACTTCAGCTTAGACAGGCCACGATGCTCCAGAATCACTTTGGGCAGCGGATAGTCCAGCGCCAGTTCAGCCAGCACTTCTTCGCTGGTTGACGGTGCGCCACCCGGCGTTTTCTTAGTGGGCTTGATGCCCTGTTTTTCAAACAGAATGGTTTGCAGCTGTTTGGTGGAGGAGAGATTAAACGGCTCGCCTGCCAGCTCGTGCGCTTTCAACTCCAGTTCCGCCAGACGTGTGGTCAGCTCCTGCGAATGTTTGGCCAGGATGTTTTGATCGATCAATACGCCGTTGCGTTCAATACGCGAAATCACGGTTACCAGCGGCATCTCGATATCGGTGAAGACCTGCTTCGGCCCCGCTTCCTGCTCCAGCTTCGGCCACATCTGCAGATGCAACTGCAGCGTGACGTCTGCGTCTTCTGCAGCGTAATGAGCGGCCTGCTCGATAGCAATCTGGTTGAAAGTCAGCTGATTCTTACCTTTACCGGCAATCTCTTCAAAGGTGACGGTTTTATGGTTCAGCCAGCGCGCCGCCAGGCTGTCCATATCGTGTTTACCGCCAACGCTGCTGAGGCAATATGATTCCAGCATGGTGTCGAATTTGATGCCGTTCAGCTCAATATCGTAGTTCTTCAGCACGCCGCGATCGTATTTGAGGTTCTGACCGACTTTTGCGGCTTTGGCGTCTTCCAGTAATGGTTTTAGCTTTTTCAACACGTCGCTGCGGTCGAGTTGGTCTGGCGCATCAAGATAGTCATGAGCCACCGGAAGATAAGCGGCTTCACCGGGCGCAACCGCAAAGGAGAGGCCGACAATGTTGGCACTCCAGCTATCCAGAGAATCGGTTTCCAGATCGAAGGCAAAGAGTTCTGCTTTTTTCAGTTTTTGCAGCCACTCGTCGAAGGTTGCCTCATCCAAAATGGTGACGTAGCCGTCAGATGACAACACGCTAGCGGTTTCCGCCACCGCAGCCACAGGTTCAGTCGCCAGCGATTTCTGCGCCTGCACATTGCTCTTTTTGCCCTGCAACCAGGTGCCGTCCTGTAAATCGGTGATCCAGCGTTTGAATTCATAGCGGCCGAAAAGATTTTGCAGCTTTTCAACGTCCGGTTCGTTAACGGTGAGTTGCTCACAACCCAGTTCCAGTTCTACATCCGTTTTGATGGTCGCTAGCTGATAGGACAGGAATGCGACTTCGCGATTCTGCTCCAGCTTCGCTGCCATGGTCTTCGCGCCACGGAACGAGAGATCCGCCACTTTATCCAGGTTGTCGTAAATCGACTGCATACCGCCCAGGCCCTGCAGCAGCGCCTGTGCCGTTTTCTCACCCACGCCAGGCACACCTGGAATGTTATCCGAGCTGTCACCCATCATGGCAAGGAAATCGATAATCAATGAAGGCGGCACACCGTATTTTTGCTCGACCTCTTCCGGGCCCAAGACGGTGTTGGTCATGGTATTGATCAACGTAATGCCCGGCGTGACCAGCTGCGCCATATCCTTATCACCGGTACTGATCAGCACTGCACGGCCCTGCTTTTCTGCTTCCAGTGCCAGGGTGCCAATAACATCATCAGCCTCAACGCCGGTCACCGCCAGCAGCGGTAATCCCATCGCTTTAACCATCTCGTGCAACGGCTCGATCTGGGCACGCAGATCGTCGGGCATCGGCGGGCGGTGCGATTTGTAGTGCTCGAATAATTCATCGCGGAAAGTTTTGCCTTTCGCATCGAAGACCACGGCCACATGGCTCGGCTGATACTGCATCAGCAAACTTTTCAGCATGTTGAGCACACCGTACATGGCGCCCGTGGGCTCGCCTGCACTGTTGGTCAGCGGCGGAAAGGCATGATACGCCCGGTAGAGATAAGAGGATCCGTCTACCAGAATCAGGGGATTTTCTGCAATTTGCGCCATAGGTTCGTTTTTTCTTCGTTGCGATAATGAGGGCTATAAGGATGCCACAACCAGAGAGGAATGTTGAATCAGAGCAAGGATGTCAGGATCTTTTTCGTCGTTACGCGGTGTGGATCGCAAGGATCAGACTGTGGATAACTTTGTGCGTAAAAATCATAACGTATTGTTATTTACGTTAATTGCAATCATTTTACTGATAAAAGTTATTATTTTTCAATTTGTTATTAACTTACCGTGATGAAGCGCGCCTTTTTGAAAAGGTGATCGTCCATGTGGATATTAAGCGGAGGGTTAACGGGGATATCATTATTACGTCATGGGAAAGGGAGTAAAAACGCCGACATCGCCGGCGTTTATTCGAGCTTAATTACTTCTTCTCAACCAGGAATTTCACTACGTTGGCATAATCGGCAACGAAATTGTCCATAGAGCTGGTGTCCAGGCCGCCGTTGTTCACCATGTATTTGCCGTTAACGAAGATGGCTGGCACGCCCTGCAGATTAAGATCGGCTGCCGCTTTCTGCTGCTGTGCGACCAACGCTTTTACCGCAAAGCTATTCCAGGCTGCATCATAATCTTCTGATGAGATGCCAGCAGCCTGGATGAAGGTGGCTTTCAGGCTCGCCGCATCGGTAATGGTTTGGGTTTTCTGAATACCGTCAAAGATTGGTGCAGTGACCTTGCTTTCCACGCCCAGCGCCATCGCGACCGCCCATGCCTGAGTCACAACAGGACCGAAGTCTCCACCGAGAAAATCAACGTGATATTTCGTCACTTTAGTATCTGCTGGCAGGTTCTTTTTCACGGCATCACTCACGTGATAGACGCGTTCGAACTGGTAGCAGTGCGGGCAGAAGAAGGAGAAGAACTCCAGTACCTGTGGCTCACCAGCAACCGGCTTTGGCAGCGTGACGAATTGTTTGCCGTCATTGAACTGTGCCGCTGAGGCGCCAAATGCCAGCATTAAACCTACCAGCGCAAACATAATCTTTTTCATCGTGAAAAAATCTCCTGAGTACTTCATTAAAATTGCGGGCTAAGCTGCAACGGGGGTAGATGTAACAGCCTCTCCTGCTCGATAAATAGTGCAATCTGTCGGCGCCAGAAATCCTCATCGGTCATCCAGGGAAAGGCGCGCGGAAAAGCCGGGTCCTGCCAGCGGCGTACCACCCAGGCCAAATAATAAACCATGCGCATAGCGCGTAAAGGCTCAATCAGTGACAATTCATGTAAATCGAAGTCACTGAATTCATTATAAGCTTCCAGCAGAATATCCCACTGGATCAGCTGCTCCTGACGATCGCCGTTTACCAGCATCCACAGATCCTGCACTGCAGGTCCGTTGCGCGCATCGTCAAGATCGACAAACATCGGGCCATCGCGCCACAGGATATTACCCGGATGGCAGTCTCCATGCAGCCTGAGCGGTTGCCACTTATCATGCCAGCACTGCTGTAACGTGCTGCTAAGTTTATCAACCGCGTCCAGCAGCGCATCTTTCAAGGCAGCCGGTACCAGTGTGCTCTGCTCCAGCTCCTGACGTGGTTGGAAGACGTATTCCTCCAGACCAAAGGTTGGACGCTCTTGAAACAAGCTCTGGCGACCCGTTTGATGGATGCGACCAAGAAAGCGGCCCACCCACTCCATCTGATCTTCATTATCAGTTTCATACTGTCTTCCACCCAGGCTCGGGAAAACAGCAAACATAAAACCAGCATGGTGATTCAGCGTGCTACCCTGCAATGCCAGTGGCGCAGCAACAGGCACTTCATCGGCCAGCAGATCATGCGTGAACTGATGCTCTTCCAGAATTTGTTGCGCACTCCAGCGTTGTGGGCGATAGAACTTAGCCACATAGCGACGTTTGTCGTCATCGCTGAACTGGTAGACACGGTTTTCGTAGCTATTGAGGGCGGTTAAGCCGGATTCGACACGCAGACCCGTGTCCCAGAGTGCATCCAGGATGACATCGGGGTCCAGCGTCTGGAAATTAAAGGCGGCTTCGCTCATCATTTTGCCTGTGTATTACCGTTGCAAGGAATGCGCAAGGATAACACTACTCATCATCCTTAATCACACCGCGTGCACGTAATAGCGCGGTTTTAAAGTCCACTTCATAGTCCTTTTTCAGTCCGGGGATTTCCGCATCGCGGCCAGCGTCACGCATTTTGAGATGGTAAATCAATATGTCATCGGTTAATTCACTTAATGGGCCACTGAAGCCTGATTCCTGCGCCAGTTTCTGTAAAAATGCCAACAGGTTAAGGTCAGACTCCTTTTGCCAGGCCGGTTGCAGGAGTTCGAACAATTCATTAAGTCGGTGATATTTCATCATTGATTCCTCTATGCAGTGGTAGGCTGCCGTTATGCAAGTATCGTCCAGTATGATCAAGGAGACGAAAATGACCGCATTTACCGGCGTGATCCTCGCAGGTGGGCAAGGCAGTCGTATGGGTGGCCAGGATAAGGGGCTGCTGGAATTGCAGGGCAAACCGCTTTATCAGCACGTTCTGCAGCGATTGATGCCGCAGGTCAATATTGTGTTGATAAGCGCCAACCGTAACATTGATCGTTATCAGGCCAGCGGTTGTCAGGTCGTTACCGATTCAATGCCAGATTATCCTGGACCGCTGGCTGGCATATTAAGTGGTTTGCAGCACAGTAAAACCGAGTGGGTCGCCTTTTGTGCCTGTGATACGCCCTGGTTACCAGAGGACTTCGTTGCACGTTTATGGCAGCAGCGCGGCGATGCGCCTGCGGTTTGGGTACGATCAACGCAGCGTGATCATCCTGCATTGGCACTGGTCAATCGATCACTGGCCGACGATCTGGAAGCCTGGCTGCTTCGTGGTGAGCGGCGTTTAATGCAGTTTCTGCGTGAACATGGCGGGCATGCAGTGACGTTCACGGATTCTGAGTCAGCTTTTCGCAACATTAATACGCCAGACGATTTGGTTGATGAGGAAAAACAGTGATGAGCGTGCCTTTACTGGCGATCGTTGCGTGGAGTGGCACCGGAAAAACCACTTTGCTTCAACAGGTGATCCCGCTGCTTAAGGCTCGCGGTATTCGTTCTGGGTTAATCAAACATACCCATCATCAAATGGACATTGATACGCCGGGAAAAGATAGCTATCTGCTGCGAAAAGCAGGTGCCGATCAGGTGATTGTTGCCAGTACTCAGCGCTGGGCATTGATGTGCGAGACTCCTGATCGGCCGTTGAATCTGGCTGAACTGGTCGCGCGGATGGACAGTTCCACACTGGATTTGGTGCTGGTTGAGGGCTTTAAAGATGAGCCAGTACCCAAAATCGCGCTGTGGCGGCGTGATGCCAGAGGTGAAGTGGCTGATTTACTGGATGAATACGTGGTTGCGCTGGCCAGCGATGAGAATTTAACGATCGACCGCCCACTTCTCGATATTAATCAGCCGGTTAAGATTGCTGATTTTATTGAAAACTGGCTGAGAAAAAGCCTGTAGCCAGGGGGTTTTATGATCGTCTGGCTAAACTTCACACGTCAGTTTCAGGCGTAAAACAATCCTGATTTCGCCGATCTGCAGACGTAAAAAAACCCTGAACATGCGTTCAGGGTTTCTTCACTTATTTGATGCCTGGCAGTTCCCTACTCTCGCATGGGGAGACCCCACACTACCA
>NZ_JACVUP010000019.1 GCF_016625195.1 Erwinia sp. S63
AAATCAGCATGTGTTGTATGAAATATAGTCAATTCCAAATAACATAGATGCCAAAAAGCTCGGCATTAAAATGGGCGCGCCGTGGTTTCAGGTAAAGACGCAGGATTTCGCAGAGCGCGTGCACGTCTTCAGCAGTAATTATGCGCTATATCATAGTCTTAGCCAGAGAGTCATGACGGCACTGGAGGAAATGACGCCCCGTGTCGAGCAGTACAGCATCGATGAGATGTTCCTGGATCTGACCGGTATTGATGGCTGCGAGGACTTTGAGCACTTTGGCCGGCGCCTGCGCGCGCATGTACTCGCCACCACGGGCCTGACCGTAGGCGTCGGCATGGGACCGACCAAAACCCTGGCGAAATCCGCGCAGTGGGCGAGCAAAGAGTGGAAGCAGTTCCGCGGCGTGCTGGCGCTCACGCCGGGTAATCCGAAACGCACCGAAACATTGCTGGCCAATCAGCCCGTGGAGGAAGTCTGGGGCGTGGGCCGCCGCATCGGTAAAAGGCTGAACGTCATGGGCATCAGCAACGCCCTGCAGCTGGCTCGCGCGCACCCTGCCCTCATCCGTAAAGACTTTAACGTGGTGCTGGAGAGAACCGTGCGCGAACTGAACGGCGAATCCTGTATCCCGATCGAGGAACTGCCTCCGGCCAAACAGCAGATTTGCTGCTCCAGGTCCTTTGGCGAACGCATCACCTCAAAGGTGGCCATGCAGCAGGCGCTGTGCCAGTACGCCACGCGCGCGGCAGAGAAACTTCGCGGAGAACGTCAGTTCTGCCGGCGCATCAGCGTCTTCATCCGGACGTCGCCGCACGCCGTGAACAAAGTCTTTTATGGCAACAGTGCCGGTGAGAAACTCCCACTGCCCACACAGGATACGCGCGACATCATTGAGGTGGCCATGCGCAGCCTTGACCGCATCTGGCTTGATGACCGGCGGTATATGAAGGCCGGCATTATGCTTGATGACTTCACTCCCAACGGAGTCAGCCAGCTCAGCCTCTTTGACGACGCGCAGCCCCGGGCCAACAGTGCACAGCTCATGAAGGTGCTCGATGGTATTAATCAGTCCGGGCTGGGCAACGTGTGGTTTGCAGGTCAGGGAATAAGTACCGAATGGAAAATGAAGCGTGAGATGCTTTCACCGGCGTGGACAACCCGGTGGGACGATATACCGGTTGCACGCGTACTGTGAGACTGGCGTTGAACAACATACATTATCCTGTTGCAGCAGACCGTTTTTGCTGGTCAACCGCAACTTAATCTCCTCTGAATTTTCTCACTGATTCAGCCTGTAATTCCTGAGCCGTTTGCCATTTAACTGCTGAAACCTGGCGCCTGCAGGGAAATGTGATTTCGCATGCGAAATCAGGAATTTCTTTTAAAAAGTGTTTTGACTGGACCGGACAGCCTGTAGTGCTGCTTTGACCATCTGCCCCGGGGAGAAGTCGGGCTCATCAGGCACAGTTCATCGCTACTATTTTCATCATAGTAATAGATATCGATGACACCATGCTCCCGTAAAGCAGAGGCAACGGCCCGTATATTCGTCCTGACAAAACCGCTCTGCTTTTCAAAGTCGTCAAGGTTTATGCCTTTGCGATATTGGTCCAGTGCATCAGCAAGCATAAAAACGAGCCGTGTGGCCAGAGAGCGCCTGCCCGTCTGCCCAATCACATCATCAAGCTCAGCGAATGTCATGGTTTTTAGCTACCAGTTTCTTGCGTACGCGATAATGATGGTCTTCCTCAATGGCCGCGGCAATCCAGCCTGACGCAATCTGAGGATCCATATCTGAGGGCAGGTATTTATTTAGGTTTTCCAGGTTCATTACGGGCATAAGCTTACACAACATCGCTGCAAAGCCAGCCCACTCTTCGTGAGTTTCAGGACGCCAGCCGCGTTTTAACTCCAGATCAAACGCCGCTAATGCCGCCCATAAGGGCGGCTGCTTACGCTTATTCCACTCCGAAAGAGCAGCTCCGGGCACAGGCAATTCACGTGAAATAAGGTTCAGTTGCCGCGCGTGTTCCGTAAGAAGGCGGGCTGCATCAGCCGCACTTCGCCGTTCACCGATGGACCATCTGCGGACGATGCTGGACCGGAACTCACCGGAAAGCATTGAAAAAGGCGTTAAACCGTTTGGCGGCATTATTCAGACCTCAGCCCTAACAGCTGAACGTCGCTGGCCCGTACGTAACGCTCTCCGTCCGAAGTTCTGACCCAAATCCAGCCAAATTCATCAGGCATTTTATCCACCAACACGGTGCCTTCAGCACCATTAAGCATAATAACCGGTAGCAGTCGCAAAGCCGGATCAGAGATAACGTCCTTTTGGCTGGTATCGGCGCTTTGCACTGATGGCTCATTATCAAAGGATGTTATGGCCTGCGTCTGCTGTTTCGCCCTGTCAGATTTCGCATGCGAAATATCAGGCTCTGCTGACCCGTTCGGTCGCCCTTTGAGCCGATCGAGTTCTTTTTTTACCAGCGCCCGCGTCAGCGCTTTACCTGCCGAATGTTTTTGAATCAGGCGATCTGCAGCCTGACTGTCCAGGTTGTCTATCTGAATCAGCGTGTAAGCCAGGTCGACGTCAGAAATGGATTTGTTTTTCAGTAACGCCTTAATCTTTTCTGGCGCGGAGCCAATGCGCATATGTTTGCTGACGAAGGCGGTAGGCTTGCCAAGCGAGCGTGCAATCTCTTCACCCGTCATGCTGAATTCAGTTTTCAGCGTTTCAAAAGCAATCGCAGTCGCCAGAGGTTTGAGACCCGACTGTTGAAGGTTCTCAATCAGCTGGCCCATGATGCGCTGCTTCTCATCTTTTGGTGGCCGGCCCACATAGATATCAATGAACTCATCGCCCCGCTTCTTCATTGAGCGGACGCGCGTGGCCCCGAACCAGACCCGATAACCGTCCCGGTCTTTCGGGAAACATCGCGGCGGGGTCAGGTTGCCGAACTCGCTAAATGAGTCGACCATGCCGGAGATGACCTCTTCGTCAAAATCGTCTTCAGGGCGGACCTGGTCGACCTCATAGATCTCATCCGCCCGGACGCGGACGATCTGCCCTTCAGGCTCAAGGCCGGGACGGCCAATCTCTGCCCGGATTCTGGAAGCTTCAGGGGTACCCACCGGTGCAGGAGTATCGCGGACCGCGACGCTGGCTGCCACTTCAGGAACCAGATTTGAGGCGGGACTGGACGATTTGAGCGCGTTCAGGCGCTTCTGAAATTTACTCCCTGCCATCAGTGACCTTCCTGCGTCAGCGCAATGATCCTGCGGGTCAGTTCCTGATACTGCAGCGCCGGTTTACTGGCCGGGGAGTATTCTTTAATCGTCAGACCAAGCTCAATTGCCTCTTTAGCGAGGTTTTTTACCCAGGAGATGTACGCCAGTACCGTCTCAGGGCCGTAATTTTTCTCAGCCAGAATATCAAACAGACGCTGAAGGTTTTCCGTTTCCACGGCAGTCAGGTAGCCTTCCAGCAGCGGCTGGTTATAGTTCTGCACATTCGCCTGAGTAATGTAGGTTCCCAGATATTTTAGTTCGGGATTGTAGTTTTTCCGGATGCGCTGCATATAGGAGAGCTGTTTTCCCACGCCAATCCGTGATGATTTCTCCAGCAGAGTCGGGATCAGCAGATAATCAGCCACCAGGTGTGATGCAATCAGCAGATTGTTATATTCCGGTGCGGAGTCGATAAAAATGTAGTCATAGTTCTGACGCAGATGTGTGATGCGCTCTTTAAAGTCAAAGATACAATCCTGCGGACGGTAGTTGATCTCATGGAGTTCATTTGTCGAACCAATAATATGGCGTCCATCTGGCAGTTCATGCGGTCTGACGTCCGTATCCGGGAAAAACAGCTGATAGGCATTGGCTTCGCCTGGCGTAAAAGTGTTGCCAAGCGGGTCCTTATCAACAGACAGCGGGAGCGCATCCGGGAAGGTTCTCTCCGTCAGGCCGGAGGTGGTATCAAAATCAATCATGCAGGTTTTTTTTCCCATCTCCTGCAGGTTAAACGTCAGCTCATTCGTGGACTGTGACTTAACCACGCCCCCTTTTTGATTACCGACAATGATTACGATCCCTGCTTTAGAGTCCATAGCTACATCCTCAATATTTCGCATGCGAAATGTTTGTGATGGCTCGTCGCTGACTGGAGTACTTCGGAATTCGAAGAAAAAATGCTCCGTTGAGTCTGGCGTGTCGCCGCAATGTTATCCGGCTCTCCGGTAACAGAATCATTATGCCTGGGTACAGATAGAGAATCAATGATGATTCTCTATCTGTGCAGTATTTCGCATGCGAAATCTGAACAGGGCCAGTCAATCTGATGAACGGCTCAATCATCATACAGATCCCATGTCTCAGGATGACCGTCACAGAAGTCACATCCACACATGCTGCTGTATTCCGACACGGTGGTGCTTGAATAGCTGCAGTAATCACAGCAGCCCAGCGTCTCGGTAAAATGCAGACACTGAGTGCAGAGATACCCGCTGGCGTACTGGCACACCGTATCGTAACCGTCACACTGGCTGCAGCCTGCAGGCGTGTTCCCGGGATGATAATCCTCCGGAAGTGAATCATCTTCATCGACCAGATCATAGCGGTCTGCAGTGTGACCACAATGAATACAGCTGAAGGGCTCATCGCCCTCATCAAGCCGCGTCTCCTGCTCGCACCCGGGGCAAGGCACACTCAGGTAGTGCTCCACCTGATTACAGACTCTGCAGTGTTCAGTGAACGCCGGGATCACATCATCACGCGTTATCAGATTTGCCATCTGCAAGCACACCGGACAGGAGTGAATATCAGGTTGAAGCTGTTCGAGTTCAGGTTTAATTGAACGGTACTTCGCACTGGCATAGTAGGTGCTGCTGACGATCATTTGTCTGCTCAGAGCGCTGACATCTCCCCACTGATCGAGGCTGAACGCTTTTCGCCACTCGCCAGTGATAAGTCTGGACAGGGCGAACCAGGCATCTGATTGCTCATTGCGCAGCGCATCAAGATCCGGAGCAGACTCTGCCCCATGGTAAAAATGCACCATCCGGTTGCGGTGCTTCTGCACAGTCTGAAAATAAGCGAGCGCTGTCTTATCCAGAGTGATCTCAAGCTCAGTTCTGAGCAGCTCACAGGTCTCTTTAAGTTTATGGAGCTGAAGTCGCCAGAGGTGAACTGTTCTCTTGAGATATTTTCTTTTGCTTTACCGTTACGCACAATCAGCCGCCAGTCACGGTTCACAAGAGGAACTTTCATCAGAATTTCAACAGCCGTCCAGAAACTGACGATCGCGAATTTTGGATCTGAATCGAGCTCGTTCTTTGCCTTTTGCAGGAAGCTGAGGCCGTTTTGCATCAGCTGAAAGGCATCGTGATTGTGCGTCCCTTCCGGACGGCCCGGGAGTTCCATGATGGTCCCCTATAATGAGCTGAAATTACCGTTCAACCTGAGGTTCATCCGCCTCTTGCTCATGAAGCAGCCCGTCGAGGATCTGCGCATCAACCGCCCGGGTGAACGCCAGAACCTGCCGGGCAAGCTCATCAACTGTGTGCACGTTAAGCTGTAAGGGCTTTCCAGCAGTGTCTTTCCCGTTGCGATGCACAATATCATGCCGGCATTTCACCGCCGCGCCCAGAAAGGGCAGGGACGTCGCCGGAAATTCCGTCAGCAGCGTGCTGCTGAATATGTTCCTGGCGGTCTCGATTTTGTGCAGCGACAGGCCATCGAGCGCGTCTTTAATTTCCGCATCGATACCTGCCAGCCTGGTATATAGCTCAGAAAGAATGAGCTTCTGCTTCCTGAAGGGTTCATAGCTGGACACAAAAAGCTGTTTAGCTGAAGGACGTGAGAAAATCTCGCGCTTCAGGATGTCCCCCAGGTAAGCCTCCATGGCCGTAATAATACTGGCATAGCACATGCGCTGAAGTGAGGGGTTAGCCGCCTGCGAGTCTGACAACTGTGTTATTTCCTGTACGGATGCGTAGCAGCTCCGGTGTGGGTAGGTTTCTTCGTCCTTAATCTCCTCAAGATCTCGAAAATCCTCCTCGTAACCGCTGTCAATAAGCGGAGCGATGTTGAGCTCACAGACTGCATCATCCGGACAGGCACAAAGGAACGCGAACTGAAAGAAACGGGGATCGTTGCCAGGAAAGTTAAAATATCCAAGGCAGGGAAATTCCGTATGTATCTCAAACTCGCTGAGCATGGCGTTAACCAGTGGGGAGGAGCTTACTTCTGCCCAGTATGTTTCATTGAGCGAGTAACGCTCTTGTACTTTCTGTAACCGGGCAGCAACCGGAAACGCGGCGATCCAGTCAACCAGACGCGTGTCCTTCACGGCTTCAAGTATCAGCCGAAAAACGCGCGTAAAACTGGCTACGCGTTCCCGGACTGAGGTGCTTTGATCAGACTGCAGGATGTCGCGCTCATAAAAAGTAATCTTATCCCTTAGTTCATCTGTGACTGTCTGGAGATAATCGCAAAAGTCCTTTTCACAGGCGGGCATATCAATGCCAGACAGGGTCATTCTTCTGCGGATCGATGCAGCAGTTGCCCGGTATCCGATGAACGAATCTTTTGTGAAATTTCCGTACTCATCACGCCTGCAGTTTTCCCGGATACGGTCGCCCTGCCTGAAAAACCAGATACTGTGGTGATTGCGGTAACTTTCAACCTCAGTTCCCGCGACCATGATGCCGGTGTATGTCGACATTTTCTTTCCTTTAGAGGGTGTCCGGCAGCGTGCGCAGCAGCTGCAGTGCGCCGGCGGTGTCCATGCTGAACCGCACCTGCTGACTGGCGGCAACATCCAGCGCAAACACCTTCGTGTACACCTCGGTCGACTCAAACTTCTCGTGGCCAAGCAGCGACTGCAGCACCTTGGGCGGCACGTGGTGGTAAAGCATGTGCATGGCGAAGCTGTGGCGGAACGTGTGCGGCGAGACGTCAATGCTCAGCCTGACCCCGGCGCGGGCAGCTGTGTCGGTGGCGCGCGTCAGCCAGTTGCGCACCGTGCGGTCGGACACGGTCCAGACGGGGAGGGCGCGGCGCTCGCCGGTCTCCCCGTCCGTCTCAAACTCCTCTTTTACGCTTGCGAAAAGTCGCCTCATCTCATCAACGTAGCCCGGATCGGAGAGCGGCACCACGCGGTTAGGACTCGTGCCTTTTTTCGGCCGGCCGCTTCCCGCGCGGCGCTGCTTGGCGGTGCGGATCACCACGTGCGGGATCGCGTCGTTTAAGCGGAAGTCGCGCCGCCGCAGCGCCAGCGCCTCGTTAAGACGGGCACCGGTGTTCCAGAGGGTGTTAACGAACGCGTGCCGGGTCCAGTCGGCGACGTGGTGCAGCAGCCCGGCCACCTCAGGTGCCAGCAGGTAGCGGGGCAGTTCGGTGTAAGCGGAAGCCATCGCACGCAGCGCCAGCGCGCGACCGTAGTCGGGCTGAAGGGACGGCGGGGAGGGCGGGCTCGGTAAGACCGGTAGCGACATATCTGCTCCTTATCCTTGGACAGCGCTGCGTGAATTCTGCGGCAGTTCACCCCTGATTTTTTCTCAGAATTCACGCAGCGACGCCTGTTCGTCATGTGCCCATTTTCCCCCGGAAACCGCCCCAGAACCACCGCAATAATCCGCGGAGGGTCGATCGCTGATTTTCCGCCTTCAGGATATATACCATAAAACGGAAACAGAGAGCAGAGCAGGGGATCGGGGGAAGGATCCGCACGGGATCCTTTTTCACCTGGATACTGGGGTTGTGAGGATGATCGGACACCACATGTGGTGATTAAGGCGGAAACTCACCTCCTGACGCGGCCTTTCCTGGAATTACAGAAAGCGGAAAGGCCGCGGGCGGCAAAGCTATATAAAGGGAAGCAACGGTGAACGCCCGGGCGCAGACCGTTCCGGTGACAGTCTGCGGAGTTTAACCGGTGGCGTCAGAGGCCACCTCCCGCATTTTTACAAATACTTTACCGTCATCCCTGAATTCAGACTCCTTCATCATTCCGGCCTGCTGTAATTTATCGAGCAGCCGCAGACAGGCATCCCGGTTATTCAGCGAAAGGGTGGCCGTTTTCTGGGTAAATATTTTATACAGCTCTTTTTCTTCCATTATCTTCGTCATTTCTGCAAGGCGGATGCGGTCACGACAGCCACCCGAAATAATGGAAGTCATCAGGCGGATCCGCATTTCCTCATCGGAAGTCACGTAAAAAGCCGCTTGTTTAACATCTTCAGGGAGATTAATGCTCTCTTCATCCACTTCACGATAATAATGTTCATACTGCCGGTACAGCGCCATCTTATTATCTTGTGAAAGGCGGGAATAATACATTACCCCTCTCAGGAGCTTTTCAAAAACTTCCATGTCATCCTGATATTTCAGATAACGATCCGTATCAGACATGAATTCCGCATGATGCGTCACGAACCATGCTGAGAGATTTTCTGTCACGTCACGACTTAGGTCTGAAATATTATTCATCACGTGGCTAAAGTCGGCGCTGGTCAGGGGGATCTTATTCATATTCAGCAGCCGGATAATAATCTCATCGCTGATATTATCATCGAAGTGAGCCGTATTGATGTCCACATTCTGGATGATCATTTTATAATCGTCTCCGCTCAGCAGCTGATTGCTGATGATTTTCACATACAGCAGTTCGTACAGGTCACCGTCTGCAATCCCGGGTCCTGAGAGCGACAGCACGCCGGCGTGGCGGGACAGGTAGTCCGACAGTATCTGAAGGTTGCACTCTCCGGCGACATACGTCATCAGCTCCGGCCAGGCTGCTTCTATCCGGTCATAGCGGTAAAACAGATCGTGGAACGAAAGCCGACGGCCGTTTTCAGTACGCCCTGGCTCTTCAGGTATGCCCGAAAGCGTGGCGAGGCAGAAATTCATCTCACTGACGATACGTATTTTCAGCTCATCGCTGAGTTTGTTGATCGCAAGAACCTCTGTAATAGCGGCCTCATGTTCCTCTGAAAGCAGAAAGACATTCCGCACAAAATCATCGGCCTGTTCCTCAAAATACGCCTGCGCAGCGAGATCGTGCTTCTGCGCAAGCGTCCAGGGCGTTTTCTCACACTCCGTCGCGGTATATCCGAATTCGTGGAGCTCTGCGGCAAGGGTTACGCCGATGTTCTCTCGTGTAAGCCGGTACAGAGCGTTCTCACTGATGAAGCACAGGCAGGTCTGTTCATCATCAGACAGGGGATCGGAAAGTTCCGCGTAGCAGACCTGCAGGGCGGCAATGTGCTTCAGAAACGCGTCCAGGCGTCCGGGCCTCATCAGGTGAACGATACCGGTCCCCAGCGACTCCACAAAGCGACGGTAAAGGCCGGGTTCCTGAGAGCATTCAGGGGCTATCAGCGAAACCACTTCAGCGGAAATCCCCCTGAAGGCGTCTGAATCACCCGAGACTTCAAGGTGAGCGAGCAGCACGTCCATATATCCGTTTCTTTCCAGCGCCCGTTTCAGCAGTGACGTGAAACTCTCAGGCGCAGCAAAGCGGAACTCAAGAATGTTGAGCAGGCTGAGCACGTGCTCGCCGGGTTTAACGAACAGCGTGGCAAGCATTTCATCCAGCCGGGCGTCGCGGGTTTTCAGCAAATGGGAGACGATCTGATGATGCATCACCGCATCATGATGCAGGAGATGCTGCGCGGTAATTTCCAGGAGGACACCCGGCACATCATCAATGGCCACCTCCTCATTGGACTGCTCGAAAGAAAGGCCGAGAGCGACGTTTTTCACAAACTCATTGTCTGCTGAGGACAGCCCTCCTTTATGAAAGACCGATCGCGAACGCATGAAGTCCTGGTCGAGATAGCCACGGGACAGCAGGATATAAAGCGCATCGTAGCCACCGTAAGCCATTTCATTCTGAACGGCCTGCTTCTGCTCTGGACTAAGCAAATCGTGCTGGCTGATGCCATTCATATACTGCCGTGCAACCTCGGTGAACTTCTCTCTTTTCATTGACGTGACCAGATCAGCCAGCGACACCGCATTTTTCCGGCGCTTTTCTTCTCTGGCTTCCCGGAGCGCCTTTTCAGTTTTCTGAAAATTCAGCTCGCGTTCTTCGCCTACCGTTTTCTTCCGCCGCTGATAGCTTTCAGATATTTCAGCGCGATAGGAATCGTCCAGAGGGATAATATTATTCTGATTCTGATACAGATACCCCAGGCTGACCTGCGTTGAGTCATTAAATAAATCCTCAAACGCTTGTTCATCACTGATGAGCTGATGCGTATCTAGCTGCCGAAACGAAGGCTGATAATAAACCTGAGCGGTTTGAGGCTTGTAAAAATGGACGATACCGGTGAGATTCTCAGGAATGAGTGAGTATATAATGCTTTCCCTGACGTCCTCGGCGTTTCGGGATTTTTCTCTGCTAATGTCGTTAAGCGTTCCGCTCAATGATAAAATTCTCGCCTCAATGTCACCAAAAAAGTTTTTATGCAGCTGCAGTGTTCTGTATTCGTAAATAAACCTGTAGAGAATGCTGACTTTTCTGTCGATGAGGCTGTAGTCATGAGAGAACATGTTTTTGTAAAAAATTAGGGCATACAGGCTGACTTTTCTTTTTGTATTGTCCACCACTTCACTGAAAACAAGATATTCATTAACGATATTCTGCAGGGAGCGCATATCACTGATATAGGCCGCCGTACTGCGCAGGCATTCCTCACCATCAGGGATGAAAGCTTTCATTTTTTCATTCAGCAGCGGGAAGGAATTTCTGCTGTCCATCACCGGCACAACGGGAATAATAAAATCAAAGAATTTCGTACGCGCTTCCGCGCCTGAAAAAATATCATCCCTCACGGCGTAGACAAACCGGAGAGGGTTATCATCAGAAAGATTATTATTAACAATTTTATTAATCTCCCGGAGCTTAACGAAAATCTCCGGGTTTTTTAATCGGTCCAGGTCTTCAAAGATGACGATCCTGTAATTATCAATTCGTGAGAAGAAGTACACTATTTCATCGAGACAGTTATTCAGAAGGGAGGACGTATCCGCGCTGCTGAGGTCCATTTCACCACTGAGCAGGGCCACTTTGTTAAGCTTTATTTTTTTATCAAATATCCCAATCTGCGAGGCGCACTCAGTAATGAAATACAGAGCAGTCAGAATGAAAACGAGAAGTAAGACGGCTTTCGGGTAAGGTATCACGTTAAGAAAATTGAGGGATTCAGCCGGGATCCCTGTTATTTTCAGCACTTTATTATAATAAATAATCGCCAGAATGCCGCCCACAGGGGCTGCCACCTTGAGAACTGCCCAGAACACGCGTCGTATATGCGCCCGGTTCCTGTTCAGGATCCGGTCGATACGTGAGTCAGGGAGAGCGTCACGATTCTTTTTGTACAGTATCTGCTGAAGTATACTTAATTCGATTTCCTGAGCCCTCGCCGGCTCTCCCTTTTCCTGCATTTCAAAACCAGCAAGAGATACGTTAATAAACGCCTCAGGTCTGAACTTCTCCATGTAGGATCGGATAATCGTACTCTTTCCTGCACCATAACTACCTGTTACGGCAATATTTCTGACATCATTTTTAGACAGGGCAAAATCCATTGCATTGAAATATTCATTTTTTGTGCTGATTTTTGATGGTGTTAGCGCTATATAAGGCGCCTTTAATAATGGCTGCTTCTGAAGTAGTAGTCTGGAAATTTTAAATTTTATTATTTTGCAAAGCCTGTAAATAAACAACAGAGTGACTCTTTTAATTTTATACATGATTAATCCTTTAACTAATGCTGTATGTTACTTATATACGTGCCTCATCTGGCGATGAGTTTTTTTCTTTGGGAGAGAAGCGCAGCGTATCACGTGCTCGGAAAAGGCGAAAGCGTGACTATGGGGTTCTCTTCCCGGAGCGGAACCGAATGTTTTTGCTCACTTCCTGCACCTCAACAGCTGCGCTCTAAGGTTGTACAGCGTCAGGCTTCAGAACTCCGTCCTGAACGTTCAGCAGCGCTCGCCGCAGACCATGACCGAGCTTGCTCGCGAATGGTCGAGGAAGCGCAATATCATCTGAACCGGCATTTTCTGCCTATGCGCGGTTTCGTTATTCCACTTATTAACAGGCTTAATTTTTAAGAGCTTTTTTACAGTTTTTAGGTGTTTTAAGCTTTTTAGTACGGTCCTGTGCCGCACCGTATAAGGCCTGAAGGGGAAACGTCATGGGATCTGGAACAAGATCCCGTGGGAAAGGCATCAACAGATTGTGGGATCCGGCACCAGTCGGTATGGGAAGGGCATCAACATCGTATGGGAAAACCATCAACTTTTCTGACCGCCTTATCCACAGGTGAATAAGTGAGACATGAGGCGTTGCTTTTTCCGGAATGGATGCCACTATGGGGAATATTTTTTTACCCACAGGATCCGTCATGACGACGATTGCGCTGAAGAAATTCAAGAAAAAAGTCAGTATTAAACAGTCGAATGAGCTGACTGAAGCAGCATACTATCTGCCGCTTCAGGCGAAGCGCGTTTTGTGGCTCTGTCTGATGCAGGCTTACTTCAGCGAGGCAACAGACGACATCGAGACGGACGTGCTGCCGCTTTTCAGCGTAAGCGTTTCTGACTACGTGAAGTACTTCAACGTGGCGACTGCCGTGGCCAGCCGTGACGTAAAGGCGGGTGTGAAAGCGCTGGGCGAGTCAACGGTGACATTTTACCCGAAGGACGGGGAGTTTGAGCAGGTCACGCGCCCGTGGCTCTCTGAAGCGGGCATGAAGCGTGGACGGGGTTCCTGGCAGATTGAGTTCAATTACAAGGTCATTCCTTTTCTGGTCGGCTTGTCCTCCCAGTTCACCACCTACTCGCTTTATGACTGTGGCCAGCTGAACAGCGTGAAGGTGATCCGCCTCTACGAGAGCCTCTGCCAGTTCCGCAGCACAGGCACATGGATAACCGATCATGAATGGCTCTGCGAGCGTTTCATGCTGGCAGATTCACAGAAGGCCAATAAGGCTGAAATGAAGCGAACCTTTCTGGAGCCTGCTATCCGGAAAATCAATGAAAAGACCCCGCTGCGCGTCAGCTACAGCACGCAGGATGATGGCCGACTGCTCTTCAGCGTGATGGAACGACCGCTGGCTTCCTGACCCGTCGCGCCGGGTGATCGTAAGGGTGATAAAGTTGATGGTTTTCCCATATCTCTTACTGCTTATTGATGTGTTTCCCACATTCTCCTGAAAGTTGATGTGTTTCCCACTGAGATAGCCACGCCCGTCACTCAGTAAGTTGATGTGCTTCCCACAATCACGCCTGACGGTTCATTAAGGTTGCGAACTTGATGTTTTTCCCACAGCCGGGAGCATGAGGGAACCACCTTCCTGACAACTGATATTTTTCTGGCCGGCGGATACCGGAAGCAGGCCGAGCCAACTGACTCGTCGTCCGTAGTCTTTAGCGCCCGAAAGGTTATTGATGCGTTTCCCATAATGGCCTCCTCAGATTGCCTGAACGTGCATTAACAGGAAGCCGGATGTTGATGTCTTTCCCACGCTCACTTTGCAAAATTCGCTAAGGATGCCTATTAGTCCCAGTTAACTTGACCTTTTTCCCATATGCGGATGCTGACGGACTGAAAATGGGCTTATCGGTACCCTGACATCCGTACCAAAAAAGTTGATGTCTTTCCCACAACGATCACTGACATGAACTTGACGTGTTTCCCACTCAGGAATCGGATCGCAAATCGGGTTATTGTAATAAATGGTGTTTTATCAAAAGATATACAGGTTTGGTCTCCTTAGTCACCCATAGTGATCAAGTATCTGCATCTTTCCGCATGCAACCTTACAGTGGTTCCCCGCACCTTTAACAGATATCTCTTTAGGATCGCCAGCCAGAAAAGCGATTGATCAGTGTATGGCTACGTTATTCTGGGAAATTTCAGATATTTCAGATATTTCAGATAGAGGGGTTTAAGGGCCAATGGAACGAAAACGTACGCTAAGGGTGTAACTAACTGATAAATATTTATTTATCTATGATTGGCTTCTTTTTTCTACATTGTTCGGTAGACGAATGTTCTGATTGAGTGAATCGATCCGCAGCACCAGCCGGATTCGGGCGAGCCGCCGATGCCCCGACGGGCTAAAGCAGATTGCCGATGGCTGGGTGGATAACAGCGGTTCAGCAGCTCTGTGCCTGCCCTGAGCCCTGTTGCCAGGCAGATAAACTATCTGCTTGATCCTGCCTACGCTTATTGTGAGCGGACTGTTCGTGGTACGCAGCAGATCTCGTTTCAATTCGATAACAGCCTGGAACGCTGACTGAACGACTGTCCGGCAAACAGTTTCTGGGCTAATGTTTCACCAGTGATTAACGCTAAAGCCACTCCTGTTCTACCGATAGCAGTTAATGGCATTTGTGCCGCATGGCACAGCGGGTAACCTTCTGCCGATTGGCATCATTACATCGTAAGCAGGTTGGTTTAATGACTGGAAGAACGTCGGTCTATCTGGATCAGGAACAACGAGAGCTGATTGCCCGGCTGTCGGCCAGCTGGCTGTGGCGCAGCGAGCTACCGACCTGGCTGCTGATCGTCATCATTTACGGCGGCTGGCTTGCCACGGTTGCATGGTGGCAAACTCTCGGGCTGCTGCCATCTACGCTGTTGCTTATCTGGCTAACCACCTGGTATATGTCTTTGCAGCACGAGCTAATCCACGGTCATCCGACCCGATTCCCACGTCTGAATCAGCTGTTCGGCATGCTGCCATTCTCTGTCTGGTACCCTTATGGTGCCTATCGCGACCTGCATCTGCGCCACCATATTGATGAAGATCTGACCGTGCCGGAAACTGACCCGGAAAGCTACTACTTTACTCGCCGCCGCTGGGCGCATTTTAACGGTGTGCAGCGTCAGCTGGTGCGTCTGCGCAACACCTTTCCCGGCCGTTTCCTGCTGGCCCCACTGCTGACTATATTCTGGGCACTGGCTGACATCTGGCATTCTTTTATACAACGGGATCGCCCCGCTATCGTGATGTGGCTGGTGCATTTCATCCTGCTACTGCCCGTGATCGGCTGGCTGCACGCTTATGACTTCCCGCTGGTATGGTATCTGTTCGGCGTTACCGGACCGATGCTGGCAGTGACCTCAGTGCGCTCGTTCCTAGAACACAGGGCGGAAGAAGCCCCGGAAGCCCGTTCGGTGATCAACGAGGCAGGGCTGTTCTGGCGGCTGTTGTTTCTTAATCTGAACTATCATTTGGTACATCATGATCTGCCGCGTATTCCCTGGTATGGGCTACCGGTGGTGTATCGTGCCGGTAAAGCGGCGTATCTGCGGCGCAATCAGGGTTTTTTCGTTAAAGGATACGGTGAGCTGATGCGCCAGCATCTTATCAGGCCGGTAAAGGTCGAAATCAACCCGTGGTTCCCCGACGGACGCCCGGATGCCATGCCCCCGCAATCGCACTCTGAAACAACGCCCGTCACCGGCACTGCACCCGAAGCCGGAGCAGCACCATGACTCAGCTGCTGTCACTACCCATGTATGACGTGCAGCCTGCGGATACGCTTCTGGTTGTGGACGCGCTGCGCCAGCTGCTGGCACAGCAAGGCATTGATGGCTGGAATTACGTTGAGCCCGGCGATCGGCTGGCGCACTGGAAGGAGCCGTCTTTGCTGCTCAGCCAGACCTGCGGCTATCCGCTGTGCGCGCTGCTGCCTGACGCGCAGGTGGTGGGCACCTTCCATTACGACGCTCAGGGGTGTCGCGGGTACCGCTACCGCAGCCGGCTGGTAGTACGCCAAGCCGACGCTGCTAAACGGCTGGCTGATTTTGCGGGCGGACGTGCGGTGTGCAACAGCGAGGATTCGTTGTCCGGCTTCCATACCCTGCGCGCAGAGATTGCCGCGCTGAAGCAAAATGGTCGTTTCTTCTCCTCGCTGTTGTTCAGCGGCGGCCATAGCAAGTCGCTGCAGGCACTACAGGATAACGCGGCCGACTTGGCGGCGATCGACACAGTCAGCTGGGCGCTGTTTAGCCGTCATCAGCCGTCATTGTTGCAGGGGCTGACGACGATTGGCTATACCGCCGAACTGCCCGGTCTGCCGCTGATCACCGCAAGTGGAACCTCTGCCGCCATACTGCGACATATGCGGAAGGCGCTGACCCGGCTGGTCAGCGAACCTCAGTGGCGGGAGGTCTGCGCACAGTTGCTGATTAGTGGCTTCACCGCGACAGACCGTGACGATTATGAGCCGGTCAGCGTGCTGGCAGTCCCAGCTTCTGCCGCAGCGTTCCCGGCTGATAAGCTGTCTTCATCACACCCCGCGCTTTAAGCAGCGGGGCCACCTGCGCAACAAAGTTATCAAAATCCACCGGCAGGAATGGAAACATAAGGTTGTAACCGTCCACAGCCCCGGCCCTGAAGGCGGTACTCAGCGTCTCGGCGACTTCTTCGGCCGTGCCGATTATCAGCCAGCTGTCCGAGCTTTGCAGCAGCAGCCGACCCAGCTCCAGCACCGTTAAACCGGCATCATAGCCGCGAATGATCTGCAGCGCAGTGCGTATACCGTCAAAATTTTCTTCCTCGGGCAGCGGCGGCAGCGGTGCGTGGGAATCGGTGTCGCTGAGGTCCATCTGCAGATAGGTACCGAGTAAATCCAGCGCCATCTGGTCGTTCATCAGCGACGTCACCAGCGCCTGCCGTTCTGCCTTTTCCGCCGCGCTGTTCACCACCACCGGCAGCACGCCGCCGAGGATTTTGAAATGGGCCGGGTCCCGCCCCAGCGCCTGCAGCCGTCTGTTCATATCCACACGGTAGGCAAGCCCTGTGGCGATATCACTCATAAACACAAAATGAATATCCGCCTGGCTGGCGGCGAGCTGCCTGCCGGCTTCTGAAGAACCGGCCTGCACGACTACCGGGTGCCCCTGCGGTGGCCGCGGCAGGTTAAGCGGGCCGCGCACCTTGAAGAATTTGCCCTGATGATGCAACGGATGTACCCGCTGTGGATCGGCGAAGTAACCGCTTTGCTTGTCTAACAGCACCGCCTCCTCTTCCCATGAATCCCATAGCCTGCGCACTACTTCAATAAATTCAGCGGCGCGCTGATAGCGCTCTTCGTGCGCCGGAACCCTTTCGCGTCCATAGTTGGCGGCCTCTTCCGACAGCCATGAGGTGACCACGTTCCAGCTGGCCCGTCCCTCGCTGAGAAAATCCAGCGATGCGAAGTAGCGCGCCAGGTTGTACGGCTCGTTATAGGAGGTCGAGGCGGTGGCCATCAGGCCGATGTGATTAGTCACCGCGGCCAGCGCCGCTAACAGGGTGATTGGCTCCAGCCGCAGGTTCGCGTAATGCGGAATACCACTGGGCACCGTATCCCACACCGCCACGTGATCGGCGATGAAAATATTATCCAGCACCGCCTCCTCGGCGCGACGCGCCAATGCGGCATAGTACTTGAGAGAGAAAATCTCCCTGCCGGGGGACTGCGGATGGCGCCAGGAGAAGCGGTAATCCCCCTGAGGATTAAAGAAGAACAGATTAAAAATGGCCGTGGTTTGGGTCATACTGATTGCTCGCTGAGAGTGGCGGCCGTTGCCGGGCGCAAATGGATTAATGGGTATTCAGGTTGGTTTTAACCCACTGCCCGGCGACCTTAGCCGGGTCTTTATGCTCGACGTCGACCTGCTTATTCAGCTCAATTAGATCGGCGGTGGTCAGGCGCGCCGACACCCGGTTAAGCACCTGCCCGGCTTTCGCCGATACTGCGCCTTTATGCACCAACGGCACCACGTTCTGTGCGGGCTGCTCGTGTTTATCATCCTCCAGCACCACCCACTTTTCTTTCGACAGATCACCCTGGGTCGATACCACTGTGGCCACATCAATTTTTCCGGAGTTGAGCGCCAGCCGGCTCAGCGGGCCGCCCATATCCAGCGATTTGACAGCTTTAAACCTGATGCCGTAGACCCGCTCTAGACCCGGCAGCCCGAGCGCACGGGTTGCCAGCTCTGGTGGGCCACCGACCACCAGGCGCGGTGCCACTTTCGCCAGGTCAGACAGCGTTTTCAGCTGATACTTTTTCGCCGTCTCTTCGCTCACCGCCCAGGCGGTAATCGAACTCGCCGCCGCCGCGTTCAGTAAGGCAAAGTCAGCCGGCAAGGTGGCGCTCAGTTCGCGGGTGACCTCCTGCTGGGTGGTCACCCGGGTGTCCGGATGATAATAGTTTAATAGCGCCCCCAGGTATTCCGGTGCAATGTCCAGCTCGCCGGTTTTCAGCGCCGGAATGATGATTTCGCGGTTACCGAGGTTAAGCCGGGTTTTAACCTCAATTCCCTGCTGCTGCAGCGCCGCGGCATAGATATTGACCAGCACGGTTTGCTCAGAGAAGTTGGCTCCGCCGATGGTGACGGTCTCAGCGAGGGCAGCCAGCGGCATCCCGCTCAACCCCATAGCCAGCAGCATTGCCTGGGTTAATTTACGTTTAGCAAACCATTTTTTCATCATCATGCTCTCTTTTGAATAGTACGTAGCGACTATGTGGGAAGTTAACGGGCGGCGGGCAGCGTTAAGGCAAACCAGCGCCGGGCAATAAACGACATCAGTAACTCGCAGCCGACGGCCAGCAGCGAAACGACCAGCGAGCCGGCAATGACCTGCGGGAAATCACGCTGGCCAAGGCCATCAATCAAAAAGCGGCCCAGGCCATCGAGTCCGGCATAGGCGGCCACCACCGCGGTGGCGATCAGCTGTAACAGCGATGTGCGGATGCCGGCAAAAATAAGCGGCATTGCCAGGGGGATGCGTACCTTCAACAATGCCTGCAGCGGGGTCATACCCATCGCTTGTGCAGCCTCGTGCAGAGTTCTGTCGGCCTGGCTGATGCCGACACATGTGTTGGTCAGCATGGGGGGAATAGCCAGCGCGACCAGAGCGATAAACACCGGTACGTCGTTGAAGCCAAACAGCATGATGCACAGTAAAACAATGCCCAGCGACGGGAAGGCCTGGCCGATATTGAACAGATTGATCGCCAGAAATGCGCCGCGCTGCAGGTAGCCGAACAGGATGCCCAGCGGCTGGGCGATCAGGGTAGCTATCGCTAGGCTGACCAGCACGTAGTAGAGATGTTGCCCCAGCCGCTGCCAGATGCCGAGGTCGCCACTCCAGTGTGCGCCCTGCAGGAACCAGTGCCAGGTATCAATAATTACCGTCATCAGCGCGTCCACCCGGTTAAACAATAGCCGATGCGGGTAATCAGCAGGTCAAGCATCAGCGACAGCAGCAGGCTCAGAGCCAGGCTTATCAGGATTGGCGTCAGGAAGTTTTGGTTAAATCCGGCGATCATCAACTGCCCCAGCCCGCCCTGGCCAATCAACGCAGTGACGATCACCAGCCCGACCAGCGTTACTGCGGCAATCCGCAGGCCGGCGAACAGCGACGGCAGGATCAGGAAAATTTCAATTTCAATAAAACGGCCAAGGCGGGTATACCCCAGTGCGCGTGCCGATTCGAGAATATCCGCCGGCAGTTTTTGCATCCCTGCAAGCACGTTGCGCATAAGAATCAGCAGAGAATAGAGCGTCAGCCCTATCACCGCCGTGGTGACGGTCAGCCCGGTCCACGGCAGCAGCAGAATAAACATCGCCAGTGAGGGGATGGTAAACAGCACGCCGCTAAACGATATCAGCGGCGTGGCGAGAGACGGCCAGCGAGTGCAGATTAGCAGCATCAGCGTCGTTAACAGCGTGCCCAGCGTCAGCGACAGCACCACCATCTGCAGATGTTCAAGGAAAAGCTGACCGATCATGGCGGCGTTGTCGGCGATCCATTGCCACTCAATCATGCCGTCCACCGTGCTGCTGCAGCGCGGCGCTCAGCAGGCCGCTGTCGACCGACCCGGCGTAGCAGCCATCTTCGCTGACTCTTATCAGCACCCCCTGCGACGTGCTGAGCAGATCGTTGTAGGCGTGCAGCAGCGACTGTTCATCGCGCACCAGCCGCAGCGGCGCTGCTTCAACATTGCCCTGCCAGCGTAGCGGACGGCGATCTCTATCAACCATAAGCTGATGTTGCACGGTCAAGAGTGGAAAGTCTGTGGAGAGCCGCTGTCCGTCAGCAGCAATCAGCGCAACATCATGTCGCGGCAGATCGCCGACGCGAAGCCTGCCCAGCCGCTTGAGCGCCGGCTCAGGTCCGATAAAGTTTTGCACGAAGCCACTGGCCGGATGCGACAGGATCTGGTCCGGGGTATCAAACTGCGCGAGTATGCCGCCTTCCTGGAAGATTGCGATGCGGTCACCCAGGCGAATGGCTTCGTTGATGTCGTGTGTGACCAGGATAATGGTTTTGCGCAGGCGAGCCTGCAGCGCAAGCAGCTCTTCCTGCAGCTTTAAACGCACCACCGGGTCGATGGCCGCGAAGGGTTCGTCCATCAGCAGGATCGGTGGGTCGGCAGCCAGTGCGCGGGCAATCGAGACGCGGCTCTGCTGGCCACCGGAGAGCTGATGGGGATAACGTTTCAGCAGCAGCGGATCCAGCGACATCAATGTCACCAGCTCGTCAATGCGGCGGCTGATGGCGTGCTTATCCCATTTCAGCAGTCGCGGTACGGTGGCAATGTTTTCCGCCACCGTACGATGAGGAAACAGGGCTGGACTTTGCATCACAAAGCCTATTTTACGGCGCACCTGAATAATATCCGCCGTCGAAAGCGCTTCGCCCTGAATGTAGACCTCGCCGTCGTCAGGAGTGTCGAGGCGGTTGATCATCCTCAGGGTGGTTGTTTTGCCGCAGCCGCTAGGGCCGACAAAGGTGCAAATCTCTCCCTGCTTGATATTTATATTCAGAGAATGGATAGCATGATGAGTATTGCCGGGATAGGTCTTAGTGATATTTTCCAGTCGAATCATAATTCCCCAGCATTTCAGCGGTACAGCGCGGTCACATGCTTTTTGGCAGGCTCACACTTTCTTTATTATAAAATTCTCAAAATCAGTATTGCATGGTCAACATGCATCACAAATTCAATATCCGGCAATCGAAATAAGAAATATCGCTTACATTCGCAGCGATGATGGCTTTTCTTAACAAATCAGATTTAAATAAAATTCATATATATCAATTAGTTAACTGTTATCTCCATACACTTACTGGCATAGTTGCACAATTTTTTTTGTTCAATGCACAATTCATGGACATATCCTCATTAAAGTTGTCAACAAAATCTGGCCACGGCTTTAAAGTTTTTCCAAACACAATCGTTCTGATTCATTGGGCGTTAATCCAGCTTTATATTGGAGGGGGCTGAGAGGATTTTCGTAGCCAATGCTATGGGCTGGCCGAAGCACTGAGAGAAATTCGCCGCATTGAACTAACGCTGTTTATCCTCTACTGATTCCGCGATCCTGCACTGCGTTGTAAGGTACAGGCGAGGCTGTATAAAGATGAAGCCCGTGACGCGCTGGCGCATGCGGTATTCATGCACAGGCTGGGAGAAATCAGTGACCGAAAAACGTAGAATGAGAGCTATCGTGCCAGGGCTGAGCCTCCTTCTTAAGCAAAATTTAATGGCGGACTTCTTACGCTCTAAGCGGACTTTCCGTCCTCAAGAATTTTATAGACCGTGGAACGGGCAATCCCGAGCTGCCGGGCTATAAACGTTGCCCCCACGCCCTTACTGTGAAGCACCAGCACGCTGTTTCTGTCTATAGTGCGCCGGCGGCCAAACAGGATGCCTTTCAGCTTCGCATCCTCACGGCCTTCATTTGTTCGTTCCAGTATTCTGCGGCGCTCGGCCTGAGCAACAGCGGACAGAATGGTCACCACCATTTTTCCCATTTCTCCTTCGGTGCTGATCCCGTCATCAATAAACCGGACAGACACCCCCTGTGCATCGAATTCCTTTATCAACTGGATCATATCGGCAGTATCTCGTCCCAGACGGTCCAACTTCTTCACCAGAATGACATCTCCTTCCTCTACCTTCATCCTCAGCAAATCCAGCCCTTCGCGCTCGGTTGAACTACCGGATGCCTTGTCGGTAAAGAGGCGGTTGGCTTTCACCCCTGCATCTCTGAGCGCCCTGATCTGAATATCGAGAGACTGCTGGCTGGTTGATACCCGTGCATAACCAAAAAGTCGCATAAAAATGTATCCTAAATCAAATATCGGACAGGTGATGTCTGTTATAACAAAATAACGATTTAACGGACACATATATGATGCCTTTTTTTGGTGTCCGACAATTTATAACATTTCGGACGGTTACGAAGTTGTTAACAAATTGCCGTCAGGCAGGGAGGCCGATATGCCCGTCGATTTTCTGACCACTGAGCAGGAACAGAACTACGGTTGTTACGTTGCAGAACCCAATGACGTGCAACTGGCCCGCTATTTTCATCTTGATGAGCGGGACCTTGCTTTCATTAACCTGCGACGGGGAAAGCATAACCGTCTGGGAATAGCGCTTCAGCTCACAACAGCCCGTTTCCTGGGTACCTTTTTGACGGATTTAACCCAGATCCTGCCAGGCGTTCAGCGATTTGTCGCCGTGCAACTTAATATCCTCCGCCCGGAAATACTCTCTCGCTATTCTGAACGGGACACTACCCGCAGAGAGCATACCGCGTTAATTAAAGAACATTATGGCTATCATGAATTTGGCAATTTCCCTTGGTCTTTCCGCTTGAAACGCCTGCTGTATACCCGCGCCTGGCTGAGTAATGAGAGGCCCGGTTTGATGTTCGATTTTGCCACCGCATGGCTGCTTCAGAATAAGGTACTGCTGCCCGGAGCAACCACGCTTGTACGTCTCGTCAGTGAAATACGCGAACGTGCAAATCAGCGGCTCTGGAAAAAGCTGGCCGCGCTTCCTGATAGCTGGCAGATAGCCCGCGTGACGGAGCTGCTGGACATTCCTGAGGGGCAGCGGATTTCACCGCTGGAGCAACTGAAAAAGGGACCGGTCACCGTCAGCGGTCCGGCGTTTACAGAAGCGCTGGAACGGTATACCCGGCTGCGAAACCTTGAGTTTTCCCGGTTGAACTTTACCGGGCTGCCCGCCATACAACTGCGCAATCTGGCCCGCTATGCGGGCATGGCATCGGTAAAATACATCGCACGTATGCCACAGCAGAGAAAGCTGGCCGTACTCACTGCATTCGTTAAGGCGCAGGAGACAGCAGCACTGGATGAAGCCGTTGATGTGCTCGATATGCTGATACTGGATATCACCCGTGAGGCGAAGAAAACGGGGCAGAAAAAACGACTCAGGACGCTGAAAGATCTTGACCGGGCAGCGCTGTTACTGGCGCGGGCATGTTCACTGTTGCTGGATGATCAGGCTGATGATGTTGAACTGAGGCAAGCCATCTTCAACTGCGTATCGAAAAACAGACTGGCAGAATCCGTCATCAAGGTTAATGAGTTGGCCCGGCCCCAGAACAACAATTTCCATGACGAAATGGTGGAGCAGTACGGTCGAGTGAAACGTTTCCTTCCGGCGGTATTGCGTGACCTGCATTTCCGCGCGGTGCCTGCCGGAGAACATACGCTGGCCGCCATTCATTATCTGGCCGAACTGAACGGCTCAAAAAAGCGTCTTCTCGATGACGCGCCTGAACATATTATTACCGGCCCCTGGAAGCGCCTGGTATACGATGCGGAGGGCCGGATACAACGCGCCGGTTATTCACTGTGTCTGCTGGAACGCATTCAGGATGCATTACGCCGCCGGGATATCTGGCTGAAAAACAGCGATCGCTGGGGAGACCCCCGCGAGAAGTTATTGCAGTGTGAAGAGTGGCAGGCGCAGCGTATGCCCGTCTGCCGGGCGCTGGGACATCCCACTGACGGACATAAAGGTGTGCAACAGCTGGCCGTTCAGCTGAATGAAACCTGGAAAGCAGTCGCATCACGCTTTGAAGGAAATGCGGAAGTCCATATCTGCAATGACGGTAAATATCCCTCCCTGACAATCAGTAGCCTGGAGAAACTGGAGGAGCCGCCGTCATTGCTTCACCTCAACAGCCGGGTCAGACAATTGCTTCCTCCGATCGATTTGACTGAACTGCTGCTCGAAATCGATGCCAGAACGGGCTTTACACGAGAGTTCACGCATGTCAGTGAGGCCGGAGCGCGAGCGCAGGATCTGCACGTCAGCCTGTGTGCGGTACTGATGGCTGAAGCCTGCAATATCGGTCTGGGACCGCTGATAAAGCACAACATACCTGCACTGACCCGCCACCGGCTCAGTTGGGTGAAACAGAATTACCTCCGAGCAGAAACGCTGGTCAGCGCCAATGCACGGCTGGTTGATTTTCAGTCCACGCTGGAGCTTGCCGGTCGCTGGGGTGGTGGTGAGGTGGCTTCAGCAGACGGCATGCGCTTTGTCACGCCGGTGAAAACGGTCAATTCCGGGCCGAACAGAAAATATTTTGGCTCCGGGCGTGGCATCACCTGGTACAACTTCGTCTCAGATCAGTACGCTGGCTTCCACGGCATCGTGGTCCCTGGCACATTACGGGATTCCATTTTTGTGCTGGAAGGCCTTCTGGAACAGCAGACAGGGCTTAATCCCGTTGAGATCATGACGGATACGGCAGGTGCCAGCGACATTATCTTTGGCCTGTTCTGGCTGCTGGGATATCAGTTTTCGCCCCGGCTTGCTGATGCCGGTGAGGCCGTTTTCTGGCGGGTGGATAAGTCGGCAAACTACGGCGCGCTGGATGCGCTGGCCCGGGGATGTGCAGATCTGTCGAAGGCAGAGAATCAGTGGGATGAGATGATGCGAACAGCAGGTTCGCTGAAGCTGGGCACCATTCACGCTTCAGAACTCATTCGCTCACTGCTGAAGAGCTCGCGGCCGTCAGGACTAGCGCAGGCCATCATGGAAGTTGGGCGTGTCAACAAGACGCTGTATCTTCTTAATTATATTGATGATGAAGATTATCGTCGCCGGATCCTGACCCAACTGAATCGGGGAGAAAGCCGCCATGCTGTAGCCCGGGCCATCTGTTATGGTCAGCGTGGGGAGATCAGAAAGCGCTATCGTGAAGGGCAGGAAGATCAGCTTGGCGCACTGGGGCTTGTCACTAACGCGGTGGTATTGTGGAACACGCTTTATATGCAGGAAGCGCTGAGCTGGATGCGCAGTCATGGAGAAGAAACCGGAGATGAGGATATCGCCCGGTTATCCCCGCTGATGCACGGACATATCAATATGCTGGGGCATTATACGTTCACGCTGCCGGATGATATTCAAAAGGGAGAACTCAGGTCATTAAATTTCAATTTAAACAATGAATTATCTCCTTAACGTACGTTTTCGTTCCATTGGCCCTCAACCCCCATAGATGTGTTCGGCTTTATGCTGTCTGACTTATCCTTCCCGGGTTAGTAAACCAGAAGGAAGTTAAGATGAAATGGCAGCATTATTTACTGGGTGGCTCGTTGAGTGTGATGAGTGCGACCGGCTTTGCCGCAGAAATGAAAAATCCGCTCAGCGTGCACGTGCTGAATCTCCAGACCGGCGTGCCGACGGCAGGGATCGAGGTCGAGCTGGACAGAAAGCAGGGGGAGGAATGGATCAGGTTAAGTCAGGGAACCACTGACGGACAGGGGCGCATCACGGCGCTCTACCCATCGGATCAGAAGGCACAGACAGGCGTATACCGCGTGATTTTCAAAACCGGTGACTTTTACAAAAAGAACGCTCAGCCAACCTTCTTCCCGGAGATCCCGGTGATGTTCAGCGTGACCAGTACCGATCAGCACTATCACATTCCGCTGCTTCTCAGTCAGTACGGATACTCAACCTATCGCGGTAACTGAGGGCGGATTGCGGATTTTCGCACAGAGCCAGGGAGGAATTGCCGCTGCCGGCGGCATAGCCTGCCGCGCGCAGCGGCTTACCACTCAAAAAAAACCGGCGGCCAGCCGGTTTTCCCAGTGCGTCTGATATCTACCATTTGTACTGGTTGGAGTCTTCCCATTCTTTAAGTTCTTTTTCGGCCTGATCCTTGCCGTAGCCATAGCGCTCCTGAATGCGGCCGACCAGCTGGTCGCGCTTTCCTTCCGCCACGTCCACATCGTCATCGGTGAGCTTGCCCCACTGCTCCTTCACTTTGCCTTTGAACTGCTTCCAGTTTCCGCTGATACGATCTTCGTTCATGCCGGTGTCCTCAGTTGACTGACGGGCTGCTGCGGACCCTCCGCATGCAGTGCTTTACACTGAAAAGTATGGTTCACACAGGTAAATTTTCCTGCACAACGTCACGTTTACGGATTTTTCCTGATGCCCCGACACTGACGGGCTGACTCCGTCCTCTGTGTGCCGAAATCACAGGGCAGTAAGGGCGCTCGGCTTAAGGATGCTGTGTGCGGTAAGGGTCTGCTATATTGCTCTTCTTTCAGGAAATTAAGGTTCTTTATCCCATGCTCAGCCAGCCCGAATGGATCCCGGCAGTAATCAGAACTCATCCCGTTATGAGGTGGTTCATCAGCAGCGCCATACTGGTCATAGCGTCTGTGAGTCTGACCTGGTACGCGCTGAACGCCACCACGCTGGGTGAAAAGGAGGGGCGGATCGCGGGACTGACTTTGCAGAATTCGCTTCTGCATGAGGAGCTGCGTGCCGTGCAGAATCGCTACGACGCCGCACAGGCCAGCCGTGAAGACACCATCAGCAAACGCTCCGGCGAGCTGTCCGCCGCTTACCGGGAGAGCATGAAGAGCCTCGGAGAGCGGTATGACCAGCTCCTGCAGGAAAATGCGGACCTGAAAAGCACGCTCAGCGCGCTGAACAGCGGGGAGCGGCGACAGGCCGCAGAGCGGAAAGCGGCGAGGCTCAGCGAACTGAGTGCCGAACGGGATCTGATTAACCGAAAGATGACGGAGGCTCAGCAGCTGCTCTATAAGACCAGCGCCAGCGCGGGCTACGACAGGGCGTCATGTACCAGGGAAAAGCAGAATTTCTATTCGAATGTCTGTGAGCATGCTGCAAAGGAGGAAGCGCAGGTCCGGGCCCTGCAGGAGAAAGTCAGTCTGCTGGAAAGGCAGGGGGAAATCCTGAGCAATCAGATGACAGCTCTTGAAGCAAGTTAATGGCGCCCGGTAATAGCGGCAGAATTCAGCGGAGCAATAACAGAATTTCTCCGGCTGATACAGGTCAGGCCGGCTGCGCAGGCAGAGCACTGATCGGTAATCACTGTCCTGAGCCGGAGCCCCTTGCCTGAATCCACGCCTCTGTGTTTAGCAGAAAATACGAGACCAAGGGCGGGTCAGGTTTCTTCTCCGGACAGAGATTGCGGCGCAGCTGTCGCCAGCAGTGAGGCTCGCTGTCCTGCAAGCCATATAATGAGCGCAAGCACGGCCAGCGCGGCCATCGCAGCAAACGCGGCGGAGTAGGAGTAGTGTGAAATCAGGGTGCCCGTCATGGCCGGACTCAGGGCGGCGCCGGCTCCCTGCATCAGCAGGATAAAGCTCTGGCCGGCGTTGGTGTGCCCTTTACCGTCAAGCACCCTGACCACAAAGCCCGGTACGGCAACTCCGAGAAGACCTGCCGCCATTCCGTCCAGTATCTGGATCGCGGGCATGAACGCGATGCCGTCGCCGAGGGAGGCCACGGCAGCCCGCACGGGCAGGATACACAGGGCCGCGGTGATGAGGGTAAGGTAGCCCGTGCGCTGCGCCCGGCGCGCGGCGTACAGCGCGACCGGGATCATCACGGCCTGCGAAATAATCACGGTGGCCGCGGCAAACACGCCCGGATTTATTCCCGCCTCCGGTGAAGCCGCCACCCGGACGCTCAGCATGGGCAGAAGGGCCGCGTTACCCAGATGAAACAGCAGAACCGTAATGCCGCCGATGAGCAGCGCGGGCTCGTGAAGGAGCACAGACAGGCGCGGAAGGGCAGCGTGGCCGGCGTCCGCATTCAGCCCGCGGGCAAGCCGGTTATCAATGTCGCGCTCGCGGATCCCCATCACAAAGACCGTGGCCAGCAGGGCCATCACCGTCATCAGCACAAAAACGGCCCCGGTTCCCCAGTACCAGACAGAGGCGCCTGCCACCGCGGCCGCCGTCATGTTACCCGCATGGTTAAACGCTTCGTTTCTTCCCGTCTGATGACCAAACTTTTCGGGCCCCGTCAGGCCCAGCGTCATGGCGGTCATCAGGGGAGCAATGAACGCGGCCGCCAGCCCGGTCATGACCTGAGAGACCACCGTTACGGCGGGACCGGGAAAATACCAGAGCATGAGGGTTGCCAGAATAATGGTCAGGGTGCCGGTGACCAGCATCAGCCGCTTGTTTCTGACCGCGTCGGCCGCGATGCCTGCCGGTAAGGTGACAAGCAGGCTGGCCACGCCTGCTGAGGTCATCACCCAGCCGATGGACTCCGGCTTCCAGTGATGCTCCGTCATAAAGATCCCCAGAAACGGCCCCAGGCCGTCCCTGACGTCTGCCATAAAAAAGTTGACCAGGCAGAGAGCCTGAAGCGAGCGCAGTGACATAATTTCCCCGGAAAGATAAGCGAGCAGACTTAAAGATGGCAGATAAAAGGACGTTCAGCAGGTGCCCGCGCGATCCATCATACTGACGGCTGCTTATCACTCGCTGGCCGCCGGCCGGAACGGCCCGTGGATCCAGCGGTCAGGGTGCTTTCATCTGCACGTGACCGCCGTCGCTGAAGGTACCGGCCGCTACCGGAATCGCCTGCCGGTCAGATGCAGCGCGCGGGCGATGCCCCCGAGCGCGATGAGGATGAGCAGGCCGGCCAGCCCCGCCATGGCGCTGAAGCCAAACCGGATGAAGAGAAAATAGCCGGCCACGCACCCCGACAGGAACGAGACGATGGTCACGAGGTGCGTGCCGAGCAGCGCCCGGTGCGCGGGCGCATCGGCCGCCTCGCGCCGGCTCACCGACGCCCGGAGCCAGGAGCCCAGCGCCATACCGGCATCGGTCAGGGTTCCGGTCACGTGCGTTGACCTGACCCGCCCGCCGGAAAGCTGCGTGGAGGTGGCGTTATGCAGGCCCATCAGCAGTGCGAGCGTGACCAGCACCTCGCCATTGTTGCGGACGCTGTACCAGCGGATTTCAACCAGCGAGGTGGCCAGCAGCAGCGCGCCCTCACACAGCAGTACCAGGCAGAATACCGTGCGCACGTTACGCCGCAGCCCGAAGGCCACGGCGAGACGCGCCAGCGTGGCACCCGTCACGAAGGCCAGGATCAGCACCGCCAGAAAAAGCAGGCCCTGCAAATCATAGCTGCCCGCCTCTGCGGACAGCTGGGAGGTATTACCCGTCATGTGGGAAGGGAAGAAGCCAAACGCGCCGAAGGCCATGGCGTTGAGGACGCCCGCCGTGGTGGCAAGCGTGAGGGCGAGCAGGCGATCCTCGCCGTGAGTGCGGTATTTTTTTTTCCTGAGGAGCATACGATCAGATCCGGATGATAAACGGAGCTTTATTATGGATAATCACGCGCCGTCAGCAATCAGAACGTTACCCGCTTCACCGGAAATTTTCCCGCCGGGCGTCCCCCTGATATCTTTCCTGCCTAGATCACGGGCAGCAGCACGCCCAGCATCCATACGCTGATCAGTCCGGTGGCCAGCGTGACGAATAGCAGGGGCAGCGGGGAATGCGCAGGCGGCTGATGACGAAACCAGTATTCCCGGCTCCTGAGCTTTGCGCGCCGGCGCCGCCAGTTTATCGCGGAGCAGACAAGATTCACCCAGAGATAAAGATTCACCACCGCGAGCCCGGCCATCAGCAGCAGGTCCGGCAGCGTCACAAAATCCCGCCAGTCCGCTATCACAGGCACCCCCCGGGCAGCAGCAGTGAGCGTGCCTCTAACGGATCCATCGAGAACCGCACGCCGAGCTGGCGGGTCACGTCCAGCGCAAACACCCGCGTGTACCACTCGGTGGACTTCGCGTCCTTGTGCCCCATCAGCGTCTGGATCACCTTCTGCGGCACCTGGTGCTGCACCAGGTGCATCGCAAACGAGTCCCGGAACGTTTTGGGCGTCACCGGCCGGATGGAGAAGGTGACACCGTCACGCCCGGCGGCCGCGACCGCCTGTGAGATCCAGCTGCGCGCGGTGTCCTCGCTCCTGATGTCCCACAGCCGGGCGCCCGCCGGCGGGCTCACCGTCGCAAACCACTCCCTCAGGCGCTGCACGAACCCCGGATCGGTGAGCGGCACCGCGCGCGGCGGGTTCTCCTGAATTTCCGCCTCTGCCTCCCGCTCCGCCTGCTGCTCCTCCTTCGTCGGGCGGCCGCGCCGGCGGCTGCGGTTTCTTGCGGCCTCTTCCAGCCTGCGCTGCTTGAGGGTGCGCAGCACCACGAAGGGTGACGACAGCGGGGCGCCGGTGAGCGGGTCGTCCAGCACGAAGTCCTCCCGGGCCAGCGGCAGAATTTCGTTAAGCCGCCCGCCGGTGTTCCACAGCGCGTCGATGAACAGCCGCTTGCGGAGATCAGTCACCTTTGCCAGCAGCACGGCCACCTCGGGCGCCAGCAGGTAGCGGGGCATGTCGGTGCCGTACGCGGCGGCGAGGTTGCGCAGCGCCACGGCGCTTTCATAGTCAAAGTAGCGCGCGGCGCCCGGATCGGCTGAAAAGTGACCGGTGACGCCGCTGCGTGAATTCTGCGTCATTTCGCGGGGTAAAGTGCTCAGAATTTAAATCTCCGTCGTCGGGCGGGTGAGAACGTATTTTCCCCTGTCTGTCCAGCAAAAACCACGGGAATAAATCGATCCGCCCCGGATCCGGTTTCGATCCGTTTTCCGGCTATTCTCCCGTATACGGAGAATAACCTGGTCGGCCCGGAATAAAAAGCGGGGCGATCGGCGGCGTTTCCGGCGGAAAATGTACCGTAACTCACTGAGGATAAAGCGAACTTCAGCAAGAAGGGCCCGTCACGATCGTACCAGGCACTCTACCCTCCGTGCCTGGTGAGAACGGGATAATGCAAAATCACTCCGGAAGAGAGAGAAGGCTGACGTCAAAATGATCAGGCATCTTCCCGGTAGCAGAGGAGATGTTCCTGATCAGCTTCCGGTCCACGACGGAAGGCTGCTCCATGTTCCGGATCCGTTGTTATGCCGTAAAATTTTCATTAATGGTAATCATAATATGTATCCCAGTAAGCCGGACCTGAAGTGATTTTTAACCTGCTCAATATCATTCTGAATAAAAGTAACGTATTTTCCTCAATTTTCCGGCTGCACCGTAGCCGTAAAAAATTCAGGTAGATATTATTTTTTGTTCCGAAAGCTGGGGGGCATTTCAGAAATGCGCGTAAAGAAAACCTGATACGCTGAGCAATGTTAAATAACGCACGTATGATATTAACGACGGTAAAACACGGCCGGCTTTTTAGGGTGATTGTAAAATTTGTTCACCTAATCTGTCAGGGGCATTGTTTCCTTCGCACCTTCATTAAAGATAATATCTTTATTGCGAGGAACTTTTTCCCGCAGCAGGCATAAAAATAAGGTTATGTTATCCTCTGACTTTACTGGCAGTTTGTCTTATAACGGTATTCTTTAAATCATACGGCTGCATTCTTATTCCTTATTGAACTGAAAGAGTCAACCTGACACAGACTTCGGGGCCGGAGCATATCAGCCAGCCTGCGTCTGACAAAAGATTCAGTCACAGATAGCGGTGTTTTTTCAGAAGCAAAAGTTCCTCATCCATCGGTATTTTGTAAGGTCGCTTTCGGCATACACTGAATGAAAGGATCCGCTTCAAACCGGTTAAAGCGATTGTTCATACCGTCGATAGACGGGGTCAGCATCGCCAGGAGGGCGCGCGCCCTGATTTCAGGAGCAGGGCGTGTCCGGTGGCAGGCGGGACGCGCGCGAAGTGCATTGATCGGATACTCCCGCGGCTCCTGACCTGGCCCATCAGGGCGTAATCGCTGTGATGCGCTTCCAGGTTACAAATGTTATGCCATTAAATGATGGAGTTCCGCCGGGAGCGCAGTAAATTTGCCCGGTTGCACGCAAAAAAAAGCACAGGCTGCCCTTGAGTTCAGTCCTGTGCGGAGAGTTCATAATAATCTTTTATAGTTCTTATTGGCCTGCAATGATGCGTCGGGTCACCAGAGCATGGGAGTCCATTGTGCCTGCATTAAAAACAAAATCATACTCACAAGCGCCGTGGTCAAAGCCGGAATAAACAGGTATCCCACTCAGCCCTCTGCAGACACAGCATCAGTTATTCACGCCGGTAATTAATGTAAACCATAGCAGTAAAAAAGCCCGCGCAGCGAGTGAGCTAAAGCGCGGGCAATCTTTGGGGGTAACTATCGAACCTTCTGGTTTGTTACCATCATGCACTTTCCAGCAACAAAAGTTGCGATCTGAGCCGCCTGGACGAAGAAAAAAACTGCTTACAAAAATGGAGCGGGCGTTGAACTGGAGTTTGTAACGTACATCATCACATCACTCATATTAAAGGGAATATTGAACGCTATTAACACAAACTGAATTCGTTATATAACCCGAATTTAGTGTAATGGTCTGATTTTTAGCAATAATAATTAAGCTCGTATGTAAAGTCTTAACCCTGGGATCTTATTGTAAATATCAGAAATCTTTAAGACAGTAAATCCCGGTTAAACCTGAATACAGATGAGACAGTTTTTGGGTAAAAAAAAGCCCGGAGCAAGTAAGTCCGGGCGGCATATTTAAATGCCTGATATAGCAATAGAATGTTGGTAATTCCGAGGAGAACCGGAACGCTCTTATGATAATGGTGGTTCCTGAATAGTCCAGTCGTTAGTCATAAAAAAACCCGCGCAGAGGCGGGTAAAAAATTCGTTCAACTGGAAATTCTCTTTTCGTACGCATAACGCTTGCTGTGTGTATATGAATACGTCGCTATTATAGCAACAGAAGCTTGAACGTTTTGAAAAGTTCCATGATAAGAATTTACTGAACGGATTAGCCGATTTGGTGCCGTTTCAGAAGTGATAGTTTCGAAATGCAAAAAAGCCCGGCACTGATGGCGTCCGGGCTGCACACAGGGTGCCAGTCATGATCAATCGGAGTATGCCGTTAATACAGGGAAGTAGAAGCGACATTTTGATATTAGGATAAGCCCGTAAAAATTCCAGCGAAGCGGTAAAATCAGTGGCTCAAATCTTTAGGTCAGCCAGCTCACAAACACACGCGCTGGTAGCGCGGTTGCTGAATTTTAATGGCGCATTGTCTGCAGATCCAGAGGGATGACTGCGTCAGCAGTATTCGCGCAATATCTATAGACAATACAACGCCGCGCAGCCCGGCCAGCTTCTCGCTATTAAGAGTCGGAACAAATCAGGATAGCGCTCGCGCATGAGCTGAACTGCACGTTCAGGAAGGCCTGCAGGCGGTTAATATTTGCTGGGCCAGCTGCGTCACCGTTCAGCCATGACCGTCGTACCGTCTGTACGATAGCTCTGAAGCAGTCGACGACTCTGTATGTTGAAAATACCAGAATCCTCAGCAGCGGCATGGATTGTCATTCGCCCCAGATAACTCCCTGAATGCCTTAAGCCGGTTAACTGTGTCATCGTGAAATATTCCGGACAAAAAGTTGCCACATCAGGAACATCATCAGGTGCCCCGAATCGGCCAGCTCAGTAGAGCCTCTGTGTGACCACTGCGCATGATTATACTTATCATGAAAACTCCAGGTTCTGCTGCCTGTCAAATGTGGCAGCCTAAAAGAATCTATTTCAAATATTCATCGGATCGCACATTCTGAATGTCCTCTCCCATTACGGGGAAGAAGAATTTTCAATATCAGATTGATTAACCCGATTTATTATCGATCCCGCCGAGCGGCTTTCCGCCACTTAGAAAATTTAGTCTGCTCCCTGTCAGTCGAAAAAGTATTTTTTCTCTCAATATGTGATTAAATCAGAAAATTGAAAGCGGGACGTGAAAAAAGTCAGTTTTACGCTAAAATTCATTTCCTGTTCTTGGAAATTCAGGTCATATCAGACGGCTATGAACTATAACGACCTTCTTCCCCGGGAAATGGTAGGAAAATATTTCTCTGGCAGTTTATCACCTTATAAGAAACTCATGACGCAGGTTATCTCTGTAGAACGTCACGGTGGAGGTATCCTTGTTACACACACTTTCAACGGCCACCTCAGGAAAACTGCCTTGTCTGTATTCCGGCTTCGCTTTCCTTTTATTTCCTAACCGTTTCTGCTCACGTGCTGTCACAGATATTCGATTTACACGACTGGGTGCTCCGATAAGCGTTGCGCTGTAGGCATCCTGTCAGCGTACGAAATCTCACATTTTTGAGAAGAGAAACTGCTGAGGTATCCTGACATCAGAGAATATTAGGGACTCTCACCGGACAGTTCAGCGTTACCGTATCGCTGACGTAAACGAAATTGGTTATTATGTCAGATAAACCCTTATCTTTCAGTTAATTGCTAATCATTAAAGTGTCCCGTGGGCAGGTTATGTCATCATCAGCGCATGAGGCAGCATGCCTTTGCCATCCGCGGTTCACTGGAATGACCACATCAGGCCCTGAGAGGATCTATCGGGGAATTTTAATTCAGACAGTTTCATTAACCTATACTTATTGTTAATTCCGGGATTCAGATGAGGGTACAGATGAACAGTGTGCTTGCGGTTGAATATGAGGTTCAGATAAAAAGACTGGCTTGTCTGCATCAATCAGGAGAGGGATATCAAAGCATCCAATCTGATATAAATGCAGCACTGATGCATCTGAGCGGAAAGATTGGTCTTGATCCCGGAGACCGGGTTGCGACATGGAGTGAGCTGCACACCTCTCTTAAGCGGTCTCTATTAATCTCTGCTGACCCGCACTGGATTAATGTCATCCGGTTTGCCCTTTCAAGGATAAAATCCTACAAGCAAAATGCTCTTGTGTCCCGTTCGGGTAAAAGAACGGCTCATACCTGATGGCTATACAGGCGTTTCAGAGGCTTAGCGGGTAACGCGTTTTTTAGCATTACAGAGACCCCGAAGATCCGTAGTCTAATTTAAGTCGCCGGGTGTGCGGGCTGTTTTTTCTGAGTAGTCAGTGAAAATTTTCTCTCAGAAAGACGCGGCCCAAAGCCGGTGAGCGGGGTTTAACTCTTGTGCCGGTGTGGAGGTGTGACAGCATTGTGGCATAACGTCCGGCCTGAAGACCGGTCAGTCATGTCTCATTGAATTGAGCCCCTGACAAATTCCTGCCAGTTAAGATAGCCGGGCTTTTGATCGGGTCGGTTGCCGTGCAGATATGAAATCAGCCCGTTTCAGAGATGGCTTCCGGAAGCGAGCTTCTGAGATATGAGGCAGTGTATATCGTACAGGTCATGCTCTCTACGACACTAAACGGCAGCCTTTTACTGATGTACTTTCGGCTTCAATCAGGTGATTTATCGTTATATTGTAAAAATAATTCCTCCGGACTCTGGTCGTTATGCTTCCTGGTAAATTACGTCTCCGTACGTTGCTCATATTACTCTCCGTCGGCGGAGTGATCCTGACCACCTGCCTGCTGCTCGGATCGCTGCTGATTTTTCAGAAGGGCAACATTGAGGACAGCCTGCTTGAGAGCAACATCGCCTATGCGCGCAAGCTCGCCGACACCACCGATCGTTATCTGACCACGGCGCAGCGTGAGCTCGCCTGGAGCGCCGGGCAGATTAAGGGGCTTAACGATCCGGGGCGCCTTCGGGACGAGACCGATCGCCTGCGGCTGCAGTCGGGCTTTTTCAATACCGTAGTGGTGGTTAACCGCGACGCCGTTATCGCCGCGACCTCGCCGGAAAGCCTGAGCCTCATCGGCATAAAGCTGCATTCCGACGCCAGCAGACAGGCCATTACCACGCAGAAGCCGTTTATCTCTTCGCCCTTTACCTCTGCTACAGGTAACTACGTGATCTTCCTGTCGCAGCCCCTGTTTACGCCGGACGGCAGTTATCTGGGCTATATAGGCGGCACCATCTACCTCAAAAAACAGAGCATGCTGAGCGACATTCTCAGCCTGCATTTTTACGCCCGCGGATCCAGCGTTACCGTCGTCAGCAATGACGGCCTCATCATATTCAGTCACGACCCGGCACGGGTGGGAACCAGAATGGCGCTGAACTCAGCGCTGCAGAAGCGGCTGGCCACCACGGAAAGCGGGCGGTTCAGCACGGAAGCTGACGGGCAGAAGTTCCTGACGGGCTACGCCAGCCTGCATAATACCGACTGGAACATTTTTATTGCAGGAACCTCTGAAACGGTCCGGGATATCCTGGTGCGAACCGCAAAAAATGCGCTGTGGTTCCTTCTGGGGATCACTGTCCTGACGGTCGCTCTGGTGACCCTGGTGGCCGGGCGTATTGCATCTCCGCTGGAGAAGCTGGCCGGTATGGTGCGAAATGAAGGCAGTGAAGCGTCGTTCGATTCGGTATCGGCCTGGTATTATGAAGCCGACAGCCTGAAGGAAGCCGTACAGTATCACCGTCACGCGGTGGCGGCTCGCATGGCTGCGCTCAGCGACGAGGCCATGAGCGATCCGCTTACCGGGCTCTGCAACCGCCGTGGCTTTACGCTGCTGGCAGACAGGAACCGTGATGACGCGACTCAGTGCGTCATAGCCATTGACATCGACCACTTTAAAAAAATCAACGACTGGTACGGCCATGAAGCGGGTGATGCGGTACTGGTAAGCCTTGCCGGCCTGCTGCGGCAGACCTGCCGCGCGGGTGACGTGGTCAGCCGTTTTGGCGGAGAAGAGTTTATTGTCCTGCTGCCCCGGACGTCTGTGGAAGATGCGGCCCGGATGGCGGAGCGCATCCGCGAACTGGTGAGCACCACAACGTTCCCGTACGTGGGAGCCATGACGATCTCTGCCGGAGTGGCCGCGCAGGCAGACAGTGCCGGAGACAGGGATACGATGCTTCGCCGGGCAGATGAAGCACTCTATCAGGCTAAGAGCGCAGGGCGTAACGCGGTAATTGTAGCAGGTCCCGGGAGTGTCTGACGTCGTGAAGAGCAGGGATCATGAGCACTCTACTTTTTTGGCAGCATTTCTGCCGCTGGGGGCCCGCGATGAAGGTCCAGAGCAATGTAACATTTTTTGTGAGGGAGTCCCCCTCTGGACTGTTGTTGTTGTTTGCTGCAAAGCAACCGGAAATAGTGTGAGGAGTGACTCTGTGCTTTAACTGCATTGCTGCAATCAGCGCCATACATTAACAGAAAGAGCCTGTGCGGTTATAATCTGCATCTCTATGACCTGATTCACCGGATAAGCAACAGCAATGTAAAAAGGTTATGATAAAACTGGCTCCGAAGCATTTTCGTCTTCTTTCCCTGATGCAGGAAAGAGAATCGGTACCGGCAGACATAATGCCTGCCGTAATGGCGACGCTGGTAAGACTGCGCCTGGCCGAATTTTTTTGCGGCGAAGAATGGCGAAGGGTCAGTGAGCGCTACCGCCTGACGGCGAGGGGAGAAAGGGTTCTCATGGCGTATGATGCCAGGATTAAGCGGGACCAGCAACGCAGCAAATGTCAGGGAAGCAGCAGGCGGTGCGAGAAAAAACCTGAGTCTGACATAAAGAAATTTGGCAGCAATTAAGCCAGTTTACGCCAGCAGGCCGTACTTTGTTCCGGACTGCACACATGCTCCCGCGTAAATAACTTTTTTATAAGAATCGTTTTTCTTTTCATTTTTCCTGAGCAGAATAAGTCATTATCTCTGAACCCTGAGAGAGCCGTGTGCTACAACGCTTATTGCAGCAGTGGTTTTTCTGCATTGATTTAAAGCCTGTACGCTCCAGCTGATGTGTAGCAGAATATTCATCTGAGGCGCCCGCACAAATGACAGTCAGTAAAGTCTGCAGATAAGGGGGCATCAGGCTTGACTAAGGATTCACACGAACTAAGCTTCTCCTGATTCTAATAACAATTGCAGTATGAAATCCGCATTGCTATGCCGCGCCCATCAGCGCGGTTTTTTTTATGCTAATAATCACCTTCCTGACTGTTAAGACTCTAATCGTCAGGAGTAAAACAAATCATTAACTGTTTTTTTCATCTGTGTTACCGGCATCCTGCGATGATCCTTGTCGCGAATTTCTTTGCTTTTTTCCGCCCGACATACCTGGTCAGGTTGCGGGACTTTTTTATCATCTCCCTGAGTCAGTGCCCCTTTTTTTGCTTTTGCTGCCTGTTAACGGCGTAGCAAGTTGAGCCTGGACTTCAGTAGCCCGCAGAATCCGTTCCAGCTCCCCTTGAAGCTGTTACTGGCTGTTCTGTTGACGCTTTGCGCCATCAATGGCCATCAGCACGGTTGCCTGCATCCGCGCTTACCGGCTTAATACCGGCAACCGCTTCATTGCTGATCCTTAGGCGCCTGAAGAGGCATTGCGCAGCATGCACAGCCAGGGCATGTTGATGCGGTCATTGTGTATTCCCAGGCAGCCTTCCGTCAGCAGACTAGCTCATTCCTGCGCGGCCGGTGTCAGCACTGTCCACGCAGCTTCCAGCCCAGCCACTCGTCGAGTTCCCCTTCCGGCAGCGGCCGGGAATAGAAGAAGCCCTGCGCCTGGTCGCAGCCGTACTGCGTAAGTGCGTTAACCGTTTCTGCATCCTCGACCCCCTCTGCCAGCACCGTGTAGTCCAGCTCCTTCAGCATCGCGATGATGCTGCGCGCGATGATGCGCGAGGCGGTGTCTGACGAGATTTCGCTGATGAGCGTGCGGTCCAGCTTGATGACGTCCAGCGGCATGCGCCGCAGGTAGCTGATGTTGCTGTAGCCGGTGCCGAAGTCGTCCAGCGAAATGCCAAAGCCCCTGAGCTTCAGCATCTCCAGCCCCTGCATCGCCGCCGGGCTTTCAATAATGCGCTCGGTCTCCAGGCACTCAATGCCCAGCAGTGAAGTTGGCAGCTTTGCCCTGATCATTTTCGCCTCCAGCGCGTCGGCAAAGCCCTCACGCGAAAAGTCCCTGCAACTGACATTGATGGTCACCGGGAGCTGGATGCAGCTGTTGCGCAGGCGGGCAAGGCGCGCGATGGCGCGATCGGTTACCCACGCTGTCAGCGTGCTGAGCAGCTCAGTCTGCTCAGCCAGCGGCACAAACAGCGCGGGAGAGAGTTCGCCGCGCTGAGGGTGACGCCAGCGCGCCAGCACCTCCAGGCCCACAGGGCGGCCGCTCTGCAGGCAGATTTTGGGCTGGTAGGCGAGCCACAGGCCTTTGTCTTCCTGCAGCGCGGCGGCCAGATCGTTCATCAGGGTAAAGTCCTGGGTGTGGCGGGCATCGGATGCCGGGCTGAAGCGCATCGCGGGCACGCCGCGCCCGATGGCCTCGTGCAGGGCACTGACCGCGCGGCGCAGCACCTCCTGCGCCGTAATGCTGCCCGTGGTAAAGGCCACCTCGCCGGTGTGGGTGCTGAGCGCCACGGCGATGCCGTCGCCCAGGTCAGCGCTGATCCCCTCCAGTCGTCCTGCCACCCAGTCCGCGGTGAGCCGGCTGTCTTCACGCGTCAGCACGGCAAAGCGGCCGGTGGCAACGGTGTAGAGCAGCTCACCAGTGGCAGGACGCAGCCGCAGCGGCAGCAGCGTGGCGACGTCCTTCAGCAGGCTCTCCACCGGGCCCATGCCCATCGAGCGCGCGAGCTCATAGGCGCGCGGCATGTCGATGCAGTCAATCAGCACCAGCCGGCGCGGCGTATTGTCCCCCGCCACTGCGAGATATTGCAGGTCGCGGATAAGGCGCTGGCGGTTAGGCAGGGCAGTGACCGGGTCAGCAAACCCGGCGGAGTGCCAGGCCTCCAGAAACGACATCACCAGCGCGGCCAGCAGCTTCAGGGTGGTAACCTGCTCAGCGCCAAACGGGTGCGGTGCGGTGTCCGTGACGCACAGCGTGCCGAGCACGATCCCCTCCCGGTTTTTGAGCGGCACGCCGGCATAGAAGCGGATGTAGGGCGCGCCGGTGATGAGCGGATGCGTCACAAAGCGGGCGTCCAGCCAGGTGTCGGGCACCACCACTGCACAATCATTATCCACCGCGTGGCGGCAGAGGGAGTCTTCACGTGAGGACTGCGCGAGGGCGAAGTTGTGTGCGGCCTGCACGTGCTGGTGCTCGTCGTCCAGCACGGAAATAAAGCTGCCGGGGATGCCGAGCGCCTGGCTGGCCAGCCGGACAAACTTGCGCAGCACGTCATCGCGACTTTCATCGGGACTGCGCAGCGCTTTCAGCGCCCGCGCGCGGCGATCGTTGTCGCCGTTAAGATTCATCAGCATGGGTTCCTCCGCTCCGGCCTGGTTCCGGTGCGAAATTATAAAGATAAAGTGGACGGTAACGAACCGTTATAAAAGGCAATAACTGCGAAAGGAAAAAACGATTAAAAACTTTCTTATGGCGCTTACTATAGGCGCTGCCTGGTCTGATGTCATGCTTATTTTGTTTAGAAAATTATTTAGCGCAGCGCGATTATTTAATTTTATCGTCGGGGAGTGTCCTTTTTTAATTATTCCTGCCAGACTCCTGTTAAATAAATGTAGCGCACAACTTAATCACGCGCGCAATTAAAAATAAATGATAATGCTTTTTATTATTCAAAATAATAACAACACCGGGGAAACCTCATGCAGCTACTCAGACACTTTACCATCCGCCGCGTCGTGCTGTGGATGATGATCCTCTCCCTGGCCGTGGTGGCATTGGCCGGCAGCTACGGGGCGCTGACGCTGCGCGAAATGTACCGCCACGCCGACCGCGCCGACGCACTGACGCAGCAGCTGAGCTTTCTGACCCGCGCCGGCCTCGTCATGCAGGACGGGACGGCGGCCGAGAAGGCGGCCCTGCTGAACGCCGCGCCGTCTGACGCAGCGTGGGACAGTTATCGGGCAGCGCTGAGCGCGCCGGGCCGTTATCCGGCCGCCGCCCGCGAACGGCTCGGCAGCCTGACGCAGCAGCTGGCCGCCGACGACGCGCCGGTGATTGCCGAGCGCCACCGGCTGGAAATGATTCTCATCAGCGCGCTGCTGGCCGCCGCCGCCCTGCTGGCGTTCTGCGACCGCTATCTGGTGGTGCACCTCGTGCGTCCGGTGGCGAAAATCCGCGCGCACCTGAGGACCATCGCAGAGGGCGACCTCACTCGCGAGCCGGAAGACCTGGGCCGCAACTGCGTCGGGCAACTGGTGCCGCTGGTCAGGGAGATGCAGCGCAGCCTGCTGGACGCGGTGGCAGCCATCCGCGACAACGCGTTGATCCTGCACCGCGAGGCCGGGGAGATTGCGGCCGGCAACGCCGACTTGTCTGACCGGACCGCTACCCAGGCCGTCGCGCTGGAGCAGACCGCGGCCAGCATGGAGGAAATCACCGCCACCGTTGCCCACAACGCCGAAAACGCCCGCGAGGCGCGTGAGCTGGCGGCCCGCACCGCCGGCACCACCCAGCGGGGCGCGGAGCTGGTGCAGACCGTGGTGGACGCCATGGGCGGCATCGCGGAGGGCTCAGAAAAAATCCGCCAGTTCACCGCGACCATCAACGGCATTTCCTTCCAGACGAACATTCTGGCACTCAATGCCGCCGTTGAGGCCGCCCGCGCCGGCGAGCAGGGACGCGGCTTTGCCGTCGTGGCCACTGAGGTGCGCGCGCTGGCGCAGCGAAGCGCGGCCGCCTCGAAGGAAATTGAGGGCCTGATTGCCGACACCGTGGCGCGGGTCAGCAACGGCCGGCGGGCCGCCGGCAGCGCCGGTGACATCATGAACGAGGTGCTGCACGGCGTCGTCGGGGTCAACGCGCTGATTGGCCAGATAGCGCTGGCCTCGGTAGAGCAGAGCAAAGGCATAGCGCAGGTCACGCTGGCGGTCGCGGAGCTTGACCGTGTCACGCAGCAGAACGCCACCCTTGTGCAGGAAGTTACCTCCACAGCGGGCAATCTGAGCGGGCAGACGACCGCGCTGGGCGGCGCCATTACCCGGTTTACGCTGCCGGCAAAAGAGGGCTTCACGGCTGCTGCAGCGTCCGCCCCGCCGGTCAGCTCACGACGGGCTACCCCGCCACCCAAAGGCGACTGGGTGGCCTTCGGGCATCATTAACACATCGTACGCGGCGGTGGGTTTTTCTCCAGCCACGCCCGCACGCGGTCGGCTTCCGGGCCCGCCTCCCGCACGGCCCGGGTCAGACGCTCCTGGGTCGTGCGCAGCTCCAGCGTCCAGAAGGTGATCTGCCATTGCTCCCGGATGTCTATGCGGCTCAGGTCGGCGGGTACCCGCCGCTGGATATAATCACGGTTTTTCATCAGGTTATCCTTTTATAGGTACAGGGTGTGGCGGCGCCTTAAATACGGCCACCGGTAAGCCCTGCCTATCCTGGCGAATAATTATCCGGAAAATACCGGAATAATCCTTCTGTCAGGATTTCGTAAAAAAAGGAGAGGATTCCTGGTCGTATGGATAATATGCCCGTTAGGCTGTTTGTCTGATTTGACTTAGCAGAATAAAAATAAATGAAGTGCCTGCTGTTAATTACCCCGCAGACAATTCATGACGCATTGAACTACGAGATTAATATTAAGATAATGTAATGAATCGGGGCGAGCCCCGGTATTTTTTATTCTGACGGTCCGTTGTGATCCGCCAGTCGGAAAGGAGTGTCTTCTGGGAAATCAGCTTTTGTACCGGCCCGTTGCGGTCGGTTCCGACGTCCGCGAGCTCAGGCTTGCTGCTGGCCTGTCGCAAGAGGCCGCCGCTGAGCGGTTTGAGCTCAGCCTGCGCGTCTGGCAGATGAAGGAGGCGGCAAAAAATCCCGCCCCCCTCAGCCAGGGGGAGTATGAACTCCTGCTGTTGCTCGCCGGGCGTCATCCGCATTATGCCCTTGTGCCGCAAAAGAAAAAGTAGCAGGCTCTGTCCGCTGACGGCTCGCTGAAGTTCAGTCGGGCGCGGCCGATAAGAGGATAAGGACATGAGCGGTAAATACTACTACGCGGTGCGGCGCGGACGCACCGCGCTCCAAGAAGTGCATTGCGCGGGGTGTGTCGAACTGGCTGAGGCCGGCGGAGTCCGCTTTATTGGCACGTTTTACTCGCTCAGGCATGCGCTTCAGTCCGCGCGCCTGCGGCACCCCGACTGCGTTATCTGCCTGCGGTGCGCCGCCCTGCAGCGCTGAACGCGGCCAGGAATGGTCCTGAAATGACGTTTTTGTGACACCCGGACAGCCGGGCGTCACTGTTACCCCTGACCCTGCCCGCGGCGGCGGGGCAGCCTGACGGACCTTTCTTCCGGCGGCGGGGCCGCAGGCATTTCTGCGGCCCCGTCTGATTGAACGTGTCCCCTTTTTGCTGTGTCATGCCGGCCACAGCTCATTCGACCTCTGGGGGGACAGACCCTGAAACGCCCGACATCAGACAACGAGGTTGCCCGCCTCGCGGCGCTGGCATCCTATCAGCAGGCGGATGCGCTGCCGGAAAACGCGCTGGACCGCCTCACCACGCTCGCCGCGCGCCTTTTTCGCGTACCCACCGCCTTCGTTTCGCTGATTGATGACCAGCGGCAGCTTTTTGCATCCCGCTACGGGCTGAACATCACCGGCACCGCCCGCAGCGTCGCCTTCTGCGACCACACGCTGGCGCAGGGGGAGATCCTCTGCGTGCCCGACGCCCTGGCCGATCCACGCTTTCGCGACAGCCCGCTGGTGCACGGCTACCCGCACATCCGCTTCTACGCGGGGATCCCGCTGACTACCCCGGACGGGCACCATATCGGTACCGTGTGCCTGACCGACACGCAGCCGCGCCCGCCGCTCAAGGACGACGACCGGCAGCACCTGGCCGACATTGCTGCGCTGGTGATGGACCGGATGGAGGTCCACCGGCTCGAACTGCTGCGCCACGCCAGCCAGCAGCGGCTGGAGTCCATCTCGGCCACTTCCCCGGACGCCATCATCTGCACCGACCTGCGCCGGGGAATCACCTTCTGGAACCCGGCCGCTACCGCGATGTTCGGTTACGGTCCGGAGGAGATGGCGGGCCAGTACGTGGCCGGGCTTATTCCCGAGCGCTGCCAGACCGACTACCGCAACGAACTGGATCGCCTGACGGCCGACGAGGCGGCGATTTCGCAGCCTCGCACGCTGCAGATATGGGGGCTCAGGCGCGACGGCCGGGAATTTCCGGCCGACGTATCGTTCTCCGGCTGGCGGGAGGGCGGAGAACGCCTGGTGGGGATGATCATCCGCGACGTCACCGCCCGGCACGAGAGCGAGGCCCGTCTCTGCGAACTCGCCTCACTGGACATGCTGACACGGCTGGCCAGCCGCGGTGCGTTTATGCAGCAACTGGGGCAGCTGACGGAGGCCGGTGTGCCTTATACCCTGCTGATGATCGATCTGGACGGCTTCAAGGAAGTCAATGACACGCTCGGGCACGCCGCCGGCGATGCGCTGCTCTGCCACGTGGCGGAGCAGATCCGGCAGGCGTGCCCCGGGGCGGTTACCGCCGCCCGGCTCGGCGGCGACGAGTTTATCATCCTGCTGCCGGGCGGAAGTACCGGTGCCGGCCTGACGGCGGATCGCCTGATTGCCGCGGTGCAGAGGCCCTTCAGCTACCACGGCTCCCCCGTGGTGGTCGGCGCCAGCACCGGCATTGCCGCCTTTCCTGAACACGGAGAGGACACGTCGGCCGTGATGTCGGCGGCGGATCTGGCGCTCTACCGGGCAAAGGCCTCGGGCAAGGGCTGCAGCGTCCTGTTCCGGCCCGAATTCCTGGCGGCGGAGCAGCGCCGCCGGCGCTTTGAGCGCGAGCTGGAAACCGCGGTGCGCCAGCAGCAGTTCATTCTGCACTACCAGCCTCGCTATGACGCCGGTAGCGGCCGCCTGCTAGGCTGTGAGGCGCTGGTGCGCTGGCAGCATCCTGCCCGCGGCCTGCTGCTGCCCGCTGATTTTATTGAGATGCTGGTGAAAAGCCCGCTGTCCGTGACGCTTGGTGAATGGATTATCCGCACCGCACTGGCGCAGGTCCGCCAGTGGCAGGTCCGCTGCCCGGAGCTTCGGGTCAGCGTTAACCTGTTCCCGCGTCAGCTTTCCGGACCCGGGCTGGAAAGCGTCCTGCGCGAGTCGGCAGGCGGCGACGCCGTCTTTGTGGACCTGGAGGTCGATGAGCCGCTGCTGGCGGAGCTCGTTCAGGATGCTCCGGCGCAGTTCGCAGCCATCCGGCTCACGGGGGCTGCATTTGTTATAGATCATTACGGCCGTACGCTGGGTGCCATCAGCCTGCTGCGGCACGGCTTCGTCAGCGGTTTCAAGATCGACAAGTCGCTGACACTTGAGCTCGATACCAACATGCGCGTGCGTATGATGTTCCGGGCCATCGCGGCGCTGGGGAAAAGCCTCGGGCTCAGCGTGGCGGCGGAGGGGGTCGAGGACGCGGGGCAACGGACGTTCGTGACTGGCGCCCAGTGCGACATCATACAGGGCAACGGGCTGTGCAGGCCTCTGACGCCAGCGGCGTTTGAGGCGCTGCTTAACACGGAAGATGACTGCATGATGCTGACTGACGGCTGATGAAACGGCGCCCTCAGCGGCCCATCAGCCAGTGCGCCAGCCTATCGAGCAACAGGAAGGGCAGCGAGCCCAGAAACAGCAGGCCCCGCCCGACCCTGCGCATGGCGCTGCTTTCATGACAACAGGTCTCGCCACTCCTGCTGAGCGTCAGCCGTTCGTAGTTTGCCAGCTCATAGTTGGTGGCGGGCGCCAGGCTGAGAAGCCCTTTCAGGGCCGCTTCCGGGCTTTCGGCCGTCAGGCTGCTGTCCCACCGGCGGTGCAGGCGGAGACCGGCTACCGTCAGCGGCGGGTCATCCTTTCGCGCTGCCGCACCAATCCCCGCGCGCACCGGCGCTGCCGCGCCTCCTCCAGCGATGATAAAGGTTCAGATGGATTAAGGCCCTGAAGCTCAACCCGGTTAGCCGCCGGCAGCGTGGCGGCCCATGCGGCAAGCTGCTGCAAAAGTCAGGTGCCGATGCCGCATCCGCGCAGCGGCGGGGCCAGCACCAGGCCCCCGGGGGCCATTGCCACGCGTCCCGGCAGGCCGCGCCGGCCAGGGGTGAACACCGCGCTGACGGTTCCCGGAAGGGCGCCACGCGGCAGGGCAGACAGCAGGTGCCAGGTGAGCCTGAGTGTGCGCCCGGTTCTGGAGCCTGCGAAAGGCGGGTCTTCCCGGGCAGACACCAGCATGCGAAACGGCGCGTCAGGTTGAATGCCGGCGGGTAGCCGGCAAATCGTCAGGACGTGTTCCGTGACGGGTGCAGATTGTGCGGCTGCGGACATGGAGCACCTCCTGATGATATTGAAGGTATCCTGATGCCCTCCGGTGGTGCTGTACAGCTGAGAGTGGACTTAAGGGCTTAATTCAGCGAAATCTGGACCCTGAGAGTTATATTTCTGCACGGGTCAGAATAAAATAAGCAGAATCAGAGAATTCCTGACATGATTTTTCCAGGGTTGCATTAAGGTAGCCCTGTGCACCCGGCCACGCAGAAGGCCGTCCGTGACGCCAGCAGTTCGCCTCTCAGGACCCATGGTCCGCTTTACACAGCCAGCATCAGGCCGGCTATGTGAAATACAGCGTTGATCCCGGGACTGAACACCCCGGGAGATTTTTTATATCCTTCCTGCCCGCCATCCCTCCGACTCTGTCTGAAACGCGGGAGACACATTTGTGACACAGCGCATGCTTCTCCTGACCACAGGGTGCCGGGGGGATATCCGTGCATGCTAAAGTCTGTTCAGGAGCGGGAAAACCATGCCTTCATGCACAGAGGAGACGTCATAATGAAAAACGGTGCCACGCCCTATCGTGAAGCGCTGATACGCCTGAGCGCGCTCCGGATCCGTTACCGGCGGGCAAGCCGCAACCCGGCGGCCGGAATGGTGGACCTCGCGGCGCTGATGTCCGAGCTGGAGGAGGCCGAACAGGACGTGGAGCGATATGAAAAACAGTAAGCATCACAGAAGACCGGGCTAAAGTTTTTCAGCGGATAGCCGATAACATGAAGGTGGTTAATCCGATGGCCACACTCCACGACACGAGTAAGTCCGTTTATCTCATTGATGTTTTCAGGGGCTGACCCGCCCCTGTTTTTTTAACGTCTGTTCAGCCTGCCTGCGCTGTGTCTTCAGTAATGAATATCTTCCCCGTGCCCTGAATTTCCAACCTATCTGACAAAAATTTTTTCTGAACACTAAGTTCTGCTCTTCTGTGTTGCCTGTACGGCGGACATTACGATCAGCTTCGTGGGAAAGGGTTCAGAATCCGGGCGCTGGCGGTCCCGTACAGGAATTAACTGTGCAGGCAGCGTAATAAAAAAATGGCTTCCGGGAGGAAGCCATCAGCACAATCAGTCGCAGTATCAGATGTGTACCCTGATGAGGCACATTAAAGTTATCGGCACCTTGCTCCGAAACCTGAGCGCAACCGGCATTTTTTATAAACCTGCCAGGCAACACGCTTTTGATAAGCAGGTCCCGGCGGGTTTAGGAACATCAGTAACCTCCGCCCCCTCAATCAAAGAAAACGTAAATTCTGCCTCAGAAGCTCTTCCAGTTTTCATCCCCCACTGCCGCAACGGCAGGGGTGGGCCGTAATAAAGCAGCCCTCCGTACCGGCCGGACAGCCTGAGCGTCCAGAGTGCCTGCCTGGCCCGAGTCCGGAACCAGCGTAAAGTTACTCACCAGCTTGTTCAGCGCCGCCGCCTGTTCCATCAGCGAACGTGACGCGGCCGAAGCTTCTTCAACCAGCGCAGCATTCTGTTGTGTTACGTCATCCATTTGATTCACGGCAATATGGACCTGCCCGATACCCTGAGACTGTTCACTGCCGGCAACCGATATCTCATCGACAAGGTCGGCGACCTGCCGCACGGCGTCGTTCATACGGGACATATTTTCTCCTACGCCCTCAGCCTGCGTCGATCCGGCTTCGACAAAACCCATGGATGACTCAATCAGCCCTTTGATTTCACGGGCGGAGGAGGATGAACGTTGCGCGAGGTTACGAACTTCTCCCGCTACCACCGCGAAGCCGCGACCCTGCTCTCCGGCACGCGCGGCCTCGACGGCTGCGTTCAGGGCCAGAATGTTGGTCTGAAATGCAATGCCTTCAATCAGCCCGATAATATCCGTGATTTTTGCAGAGCTTCCCCTGATGTCACCCATTGTATCCAGAAGCGTGCGTACCCGCCCGGCGCTGTCCTCTGAAATGTCCCGGGCATTCTTCGCCAGCTGGCTGGCAAGCTGAGTGTTTTCAGCGGTCTGACGCACGGTCTCACTCAATTCTGACATGCTTGCCGCCGTCTGCTCCAGCGAGGCAGCCTGCTCCTCTGTTCGTGAAGAGAGGTCCTCATTACCGGCTGCTATCTGCGCAGAAGCCGCGCTGACCGACTGTGAAGAGGCCTCCACCTTCGACAGCGAGGCTGAGACGCTTTCTATAAGATGATTAAACGCTTTTGCGGTCAGGCCGATTTCATCCCGGCGCGACTCGTCCACCCTGAGCGTCAGGTCAAGCCGCTGGCTGGCGTTTTCCATAGTCTGCCGCATGCCGTTGAGTTGCCCGCGGATACCGAAAACCGTTTTGAGCGCAAAGAAGGCCAGAATAGCAATGGCCAGTGCGGAACCCCCTATTAAGCTCCAGACTGTCACCTGATAAGTCCGGTCATTTTCCTGACGCAGGGTGCTGCCGATGTCCACGTTAAGTTTGAGCTGTTTCTGGTAGCCTGCAATCAACTGGCGGGCGGCTTCGCCAATGCCGTTATTGCTCTGGAGCGCCCCCAGTGCAATGGCGTCATTCTGTGCGCGTGAGCCAGCAAGAAATTCCGGAAGCGAGGATTCAACCTGTTTGATGGTGGAGAACGCTCTCTCTGTCAACTGCCGGTCCTCCTCGTTCGATATGTCATTATTCAGGTAATAGTTGTTCAGTGATTTAATATTACTTATAGCTTCATCGATTTTCTTTTCGACTTCAGCCTGTCGCCGCGGATCTGTTGCGCTCTGGTGGCGGTAGAGCCAGATAATGAGGGAATTACTGCCGTCTACCAGTTTTCCCAGATCCAGCAATGACGCAACGGTATTTTCCTGTACATACTGAAAGCGGGACTGAAATCCGCCGGCAACCATGACGGCCACGATGACCATCGCGACCAGCGAGGCAGAGAGAAGTGAAAAGGTAAGCAACAATCGCTGTGTAATCGTCATCTGTAATTCCTGCCATTGTAAGTGACTGATAATTTATGAAATCTGAAAATAATAAAAACTTTCAGCATATTTATCGGCAGAAAAGCAGGAAACGTTATTTCAAATTAAGCGGGCCCGCGTCGCACGGGTATCGCGTTTTCCCCCATTGACCAGCCACCACCGCCCGGACTGGATGGACGGAGCTGCAGGGGCAGATAAATGGATGCTGTGACTGTGGGTAAGTGTCGCTGCAGAGCAAGAGGCCTGCTGCTTCTTTTACCTCCGACCTTCTGACTGATAAGCTGCTGACAGGCCGCTAAAGCGGCATTTGCAGCACAGGCTTAGCACTGCTCGCCCGTCTGAATATCGGCTTCAGGAGCCTGCTGACCGCCGCTACAATTTTCAGTAAGCTGACAATCGCGGGCTCTGCCTACGCCAGTATGCTCATATGCATCAGATTCAAACGGAAGAAACGCAGATGAAAGACTCAGAAGATGAACTGACAAAATCCCTCTACTGGGAGGCTTGCCGGATTACCGGCATGATTTGCCTGAATCTGGCCGACCGGGGCCAGCAGACCGATCGTAATCGATTGATCCGGGAGCTGGTCACGCTCGTAAAAGCCAGCGAAAAGGAAAATGAAGTCTGTAATCCCTCGCTGATTTTCGCGATTGAACAGCTCAGGGGCGACGACCCGGATGAAGTCAGACTTCACAGCTGAATCGGGTGCAGACTCAACAGACTACTCCGGGCAGGGATGATGTCATAAGATACCGCATTTCAGTGCCAATCTTTTTTGTGGTCCTGCATGAAGGATGCCTCTTATGGATAACGACAATCTGAACGTCAGTCACCTGGCCTGGTGCGGGCTGATTGCACTGCACACTGCCCGCCGCGACGGGGTCGCGACCTCCCCCGCGCAGGACAACCTCTTTCTGACCCGCTGGCTGGCTGCCGCCGAGAAGCAGCGGCGTTTTCCCCGGGAGCTTGCCAGCGACATCAGCTGGCTGCTGAAAGAAGGGCGGGTGAAGGGACTGCTTGCCGACCTGCCCGGCAAGTTTGACTACCTGTGGCGCGCCGGCAACGGCAACCTGCAGGGGCAGAACGACCTGTTCCGGCTGCAGCACGCCCTGCACGCGGTGAAACTCACCGGATGGATTTACATGGTGCTGGCAGAGAGCGAATGGAGCGGCCGCCGGCAGCTTCGCCTGAGCCCTGCGGTATCGGGCATTTACCTGAACCGTCACGCGCTGGACGCCGGCTTTGACGAGCACGGCCGCCAGCGCATACCCCTGCTCGCGCGCATCACCGGCGAGCTTTCCGCGCTCGATAAGCTGCTGCAGCGATCGGGCTGGCGCCGGGAAGCGGCCAGAAGTGCCGATGAACATCTGCACCTCCTCCTCGCGGACGGGTTCCGGGCAGCGTGAGGCCTGAACAGAAATGGTCACGGACGTTACAGACTACAGTGAACATGCGCGCCGGCTCAGGTTTCAGGGCGGGCGGCCGATAATACCTGCGTAGACAGAATAATAAATCGTTTTTTTTCATTTCCTGAACGGGGAGCCGCCCGGCGGCACCCCACTTTTTTGGACGGCGACCACGTGCGCGATCGCCAGGACAGGAACCACAGCATGAACAGGCATGAAGTCACGTCTCAGCTGTTTCGCAGCGCAGGTTACGATCCGACCAGCGGCGTACTTGAACTGGAGTACCGGAACGGCGCGTGCCGTCGCTGGCTCGCGGTGCCGGCAAAGGTGTATCAGGCGTTCTGCGCGGCCGCGGACGTTGACGCATTTTTCAGGAGCAGTATCGAGGGCCGCTACCTTTCCCTGCGGGGCAGCCTCAGCCTGCGGCGCGGCGTCTGACGCTATCATCTGCGCATACGCATCATAATCTTCAGCTGTCTACTGTCGCGCGGTTATCTTATCCCGACTGGCCACGCGCCGGCCCGCGGCCACTCCGTTCAGTCAGGTGGCCGTTTCCCCCCGGAAAGTAGCGTTTCAGCCATTACTCATTCGGGCATGCGGGAATAACGAGTACGGATGCTCCCGGATAACATAAGGAAAATTACGTCACGAAAAATGAATTTCACCCACAGCTGCTGGAAGATGCGGCAGCCTGGTTTTTCTGGATGCTGGTATCCCGCGACGGGTTTGAGCTCACACATTAAAAATGTTTTACAGACCCGCGGACAGTCACTCCTCAACCATCCTGAGCGGAAAAATCATTTTCCGGCGCTATCCGCTCGGGGAGATTCCAACATCTACGTTCAGCGCCTTCTGCAGCGCTGTTGCTGAAAACGCGCACGCCCGGGCTGTCCGGGAAAAAATCTCACCGGCATGATTTACAGCGAGCACCGCTTTAGCTGGAGGACGTCTTCCGCCGCCGGTATCTCTGCGGCACATCTTGATTTTCCTGTTACGGTCGAGGGTGACAGCTTTCCCCGGTGCGGTTCTCTCTGCCTGCGTGCTCCTCTGCCCGCGGTCGTGTTTGCCGATTCACCGCCACCTGAGGGTTTCCTGCGGATTGCGGACACCCGCGCCCTGGGTTTCAGCATGCCGCTCTGGTTGTCACCTCAGACAGTCAGTCGGGTTGAATCCCGCCTGTGGCTTCTGCCGGGGATATTTTTTATCCCCGTATATCCGGAGCTGACAGACCGGTACTGGAAAAAAGTCATACCCAACGGCGTCTGTGCCAGAGAACGGATAATAATGGAGAAGGACGGGGAGGCCGTGAGCTTCGATTTCCACTGGCAAAGTCGCACGCACTGAAACCTTTAAAAGAGTAAATTCCGGTGCTGCCGAGAGCATGTGTGTCAGCGGGAAAGTGCAGCAGTACTTAGGGGGAGCATGACAAAACGTATTATATACCCGATCTGCAAAAAGCATGGTCAGGCTGCCCCCCAGATATCTGATGCAGAGCCCGTAACCAGCACCCGCAGCATATCGGTCCAGATGAACACAAGGCCGCCCCAGGGGTTTCTGGCTCCTCCACACCGCTAAACCTTCCCCTTTATATCAGTCAGCCCATCAGGCGTTTCCCTCTTTCACTGAATGTGCCACATCCCTGACGGCTTTCTCCACGCCTTCTGAGTTTATCTGAATACTGGCAATGACCTCACCTGCCTCGCGCATGAGCGCCACGCCGTCCTTTGTGTTTGCCATACTGCCCTCTATACCACAGAGTACTTTTTTGGCCAGCAGGTTGTTATCCACCACGACCCGTTCGATTTCTTCAGTGGCAGCACTGACGCTTGCTGCAAGGTTGCGGACTTCTGCGGCGACAACGGCAAAGCTTCTGCCTGATGCACCCGCCCTGGCTGCTTCAATAGCGGCATTCAGGGCAATCAGCCTTGTCTGCATGGCAAAGCTTCGGATTGTTTCGACCATACCGTCAATGCTGTCAGACTGACTGTTGAGTCGGGATATATCCGCTGAAACCGAGCTCATCCCAAGGGCAATCCTGTCTATCATTCTGATGCTGTTCTCGATTACATCTGCACCTGTCTGGGCACTTCCCCGTGTCTGGACTGCCATATCCCACGCGTGCACGGCGGCATCCTGCTCTTTCTGATTTCGCAGGACCTGACCGGTAACGTCTGAAGCAAATTTCACAATTTTATACAGTTTGCCATCTGCGCTGAATACCGGATTATAGGTGGCACGTAACCAAAGCGGGGCACCACGACTATTCAGTCGTGGGAACTGGCCAGAGAAAAATTCACCCTGATTCAGTTTTTCCCAGAACTGCCGGTACTCATCACTTTTATACAGTGATTCGCTACAAAATAGCCTGTGATGCTGACCGATGACCTCCTCCCGCTGATACCCGGTGGCGCTGAGGAAGTTTTCGTTAACATCAAGTACAAGTCCGGCTGGATCGAACGAAATAACGGCCATAGAGCGGCTGATGGCATTGACGAGTGACTCCAGCTCCAGTGCTGACTGTACGCGCCCGGAAACGTCTGCGGCTATTTTAATGATTTTGAAAACCCTCCCGCGCCTGTCAGCAACGGGAATGTAGCTTGCCTCTAGCCATACGGGACGGTTGCCCTTTGCCAGCCTCATATACTTACCACTGAAGCTCTCACCGTCCGCAAGGCGCTGCCAGAAATGGCGGTATTCAGGTGTACTGATTAGCGAAGGGGCACAAAACATGCTGTGGTGGTGCCCGATTATTTCGTCGGCTCGGTAGCCCATAGTAGTAAGAAAAAGCGGGCTGGCCTTCCGGATTATTCCGGCTGGGGTGAACTCAATAACGGGCATAGCCTGCTCAAGCGCGCCTACAGAAGCGGATAAACGTGAGCGACTTAGGGAAAACAGATTTTTTAACGTATGCAGGCGCATGATATGTTCCGGATTATCCAATGACTGCTTCGGTTATCGGCAAACCGTATGTGGACATTATGTATTGCTGTGATAGTCACGGGTCACAATTGTTTTGGACTTTAACAAGATTGCCAAACATCTCCTGGAGCTAACTACTGTCTACTAACCAGATTGTCGGACACCATGACTTTGATGGCGTGCAACATGTAAGTCAGGTCAGCATACCTTCCGTGTGAGAACCTTACAGCTGTCTGAGCAACGGATGCGCTTTTAGCCAGACACGCTCTGCTCGGTGGACCTTCACCGTTTATAGCTCCGCATAGGAATCTTTTCCTGATTGATATCCAACACAACTGCATACCCGTTTTCTATCCGTCCGTATCTGAAGTGACAAAACGCATGTTTCTCCTGACACTGCGAGCCGGTGTGGTATGCCAGCATGGGAGAACCTCTTCATAAGCGGGAAAAAACGTGCGTTCATGAACAGAGGTGTCGTCATAACGGAAAACGGTGCCTCGCCCTAGCGTGAAGCACTGATACGCCTGAGCGTGCTCAGGCTATGTGCCCGGTGGGCAAGCCGCAATCCTGCGGCCGGAACGATAGATCTGGCGTCACTGATGTCCGAACTGCAGGAGTCCGAACAGGAAGTGGAGCGATGTGATAAATAGTGAACATCCAAGCTTTCCGGGCAGCACTAGGGAAGAGAAGGGGTTGTGATTGTGACGTCGCCCAGCAACAGGGGCATGGTTGATATTCATGACAGGCGCCCACGGGTGATTGCCCCTGACGCCGTTCGCGAGTAATTAAGTACCAGCACGTCTCCCACTCGGCTAAAGCCCGGTGCTTATTTTGGCCTGCACAGCGGGCAGTTGAGGCAGTATTCGACAGGGTCGGTTGCTTTGTAATAGAAACAGCAGGTGCGACGAAAGCGCACAGGCTTTCCCGCCGCGTTTAGCTGGAGAGGTCGGCGAAAGCGTTGCAGCGGGTTCCAGGAAAGGCCAAAGAGAGAAGGTGAAGCCTGTCCGATCAACCAGTTAAAATCGGCATCCCTGCGCTCGTTCTGCGTTTCATCGAGCCTGTCCATTCGGCCCTGATAAAGTGAAAAAACCCGCATCGCGGTATTTTCCCAGAGTATCTGTATGGGCAGTCCGCTCACTCCGGCCAGACTTTGCCAGAGCGGAGAAAGAAACCCGCGGAAAAGCGCTGACACGACTTCTTCACGCCAGGCATCTCGCTCACCGGAAAGATAGCATGTCACTACAGTGTCTGCCGGGAGCGACGATGTCCATAGCCCGTTATCGTGAGCATACTCAAGCCGGCTGCGAGAAAGAGAGAAGGTCAGGCCACTGTCAAACACGCTCATAGCATAGAGCACATTGCCCGTCGCGAGAAATGCCAGACGTTTTGCAAACAGCGAGGCGGCTATGGCCACATCCGGTGCGCGTGTCAGCGGCATCACGAGACGTAAAAAGGCATCGCAATGTTTCGCATTGAGCACATATTCTGCCGGCACACTGCGCGCGTCGGCCGCCGCGAGGGGCCGTAAGCGGAAATTCTTCTGCAGATAGGCATGCTCCTCAGGCGTCAGCATGTAACGCCCCGGGAAAAGGAATACACAGCGGCGAGCGAAAGAAAGGATCTTCAATAATCCGGCACTGCAGGTTAAACACCTTATTCACCAGCGCTTCAGTCATGATGCCCGCCGGCGCACCCTGTGCATAAACCCGTCCGTCGTGTACGGCGACCAGATGGTCGGCGTAGCGGCAGGCCAGATTAAGATCGTGCAGGACCATAACGATGGTTTTACCGTGCGTCTGGTTCAGGTCGCGCAACAGTTCAAGCACCTCAACCTGATGGGCCAGATCAAGATAGGTGGTCGGTTCATCCAGCAGCAACGTATCGGTCGCCTGTGCCAGCGTCATGGCAATCCAGACGCGCTGCCGCTGCCCGCCTGATAAGGCATCCACAGCGCGATGCTGTAATGCATCAGTTCCGGTCAGGCGAAGGGCCTCGTCTACCTGCCTTTCATCTTCCGCTGACCACTGACGTAACCAGCTCTGATACGGGAAGCGTCCCAGGCTAACGAGCTGACGTACGGAAATTCCTTCGGGGGCGACGGGGATCTGCGGCAGGATCGCCAGCCGGCGGGCGACCTGCGCCGTACTGCTGGCATGAATATCCATCCCGTCCAGAATAACGGCTCCCGACTGCGGCTTGAGAAGCCGGGCCATTGCCCGGAGCAGGGTGCTTTTACCACAGCCATTACTCCCGATCAGTACAGAGACTTTCGCCGCGGGCAGTTTGAGATCCAGCGAGTGTATGACCTGCTGCTGTGCATAGCTCACGTTCAGTTTATGAGTGGAAAGAGACACGTTTTCTCCATCAGTTTACGTACGCTGCCGGATAAGCAACGCCAGAAAAAACGGCGCGCCGACCAGCGCAACAAAGATGCCCGCCGGAAGATCTGCAGGCCGGAACAGCGTTCTGGCCAGCAGGTCAGCAGTAACCACCATGACGCCGCCGCAGCAGGCGGTGACAAACGCCTGGCCAAAAATGCCGTGACGCACAATCTGTCTGCCGAGGTGTGGCGCTATCAGGCCAACAAACGCCATGGCGCCCACCATTGCTATCGCGCCGCCGGAAAGTATCACGCAGCCCAACAATAGCAGAGCCCGCATTACAGGCACCCGCACACCTAGCCCCGTGGCAAGGTCGTCGTCCAGCAGAAGCGCGCTCAGATAACGCAGCGAAAACAGCCAGAGCAGCAATGCCGCCAGATCGATGGCGAGGAGGTGACGCACCTTTTCCCAGGTCGCCGCATAAACGCTGCCGCTAAGCCATACCCACGCAGAAAAGGTGGTAGTCAGCGGGCTGAAAACCAGGATGAAGGTCACCACCGCGCCTGCCATTGCCGAGACGCCGACGCCCGTCAGGATCAGTCGGGCTGGCGTCAGCCCCCTGGGCCCTGAAAGCATGAATACCAGGCCAACCGTGCAGGTGGCGCCTGCCATCGCTGCCACCGGCATCAGCGCGCTACCCCATGAAAAACTGAAAAAAGAAAGCCACAGCAGCGCCCCGACGCTTGCGCCGGTAGTGACGCCGAGCGTGTCCGGAGAAGCCAGCGGATTACGTACCAGCAGCTGCATAACCAGTCCGGCGAGTCCAAGCCCCGCACCTGAAAGAAGCGCAAGCGCCACGCGGGGTAAACGCAGCTCGTGCAGGATGAAGCTTTGTGGGCTGGCGTCAGGATGTATCAGGAGCCACAGCGCCTGATACAGCGGAAGGGGTACGTCGCCGGCGCTTAATGCAGCAAGCGTCATCAGCAGCGAAGCCAGCAGGCAGAGCAGCATGACCAACGGCAATCGCCCGGCGTAAAGGCGTGAAAACGGGCCGCAGCGTATAACGCGGTTATCAGACATGGTGTCTCCTGCGCTGCGCCAGCACTATAAAAAATGGCGCGCCCATCAGCGCCGTCATGACGCCGACGGGCACTTCCTGCGGTAAAATTATCACGCGCGCCACGATATCCGCCGTCAGCAACAGTAACGCGCCGAGCAATGCGCAGGCCGGTAGCATCAGACGCAGGTCGCTGCCAAACAGCTGGCGGGCGATATGCGGCACTATCAGTCCGACGAAGCCGATGCTACCGGCGAGTGCCACGGCGTTTCCCGCCAGCCCCACGACCAGCAGGCTGGCAAGGAGGCGGACACGGACGATATTTTGCCCAAGGCCGGTGGCAATTTCCTCGCCGGCACGCAGTACATCCATCTGGCCGGCAGACAGGCACGCGACAACAGTCAGCAGCGTTCCGGGAAGCAGCATCGCATAGACATGAGGCAGGTCATGACCCGACAGGCTCCCGGCCAGCCAGAACAGCATCGTATCGAGCGTCTCCTGATCGATAACGAGGATTGCCTGGGTAATGGCATTACACAGCGCGGTTATCGCCACCCCAGCCAGCACCAGCCGGAGTGGATTATCCCGTCCGTTACCTGCCCGGCTGGCGAACCACACCAGCATACTGGCCGCGCACGCCCCGAAAAATGCCAGTAAAAGTGTCTGCCAGGGGGTGCTCAGGGAAAGAACGCTACCGGCCAGCACAACTGCCAGCGCCGCGCCCGCATTGACGCCGAACAGCCCGGGCGATGCCACAGGATTGCGTGTCAGGGCCTGCATCAGTCCGCCCGCCACAGCCAGAAAAGCCCCCACGCACATGGCCAGCCATGTGCGTGGCAACCGGGATGTGCGAATGATGGCGTCAGCCGCACGGAGGTGATCGGAGTGAAACAAAGCGTCAGCCACCTGCGAAAGCGTGTAAAAGCGCACTCCGATCATGACGCTGAGCACCATCATCAGCGCCAGAAGGGCACAGCAGAACAGAAAGCGTGCTTTCACGATGCCCCCCGGCTCAGCGCCAGCTCTGTGTCAGTGAGGATCTGGTTTGCGCCAATAATGCCACCCGACAGACTCCATGGAACGCTGTCAACCGGCCATAACTGCCGTATTCTCACGGCGCTCAGTTGCTGCCAGAGCGGATGCGCAGTCATCACCCGGTACTGACGCAGAATGGCAGGGCTTTCCGCCCGCAGCAGAATGAAAAAGATATCGGCATCCAGCAGCGGCAGGTTCTCCATACTGGAAAAGCGCAACGACGTGCCGCGCGTCTGCGCAGCCTGCCCGTTCCAGTCAAAACCGAGTTCGGACATCACAGAGCCAGGAAAGCTTTGCGGAGTGTAGCTGCGTATGTGATCGGGGCGGACTTCAATGACAGATACCCGGGGTTTGGCCTGTGAACCGAACCGTTCTCTCATTAGGGCCTGAAGGGCGACAATGCGTGAATCCCAGCGCTGAAGCAGGTTTTCGGCCTCATTGACCTTTGAGAGTTTTCCTGCGACGACTTTCAGCGTTTTTTTAAATTCATAAACGTCATCGAGCAGCACCACGGGCGCAATCTTTTCCATCAGCGGCGCAACATCCTGATGGCGGAAACGGGAAGCAAAAATGATATCGGGCCTGAGCAGCGCTATTTTTTCAAGCGCCGGCTGGGTTTCCAGGCCTAACTGCGGCACGCCTGAAAACTGGTTTCGCAGGTAACGGTAAACCGGCTTTTCCGCCCAGGATTCAACGATCCCGCACGGCGTAATGCCCAGCGCCGCCAGGCTGTCGGTGGCACCCTGAAACAGTGAAACGGCACGCTGGGCGGGCCGTTGCACGGCCAGAAGGCCGGGTGACACGCTGCATAACAGCAGCGCCTGCAGCCAGCGCCGGCGAAGAGGCGAAAAGTAAAATTGTTTCTCCATCGTCAGGTTTACCGCCCCGGAAGCGGGGCGGCCATAATCAGAAGTCAAGACTGTAGCCGAGCGTGGCTGTGCGCCCCCTCCCGGCAAAATAGCGGTCAGGGTCAACGGAGGCGCTCTGCGAATAATAAGTGATGTATTTTTTATTCAGCAGGTTGGAAATGCCCAGGCTCAGCTGTCCCCGGGGAAGTTTATAACCCACGGCTGCATCTACCAGTGTGTAACCGGAGAAATCCTTTTCCTCATCGTCGAATTTTTTGCTCATAGCCCAGTTGGCCTGCAGGAAGGTACTCAGCTCCGTATTCCAGTTTGCTGACCAGCTGGCGATGAGGCGATCCGGCGCGATATTCAGGCCGTCAAGTTTTGCATCCAGGCTGCCGTTTTCATCGCTGTCGTAACGGCCGCGCATATGAGACCAGGCGAGCGTGAGCTTATGATCCGCATTAGGGCTGTAGCCCGCGCTGACCTCCAGGCCATCGATTTGCGTTTTTTCCCGGCGGGCGACGAATGCGTCATCAACCAGTTCCACGCGGCTTCCGAGCTTTGAAGACGAACGGTAATAGCTTGCTTCAAAATCAAAGGGCGCCTGCTGAATGCGAAAGCCCGCCTCGCTATTTTTGGTGACGATCGGTTTCAGGCCGCTGTATTCATCCAGCCTGACGCCCGGGGTGTCAATGCCCCGGAGCACACGGCCCACGTCAGGCACGGTAAAACCCTCGCTGTAGCTGGCAAACAAGCTGATCGGCGCCAGTGGCGTCCAGACGATACCCGCGTTGTACAGCGTCTGATCAAAGGTGGGCGTGCCTCCCTCAACGCTGACGCGATCGTTCGCCCAGGTCGTCTGATAACTGTCAATATTCAGTCGCGCGTATTCATAGCGTACGCCACCGCTGAGCTTTACTGACTCTACCGGGGAGTACTCAAGCTGCAGGAACGGGGACAGGTCGGTATAGTTAATTTCAGGTACGTAAGTCCGCCCGGTTGACCATAAATCCTGCTTGGAATTGTCAAAAAGCGTATCAAATCCTACCGTTGCCTTAAGGCGGTCGTCCCAGAAATCATCTTTGGTCAGCGCGATTTTGGTGCCGTATTTGTCGGTAAAGGCGCGGCTCTGATCGTATAAGGTGCCGATGGGCGCAATGGCCGGATCCTGGAAAGAAGAAGAGTTTGTCGCGCCAAACAGCGCTTCGTAGCGCTGATAATAGGCCAGCGCGGTGAGCTTCATGCCCGCCAGATTATAGTTATCGTAGGTGGTACCCACCGTCCAGACATCGTTGTGCGGCGCGCGGCCTTCCGGCCTGCCTTTGGCAGAGGTGGTCAGTATGCCGGCATCGCGATCGCCGGTCACGCTGACATAGTTGTCTTTATTTTTCAGTCGGTAGCGATTAAGACTCAGCTGAATGCGCTGGTCATTATCCAGCCAGTAACCGACCTTCCCCAGCATGTCCCACGCGCGTGAATCCATCAGGTCGCCCTGGGTATTATCCACACCAATCGCACGGTTATCTGCGTCTTTGAACAAGCCCTGATCTTCAAAACTCAGCGCGAACAGATAATCTACGTATTCCTCGCTGCCGTTAACACTGTAGTTCGTTTTATAGGCCAGCGTATCGTGGTCAAATTCAGCCGTGGGCGTCGTGGCTTCGACGCCGAAGTGCTGATTGACGGTGCCGGGCTTTGCGCGCTTTGTGATGATATTAATCACTCCACCTGTCGCCCCGATCCCGTTGCTCGCATTAGCACCCTTGATGACTTCAATACGCTCAATCATGGACGCGTCAATGGTGTGCATTTCCCGCCCGGTAGGGCGCAGAGGGTTGGATTGTGGAATACCATCAATCATCACTAGCGGCATACGGCCGCGCAACGTTTCACCGCTGCCGGACATTTTCTGTCGCGCAGGGGAAAAAGATGGGAGCAGGTTGCTCAGAATCTGGGATGTGTCAGACGTCAGCTGTCGCTGCTGGCTAATCTCTTTTTCGCCAATCACCCTGATGACCTGAGGAGAATCATTGCGTGAACCTTCGGTACGGGTTGCATCAACGACCAGCTCCTCCTCTGCACTATCACGGGCATAAAGCGGGGATGACGCGAGCAGCGTCAACGCAGCACACAGTGTGGAAACTTTCATACAAATGATCCTCTGCTCTGAACACTTACATTCAGGGTTGATTGGCTTCATTGGCTTATGCGAACAGCAATGAGAATGAATATGATAACGGTTATTAATAACAAACTGTAAGGATAAAGTCAGGAAATGATGCATTTCAATTCTGAATGTGAATGGCGCACTCGCTGCGTTAGCTTAAGTGCGCAGGTTGGCTGGCGGGGTGCAAGGATAGGCAGCAAATGATTAGACCGCTTTCAGGAGTGCGGAGGGGATTCTGACCGGATAACCCTCAGGGATTTATGATGACGCAAATGGCGCACAGCCTGAAAGGCGTGGAACCATGTAAGATGAGTCTTAAGTAGTCCGCACTGCATCTTGTGAAGTCATCTGAGCCTGCTATCGTGCACCTCACTGGGAAAAATACCGCGGATAATAGAAGAGATGATGGCGATGGCTCCAGGGTTGGAGCAGCCGAAAAGAAGAGTTCGGCATCACCCTGGTCGGTAAAAAAGTGGCCGCAACGTAAGCTAGGCGGAAGAGGACAGTGATACTGATCTGTCATCGGATGTGGAAAACGCTGATTGTGTAAGTACCCTCCGTCTAAACACTTACAGATGGCAGGCGTGATACAAAGCCTCGCAATAGCTGAACGTTTGAAAGTCTGTAAGGTGATGGATTGTTACATGGGGAAGCTGGTACAGGTTGGTTTGCAAGCAAAGCGGAAGACACGGTTTATACAGTCTGTAAGATCGGGCTAAGCCTGACTTGAAAAAAATCCGCCGTATCGGACTACGGCGGCAGATGTCACACACAGGGTTGTCAGCTATTAGTGCTGCTTGTTAGTCATGGAATATGCCCAGAGGCACATTACCAGTGCGGGGTGAATTGTATACCTTTCTAAATATGCTGCCGGGATTTGACGGAAAATTTTGGGAACATTAACAAATACCAGAAATTTCTTAAGTAAATAGCGCACAATTAATACATAACCCATTATCAATAGTGAATTATCCGATCTTTCGGTTGATTAAATATCTGCACTACTTGAAGTATAATTGGTCGAAAATTTGTGCAGCAGCTACTAGAATTTTATTCGTTAAGTCAAATTTAAAAGACGAAAACGGAGCGTACGATGCAAGATGACATTGCAGTTGAGTGTGAAATTCAGATAAAACGTTTGGCGGGTATGTATCAGATGGGGGACGGCTACCAGCAAACAAAAGAAGCGATCAACTCAATCCTAACGGACTTCAATCATGAACTGGGGAGAGATGTGTCTGTACGCATCATGGTATGGAGAGATTTACATGCTTCGCTAAAAAATTCCCTGATAATTTCAGCCGACCCTCGCTGGATAGAAGCGATTCGCTATGCGATTTCGCGAGTTAAGTCGTTCAAGCAGAATGCAATGGCATCCCATGCAGCCCGTGTGGCTTCCCATGCCTGAGCCGCAAATGAACAGAATTAATTCACTTTATTTGAGCGAATGGTCATGGCAGGAAAGCAAATAGCCGGATTGCAGCAGTACATCAACAAACAGCGCAAGTGATTACGTATGACGAGTCACTCCATTATGTTCAGGGCTTAGAAATTTGAGCTGAATCCTGCAAATCTTTAAGCGATACCGAAATGAGAGCCCTGACCACTGGGTACGGTGTGCCCGAGGTACTGAAGGCAGACAATATGTCAGTTACGGTAATGCTGGCGGGATTGCGTGATAAGGCGTAACCGCCATACATGCCGGGCATACTCTTAATCAGGCCTTCATCCCTGAGTACTGCGATCAGACTTTCAAGGTAACTAACAGAAAGTGAAACTTCTGAAATTAAATCTCTGACAGGTATAACTTTCTCCTCACTCAGAGCCATCATGATGTTTAGAGCGTTGTTCTGTTTACTGGTAAGCATCCTTTAGAAGCCCGTTAATTTTCTCTTTCAAAAGCATACCACTGTTGTCGGGGACGTTGATCCAAATGGATCGGCATAGCTTAATCCACCGACAAGGACTGACGGTTAACCCAACATCTGGCTTGTCTCTCGATGGGTGCGAAGCGGCTGCCGGTTGCGATTCGATAAATGGCCAAGATTGTAGAGATGGCGCCAGCTGTCTAAATCTTTTCGATTGTGACTTGAAGTGATGCGCCGTCCGGAGTCATTGGAAGATGTTGGACATAGGATTAGGGCGGGTATTAAAAAAAACGCATTTACAAAGAGGCTTGGCATTGCTTGAACAAAGACGTTGGCTAAGCTAGTAAAACCACGTAGCCAAGAAATGGTCAAAAACAGGCGGTGTGCTGGGTCGGTTAAACATTGACTGCCTAAAGAAGCTTAAGGCTCATCTGACGGTTGATGGTGTCTGGGGCGTGAGTAAGAAGCTTGATGCCATGGGCGTCATCACTGCTAAAGACCTTACCAAGCAAAGCACATGTAACAACGCATCGGATCTTATAAGGTCCATGTCGCGCAAAGGTTGCTCGTCGGATAATGCAGCGCGTGAAGGCTTCTTCGGTCGGGTCAAAAATGAAATGTACTACGGCAGAAGCTGGGCGGGCATAACGCTGAAAAATTTTATGTGCTTCCTAGACGGTTACATACGCTTATATAACGAGAGCCGGATCAAAATATCATTAGGTGCAATGAGTCCGGTAAATTACCGGCAGCATCTGGGGATCACATCATAACAGTCCAGGGAAATATCCGCATCTCCTTATCAAATTGGACTCTCAATCAAAGTGCGGATAATGCTATTTATGTTAAATATCAATGAGTAAAACGAAGTTAAATGAAGTTAAATGAAGTTAAATGAAGTTAAATCGTACTCGATTCGCTGACCCACTACGATTGCTAATCTAGGATATAGTTTAAAGATCTGCGGATATGCGAAGTGAACCCCTCAGCTATTCGCTGGGGGCTGTCGTCTTCACGTAGGGTTACGGTCTTGAGATCTGGACGAGATAGAGAAGTGATAACCAGTCCTGACGCGTATTGGCAAAAATATCCAGCAGCGCAGTATCGGTTTGAGCGTTGTAGCGGAAAAGACAGATGTATTTCCCGGTGGGGTCTAACCAGCGCCTTAATTGCACGCCACTTAACTGTGCATTCGCATCAACGGGATACATAAGCGGATTGGCTTTAATCGCCGCTCCAGCCTGTTCCGCGATGTTTAGCACAATTTCCATCGCTTCTTGGTCGCCATGTTTCGGCTGTAAGAAGGATTCAATATTATCTAACGTCTGTTCACCCGTCTGGGTAAGTCGTACATCTGTCATCGGATCACCTTATCATGTTTTTGCCGCTCGCCTCCGGGAAACGTAGTCCTCAATTGACGTATGACGGCCGTTTTCGAAATCATGCTGTGACAAGCTCACGAGCTTCAGCATGGCGTTTACTTGCTGCTGCTGATGACGCTCAGCCAGTTCCGCTTCACGTTCTTCTGCGGTCTGGATAAACAATTCAGCTGCACCGTTTTTGGTCACATACACACCGCCTCTGAAGTTCTGGGGGGTGCCAAGCATCTCCCTAGCGGACTTCTGCGAAATGGTAGTCATGTCGATTCCTCTTACTTAATGATGTGACAGCCCGGATGAAAGCGTCCGCCAGTCACAGTCTCCTATTTTGCCGACCTGCCGGTATTGGAGGTCGTGCGTGCTTTCAGGGTATACATTAGCAAATCGCTAAGAATGGTGCAATATTTGTCACAAATTTTACCCCCCTGCTCTCCTGGTTCCCGTTGCCATTAACGAATCAAGGAGTCTGTCTGTATACGTGCTGCAGTTCAGCCCCCCTGGATAGCACTTACCAATCAGTCTTAGCCGGACGGACGAGCAGTGCGCAGTCCGTCCTGTGAATGCCGCGTCAGCGGCATGGAGGCGCCAGAAACCGTCAAGGACGGTCTTATGCCATCGGGCGCCGTGAGCCCGGCAGAGCCGGTTACAGGCTTAAATATGGCCAAGGCCCAACCCTTCCCTGTCAGACGCCGTTTAGGCAGCGGCCTTTCAGGCGCGGATAAGCCGGATGGTCGCAGACGAAAGATACCTATCGCGGGCCTCAGTCTTACCGCCACTCATGACTTTAAGTACAACATCCATCTATAAAGCGATTCTGTTCCGGCCCTCCGGGCCGGGGCGGCGGCGCTTTTCAGGTGGGTTTTGCTCGATGCTGTGTGGATTTCGGTCCTGATGGCTGCACGGTATGTGAAAAGGGCTGAAGAGTATATGTAACTGCGGTTTTCTGCCCGCCGCTTCTGGCGGGAGCTACCTCTGGCGCGAAGCGGCTGAACCGAACCGGCGCGGACACAGTCCGCTGCAAGGGCGGTCGTTATTTACCTGTCCACAGGACGGGTTGCGAATAGGTTTTATTTTTAAAGGTAAGTAATACCGGTCTTTTAAAAGAATAAAGATCGGGTGTTTAAAAGGAACAGCGCGGTTTAGAAAAAGCCCGGACAGCAGTTAACTGACTCTTCGATCAGGGGTTTAAAAGTCAGGTCTCTCGTAGTTAATGTGAATAAGTCATTCATGCGGCTGCGGAATGGCATTTTCCTGTGATTCTGATGCGGGTAATGGCAAGCCTTGTGTATGATGTAACTACTATTGTCGTGTTTTTAATCACTCTTGTGTTTCCTGCAGGCGAGCGAGGGCCTCCGGCGATAACCGGATAGTTGGCTTCAGTCGGTGGAAAAAACAGCGCCGGCGATTAAGGCCGGGTTGGTGAGAGAATCTGTAATGAAGCTCCGGGCGATCAGGCAATGAATGACCAGGGTCCTTCAGGTTGTGACCAGCAGATCGTCGTCCAGTCGGGCATAGCGGCCGCGTGAAAGCTTCATGCGCTCGGTGACGCGGCGCTCTATTTCGGCTTTCACCGCGTCCAGACCGCCGAAGAAGCGCTCGTGACGGATTTCTTTCTGAAGCTGCAGGCGGACCAGCTGCTCGATGTCCTTACGGGTGCGCGGCGCGTCTTTACGCGCGCGGTGGCGCTTCATGCCGTGCTCGCGGCGGGACTTCTGATATTCACGGAAGCGCTCGCGCACGAACGCCCAGGCGGCGTTGATGAGCTCGCCGGCATCGGCGCGCGGCTGGCCCTTCTTCTCGCGCTGGCTGTTTTCCCACTCGATGCGGCTGCGGCGCGCGGCCGCGACGGCTTCTTCCGATACGTCGAGCACCTGCCACATCAGCGGCGCGAAGGTGATGTCCGTAGGAATGTTACAGCCGATATCTTTGTCGTATTCGGTGGTGTAGGTGAGAAGCTTCAGCTGCGCCAGGAACTGCACGGCGCCGGTGAAACGGGTGATCGAGAGGCGTTTTTTCTCCGTGGCCAGACCGCAGCGGATGCTCATGGTCGTGAGCGAGGCCCCCACGCGGTTGGCCAGCGGGTTGTAATAGTGGCAGAGCGCCTGCAGCGCGGCTTCCAGCGCGCGGATGCGGAGTTCAGGCGGACGGCGCTTGCGTGCTCCGTGGGCGATTTCCATGGCCACCAGTGCCTGGAACTCGATGCGCTGCGTAAAGCCCGACGCTTTTTCACGGATTTTTTCGCAGAACGGCAGGGTTTTTTTGCCTTTTTCCGGAATAAATTCCGGATTCGGGTTTTTCACCTGACGATAAAATGATGATTTATCAGTTACCTGCTTATTCAAACCTTCCTGCGCTTATGTTGCACAGAAGGAGCAGGCGCCGAAGGTATTGCAGTTTTTCGGGCATGAAACTATACTCCCCGCATAGAGCAACAGCTTCTATGCAGTTTTTAGGGCCCCGTTAGTCTTCTCCTGAGTCGCCAAACTGAGGAAGATTATCGGGGTTTTGTTTTTTCTGGCCTTAACTATCCAGTCAGTTCCAGTTCTCTGCCACCTTTCGGCGTGGCAAACCAAGTACTTAATTGCGAGCTAATGTATCACCACAGGTTTGCACAATCAATTTCCGTGAATAGTCACTATCAAAAATTGACGTTTTAACTGGCTTCAATAAGTCGCTCTATTGCTTCAGCCAGCGTCAGCCCGGACTTTTTGCACATCTCATCCAGCTTCTGCTTGGTGGTGTTCGGGATAAATACGTTCAGAGCTGAATGTGTTTCGCGCTTGCGCGCAACTGAACGCATCTTTCGCTCCCTGACGGTCAGGGGCTCTTTGCGGGAAGGTTTTACCTCAGATTGAGATGAATTATCAGTCTGTGGCATTCGTGCCTCCAGCATTTCAAGAACAATTTGGCTGAGAATACTACAGATCCTTTAAATCAGCGACTTAACTTATTCAGACATGTCAGATGCGTTGGCGCGCGTCTCATGTGAGAGAAGTAAAAATCGGGTCGGGTATCAGTAAGAGGAACGCCAGTCTGTGCCGCCGTCCCAGCGAGACTGCCAGTGCGTCAGATAGGTCTGCGCCAGCGACGGTAGGCCGCGCACCACCACTGCGTTTTCGGAGTTTGATTCCGCCGCGCTGCGCGAGTAGTTGAATGAGCCCAGCTCTACGTTCTCACCGTCCGTGATGATCACTTTGTCGTGCATGAATTTGTACTGGTTGTTGGTGCGCAGCGGTATGCCGGCATTCACCACGACGTTCATCGCCGCCTGGCTGGCTTTGCTGCGGTTGCCCTTTTCGTCCACAACCACCCTGACGTCTACGCCGCGGCGCTTTGCCGCGACCAGCGATTTAACGACCTTGGGCGAAGTAAAGCTGTAGCCCATCAGGCGGATACTCTCCCGGGCATCGTCCAGCGTCCTGAGCACCAGCTGCAGCGCCGTGCCTTCGGGCGAAAATCCGACGTCGATCGAAGGCGCGGCCACTGCCGCACCGGTAGGGAAGGTCAGCCACAGTGCTATGGCCACGATTCGCGCGTTCACTTTCATTTCAGTTCCTTGTTAATCCGGGCAGGCCGGACAATCAGTTCAAAAAAACCAGGATTCAAAGTCGTTATGGATTACTTCTGCCTCACAGCGGTCGATACAGACGTCCCCGCAGCCGCCGTCGTGAGAGGCCGCGTATCGCGCAATTGCCCGCGCGTCCTGCAGTGCCGCGACGGTCGAAATCATGCGGTCACTCTGCATCTCCGTGATCCGGTAGTGCCCGGCAGCGGGCATAACGGCGGCCTCATACACGATGCTGGCCATCGAATCGCCCCGCTATGGCCAGCTTATATACCGCTGACCTTCATACTCCACTTCGCTGACGTGCAGCGCCTGCAGCTCCGCACGTTCGGCGGCCTGACGGTCATTCTCGCGGATCTGTGCATGGTGTTCGCGGGACCAGTGCAGCGCACTCAGCGCCGGGTCGGTCAGCATCAGCCGGCTGGTATCCTGCCCGTCCGGAGGCGCGTCCAGCACCTGCAGAATGTGCTGCACCCGGTCGGCCCGCACGTAGCTGCGGCGCCGGCGGTAAGGCATCGCTGCCAGCAGCCGGGCTTCCGAAGGCGGGCTCACCTCCATAAAGCGGTTAATGCGCACCGCCTCCTTCGTGAACTTGTCGGCGTCGGCGATGTAAAGGGAGCTGCCGCGCACCACCTGGCCTCTGAACAGGGTGACGTTCTCACCCTCCTGCAGCGCCTGCACCTCCTCCACGTCGACCTTTTTCTTTTCGCTTACCTGCAGGCGGGGGTCATCGCTCAGCCCGCTGCCGAGGATGCTGCCCTGCTGCACCAGCGCGCTCATGTGCGCGCGGTACTCGGTACCGGCCATCAGCTGCAGGATTTCCAGCGTGTCTTTCGGATCCATGATTTTGCCGGTGATGCGCACGCCCATGTTAGCAATCAGCGTCCACACCGCGTCGCCCGCCGCCGTCTTCAGGCGCTGCACCTCCTGCCCGGCCAGCAGCAGGCAGTAGCCCAGCGAGCGGATCTGCGTGGCCAGCTCGCCGAGCTTCTCACTGTAGCCGGCGCCCACTTCGTCAATAATCCAGAGCAGCGGGAAGCGGTCCTTAAACTTCCGCACCTTCATGTTGTCTTCCGGCCGCCCTTCCAGCTTCTCGCCGAGGTCCTGACTTAAAATCATGGCCAGCTGAGACTGATAGAGGCGCCCCAGCGTGCTGCTCTCCGTGGCGGACAGCTCCAGCGCCGGGACCAGCACGATCAGGATGCGGTCGTTGTGCACCACGTCACGGAGGTCAATGTCGCCCGCGTCGCGCGCAAACACGTGCCCGTAGGTGTCGTTAAACAGGCTCAGCATGCGCGTGTACTGCTGCATCAGGTAGCCGTGCTGGCGGTTTGCTTCCGGGTCCCAGTCGGACGGCGTGCCCACCTTGTCCATGTCGAAGCCGGCCAGCGTGCTCAGGTAGTTTTCCAGCGCCACGCGGATTTCTTCGTGCCACTGCTCCTCGACCGCCTGCACGTAGAGCCCGGCGATTTTGCGCAGCGGCAGGTGCGCCTGGATGGTGCGCTGCGACATCACCGTGCCCTCGCGGCGGCACTTGTAAACCAGCGCGGTCACCAGCGCCTGGTTCATGGAGCGTGCCTTCTCCTGCCAGTCGCCGCCGCTGCCGCCGGTTTTGGGCAGCATCGAGTCCATCAGGTTGATGGCGTAGGTCTCCTGCGCGAGGCCGAACACGTTGGTGGTGTTGGTCTGCGGACGGCCTTTCACGTCTTCCAGTAGCTCCTGCGCGCGCGATCGGCCGCCGGTAATGAAGTTCATCATCCGCAGGTCGTCTTCACGTCCGAAGCGGCGGGCCATGGACATCATGCCGAGCGCCACGTCGTTCTGCGCCTTGTGATCGGAGAATATAACTCCTTTGCCCCAGCACAGGCCGTTGAACACCCAGCCCAGCAGAGTCTCCGTTTTACCGGCGCCGGTGGTGCCGAACATCAGCACGTGACGCGTCAGATCGTCCATGGAGAGCCACAACTCGCGCCCCGCATCCCTCCCGCGCAGGTAGCCGGCGTACAGGATGCCGGCCGCGCGGCCGGTGTGGATGCGTACGGTGGCCACCGGCAGAAAGCCCAGCACTTTCGCCGGCACTTCACGCGCGGTAGACGGGTCGTCACGGTTCATGTCGGTGGGCATGCGCATCGGCATTTTCCAGCGCCCGGCGGGCGCCACGACCAGCGACCAGAACGTCAGCACCGGCAGGCTCAGCACCAGCGTGGCGGGCCAGACGATGCCCGCCCCCACCGTGACCGGCATGGCCCAGGCAAGCGTACCGGTCTCACACAGCACGTCGATGAGCCACGAGCGGCCCGCGTGCCGGTTGACGCGCGCGCTGTCGAGTGCGGCGTTACTGTCCGTCATGGCCACCTCCGTTTAAGAAGTCCGCGAGCGCCGCCGGCGAGTTCAGCACGCCCTGCGGCACGTAGCGCCCGTCGTCGGAAATTGTCCAGGGGGTGCCCGGCAGGCGGTAGGCCCGGAAGGCCACCTCGTTGACGCCAATCGCCCCGCGGGCGGTTTCGGCCTGCGTCTCGTCGGTCACCGCCGGCGCGGTCTGCGCGGCGCCCGGCACGCCGATGCCGGCGTCGGCCGCAAACAGCTGTTTCCAGGCGGCGGCGCGCTCACCTTCCGGCAGCGCCATCACCGGCGTCAGCGCGTTCAGTGATGCCTCGCGTCCCTCGATGGTGACCGGGAATATCACCACGTTCACCGCGCCGGCGGCGGTTTCAAAGTGGCGCTCCATGCGCTGGCAGTTCGGGCAGGCCGGGTCGGCGAAGACGTAAAGGGTGCGCGCGTGTCCGGATGACAGCGGCACGGTGAACAACCCGCGTGACGCGGCGTTGCGGAGTTTTGCCGGCAGCTCAGCGCGTACGTTCTGCGGCAGGTCCCAGCCATCGGCCGCGGCAGCTGTGGTCGGCTGCTGTGGTTGTGGGCCCGGGCGCCCGGATGGCGACTCATTAGTCCGGTACGGCCTCCCGTCCGGTACGCCCGTCTCAGGGGCCGCGTGGCAGTCAGGTCCGACCACTGAATGAAACACTGTACGGGTATCCACTGTAGTGAGCAGGCGGGGGTCTTCTGGCGAAAAAAGACGGGAAGCCATCACGGCTGTTGTCAGCCAGGCCGCCGTCAGACCGGCCACGACAAGGGCATAGCCGAGCTTCCGTAGTTTCCGTCCGCGAAGGCGTTTACTCTCTACAGTGGTCAGCAGGTCAGAGATGCAGCGCAGCAGCTGTCCGGCATCCTCACCGCGGTAAAGCGGGGCCAGCGCATCGCGGGCGTTCTGTGCGTAAAGCCCGTCGCCGTGCATCACGAACCACGGCCTCTCCGAAACGGGCAGGACAAAAAGCGGCTCTGAAGCGGCGCGGGTCAGAAATACCGCGCCGTTCATTCCATGTCCCTCTTCGGGCGTCTCGCGGCGTGCGCTCAGCAGGTCGCCGTTAATCTCGGCCGCGAACGGGCCCTCTCTGCGTGAAATAATCATGGTCAGGTCCTTGTCTCAGCGCGCGACGGCGCCGTCAGAGAATTCGTCTTCGCCCTCAGCGGGCAGATAAAGTGCGTCAGGAAACGGGATTTCGCGCTGCGGCTTCGTGCGTTTTGGCCGCGCGTCGCGCGGGTAAACCAGTCCGAGCGACTCGAGCTCGAGCTGCAGTCCGTCGACGGCCTCACCGGTCATCAGCGGCGGGCACGGCAGACCCAGCCGGGCGGCCAGCCGCTCCGCGCGCGCCTGCGCAACGATGCCCGCGCCCTCAACAAACACCTTGGCGGTGTCGGCGGTGTGCAGGCCGTACCACAGCGTGCGGTCACAGCCCTTCAGCCAGCGGAACCGCGCGGGGGGCAGGCGAAGGTCGCGGCCGTAGAGACCCGCCAGCGCGGAGCGCACCGTCCGGTGCGTCTTGAGCCATTCGCTCACGCCGGGGCTGGCCAGCACGCGCGCCACGTGCTTTTCCGCCACCTGCCAGTCAGGCACGGTGCGGAACTCCGGCGCCCGGAACGGCCGGCGGATGACACACGAGCGGTTCAGGTCATCCAGCAGCCTGGTGGCGGCCCTGCGGTCACCGGTGAACACCTGCAGGCCAAACACGGCCAGCAGCGCGCGCTCAAACGGCTGCCACTGCTCAGGCGGGGTCATGCCGGGTCCGGTCTGCGGTCTTCGATATAGCGACCAATGGCATCCAGCACCCGCGGCGTGTCGGTCACGGTCAGCACGCCGGCCGACAGATTCAGGCGCCCGGAGCCCGGCGTCAGCATCGACTTTACCGTGTTCTCCACGTCCTTAAAGATGTTGGACTTGATGGTTGCCGTGGTGGTCTGACTGGTGCTGTTGTCCCCGGTGTTGCCACCTCCTCCGCCACTGGTTCCGGTCGAAGTCGTTGTGCCGCTGACTGTTTTCGACATGAAGCTCGCGTCGCTGTCCATGAAGTTAATGGCGAAGTTGCGGGTATCGAGCCAGAAGATGGCAATGTGCCCGTACTCATAGCGCCAGGACAGGCCCAGTCGGGTAGTAACATTGTCCAGCAGGCCGCTTAGGGAACCGTTCCAGCTGACGCCCCGCAGTCCGCCGTCACCCTGTGCGGCGGCCATCGGCTGGCTGACCGCACCAGAGGAATGAGCCGTCTGCGCGCGCTGTGCCGGCTCAACCATCACTGTGTGCGTCTTTTCACTCACAGTGGCCTTCAGGCCACGCACGGCCAGCATCTTATCCGCAACGTATTGCCAGCGGTCGTTGCCCGCCCAGCGCCACAGCTCCGGCGCGTCGGCAGAAACGGCCTTATCGAACACCACGGTCTGTCCGGGCGGCACGATTTTACGCAGGGCTGCGCGTAGCGTGGGCGCCGCACCGTCCTGGCGGATAAAGCCGTCGGCAGGTCCGCTGCCCGTCGCCGAGGCAGGAGGCGCCGCTGCGGGCTTCACTGTGAGTGCGGGACGGCCGGGGTTAACTGCCGTGAGAGGTTTAAAAGGCTTAGCGGCGGGCGAAGCCGGCCGCTGAGCCGCGGGCCCGGTCTGATGCACCCGGTACTGCATGGCGCTGATGTCGGCCGCGCTACGCGATAGCATGCTGTCCACCACGCTGCCCGAAGGCGGCCCGGTATAAACCGCAGGCTGCGCGCAGCCGGTCAGCAGCAGGACCGGTATCAGCCCTGCCCGTTCGGTAAATGACATAGAGAGAACTCCGGATAACTCAGGGCTGCACCGTCTCTGCGGCGGCCGGAGCCGGACCGGCAAAAACCGTGCGGGAAGGCAGGCGAACCTGCCGGTCAGAAGGGGTGTCGTGGCGCCGGGTGCCTCCCGGTGCTCTGGCCAGACTGACAGACGCCAGAGCGGCATGACTTAGACTTGTAGCATCGCATTAAGATGATTAAGACGATGTCAGTCTGACCGCGTGCGCTGGCCGCAGGTCCGCCACAACGAAAAGCGCACTGACCGGTCTGGGCGAGTGCGCTTTGCGTTGTGAAGAGAAAGGTTCAGCCCGGCGTGTTTCCGGGCTCCGGGTCAGTTGGCGCTGATAATCCAGATAAGGGATCCGTTCGTTGTCTCTCTGACGATCATAAGAGCGCCTTTATCTGGCAGCAGCACACTCCCCCCGCTGGCATAACGCAGCAGGCCACGCTCATCGGCAACCTCACCACCCAGCAGAGGGCGCTCAAGGCTGGCTTTAAGCGAGTAATCAACGATCAGCGCGGGTGGAAGTTGCCTGACGGAAGAGATAAAACGAACCTTAATACTGGCGCTGAACTGTTTCCCGGGCGACTCAGAAAACGCCCCCGCTCTGCCGTCATTGCCCAGAGGCCCTCGCGCGCGCAGCTGTCGCCGGACCTCACCATACTTCTGCAAAACGTTCATGACATCCGCTCTGCCTGTGGCATCCAGAACGTACTGGGCGCTCCCGCCTTCACCACCTCCCTGGAGCGTTAAGTGCATGTCGCTGACAGTGGTACTCATGGCGTCAGGGTCTGTGGGCTTATATATCAGCGCGGTGATTTCAAAACGGTCGATTACCTGATCATAAGCGGCGCCGAAGTCGCTGTCGGCTCTGGAACTGAGGGACGAGCAGGCTACGCCGGCCATCAGAGAAAGCGAGAACACGGTGCGCCTTATTGAGGGTAGGCTCATTTTTTTTTAACTCCGCAGAAACTAACGGGCAACTTTGATCAGGGAGATTTGATGATGGAACCGAAGACGCAGGCTGGTAGTGACGTACCGCTCGCCGGAGTGAGGCGCGCAGGAACACAGAGCGTTTCATAAATTTTTACCGCTGGTATCAGCCTGTGTCTGGTGAAGTTCTCTCTCAGGCAGAAAGCTGCGGGCGGGAATATCCTGGGTTGTACCCTTATTTCTCCCACCTAGTGCGCCGCAGCGCTGAAACCAGAACTCCACCTTGTCGGACCGCTCACTGACCAGACCAAAACGCATGGCAGTACGGAAGTTAACGCTGTGTCGCAGTGCTCTTTCAACCTGCTCCGCAAGCAGCGCCCTGAATTCTTCAGGTGAAGCGTTGCCCTTTATCTGGCGACAGGTGTAACAGACAGGGATAACTCCCCCGTCAACAAGCTCCTGACTGATCGCTTCTGCATGCCAGCCCTGTGCGGGCAGCACTTCACCGCAGTAAGCACAGCAGCCGTTAAACTGCTGCCGCAGCGCTTCGCGTTTTGATTTTGAAAGATGCATGATTTCACCCCATGAAATGCGCCCGCGTCCCCGGGCACCGCAGCTCGCGTCAGCGCCGGTGATCCAGTTGCCGTGGTGATAAAACGCTTCGTCGCCGTTATCTAGGCGGATAAAGGTGTATTCGCCCAGCACGCGGATGATGTCGTTCTGCGTCACGGGTGCCAGCGCGAAAAAAGGTAAATTCAGGGGTGTTGCGATGCTCATGCCTGCACCTCCAGCTGCTGACGTACGGCGCGCATGAAGTGTGGCCACTGGTTGAAGGTCATTTTCGGTACGCGCACGCCACGTCCGCTGTTGAAAGCTTTTACAAATGCCGTTGCCTGTGCGAGGATTTGCGGGTCAAAAATCATATAACTCTCCTGAGGATTTGGTTTTGATGAGGCAGCCAGGTGGGACTGGCCGCCGTAATGAAGCAGGGGCAACCCTGCTTTTTTTACGCCCGTACGTTACTGCCCTGCTCCAGCTCTGCGGTCAGCCACTGGCTCGCCTTCAGGAATGCTTTTTCCCCCTGAAGCCCGAAGTGCGCCAGCGCGATGCGCCCAGCCTCTTTCCACACTTCTGACTCGTCAGCCGGAAGCATCACCTGATTTTCCGGCACCCGCTGCGCCACGGCCCCGGCCAGGTTGTTCAGGATATGGGCCATAAACTCCCGGCGCTGGGTGAGCGTGATCGCGACGTCATTCAGGTCGGTCAGCGCCGTCAGCTGGCCACGCAGGGACTGGCGCACTCCCTGGCTGTTGATGTACCTGCGCAGCCAGTAGCCCGCATCATGTTCAAAATCAAACGAGCGCCAGATAAGCGCGCCTGACGGCTCGCGCACGACCAGGCGAAAGTGACTGCCCTGATCGTCCTCAATGAAAACATTGCTGAAAGCGGCCGTGACGTGAGTGGCCTGCTCGCGCGAAAATGCGCCGTCGCCCAGCGCCGCTACGCAGCGCATTTCGGTGGTGGTGCCCGTCTGGGTTGAAGTCATGATGTGCTCCTGTCTGAAATAAATGATCCGGCTGACCGCCGCGCGGTGCCTGAAAAGCCCTTCTCTGACGCGGGTTTCTTCTTTCCGGTCTGGCCTTTCGCGGCAAAGGGCAAAGGAGCAACGACGAAGTGAGGGCATAAAGGGGCGACGACAAAAAGTTTTTGCGGCCCCTGGCGAAAAGTTTTTGTCGGCGTGCACTTCACCCCTTTTTGCCTGAACCGGCGGTGCTACGACCAGCCCTCCGCGCAAGGGCTGGCCGGAATGCAGGGAAGCGTCAGAAGCGACGTTGCAGACCGCCCCGCGGGCTGGCCTTGAAGGCCCGGCGGTTTTTTGCCGGGACGGTGAAAGCGACGGCGAAGCCGGCAGCAGCGGTTGACCTCAGCCATCAGACCCTAGCCGTCAGGCACGGAGCGCGGCCTTTCCCGTTCCGGCGGAGCTTACCGGCTTTGCCGGTTAGCGCAGTAGGGCTCGACGACCCGGCTTGCCGGGAAGCCGAAGGGGGCCATGTTTTTGCTGTGGCTGTGGCTGTGGTTGTTAAAAGGTATTTTTATGCGGCGGGAAGTCAGAGCTGACTGAAGAAAGAATAAAGCTGAACCGGGCCGATAGATTATGGCCATACGCATCCGGGCGGAGAGGACCGGTGCGGCAGCACCGGTTTTCCCGGCCCGCAGGGCGGCGGTATTGCCGTTCGGGGCTGACAGAAAGCACAAAGCAAAACCGCGCCAGGCGGCGCGGTGCAGTATAACTTTCGCAAAAATTAATTGCCTGGCCAGTTCTGTGTGGAAGCGGCCGGCACGCCCGGATGCGGGCCAATGAGCATTATCATCTGGCATCTACTCAAGGTGACAATGCTGCTGTTAGCTCCTTAAAGCTGCGCCAGCGTCTGCAGGGTTTCCGGGTTCTGCTGCACCATGCGGATCAGCAGGACAGCCTGAGCGTTAGGCTTAGCTCTGCCCTGCTCCCAGTTCTGATAGGTGGTCTCGCCTGTGTGCAGGTAGTGCGCGAAAACGGCCTGTGACAGGTTAAGTTTTTCGCGCACGTCGCGCAGCTCCTGCGGCGCGATGGTGACGGGCTCGCGCTTGCTGACCTTGTAAGTCTTGAGCGTAATTTTTCCGTCCTGATGATCTTTCAGCTCCTGCATACCCGTCATCAGCTCACTGAAAATGTCGCGTTCAGTCATGTCTCAGCCCCTTTTTAATTACGTTCAGCGCCGATGCCAGGGCGTCGCGCTGCTGTTTGGTCAGATCGTCACGCTGATCTTTATCGTAGATGGTAAACAGGATGAACTGGCCTTTTTCGTTGGTCCAGTAATAGATAACCCTGATCCCGCCACGGGTCCCCTTGTTTCGTCGCTCGTCCCGGAACCGGACTTTACGTAACCCGCCCGTATCCGGGATCAGATCACCTTTTTCCGGGTCGGCCAGCAGCATGCTCTGAAACAGCCTGAACTGGTCATCATTCAGATAGTCGGCCCGGTATTTCTCAAAGGTAGAAAGCTCAATAAATAACGCGTGCATGGTTAGTTCCTGTCCCCAACTAGAGGATAGTTTATCCCCATATTGGGGATAGTTCAATATTCATCAGTCACCTGTTCCTGATAAGACTGCGCCGTCAGCTTGTTTGGCACCAGCCAGCGGTTCATGCCCTTCTGCGCGCTGTCCATGTGCAGCGATCGCAGGTGAATTTCTCCCGCCACTTCACAGGCAACGTCTCCGGCATACGGCTGCAGGGTTCCCACTCCGGCAGCGGCGCGCGCTTTTCGCGCGGGCGCAGGTAGATGCCCCGGATGCGGTTCAGTGCCTGGACGCTGACGCGGCTCCTGCCGCTCAGCTGCTTCATAAACGCGGCGGCGTAGGGATGGCGGGCCAGCCGCGTCCCCCGCTGATGCGCGTGTTCAACCGCCGCGATGGCCTGCAGGGCGGCCTGACGTTCCGGCAGCAGGGTGACCAGAGAAAGTGATTTCGGGATCATGCGGCGTGCCCTCCCATCCGAAGCGCGGCGACCAGCTCACCGGCACCGGTGAAGCCCGCCCGCGTGTACTCTGCAATTTTTTCAAGCGTGGTGCGAAGCGTTGCAGGTTCAAAACGATAGCCAGCGCTCAGCGGGACGCGTGACCGGGTGCGCGCATCCGTCAGCAGCGCGCACCAAACGGGCGAATCGGCCGACGGGCTGACCAGCTCGACGGCAAGCCCGGCGGCATCGGCGAGGGTCAGCCGCAGGTGTACGGGATAGGCTCCGCCCCATTCGCCGCGCATCTCGCAGTCTGTGCGCCAGCTGTCCGGCAGCTGCAGCGCGTTCAGCACGGCACCGCTCAGGCGCTGGCGAAATGCTTCGCCCCGGTTGCGGTAGGCTTCAAAATCGCAGCCGGTGAAGGCCTGCAGGGTGTAAAGCGTGAATTTTTCTTCCTGGGTCATGATGTTCTGCTCTGTCTCGGGGTTCAGTTTCCCGGCCCGTTTAGCGGGCCGGTGCGGTGTACGGCAGGGTCGCCCCTGCCAGCCGGGGCGGGTTTATTCCGGCTTGTACGCCATGAGGCGCATCACACAAACCCCGGTTCCCGCAAACATGCCCTCCATCGGCGCGGACCAGCTGCAGTCCCAGCCCGGCAGCAGGTTTTTGCGGTCGCTGCCTGCGGGCAGGATGGCCGCCAGGCGTCCGCCGTTCTTCACCAGATCCGCCGCTGCGTTCAGGTGCGCCACGGCGCGGCCTTCACTAAACGGCGGATTCATCACGACAACATCAAACCGCTGATCGGTCACCGGTGCCCACGCCAGAAAATCGGCTTCGATCACGTTGTGGCCTTTGGCCTCCAGTACGCGGCAGTGCAGCGGCGAAATTTCCACGCAGGTGGTCTGCGCCTTCGGCATCAGGTCGGCCAGCCCTCCCATGCCCGCGCTCGGCTCCAGGCAGGTTTCCCCCTCGCGGATGTCCGCCTCATCGAGCAGCTGCGCGGCAAGTTCGCCCGTGGTCGGGTAAAACTGATGCGTTTTCTGCTCCGGCAGCGCGCCGGAAAGCTGGATATCTTCCAGCGCCGTGGTCGGGTCGTAATCGAATTCGAACCAGGTAAAGGCGTTAATGTTCATCTTTACGCCGCCCAGGCTCAGCAGCACTTTTTCAGCTTCCGCGCGCGCAGCCGGGTTCTCATCCGAATAGCCCTTAAAGCGGCGGTTATAGGGGTTTGTCGTGACGGGCGGGCGCGGCTCTTCCCGGCGGTTGCGCTGCTCTGGCTCGGTGCGCTCTGTCTGGAGGTCACCGAGCACGCTCAGTACGGAAAACGGCAGGAGGTTTGTGTGCAGCTCAAAGGTTTTCGCCTTCGTGCGCGGCTTCTGGCGGTGCTCCGCCGGGATGGCAGCCGGGTGCAGGAAGGCCAGAATGTCATTCAGGCGCCAGGCCATATCCGGGTGAATTTCAAGATGAATGGTGCCTTTCTGGAAGGCTTTGACGCGCAGCGCGCCGCCGTCGATGGCAACCCACTCCCCCGAACGGGCACGCGCGATGGTCAGAATTTTATTGGTCGTGTTCAGGCCGGTCGCGTCGCGCCCCATAAACTTCGCGATCACCTTGCGCAGGTCGTCCACGTAGCCGGTGCGGTCGTAGTTGCAGTGGCCCCACTGGTCGAACATGCATTCAATAATCATGCGCTTGCTGAAGCCTTCCGGGCGGTTGGTTACGTGGCTGCGCGACAGGCTGCGGAAAATACCTTCAACGCGCTCGGAGAAAAATTTCTGACGTGAGAAAAGCAGCTCGGTGAGCGTGGCACGCACCGCGTTCTCTTCAAAATCCGGCGCTTTCATCTCCTGGATCTGATTGTTCCAGTCATTGCGGCGATCGTTGGGCATGTACTCGTAAACGTCAGTCAGGCTCAGCGCCTGCTGCCAGAAATCGGCATTCAGTGACGCCAGCGCGCCGGGCAGGTCAAACAGCTTCGACACGGGCGGCACGTGGTAGCCCCGGCTGCCGTGGAGGTTGCCTCTCAGGAAGTGCCCCACTGCCTCATGATTGTCACCGCCGCGGATAGAGGCGGACAGGTCATTCAGCTTCGTGCGCAGGAATTTATAACGACCCAGCAGGCTATCAATCAGATCGGTTTCAACAGGCGCAAAAAAGGTCTCTGAAATAACTTCCCCGGCGGCGTTGATCGGGGCGCGGTCGGTTATCGCATCAGGGGTGACGTTTACGAGTGTGTTTTGCATGGCATAGCTCCTTAAATCCGGCTGAGTGGGTGCAGCACGCGCTGCGGACCCGAAAAAGACCTTCTCTGACGCGGGTTTCTTCTTTCCGGTCTGGCCTTTCGCGGCAAAGGGCAAAGGAGCAACGACGAAGTGAGGGCATAAAGGGGCGACGACTGAAAGTTTTTGCGGCCCCTGGCAAAAAGTTTCTGGCGGCGTGCACTTCACCCCTTTCTGCCTGAACCGGCGGTGCTACGACCAGCCCTCCGCGCAAGGGCTGGCCGGAATGCAGGGAAGCGTCAGAAGGGACCTTTCAGACCGCTACGCGGGCTGGCCTTGAAGGCCCGGCGGGGGTTTGCCGGGACGGTGAAAGCGACGGCGAAGCCGGCAGCAGCGGTTGACCTCAGCCATCAGACCCTAGCCGTCAGGCACGGAGCGCGGCCTTTCGCGTTCCGGCGGAGCTTACCGGCCTTGCCGGTTAGCGCAGTAGGGCTCGACGACCCGGCTTGCCGGGAAGCCGAAGGGGGCCATGTCCCGGAAGTTTGTTCATATTTTGAGTGTGTTTTCCGTGATTCTGCCCGAGCCGGCGCTGGTTTGACTCCAGAAGTACTCGCCTGTCACGCTGAAAAAATTCGGGATAGTTACGAATTATCACAAGCATGAAAAAACTTTATGCAATTGAATTTAATAGCAAATAATGTGCCGGCACTCTCTGTTAAGGTTCCTCAGTAAACAGACTGGCCAGGAATTCGAATAAGGCCACCGAGACCGGCGCCGCAGGCGCGGGAACCGGGGCCGCCGCGAAGGCGGCAGAGGTTTTTCGCCTTTACCGGGGCGCCATACGAAACGAAAAAAAGCGCTATAATTCAGACGGACATAGAGCACTGCCTTTCTTCTTTATGGTTAAGGATTAACCCGTAGCCGTTGCCGACGTTCCGGTTCCGTTATGAAGCGCCCCTGTCTCTGGGGGCTTTTTTTTAACGCTTATCCGGGCTTCCGTGCCCGCCCCGGTTAACCCTTCAGCGCGTCCATCACTTTTCTGATGGCTTCATGTTCCTCTGGCCATAGGCGAACCGCTGCTCCCTCCCCGCCCTGCGCGTCTTCCAGTCTCATAAAATCTCCTGCCACGCGCAGCACCTGAGCCAGCGCTCTGGCGGACACGGTGACTTCCCGCGCCTGCGCCTCGTCCTCGCGCAGGTTTGTTAACATGTCCCGTACCTCATCCCGCCCGATGCCATAGCGGCGATGGTCGCCATCCTCTGCGATGAACTCCAGCACTCTACCCGCTTCTTTTTCTGTGATATCCATGCATTCCGCGCTGTCCATCACGTCTTCCAGCGTCCAGACCAGTACAGCAACCGGACTGTCTTCACCGAATGACTCCATCAGGTGGGTACACACTTCTTTAAGGTTACCGTGCATCATGTTTTTTCTCCTGTTAACGGGGCGGCCATGCCGCCCCGTGGATTAATCAGTCCAGCGCGGCAAAAATCGCGGCGGCTTCGGGGTGGGCAAAGGCGTAGTCGGTCAGCTGGCGGTGACGGCGGCAGTACAGCGCGCACAACTCTGTGTCATCGTGGCGGTCATACATCCAGCTGCGGTGGTTCAGCACCAGTGAGGTGATCACGATGCCCGCCGCCTCGCTGCTCAGGCGCACGTCGCTGTGATTTGCCGGATTAATGAAACGCCAGGTTTCCTCCGCTGCGGGCTTCATGAAGCCGCCGCCGGACGGCAGCAGCGCGAAATCCCACGCGCCGCCGTCGTAATCCGCCAGATAACGATCGGCGTACAGGTACACGTTGTTTTCGGCGCGCATAAAATCGTCGCCGAACAGCGCGGGCAGGAAACGCAGTCGCACGTAGCCGTCAGGGACGCGCGCGGACTCAAAAGCAGGGGTGGCAATATTCATCAGAAATCTCCGCAGTCAGGGTGGTAAACCGTTCCGGCCTTTGCCGTGACTGAATGACAGCCCGGCGAAAAGCGGAGTGTTCAGGAGCGGCGACGAGGCCGCAGCGCAAGCGAACGGAGACGGGATTACGGACGGCGCAGACGCGAAGCATGAGCGGAGGCGCGACGGGAGTAAGCGCGCCGAAGAGAGTGCGAACGGGGGAGAAGACGAGCTTGCGCCTCTTGAACACGCAGCGGCCGGGCTAAAGTGAAGTCACGGCACCGGCCGCAGACCGCACGGTTTTTATTCCCCCGCCGCAGGCGGCATCAGTGAGGCGCGAAGCAACGTCCTTTTCGTCTTGTCCACATCCGGGGTGCATATCCGCCCCGGAACCCTGTGGATAAAACTGGCCCTGCCGTGCGCCGGCAGGGGTGCAGAGCGCTGTTCGATTTTTAATCAGTCACGCCCTGAGGTGTTTCTGTATCACGGCCGCGCGGCGGTACAGTTCAACCAGGTCATTATCGATCCCCTCAATCAGCAGGCCGGCCATGCGCTGCTCGCGGCTGGCGCCCTGCCAGAGGTGGCGCGCAATCATGTCCCGCAGGCGCAGATGAAACTCATACAGCGATTCTTCCAGGTCGGCGACGTCGGCCGCCATGGCATCGTTATCAGGGTGCATAGTGTGATCGTTCATCGTGTTCTCTCCGGTTATCAGGCCGCGCGGGCGTCGCGGTGGGCATACAGGCGGCGCAGGCCGGCCGCGTGGTACTGTTCCATCAGCTCGATACCAATCCAGCGGCGCCCGCACGCCTGGGCGGCCACGCAGGTCGAACCGGAACCTGCAAACGGGTCCAAAACAATGGCGCCGGGCTGCGTGAAGGTCTCAATCAGCGGTCGCAGGGCGCTGACCGGCTTTTCGGTCGGGTGATGGCGGTTGCCGGTGTACTCCCACGGCATCACATCCGGCAGCGGCTTTGCCGGCAGCGCCGGGCGCCCTTTGGCCAGCACGTAGGCGCTTTCATGCTGGTAGCCGACGAACGCGGACTTTGAGGCGTAAGGCTTGGTGAAGACGATGTGGCCTACCACGCGGAACCCGGTCGCCTTCCACGCCTGCATAAAAATGTCTATCCGGTTCCAGCCGTAGAAGCTCACCGCCAGGCTGTTGTCTTTCAGCACCCGGAACATTTCGTTGCTCGCCGGCTGCACCCACTCGCTGTTCACGTCGTTGGCAATCGAGCGGCCGGAACGGTCCTTAAAGCCGACGAGATACGGCGGATCGGTGAGGATGAAATCAATGCTTTTGTCCGGAAAGCCGCCCATAACCTGTACGCTGTCGCCGTGCATGAATCGAGACATAGTGATGCTCCTGTGTATGAAGGGGGCACCGGTAGTGGTGCCGTGACCTCCACACAGACGGGCGAACAGCAGAGCAAACAGGGGCGGATGCGCAAGCCGCACGCGCCGTCGGAGCGGACTGAATGTCCCGCGCACGGCGGGGAACGGGTGAGCAGTCCGGCGACAGCTTACCTTGTTTGCGAGGCCGCCCGGCTACCGTGAGGGCACGGCACTTTAAGCCCGCCGTTTTCCGGCCGCAGGACGGAAGACGGCATGAAGGCGGAGCGCAGCGACAACCTTTTTTCATTCCTGCAGTGATGCCGCCGTGACTGGCGACATCAGAGAATCATCAGCTGCATACCGGGCAGCGCTATGCCCCTCCCTTCTCCAGCAAGACAGCATCGATGGCCATCTCGAGATGCCACCAGTTAAATCCCTCGTTTGCATCATGATGGTCTTCGGCATACTCCATGGCCGCCGTAATCTCATCCGGCGTCATTGCCGGATTAATACCGAGAAAGTCATCTGCCAGCCAGAATGTGCGTAAGCGTCTCATTTAGACCGTCTGTGCAGTTGGCTCCGATTCCTGGAGAATAGTGTCCACATTCTTTCAATTGTCATTGTCGAAGCTGCCTTGCGTGAGATTCATATCAGACTCCTCATACGTAATTAATCATCATCTTTTTCCAGATCGTATCTGATCCTTGCGGCATCAAGTTCAGGGAAATTTATCTCGGCCCAGCGATCAAGAGCTTTAAGTGTGCTGACGAGTGAGTCTGCCACTCCTGTCAGACTGTATTCCACGCAGGCAGGTTTTTCTTCGTGGTCAAATCTGGACACCAGGCCATGTCGTTCAAGTTGCCGCAGAGTCTGGGTAAGAACCTTTTGTGAAATTCCCTCGATTTTTCTCATCAGTTCGCCATTGCGCATGGGACCTTCAGCGAGAGCAGGAAGGATAAGCATTACCCATTTTCCTGATATAAGCGCAAGGGCATCACGTGCTGAACATTTAGCAGAGTAAACGTTTCCTGGGTATGGCATGAGTAGTTACCTCAAAGTGCGTAATTGATTGCATAACCAAAAGAAAACACTATGACAGTTAAAAGTCACCAGGGAGGTCCAATATGAATGTACTGATTATCACCGCTCACCCTGAGGCGGATTCGTTTAACTCATATCTGGCTGCCACAGCCGCACGAGTATTTGAAAAGCAAGGCTCAGTGGTTAACTCAGTCAATTTATACAGTGAAAACTTCGAACCTGTTGAGGGTAAAATCTTTTACCCGGACAGGCAGGATTCAGTGAGGTTTGATGCCCTGAGGGAACAGCGCCACCACTGGGAAAAGAAAATTCTGCCCGATGATGTTTCGAGACACATTCAGTTATTGATCAACTCTGACCTGTTGCTTCTGCATTTTCCTTTCTGGTGGTTTGGCATGCCCGCCATCCTGAAAGGATGGATGGATCGGGTGTTTGTTTATGGTGGGATCTATGACAGCAGGCACCGACATGAGAATGGCGTGATGAAAGGTAAGCGTGCGTTACTCTCCGTTACTGCCGGTGCGCCTGAAAATGCCTGTGGCTATAATGGACGTCATGGCGACATGCGATTGATGTTATGGTCACCCATACATGCGCTTCATTATATAGGTTACAGCATGCTGGAACCTTATCTTATACATGGGGTGCGCGGCGGCCTCGATGGAATAGCAAAAATAGAGCAGCAGAAGTTACTTGATGAAAAAGTGGAAGACTTTGAAAACAGACTAACCAATATACATGAATGGCCCATCATCCCCTTCAACAGAGAAGATGATTTCAACGAAGACAAAACATTGAAACCTGAAGCTCCGGAATACAGTCCGTTTGTGCGACATGATCCAGATAGCTGGAAAAAATTCTTAATTTCAGGCTCATATAGGCCTCAATGACTTTCAAACAGAGTTAATATGCAAGTCTCATAAAAACCGTGTCGACAACCAAACAGCATGACTATGCTTAATTCCGTATTGGAGTTGATGCTGGACTGAGAAGGCTTTGATACATGAACTCCATAGCCGAATTTTGTACATGTAACAGATAGTCTTTGGCTTCTTTTACATGACAGCGTTTGTCCAGCATTGCTTCAGATGAAACCTCCTGGCCACGAGTTACAGGGGGGCAGGGTATAAACACAGTGTCGGCGTCGCAGGTCGAAAGTAATTGTCTGTCAACCTGATACCTCTCCAGTTTACTTCTAAGTTCAGTGGTAACACGGGCTGGCCAGCAGTCAGTAATGATCACGTCAGCACTTTCTATGACATATTTATCATGAGTAGTATGGAAGTTTTTAATTCTGCCACCATGAGCAATCAATAACTCTGGGGGCGCTATCTGAGTAACCGTTATAGGCAATACAGATGCAGCTTCGATCCATGAGCGTAATATGTTTGCATCAGGCCCGAGAACGACAACGTGGATATTGTTCCACCCTCCCTTTAAACGCCTTATGTATGTCAAATCTCCCAGAATCTCACAGGGATGATTACTGTGAGTTCGCAGGTTTATGACTGACATTTTGGTTGCTGCAGAAAATTGTTCAAGTTTATCAAGAGAAGGTGTCCGGATGGCAATAATGTCAAACCAGTTTTCAAGGAAGGACGCCAAGTCCTCCACAGACTCACTACCTTCAAGTCTGGCATTCAGGTGGGTGACATTTGCACCCATGGCGGCACCTCCAAGACTAATCGCTGCCGGATTGCGCCAGCCCGGCACCTCCTCAATTAACCCCACTCTTGCATGGCAAAGCGTTTCAGGCATTTGTCGCCTCTGCCAGCAAGAAGACAGTTCGATAGCTCGTATGGATACTTTTTCTATGGTATCTGGATCCATCGCATCGATCCTTATCAGACTGGCTGGATTCATCTCATGTCCTTTTCTGTTAAGAGCAAACATTATATATCTTAACCGCGAGCCGTTTTCCTAGTCACAGGTCACTCCGGTATTCCACGGCAACAGATCGCGCAGCTGGTTCACAGGCCATTCCTGGATATTGCCCAGGACATACCGTAGCCACGCCTCCGGGTCCATACCGTTAAGCCGGCAGGTTCCGATAAGGGAGTACAGCACTGCGGCCCGCTCACCGCCGCTGTCTGAACCGGCGAACAGCCAGTTTTTCCGGCCCAGGGCTACGCCACGCAGGGCGTTCTCCGCAATGTTGTTATCTATTTCGGCCCAGCCATTGCGGCAGTACAGGTTCAGCGCGTCCCATTGCTTCAGCAGGTACGCAAACGCCTTTGCCGTGTCTGAGTGCCGTGACAGCACCTTCATTTGTTCCTGTATCCAGTCGTACAGCGACTGCATCAGTGGGACGGTCTGCGCTTTCCTGGCCGCCTGCCGTTCGTCTACCGGGCTGCCGCGTATGTCTGCCTCGATGGCGTACAGCTCACCGATGCGCTTCAGCGCTTCGGTAGTGATATATGTTGGTGTACGGACGTGAACGTCGTGGATTTTTCGTCGTGCGTGCGCCATGCAGGCCGCTTCGGTGATGCGCTCGTCTTCGTAAAGTGCGTTATAGCCACCGTAGGCGTCTGCCTGCAGGATACCGCTGTACCCGGCAAGGTGCTGCTGCGGATGCATTCCCTTACGGTCCGGTGAGTACGCGAACCAGACAGCCGGTGGCATTACCGAGCCCGCGTTGCGGTCATCCCGCACGTACACCCACAGCCGGGCCGTGCGCGTTCTGCCGCTGCCCGGTTCCTGAACCGGCACAGGGATATCGTCGGTATGCACTTTGCCCGGCATCAGTACATACTGGCGCAGCAGGTCATACAGCGGCTCCAGCAACTCACTCACCGCCCCGGACCATCTTCCCAGCGTGGCCCGGCTCAGCTCCACGCCCTGGCGGCGGTATATCTCAGACTGCCGGTAGTGAGGCGTGTGCTCCGCGAACTTCGCCGTGACGATGCGCGCCAGCAGGCCGGGGCCGGCATAGCTGCGCTCTATGGGCTTTGACGGCATGGAAGCCTGAACGATGTGGTCACAGCGGCAGCAGGCCAGCTTTGGTCGCCGCGTTTCGATAACCCTAAAGGCGCTGCTGATAAGCTCCAGCTGCTCTGACGCGTCGCAGCCCAGCGCGCTGAGGTTGCCGCCGCAAGCCGGACAGGCGGTTTCTGCCGGCGGCAGCGTGCGGGTTTCACGGGGAAGAGAGGCAGGAAGCGGTTTACGGGCGGAAGACTGGCGCAGCGGCTGCGGCAGTACCGGGTCATGCTGCTCGCCCAGCACCTCCGCCATCTCCTCCTGCAGGGCGCTGATGCGCTCTTCAGCTTCATGCACCTGCCGTGCCGTTTTCTCCCGCAGTTTTTCGGAGCTTTTGCCGAACTGCATACGTTGAAGCTTAGCGACCAGCGCCTTCAGCCGGTTGATTTCGCTGGCGTACGCCGCCACCCGCTGTGAGAGCAGGCGGTTGTATTCCGCCATCTGGCGGAGGGTGTGCTGCTGTTTGTCCAGCAGCGTCCGGAGCCGGGTATTTTCGTCGGAGAGTGAGCGTTCCATGCAGCCACATTACTCCGGTTCAGATGCGCAGGCCAGGGCGTTCCGTCCGCTGCGGATACTTCCAGTTAATACCCTCCAGCAGCATGCCCAGTTGCGCGGGCGTCAGATGGACTTTACCGTCGCGGGTCACCGGCCAGACGAAGCGCCCCCGCTCCAGCCGTTTGGTGAACAGGCACAGGCCGTCGCGGTCAGCCCACAGCACCTTTATCATGTCACCCCGCCGGCCGCGAAAGATAAACAAGTGCCCGCTGAACGGGTCCGTTCGCAGCGTGTTCTGCACTTTCGCCGCCAGCCCGTTGAAGCTGCAGCGCATATCCGTCACGCCAGCGACCAGCCAGATGCGCGAGCCCGCCGGAAAGTTAATCATGTCTCACTCTCCCTGAGTTCGCTGACCAGTGCCCGCAGGAGCTCCGGCGTCAGTGGCCCGGTCAGGCTCAGGCTGCCGCCCGGAAGCGTCAGCTTACAGCTGATGACCGGTGTCATTTCTGCTGATACGGCCCCGTTGTGCCTTGGTGGCGGCGAAAGCTGCTCCACGGTGACCGGGATGAGAGTGGCTCTGCTGGCAGGGTCCAGCAGTCCCTGACGATGCAGGTTCCGCCAGTTGAAGAGCAGGTTATCGTTGATGCCATGCTCACGTGCAATTTGCGCCACACAGGCTCCCGGCTGCAGGGTCAAATCCGCCATGCGGATTTTGAACTCCAGCGGCCAGTCCGGACGGCGTTTTTTAACCGGCAGATTTGTCTCAAGATTGAAAGCGTAGAGCTCTTCTTCCAGACGCTCAGGCGTGTATTCCTCAGGCAGCGGCCAGTTAATGCCGGTGCGGCGAAAACGCTTGAACATTTTATGCGTAGCGGAAGTACTGATGTTCAGTTGCTCAGCGATTTCACGGTAAGTCAGGGCGTCGTTAAGCCGCAGGCTGAGTGCAGTAGTGATCCAAGGCCTACTGGTGTAAGGCGTGTTTCTGTCCACGGTAGTGTCCATGTTCGCGAAAGTGTCCATGATAAGAAACGCGGAAAAAAATAAAAGACGGTCTGGATGAGACGCTTACGAATGTGCCGCAGCACAGCTCATCATCTGCCAGGGCATCAAGCCGCGCCCTGAATTCACTTACGGTCATTGCTCTCATTACCTGTCCGGCGGATTGTCCCGCCGCCTCCGGTTTTCTGCACATCAGGCAGGGTCTTTTTCTAGCCGTGCGGCAGGGATGGTGTCGGCGCAATGGCGCAGGAAATACCAGCCGAGACTCGTATCCGCATCGAGCGAGGCGTCGGCCAGCGCGATTGTGGCCAGTACCTCGTCGGGCGAAAGCTCCGGCGCCACGTCTTCGAAATCATCGGCTATCCACAGGTGCACCACGCAGGGTGTGCCGGGTTCAAAGCGCAGCAGCTGTTGGGCCAGCTGGCCTGTGGTGAGAGGTTGATTCATGGTCACTCCGGTCTACAGGTTGCACGGCATCAGCGCCGTGACGTCACGGCAGCCGGGCTATGGCGCAGGACGCAGGGTCGAAGGACGAAGCCGCACGCGCCGCCTGAGCGGACTGAATGTCCCGCGAACGGCGGGGAACGGGTGAGTCATGAGGCGAAGCCTGCCTTGCGGGCGAAGCAGCACGGCTAAGGTGAAGTCACGGCGCAACGCGATGGAAGGGGGAGTATTTCTGCTGCAGTTCAGTTCAGAGTGAAACAGGCCCGGGATGAATGACCAGAAAGTAGCACGTGCAGTCGATCAATTTAGGTGCGAACTGTCTGTTACAGACCCGTACAACTGTTATCAGTAACGAACTACAGGCTAAATCTGGCTGCGGGTACACTGTTTGCTCTGCAGATGGCCAGTATGGCGGGAGGTTATCCGGGATGGGGTCCCCGGGCTTAAATACTTTCCGGGCTTTAATCAGTCACGAATACTCTCCTGAATAAGGCTATTACACAGAACAAAAGATTGTGAAGTTGTGGAGAGTGTCGTCCATGACAGTTTCTCCGGCCGGTCAACGCTTTCGCGCAACCGATGAGGTCATCTTTGCATCGTCGTCTTCCGGCCGGAGCCGGACTACGTCCTCTGGCGTCAGTGCTTTTCTTCGTTCGGGCCTGCAGAGTCCTGCAGGTGCGGTACAGACTGTTCAGCATCCCCTTTTACGGCATACTCCAGCAGCCAGTCTCTGGCGTCTGAAATGTCCATCTGCCGGGACACGCTGATTTCATCCTCAGCCATATGATTCAGCTCGTTAAGGAGAGAAAAGACGGTAATGTCCTTTCCCGCTAGAGCCAGCTGCAGTACCGCCTCGCCAATAATGACGTGGCCTTCTTCGTCTTCATGAAACAACACGATTCAACCTCCATTGGTACGAATTGATGACAACCTCACCTCTGACTGTAGTTGCTCAGACCGGGTACACCCGCAGATATTTCTGTAAATGTCACCAGCAGCGTGGGAAGTCCGCACCCGGGACAGGTTTATTCACACTAACCGTAAAGATAAAAAAAGGGCATGCTGATACGATATGAGTACATAACTGATAATCCATGTCAGATGAATATTATTAAGAACATCACTAGCTGCCGTTAATTCTGATGAGCCTGCAGGTGACAGTTCTTCCAGACTGGAATACGGAGAATGAGTGGACAATGGCGGGCAGAAAATACCTGATGAAATACTTCAGCTTATAGGAAATGTGGCTAAAGAACTGATAAGGTCAGGCAGATCACTTACCCTGGATGAGCTGACCCGTGCTCTTCATCGTTTGAGTGAAACGGCAAAAGACACAGCGGTACGTGCGCGCAGCCAGGAAATAATAGCGTTACTGCTGAAAAGAATGCACTGATGCGAGATGATTTTCCTGGTCGATAAAATCTGTAGCGTGAAGAACGTAAGTCAGAGCGCATCCGGCTCAAAGTCAATGCTTACAAGGATCTCAAGACAGCTTCTTAGCACATCGAGTCGCAAAGGGTCCGTAGAGGTTTCCATCTCGCCGATAATGCAGAAGATAATGGCGCGTCTCGAAACCTCACCGGATCCGGCCAGTGATTCCCTGACGGCAGCACAGAAGACTCTCTTTTCATCTTCGAAACGTTCTTCCATTGACCCGAATAAGGTCAGAAGCTCCTGTCCGCCAGGTATCGTGCGCTCTTGCATAGGGTGTCCTGTATATCGCTGCCTGCTTCCTGAATAAGTCTGTAAAGACTTAATCAGCGCATGAGCAGGCCGATTAGTTTCTGATAATGCTGTTCTTCTTCAGCCGATGAGGCCCTGTCAGCACGTGCCAGCAGGCTCATACAAAGGGATTTACGGTTAAGCGTTTTTCCCGCGCTCAGAATTTCCACGACGATTTCACCCAGTGTTTCCTGCTGTGTTGGCGTGGAGGTCATGATAAGGCGGGCTACGGAGCTGTTAACTGCTTCTGGATTTCCGGCTGTGTTATTGCGCATCAACTACCTCGTCTGGATGAAATTTAACCCTGTTTGTTAAGTAAAGTTATAGCGGAATCTCATACTTGTACAGATTTAATTTTTCTGTACAACTTGCTGGGGTTTGAGTTTACCGAGCGATTTTTTAATTCATTGTTTTATAATTATTTTTTATCTCATGGGTTTGTATCCATTTTTGTGGTCTCTGTCTCACTATCTCCTTTCTGGAAGTCCAGACCCGGCCTGACAGTAATGCTCATCGTTCGGACATGTTACAAAAGTGCTGGCATGCATTCGTAAGCGAACTCTGGCAACGTCATTATCTGAGAATATGAGACTCTTAAGAAATCCAGACGTCGGCCGAAAACAGGATGTACATAACCGATAACTACAAGTTGCAACTTATGGCCAGAGCCCTGCCCCCAGCCTATCTTCCCGCTTCACCTGCCTGCCTGGCAGAAAAGCTCCGCGAAATTGCGGACATGCTTGAAGTCCGCAGCCCGTCTATCCGTTCGGCAGAACGGCATTACGCCACGGGAAGCCGCGGAGAGCCTTTAACAGTCATTCGCATTGAAATTCAGGAGCATCCTTTATAAAGCCAGAGAACATATATTTCTTACGTCTCAAATCTGCTGATTAACTGAATATCAGATGACAGCCGGCGCCTGATATTCAGGGTATCAGGTCCGGCCAGCACCGGTCCGAAAAAGCATATTTATGTTTAAGTAGGCGCCAGAGTGGATGTGGCTGCATTTTTACGCTTCGGACATTATCCAGCCTGTGCAAAAAAATAAGGGTAGGTGTGGAGTGCATGTTAATATTGTTTGCAGAAAACTCATTGTAAAAAACCTTCCGCTCAGCCATGGCCTTACTGAACCTGGACAGGGTAACGCAGTCTCTGGCGGGCGCGCCCTGCCGGAATCGGATGAGCAGCGCATGCACCGTGCTTCTGACAGTCCGAGTTACTTGCTCTGACCCGGGTGCAGGCCAGAGTGAGAGATATTTTCTCAGGATGGAAGACACAACATCAATATATCAGAAAAATATCAGGAACTTATAATAAAATGGAAAGATTCAATTTATTTATCCTTATTAATCGATAGCCGATAACTATGCACCTCATTTAAATCCTTCCCCGCCATTTGCTATAATAAAGGCGTGGTTAAAGTTATTCCCACTCATTTTTAAGCGAGGTGTAAACGTGTTGTACAGCGAAGACATGACCGGTCACGCAGTTATTGGTGAAGCAGCAGTCAATCTTGCCGTGCGTGAAGAGGAAATATCCGTCGATGCACTCCTGACGGAACTGAAGATTATGCTTAAAGCAGAGAAAATCAGCAGCCGCAGCCGGCGCATCAGCGATGCCATTGGCTGGCTGCGCGACTTCCGGACCGTCGGTGCGCGCGGGAGTGCCGATAAGGAGTGGATGCTCTCTGATGCAGACAGCCACAGTGCTGGCGGCGAGGCCACCATTCGCCTGCAGGCTGATGATGAAGATGAAATGAGATAACCACAACCTTCAAGCGGGCGCTGAGCGCCCGCCTTCACCTGACTTCGTAAAGTTATCGCGCGCACTGATTAACGAAGCAGAGTCATCTACTTCTGCCCTATAATGAACTTACCGTCAGCCACGCGTGCCTGATGCAGCGCTGCCGGCAGCACAATAACAATTCACATTACCACCTTTACCGCCGTCATCCGCTCAGGATGCTCCGGCAGGGACCTTCACAGCATGAAAAATACTAACTCACTGAGCACAATCCGCACCCGGCTGCAGAGCAGTGCGGACACGCTGGCGGCTGAAAGTCTGGAGCTTGAAGAGGCAATACAGGCGATTCTGGCCTCAGGCGGACAGCTGACCAACAAAGCCCTCATCATTCACGTCATTCACGATCTTGAGCAGGAGCGTGACGCGCAGAGACAGGCTGTGCTGCGCAGCGTGCTGGAGCTTATCGTCAGTCACACGCCGGACGACGCCGGCGGGCAGGCCTCGTAACGCCTGCGCGACAGGGCTATTTCAGTGAAGTTTAGCGGCGAAGAGCCGGATGGCCCGGCTGCAGGCCTCGCGCATGGCCATATCGGAGCCGGTCTCCTTCAGGCGCCAGAGCGCACCGATAAGTTCGTGTGGGTTCACTGAGTCGCCCCTGTGCAGTATCTGCCTGATGGCCAGCCCGATGACTTCGTGCATAACATCCTGTGTTTCATTATCGTTTTTCAGATGCGCTCCGCTTATTAGGGATATACACAGTGTATCGCGATAAGCGGTGCGCAGATATACGCACAAAAAAAACCGCCCGGAGGCGGTTAAATCAGCGGGGTGGCGCCCCGGTCGGGCGGAATGTCTCTGTCGCCGCCCGGCACCTCGTCTTCATGACCAGGTGCCGGCTCGTGGTCCGGCAGCGGGGTCGCATCGTCAGGCATCGGCTGGTCAGACATGCTATTTTCCGCCCTTCTGCTTCATGGTATCGCTGTCCCTGGTGTCTTTTTTGTTGCCCGCGGGCAGCTTGCTGTGGTCGGCGTCTTTGCCATCCTTCACATTTTTATCGTTACGCTCAGCCATGGTTACCTCCGTCACCCGGTATCGGGTAACGTTAAGTTTAGTCGCGTGACGGTACCGGAAGGTGAACAAATATCCGGTCTGTGACTTAAGCGTAAAAACCGCGCATTACGCGGTCGGTGAAAGCGAGGCGTCCCGCGCTTCAGTCATGCTGTCGTCCACGCACAGCCTGCAGATGCAGGCCCGTATCTTCAGCTGCTGTGACGCAATCTGATACGCGTGCCGGTAGCTCACGGCCGAGCCCAGAAACTGACGCTCCGGGTGGTCCTCCAGGCACACGCAGCCCTTCACGTGCAGCTGCTCCTGCTGCTCCATTCTGAGCAGATAATAAAACTGCCACATAAGCGGCCTCCTTCAATGATAAAAGGAGCAATGTATGCCCGGATATATAACGAAGGAATTAATTTCTGATGCGATTTAAGCGCGGGATAAGCGGAGAGTGTCGTCCCTGACAGGTTCTCCGGCCGGTACACGCCTGAGCGCGACCGCTGAGGTCATCTTCATCGTCGTCTTCCGGCCAGAGCCGGACTACGTCCTTTGGCGTCAGTTCTTCTCGTCGTTCAGGCCCGCAAGGGTCTGCAGATACGGCACGTGCCGGACGGCCTGCTCCGGCTCGTGGAAGCTCTTCAGCCAGCTTCTGGCTTCGGATATTTCAGTGAGCCGGTTATCGCTGCCGCCGGCCTCCGCCATGTGTCCGAGCTCGGCAATAAGCGAATGCACGCTTATTTCCTTTTCGCCCAGCGCCAGGCTCAGTGCCGCTTCGCCAATAATGACGTGCCCTTTCCCGTCGTGTTGAATAGACAAATTTACTACCTCCGTTTCACGTTGATGACAGCCTCACGTCACACTGTAGCCGCGGATGGTGAAAGCGCCCGGAGTTTATTCTGAAATTAGCCGTATCCGTAATAATTTATATCAGGTAGTGTGGTAATGAGTCTCTCCGCGCGACGAGTTCCTCTCAAGCCCGCGCAGTTAAACCTCCGGCCCTGCCAGACAGGCTTTCTCCCCTCACGGACGCAATTTATGCCGTTCCATACAACTGATACCGTCTGCGGTATCGTGGGCGTACTGCCTGAAACCCTGCGACGCTGGCGGCGGGCAGGCCTTATATCCCCGCCCTCAAAAGAAGGGTACTCGGACGCCCAGCTGGCGTGTGCGCTGCGCGTGCTGGACCTGACCGCCGGAGGCAATACGCTGTTTGACATTCACGCGACGCTGCGCTGGCCGGGGCTGGCGCTCAGGGGCGGCTGGACGTTCCGCGAGGAGGATATGCTGCAGCTGCTCCACCGCCACACCGATGACGACGTGCGCCGGGAAATGCGCATGATGGCCACGGACTACTGTACCGACGACTTCGTTAACCGCTACCTGCGGCCGCTCAATCTGTGGCTGCGCAGCGACGCCAGTGAAGGCGCCACGGAACGACAGGGGCGCTTCCATGCGGCCGTACTGGCGCAGTGGAGCCTGATGGCTTCGGCGTCAGCGCGGCGTGTGGCCATCCCCCTGTTTCTGGAGGCGGTCAGCGTCACGGACAGCACGGAAATCTGGATGGAAGCCATCCGGCTGACGGGTCAGGGGTTCAGGGTGGAGGTTAATGATGCATGCAGCGGCATCCCTGCGAGCGCCCTGAGGCGCCACGACCATCACCTGATGTGGTGCGGTAACGGCATCAGTGCAGCGATGCGCGACCACTTCCGCCTGAGCCTGGAGCGCGGTGAGGCCATTATGCTGACCGGCGACGACCGGCGGCTGGCCAGCAACGCTGATGCGCTGACAGCCGTCGCATAATGTTGTTGCTCTTCTAACAGAAATATCAGCGGGCAGCGCTCTGATGCCTGCCCGCTGATACCTCTGCGCGGTGCCGCCTGCACTGACCCGTAAAGCTCCGGTACGAGTCTGACCCGGCTACCGGTCCGGTTTGAGAAAGCGCGGCCGGCTGCTATCGTGCCTGTGACAATCTGCGGCAATACGGAGCCTGAAATGCTTACAACCATAATTTACCGGAGCCACCTGGCCGATGACGTACCCGTCAGCATTCTGCCGGACATGGTGAAGAAGGCCAGCCTGCTCAACGCCCGCCATCAGGTAACGGGCATCCTGCTGTTTAACGGCACGCACTTCTTTCAGATACTGGAAGGTCCGGAGGACGGCGTGCAGGAAATTTACAGCCATATCTGCGCCGACCGGCGCCATCACAACGTGGTTGAGCTGATGCGCGACTACTCGCCGTCGCGACGCTTCGGCAACCACGGCATGGAGCTGTTCGATCTGCGCCATCACCACAGCAGCAGCGTGCTGCAGGCGGTGCTTGACCGCGGCACGTCTAAATACCGCCTGACCTATGACGATCGCGGCCTGCAGTTCCTGCGGACCTTCGTGGAGGCCCGGGAGAAAGAAAACTACTTTGAGGTTCTGCCCGCCGACTACTGGGACTTTGTGCCGGATGAGAACGGGTCACCGGCCCCCGCAGCGGGCGTGACCTTCCGCCCGGTGGTCGATCCTCTCGGCCGTGAGGTCACGGCCCTTGAGGCCATACCCGATGCTGCGCCGGAGGGGCTCTCCGGCGGGGCGCTGTACGTACATAATCTCGCTGCGGTCACCGGCGCACTGCACAGAGCCGGCAGGTCGTGCCCTGACGACATTATGCTTTACGTCAGCATTCTGCCCGGGACGCTGGTATCCGTTCCGGATGCCGTTGGTCAGATTGTCAGCGCCATCGACAGCGCTGAACTGGTGCCGCAGCAAATCATACTGGGCGTCAGCGAGACGGAGGTGATTTCTCAGCTGGAAGCATTCTCCGCAGCGGTGCGGCAGCTGAAGCAGGCCGGCATCAGCCTCTCTGTCGATAACTTCGGTGACGGCTCAGCCGGGCTGTCTCTGCTGGCGCACGTCCAGCCGGACCGCGTGCGCATCGGCGCCGCGATCGTGCGCAACATCCACCGCAGCGGCCCCCGTCAGGCGGTAGTTCACGCGGTGCTGCGCTGCTGCTCAGCGCTGGAGATTAACGTCATTGCGGCAGGCATCGAGCAGCCGGAAGAGTGGATGTGGCTGGAGGCGGCAGGGGTCACTGACTTCCAGGGTACGCTGTTCACCGCAGAGGGCGCGGCCGTTGCCTGGCCGGAGACACGCGAGGCCGTCTGAGGCGCCGGAAAAGAAAAAGGGCCCGCGGGCCCTCTATGATTAACAGGACGCGGCCCGGTGTGATGCGAGCCGCGCGCCGACAACTCCCGCCGCCACGCCTGGGTTTTCCTGACGCAGGGTTCTTCCCCGGTTGGCCTTTTCCAGCCAGGTGCGGAAATGCGTCATCATGGCCGACGCATGCTGCGCATCCGGCGTGCGGTAAATCAGCAGCCGGCCCTTGGTCTGGTTTGAGAAGTCGAGGGCATAAATCTCGATGCCTGCGTCGCGCTGCTCGCTTTCAATTGCTGTGAAATGCATGTCAGGCCAGCGGTTCACCTTCAGCATAAACTCACTTAAAATCATTTTTTTCGCCTTTTATTGTTTTAAAATCGGTACTCTTTTCACTGGTCTGCCCAGCGTAGAACTGGTTGCGGACTCTGCAAGCCGTCAGCACGGTATTAAGCGTAAATATTTCGTAAAGGCAGTCATTCAGCCCCCTTTCAGCGCCGCAGGTTCCTGCAGCATGCGTGAGCAGGGCATGTCCGGCAATACGCCGGCGGACTATCAGTGCAACAGGCAATAACGGACAGGGGGAAGCAGCGATGATCAACGAAGACCGGCTCCGCCAGATCGAGGAGAATCCGGACAGTCATGAGGCGGAGGTCGTGGCGATGGCGCAGGAGCTCCTGCAGCTGCGCCGCACGCTGGGCGCGCCCTGGGCCGTTGTACAGCCGCTGGGCGAGATCTACGTGGAGGACGGGAACGCGGCGATGATCTGGCCGGCGAGCCTGGCAGAGCGCGGCGATGTCTGCCTGTACCGCCTGCAGAGGCCCTCACCGGGGGCGGATGCCGCGCCGCCCGCAGCAAAGCAGCGCGGCCGCAGGAAGAAATTACCGGCGCCGGAGTAAGGTATTTTCAGGACAGCATACCTCTGCCGGACAGCGCTAACGTGGCGCGTCCTGACGCTCTGGCGTAAAAGTTTTAAAGGATTTCCTCCCCTTGTGAATGTTCGGGCCAGCTGTGCTGTGATAATCTCTGCGCCGGAAACCTGCTGCCGGATAACCCCATGAAAAATGACTTTGAAGAAAAAATGGCCGACATCATGATTGGCGAGGCCGTCACGGCGCTGCTGAATGAGGACGCGGCCATCAGCTGGGCGGCCCTCACGGATCGCCTGCGGTCGGCCATTGAAAATACAACGGATGAAGATCGGGTTCGCGCCGGGCTGCGCGCTATCGAAGAAGTCCGGCGGGAAATGCAGATTCGCGCCGGTGAAAAGGCTGGCGTGGCCAGCCTGACAGAGCAGAAGCTCCACTGACGGCCGCGGTATCCGCCCCGGCGTCTTTCTGATATACTGTACGCTTATCCACCTTACGGACGGAGGTCATATGAACGATGACACCACCGCCGAAGATATCTACGCCGTTATCGGAACGGTCGTGGCGCGCCTTCTTAAGCCGGACCAGTACCTCACCCTTCACGAAATCACCAGCGCTCTGCACAGCATGGGCGAAGCGGCAGGCGCTGCCGGGATGCGCGAAAGCTGCGAACGCGCCGTCAGGCTGCTGGCTAAGCAGATGCACTGACCTTCAGATTCCTCCCGTTCTGACGATCACTCCTCGCGCAATGACGGTGACGTGCCACACTGAGAAGTGTAAACCTTTTAAACCGGGAGATGCCTGTGAAAGTCTGGATTGCCGTAACCCTCGCCGCCGCCGTCAGCTGCTCCGTGTGGGCTTCACAGGGAGGGTTTGACTCACCGGCTGCGCTGTCTGCCGCGCACGTCACACAGCAGAAGTAGCCTCAGAAGCCTTCGTCGTCGGGCGTTTTGCCCACCACGATTTCCAGCGCGCTGCGAAGCACGTCAAGCTCGACAACGTCTGAGGTACTCTCCAGCTCGGCGATTAGATAAAGAATGATCGCTTTGCTGGTGACCTTTTTGCCGTGAATAACGATGTCGCGGATGACGGCGTCCAGCACGGCGGTCTCGGCGGCCAGCGCGTCGCCGCCGCTGCGGAAGTGCTGAATAATGTCGGCTTCGGCGGTGGTGTGATGTTCGTTAAGCTGCATGATGTTATCCGTCAGGCCCTGCGGGCAAAAGTGGCCAGGCTCAGTGCCTGAAATAAAAAACGGCCACCTCCCGGGTAGCCGCGTCCTGCGGGCGTCCTGCCACTCTCCGCACTGGTCGGAGATACGTTCTTCAGTTTACTTATGATTACCGCCATCAGGGCCGGTCAGGGCGCCGAATGCCAGCACGTCAGCATCGCGGCTCTCACGCGACTGTACAAACTCGCTCTGCACCTCGCCCAGCGCCAGGGCAATGGCTGCACGCCTTTCCGGGTTCGTCTCGCCGCCGTTCATAGCGCGAAGCTGGCGTGCCACGCCGTCTGCGCTAATATCATCTTCGCTGCTCATCAGCGCGACCACCGCCTCGCCCAGCACAACGTCGGCCAGACGAGTTAAATCTTTATTATTCATACCCGCATCTTCCGGTTCGTGCCTTCCGGGCAGGATGGCAGGACGGCCATTCCGGGCGGTCCTGAATGCATGCTGCGGGTCCCGCCTCATAACACCGGGGTAACTCAGCGTTCAAACAGCATGCCGATTAGCGTCTGGTAGTGACGCTCTTCTTCCTGATTCGCTGCCACTTCAAGGCGGCGCAGCAGTTTGGTACAGATAGCCTTACGGTTAAGGTTCTTGCCTGCGCGCAGGATTTCTACGACAATCTGCCCCAGCGTTTCCTGCTGGGTCGGCGCCGATGCCTTGCTGAAGTAGTGCGCAATATCGCTGGCAGAATCCGGGAATTTCGTAACGTCCTGACGCATGGTGAACCTCATAATGGTTAAAATGTAGTCGGCGCTGTGTGTCCGTAAAGTTATACAACTAAATCAAACTTGTACAGCAATTGTGTTGTTGTACAGCTTATCTTTTTTTGCAAAAAGTGCTAGATGTTAATAAACAGTGACTTAGGTGAGTATCAGGGCGCGAATAATAAGCGGGTCATTTAAGAGAAAGGGTGTGTATTACGCAGACTGTTTCATAGAGAGGTTAAGGTGACGCTGGAAAGTTGCCTGCCCGGTGTATGTTCAGGACAGGCGGTAACTATTCAGTGCGTTGAGCCGCGGCCCGCGCCGGTGACCCATCTCAGCTCGTCCCGGTTGCCCGGTAATGATTTAAACCCGCGGAGCCAGCGCTTGGCCCCTCTTATCTGCACGCAGCGCGCAGGATCCTCTTCAGCGGCGGCCATCTCAACCAATTCCCGTATTAGTGAATCAACGGTAATATCCGTATTATTCACCGCCAGATGAACCGCAGCCTCGCCAATAATCAGCTCATTTTCGTTAAGATAATATTCAGGCATATTTCGCTCTCCCTCAGCCCTGTTACGCTAATTCAGTGTAGTGTCTTAACGAACTGAAGTCCGCTTCCGTGTCATTATTTTCAGCGCATTATCCGGTCAGACTGAAATAAAAGCTTCCATCAGAATAAAAAACACCCTGAATTCAGATGCCTGACAGGTTATATGGGTTAAGCATCGGAGAATACTGAATAAACCTTAAGTGTAACCTGAAATCGATTTCATCTGAAGGAATCGGGGTGATAAGAGATTTAATCTCAGAAGAGGATTTAACACATTACGGAAAATACCGCTGGTCAGGCTGTAAGGTGAACACTGCGAAAGTGCGAAACGGGCGGGAAAATCACGAAGGAAAACGTGAATGTTATTGTGCGGCAGAATCGAAAATATTTAGGGAATGTAGATTTCCTAATTAATCGCGCCGGGATGTAATATTACCCCCGGCGCGCGTCCGCTGAGCTTAATTAAATTTCAGGTTTGTGACCCCGGCGGCTGATAAGTCCGCCCTTACGACCGGCCTCGCGCGCGCGATCGGGACAGTTTTTGAAGTTACCGCCGCTGACGGCGCCGCCTTTGCTGCCCGCTTCAGAGGCGCGCGCCGGGTCGGCCGCAAAGTTTCCGGCACCACCGCGTCTTGCTGTTGTCATGATGTCTTCCTCAGTTAAAAGATGTCCTGTATTTCAGGAAGTTAAATTTTGGCACGTCCGCACAGGACTGCCCGCGTTCGGCACACTTTTTTTCAGAGGTATGACGGCGGACACGAATTGCTGGGTGGCAGCATCTTAAATGCGGGCCCGCTGGACCCTCACGCTTGCGACTTGAGCGATATGCGCCAGGCTGTGTGTGCGAAACGGCGCGTGACATCCCTCCGGAGGAGAGTTGTTCTGCAGGCGCGCCGTGCCGCATTCGTATTACTTCTGCGCAGCGTTCAGGGGGTGCGTGCTGATGACAACCCGTCGCCGCAGATGGCTTTCAGGCTCGGCGCCCCAGCAGAAGGCGGCCCAGTGACCGCAGAACGCCAGCCAGCTGCGCACCGGGTGCAGGCAGCCTGATTCACATGTGCCGTCCCACACGTACACGTAGTGTTCCGGGTCGCGCAGCGCCCAGGCCACCATCCCCTCCCACATCACCTTTGCCGCGTTGGTCTGCGCGCTGTCGGTAATGATGATCGACCAGCGATGCAGAAAATGGCAGAAAAAACGCCGCGCCAGGCCGTGTACCGCCCCCTCATGCTGAGGCTGGCGGGTGCGCCATACCATAACCTGTATGCAGGCGCGCTCCGGCGAGGTGAAGTCTTCGGTTTCTTCCAGCCGCACCGCATAGACGGTCTCCGGATCAGGCTCCTGCGTGACCAGCCTGAACTGACGCTCTGCTCTGTTCTGCCAGAGGGTGTAGCCGAACGGCGTCACGAATCCGGGCAGCGTAAAAGGCTCTGCGTCATGGGCAAGAAACGCGCGGGTGTCGGCCCGGTTGGTGTCTTCCGGATTCAGCACCTGACTGAAGCTGGTATCGGGCAGGGTAATGGGCATGCTGTCATCCGCCGTTATTTTTCTGTTCACTGCGCCTCCCTGATAACCGGAGCGTTAATGTATATCAATGATTTTTATTCAATAATGCGTGGTTCTGTTTAAACAGTAGCGCGCTGGCGGATTACTGCTGTACACGCGCCGTCACATCGGTTACTTTGCGCCCGATCTCATTCACTATGCACGGGTATTTGATGCGACAGGACGGACTACCTCCGGAAAAAGAAGCCGGGCTCACCGGCTATTTCAGCCAGGTCACCCACCCCAGCCAGATTGCGCTGCTGGGCCGCATTACCATGGAGATCCTGCGACAGGAGCGGCGGCTGACGCGTACCGCAGTGTGCCTGAAGCTGATAGCGCGCCTCGACAGTACCGCCGATGAGGCTGAGGCGGCACACCTGACGGCTCTGCTCCGGATGCTGTTTAATCGCTGAGTCCGGAGCGTACTGCCTTCAGGGTATCCGTTAAGGTATGTCCGCCGGAAAAAAGAGAGCGGCAACCGGAATGCCGTGCAGTCATGGCGCATAAAACGGTTCGCAGATGCCGGTTACAGATAGACCAGACTTAGTCGCGATCACTTGAAAGAATGAAGTATGCGTCCGATGTTTCCTGCGGATTAAAGCACCTCAGCACCCGGCAGTTCTTCCACCCTCAGGTACAGCCCCTGTTCCATAGAGCATGCCTACCTCCGCAGCACATCTTCATTCTTCGGTAAAAGTTACGGTGCCGGGTGCCTCCCGGTGATTCAGAAAGGCTACCACCTGAATCGCGCCTTTGTTCCTGCTGTACTTGTATAGCCTGGCCCCGTCGCATAGAGGGATTCACCGTGTTCAGAGCATAGCAGCCAGTCGGGCTTTGTTTTCTGACATCATAAAAAAATAGTCAGCCGGGAATCTGTCCCCCTGATGCAGCCATTGAGTCAGAAACCTTTTTTAGTCCGTTTTTTCTGAACAGCGTCATGAAATTTGCAGATCAGATGAACCGGTCAGTAAGGGCCGTTTAACCCGGTCGGCTGCTTTTATCTGACGCCACTGTCATCCGGTTATGCGTGACTGCTGGCCTGCTGCAGAAGGTGAATACCAGATCCTGCCAGAATTTTTTCACCAGGCTGTCGCAATCCCCTTATGCGACTACACTCTGATGCGCCTCGCCCGCCGATACTCACCTGCATGCTCTTTACAGTAGCCCCTGCCCTACTGCCGGTATGGAAGGTAGAGCCTGTGCCTTTAAAAAGGGGTGAATGTGAATTTTCAGCCAGAAGCCATGCTGTCGCAGGAAAGACTGGCAGGAAGGCGTACCGGATTGTCTGTCTCACTCCATACTGAATTAATTAAATGCGTACATCACGCCACCGCTATGCCGGACGTGCTGACGCTTTGGGAAAGATTATGCAAAGAGTCACCGCCCTGACATTACTGAAGTACAAGCGCTGGATGGATGCCGGGATGCTCAGCGCGATTGCCGACACGGACGCGCGCCGTTTCCGCGCTGAACGCCGGGAGATGCTCAGGCTCATGTACCACATGCACGCCACTGACATGCTCATTCGTGCCAACCTGAAGGGGGAAGCGCCTTCCCAGCCGAATACAAGAACTCGCAGGATGCCTGAGGAAGCAGTACTGGTGCCGTGCATGCTGGCCTGCTCCGGATGGTTTATTGAATATGCGGCCGGCATGACGGCGGAAGCCTGGGATCGCCCCATCATCTACCGGCGCAGAGACGAAAAGATGGCTCAGACAAGCCCCCTCAGCCTTGTCGAGCAGGTGATACTGCATGGTACGCGCCACCGCGGCGCGGTGAGCTGGCTTATTCATGCATGTGGCGTTAAGCCCCCTCAGGACGTGGTGTCACATTTTCTGCGTGAAAAGATGACTTCTGTCGAAAAAAGGGGCTGACGGAATAGCGTTAATCTTAAAGTTTAACCCGAAACCGGGCCAGCCGGCCAAAACAGGGCGAAATCAGGCATCAGGTCTGCTAATCAATCACTGATAAAGTTGCAGCAGAAAAGTTAACAGGCTTACACCCAGGGGTTTCTGGATGAGAACCTTCCGAAGGAAAGCGGCCTATTCTTAAATAACATTGTTTGTAAATTATAGGGTTACGGATTCGGCTGTGCGATGTTAGATTGGCGTGCGACATTAGCAGTGCTTAACCCCACCTCTGCGAGAGAGCGTTGTTCCGGCGTGAACAAAACAGGCCCACTGATACTCATTAAGTGGGCTTTTTTTTGATAAAAATTTTTGCTCATTACGGTCAGTCATTTCAATTTTAATCCCCTCAGTTTCAGTGCCATTCTTCGTCTGCGTCACACAGCAAATAAGCCGTTTTGTCCTTAATCCGGGGTTTTGATGAGTTACATTTTTCACCGTCGTGAGCCGGAAAATAAAAAGATCATTGTGATAAATGAACAATGGCAGATTACATACTGGATGCTCTCTATAAAGACTACGCAGGATAAGCTGGTGAAAGCTCTTAAAACGGTGGGCAGAGACCCGGAAGCCGTTAAGCGCTATCTCCTACACTGAGCTTACTGACTTACCCACCTCCCGGTGGGTTTTTTATTTACATCGGGGTGCCTGACAACATAGCGTGACTGTACCCGGACAATTCCGGTGGCAGACTCTTCATCGTAAGGCTGGCTGTAAAAAGGCATAAGCCGGAAGTTGGATCAGGAAGGTCTGAGAAAAAAGTTTAACCGAAACGCTGCACCCTTCAGTGTCCTACCCATGCTGGCCAGAATGGTGGACTTCCTCAACTCATGTTTCAGTCTACTGTGTAATTTCTTACGGCCATCCTGCCTCTATGGCTCACTGGCGGCCTTGTATTCACAATGTCCGCCTTTTTATTCCCGCCTTGACATATCATACGTCGAAATCAGCATCCTTCCGGAAGCGAATGCATTTATAAGGATTCAAAGTACACCGCCTGGACAACCATACCTGCAGACATGGCAGCTAACTGTAATTAATTACGTTTCGATACAAGCAATCTCTATCGTCTGCCTGATTCAGGTCTTTTCGGGCAGGCTGACAGCCGTCGTATCCATGACTGGAACCGGGACACAATATCAGCTGTTTTTTGCGGAAAGAATAACCCTACCGACTATGATGATGAGAGAAGCCACAGGTGCAGTACTGATGGGATACGTCCGCGTCGCATATCATGCGTGAACCTACCCCCTGTCTCTGAGTTCGGGTAACGCTGCATATTTTATTCGGGCTGAGAATAGTCGCTCCTCCTGCTGCTGAAAGCGCTTTGCCTGAGTGCCGTCATAGCGGGAATGTCCGGCACGCTGCTCTTCCGCATACTTCGCACATGACAGTTCATACCGGGTTTTCCGGACGGTCATCGGGACACTGAAACACCATAACTAATGCATAATGAAAAAGTGCAGTAATTGCACTTTTTCAGGTTTTTAAAAGGAGAGCACATGACAGGATGGCATCTGAGGCTGTGGCGCAGGAGCATGCTCTGGAGCCGCGAACGTGCGGCGGCAGAGCTCGGCGTGAGCCTGCGTACGTATAAAAGTTATGAAAATGCACAAGAGATTAAACGCGCGGTGGCCCTGCCAACGGTGACGCTTTCGCTTACCGGGATGATGCCTGCACTCAGGTCTCAGCAGCTGAGCGCAGAACGTCTGCTGCATCTCCTCGGAGAGATGACGGAAAGCGTCAGTACGGAAGTCTGACCGGGCCGGCGTGAACTGACCGCGGATGAAAAACAGAAAACAGCGGATAAAAAATCCCGGGCGGTTGGCCCGGGAGCAACAGGAGTAAGCACTTCCGGTCTGAGGCCGGCGATGTTGGATCCTGAGAGCATGTCAGCTATGGCAATACGTCACACTGGTGTTGGCACGAGGAGTAACACACGCGATAAGCATAGCGCCCGACGCACTTTTATTTGCCAGGAAGCGTCTGATTTAACGGGGCGAGGTGCCGGTACGGTTACAGTTTATTAAACGCCCTGGTGAAATCGGGGTGAAAAATTCCGTACCGGCACTGGAAAATTTAGCACACTCACCGCGTTCAGGTATCGCGGTCTCCGGGTAACGGAACGCCCTCCCGCCATAGTTGCCACATGGCCTGCCTGATGCTCCAGAATCCAGGCGAGTAAAATACGCGGCCAAGTTTCTCTGCGATGGCCGGCGTCACCGGCTTACGATCGCACAGCAGTGACCAGACATCCCGCTGTGGCAGACCGGATTTCAGACAAAGTGATTTTACCGTCATGTCATGTTCAGCGAGCAGGTAAGCCAGAAAGCGGCCGGGCGAGGTGCGGCCATCCATAGAGCCCCGGGGGTCCGTGAGGGTGATAGCCCGAGCATAAGAGGACATCGGCAGCTGCACAAGATCTGTACCACAGATTGTGAGAATTCCGCTGCAAAACTCACACCGGGGGACAGAGGTGAGATTAAGGTGTGGCGAAAGTGGGATAGCAGGCTGCAGAAACAGAAAGGCCCGGAATAAATCCGGGCCATCTGGAACCAGTGTGGCGTCATCCTGACACCGAGCTTGCCGTGTCATTATAGCGGGCTTTAACAGAGTAATATGTCAGGATAAAGAAAAGTTTGTCTTCCGGTAAGATTTTAGAATGTCTTATACGCTTACCCGAGCAGATTTGGACCGCGTTATTCAGGCAGGGCCTGCCGTTTCAATTGTTCTTCCTGACCGGGAAGATGCCGGTTGGAACTCTGTTACTGGCATGAAGGTAAAGGGGATGAGTACGGGATATGTTTTTGAAAAAGCCCGGGGCGGGCCCGGGAATAATTCAACGATTCACCTAACCATTACTGGATCTAAAGACACAGTGCAATAATCATGGCCTGTACGTACCGGCTGTCAAATAAATCCGCAAAATAAATCCGACATTTCATCCCTTAATGACCGTTATTCTGCGCTTTTACACCCCGCGTTTTCCATGCACAAACGTCCCTTCAGATGCCCGGCCGGATGTTTCAATTTGTTAGTTTTAAAAATAATGCAGATAAATAACCTACAGTTTGAGTGTGTATCCGTCAGGCTGGCGGGTAAAACTCACGATGAGCAGACGAAACTAAGGATTAACTATGGTTGATAAATCAGAAGTTCTGGACCATGCCCAGGTAGTGGACGTTAACGGTGAGCACGTGGGTATCGTTGACCATTTTGAAGGCGATGACAAAATCAAACTGGCAAAAAGTGACCCGGAAGCCGGTGGCCAGCATCACATCATTCCTTTCAGCTGGGTGAAGGAAGTGGATGACAATAAAGTGATTCTTTCCAAATCCAAGGATGAAGTCGAGAGCGAGTGGCAGGCCGTCTGATCAAACCGCCGCGGCAGAACGCCGCGGCAAACTTTTAACGCTTTATAGTTATTACTGCAAAATCCCCTGGTACTGAACACATCATTTTTTCTCACGCATTTATATTCTGATGTACTCCCTTAAAATCCGCCATCTGAAACCAATGTTTTAATTTTTGTCCATATGACAGATTTTTCTTCTGGTAAAAGCGCGACCTGCGTCTACATTGAACCCTGAGGTTGTTATTTTCCCGAAAGGAGGATTTGCTGTGTTTTATCACGACGATGAGAAAGGCCATATCATTATCGGAGAGGCAGCGGTCAGCCTGGCGGTCGCCGGCCAGGACATCTCGGTGGAGTCCCTGATAAAGGAGCTCTCCGTAATGGCTGAAGGTGACGTCAGCGACGCGAAGCTTGCGGAAATCTATGACGCCAGACGCTGGCTACAGGGTTTTCGAAAGTACAGCAGTCGCGAGCAGGCCGAGCTACACTGGATGACGATGACGGGCCAGGAAAACGACGGATAACACAACCAGGAACGTAGACCGGCTCCGGCCGTGACACGACGATGAAAGACCAGCCTCGTATCGGGCGCACTCTGCGCGTGCCGGCCGGAGAAAATATCAGGGACGACACCTCCGCACTCCCTAAGCTAAATTATCCCGCCCTTTACCCCTTTGTTTTATATGTATAAGCATTTTTTGCCAAAAGAATGCATCACATCCTGCAACATATATCTGTACAGCTTTTATTTTTTTGTATAACTTTCCGCGCATCGGTACCCGAACATATTTTAATCGTCCCTTTTACGAGAGAATAATCATGCGCCAGAACAGCCTCAAGCCTGATACTGCGGGAGACATTGCCCGTTACTTTACCGAAGCACAGCTTCCCTCGCAGCAGGAAACGCTGGGGCAGATCGTGGTTGAAATTCTTCGCAGCGCCGCCGCCCTGAACCGGCCGGCCATCTGCGCGAAACTGGTTCGCCGGCTGGAGCTGGCGGGCGGAGCGGAAGAAGAACAGCACTACCGTACGCTAATCGGCCTGCTTTTTGGCCGCGAGCAGGTGGTCTGAAGTTCATCTGCAGCACTGACCGCAGGCTTCATTTCAATGTGGATATTAAATCCGGCGCAGCCTGACCGGATGGAACATCAGCCAGCCGCGTAAGCGGCGGCCGGTACAGGAAGGTGCCCCTTTACTGACATCCGGAAAGCGGTATGTACAGAAATAAAAGCGAAAAGATGATGGATATTGCTATTGGTGAGGCTGTGGCCGGATTGCTCAGCGAGAACGCACCGGTGTCCGGCGCAACGCTGGCGGTCAGGCTGATGGAGATGGCGGCCAGCGAAACCCGCCCGGAACGGGCTGAAGCTCTTCGGATGGCGCTGGATGAGGTCAATGCCGCATTGCCGGCGACGCGCCTGCTGCTGAATCCCGAACTGCTGTTCCTGACCGAAGACAGGCCACCTCCGGGCACCCGTCAGCACTGAATATCAGCATTCTCCGTCAGAGCGCGGAGGCAGGATGGAGCCTGCAGAAACGGGTCGTCACTGGCGACCTCAACCTTGTTTATCCCGGACGATGGGTTATGCAACAGAACACGACAGAACAAGATATCCTGCAGGCGCTCAGTGAACGTGGTGATCAGCTGGCCCCTGAAACAGAAGTTATCTCCGCCGTACTTGAAAGCCTGAGGGCCCGGGGTGGACGCGTGCTGCGAAAAGACATCATTCTGGCCCTGATAGCGGAGCTGGAGAGCACTTCAGACGTAGTCAGACTTGACGTCCTGCGCGTGCGCTTGAAGTTGTGGTGGGCTATCCGCACGGCATTGATGATGAGTAGTTATCCCTGCCGCATTTAACTCCCCGTGACGCTTCAACCGTCTGACAAAAGCCTGCTCTGCAGGCTTTTGTCAGACGGTGCCAGGGTGCTCAGACGAACGTAAGCAGAATGAACGGGGTGAATGTGAAGCGTACTGCTTCGTACCAAGCCGGGCCGGAACGATCCCACTTCATCACCGAGGCTGAAATCAGTGGATTCAGTCGCTGTGGCAGGCTGACGATGAACTTAAACCGGCAGGGCGGCAGAATGAAGCCCGGCGGCGGAACGCCGGGCTGTCTGTGTACAGTCAGGAGGCGCCTCCCCGCGGCACCTGACCCGATGTCATCATAAACCCTGTGAAGGGATCCTGCCTGAAATAATATTTTTGCTGCCGCCTCAGCCAGATAAACGCTATTCCCTGACAGCGCATCAGGCTTTCTCTTGCCAGATAAATGCCGCTCAATAATACTGTACATATACACAGTACTATTAAGAGGAGGATTTATGCGCTATTTACATACAGCACACACCCTTACCCCCGCAAAGTCTGCCGGGAGTTTCCAGTGAAACCGGCAGTGTACAGCTCTGGCCTGACGCTGCTCTGGCTCCCCGTTTTCACACCGCGCGTGCGCGTGCCACTCTATGCCGAGCCGTGTGCGGCGGGATTCCCCTCCCCCGCCGCCGATTATGTTGAAAAAGAGCTGGACCTGAACGAGCTCTGCATCCGCCGGCGCGCTTCTACGTTCTTCGTGCGCGCCAGCGGCAGCAGCATGGAGGGACTTGGGCTTTATGACGGCGACGTCATGGTGGTTGATCGGGCCGAGGAGGCGTCGCACGGTGACATTGTTATCGCTGAGGTGGAAGGTGAATTTACGGTTAAACGCTTGCAGCTGCATCCCCGGCTCGCGCTGCTGCCTATGAATCCGGCCTACCCGGTGATTTATCCGGAAGAGTTGCAGCTGCTCGGCGTGGTCACCTGGTGGTTCAACAGCACGCGTGCGCGCCGGAGGTAAAGATGCCTATGTTTGGCCTGGCAGACGTGAACTCGTTTTACGCCAGCTGTGAGGCGCTGTTTCGTCCGGACCTGCGCGGTAAACCCGTTGTGGTGCTGTCGAATAACGACGGCTGCGTGATCGCTCGCAGCGCCGGTTATGTGGAATTTCAATACTGGTTTATTTATCTGGTGTCGCAACATCTT
>NZ_JACVUP010000001.1 GCF_016625195.1 Erwinia sp. S63
GCATGGCATGCAAGAGGTCAGCGGTTCGATCCCGCTTATCTCCACCAAATCTCTGTTCGTCCTGAACAAATGCACAATTCCAACTCTTATTCATATTGAGATATTCAGCATTGCGCGGCTTATTGCGCGATAAATCGCACCGCTACGGCTTTATGCGGTCTGAGGTTATGCATTCCATTGCGATTTCAAGCATTTCATGCCTGATTGCGCGATAAATCGCGCCGCTACGGCTTCGTGCGCGCTGAGACTATCTCATCCCAACCACACAATCCTGTAGCGGCGCAATTTATTGCGCAAACGATCAGGCTGTTGCGGTTTGCGCTTGAGCTGGCAACACGCGGAAGCCGTGGGTGCCATCACGATCCAACTGCGCCACCAGACCGTATTCCCAATCGAGATACGCCTGCATCACAGCAGGTGCGATATCGGTGCCTTCATACGGACGACGATAGCGATCAATCGCCGGAGACAGCAACTGTTGGTCGCCTTGCTCGGTGGGCAGTTGCGCTGCGCGCCAGGCTGCATTGCCGCCCTCCAGCACAAACACCGGCTTGCCGGTGAGTTCTGCCACCTGTTCAACCGCATATCCGGCCAGCAGGCTGCTGCCGCAGGTCAGCACATAACGTCGTGCCGCTGGTAGTGCGGATTTGCCCTCTTTTTGCAGCGTTGAACGTAGCAGCCAGCCCGCTCCAGGAATATGACTGTTGAGGTGATTGGCGCGCGTGGTGAAGTCCAGTACTTGGGTCTGACCTTCTTCCAGCCACTCCGCCAGTTGCTGCGGAGAAATAAATTCGGGCTGCGCAACCGCAGGAACCTGCGCTTTCCAGGCGCCGGAGGCACTGAAATCACTGGCCTGCAACTCTTCCAGCACTGACACCTGCCAGCCAAGCTGCGCCAGCCAGGAGGCGGTCATATTGGCGCGTACGCCGTCGTCATCAATCAGTACAATGCGCGCGCCACGCACGCTGGCGTAATGGTCAGTTTCCTGCACCAGCTGTCCGCCTGGCACATGACGACTGCCGGGCAGATGACCCACCGCATACTCGTCAGCGTCGCGCACATCAAACAGGTAAGTGGTGCGCGGTTCCTGCTGCCAGCGCTTGAGCGTTGCCAGTGGAATACGTTCTACGCCAGCGCGATCGGCAATGCCTCGTGCGTGACTCGCCGCCTGGCGCTGTGCGGTTTCACTGGCTTCACCGTAACGGCGCGACTGACCTTTATCCAGATCGTGGCCTGCCAGCGTCCAGCCAATAGTGCCGTTGCGCAGCGCAAACACCGGATTACGGATACCGGCATTCACCAGCGACTGGGTGCCGATGATGCTGCGCGTGCGGCCCGCACAGTTCACGATCACCGTGGTTTCCGGTGATGGCGCGATATCGCGCACGCGCAACACCAGCTCACCGCCCGGTACGCTGGTGGCGCCTGGAATGCTCATGGTCTGGTATTCATCAAAGCGGCGCGCATCCAGCACCACCACGTTGGCGTCGCTGTTGATTAAGCTGTGCACTTCATCAGCTGACAGGGAAGGGGTGTGATTGTGATGCTCTACCAGTTCCCCAAAGGCCTTACTCGGTGAATTCACATCAATAAACAGCTCACCGCCGGCTGCCTGCCAACCCGTTAAATCCTCTTTTAACAGCGCCACATTGCTGTAGCCCAGCGCGGCAATACGTTCTGCTGCTGCCTGCGCCAGACCCTCGCCGTTATCATATAAAGTGATGGCTGTTGTGGATTGTGGAATGCGGTCCAATAGCTCCAGCTCCAGTTTGGAGAGCGGGATATTCACCGCAAACAGCGGATGGCCGGTGGCAAACAGCGCTTCGTCGCGCACATCAACAATCGCCACTTCCTGCTGCTGACGCAGAGCCTCAAGAATGTCCGCCGCCTGGCGGAAAGGGAATACGGGTTTACTCATGTGATAGATCCCAAATGTTCGGTAAGTAACGGTTGCTGTAACCGGAGATAAACTGTTTTTCACTGCCGTCTTCGCGATATACCGCGCGTTTGACCGCGCCAATGTTGGCGCCATACACGTGAATGCTGATCGAGACGCGATCGTCATAGGCATTGCTGACGCGATGGATATCGCCCACGGTGGGAGAGACGGCTTCGACACTACCGGGATCGAGACGTACCGGCGCACCTTCCGGTTGCAGGCCACTCGGCCCCGGCTGCCAGGATTGCGAAATCTCCGCACCGCGCAGCATGCCAATCAATCCCCAGACGCGATGGTCGTGAATCGGCGTTTGCTGGCCTGGCCCCCAGACGAAGCTCACGACTGAAAATCGCTGACGGGCATCGGCGTACAGCAGATATTGTTGATAGTGTTCGGGATGCGGCTGGGTATAAGCCTCGTCCAGCCAGTCGTCATGCCGGATCAGTTCGCCCAGCCAGGCGCTGCCCTGTTGTAGAACAGTGGCTTCATCGGGATTCTGGTCGAGCAACGTAGCCAGATTACCGACAAAGTCGCGTAAACGATGATGCTGATAGGCACTCATGATTTATCTCCCGGCGCGCTTTTAGCGACCTGATTGGCCTGAGCCGACAAACTAAAATCAAAGGCTTTACTGACATCGATCGCTTTCGGCAGCACCTGATAGCGATGGAAGAAGTCAGCCGATTTTTGCAGGGTGGGGATCAGGCTGGCATCAAACACCAGCGGACGAATGCGCGCATCGGCTATCCAGCTGCTGGTGATGTTGGTGGGCATATTCAGCGTCTTACCCAGCACGCTGGCGAACTCCTGCGGATGTTGCTGCGCCCAGATTTGTGCCTTAGCCAGGCGCGCCAGCAGATCGGCAATCGCTTTACGTTTACCTGCATCATTGATCGCTTCATCACGCGCCAGCGCATACGAATAGCCCGACATAATGCCTTTGCCACCGCCGTCAGCGACGCGCACCGTACCATCCACAGCGGTGGAGGTGGCGATATACGGCTCCCACGGCGCCCACGCGGATACGGCGCCGGAGGTCAAGGCGGCTCGGCCATCAACAGGTCCAAGGAAGCGCAGCGTGACATCGTCTGGTTTTAATCCCGCACGCTCTAGCAAGCCAAGCAGCAGATAGTGACCCCAGCCACCACGATTTACTGCGATCTGCTTGCCTTTCAAATCCTGTAAACGGTGAATTCCGGAATCGGGACGGGTCAGCAGCGCGATACTGTCAGGATTGTTTTGCCATGCGCCTACCGCCTTCACCGGCGCGCCAGCCGCAAACACAAACAGGAACGGCAGATCACCGGTAAAGCCGACATCCAGTGCGCCGGCATTCAACGCTTCCTGCACAGGTGCACCCGAATCAAACGCCGTCAGTTTCAAATCGTAGGGCAGATTATTGAGTTCGCCCGACGCTTTTAATGCGGCAAAGCGGTCCCCTTTTACATCGCCCAGACGCAGCGTGACTTTGTCTGCGGCGAAAAGCGGATTGAGCGTGGAGAGCGCCAGCGCAACACCGGTAAACAGTGCAGCCAGCCGCATCAGGCGCTCCTTTTGTTAGCGGCGTTTAGCGCCGCGACTTTCTCGCGCGTCAGCGGAATCAGCTCCTCGCCATATTCCACCGCATCATTCAGCGGATCGAAGCCGCGAATCAGCACGCTGTGAATGCCCAGGCGATAGTAGTCAAGCAGCGCGTCGGAAACCTGATCGGCGGTGCCAACCAGCGCTGTGGAGTTGTAGCCGCCTTGCACCAGTTTAGCCACGCCGGTCCATAACACTTTGTCCAGACGATCGCCTTCATTGGCGGCAGCCAGCAGGCGCTGTGCGCCGACGCTTTGTGGTTTAGGTTTGCCAAACGCAAAGCCGGTGTCGTGTAACTGTTTTTCAGCCAGCTCACGGATATGTTCGGCCCGCTCCCAGGCTTCCTTCTCGGTTTTACCGATAATCGGACGGAACGAGATATTGAAATCAATTTCACGCCCGTGCTGAGCCGCAGCGGCTCGCACATTGCGTACCGTCTCTTCCGCCCCTTTCAATGGCTCGCCCCACAAGGCAAAGACATCGGCATGACGTGCAGCGACATCAATCGCTTCCTGAGACGATCCGCCAAAGTACACCGGCAGTTTTTTCTGCACGGGTTTGATGGCGGAAAATGCCTGCTCAGCCTGGTAAAAGTGTCCCTTATGATCATAAGACTGGCTGGATTCCAGGCTCTGCTTCAGCACGGCAAGAAACTCATCGCTGCGCGCATAGCGTTCGGCTTTATTCAGGAAGTCACCATCACGACGCTGTTCGACATCGCTACCGCCACTGATGATATGGACCGCCAGACGACCATCGGTCAGTTGATCCAATGTTGCCAGCTTGCGTGCGGCCAGTGTCGGTGCGACAAAACCCGGACGGTGTGCCAGCAGGAATTTCAGTGTCGAGGTGTGTGCCGCAGCATGTGCGGTGACCAGGAAGCCGTCGGGTTGATCGGACCAATAGCCCACCAGAATGCGGTCGAACCCGGCTTCTTCATGGGCACGGGCAAAGCGCGCGATGTAATCTTTATCGAACAGCGGCCCGCTAGCGGGAATGATCTCTGAAGCCAGACGGTGGCCAATCATGCCAAGAAATTGAATGCTCATACGATTCTCCAGATGTGAAGTCATGGAGAAAAGCTACGGGCGCAGGCAACCGTGACGGAAATTCAATATTGTGCAAAGGTTTTGCGTCAGGCGGGGAAGCGGCGAATGACGGGGATAAAAGGGTTGAAATGCGAGATAGAACAGAAAGGCATAATTAAGAAGAGAAGGGCGAGCCGTAGCTCGCCCTGAACATCAGAAGGCCAGAACCAGACCGGCGATAGCGGCAGAGAGCACGCTCACCAGGGTTGAACCGTACAGCAGTTTCAGGCCGAAGCGAGAAACCACGTTACCCTGTTCTTCGTTCAAGCCCTTAATCGCACCCGCCACAATCCCGATAGAAGAGAAGTTAGCGAAGGAGACGAGGAACACAGACAGGATGCCTTCCGCGTGCGGTGAAAGCTGACCAGCAATCTTCTGCAGATCCATCATCGCCACGAATTCGTTAGAAACCAGTTTGGTTGCCATGATGCTGCCGACCTGCAGCGCTTCGCTGGACGGCACGCCCATCACCCACGCAAATGGGTAGAACACATAACCCAGCACACCCTGGAAGCTGATGCCGAAGATCAGATCAAACAGCGCGTTCAGACCTGAAATCAGGGCGATAAAACCAATCAACATGGCGGCAACGATGATCGCCACTTTGAAACCGGCAAGAATATATTCGCCCAGCATTTCGAAGAAGCTCTGACCTTTGTGCAGATCCTGCAACTGCAGATCTTCTTCGCTATCGACGCGGTAAGGGTTGATCAGTGACAACACAATGAAGGTGCTGAACATGTTCAAGACCAGCGCGGCCACCACATATTTCGGTTGCAGCATGGTCATGTAGGCGCCGACGATGGACATGGAAACTGTCGACATTGCCGTAGCAGCCATGGTGTACATGCGACGCTGTGACATTTTGCCAAGGATATCTTTATACGCGATAAAGTTTTCTGACTGTCCCAAAATCAGAGAACTTACGGCGTTGAAGGATTCCAGTTTGCCCATACCGTTCACTTTTGACAGCACGGTACCGATGCCGCGGATCACCCAAGGCAGGATACGGAAATGCTGCAAAATACCGATTAGCGCCGAGATAAACACGATCGGGCACAGAACATTCAGGAAGAAGAACGCCAGGCCTTTGTCGTTCATGTTGCCGAATACGAAGTTAGTCCCTTCGGCAGCATACTTCAGCAGATGGTCAAACAGACCCGCGAACCCTTTGACGAAGCCAAGGCCCGCTTCAGAGTTAAGGAAGAACCACGCCAGCAAAACTTCGATCACCAGAAGCTGAACGATGTAACGAATGCGGATGCTTTTACGATCGTGACTGACCAGCAAGGCCAGTACGGCTACCACCACTAATGCCAAAAGAAAGTGCAAAATATGGGACATGTCGGCTCCAAATTTGAGGAGGGTTGTATTTTGTTGCGTATTCTATGTAACGCGTTACTTAAAAACGAGATCAAAACCACATTATAAGTATTCGGTATCGACAAATTTCTAAGAATAGTCTCACCGCTCACAACCTCTTCACAAAGCCTTCACAAGAAATATCCACAAAAACATTGTCTATAAAATAACCCGGGAGTAGAGTGATTCCTGTTGCAAACATTTTGGCAAGAACTGGCTTTACCGCAAGGTATAGCAATGGCTATACTTCATAGCACCATCTATTATTACGATAACTATAATCAAATTTCACTTGCCTTGAGCGCCCGTTAAGCTGCATGGGTCAACAAGCGTTAGGACAGGGTCCACACTATGTCAGAAAGTCGCACCGCTGAGCGCGCCGCTCGCGGAGCCAGAAAAATCAAGCTCGCGCTGCTTGGCCCTGCCTTCATCGCGGCAATTGGTTATATCGATCCCGGTAACTTCGCCACCAATATTCAGGCCGGTGCGGCCTACGGCTACAAGCTGCTGTGGGTGGTGGTCTGGGCCAATGTGATGGCGATGCTGATTCAGTTGATGTCAGCCAAACTCGGCATCGCCACCGGTAAAAACCTTGCCGAGCATATCCGCGATCGCTTTCCACGCCCGGCAGTGTGGTTCTACTGGGTGCAGGCGGAAATCATCGCCATGGCCACTGACCTCGCTGAATTTATCGGTGCGGCACTCGGCTTTAAATTATTGCTGGGGATTTCGCTACTGCAAGGCGCAGTGCTCACCGGTGTGGCGACCTACCTGATTTTGATGCTGCAAAGCCGGGGCCAGAAGCCGCTCGAATTGGTGATTGGCGGCCTGCTGCTGTTTGTCGCTGCTGCCTATATTGTTGAGCTGTTCTTCTCGCAGCCGAAAGTGAGTGAACTGGTCACCGGTATGGCGCTGCCTTCACTGCCCACCTCGGATGCCGTGTTCCTCGCTGCCGGTGTGTTGGGTGCCACCATCATGCCGCATGTGATTTACCTGCACTCGGCATTAACACAGCACGGCAACATTGGCAGCAAAGCGGATCGCTACTCATCGACCAAACTGGATGTGGCGATTGCCATGACCATCGCCGGCTTTGTGAATCTGGCGATGATGGCCACTGCCGCAGCCGCTTTCCACTTTAGCGGTCACACCAACATGGTGGACCTCGACCAGGCGTACCTGACGCTGCAACCGTTGCTTGGCCACGCGGCAGCTATCGTGTTTGGTTTGAGCCTCGTCGCGGCGGGCTTGTCATCTACTGTGGTGGGTACGCTAGCAGGGCAGGTGGTGATGCAGGGCTTTATTCGCTTCCATATTCCGCTTTGGCTGCGTCGCACCATCACCATGCTGCCTTCCTTTATTGTGATCTGGGCCGGATGGGATCCGACGCGCATTCTGGTGATGAGCCAGGTACTGTTGAGTTTCGGTATCGCACTGGCATTGATCCCGTTGTTGGCCTTCACCGGTAACCGCGAGTTGATGGGCGATGAGATGGTGAACTCGCGCCTGATGCAGAATGCCGGACGCCTGATTGTGGTGCTGGTGGTGGCGTTAAATCTCTACTTGCTGGTAGGCGAAGCGCTCGGCTGGTAACGATACCGATAAAAAAAAATCCCGGCTCAGCAGCCGGGATTTTTGTATCAATGGTGATGCCAGTCATCATGACGATGGTCATGACGCCAATGTTCACGGCGCTCCCGCTCATGCCAGCGGCGTTCACGCTCACGTTCGTAAGCCTGATGACGACGCCACTCTTCATGACGCCACCAGCGATGATCGTTATAACGATAACGGTCATTCCACCAGCGCGGCTCACGCCAGCGTCCACCATCCCAATAGTAACCACGACGATCGCGATCGCCGAGATGCAGCGTGACACCCGGAGCCAGTGTAAGGGTGGCGCTGTTGGCTTCTGCTGTGTGCATCGCCAGGGGTGAAAGTGTTGCCAGCAAGGCGGCAAACAAAATTGCACGTTTCATAACTTCTCCTTTTCAGTAGCTTATCACTGCCACCGTTGCGCTAGTGTGCCACATCGGTCCAGTGTTGCCTTGAGAGTGAGTCTGAAAACGTTGCGGGAAATCTGAATTGAGAATTTTCTGCTGCGGAATTCACCCGGCCTGAGCCGGGTGGGTAAGCGTTTACACTAAAATCTTATGAATCGCTTTAATCTCTTCTGGGGTCAGCACAGGTTGGCTCAGCATCTCAACCGCATCATCAATTTGCGCGGTTTTGCTGGCACCAATCAGCACCGAAGTGACACGCGCATCACGTAGCACCCAGCTCAGCGCCATTTGCGCCAGTTTCTGTCCACGCTGCTGCGCAATTGCCTGCAGCTGGCGCACTTTCTCCATCTTCTCTTGTGTCAGCTGGCTTTCACTGAGGAATTTACTGCCGCTGGCCGCGCGGGAATCCTCTGGGATGCCTTGCAGATAGCGATCGGTCAGCACGCCGCCCGCCAGCGGAGAGAAGGCGATACAACCGACACCGTTATCACCCAGCACATCCAGTAAACCCTGCTCTTCCGGTGCACGTTCGAACATGGAGTATTTCGGCTGATGAATCAGGCAAGGCGTGCCCAGATCGCGCAGAATGGCAATCGCTTCGGCCGCTTTATCTGCCGGGTAATTGGAAATGGCGGCATACAGCGCTTTACCCTGACGCACCACCTGATCGAGCGCGCGCATGGTCTCTTCCAGCGGCGTTTCCGGATCGGGACGGTGATGATAAAAGATATCGACATACTCCAGCCCCATGCGTTTCAGGCTCTGATCCAGACTGGAAATCAGATACTTGCGCGAACCCCAGTCGCCGTAAGGGCCGTCCCACATGGTGTATCCGGCTTTGGTGGAGATCACCAGCTCATCGCGCAGCCCGGCAAAATCTTCGCGCAGAATGCGGCCAAAATTGGACTCTGCAGAACCCGGCGGGGGTCCGTAGTTGTTGGCAAGGTCGAAATGCGTGATGCCACGGTCAAAAGCGTGGCGCAGGAGTTCACGGCTGTTATCGACACGGGTGCTGTCGCCAAAGTTGTGCCATAAACCCAGCGAAATGGCCGGTAATTTCAGGCCAGTACGGCCACTGCGACGATATTGCATCTGTTGATAGCGGTCGGGATGAGGAAATACAGACATGCAGCGTTCCTGTCTCAAAAGGGGAGAAAGTGACATCAGCATAGCAGTGTATGCGTTTACACTAAGCCGAAACGCGCCGAAGATCGCAACTTACAGAATTTTCTGTCGTCGTAACGATTGCTTGCCACAAATCACCATGCGCTGATGGTGAAAATCTCGACAATTCAGCCACATCGCTGATACTTCGATCATCCCCTTAAGAAGGAGCTGTCGATGAAAACTCTCAACGTTGGCGACTATTTACTGCACCGTTTACAGCAAGCTGGCATCCGTCACCTGTTCGGCGTGCCGGGTGATTACAATCTGCAATTTCTCGACAGCGTTATCGCCCACCCTGATATTGCCTGGGTCGGTTGCGCCAATGAACTTAATGCCGCTTATGCGGCGGATGGCTATGGCCGTTGCAACGGTGCAGCAGCGTTGCTCACCACGTTTGGCGTAGGCGAACTCAGCGCAATCAATGGGATCGCGGGCAGCTATGCAGAGTATGTTCCGGTAATTCATATTGTCGGCGCGCCAGCCAGCCGCGCACAGCAGCAGGGTGATTGCGTGCACCATTCACTGGGTGATGGCGACTTCCATCACTTCCTGCGCATGGCGCAAGAGGTGAGTGCCGCCAGCGCGGTGCTGACCGCGGAGAATGCGATACAAGAGATTGACCGCGTTATTGCGGAGGCACTTCACCAGCATCGGCCCGGATATCTACTGCTGGCGGTGGATGTCGCGGCGGCGCAAATAGCGATGCCTGATGTTCAACCCGCCGCGCCCATTAATCAGGACAATGCAGTTGCGACGGTTTTCGCTGCCGCCGCCGAACGCTTACTCGCTCCCGCGCAGTGTGTTGCGCTGTTGGCTGATTTCCTCGCCTTGCGTTGGCAATTGCAGTCACCGCTGGCCGATCTCCGCCAACTGCGCGCGATTCCCGCCGCCACATTACTGATGGGAAAAGGCGTACTTGATGAGCATCAGCCAGGCTATGTGGGCACCTATGCCGCCGAAGGCAGCAGCGATGCGGTACGCCGAGCCATTGAAGAGACCGATGTGACGCTGTGCGTCGGCGTACGGTTTACTGATACCTTAACCGCCGGTTTTACTCAGCAGTTGCCCGCAGAGCGCGTTATCGACCTGCAGCCGTTCCACGCCACGGTGGGCGGGGAGCGCTTTGCGCCGCTCAGCATGGCGCAGGCTCTCGCCGCATTGCTGCCGATTTACCAACGCCACTGCGCACATTGGGCGTTGGCTGACACTGCGTTTTGCGAAGAAATTGAGCAAAACGATGATGCGGTAATCAGTCAGCGCGCATTCTGGCAGGCGATGCAGCGCTTCCTGCAGCCGGGTGATATTATCCTGGCCGATCAGGGCACGGCCGCCTTCGGTGCCGCCGCGCTGCGTTTACCACCAGGAGCACAATTGCTGGTGCAACCGCTATGGGGATCGATTGGCTATACTTTACCGGCGACCTTTGGTGCACAAACGGCACTACCTGACCGGCGCGTCATACTGATTATCGGTGACGGTTCAGCGCAACTGACGATCCAGGAGCTGGGTTCGATGCAGCGTGACGGGCAACAGCCGATTATCTTCCTGATCAATAACGACGGTTACACGGTTGAGCGGGCGATTCACGGCGCTGAACAGCGTTACAACGACATCGCACAGTGGAACTGGACTGCGCTGCCACATGCGATGAGCGTAGAGTGTGCGGCACAAAGCTGGCGAGTGAGCGAAACGGTGCAGTTAGCGGCGGTGATGGAGCAATTAATGCGTGATCGTCGCCTGACGCTGGTGGAAGTGGTGATGGAAAAACAAGATCTGCCGCCGCTGTTGCGTAAAGTCACTGCAGCTCTGCACCAGCGCAACGGCGGCTAGCCGCTATCCGGCTTAGGCTTTGTCGTTTTAGACCAGGCGGTGCCTGAAACCCTCACGTACACTCGTTACGCTCCGGTTTCTCCGCATCGTCCGTCTTCTGTGAGGCTGAGTCGATAACGCCTGACGCGATAAGCCCGCAGTTTCGGAAAGTTGCCTCTATACAGTGAAGCCGCGGATTGTCAGGCTGTGCCACGCACCAGAAATGTTTACGCCCATCGTGCTGGTGGGCGTTATTGTTTTATTGGCAGGCTCTTATATAGTGTCCTGCAATTGTTTATGACCCAAGCGGAGCAGCAGAAGAATGACAAAATACGCCCTGGTCGGCGATGTGGGCGGCACCAACGCCCGTCTCGCCCTGTGTGAGGTGGAAACCGGTGCCATCTCCCAGGCCAAAACATTCTCAACATCAGACTACGACAATCTCGAAGCGGTGATTCGTGCTTATCTCGACGAGCAAAAGCAGGAGATTAAACACGCCTGCATCGCAATTGCCTGTCCAATCACCGGCGATTGGGTGGAGATGACCAACCACGATTGGGCATTCTCAACCCGTGAGATGAAAGAGCACCTGGCCTTCGACAGCCTGGAAATCATCAATGATTTCACTGCCGTCTCAATGGCCATCCCGATGCTGGCCGAAGATCAAGTGATTCAGTTTGGTGGTAAAGCGCCGGTAGAAGGCAAACCGATTGCGATTTACGGCGCCGGCACCGGATTAGGCGTGAGCCATTTGGTGCACGTGGATAAACGCTGGATTAGCCTGCCGGGCGAAGGTGGCCACGTTGATTTCGCTCCGAACAGCGAAGAAGAGGGCGAAATTCTCGAAGTGTTGCGCGCAGAACTGGGCCATGTATCGGCAGAGCGCGTGCTGTCAGGATCCGGTCTGGTGAATCTCTATCGCGCTATCGTCAAATCTGACAACCGCGAACCTGAGAATCTTAAGCCGAAAGATGTCACCGAGCGTGCATTGAAAGACAGCTGCATCGATTGTCGTCGTGCGCTGTCACTGTTCTGCGTGATCATGGGGCGTTTTGGTGGCAACCTGGCGCTCAATCTCGGCACCTTTGGTGGCGTGTATATCGCTGGCGGAATCGTGCCGCGCTTCCTCGAGTTCTTCAAAGCCTCCGGCTTCCGCGCCGCGTTTGAAGATAAAGGCCGCTTCCGTGATTATCTGGTCGATATCCCGGTGTATATGATCACGCACGATCAGCCTGGCTTGCTGGGCGCGGGCGCGCATCTGCGCCAGACGTTGGGTCGCGTGCTGTAATCTTTTCAGGCGAGCAGCGTTCTGCTGCTCGCTTTACAATCTCATCAACTGGCGAAACGCCTTCACCTTGCTGCGGCTCACCGGCACCTGCGCATCCAAATCACGTAACTTCACCAAATAGGTATTGTTAAACCACGGTTCGATCTCGCGGATTTTGCTGAGGTTGACGCAATACGAACGATGGCAGCGGAAGAACAACTGTTCTGGCAGGCGACTACAAAATTCAGTGATCGCCATCGACATCACGTACGCTTCGCGGCGCGTATAGACAAACGTCAGTTTTTCATGCGCTTCGACGTAATAGATATCGTTGATATCCGTCACGATAATGCGCTCATCTTTTACCAGATTGACTGTTTGTGGTGCGCTTTGCTGAGTGGAGGGCTGCGCGAGTTGCTGCTGCGCGCTGGCTTCCAGCTTATTCAGCATGGTGATAATGCGCGACTCGTGATAGGGCTTGAGGATGTAGTCAAAGGCGTCCAGCTCAAACGCATCCACCGCATGCTCTTTCCACGCGGTGATAAACACAATCAGCGGCTTATGCGCAAACTGGTTAATGTTTTGGGCCAGCAGCATGCCATCCAGCGACGGAATATTGATGTCGAGGAAAATGACATCCACACGATGGTTTTGCAGATACTTCAGTACTTCCAGCCCATCATCAAAACAGGCTTCGATTGTGATCTGACTGTGCTGCTGGATCATCCAGCTCAACTCTTGCTGGGCAAGAAACTCGTCTTCGACGATGATGGCTTTCACGCGCTGGTTTCCGTGACATGGCTCAATGGTGCAGCCAGACGCTGACCGTTTTTGCTCAAGGTGAAGGCGATTTCCGTCCCCGGATGATGACGAATAATGCTCAGACCCTGGCCGGAAAGCAGTTTCACCCGATGGTGCACGTTAAGCAGCCCGATTTTATTGCCCGGCATCTCATCACGCGCGACGCGGCCAATCACCTCTTCACTGATGCCTGCGCCCGTATCGCGCACCGCTACACGCACATAATCTCCTAGGTCTTTTACACTCAAGGTCACCACCCCTTTGCCACGGCAAGGCTGAATGCCGTGCACAATGGCATTCTCTACCAAAGGCTGAATCAGCAAACTCGGCAGTGTGAAATGCAGGTCTTCATCAATGTCATAAATCATCGACAGCTTGTCGCCAAAGCGCGCCTGTTCAATCGCAATGTAATCCTTCACCTGCCACAGCTCTTTTTTAATGTCGATCAGCTCGTCATCGTTCAGCTCAAGGTTGTAGCGCAAATAGCGTGACAGATTGATCACCAACTGACGTGCTGTATCTGGATTGAGACGAATGGAAGACGAGATGGCATTCAGTGCGTTGAACAGGAAGTGAGGGTTAATTTTGCTCTGCAACGCGCGCAGTTCCGCTTTATTCGCCATCTCACGTAGCTGCTCAGCGCGCGACACCTCCAACTGGGTGGAGATAATTTGCGACAAACCAATAGCCATCTCTTTTAGCGATCCGGTAATGCGATGCGCACGGCGATAATAGATTTTTAGCGTGCCCGTGACTTCCCCTTTTTCCCAAAGGGGAATAACCAGCATCGAGTGAATATCTTTGGTGCGATGCGCCTCATCATTATTCTTGATGATGATTTTGCCGCTCGCAATCGACTGCGCCGTGGTAGGGCTGATGCCATCATCCCCGTTCTGATAGTTATGCTCACCGTAACCGACATAGGCGAGAATCTGCTGAGTATTGGTGATGGCTACGGCATCGGCATGAATATCGCTGCGAATGATATCGCACACCTGACGCAACGACTGGCTATTCACCTGGCGAAACAGCGGCAACGTTTTATTGGCAATCTCCAGTGCCAGCTTGGCCTGGCGCGCTGCTATCGCTTCTTTTTCACCTTCCACGCTCTGCACTAACAGTACAATCAAGCCAATGCTAGAGGCGCCGAGAATCATCGGTAACGCAATCTCAGAAACAATCGAAAAACCTAACGACAATGGACTGGCCCACAGCACAATCAACACCATGGTCAGTGTTTCACATAGCATGCCGCCAAGGATACCGGCGCGCCAGCGCTGCTCTTTGCTCACGCGACGATTGATAAACCCAGAAGCGATACCGGCAATGATGCTGGTAATCAGGCAAGGCACAGCCGTGACGCCATCCATATCGATCAGATAACGATGGATGCCGGCAATCACCCCGGTAGCGATGCCAACCCACGGGCCAAACAGAATACCGCCGGACATCACCGCAATCACCCGCACGTTCAGCAGCGAACCATCGACGTTAATGCCCGACCAGGTACTAAACAGCGCAAAGAGCGAGAAAATCGCCGTCACCACCACTTTCTCTTTAATCGAATGCTCATCTTTTTGCAGCAGCTGACGGAATACCCGCGTGCGGGTAAGGAAGAACAGACAAATCAGCATCAGCGCAGCGCGGTCAAAAACCGCCAGCAGCATGTCGAAGTGGGAAGGCAAGGGCATCTCTCGGAGTGAACCTGGGTGAGGGTATGATAAAAAATGTGATCGAGATCTGCCAGCGCCGCGACATCCGCAAAACGCTTCTCATGGTTTAGATCAATTTTCCGGCCAAATTCTCACTGGAGTTTTAAAACAGCAACGCATTCAGCTCAAGGCCAGAACGGGCCAGCCCGAAGAGCAAAGCGTCCGCGCCAAGGATGGCGCGGCCGATCTGCATGGATGCGTTTTGTCTTTGCGATCGGGCTGGCCCGTTCTGGCCCTGGCACCCAACCAACAGCGACTCTCAACTCAACTCAACTCCCAACCCACTTAGCCCGTTCACTCCCCAAAAAGAGGAAAACTTGAGTAACAAAAAGAGGATTAGTAATCCCTACGGAGAACACTGGTTGTGAATCACGCGGTTTGCTATGTTGCCATGAGTTATTTCGCGGAGCGCAGCAATGCAACTTCTTACCCCTCGCTTGTCCCTGACACGCTTACAACCCGAAGACTGGCAAATCTTCAAAGCCGTACACGAAGATCCCGACACCATGACCTGGGTAAGTGAAATCCCTGACGAAAACGACATACGCCAGCGCTTCACCGAGCGCCTCGCGCCCTGGCAAGTCACCAGCTTCCACATGCTATGCCTGGTGGCACGCCTGCGCGAAACCAATGAACCGATCGGCCTGTTTGGATGCAGTGCCGAATGGCAGCCCTATCGACAAGCTGAGGTCGGCTACATGCTCTGCCATCGCTTCACCGGAAAAGGCTATGGCAGTGAAGCGCTCAAGGCACTGTGCGACTTCTTGCTACAGGCAGAATTTCATAAACTCAAAGCACTGGTCATAGAGGGGAATTGGCCGTCCCGACGCATTCTGGAGAAGAATGGTTTCGCACTTGAGGGCACCCTACGGGATAATTATCTGCTAAATGACCAATGGGTAAACGATTGGGTGCTGGGTCGCCTGAATCTGCAACATTAAAAAAATATTCTGTTGCTCTCGACAATTCTGTTATCAGCGCGTTATGTTCTTACCTCGGTCACCGCAGTGACCAGCGTCGCTCGGACGGTCCGGGCGCCTACGTAAACCAGAGGACATCATGGCTGATAACAGCACACCCCGTCGTTTCTCGCGTATTGAACGCCTTCCCCCGTATGTATTCAACATCACCGCTGAATTGAAGATGGCTGCGCGTCGGCGCGGCGAAGACATCATCGATTTCTCAATGGGGAATCCGGATGGACCCACGCCGCCACACATCGTGGAAAAACTCTGTCAGGTAGCGCAACGCGAAGACACGCACGGTTACTCCACCTCGAAAGGTATTCCTCGCCTGCGTCGCGCCATCTCGCGTTGGTACGCAGATCGCTATCAGGTGGAGATCGATCCCGAATCAGAAGCCATTGTCACCATCGGTTCCAAAGAAGGACTGGCGCACCTGATGCTGGCGACGCTTGACCATGGCGACACTGTCCTGGTGCCAAATCCGAGCTACCCGATTCACATCTACGGCGCGGTAATTGCCGGTGCGCAAGTTCGTTCCGTGCCGCTGGTAGCGGGCGTTGACTTCTTCAATGAGCTGGAACGCGCCATCCGCGAAAGTTATCCGAAACCGAAGATGATGATCCTCGGCTTCCCTTCGAATCCCACTTCACAGTGTGTCGAACTCGACTTCTTCGAACGTGTAATTGCGCTGGCGAAACAGTACAACGTGCTGGTCATCCACGATCTGGCCTACGCCGACATCACCTATGATGGCTGGAAAGCGCCGTCGATCATGCAGGTGCCGGGTGCGCGCGACGTAGCGGTGGAATTCTTCACCCTGTCGAAAAGCTACAATATGGCAGGCTGGCGTATCGGCTTTATGGTGGGTAACAAAGAATTGGTATCCGCGCTGGCGCGTATCAAAAGCTACCACGATTACGGCACCTTCACCCCGCTGCAGGTCGCGGCGATTGCCGCACTCGAAGGCGATCAGCAATGCGTGCGTGATATCGCTGAACAGTATAAACGCCGTCGCGATGTGCTGGTAAAAGGGCTGCATGAAGCGGGCTGGATGGTGGATCTGCCAAAAGCCTCAATGTATGTCTGGGCGAAAATCCCCGATCACTACGCGCATCTCGGTTCGCTGGAGTTTGCCAAACTGCTGCTGCAGGAAGCCAAAGTCTGCGTTTCACCTGGCATCGGCTTTGGTGACTACGGTGACACCCATGTGCGATTTGCCCTGATTGAAAATAGCGATCGTATTCGTCAGGCGGTACGTGGCATCAAAGCCATGTTCCGTGCGGATGGTATTTTGCCGGGAACGGTAAAAGCGCTGGAAGAAGAAGAGTAATTACTAAGAGGGGCGACGAGGGTCGCCCCGCCTGGCAGGATTTATTTGAGCATCAGCACGAAGGTGCCTACCCAGATTAACAGGAAGAAAGAAACTCCCATCAAAGCATATCTCACAAAACGACTCCTCTGAGCGGTTACCATGCTGGTGATCCCAATCCAGCGTAACCCGAACAGAATAAGAGAAAGGTGAAGTTCATAACCGCTGCACGCTTTCTTCTCAGGTGGTTCCAAGCGAACTCAGAACAGGATCGAGCGCTAATTTACGCGCAATCGATCCGAAAATAAATAGGCCAGTTCTGAGAGATTGCTCACATTTTCATCGGGCGTCAATTTCCGGTATCGCGGACATGCCCACACGCAGTTGTGCCAAATCGGGTTGGTTGGCATCCAGCACAATTTTCACCGGTAAACGCTGCACCACCTTGGTGTAATTACCGGTGGCATTGTCCGGTGAAATGGCGGAGAAGGTCGCGCCCGTCGCCGGTGCAATGCTGTCAACATGACCGGTAAAGGTCTTGCCAGGCAGCGCATCGACTCTCACCACCGCTCTCTGTCCCGGCTGCACATCGGCCAGTTGCGTTTCAAGATAATTGGCGGTGATATAGGTCTGTTGCAGTGGCACCACCGCCAGTAACCGGGTGCCCGCACTCACGTAAGCGCCCAATCGCACCGAGCGCTGACCAATCATGCCATCCACCGGCGCCACAATCCGCGTGTAAGAGAGATTCAACTTCGCCTGATCCACGCTGGCCTGCGCTGCTGTCACATCGGCTTCTGCCTGACGCACGGCCGCTTGCAACACACCCACCTGTTTCATCGATGCAGCCAGTGCAGCTTCGCTCTGGCGCACCGCAGCAGACGCTGAACGTTGGGTTGAACTGGCTTTCTGCTGCTCATCCGCGGCAATGGTGCCGCTTTTGTACAGCTGGTTATAACGCGCGGCACTCTGGCCGGCGTATTGCGCTGACGCCTGGCTCGCTGCTAAGGTCGCTTTGGCTTCATCAATGGTCGATTGCTGCTGCTCCAGTTGAGCCTGGCTGCTCAGGCGTTTGGCATCGCTGACCTGCAAATTCGCCTGCGCCGTTTCCAACGCCACGCGGTAATCGCGATCGTCAAGCGTGGCTAGCAGTTCGCCCGCTTTTACTCGCTGGTTATCCTGCACATTCACACTGGCGATATAGCCGGAGACCTTCGGCGCCACCAGGGTGTAATCCGCATTTACATAGGCATCATCAGTGCGATGATCGTTGCCGGTCATTGATGACCAGACAAAAAAGGCCATGGCCAGCAACACGATTAATAGGGCACTCAACAGCACCGTTCTTTTCAAGGCAAAAGCTTGCATATCAGTTATCTCGACGTCGTCGTAACAGGTTGAATCAGGGTTTGTGGCGGCCAGACACGTTTTGGCAACCAGGCAGTCAGTAGTAAAAGCAGGGCGGCGAAACCAATCAGCATTTGGTAGCAGTCACTCAGGCTGAGCACCATCGCCTGATGCTTCAGCAGGGTCGCGAAACCGCTAAGGTTCTCTGCGCTACTGGCGCTGCCATCCGGTAATAAAGGAAAGCTGCTGCTGGATTGGGCGCTGCTGGGCGCAGTCATCAGCCAGGGGCGGCTGGCGGCATTGCCCACCAGCACGCTGGAGTGAAACTGTTCCCGGTGGCTGATAAACCATTCCACCAGGGTGCTGGCGGCAATGCTGGAGAAACCGCGCACCGTATTAAACATCGCGGAGGCAAATGGGCCTTCCGGTGGCGCAACCACGCTGGTGGCGCTCATCAACACCGGCAGAATCACCATCGGTTGACCGAAAGCCTGCAAAATCTGGATGACCCAGAAATTCTGTCGCGCCCAGTCACTGGTAATGTTCATGCCCATCAGGCAGGAGATCACCAGCAGCGTCACGCCAGCAGTCAGCATCCAGCGGCAATCAATCCAGCGGATATTGAGCAGTGCTGCCACCAGTGGGGCGATCAGTAATTGCGGTAAGCCGATGGTTAACGCCAGCGGCGCGAATTGCAGTGTGCGGAAGCCTTCCACCTGGCCAAGATAGGCGGAGGGCAGCGCGGATCCGGAAAGCGACAGAATCAACACGCCCGCCAGCGCCAGCAAACCGTGCGCAAGATTGTGACGGCGGAGCATCTGTAATTTGAACAGTGGCAACGGGTGAAACCATTCATTAATAAAGAACACAGTCAGCAATGCCAGCGCGCTCAATAATAGCGCCGCAAACAGCGGTGAACTGAGCCAGTCAAGGCGTTCGCCCTGCGTCAGCGCCAGAATCAGCAGCGCCATGCCTGAGCAACCGGTCAGCATGCCGAACAGGTCTATCTGCTTAAAACGCTCGAAGCGCAGCGGGTCTTGCGGTAAGCCCCAGCCAATCAACAGCATGGCGATCAGCATTGACGGGATAACTTGCCAAAACACGAACATCCAGCTCACTTCATCGGTCCAGAAAGCGGCAAGCGTGGCGGCGAGATTGGGGCCAAAGGTGGCGGTTAACGCATAGGCGCCAAGACCATAAAGCTTGATTGGCGGCGGCAGAAAACGCAGTGCCACGGTCATCAGTAACGGTGGCAATGCACCGCCAAACAGACCCTGAATCACGCGCAGCGCAATAAACAGCGTGGCGTTCGGCATTAAAGGCAGCAGCAAACCGCACAGCATAAAGCCAGCGGAAACCGCCAGAGCAAAACGACGCAGGGAAAAGGTCACGGCAAACCACGGCGCGATCATCATCGCGGCCACTTCTGCCGCCTGATAAGCGGAAATGATCCAGCTGCCTTGATCGTAGCTAATGCCGATGGCGGCACGGATATCCGCCAACGCAATATCCGTCACGCGGTCATTTAATCCGGAGGTGAGCGCAGCAATCAGCACGCCAACCAATCCCAGCGCCAGGCGCAGGGTAAACGGATGGGGAGCCGGAGCCGCAACAGGCTGGGCGTTCATAACAGGTGTCTCGTTTATTATTGATGCAGTGTATTGCGATGTGATACATGTCGCATCTTACATCTCGGTATGATGTATTGCAATGTGATACAGGGTGTAAAAGTGCGGTCATTCGCGCTAAAGTAGGGCAGGCCAAAAAGGAACGCACAATGGTTGAACTTCCCTCAAGCCGTGAGGATGAAAAAGCGGGTGGCATTCAGGTCATCGCGCGTGCGGCAAAAATTCTGAATGCGCTGGGTGAACATCCGGGCGGCATGAGTCTGGGCGAAATTGCGCAGGTGGTCGATCTGCCACGTTCAACGGTGCAGCGTATTATCGCCGCGCTGGATAGCGCACAACTGGTACGCAGCAGCGGGGCGGGCGGGCTTCGTCTGGGACCGGCACTGCTCAAGCTGATCTCCAGCGTGCACAGTGATGTGGTCGAAATCGTCCGTCCGTTTCTGGAACAACTCTCCGCCGATATCAACGAAACCGTTTCGCTGGCGCGCGCCAGTGGCACGCAGTTAGCGATTGTTCACTATGTGGTGGCATCCCGGGAATTGCGGGTGGTGCCACGCATCGGTTTGAATCTCCCGCTCTACAGCACTTCAGGCGGTCGCGCACTGCTGGCACTGGAAAGTGATGAAGATGTGCGCGTGATGGTCGGCGAAGCCTATAAAGAGTTGACCGAAATGACGGTGAAAACCTTGCCACAACTGCTGGAATTGATTGCTGAGGTGCGTAACAGCGGTCTGGCCATCGATCGTGGCGAAACGCTTGAAGGAATTTCCACCATGGCGGTGGCAATCGACACGCTGTTTGGTCGCTTCTCCATTTCGCTGCTGGTGCCGACGGCGCGTTTTCATAAACAGGAAGCGCGCTATCGTGATGAAATCATGAAATGCAAAGAGGCGCTGATTCGCGAAATTGGCAAAATGACCGCTGTGGAAGGATAACTAACTGATGAAAACCTTGCTGATGGCCATTGATAATTCACCGGTGGCAGAAAAAGTCATCGCGTTAACCATTGAACAGGCGCTGGCGCAACAGGCTCAGGTCACGGTGTTGTGCTGTGTTGATCCCGCTTATTCATCCTGCAATCAGCCGATCGAAATCGATGCGGGCGAAGATCCAGATGATTTCGTCGCGGCAAAAGATGAACAAAACACCGCTGAAATGGTGGTGCGTCACGCGCTGGCCCCGCTACTGCGTGCCGGTGTGGCTGCCAAAGGTTTGATTCTGGCCGGTGAAGCCGCGGAAACCATTGTGGCGCAGTCCAATGCATTGAAGGCCAGCATGATCATCATCGGTCGCCGTCATCTTTCTCCTTTTAATCGCTTACTTAAAGGTTCGGTGAGTGCGGCTGTGATTGAGCGCGCCAACTGCCCAGTTCTGATTGACGTTCGCAAGGATTAATCACGCTCCATGTTTTCCCTCTTACCTATCACGCTGGCGGCGTTTGCGCTACTGGCGGTGATTATCATCGTTCTGATCCGCACCACCGCACTCCGCTTATGGCAGGGGTTAGTGCTGTTTTTACTGCCGTTAGTCCTGGCGAACATGCTGTGGTTTAGTTGGTTACACCCACGGCAGGAGCGACAGGCGCTGGAAAGCGAGGTGGCAAATCAGTTAAGCCTCGCACCGGGCTATCGTCAGCTCAAAACACAGGAGCCGGCGCTGTGGCAAATGCTTAATCGCGAGTTACTGCACAAGCGTATGGAAGGCGTGCCTGCTGACCAGGCGCTGGGCGAGTTACGTGGATGGCTGATGGATCTGGTTAATCAGCGTATGGCGCGTGCAGATGACGAGACGCTGCTCAATTATTTGCGTGTGTCAGTGCAGGAGATGCAGACACTGCAGCAACCGGAGCCACAACGCTGCTTCCGCTTCCTTTACCCGCAGGTAAATGGCGGCATCAATCTGCAACAAGCCCTGTCACCGGAGTTATACCAACGTGATGCCCAGGCGTTAGATTTACTGCTGCAAAACAGTACGGGTGAAGAGCGGCCGGTAGATCAGCAGGGCGCGCAACGTGATTTGCAAAGCGTCGTAGAAAAACTTTACGGCAAGTGGGGCGATAAGCTTCAGCAACTCAACATGCCGGCCGATACGGCCGTCGATCGCAGCGCCATGTGCGCCATGTCGATTGATCTCTATAGCGGCATTCTCGCATTGCCTGCCAAACAATCCGCCAACCTTTTGCGTAAGATGGTCAGCCTTACCGGTTAGGTTTACGCGTAAAAAAAAGCCCGCTCAGCGCGGGCATAAAGGTCACTTTCCGTTTGTTTTTCTCGTGTCACCTGGTGTGGAGCAGACTTCGTGCTGTCTGAAAGCATCATGTCATCGGTTAAGTGATATGAAAAACCGTTTGGTTTTATTGATTTGATTGGTAAAAACTTTTTCAAAATGACTATTTCGCGCCAGTTTCCTATAGATGCGTGCGGCGTAGGCATTTAGACTGCTTCGCCTGGAAGAGGACACCCTAATGAAAAAAATGCTTATTAGCGCGCTCGCGCTTTTTATGCTGGCCGGTTGTAGTGTCAGCAAACCCGGTGGATTTGAACGTGTCGATGAAGATAAAAGCTCAAATACCGTGCAATATCGTTACGACCCGCATACTTTGAATAAAGATGCGATGGAAATCGATTTGGCGAATTATTGTAACCAACGTGGATTTGATAAAGTGGAATCGCTGCCCGCGCAGGACAGCCATCTACCCGGATTAAAGAAAGCCTGGTATCAATGTAATTACGCGGTAAAAAGTTAAAAGAAAGGGCGGGATAATTTCCCGCCCTTTTTTGTTTTTTTATTATGTGCTGTGTGTGCTTTGCCCAACTACCAATGACGATCATGATAACCACGGTCATGGTGCCAGCCACCGCCGTGGCCCCAGCCCGGTCCGCGACCATATCCGTCATGAACGATACAACCACTCAACATCGTCATAATGGCAACAACCGAAGCAGCTTTAATAAGTGTTTTCATGGAGAGTCCTCCTCTTTTCCAATGAAGCCAGATTACCGGGGAAAAGTGGAGTGAAGATGCAGTGAATGTAGAGTTATTTCTGGATCTATTGCCAGATATGTCAATTTAAAGCTAAAAACGTCAAGGCGGGAAATAAACCAATCAGATAAAACCGAATGCCTGATGATAATAACGCGAATACTCTGAAATGCAATCCTAAATAACAGCTATTCTCAACTCTTAAAACATTAAGCAGGAAAGATGGAGAAAAAAGATGCCGCAGAATGATGCGGCATCTGTTGAGATTAATTATGCAGCAAAGGTTCAGTGACGTTTTGACGATTTGGCAGACGGATGCTGAGCGACAGCACCAGTGAAATCACCAGCAGCGTCATGATCAAGCTGAAGGTGACGGTGAAACCACCGAACACCGAAGCCACCAGCGAACCCATCACGCTGCCGATACCGAATCCCAGGTAAATCAGCCCGTAATTTTTCGTCAGATTATTAAGACCAAAGAAATCGCTGACCAGGGAAGGGAACACGGTGATGGTGCCACCAAAGCTAAAGGCAACACAGGCCAGTGACAGGAAGAAGGTGGTTTCATTCATCCGGGTGAACAACAGAATGCTCATGCCCACCAATGAAACGATCTGTGCCAGTGAAATGACGCGAATACGTGCCATTTTATCGGAGAGTACGCCGAGAATAAGGCGGCCACTCAGGTTAGCAATCGCGATAACAGTCACGGCATTAGCGGCGGTTTGCGTAGTCAGATGGACCATCCCTTCACCGATGTCTTTCGCCACGCCAATCACATACAGACCGCTCATGCAGGCAGTGAGGAACATCAGTGCCAGCATCCAGTACTGCGGTAACCGCACGGATTGCGCCAGCGTGTAATCTTTTTCCAGCACTTTCGTGTTCCCGCTGCTTTGCTGGATAGGGGCATCACGCATCATCAGCGCACCCACAATAATCATGCTCATTGCCAGCACACCCCAAATCATAAAGGTGTTCTCCAGACCGTAAGTGCTGAGCAACGCGCCACAGATAAATTTGAAGCCGAGGCTACCTAAGCCGTAAGCGCCAATCGAGCAGGCGGAGATTAATCCTTTGCGCTCCGGGAACCACTTCACGCAGTTTGACAGCGTCATCAGGTATCCTGCGCCATCCGCTAAACCGACCAGGATGCCAGCGCTGAGGTACAGCATCATCAGGTTATCGGCATGAGCGGTCAGCCAAAAGCCAATCGCCATTAAAATCCCGGCGCCAATGGTGACGTTACGTACACCAAAGCGCTCCTGTAATTTCCCCGCCAGCGACGATGCAATCGCCAGGCCCAGACTCAATAAACCAAACGAGAAGGCAACCTGACTGATTGGCGCATCAAGCTTATGCGCCAGCTGGCCGTTGAACAGGCTCCAGGTGTAAACCGAACCCAGTGCAAACTGAGTGATGATGGTGCCGATAAGGGTAAGCATGCGGGTGCGCTGCAACTGCGCGGATAGTTCTGTTTTCATTTTTATCTCTCCCCTCAGGGAATGCGGAATCTGCAGCGATAATAGGCAGCTTACGCGCGCGTGGGGCGAAGCAGGGCATCAAGAGACAGGATGAAGGAATGAAATGCAGTAAAACGGGTATGAATGGCATGGGGTCACAATGGTGTCAATTTAAGCGTGACGGTTGCCATGGGTAAGCATGTGTAACCAAGTGTTATAAGCGTACCGATTTCGCTGCAAGATGACAGTTTTTTGCCAGGCTTAAGATTCACTCAATAGGAGGAAATATGACAGACCGAGCATATGAATCCGCGTCAAGCGAGGATGAAGTTTGCTGCATCATCGGTCAGGCGGTGATCGAGTTAAGCGATGAGCATCAGCCTGTGAATAAGTCCACGCTGTCGCTGAAACTACTGGCTATGGCCGATCGCGACAGAGATGATGAACGCGTTCTGCTTTACTGGATTGCCAGAAAAGCCATCAACAAACCTCACCAGCTCAATATCGGCGTTCAGGGCTGGCGCTAGAGGACCAAAGAGCGGGCGCAATGCCCGCTCTCGCTATTTAGGCCAGGCGTAACTTGCGTGCCGTGGGCCAGCGCACAAACATCACCATGTTCCCCATCAGAATCATCACTAATCCGACAATGGCATTATTGTGCCACTGGTATCCCTCATAGATTGTGGAGAGCGTCAGGGCCACAAGTGGGAACAGCAGCGTGCTATAAGCGGCCTGGCTGGCCCCAATACGACCGACCAGTGTGAAATATGCGCCAAATCCTAGCACTGAACCAAAAATCGCCAGATAGCTCATTGAACCGAGCCATTGCAGATTGAGTGTAGGGGCCAGCGAATCGCCGTTCAGAAGCGCTAAGATTGCCATCATGATTGCGCCATAAAACATGGCATAACTGTTGGTGGTGAGCACATCACGTTGACGGCGCTGATGGCGAGTGGAAATCATATTACCCAAAGAGAATCCGAGCGTGCCCAACGCGCTCAGCCCGACGCCCCACAGCAGTTGCGGGGCCGGATGCGCTGCCTGAATGTCATTCCAGAATAAGGCAACAATTCCCCCCAACCCGAGCACTGCCGCCGGTAACAGGCGAAACGGTGGACGCTGACGGAAAAAGATCCAGCTGTTGAGCGCGTTATACAGCACCGCCATGGAGAAGATGACCGATTCGAGGCCACTGCTGATCCACGCGGCCGCATGATAGAAACAGACAAAGTTGAAGCCAAAGACGCAACAGCCTTGTAGCAAGCAGAAAAGATGATCCTGTTTATCTAGTGGGCGCAGGCGTTTAATCAGCTTCAGGATCACCAGCATCAGTACTGAGGCCAGCAAAAAGCGCCAGAATACCGCCACCAGAACCGGTGTGTTAGCCGCTTCTTGTTGCAGGAATATCGCAATCCAGGTAGTGCCCCAAATCAACACCACCGCAAGGTACAACATAATGTTCATCGCATTCTCTCCAGCAAAATCATTGCCTGAAGTGTGACGAACATGATGGCTTTCTGCTTGCATGCGGTTGCGCGCGAATTGCAAAATCTTGCGCTTTTTACACGGATGTCCCGCGTTGGCCTGTTTTCTGGCCGTGGAGATCCGTAAACTGTGCGTTATTAACCTGTGAGTGGATCCCTTTGATGCCCGATTATCAAACCTTCGACATGCTGCAGCGCCATAAAGCGCAATTGCGCGATAGCGTGCAGCTTTCGGGTGGCATCAAGTTGGCGGCCTGGTTTAATAGTGGCGATCGTGTCACTAATCTTAGCGATCACCATACGCTCAGCCTCTATACCGCTGATGGCTACGACACCTGGCATAAAACACAGCATGGTTGGCGCAATGGCGGTGGTCCGGATCGCTTCTGCCTGATGCCTTCTGGTGTTGAATCCACCTGGGATTTACGCGCCGATTTGTCGTTCGTACATCTCTACTGTACTGACGAGCACTTGCGTCATCTTGGCGAACAGATTTGGGATCGCAGCCCCGCCCAACTTAACCTGCATGAAAAGATCTTTGCCGACGACGATCGCATCACGCAACTTTATCGCCATTTCCTGCTGAGCGTTGACTGGCAGCAACCCGCCAATCAATTGATGTTAAGCAGTGCCTCGACATTGCTGATGACGCATCTTTTGCAGCGCTACAGTGAAGTGCAGTGGCAGGCACCACAGGTGCGCGGTGGATTAGCCCCCGCGGTATTGCGGCGCGTGTTGGCGTTTATTGATGCACAGTTAGATCAGCCGTTGACGCTGGCGCAATTAGCTGCGGAAGCTTCATTGAGTGAGTATCACTTTGCTCGCATGTTCCGCAGTAGCGTGGGCGAAGCGCCACATCAGTTCGTGATGCGTCGTCGTATGGATACCGCACTGCAACTGCTAAAGTTCAGCGCTTTGCCGTTAACCGAGATCGCGCTGCGCTGCGGTTTCCACTCTTCCAGTCACTTCAGTAACCGTTTCCGCCAGTTGCATGGTGTCACCCCTTCCGCATGGCGACAAAACGCGCACCAGCTTTGATTTCGCTGTAATTGCCTGAAACAGCCAGGTTCTACCTACGAGAAACGTCTCAGATTCATTCACTCATATGCTATTTGTGGTGATTTCCTCTTCGATTTAGATAGAATTCCATCCGTTAACATGTTGTTTTTGATGTGATAATTACATGTTTAGCTTATGCGGAGTGGTAACGATGGAAATGAGAATTGAGAAGGTTGAGGCCGATATCGATGAGTTAAAGAAGGATATGGCCATAGTGAAAACCGACATCGCGGTGATCAAATCTAACTATGTCACAAAAGGAGATTTGCATCAGGAGATCGCCAAAATTCATGTAGAGATGATTAAACAAACCAAATGGATCCTGGGTGGCGTAATGAGCACGGCGGGAATCAGCTTGGCGATTGCTCGCTGGTTGTTCTGAAGAAATAAAGTTAACGCAATTTTAGGTAATGATGGATACCCCAAGCTGCCCTTCGTCACATCCAACGTCCATTCGGATTCGCATGTTTACCGGGAGTAGATTTCTGCCTGAGGATGGCATTACTTATGATCAGAATTGTGGTTACTTGGCTGGAGGAAACATGCTTGAAGCGCGCGTTGTAAAACTTGAATCTGACGTCAGTCATATTAGACGTGATGTTGAAGAGCTAAAGGCCGGTGTAAAATCAATCGATAGAAACATGGCTGCCGTGCTTGAAAAACTAGAAGGTCTTAAAGAGTCACTCGTTAAAAAGCCTTCGACAGATGCAGTTGATAAAAAGATCTTTGAAGCGAAGTTGGCTGTTTTACTCGGTGTTCCAGCCTTAATCGCTATTGGCACTACAGCCTACAAGTTGATTGCGCACTTCTATTTCTCATGAAGAGCCGTAGCCGTCTTGGTTTAGCTAAACCCATCGCCACTCATCGAAAATCTTTGCGTGCAAATGATTCGGCGATTGCCTGATACAAAGGGGATTTAAAGGGGGATGAGGAGGGCAGCGAACGGCTATATGGTGTCCCCTGCAGGAATCGAACCTGCAACTAGCCCTTAGGAGGGGCTCGTTATATCCATTTAACTAAGGAGACGCGGCGCGCAGTATAGCGTACCGATCAGCAGAATTTAACCGTGTAAATCCTGTTTGCTCAATCTATCAACAATGTCGTGCCATAGATCACTGTTGTTTCTTCAGCGCTTTCTCTTTGCGCTTCTGTTCCGCCTTCGCTTTGGCCTTCGCCGCTTCACTCATATCGTTGCGAATTTGTGCATGACTGATGAGCGCAAAAATCAACGTACCGCCGGTAATATTCCCCAGCAGCGTAGGCAGCGCAAACGGCCAGAAAAACTCCTGCCAGGGCAGCGTGCCGGCAAACACCAGATACAGCACCTCTACTGAACCCACCACGATATGCGCCAGATCGCCGAGGGCGACCAACCAGGTCATCATCACAATCACCACGATTTTTGCCGCGCCCGCATAAGGGAACATCCAAACCATGGTGGCGATAATCCACCCTGAAATGACGGCATTGGCAAACATCTCATGCGGTGAGTTAGCCATCACTTTTTCGCTGATTGAGGTGAAAGCCTGACGCGTCGCATCGTCAAAAATCGGCATGTGATTAAAGGCTAACGCACCTAACGCCGTGCCGATCAAATTCCCCGTCAGCACTACGCCCCACAGACGTAATAGCAGTAAGAAATTTCCGCCGGTGGGTTTGTGCATCACCGGTAATACGGCGGTAACCGTGTTCTCAGTGAACAGTTGCTGGCGCGCCATGATGACAATGACAAAGCCGAAGGTATAACCCAGATTCTCCAGCAGGAAACCGCCTGGCACCTCTGCCAAATGCACATGGAAAATCCCTTTTGCCATCAGCGAAGCGCTCATGGAGAGCCCCGCAGCCACGGCAGACCATAATAAGGCCATGCCGTCGCGCTCTAACTCTTTCTCGCCATCCTGACGAATCTCTTCATGAATAGCCGCAGCCCGCGAGGGCAGGGCATCTTCATCCACTTCTATCTCTTTACCCTGGGCCTTTTCGTCGCTCTCGACATCGTTGTCATGTTCTGAAATGGATGGTGATTGCTTCATGTTTTCCCCTGGTGATAATGCCAACGCGTAATAAGCGTAGACGGTTTTATCAAGGGCGAAATGTTACGAAGATTCAATTTAAGAGTAACAAGATTTTAACCGAGGCGATTTTTTGCGCAATTCCTTGATCTGATGCGCACGAATACCCCCTTTGGGGGAAGTGAGAGCTACCTCACAGACTTCGGCCCACAGATTCATTGTGGTATTATCCTCGCCTCTTTTCACTGCTGCGATTCCCTCTTTCATGCTCGAAGTCATTAATCTCTCATGCGTTCGTGATGAGCGAACCCTGTTTCATGGGCTGAGCTTCCATGTGCAACCGGGTGACATTGTGCAAATTGAAGGCCCTAACGGGGCAGGAAAAACCTCACTGCTGCGCCTGCTGGCCGGATTAAGCCGGGCAGAAGAGGGCGAAGTGACGTGGCAATCGCAGCCGGTTCGCCAGCAGCGCGAAATATGGCACCAAAACTTGCTCTATCTCGGCCATCATCCTGGCGTGAAGTCGGTACTCTCACCACTGGAAAATCTGCATTTTTGGCACGGCGATCGTGATGAAGAAGTGATTTTCGATGCACTTGAGCAGGTTAATTTGCTGGGGTATGAAGAGGTGCCCGTTGCCCAATTATCCGCAGGACAGCAACGACGCGTAGCCCTGGCTCGCCTGTGGCTCAGCCCGGCAAAGATCTGGATCCTGGATGAACCGCTCACGGCGATTGATAAAGGCGGCGTGGAAAAATTAATGGCGCGTTTCGCTGAACATGCCGATAACGGAGGCGCAGTGATTTTAACTACCCATCAGGATCTGCCTGATGAGAGTGATCGCGTGCGCAAAATCCGCCTGACTTCGGAGTGGGCTTGATGTTAGGTCGGGTGATTCAGCGTGAGTTGAAAATTGCGTTTCGCAGTGGTGCCGAGGTGATCAACCCGCTGTGGTTTTTCCTGATTGTTATCACGCTGTTTCCGTTAGGTATCGGACCGGACCCGCAGCAGCTGGCGCGTATTGCGCCGGGGATAGCGTGGGTCGCTGCATTACTCGCCTCATTGCTGGCGCTTGAGCGACTGTTCCGTGACGATTTTCTGGATGGTTCGCTAGAGCAACTACTTTTGCTGCCGACCCCATTGCCGGTCACCGTGCTGGGAAAAGTGATCGCCCACTGGCTGATTACGGGTCTGCCACTGATTTTATTGTCGCCGCTGGCGGCACTCCTGCTGTCACTGGATTTTGCCGGCTGGCGTGCGATGGCGCTGACGCTTTTACTCGGCACGCCAACCTTGAGTTTTCTTGGTGCGATTGGCACCGGTCTGACCGTTGGGCTGCGGCGTGGCGGCGTACTTCTGAGTTTACTGGTATTGCCGTTGTCGATACCTGTTCTGATCTTTGCCAGCGCGGCCATCGATGCCGCCGGTCAGGGATTGCCGATCGGAGGCTATCTGGCAATTCTTGGCGCGATGCTGGCAGTGAGCGCAACACTTTCGCCGTTCGCAACTGCCGCGGCTTTGCGCATTAGTCTGCATTAATCCGTGCTGCCCCAGAGCCGCCGGAATCCGAATTCTTTTTATTGTGAGCTATGCAAATGTGGAAATGGTTACACCAGTGGGCAAAGCCTGAGCGGCTTTACCAGCTATGCGGTCGCTTAATTCCGTGGTTCGCCGTACTTGGCGTGGCAACGCTGCTGCTTGGTTGGGTGTGGGGCTTCGGCTTTGCACCGGCCGATTATCAGCAAGGCAACAGCTTCCGTATTATGTACATTCACGTGCCAGCCGCGATGTGGTCAATGGGCGTTTACGCATCCATGGCGATTGCCGCGTTTATCGGCCTGGTGTGGCAGATGAAGATGGCGGATCTGGTTTCGGCAGCGATGGCGCCTATTGGTGCGGTGTTTACTTTTATCGCGTTGGTGACGGGTTCCGCCTGGGGCAAACCGATGTGGGGCACCTGGTGGATTTGGGATGCCCGCCTGACATCGGAACTGGTGCTGCTGTTCATCTATATGGGCGTGATCGCGCTCTATCACTCATTTGAAGATCGCCGCACCGCCGGTCGCGCTGCGGGCATCCTGATTCTGGTTGGCGTGGTGAATCTACCGATTATCCACTTCTCGGTGCAGTGGTGGAACACGCTGCATCAGGGATCGTCCGGCATTCTGCAGCAGGCGATTGCGCCGAGCATGCGGACCCCGCTGCGTTGGGCCATCCTAGGTTATCTGCTGGTGTTTGGGGCGCTGACGCTGATGCGCCTGCGTAACCTGATCCTGTTCAGCGAGCGTCATCGTCCATGGGCGATTGATGTGGCTCAGGGAGGGCGCAAAGCATGACACCAGCCTTCGCATCCTGGAGCGATTTCTTCGCTATGGGCGGTTATGCCTTTTATGTCTGGCTCGCCGTTATCCTCACGTTAATCCCTTTGTTCGGACTGGTGCTGCACACTGTGCTGTTCCGGCGCCGTTTGCTGGCTGAAATTCGCCAGCGTCAATCCAGGGAGCGCCGCATCCGCGCGGCCAAGTCGAAAAAAGCTGCCAGTGAAGCAGCAGGAGAAACCGTGTGAATATCCGTCGTCGTAACCGCCTGTATGTGGTGGTAGCGATCCTGGTGGGCTTAGGCCTGGCCACGACGCTAGTGATGTACGCGCTGCGTTCCAACATCGATCTGTTTTACACCCCGAGTGAAATTCTGTACGGCAAAGGTGAAGCACACCAGATGCCGGAAACCGGTCAGCGCCTGCGGGTCGGCGGCATGGTGATGCCGGGCAGCGTGAAGCGCGATCCGAAAACCCTGGCCGTCTCTTTTAAACTGTATGACGCCAATGGCGTGATCAGCGTGAGTTACGAAGGCATCTTGCCGGACCTGTTCCGCGAAGGGCAGGGCGTCGTCGCGCAGGGTGTGCTGGAAGATGGCAACCTGGTTAATGCCAAAGAAGTGCTGGCAAAACATGACGAAAAATACACGCCGCCAGAAATTGAAGATGCGATGAAGAAAAACCACACAGGACCTGCAGCGACTTATCAGCAGGCAGGTGCTCAATCATGATGCCGGAAATTGGCAGCTTTCTGCTGTGCCTGGCGCTGGGACTCGCGCTGCTATTAAGCATTTATCCGTTGTGGGGCGCAACGCGTCAGGATGCACGTTTGATGGCGATGGCGCGCCCGCTGGCGTGGGGCATGTTCGCCTGTATCGTCGCCGCCTTCGTGGTGTTAGTGCATGCGTTTATCGTTAACGATTTTAGCGTGGCCTATGTCGCCACCAACTCCAACACCTTGCTGCCGGTTTACTACCGCATCGCAGCCACTTGGGGCGCACACGAAGGTTCACTGCTGCTGTGGGTGTTGTTGCTCAGCACCTGGACGGTAGCAGTCGCGATTTTCAGTCGCGGTATGCCGCAGGATGCGCTGGCGCGCGTGCTGTCAGTGATGGGGATGATCAATCTCGGCTTCCTGCTGTTCATTACGCTGACCTCGAATCCGTTTACCCGAACCTTGCCGAATTTCCCGGTTGATGGCAGCGACCTCAATCCGATGCTGCAAGATATCGGGCTGATTTTCCATCCGCCATTGCTGTATATGGGTTATGTCGGTTTCTCTGTGGCCTTTGCGTTTGCTATCGCCTCATTGATGGCAGGGCGTCTCGATACCGCATGGGCGCGCTGGTCACGTCCGTGGACGACGGCGGCCTGGGTTTTCCTGACGATTGGTATCGTGCTCGGTTCCGCATGGGCCTATTACGAATTGGGCTGGGGTGGCTGGTGGTTCTGGGATCCGGTAGAGAATGCTTCCTTTATGCCATGGCTGGCCGGTACGGCGTTGATGCACTCGCTGGCGGTAACGGAAAAACGCGGTAGCTTCAAATCCTGGACGGTGCTGCTGGCGATCACGGCATTCTCCTTAAGCCTGCTGGGCACCTTCCTGGTGCGTTCTGGCGTGCTGGTATCGGTGCACTCGTTTGCATCCGATCCGGCGCGTGGCATGTTCATCCTTGCCTTCCTGGTGATTGTGATCGGAAGCTCGCTGCTGCTGTATGCCATTAAAGGCGGCAAAGTGCGCAGCCGAGTGCAGAGTGAAGCCTGGTCACGCGAATCCTTCCTGTTGGGTAATAACGTGCTGTTAATCGCAGCGATGCTGGTGGTGTTACTGGGCACGCTGTTGCCGCTGGTGCACAAGCAGCTGGGACTGGGCAGTATTTCCGTCGGTGAACCGTTCTTCAACACCATGTTTACCTGGCTGATGGCACCGTTCGCGCTGATGCTCGGCATTGGGCCGCTGGTGCGCTGGCGTCGCGATGAGCCGCAGAAGTTGTGGAAACGTCTGGGTGTCGGTTTGCTGGTGACGTTGATCCTGTCGATCGCACTACCGTGGTTGCTGCAGGATCGCATTGAAGCGATGACGGTGATCGGCCTGCTGATGGCGATCTGGGTAATCTTGCTGACGTTAATGGAGTTGCACGAGCGCGCTACCCATCGCCACAGCTTCTTCAAAGGTCTGCGCCATTTAACGCGCAGCCATTGGGGCATGGTGCTGGGCCATTTAGGCGTTGCCGTGACCGTGGTAGGCATCGCCTTCAGCACGCAGTACAGCGTCGAACGCGATGTGCGCATGAAGTCGGGCGATACCGTGGATATTCACAACTATCACTTTATTTTCCGTGATGTACACAATCTGCAGGGGCCGAACTATAGCGGCGGCGTGGCAATTATTGACGTCACGCGCGACGGGAAGTTTGAAGCCGTGCTGCATGCGGAGAAACGCTTCTATACAGCGGCACGCACCATGATGACCGAAGCGGCGATCAGCGGAGGCTTCACTCGCGATTTGTATGCAGCACTCGGCGAAGAGCTGGATGACGGTTCATGGGCGGTACGCATCTATTACAAACCGTTTGTGCGCTGGATCTGGTTCGGCGGCGTGTTTATGGCAGTCGGCGGCCTGTTGTGTTTGCTGGATCCACGTTACCGTTCGCGTAAAAAAGCGCAGCAGGAGGAGCTGGCATGAGTAAGAAGATCCTCTTCATCCCGTTAGTGCTGTTTTTACTGCTGGCGGCGGCACTGTTGTCACAACTTTCACGCAACGCCAACGGTGACGACCCGACGCGTCTGGAATCGGCATTGATTGGTAAGCCGGTGCCGATATTCAAACTGGAAGCGCTCGATAAGCCGGGCAAAATCTACGATCAGCAGGTGCTGAACGATGGTAAGCCGATTTTGCTGAATGTCTGGGCCACCTGGTGTCCGACTTGCCGTGCTGAGCATCAGTATCTCAACACGCTGGCTGAGAAGGGCATTCGCGTAGTCGGGCTGAATTACAAAGACGATCGCACCAAAGCGGTCACCTGGCTCAACACGCTGGGCAACCCTTACGCGCTCAGCCTGTATGACGGTGACGGCATGTTAGGGCTGGACCTCGGCGTCTACGGTGCACCCGAAACCTTCCTGATCGACGGCCATGGCATTATTCGTTATCGCCACGCGGGCGATATGAATGACCGCGTGTGGAACGAAGAAGTGAAACCGTTGTGGGACAAATACAGTAAAGGGGCGGGCGCGTGAAACGACTGCTTTTGTTAGTGGCGGGCATTCTGCTCAGCACCAGCCTGTGGGCGGCCATCGATACCTATCAGTTCGATTCGGTGCAGCAGGAAGAGCAATATCGCGATCTCACCGGTTCACTGCGCTGTCCTAAGTGCCAGAACAACAGCATTGCCGACTCCAATGCGATGATTGCCGCAGACATGCGTCTGAAAGTGTATGAGCTGATGAAGCAGGGCCAAAGTCGCCAGCAGATCATCGATTACATGGTGGCGCGCTACGGCAACTTCGTCACCTATGAACCACCAGTGACGCCTTCAACGCTGATTCTGTGGGTCGGGCCGGCACTGTTCGTGGTGCTGGGCGGCTTGATTATTATTCTGCGCAATCGCCGGGGGAAAACCCGTAGCGATCTCGATGACGATGAACAACAGCGCCTTGCGGCGATTCTAAAGCGTGACGGGAAGCCGTAATGACTGGATTCTGGATTACCCTGATTATTTTGCTGGTGGCGGCCTCGGTGCTGTTTCTCAGTGCAGGCTGGCGTCAACGTCAAGCCACTAGCGGCGATCGCGATCGTCTGAATACCGACTTCTACCAGCAGCGCCTGCGCGAATTAGCGCGTGATGAAGAAGAAGGCGTGGTTGCCGAGCGCCCGGAGATGGTGCGTGAACTGCAACAAACGCTGCTCACCGATGTGCCGAACGAGCAAGCGGCGCGCATCCATAGCAGTAGCCGTTGGGTGCTGTTGCCGGGACTGATTGTCTTGATTCTGGTATCGGTGGGTTTTTACCTTAAAACCGGTGGCCTGGCGCAACTGGCGGGTTGGGTCAGCGTGCAGCAGGAGTATCCTCAACTGCGTGCCCGCGTGATGGATCCCAAAGCAGCACCGTTAACCATGGAAGAGCTGGCTCGCCTACAATTAGGGTTGCGCACTTCTTTGCAAGACGATCCGCAGAACCTTAATGACTGGACGATGCTGGGCCGCCTGGGCATGGTGCTGAACAACGCCACGAATGCCAGCCAGGCGTTCGAGCGTGCGCTGCAACTGGCACCGAACAATCTGGAACTGCAGCAGGATTATGCCGAAGTGCTCACGCGATCCAGCGATCCGCAGGACAATCGGCAGGCCAATGTGATGCTGAAAGATCTGCTGAAACGCGATCACAGCAATGTGCGCACGCTGAGCTTATTGGCATTTAATGCTTTTGAGCAGCAGCAATATGATCAAGCGATTGGCGCATGGCAGGTGATGCTGAAGCTGCTGCCAGCGGGTGATAAGCGCATTACCATGATAGAGCGCAGCATTGAACAAGCGAAAACTGACGCGGGACAGCAAAATAGTCATCTGGCATTGACGGTGAGTTTAGCTCCGCAGGCAGAAAAAATGTTACCGCAAGGCGGAGTGTTGTATATTTCTGTGTCTGACGGTGCTTCACCGGTGCCTGTGGCTGTGAAGCGTTTACCGCTGAGCCACTTCCCGTTATCGCTCACGCTGGATGACAGCAATGCCATGATGCCAGACCGCCTTCTATCGGCGCAGCATCAGGTGCAGGTCAGGGTGCGTATCTCGCGCGATGGTAGTGCCAATCCTCAGTCGGGTGACTGGTTTGGTTTAAGCGCGATCACCCCCTGGGATGGTCATCAGCAACTGGCTGTGGAGATTAATCAACAGCAGCCCTGAAGCGATACATTTTTCAACCGCACAGGGAGATAAGAATGAATAACCGCCTGACCGGTCTGGCGCTGGCCAGTTTGCTGTTAGTAGGTTGTGCCAGCTCAAAACCGGCCGATCCGACACAGCCTGCCCAGCGTAGCGATCCGCTCGAAGGCTTTAACCGCACCATGTTTAACTTCAACATGAATGTGCTGGATCCTTATGTGGTACGCCCGGTGGCGGTTGCCTGGCGTGATTACGTGCCGGTGCCTGCGCGCAGTGGTATGAGTAACTTCCTTGGCAACCTGGATGAACCTGCCAGCATGCTGAACTCGATTCTGGTCGGTGAACCGCGCCAGGCGGGTATCCACTTCACACGCTTCTTCCTCAATACCGTTTTGGGCTTGGGTGGATTTATCGATGTGGCGGGTAAAGCGAATCCTGAACTGGCGCGAGAAGTTCCGCACCACTTCGGTAGCACGCTGGGTCGTTACGGTGTGGGCTACGGTCCGTATGTGGTGTTACCGGGTTACGGTAGCTTCACGGTGCGTCAGGATGGCGGCGACTACGTCGATACGCTTTACCCGGTGCTGAGCTGGCTCACCTGGCCGATGTCGATCGGTAAGTGGACGCTGGAAGGCGTGGAAACACGCGCGCAGTTGCTGGATTCCGATGCTATCCTGGGCCAGCAGCAGGATCCGTATGCGTTTATTCGTAACGCCTACTTCCAGCGCAATGATTTCCTCGCCAACGGTGGCAAGCTGAAACCGGAAGAGAATCCGAACGCCAGTGCGATTCAGGATGATTTGAAGGACATTGATTCGCAGTAACAAAAATGGCGACCTTAACAGTCGCCATTTTTTATGGTTTCAGCATCAGAACTTATAGTTAAAGTTCGCGCCGTACAGCCAGGCTTTACCTTCAGAGTTAAAGGTGTAAGGGCCTTCTTTCACCGTGACTTTCTGGCCGTGCATGTAAGAGATACCGAGGTCAACTGACGCATTTTCATTGAAGGCGTAAGAAGCACCGGCGCTCAACCACAGACGGTCCTGATCCGGAATCGAGATAGAACGTTTGTCGGCAGGAACCGGGCTATCATCAAACGCGATACCGGTACGGAACGTCCAGTTATCGTCATAGAAGTAAGTGGTACCCAGCGCGATGCGATACGCATCCTTGAAGCCTTCATCTTTATAGAACAGCGTCTGACCGTTGCTGCCAGTGGCCTTCAGCTCCTGGAACTGGCTCCAGCTGGTGTAGGTCAGGCTATAGTGTACGGCCCACTGCGGTGCCACTTTATGCCAGCCCGACACTTCCCACATCTCTGGCAAGTTCAGCGTGAGTGAACCCGGAATGGTCTGGCCGCTGGTGCCGTATGGCAGACCTAAAGCAATCGCCTGCGGTGTGCCGTTGTAAGCGGTTGGGATGCTGCTCTTGTAATCGCCGTCAAAGTCGATTTTGACTTCTGAACGATAGGTGAAGCCGAAGCGGTTGTTTTTATCCACTTCATACAGGATGCCGGCGTTCCAGCCATAGCCCCATTCATCACCTTTCAGGTGGGCTACCTGAGTATCGGCTGGCATGCCGACACGAGCACCTGCTTCACCTGCATAACGCTCGATTTTGGCCTTGGCGTAAACCGCATCAAAGCCAACACCGAAGCTGAAGTGCTCATTTAAACGATAAGCGGTGCTAAGGTTAAAGTTACCGGTCATCAGGTCGGTTTTGCCACCGTAGCCGCCTGCGGTGTAACCATCATTAAATTCCGTCGCCAGGCCATAATTGGAGGTGACGGACGCGCCCACCCACCATTGATCGTTAATCGGGTGAACGTAATGGAGGTTAGGGATCCACTGATTCGGTGCGATGTTTTTCGCATTCAGGCTGTTGCCGGTGGGGCTCTGGCCGCTGATATCCACTTCAGGATCAATATAAACGGTACCGATGGAGAACGAAGGGCGATCCATCAATGCCATGGTCGCGGGGTTACGGCTAGCGGATGCAGCGGTATCGCCCATCGCACCTTCACCCGAATATGCACGACCTAAACCAATTGCTGAGAATTCATTAAGTTGAAAGCCAGCGGCGTAGACTTGGGAAGAGATAAGCGCCACTGCAGCTGCCACAGCTGACTTTGCAAACAGGTTCTTATGGTTCATGACCACAACCTCATCTAGATTTATTATTAAACGTTGTTACGTCGCGTAACAAAGGACGGCGGATTGTAGGGACTGATGACAAAGGCACATATCAGACCAGTGCGACGAGTATAGGTCTGACCTGTGTATTTGTTGCAATATTGTTTTTTAAATATTTCCGATTTGATCGATAAAATCAGATCTGCTTAACAAAATCTTGTCGATGCTCATCTAGCATAGCGGTCAAATTTGTTCTGGATCAATTTTTAGTGTGATATTCGTCACTTAGCCGCAGGGAGATAGAAGCCAGGCCGCGCGGGGCGTACACTTTGTGTCAGAAAATGATCCGATTGTGTCGATTTATCGTCAGGAGAGAACAATGACTGATGCCATTAAAAAATGCAGTGCGACGGAAACGGCAGCTTGCTGCTGCGTGGATGTCGGCACCGTGATGGACAATACCGATTGCACTGCCAGCTGGTCGGGCGTATTTGCCGATCGTCATGCAGCTGAAGCGATGCTGAAGCACTTAACGGATAAAGCGCGTCAGGTTGAATCCGAGCCTTGCGAGATTAATGCCGAATTCGTTGAAGAAGCCCCAGGCGTCCGCCTGAATGTTGATTTCACTTTTGCCTGCCAGGCTGAGACCTTCATTTTTCAACTTGGCTTACGCTAATCCTGTCGCTGCCGGAAGCCCTTTCGGCAGCGTTTTCTCTTTTTCGTGTCTTCCATCGCACTTTTTTTCTTCTGTTATTGGCGACTTAGCGGCACCTGGTTAACACTGATGATCAGGTCAGACCTGTTTGGCAATGATGCTACGGTCGCAAATTACAGGTGAGTGCAATGAGCAAAGCGCAGCCGCTGCTGACGCGTCAGGGCGAACGTATCGCCATAACCCACGGATTACGCACCCCTTTCGCCCGTCAGGCGAGTGATTTTCATGGCATCACGGCGCTGGAGTTGGGGCGTATGGTGGTGTCAGAGTTGATGGCGCGCAGCGAATTGTCGGTCGACGTTATCGATAAACTGGTATTTGGCCAGGTGGTACAAATGCCGGAAGCGCCCAATATTGCGCGCGAAATCGTGCTGAGCAGCGGATTGAGCGTGCATACCGATGCGTACAGCGTCAGCCGCGCGTGCGCCACCAGTTTTCAGGCGGTGGCAAACGTGGCGGAAAGCCTGATAGCGGGTACCATTGATGCGGGCATTGCCGGTGGTGCGGACTCCTCTTCGGTGCTGCCGATTGGCGTCAGTAAAACGCTGGCCCGCGCATTGGTCGATCTCAACAAAGCGCGCAGCTTCAGCAAAAAGCTGCAAATTCTGCGTCGTTTACGTCCGCGTGATCTGTTGCCGGTTCCTCCTGCGGTTGCCGAATACTCTACCGGCTTGCGAATGGGCGATACTGCTGAGCAAATGGCGAAAACCCATGGCATCACGCGTGAACAACAAGATGCTCTGGCGCTGCGCTCACATCAGCACGCAGCACGTGCCTGGCAGTCAGGCGTGCTGGCGCAGGAAGTGATGGCGGCCTTTGTGCCGCCCTGGAAAGCACCGATTGAGCAGGACAACAACATTCGCTTTAACGCCAGCGCTAGCGACTACGCAAAATTGCGACCGGCCTTTGATCGTCGCCACGGTTCCGTCACGGCAGCCAACAGCACACCGCTGACCGATGGCGCGGCCGCGGTGATTTTGATGCGTGAAGGCCGTGCACGAGAACTGGGAATTACCCCGCTCGGCTATCTGCGCAGCTATGCGTTTACTGCGATTGATGTCTGGCAGGATATGTTGCTGGGCCCCGCTTATGCCTCACCGTTGGCGCTGGATCGCGCCGGCATCACCCTTAACGAGCTGACGCTGATCGATATGCATGAAGCCTTTGCTGCGCAGACGCTGGCAAACCTGAAAATGTTCCGCGATGAGCGCTTTGCGCGCGAAGTTCTGAATCGCCCACATGCGCTGGGTGAAGTGAATGAAGAACGCTTCAATGTGTTGGGCGGTTCGATTGCTTACGGGCATCCGTTTGCTGCGACCGGCGCGCGCATGATCACCCAAACGTTGCATGAGTTGCGGCGGCGCGGCGGGGGATTAGGACTGGTGACCGCCTGTGCAGCGGGCGGATTAGGCAGCGCAATGGTTCTGGAGGCCGAATAATGAGCGCATCTGCATTCCATTTACATATGCGCCTCGATCATGTCGGCATCATCACCATCGACGTGCCGGGCGAAAAGATGAACACGCTGAAAGCGGAGTTTGTCCCACAAATAAAAGCGGTGCTGGCTGAAGCGCGCAGCAATCCGAAGCTGGCGGGATTAGTGCTGATTTCGGGTAAAAGCGATAACTTTGTCGCCGGTGCGGACATCAGCATGATCGCCGATTGCCAGACGGCAGAAGAAGCGGAAGCTTTAGCCCGCCAGGGGCAAGAGGTAATGGCGGAGATTGCGGCGCTGCCTTTCCCGGTGGTCGCGGCGATCCACGGCGCCTGTCTCGGCGGCGGCCTGGAATTGGCGCTGGCCTGCAGCGCACGTATCTGCACGCTGGATGATAAAACCCGCCTGGGCCTGCCGGAAGTGCAGTTGGGCCTGTTACCCGGCTCAGGCGGGACGCAGCGCCTGCCAAAACTGATTGGGGTGCCGCAAGCGCTACCGCTGATTCTGAGTGGTAAGCAGCTGCGCGCTAAACAGGCACTGAAACTGGGTATCGTTGACGATGCCGTGCCTCAATCCATCTTGCTGGAAACGGCGATTGCGCGTGTGCATAAAGGAAAGATTGTTCGCCGTGAGTTGTCACGTCGCGATCGTCTGATGCAGGCGCCGCTGGCGCGCTCGCTGTTATTCGCACTGGCAAAGCGCCAAACCGACAGTAAAACGCAGGGGAATTATCCGGCAGCGGATCGCATTTTGCAGGTGGTCCGCACAGGGTTGGAGCAGGGCAGTCACGCCGGACATGCGGCGGAGGCGCGCGCCTTTGGCCAGTTGGCGATGACCCCTGAATCTGCGGCACTACGCAGTCTGTTTTTTGCCTCGACCGCGATCAAGAAAGAAGCGGTGGCCGACGCTGAACCGCGCGCATTGAGACACATCGGCGTGCTCGGTGGCGGATTGATGGGCGGTGGCATTGCCAGCGTGACGGCGCTGAAAGCCGGTTTACCGGTGCGAATTAAAGACGTCAATCTCAATGGTGTGAACCATGCATTGCAATACAGCTGGGATCTGCTGAGTCAAAAAGTGAAGCGGCGCCAGCTCAAACCCGCTGAGCGCCAACAACAGATGGCGCGCATCAGCGGCGGCATCGATTATCAGGGGTTCAGCCAGCGCGATCTGGTGATTGAAGCGGTATTTGAGGATTTGACGTTGAAGCAGCAGATGGTGGCGGATATTGAAAGTCATTGTCAGCCGCACACCATTTTTGCTTCCAATACCTCATCGTTACCGATTGGCGATATTGCCGCCAACGCGCAGCGCCCAGAGAATGTGATTGGTCTGCATTACTTCAGCCCGGTGGACAAAATGCCGCTGGTGGAGGTGATTCCGCATGCGGGCACCTCGGCAGAAACGCTCGCGACCACGGTGCAGCTGGCGCGTCAGCAAGGCAAAACAGCGGTGGTGGTAGCCGATAAACCCGGTTTTTACGTCAACCGCATTCTCGCGCCCTATATAAATGAAGCCATGCGCTGCTTGCTGGAAGGTGAGCCGGTGGATCATATCGATCGCGCGTTAGTGAAGTTCGGTTTTCCGGTCGGACCGCTACAGTTGCTGGATGAAGTGGGCATTGATGTCGGCAGTAAAATCAGCCCGATTTTGCAGCAGGCGTACGGTGAGCGCTTCAGCGCCCCTGAGGCGGTGAATGCCATCCTGGCCGATGGCCGCAAAGGGCGCAAAAACCAGAAAGGGTTCTACCTTTATAACGCCTCTCGCTGGCCGGGCAAACGCAAAGTGGATGCCTCAATCTATGGCCTGATTAACGTCAAACCGCAGGCAAAGCAGAGTGAAGAACAGATCGCGCAACGATGCGTGATGATGATGCTGAACGAGGCCGCACGCTGTCTGGATGAGTCCGTGGTGCGCAATGCACGAGATGGCGATATCGCAGCGGTATTTGGCATCGGCTTCCCGCCATTTCTCGGCGGGCCGTTCCGCTATATGGATCAACGCGGCGCCAGTGACATCGTTAATACATTACGTGCATTAATGCAGCAACATGGCGATCGTTTCGCGCCTTGTGACGCTTTGATGGCAATGTCAGAAGCGCAAACGAATTTTTACACTTCTGCACAAATATGAATAGGCGCACAGATTCAGCGGGTTAGTTATGGTGCCATGAAGAAGGTAACGCGGCACCATTCTGAGATATGCTTATTTAATAAACAACCGGTTGACTATACTGAAGCCATTGGGGTAAAACACAGCGTTCATTCGCAGAATGAAGCGTCTGGTGCTGTGGTACCCGACGATATCGACAAACAACAGCGGTGCTTTATGCAAGTTTTTATCATGCGTCATGGCGATGCAGCTCTGGAAGCAGCGAGTGATTCAGTACGCCCACTCACAATCTGTGGCTGTGACGAATCGCGCCAGATGGCGAGCTGGCTAAACGGCCAGGCGCTGGATATCGAAAGGGTGTTAGTGAGCCCTTATCTCCGTGCAGAGCAGACGCTCGCCACGGTACGTGAGGCACTGAAGCTGCCAGAAGGGCAGGACGTGCTGCCGGAACTGACGCCTGGAGGCGATCCGGGCATGGTGGCCTGTTATCTGCAGGCGCTGGCGCAGCAGGGTGTGAAATCAGCCTTAGTCATTTCGCATCTGCCGCTGGTGGGCTATCTGGTGTCAGAGCTTTGCCCGCAGGAAGCGCCACCGATGTTTGCTACGTCGGCAATTGCTTATGTGAACTTTGATGCAGACGCCTGTGAAGGCAAACTGGAGTGGCAGGTCAGCCCGTCAAAACTGGCCAAAGCGATGTAATATCGCCAAAAGTCATATCTCTATGGGCCGCATTCTGCGGCCCTTTCCTTTTTTAGCGTCAAGGCAGTTCTGGCGGTTGCCACTCTTCGACTTCAATCAGCACCAGCAGTGCGGCATCGCCGCCAAATAACTTCGGTGCCTGGTGAAATGCCATCACATGCGGATGTTGCGCCAACCACAAAGGTGTTTGCTGCTTGAGAATGTGCTTGCCGTGTCCGGTCATCACGCTGGCACAGAACAGATGTTCACGTCGGCAGGCGGCAATGAGCGCTCCCAGCTCTTGTTTGGCCTGCTGCTGTCTTAAACCATGAAGGTCGAGAAAAATCTCCGGCGTGTAATCGCCGCGTCGCAATTTCTTCAGTTCATAATGACTGACATCGGCGCGCACGTAGCGCATTGGCCCCTCGCTGGAGAGCAACGGCTGAAACTCATCTGAGAAGTAGTGACTGTTATCGGCTTGCTCGGAAAGCAGTCTTTTCAGCGGGACTTCGCGGGTTTTCACTACCGATTTATGCACGATAGTGTCTTGTTTCAGCTTACGCGTTCCGCTCATCAACTCACGAAACAGCGCCTGATCGTCCTGGTTTAGGGGCGTCTTCTTACTCATGGCTCAAAATAGGGTTAAAGGGCTGGTTAATAGCCGGTGGCATACCTTAACGCTTAGCGTTAACAAATGTCAGCTTTTTCGCCTCGCTGCGCTGAATTCTGCCCGGCTTCGTGGCAAACTAACGGCCGATTGATTTTAAGGCCTGCGGAGGGCTACGTGGACAAGATTTTCGTCGATGAGGCAGTGAGTGAACTGCACACCATTCAGGATATGCTGCGCTGGGCTGTCAGCCGTTTTTCGGCGGCAGGCATTTGGTACGGCCACGGCACGGATAATCCCTGGGACGAAGCAGTCCAACTGGTTCTGCCCACGCTCTGGCTGCCGCTGGATATCCCAGAAGATATGCGCAATGCGCGCCTGACGGCCAGCGAGCGTCACCGCATTGTTGAACGTGTGATTCGCCGCGTCAACGAGCGCATTCCGGTGGCTTATCTCACCAATAAAGCCTGGTTCTGCGGCCATGAATTCTATGTCGATGAGCGTGTGTTAGTGCCGCGTTCACCGATTGGTGAGCTGATTGAGAACCGTTTTGCCGGTCTGGTTGGTGAACAACCGCACCACATTCTCGATATGTGTACCGGCAGTGGCTGCATCGCGATCGCCTGTGCTTATGCCTTCCCGGAAGCGGAAGTCGATGCGGTGGATATCTCCACTGACGCGCTGGCGGTGGCTGAGCAAAACATTGAAGAACATGGTTTGATCCACCACGTCACGCCCATTCGCTCCGATCTGTTCCGTGGCCTGCCGCAGGTCAAATATGATCTGATCGTCACCAATCCACCGTACGTGGATGCGGAAGATATGGACGATCTGCCGAATGAATATCGCCATGAACCGGAACTGGGTCTGGCAGCAGGCAGTGATGGTCTGAAGCTGGTGCGCCGTATTCTTGCCTGTGCCCCGGATTATCTGAGTGAGCAGGGCGTGCTGATTTGTGAAGTGGGCAACAGCATGGTGCATATGATCGATCAGTATCCGGATGTGCCGTTTACCTGGCTGGAGTTCGATAACGGCGGTGACGGCGTGTTTATGCTGACGCGTGAGCAGATCGTCGCGGCACAGCATCACTTCTCCTTCTACAAAGACTAAAAATGGGGCGAGACATCGCCCGCAACATCGCAACAAGGAACCACAATGGCCGGTAACAGCATTGGACAAGTTTTTCGCGTAACCACCTTTGGCGAGTCGCATGGTATTGCGCTGGGCTGCATCGTTGATGGCGTGCCGCCAGGCATTCCTCTTACGGAAGCGGATATTCAGCACGATCTCGATCGCCGCCGTCCGGGCACATCGCGCTACACCACCCAGCGCCGCGAACCGGATCAGGTGAAAATTTTGTCCGGCGTGTTTGAGGGCGTCACCACCGGCACCTCAATCGGCCTGTTGATCGAGAATACCGACCAGCGTTCGCAAGATTATGGCGCGATTAAAGATCTGTTCCGTCCCGGTCATGCTGATTACACCTACGAGCAAAAATATGGCCTGCGCGACTACCGCGGCGGTGGCCGTTCCTCTGCGCGTGAAACCGCGATGCGCGTGGCGGCGGGTGCGATTGCCAAAAAGTATCTGCAAATGAAGCACGGCATTCAGGTGCGTGGCTATCTGGCACAGATTGGTGATGTGGCCTGCGAGCTGAAAGACTGGAGCATCGTTGAAGAGAACCCATTCTTCTGCCCGGATGCCTCTAAGCTGGAAGCGCTGGATGAACTGATGCGCGGCTTGAAGAAAGAGGGCGACTCTATCGGTGCCAAAGTCACGGTAATGGCGGAAAATGTGCCGCCGGGACTGGGTGAGCCGGTGTTTGATCGTCTGGATGCCGATCTGGCGCACGCGCTGATGAGCATTAACGCAGTGAAAGGCGTGGAAATCGGAGACGGTTTCGCGGTGATTAACCAGCGTGGTAGCCAGCATCGTGATGAGATTCGTGCTGACGGTTTCCAGAGTAACCACGCTGGTGGCATTTTGGGTGGCATCAGCAGCGGCCAGACCATCAGTGCGAATCTGGCGATGAAACCTACCTCCAGCATCACGGTTCCGGGTAAAACTATCACCCGCGATGGCGAAGAAGTGGAGATGATCACTAAAGGTCGCCACGATCCTTGCGTGGGCATTCGCGCGGTACCGATTGCCGAAGCAATGATGGCGATCGTGTTGATGGATCACCTGCTGCGTCAGCGTGCGCAAAACGGTGACGTCAACAGCAGCGTTCCGCGCTGGTAAGCCACGGATGCGCCGCCTGCTCACCACCGTTGCCGCGCTGTTGTGCAGCGTGGCAGCATTTGCTGCCACGCCCTGGCAGCAAATCCATCAGCCGATTGCTGGCAGCCCACAGTCGATTGGCGGGTTCGCCAACGGCTGTATTGTTGGCGCACAGCAACTGCCACTCAATTCGCCTAATTATCAGGTCATGCGCCAGGATCAGCGGCGTTATTTCGGCCATCCCGATCTGATCGCTTTTATTCAACGTCTCAGTACTCAGGTGCATCAATTGCAGCTGGGGCAGGTATTGATTGGTGATATGGGCATGGCGGCCGGCGGACGCTTTAGCAGCGGACATGCCAGCCATCAAACCGGGCTGGACGTCGATATCTGGCTGCAGCTGCCGCAAAATCGCTGGACGGCGCAGCAATTGCTGAAGCCACAGCCGTTGGATCTGGTGGCGCCGGATGACAAGCAAGTGATTGCGCGTCATTGGCAGCCGCAGATTGATAGCTTAATCAAGCTGGCAGCGAAAGATGAAGAAGTGACACGTATCTTCGTCAATCCGGCGATTAAAAAGCAGCTTTGTGCTGATGCCGGAAGCGACCGCGCGTGGCTGAATAAAGTGCGGCCGTGGTTTGCCCATCGTGCGCATATGCACGTGCGTTTGCGTTGTCCGGCTGGCAGCCTGGAGTGCGAAGATCAGGCGGCACCGCCTGCGGGTGATGGTTGTGGCGCGGAGTTAGACAGCTGGTTCCTGCCGAAAAAACCGGGCAGCACGCCGCCAGTGAAGAAAACACCGCCGCCGTTGCCGCCATCCTGTCAGGCACTATTAGATCGTCATTTACTCTAACCTTGATGCTTCCTGTCGCAGGGGCATTGGCAATGTTCTCTTTCACAGCCACAGAGGATTGTGAGCCCAGTGGAAGAGAACTGACCGCCATCCTGCAACAAAACAATCGGGTTAACTTTACGAGAAAAAAATGGACCTCTTTGTTGTTAGCCCACTGCTGCTGGGCGTGCTGTTTCTGGTTGCGGTGCTGGCCGCGTTTATCGACTCTATCGCCGGCGGCGGTGGCTTACTCACCGTTCCTTCATTACTCGCTGCAGGGCTCTCTCCCGCGCAGGCGTTAGCCACCAATAAATTACAGTCGGTCGGCGGTTCATTCTCCGCCAGCCTCTACTTTGTGCGTCGCGGCGCGGTGAATCTGCGCGAACAGCGGCTGAACATTGCCATGACCTTTATCGGTGCAGTGTGTGGCACGGTGCTGATTCAGCATATCCAGGCGGATGTGCTGCGACAGATTCTGCCGCTCCTGCTGATCAGCATCGGTTTATGGTTCCTGCTGATGCCGCGCCTGGGCGAGTCGGATCGTGAGCATCGCCTGCAGGGCATCGCTTTTGCGCTGGTCGGCGGCGGTTGCGTCGGTTTTTATGACGGCTTTTTTGGTCCGGGTGCAGGTTCATTCTATGCATTGGCGTTTGTGACGCTGTGTGGCTTCAATCTCGCCAAGGCCACTGCCCACGCCAAAGTCCTAAATTTCACCTCCAATTTCGGCAGTCTGCTGTTCTTTATGTTCGGCGGAAAAGTGGTGTGGGGCACGGGCGTGATCATGTTGATTGGCGCATTCGTCGGCGCGCGTATCGGCGCCAGACTGGTGCTGAGCCGGGGTCAGAAGCTGATCCGCCCGATGGTGGTGACCGTTTCCGCCGTGATGAGCGCCAAATTATTGTGGGATAGCCATGGCAGCGCGTTGCTGGCGTGGATAGCCACGCTGTAAAGCAGTACTCGTCAAGAACGACTGCCAATGCGACAATGGCGCTAATTTTTTTAAAGATTAAAATATTATGAGTACAGAACATCATTACCAGCAGCTGGTGGATATTTTTGATGGCTGCTTTGTTGAAGACTTTCAGACCCGTCTAATTAAAGGCGATGACGAACCTATTTATCTTCCAGCGGATGAGGAATCGCCGTGGAACCGCGTGGTGTTTGCTCACGGTTTCTACGCCAGCGCGCTGCACGAAATTTCTCACTGGTGTATTGCCGGTGAAGCGCGTCGCAAGCTGGTGGATTTTGGTTATTGGTACTGCCCGGATGGGCGGGATGCGCAAACGCAGAATCAGTTCGAATCGGTTGAGATCAAACCGCAGGCGCTGGAGTGGTTGTTCTGTGTCGCGGCGGGCTTTCCCTTCAATGTCAGCTGTGACAACCTCGAAGGAGATTGTGAACCCGATCGCATCGCGTTCCAGCGCAAGGTCCATGCTCAGGTGATGACTTATTTTGAGCAGGGTATCCCGGCACGTCCGGCACGTTTTATCGATGCGTTAGCCAGCTATTACGGTACGCCAGCGCTGACGGCGGCACACTTCCCGTGGCCGGAAGATCTGTGATTCGCAAACATATTATTAATGACCCAAAGTAACCCGCGTTGCAGCATGATGGCGAATGAACTAACCCGCGTGTAACGGGGTAAGAGCGTGAAGCCAACGCAGTCGTGGCGCGAAGTATCAAGGGTAATAAGGAACAAGACGATGATCGTAGAATTCGAATCCCGCATCCTGGCATTGATTGACGATATGGTTGATCACGCCAGTGACGACGAGTTGTTTGCCGGTGGCTATCTGCGTGGTCATCTGACCCTGGCGGTGGCTGAGATTGAAATCACGGGTGAACATACGCCAGAAGCGCTGCAGATTCATGTGACGAACAGTCTGCAAAAAGCGATTGCCGCGGGTGAACTGTCGCCTCGCGATCAGGCGCTGGTGATTGGCATGTGGGATAACTTGTTCCAGCAGGCACGTCAAACGGCCTGATAGTGCGGGGCGATCGCTCGCCCCGTCAACTTAGCGTCCCGCTTTCTTTCCTTTCAGCAGCTTCCTTACCCAGTAACGATTCGGATTCATAGCCGCTAACGTGGCAATATCCAGCGGTTGCGGCTCGCCGCTCATCTGTGCCGCCAACACTTCCGCTGCCAGCGGCGCGCTGCACAAGCCGCGTGAACCCAGCGCACCCAGCACAAATAAACCAGCATGAATCGGTGCATCGGCAATGGCTTCACCCCGTGCACGCTGCTCCGGCAGATCGGCGTATTGCGTTAGCGTAGCGGAGTAATCGGGCGCGCTGCCACTCATCGGTAAGTGATCGCGCGTGGCGCAGCGCACCCCAATACGCGCTTCGTTATCACTGATATCCACTTGCTGCGGCCACTCTGCATCTGGCAGGCAGTTCACCAGCCGCTGGCGATTTTCCTGCTGATCGTCAGCACGGAAATTAGTTGTAGTGTCGCCACGATGGTAGCTGGCCCCGATGCAGTGAGTGTTGAAATTCGGGCTCACCGGCGTGAGATAGCCGTCATAGCACAGCACGGTTTTTAACGCGCCCAGTTCAGGATTGGTCGGTACATGACTGACCTGACCCGCAACGGCATACACCGGCAGGTCTTTGCTCTGTTCAATTTCCAGCAGCGCATGGCCATTGGCCAACACCACCTGCTGATGATTTACCGAGGGTTGCTCGCTGAAGTTAAGAGTCCAGCCTTCAGTCGTTGTTTCCAGCGTGGTCACGCGATGTAGCCAGTGCAGGCGTAAACCCAGCGTTTGCGCGTGCTCCAGCAGGTTGCTGGTCAGTTGCGATGGAGAGAGCCAGCCGCCCTGCGGATAGAATATGCCACCGCAGCCGGTCTCGACGCCCGCTAACTGCTGCGCGTCTTCCTTGCTTACGCCATACGCCACATCATGCGGCAATCCCATTTCCAGCATCTGGGCGATCTTATCGGCACTTTTACTGTCCCAGCCGAGTTGCAGCACACCACTCCAGTGATGTTCAAACATCACTGGTAGCTGGTCATACAAACGGCGGGCAAAGGTGAACGCCGCAGGGAAGAACGTGGCGAGAGCGGGATCGTGCTGATTGAGCAGCGGGTAAAGTGCGCCCTGACGGTTGCCGGAAGCACCCAGCGCAGGGGCTGCATCAGCGCAATAAAGCGTCACCTTCCAGCCACGGCGCAGCAGCGCCAGCGCCAGCACGGCACTCGCCACGCCACCGCCAATCAGCGCCACTTCCTGAGTGCGAGCCGCAGGGCGGGCGTACCACGGTTGGATGTGGGGCAGGGCAGCAGCCTGTTCCATTACGCCGGTTAACATTTCGCGTTTGTGACCAAAGCCTTTGCGCTTAGCCACGTTAAAGCCTGCTTCCTGTAATCCCCGACGGACAAAACCTGCCGAGGTGAAGGTCGCCAGCGTCCCACCCGGCCGGGCCAGACGTGCCATGGCGGCGAACAGTTCCGGCGTCCACATCTCCGGATTTTTAGACGGCGCAAAACCATCTAAAAACCATGCATCCACCTGAGCATTGAGACTGTCATCAAAGGTATTAATTAGCGCGTTAATATCACCGAGCCAGAGATCGAGCGTGACTTTACCGTTGTTGAACAGTAAACGCTGGCAACCCGGCAGCGCCTGTGGCCACTGTTGCTGTAACTGCTCGGCCCAGTGCGCCAGCTCTGGCCAGTGCGCATGTGCAGCAATCAGATCGGTTTGCGTCAGTGGGAATTTTTCGCAGCTAATGAAGTGCAGACGCTTAAGTGTCGCGTCGGGATGTTCGCTACAGAAGCGATCGAACGCTTGCCACAGGGTAAGAAAGTTCAGACCAGTCCCAAAACCGCTTTCCGCGACAATAAAAATATCGCGTGAATGTTGAGCGAAACGGACAGGAATTTGGTTGCCGTTGAGGAAAACATAGCGCGTCTCCTCCAACCCGTTGTCGTTGGAGAAATAGACGTCATCGAATGCTCGGGAAACAGGTGTACCCTGATCATTCCAGTTTAATTGCGCGTGTTCAACCGGGGCTAATTTCACGGGAAAGGCTCGTTTTTCAGGCAGTGGCGCGATTTTAACGACTGCCGTGACATGACGCAAATTTACAAAAGGAAATGGCTGATCGGACTTGTTCGGCTTACAACTGTAAGCTAGAGTGCACGTCAATCCAAAAGAAGTGGAATGAGGACTATTGAATGAAACGTGCAGTGATTACTGGCCTGGGTATCGTTTCCAGCATTGGTAATAACCAGCAAGAAGTGCTGGCTTCTCTGCGTGAAGGCCGTTCGGGTATCACCTTCTCTGAAGAGATGAGAGATATCGGTATGCGCAGCCACGTATGGGGCAACGTCAAACTGGATACCAACGGGCTCATCGATCGCAAAATCGTGCGTTTCATGAGTGATGCTTCAATCTACGCTTATCTGTCTATGGCAGAAGCGATTCAGGATTCCGGTCTGACTGACGAGCAATATCAGAACAACCCACGCGTGGGTCTGATTGCCGGTTCAGGCGGCGGTTCTCCGCGTTATCAGGTGTTCGGTGCTGACGCAATGCGTGGCCCGCGCGGCCTGAAAGCGGTCGGTCCTTATGTGGTGACCAAAGCCATGGGTTCAGGTGTGTCAGCGTGTCTGGCTACGCCGTTCAAAATCCACGGCGTGAACTACTCGATCAGCTCTGCATGTGCGACTTCAGCACACTGCATCGGTAATGCGGTTGAGCAGATTCAGTTGGGCAAACAGGACATCGTGTTTGCTGGCGGCGGCGAAGAGCTGAGCTGGGAAATGGCCTGTGAGTTCGATGCAATGGGCGCACTGTCCACCAAATACAACGAAACGCCAGAAAAAGCTTCTCGTACCTATGATGCGAACCGTGATGGCTTCGTGATCGCAGGCGGCGGCGGTATGGTGGTGGTTGAAGAGCTGGAGCATGCTCTGGCCCGTGGCGCGCACATCTACGCAGAAATCGTTGGCTACGGCGCGACTTCTGACGGTGCTGATATGGTGGCTCCTTCAGGCGAAGGTGCAGTACGCTGCATGAAGATGGCGATGCAGGGCGTTGATACCCCAATCGATTACCTCAACACCCACGGCACTTCTACGCCAGTCGGTGATGTGAAAGAGCTGGGTGCGATTCGCGAAGTGTTTGGTGATAACTCACCGTACATCTCTGCCACTAAAGCCATGACCGGTCACTCACTGGGTGCGGCGGGCGTGCAGGAAGCGATCTACACCTTGCTGATGCTGGAGCATAGCTTCATCGCACCAAGCATTAACATCGAAGAGATTGATGAAGCCGGTAAAGGCCTGAACATCGTGACGCAGCCGACTGAAAAAGCGCTGACCACCGTGATGTCCAACAGCTTCGGTTTCGGCGGTACCAACGCCACCCTGACCATGCGTAAGCTGCCAGCTTAATAGCGTGATCACCGTTTTCCAGGGGTCGGTCTATCCGGCCCCTGTTGTTTTTGACAATTCACCCGCCGCTTGCCTACACTCTTCACATCTTGCCTGAAATAAAATAATCGTTTGCGCACGTTATGAACCAAATAACCCGTTTTCGTCTGAACCCAGGACGTAAGCGAGTGTTGGTTTTTCGCCTGTCGCGCATACTCTGAACAAGGAGTTCATACCATCATGACCACGGCTGCTGATACGCAGACGCAATCTGTGCTGCCTTTGGGTTGCATATCCTTTGCGGTGTTTCTCACTTATTTAACCGCAGGCCTGGCGCTCCCGGTTATCCCGCTGTACGTGCATCAGGAATTGGGCATGAGCAACTTGATGGTGGGCGTCGCGGTGGGCATTCAATTCTTCGCCACGTTGCTGACTCGCAGCTTTGCCGGACGCCGAGCCGATCAGCACGGCGCGAAGCTCACCACGCAACACGGTATGATCGCCATCGCGCTGGTGGGCGTGGCGTATCTGGCGGCGGCGATGCTGCCTGTTTCGCCGTGGGCAAAATTTGGTTTGCTGGCGGTGGGGCGCTTATTGCTGGGATTTGGTGAAAGTCTGCTGCTCACCGGTAATCTGACCTGGGGCATGGGGCTGGTGGGAAGCAAACGTTCCGGCCTGGTGATGTCGTGGAACGGTATGGCGATTTATGGATCGCTGGCGGCGGGCGCGCCGCTGGGTCTGTTGATCAATCAACATGGCGGATTCGCGGCACTCGGTGCTGTCGCGTTGATGTTGCCACTGCTCTCGCTGGCGATCAATAGCTGGATCAGTAAAGTGCCGGTGGTGGGTGGCGAACGTCCTTCTCTGTTCAGCGTGGTGAAAACCATCTTCCAACCCGGCATGGCGCTGGCGTTGCAGGGCACCGGATTTGCGGTGATCGGCACCTTTACCTCACTCTATTTTGCCGCAGAAAACTGGGGCAACGCCGGTTTTGCGCTAACTGCATTCGGCTGTGCTTTTGTATTGGTGCGCGTGTTCTTTGGCGGCTTACCGGATCGCCACGGCGGTGTGCGCGTCGCCATGATCTCGCTGTTAGTGGAAACCGCTGGCTTGCTGGTGCTGGCCTGCGCGACATCGGGTTGGATGGCGCTGATTGGTGCCGCGCTAACCGGTTGCGGCTGTTCACTGATTTTCCCGGCGCTTGGCGTTGAGGTGATCAAACGCGTCTCGCCGCAAATTCGTGGCACGGCGCTGGGCGGTTTCTCCGCTTTCCAGGATATTGCTTACGGTGCCAGCGGTCCGCTGACGGGTTTGCTCGCCACGGCCCTGGGTTATGGATCGGTCTACCTTGCCGGTGCCTGCTGTGCAGCCTTGGGCATTCTCGTCACCTGGACGTTTGCGCGTAGCGCGACAACAGCGTAACCAGCTTATCGCAGGCGCTGACAATCTCACCCGGCGTCAGCGCGGCAAAGCCCAGCAGCCAGCCCGATTGTGGCTGACTGTCGGCGTACAACGGTGACAGGCGCGGCAGCAGCAGACCGATCTCCCTCGCCTGCTGCGTGAGCTGTGCTTCCTCACCCTGATGCAATGCTACCGCCAGCTGCAGCCCGCCAGACGCCTGCAGCGGCGTCAGCCACGGCTGCAGACGCGTGTTGATCTGCTCAAGTAACCGATCGCGACGGCTGTGGTAAAGCTGGCGCATCAGCCGCAGGTGGCTGGCAAAGTGGCCCTGTTGCAGAAACTCAGCGGTGATCGCCTGGGGCAACAGCGCGCTATGACCATCCAGAATGCTGCGCGCCCGGCCGACAGCATCCACCAGCGCTGGCGGGACTACCATCCACGCCAACCGCAGGGAAGGGAAGAGTGTTTTGGAAAAGGTGCCAAGGCAGATAACCCGGCTGTTATCCTCCAATCCCTGTAAGGCGGGAAGCGGGCGATCGTCATAGTGAAACTCACTGTCGTAATCATCCTCAATTAACCAGCTTTTCTGCTGGTGCGCCCAGTCGAGCCACTGCAGGCGGCGGGCAAGGCTCATCGCGGTGCCGGTGGGATAGTGATGTCCCGGCGTCAGATAAACCAGCCTCGCGTCTCCTTCAAGCGGCATCGCTCCTTCACTATCCAGCCGCATCGCACGGCAGTGTGCACCCGCAGCGAGGAAAGCGTTACGCGCGCCGGGATAGCCTGGCTCCTCAAGCCACACTTCATCATTGGCATCCAGTAACATCAGTGCCAGTAACTGCAGGGCCTGCTGTGAACTGGTTAGGATGACGACTTGCCCGGCAGCACAGCGCACCCCGCGAGATAACGCCAGATAATCCGCTACCGCTTCACGTAATGGCATAAAGCCCAGCGGATTGCCATAACCCATCACCTGGCTGCCCAGCGAGCGCTGAACGCTGTTACTGATCCGGCGCCATTGGGTATGCGGGAAGGCGCGTAATTCAGGCGAACCGGCGGCGAACGCATGCGGAAAAGGCGGATCCTGGCAGCCACCGGTTGCCAAAATTTGCTCGCCACGCCGTGAGAAACGAGGTGAACCCTGTGCAGGCGTTGTCGCTGCCCGTGCAGGCATTGCAATCGATACAAAAGTACCCCGACCCGCCCGTCTCTCCAGATAGCCTTCACTCTCCAGCTGCGCATAAGCGGCTTCCACCGTCACCCGCGACAATGACAAATCCTCGGCTAACTGACGGCTGGAGGGTAAGCGTTGTTGATGGTGTAAATGACCGCGGGTAATGGCCTCGCGTAACGTATGGCATAAACGTTCACGTAAGCCGCCGGATGACGTGTGATTAAACAAGGCTAAAAAAGAGTGGCGCATTCTGGTCTTATCACTATGTGAAAAGTGGTATCAGATTGCAGACCACTTTGCCGTAAACTCAGGGAAAATTACATAAGGAGAATGCGATGTCATCAGTCTTACTCTTCCCACCTGCGGATCCTCAGGAAAGCGTGGCGTATCTGCAGCAGAAACTGAGTTATTACACCGATGCTTGGGATTTGGCAGAGGATCTGGCGCAAGGCATCACTGCGATTGTGGTGATTGATGCGCGATCCACTGAGGTCTATCAGGCGGGGCACATCACCGGGGCGATTTCGTTTCCGCATCGCACCATGAACGCCGACTCCACCGCGCAACTGGATCGCAGCAAGATCTACATCACTTATTGCGATGGCATTGGCTGCAACGGTTCGACTAAAGCGGCTTGGAAACTGGCTTCGCTAGGGTTTCAGGTCAAAGAGTTGATCGGTGGACTGGATTTCTGGAAGCGTGATGGGCATCCGTTAACGTGGGGAACGTCGCCGGGCGAGTGGCCACAGGCCGCACCCGGCGCGCACTGTGGCTGCTAAATTACAGGAACAGCCAGAGTAAAAAGAAGAACAGTGCCAGGCCCAGAATCAATGTCAGTGCCGGGCGCTGTGCCAGCGGACGCGGCAAAATCTCAATCCACGGCGACCAGATCGGCTGCGGACGTAAATCACTGGCGGCGTGCGGCTGCTCCAGCGTTTTCTCGACGCGACGGCTAAAGAGCAAATTGAGGAGATCCTGGGTTTGCGCAGGCGTCAGCACTGTCTGCGGCGTGGCCTGGAAGCGCTGCTGGCTGTAATCCTCCAGCAAACGCTGTTCGTCATGCGTTAACGGCTGCTTCAGCGAGGTTTCCAGCATTTGTAAGGTCGGTGCGCTGTGTTGACCCAATGTCTGACGTACCTGCAAATATTGTGTCAGCAGCGGGAAGTGGCGAGAGGGAATTGGATCGCCACTCTTCAGATTGACCAGTTTCAGCGCTTCAGACAGCAGCTTGACCGGTGATTCGCCGGTCGTGGCCGCGAGGCGCGTAACCTGTTGATTCAGCGATTGCTGCTCAGCAGGCAACAGAGTGCGATCAGACACGCGCGTTTGCTGCGGCTGCGGGATCGCCATCTGCCCATTTTGCAGCATGGTGAGCACCTGATGTAGCTGGTCTTGCGACAGCGCACTTAACACCGTTTGGTTAAATTGCTGACGGATAAAGTCACTCACTGCCTGACGATTATTCCCCTGCGGTAACTTCTCCAGTAACTGTTGCAACAGCTGACGCGTGGCAAGGCTGTTCTGCACCTGGGTCAGACGCCCATTCAAATGCTGTTCGGCAGCAGGAAAATGACGCGATTGCAGCTCAGCATCATTCTTTACGCCAACTTCATGGCGTACGCCAGCCCACAATTCCGGGGCTTTCAAGGTACTGAGTGACATGATGCGCACAATCAGACGTTCCAGCGTGGTGCGCTGGGCAGGGGAGAGTGGCTGTTCGCCCGCCGGTCCGCCAGGACGAGTTGGGCCAGTCGCATTAGTGAGCGTTGTACGATCGCCCGCAGGCACACCGGGACCGCTGAGAGGTTGCATGGCGGAATCCTTGAAAAACGAGGTCAGATCCGGGTGCGCCGGAAAAAAGAGGCCATATGATAGCAAAAGCCCCCGGGAAATCCACGGGGGCTGCGGCCTTTCGGGACAATAAAAATCAGGCAGCGGGATCGGGAACGGTTGCCTCACGTGGTTTGCGCAGCGGTGTTTTCAACCGTTGCGCCAGAATCACTCCCACCAACGTCATCCCGCCGCCAATCCAGTGATAGGCGTGCAGTTGCTCATGCAGGAACAGCACGGCAATGATGGCGGTGAACGCGGGCACAAAATTCATAAAAATGGTGGTGGTACTGGCACCGAGACGTTGCACACCAAGGATCCACAAGAACGGCGCGATAATGGACGCGAACAGCCCGGCAAATAGCACCAGCGGAATGTTATGCAGATTCAGCGTCACGTCCGGTGCGCGCAAGAATCCAGGCAGTAACAGCAACACACCAAAGAAAATCTGCACGTACAGGCTCTGCCAGGTCGGCAGAGGGATTGCCCAGCGCTTGGTCAGCACACCGTAAAGCGCATACGAGGTGGAAGCCGCCAGCATCATCAACTCGCCGTTGCCCAGACGCTGATTCAGCAACTGAGCTGGATTCCCTTCACTCACCAACCATACCAAACCGGCAAAGGAGAGCAGGCCGCCGATCAAAATGCCGCGCGTCGGCGCAAGGCGTAAAACAAACAGGCTGAGCAGAATGGTCAGCAGTGGGATCGTGGCACCCAATATGCCCATCATCACTGCCGACACGCTGTGGGCGGCATAGTAGGCGAGACTCTGATAAAGCACCATGCCCAGCAGGCCGAGGATCAATAATCGCCACAGATTGGCCTTAATGGCATGGCGATGACGCCACACGCCGGGCAGGCTGAAGGGGGCCAGCACGATGAGTGCCAGCAGCCAGCGATAGAAGGAGATGGCGGCAGGATCGATGCTCCCGGCAGAGAGCTTGCTGACGATGGTGTTGATCGACCAGATCATCACCGCAATCAGCGGAAACAGTAAATTCATCGTACGACTCCTGAGTTTAATCGCGAATAGTTTACATTTGACCGGTTTTATTCAGATAGTTAAAATCGGACAATATTCGTTAGTGACCGGACAGAATGAATTTACAGATCGAGTATCAGCCGCCGATTGATGCGCCGCTGCTGCGCTATTTTATGCGCTACGAGCAGGCTAACGCGAAAACTGAATATCTCCCGCATCTGCACAGTTGGGGTCAGGTGATTTTCGTCACCAGCCACGTGCTGGAGATGGAAGTGGAGGGGGAACGGTTATTAACCCCCGCTGATATGCCGATCTGGATCCCGCCGGAACAGCGCCACAGCAGCTATAACCATTGCCATGCCCAGTTCCGCACCTTCAACCTCGCGGCCGATCTTTGTGCGGGGATGCCCGACAATGCCTGTTTACTGCACGTCGATGCGATTGTGCACGCCATCATGAATGACTTTGCCCAGCGTGAGTTGGAGCAGCCTCAAACCGAAGCGGACTGGCGACTCTGTGAAGTCTTGATTGATCGTCTGCGTCAGGCACCGGTGCACACCAGCTATTTGCCCTTGTCGGACGACAAATTTCTCGCGCCTATTTTACGCGCGCTGGAAGAAAATCCCGGCGACAACACCACGCTGGCACAATGGGCGAAGCGGGTATTCACCACCGAGCGTACGCTGGCGCGACGTTGTCAGCAGCAGTTGAAGATGTCTTTCAGCGAATGGCGGCAGCGTTTACGTTTTTTGCGTGCCATTGCGCTGCTGGAGCAGGGTTGCAGCGTGCAAGGCATTGCACACGAACTGGGTTATAGCTCGTCGTCGGCGCTGATTGTGATGTTCCAGCAGCAGGCCGGCACTACACCGGATCGCTATCGCAGCCGGTTAGGTTAATCCCCAGCTTTATGTAAGAATACGCGCCTCAAAACGCCTCAGCAGACAGGACCGCCGCAGTGAAAATTCTCGTCGATGAAAACATGCCTTACGCTCGTGAACTCTTCAGTCGCACGGGTGAAGTATTGGCCGTGCCGGGACGTCCGTTACCCGAAGCAGAGTTACAGGATGCCAGCGGACTGATGGTGCGCTCGGTGACTAAAGTGAATGCGGCGCTGCTGGCCGGTACGCCGGTGAAGTTCGTTGGCACCGCCACGGCTGGCACTGACCATGTCGATGATGCATCGCTGGCGGCCGCCGGCATTGCCTTCTCGGCGGCACCCGGCTGTAACGCGATTGCGGTGGTGGAGTATGTCTTCTCCTCCTTACTGCTGCTGGCCGAACGCGATGGTTTTGAACTGCGCGATCGTACCGTGGGTATTGTCGGCGTCGGTAATGTCGGCGGTCGTTTGCAAAAACGCCTTGAAGCCTGGGGCGTGAAAACCCTGCTGTGCGATCCGCCGCGTGCAGATCGTGGCGATCAGGAAACGTTTCACTCGCTGGATGAACTGGTGGCACAGGCCGATATTCTGACCTTCCACACACCGCTGTTTAAAGACGGCCCCTATAAAAGCTGGCATCTGGCCGACATGGCTCTGCTGATGGCGCTCAAACCCAATACCATCCTGATCAATGCCTGCCGTGGTCCGGTGGTGGATAACGCCGCGCTGCTGGAAGTGTTGAAAATGCGCAGCGACCTCAGCGTGGTGCTGGATGTGTGGGAACCGGAGCCGGATCTGAACCTCGATCTGTTGGATAAAGTGGATATCGCTACCGCGCATATCGCGGGCTATACGCTGGAAGGCAAGGCGCGTGGCACCACTCAGGTATTCGAAGCCTGGTGCGCGTTTATCGGTCAGCCGCAACAGGTCGCGCTGGAGACTCTGCTGCCTGCACCGGAATTTGGCACCATTACACTGCACGGCAAGCTCGATCAGCCAACGCTGAAACGACTGGTGCACCTGGTGTATGATGTGCGCCGCGACGATGCGCCGCTGCGAAAAGTGGCTGCCAAACCGGGCGAGTTTGATCGCCTGCGCAAGCAGTATGAAGAGCGTCGTGAATGGTCGTCACTGCAGGTGAAATGTGATGATGCCGATAGTGCCGCGATGCTGGAAAAGCTCGGTTTCCGCGCCAGTTTGTAAAGTTAAATCAATCCCCTGCGTTTTCGCGCGGGAAAAGTCTTAAATGTCAGGCGGTGTAATCACCGCCTTCTGTTTTTATGTCATTGTCTGGAGTAAACCAACATGTCTGACGGCTGGAATATCGCGCTTTTGGGCGCAACAGGCGCAGTAGGGAACGCTGTACTGGAACTGCTGGCTGAACGCCAGTTCCCGGTTGGTGAATTGTATCTGCTGGCGAGCGAAAACAGCGCCGGTGAAAGCGTGCGTTTTGATGGTCGCACCCTGCGCGTGCAGGATGCGGCTGAGTTTGATTGGACACAGGCGCAGCTGGCGTTTTTCACCGCCGGTCGTGAAGCCTCCGCGCGTTATGCGGATGAAGCCGCAAGCCAGGGTTGCCTGGTGATCGACAGCAGCGATCTGTTCGCACTGGAGCCGGATGTGCCATTGGTGGTGCCGGATGTAAACCCACAGGTGCTGGCCGATTATCGCAATCGCAACATCGTGACGGTGGCCGATGCGCTGGTAAGCCAGCTGTTAAGCGCCATCAAACCGCTGGTCGATATCGCCGGTTTAAGCCGTTTGCAGGTGACCAATCTGATTTCGGTATCCAGCCACGGTAAAGCGGCAGTGGATGGCCTGGCGGGCGAAAGTGCGCGTTTACTGAATGGTGTACCGGCAGATGAGCACTATTTTGGTCGTCAGCTGGCGTTTAACCTGCTGCCACAGTTAGCGGATAACAATGGCAGCGTAGAGAGTGAACGCCGTCTGGTGGATCAGGTGCGCAAAGTGCTGCAGGACGAAGGTTTGCCGATTGCGGTCAGCAGCGTGCAGGCGCCGGTGTTTTACGGCAATACGCAGATTGTGCATGTGGAAAATTTACGTCCGCTGTCAGCCGAAGAAGCGCGTGATGAACTGGATCGTGCCGGGGACATTAACCTCAGCGCAGACGGTGAATACCCGACGCCCGTCAGCGATGCATCAGGTAACGATGCGCTGAGCATTGGCAACGTGCGCAACGATTACGGTCTCCCTGAGCTGCTGCAGTTCTGGTCCGTGGCTGACAACGTTCGCTTCGGCGGCGCACTGATGGCGGTAAAAACCGCTGAGAAATTGGTGCAGGAGTACTTCTATTAATGTTGTCTGAAGAAACGACATTTAAGCTGGCGTTAGGCATTGAGTACGACGGCAGTCGTTATTACGGCTGGCAGCGGCAAAACGAAGTGCGCAGTGTGCAGGAAAAGCTGGAAAAAGCGCTGTCGAAAGTGGCGAATCATCCGGTGGTGGTGTTCTGCGCGGGTCGCACGGATGCCGGTGTGCACGGCACCGGGCAGGTGGTGCATTTTGAAACCACCTCACAGCGCGCCGATAGCGCCTGGACACTGGGCGTCAATGCCAACCTGCCCGATGACATCGCGGTACGTTGGGTGAAAGCGGTGCCGGAGGAATTTCATGCCCGCTTTAGCGCCACAGCACGTCGCTACCGCTATGTGATTTTCAACCAGCGTCTGCGACCGGCGATTCTCGGCAACGGCATCACCCATTTTTATCATCCGCTGGATGTCGAAAAAATGCAGCGTGCCGGTCAGTGCTTAATTGGCGAGAACGATTTTACCTCGTTCCGTGCGGTGCAGTGCCAGTCGCGCACGCCGTGGCGCAACGTGATGCACCTAAACGTCACACGTTACGGGCCTTATGTGATTGTCGATATCAAAGCCAACGCGTTCGTGCACCACATGGTGCGCAATATTGTCGGCAGCCTGATGGAAATTGGCTGTGGCAATCAGCCGGAAAGCTGGATGGCTGAGTTGCTGGCGGCAAAAGATCGTACTCTGGCGGCAGCGACCGCTAAAGCCGAGGGGTTGTATTTGGTGGCGGTGGATTACCCATCCCACTTTGCGTTACCTCAGCCTGCGTTGGGGCCGTTGTTCCTCGCAGATTAATTTAAATGAGTCAGGATGTTTGGGAGCCGGAACATTATGGAATTCATCCACTTTTTGATCGACTTTATTCTCCATATTGATGTGCATTTAGCCGAGCTGGTGGCGCAGTACGGCGTCTGGATTTACGCCATTCTTTTCCTGATTCTGTTCTGCGAAACTGGCCTGGTGGTCACGCCGTTCCTGCCAGGGGATTCGTTACTGTTTGTTGCTGGCGCGCTGGCGGCACTGCCGGGTAACGATCTCAACGTGCATTTAATGGTCACGCTGCTGGTGATTGCAGCCATCCTCGGCGATGCGGTGAACTACACTATTGGTCGGTTGTTCGGTGAGAAGTTGTTTAGCAATCCGAACTCGAAAATTTTCCGTCGCAGCTATCTGGATAAGACCCACGCGTTCTACGATCGCCACGGTGGCAAAACCATTATACTTGCGCGCTTTGTACCAATCGTGCGAACCTTTGCCCCCTTTGTGGCGGGGATGGGACACATGTCTTATCGCCACTTCGCGCTCTTCAACGTTACGGGCGCGCTGCTGTGGGTGCTGCTGTTCTCCTATGCCGGTTACCTGTTTGGTGATTTGCCGGTGGTACAGGAGAACCTGAAACTGCTGATTGTTGGCATCATTGTGGTCTCAATTTTGCCAGGCGTGATTGAAGTATGGCGCCATCGCCGTCAGGCACGTCAGCAGAAGCCACAGTAAGCCCGTAACCAGATTTTTATCCACAGCGTGAACGGGTTGTGGTTTAATGAGCGACATTTACGGCCTGCTGAAGGTGATTTCAGCAGTCACAAGAAGACTGGACCAGGTCAGCATTAAACAGAAAGGTCATCAATGAGCTGGATTGAACGCATACTGAATAAAAGCACCACCACGCCAACACGCAAAGCCAGTATCCCTGAAGGGGTCTGGACCAAATGCGATAGCTGTGGTCAGGTGCTGTACCGCGCCGAACTGGAGCGTAACCTTGAGGTCTGCCCGAAGTGCGACCACCACATGCGCATGCACGCCCGTGAGCGTTTGCACACCATGCTGGATGAAGGTTCTCTGGTTGAATTAGGCAGCGAGCTGGAACCGAAGGATCTGCTCAAGTTCCGCGATTCTAAGAAGTACAAAGATCGTCTGGTTGCCGCGCAGAAAGATACCGGTGAGAAAGATGCTCTGATCGCCATGAAAGGCACCCTGCACGGTATGCCAGTGGTGGCGGTGGCTTTTGAGTTCTCCTTTATGGGCGGCTCAATGGGTTCTGTGGTCGGCGCGCGCTTTGTGCGCGGCGTTGAGCAGGCACTGGAAGATAACTGCCCGCTGATTTGCTTCTCTGCCAGTGGCGGTGCCCGTATGCAGGAAGCGTTACAGTCGCTGATGCAGATGGCAAAAACCAGCGCAGCGTTGGCGAAAATGCAGGAACGCGGCTTGCCGTACATCTCCGTGCTGACCGATCCTACCATGGGCGGTGTTTCTGCCAGCTTCGCGATGCTGGGCGATTTGAACGTCGCTGAACCGAAAGCGCTGATTGGCTTTGCCGGTCCACGCGTTATCGAACAGACCGTGCGTGAGAAACTGCCACCGGGCTTCCAGCGCAGTGAGTTCCTGATCGAAAAAGGCGCGATCGACATGATCATCCGTCGTCCGGAAATGCGCTTTAAGCTGGCCAGCTTGCTGGCGAAAATGATGAACCTGCCAGCGCCGCTGCAGGATGGTGATCAGCCTTCTACGGCTGTGCCAGAGAGCAACGAGGCCTGACAGGCAACGAAAAGCGGTGGTTAAACGCTTTTCACCAATGAACCGTAAACACCCAGTCATTCGAGTTGCAGCAAGGCGGCAAACGAATGAAGCCCCCGGCAGCTTACCCAGTAAGGGATCGGGGGTGATTGAGTGCAGCCCACGCCGCTGCGGCTTGAATGACGATGTGTAAGATGAGTAAACGGGACACATGGACACTCTGCAGCTTCCTCAAGCCACGTCGCCTTTGGCCACGTGGCTTCATTATCTTGAACACCTGCATTCTCAGGCCATTGAATTGGGTCTGGATCGTATTCAGCGCGTCGCCGCACGCCTTGATCTGCTAAAACCCGCTCCGTTTATCTTCACCGTTGCCGGTACCAATGGCAAAGGCACCACCTGCCGCACGCTGGAAACGCTGTTGATGGCCGCAGGCTATCGCGTGGGCGTGTATAGCTCGCCGCATCTGGTGCGCTATACCGAGCGCGTCCGCATTCAGGGCGCAGAACTGGACGAAGCGCTGCACAGCGCCAGTTTCGCCAGCATTGAAGCCGGGCGCGGTGATATCTCTCTGACCTATTTTGAATTCGGTACGATCTCGGCACTGAATCTGTTCCGTGACGCCAATCTTGATGTGGTGATCCTTGAAGTGGGACTGGGTGGACGCCTTGATGCCACCAATATCGTCGATGCCGATGTGGCGGTGATCACCAGTATCGCGCTCGATCATACCGATTGGCTGGGGCCGGATCGCGAAAGCATTGGTCGCGAAAAAGCCGGCGTGTTCCGTGGTGGCAAACCGGCAATCGTCGGTGAAGCCGATATGCCGCACACCATCGCTGAGGTAGCGGCGGAGAAGGGCGCTCAGCTGCTGCAAATCAACCGTGACTGGCAGTGGCAGAAGCAGGAAAACAGCTGGACGTTGCAGGATGCACAGGGTGAACTGCGCGACCTGCCGTTGCCGCAGGTGCCGTTGCCCAATGCGGCGACCGCCCTCACTGCGCTGCGCGCATCAGGACTCAACGTCAGCGAAGCGGTGATCCGCGAACACCTGCCTCTGGCGATTCTGCCCGGACGTTTCCAGACGGTGAGTGAAGCACCACGCGTGATTCTCGATGTGGCACATAATCCGCATGCGGCTCATTATCTGTGCTCGCGTCTGGCGGAGTTGCCGAAAAGCGGTAAAGTGCATGCAGTGGTTGGTATGCTGCATGACAAAGATATCGCTGGCACGCTGGCCGCACTGGCACCGCAGGTCGATAACTGGTACTGCGCTCCCCTTGAAGGACCGCGCGGTGCCCGTGCCGATGAGTTGATCGCCCACCTCGAAGGTGGCAGCGCGTATGATAACGTTGATGCAGCATGGCAGGCCGCGCGTCAGCAGGCCGCGCCCGAGGATGTGATTCTGGTGTGTGGGTCTTTCCACACCGTCGCACAGGTTATGGAATCGATGTCAGCGGAGAATGGCAGTGGCAAGTAAGTTTCAAAATCGCTTAGTCGGTACCGTCATTTTGGTGGCGATTGGTGTCATCGTGCTGCCGGGGCTGCTCGACGGCAAGAAAAAGCATTATAAAGAAGAGTTCGCGGCAATCCCGCTGGTGCCAAAGCCGGACGACCAGCAGGATAGCGAAATGGTGCCACCGGTCACTCAACTGCTCCCGGCTGAACCGCCGCAAGGGGCGAATACGGCACAAACCCCGGATCACGCGAAAGCCAGCGGCTCGGCCAGCAATGGCAACGCGCAGCCGGTACAGAACAGCGAACCTACACTGGTAACGCCGCCGCCGGTGCATCAGCAGGCGAAGCCGGTTGAGCAGCCGAAGCCAAAAGTGGTTGAGCAGCCAAAACCTAAGCCGGTTGAACAGCCGAAGCCAAAACCGGTCGAGCAACCAAAACCAAAAGTGGTGGAACAACCGAAACCGGTTGAGCAGCCAAAAGCGGTCGAAACACCAAAACAGAGCGAACCGGAAGCGGCTCCTGCGGGGCAGGCGTTCGTGGTTCAGCTGGGTGCGCTGAAGAACGCGGCGAAGGTCAGTGAGATCGTGGCGCAACTGCGTCTGTCGGGATATCGTGCCTTTACCGTGCCATCCACGCCGGTGCAGGGACAAATCACGCGCATTTACGTCGGTCCGGATGCCTCTAAAGCGAAGCTGCAGAGTTCGTTGAGTGAGTTGCAGAGCATCTCCGGGCTTGGTGGCGTGGTAAAACCGTACGGCACGCGATAATGCCGTGATAAGCCGCGCCGATAGCAATAAAAGGCGCGGTATAGCACAAGCGGTTAAGTGCGGATTTTGTTAAAAAATTTATTTATATCAGCAGGTTAAAATGCTGATTTCACTCAGGGCGAGGAAAGTTTTTTTCATCGCCCTTTTTATGGATACAGAACCGGAAAACCCTACGCAAACGTTTTCTTTTTCTGTTAGAATGCGCCCCGAACTGGATGCAGGGGTGCTTAGCACTGGGTTGGAAGCGTTCATGATCTGGATTGATTACGTCATTATTGCGGTAGTTGGTTTTTCGGCTCTGGTCAGCCTGATTCGTGGGTTTGTCCGGGAAGCCTTATCTCTCGTTACCTGGGGATGCGCGTTTTTTGTCGCCAGTCATTACTACACCTACCTTGCAGTCTGGTTTACAGGTTTTGACGACGAACTGGTTCGCAACGGCATCGCGATAGCGGTGTTATTCGTTGCCACCCTGATTGTGGGTGCCATCGTGAACTATGTGATCGGCTCGCTGGTAGAAAAAACCGGCTTGTCGGGAACCGACAGGGTGTTGGGAGTCTGTTTCGGGGCGTTGCGTGGCGTGCTGATTGTTTCCGCTATGCTCTTCTTCCTCGATACATTCACCGGCTTTTCTAAAAGCCCGGACTGGCAACAGTCGCAACTCATTCCCCAGTTCAGTTACATCATCAGGTGGTTTTTCGATTACCTGAAAAGCACGTCCAGTTTTATACCCCGGTAACGCCACCGGGAGTGCGGCTAATGAGGAAATGACAACATGTGCGGTATTGTTGGTATCACCGGTTTTATGCCAGTAAACCAGTCGATCTATGACGCGTTAACGGTGCTGCAGCACCGCGGGCAAGATGCCGCCGGCATTTGTACCATCGATGCGCTTAACTGCTTCCGTCTGCGTAAAGCGAATGGTCTGGTGAGCGATGTCTTCGAAGCACGCCACATGCAGCGTTTGCAGGGTAATATCGGGATTGGCCATGTTCGCTATCCAACGGCGGGCAGCTCCAGTGCCTCCGAAGCGCAGCCTTTCTATGTAAACTCCCCGTATGGCATTACGCTGGCGCACAACGGTAACCTGACCAACGCGCACGAGCTGCGCAAGCATCTGTTCGAAGTGGGCCGCCGTCACGTTAATACCACCTCTGATTCTGAAATCCTGCTGAACATCTTTGCGCAGGAACTTGATCGTTTCCAGCATGACCCGCTGGAAGCTGACAACATTTTTGCTGCGGTGGCGGCAGTGCACCAACAGGTGCGCGGCGCTTACGCAGTGGTTTCGATGATTATTGGTCATGGTTTGGTGGCCTTCCGTGATCCGAACGGGATTCGCCCATTAGTGCTGGGTAAACGCGTGATTGCTGATGGACGCACCGAATACATGGTGGCTTCCGAAAGCGTAGCGCTGGATACGCTGGGCTTTGAATTCATTCGCGATGTGGCGCCAGGCGAAGCGGTGTACATCACCGAGCAGGGCCAGCTGTCAACGCGCCAGTGCGCTGAGAATCCGAAAACCAATCCATGCCTGTTCGAGTACGTTTACTTTGCGCGTCCTGACTCCTTCCTTGATAAGGTGTCGGTCTACAGCGCTCGCGTGCGCATGGGCACCAAACTCGGCGAAAAAATCGCACGTGAGTGGGAAGACCTGGATATCGATGTGGTGATTCCGATTCCGGAAACCTCAACCGATTCTGCACTGGAAATCGCCCGTATTCTTGACAAGCCTTATCGTCAGGGCTTCGTGAAAAACCGCTATGTTGGCCGCACCTTTATCATGCCAGGCCAGCATATGCGCCGCAGCGCGATTCGCCGCAAACTCAACGCTAACCGCGCTGAGTTCCGCGGTAAGAACGTGCTGCTGGTGGATGATTCGATTGTACGTGGCACCACCTCTGAGCAGATCATCGAGATGGCGCGTGAAGCAGGCGCGAAGCGCGTTTACCTGGCGTCTGCGGCGCCGGAAATTCGTTTCCCGAACGTCTACGGCATTGACATGCCGAGCGCCACTGAGCTGATCGCACACGGTCGTGAAGTGGAAGAGATTCGCCAGCTGATCAAAGCCGATGCGCTGATCTTCCAGGACCTTGACGATCTGATCGAAGCAGTACGTGAAGAGAACCCGGATATCGCACAGTTCGAGTGCTCGGTATTCAACGGTGTTTACGTCACCAAAGATGTCGATCAGCAATACCTTGAGTATTTGCAGTCACTGCGTAATGACGATGCAAAAGCCATCCAGCGTCAGAACGAAGTGGAAGGTCTGGAGCTGCATAACGAAGGCTAATGGCCTCGGAGTGCGAAGCTTTAACAGGGCGGGGGCAACCTCGCCCTGTTTGTTTTTGTATTTTTGTTCAGTGTGCGGCTATCATTGCCGCAATCTGAACGAGTAAGGCTGAATAATGAAACGACTGATCATTGGTATTTCCGGCGCCAGTGGCGCGATCTACGGCGTGCGACTATTGCAGGTGCTGCAACCGCTGGCCGATGTGGAAACCCATTTGGTGATCAGTCCGGCCGCACGTCAGACGTTGTCGCTGGAAACCGATTACAGCCTGCGAGATGTGCAGGCACTGGCCGATGTGGTGCACGATGTGCGCGATATTGCTGCCAGCATCTCTTCCGGATCGTTCAAAACTCAGGGTATGGCGATTTTGCCGTGCTCGATGAAAACCCTGTCCGGCATTGTGCACAGTTACAGCGACAGTTTACTGACGCGCGCCGCCGACGTGGTGCTAAAAGAGCAGCGTAAGCTGGTGCTGTGCGTGCGTGAGACGCCGCTGCATCTTGGGCATTTGCGCATGATGACGACCGCTGCGGAGTTGGGTGCCGTGATTATGCCGCCCGTGCCGGCCTTCTATCATCGCCCACAAACGATTGAGGATTTGGTTGATCAAACCGTCAACCGTGTCATCGATCAATTCGATATTGAGTTACCTGAAGACCTGTTTACCCGTTGGCATGGCGCATAATGGTGCAATATTGCACTAACTGTGTGCAATTTCGCGTGCCCGATCACTCTTCGTGCATCTTGTGCACCAAAAGTTAACAATGTCGCTTTTTCTTCCTCACTCCGCTGTTATATTTCCCTCACAAACTAAGTGCTTGCGCCCCTGAAAGGCGCGGTATTTAGTGCGCCTGAGCACGCTTTCGCCGTTTTGCATAACTGGCATGAAACCTGCAAATCATTCAGCGCAAACACACATCACGACCATATAACAATAAGCACTTCACTTGAGGGTTACCTATGAAAAAGCGAGTTCTGGCTCTTTCCCTGATGCTGGCCATGTCCAGCGCTGCGAGCGTGTTCGCTGCGGTACCAAAAACGCTGCGCATCGGGACAGACCCGACCTACCCGCCGTTTGAATCCAAGAATGCGCAAGGCCAGTTAGTCGGCTTTGACATCGATCTGGCGAACGAAATCTGTAAGCGTATTGAGACTAAATGTACTTATGTGGAAAGTGATTTTGATGCGCTGATCCCGTCGCTGAAAGCGAAGAAGATCGACGCTATCATCTCTTCTCTCTCCATCACCGAAAAACGTCAGGAAGAGATCGCCTTCTCTGAAAAACTGTACGCGGCCAATGCGCGTTTAGTGGCGAAGAAAGGTTCCAGCCTGCAACCGACCATTGAATCGCTGAAAGGTAAAAACATCGGTCTGCTGCAGGGCACCACTCAGGAAACCTACGCCAACGAAAACTGGCGTCCAAAAGGTGTCACCGTGACGCCATACGCCAACCAGGATCTGGTGTATCAGGATCTGGATGCAGGTCGTATCGATGCGGCTTTCCAGGATGAAGTGCAGGCGAGCGAAGGCTTCCTGAAACAGCCAGTGGGCAAAAACTATGCGTTTGCCGGTCCAGCGGTTAAAGACGACAAAATCTTTGGTGTCGGTACCGGTATGGGCTTGCGCAAAGACGATGCCGATCTGAAAGCAGCCATCGACAAAGCGTTCGATGCCATGCGTAAAGATGGCACCTACGACAAGATTGCGAAGAAGTACTTTGATTTCAACGTGTACGGCGATTAATTGTCCTGTTTTCTGACCTTGATGATTGATTTGCAGCAGGGTTGGTCATAACTATTCACTCCGGGCGCTTACTTATGTAAACTCCCGGGGTTCATACGCTTGCCGCCATCTACCCTGTGATTCAAATCCTGGTCAGGACTGTCCGTTAGTTGGGCAGCGTTTGTTATTTTCCTTCACGACAGGATCGAACCCATGCTGTATGGCTATTCTGAAGTAATCCTAAAAGGCACCCTGGTGACCCTTGAGCTGGCACTCAGCTCGGTGGTGCTGGCGTTAGTGCTTGGCTTGATGGGCGCTGGCGCCAAACTCTCCCGCAGTCGCCTGTTGGTGATGATCTCTGAAGGTTACACTACTCTCATTCGTGGTGTGCCTGACCTGGTGTTGATGTTGCTGATCTTCTACGGTCTGCAAATCGCCCTCAATAGCGTGACTGATGCGCTGGGTGTCGCCCAGTTCGATATCGACCCGATGGTGGCCGGTATCATTACGCTCGGCTTCATCTATGGTGCGTACTTCACCGAAACCTTCCGTGGTGCTTTCCTCGCGGTACCCAAAGGACAAATTGAAGCAGCGACCGCGTTCGGTTTCACCGGCTCGCAAACTTTCCGTCGTATTCTGTTCCCGGCGATGATGCGTTTTGCGTTACCGGGTATCGGTAATAACTGGCAGGTGATTCTCAAAGCCACGGCGCTGGTGTCGCTGTTAGGGCTGGAAGACGTGGTGAAAGCCACGCAGCTGGCGGGTAAAAGTACCTGGCAGCCGTTCTACTTCGCGATCGTCGCGGGGGTTATTTATCTGGTGTTTACCACGCTGTCGAACGGCGTGCTGTGGTGGCTTGAACGCCGCTACACGGTGGGTGTGAAAAGGGCAGAGCTATGATCGATATTATTCAGGAGTATTGGAAACAGCTGCTCTGGACCGATGGTTACCGTTTTACCGGCGTCGCCATTACGCTGTGGTTGTTGATTCTTTCCGTGGTGATCGGCGGATGTATGGCGGTGTTCCTCGCGATTGCGCGCGTTTCGCCAAATCGTTACATCTCCACGCCTGTCTGGCTGTTCACCTATGTTTTCCGCGGAACCCCGCTGTATGTGCAGTTGCTGGTGTTTTACTCCGGCATGTACACGCTGGAAGTGGTGAAAGGCTCGGAATTGCTGAACGCCTTTTTCCGCAGCGGCCTCAACTGTACGCTGCTGGCCTTTACGCTAAATACCTGCGCCTACACCACTGAAATTTTTGCCGGGGCCATTCGCGCCGTTCCGCACGGCGAAATTGAAGCGGCACGCGCTTACGGTTTCTCGCCGTTTAAGATGTATCGCTGCATTATTCTGCCGTCGGCGCTGCGCACTGCGCTGCCAGCCTACAGCAACGAAGTGATCCTAATGCTGCACTCCACCGCGCTGGCATTTACTGCCACGGTGCCAGATCTGTTGAAAATCGCGCGTGATATTAACTCGGCGACCTACCAGCCGTTTACCGCGTTTGGCATCGCTGCGGTGCTGTATTTGATCATCTCTTACGTGCTGATTAGCCTGTTCCGCAAAGCGGAACGTCGCTTCCTGGCGCACGTGAAACCTTCTTCATCGCATTGAGTATCACTATGGCTGACAACAAATTAAGCGTTACCGAACTGCACAAGCGTTACGGTGAACATGAAGTTCTGAAAGGTGTATCACTGCAGGCCAACGCCGGCGATGTGATCAGCATCATTGGCTCGTCCGGTTCCGGGAAAAGTACCTTCTTACGCTGCATTAACTTCCTCGAAAAGCCGAGCGAAGGCACCATTTCGGTCAACAACGAGCAAATCAATCTGGTGCGTGATACCGATGGGCAGCTGAAAGTGTCCAACAAAGAGCAGTTGCGTTCACTGCGCACCCGTCTGACCATGGTGTTCCAGCACTTCAACCTGTGGAGTCACATGACGGTGCTCGACAACGTCACCGAAGCGCCGATTCAGGTACTGGGGCTGAGTAAAGCTGAAGCACGTGAGCGCGCGATTAAGTATCTGGATAAAGTCGGCATCGACGCGCGTGCGCGCGCGAAATATCCGGTACACCTTTCTGGTGGTCAGCAGCAGCGTGTGTCCATTGCCCGTGCGCTGGCGATGGAGCCGGAAGTGCTTCTGTTCGATGAACCGACCTCCGCGCTTGATCCTGAGTTGGTTGGCGAAGTGCTGCGCATCATGCAGAAGCTGGCCGAAGAGGGCAAAACCATGGTGGTGGTGACCCACGAGATGGAGTTTGCGCGCCATGTCTCCAATCATGTGATTTTCCTGCATCAGGGCAAGATTGAAGAGCAGGGCCCGCCGGATGAGCTGTTCGGCAACCCGAAAAGCCCGCGTTTGCAGCAGTTCCTGTCGGGATCGCTGAAGTAAATTTTGCACGATGGTTAAGGCGATGGAAGCGGGGGCAGAGGAGTAAAGCATCCCGCGCCAGGGATGGCGCGGGCTGAGGCCCAGGGATGGTTTATGCCGTCTTTACGATCTGCCCCCGCTTCCTGAGCAGGCGCTGAAAACTCACTCTCGCAGTAACCTCAGCGCCGTATCTTCATCGGTCACCAGTCCCGACACCCAGCCGCCCTGCAACGCAGCACGAATCGCCGGATACTTACGCTCGCTGCCGGAAAAACCAATAATCTTGCGCGTTGTCTGGCTCTCCAATAAAACGCTGGTCAGCAGCTCATCCGTTTCGCCCCACACGCGCTCACCTTGCTGATTAAAAAAGTGCCCGAGCATTTCACCTACCACACCGCGCCCGTTCAGCGCCTCAACCTGCGCATCAGTGATAAATCCCTCGGCATTCAACGGACAACCCGGCATCACTTCCCCAATACCGACAAAAGCCACATCGGCCTGCAGCGCGCGATCGGTGACGCGCTGATACACCTGATGCTGCACCCACATCGCTTTATCTTCTGGCGTGTCGGCATACAGCGGCGCAGGAATGAAGAAATACTTGCCCTGCATCTTCTCCGCCATCTTCAACGGCACGTCATAGCGTGTGCCCGAATCATCTCGCGCGATGGCGCCAATCATCGAAACGCAATGATGCTGCGGGCGATCCACCCATGGCAGTGCATCAATCATTGAGCGCAAGGTTTTACCGGAACCAATACCAAACACCTGCGGCGCTTCTTCATTGATAAACTGCGACATCACCGCCGCACCTTCTACCGCTAGCATCTGCTGAATGGCATCATCGTTCAGATTGGCTGACGGCACCACGCGGCACAGATCCAGATCAAACTTCTCTTGCACCTCGCGCGCCAGTTGCAAACAGTGGGTGACGGGATGATCGATTTTTACGCTTACCATACCCATCTCGCGTGCGCTGGAGACCAGACGCTGCGCCACCTGGCGTGACAATCCCAATGCCTGCGCAATCTCTTGCTGCGTGACGCCTGCAACGTAGTACATCCACGCGGCACGTGCGGCCAGCTCCTGCTTTTTCTCTTCTCTGCTCATCACGCTGTTCCGTCAAAACTGATGCGACATCTTAGCGCGTGTTTTACGAAAAGCACTAACTGAGCAAAAGCCCTAAAAAAGAGCAAATGTATTATTTGTGATAAGGCTCGCAGAACGATCCTCACCACGCACACTATGCTACCTGTCATCGGGCAAATGCCCTGTCTTGTGGCAAATGTTTAATTGAGGCGATTATGACTAATCAATCAGTGTGGATGCACATCGGCGCGGGATCTTTCCATCGGGCACATCAGGCGTGGTATCTGCATAAACTGCGCGAGCAGGGTGACGAAAGCTGGAGCATCGCGCTCGGCAATATTCGCAATGACGCGGTGCCGTTGCTCAATCAGCTCGCGGCGCAGAATGGCGAATATGTGCTGGAAACCGTAACACCGGAAGGTGAGCGCGATTATGAAACCATCACTTCGCTGCGCAAAATCTTGCCGTGGGACAGTGAAATTAGCGCGCTGGTTGAGCAGGGGGCCAATCCGCAAACCCGTGTGATTGGCTTTACCGTGACTGAAGCGGGCTACTACCTGACACCTGAATTTAAATTGGATCTCAATCAGGCTGATGTGAAGGCCGATCTGGGTGGTGACATCCGCACTATTTATGGCGCACTCAGCCGTATCCTGACAGCGCGTGTAGCCCAAGGTGGCGCGCCGGTCACACTGCTGAACTGCGATAACCTGCGTCACAACGGCGAGCGTTTCCGTGACGGCTTCCTGGCGTTTCTGACGGCCAAAGGCGATACCGCACTGGCGGATTGGGTACGCACGCAGACCACCTCGCCGAATACCATGGTCGATCGCATTACTCCACGCCCAACGCCGGATGTGGCTGAGCGAGTGCAAGCGGCGACGGGTAAGCAAGATGGCGCTGCGGTGATGGCAGAATCCTTTATTCAGTGGGTGATCGAGGATGATTTTATTGCCGGTCGACCCGCGCTGGAAAAAGTCGACGTTGAGCTGGTCGAATCGGTGCTGCCGTGGGAAGAGGCGAAAATCCGCATCCTCAATGCGACACATGCCGCGATTGCCTGGGCGGGCACGCTGATTGGTCTGAACTATATCGATGACAGCACGCGTCATCCGGTGATTTATCAACTGGCGCACGACTACGTCACTCAGGATGTTATTCCCTCCCTGTCGCCCAGCCCGCTTGATTTAGCCGAATACCGCGACGTGGTGCTGGCCCGCTTCAGCAACCCTTACATCAAAGACACCACTCAGCGCGTAGGCGCCGACGGCTTGTCCAAAATTCCCGGCATGGTGACGCCAACCCTGCAAGAGTGCTACCAGCGCGGTGCGCAACCCACCGCAACGGCAGTGATTCCGGCGCTGTTCTTCCTGTTTATGCAGCGCTGGGCTAATGACGACCTGCCATATCCCTATCAGGACGGCGCGCTACAGGCTGATGCACTGCGTAAACAATTCGCCAGTGTCGATCCGTTGAAGGCTTTCCTCAGTGACAGTGCGCTGTTTGCAGAACTGGCGACTGATAAGGCGTTTCACGAATTGGTGACGCGCCGTGTCGCGAGCCTGCAGCAGTGGCTTAAACAACCTGAACTGGCGGCGGTGTAATTATGTATCTCGGCATCGATATCGGTACGTCAGAGCTTAAGGCGCTGATCATCAATACGTGCGGCGAGATTGTGGCGTCACAGCACGCCACGCTCACAGTGCAGCGCCCACATCCCCACTGGGCAGAACAGGATCCTGAACGCTGGTGGCAAGCTTGCACCGAGGTGCTGGCGGCATTACGTCAGCAATCTCCTGATGCGTGGGCTGCTATCCGTGCCATCGGCTTATCCGGCCAGATGCACGGGGCCGTGCTGCTGGATGCGGATGGCAAGGTTTTGCGTCCCTGCATCTTGTGGAACGACACGCGCAGTGCGCCACAGTGTGAGGTGCTGCGTAAATGCTATCCGCAGATGATGGAGATCAGCGGCAACATGATTATGCCCGGATTTACGGCGCCGAAACTGCGCTGGGTGGCGGAACATGAGCCGGAGATCTTTAGCCGCATCGATAAGGTCCTGCTGCCAAAAGATTACCTGCGCTGGCGTCTTACCGGGCGCTTTGTCAGTGAACCTTCCGATGCTGCCGGCACGTTGTGGCTGGATGTGGCGCAGCGTGACTGGTCTGATGAACTGCTGGGCGTCACCGGACTGACGCGCGCGCAGATGCCTGAACTGGTGGAAGGCAGCGCGGTGAGTGGCCGTGTGCAATCGACACTGGCGAGTGAGTGGGGCCTATCCACCTCGGTCACGGTGGCGGGCGGCGGCGGTGACAATGCCGCATCGGCGGTTGGCGTGGGTGCAGTGAATCCGGGGGATGCTTTTATCTCATTGGGCACTTCCGGTGTGATTTTCGTGGTGAACGATCGCCTGCAAGCCGACCCTCAATCCGGCGTGCATGCCTTCTGCCATGCGCTACCGGGTCGCTGGCATCAAATGAGTGTGATGCTCAGCGCCGCCAGTTGCCTGCGCTGGTTGTGCAATCTGCTGTCGGTGAGTGAAAGCCAGTTGATGGAGGAGATGGCACAGCTCAGCGATGAGCAACTGCGGAGTGCCCCGATATTCTTGCCTTACCTGTCAGGTGAGCGCACGCCGCATAACGATCCTGATGCCTCCGGTTCTTTCTTCAATCTTCGCCACGAAACGCCGCGTGCCTTGCTCGGCTATGCAGTGATCGAAGGCGTGGCATTTGGACTGGCAGATGGCCTGGCGGTGCTCGGGGATGCCCAGCACCACATTCAGCAATGCAGCCTGACCGGCGGTGGAGCACGCAGCACACTGTGGGCACAGCTGATTGCCGATGTGCTGCAACTGCCCATCGTCACCCATCCGGCTAGCGCATCCGGCGCGTTGGGTGCCGCACGCCTGGCATGGCTAGGCGATGGCGGTAATGAGCAAGAGGTCTGCCTGAAACCGCTGGTGCAGGCACGATATCAACCGGATGCCACGCGCGGTGCCGTGCTGCAACAGCGGCTGCGTCTGTTCCGCGAACTCTATATCCAACAACAACAGGTGCGCAGCTTGCTGCCTGCATAACGGCTTACCGAACAGAAGGTGATGGTGATGCAATCGAACGAATACTGGTTTGGCTTACCGAAAAAGATGTTCTGGGGCTTCCTCGCTATCGCGATTTTTATGGCGGGTGATGGTTTTGAGATGGCGTTTTTGTCGCGCCATATCACCGACATGGGCTTTACGCCTGCGCAATCTGCGGTGGTATTTACCTTTTATGGCTTAGCGGCGGCGCTGGCGGCCTGGGCGTCGGGCGTGGTGGCCGAGTTGATCACCCCGCAGCGCGCCATGATGATTGGCTTTGTGTTGTGGATCGTGATGCATGCGCTGTTTATGTCTCTGGGGCTTGGCTTGCGTAACTATCCGCTGATGGTGCTGTTCTACGGCATCCGCGGGCTGGCTTATCCGCTGTTTATCTACTCGTTTATGATGATGCTGGTGCAGGTCTTACCGCGTGAGAAACTGGCTGCGGCGACCGGCTGGTTCTGGGCAATGTACTCCGTCGGCATCGGCGTGGTCGGCAGCTACCTGCCAAGTCTGACCATCCCGATGTTGGGGGAAACCGGCACGCTGTGGCTGGCGATCATCTGGGTGGCCTGTGGCGGGATTCTCGCGTACTTCAGCCTGCGAAATGTGCCGGTGGATCGCTCGCGGGTAAATCTGCCGATGCGTGACAAAATGACCGAGATGTCGCGTGCCGTCACCATCCTGTTCACCAATCAGCATGTGTTTTATGCCTGCCTGATTCGCATCATCAATACGCTGTCGCTGTTTGGTTTTGCCATCATTATGCCGTTGCTGTTTGTCGATCGTCTCGGCTTCACCATCTCTGAATGGTTGCAGATCTGGGCGGTGTTCTTCTTTGTCACCATCTTCACCAACATCTTTTGGGGCATCACCGGCGAGAAGCTGGGCTGGATCCGTCAGGTGCGCTGGTTCGGTTGCCTCGGAATGGCGATTTCCAGCCTGATGTTTTACTACCTGCCGCTGTATGCCGGTCATAACTTCTGGGTGGCACTGATTCCGGCGGTAATGCTGGGGATCTTTGTGGCGGCGTTTGTACCGATGACAGCTGTGTTCCCAACACTGGAACCGCATCACAAAGGCGCCGCCGTTTCGATTTACAACCTGTCTGCAGGCCTGAGTAACTTTGTGGCCCCGGCCATCGCTTCAGTGATGTTGCCGTTCTTCGACATTGTCGGTGTGGTGTGGGCCTATACCGCGTTGTATGTGTTTGCGGGCGTGCTGACCTTTATCATTCGCGTACCACAGCCGGGACATACGCGTGAAGAGAAAGCCGTGAAATCACGCGTAGCTGAGCAACGCAGCTAAGTGAAAACGGCGGCCCAGGGCCGCCGTCTATTTATCCTGCCACATCCTGCAAGGCTTCCTGCAGGTCATACCATCGGAAACCGAAACCTGATTCCTCCAGGCGTTTCGGCAACACATGCTGTCCGCCCAGCACCAGCACCGCGGATTCTCCCATCATCAATTTGATCGCGCTGGCAGGCGTGCGCATAAATGCAGGACGATGCATCACGTGGCCGAGTGTGGCAGCGAACTGCTCATTGCGCACCGCATAAGGGGCAACCATGTTAAAAGGCCCGCTCAGGTTGTTATTGTCTATCAACCAGATAATGGCATTCACCAGATCGTCGATGTGAATCCACGGCAGGTACTGCTTGCCGCTGCCGATCGGACCGCCGACACCTAATTTGAACGGCAACTTCATTTTTGCCAGTGCGCCACCTTCCTCTGCTAACACCACGCCAGTGCGTAACAGGCACACGCGGGTGCGATCGCTTTGCGCATTAAGCGCCAGCTGTTCCCAGCGAGCACACAAGGCATGAGTAAACTCATCGTGGCCAGGATCGTCTTCCGTTAATACCAGATCACCCGTATCACCATAAAAACCGGTTGCGGATCCGGAAATCAAAAAATGCGGTGGATTGCTGCTGGCGTGAATCAACGAAACAATCTGCTCGGTGATTTGCCAGCGACTTTCACACAGCCGTTGCTTCTGCTGTTCGGTCCAGCGTTTATCGGCGATAGGTTCGCCCGCCAGATTGATCACGCCATCAATACCATCAAGATCGGTTTGCTGATTGATGCCGGACCATAACGAGACGCGCGGATCCAGTTTGTCTCGTGCGGACGCAACATCACGGGTCACAACGTTCACCTGATGCCCGAGCAACAGCAGGCGCGGTATCAGATGGCGGCCTATCAAACCAGTACCGCCAGTAATAAGCAGGTGCATGCTGAGCCTCCTTGTAATTTATTTTCTGCTCAGATTGATCATAGAAGAGAAGCGCACGGATAGCGTGACAGCGCTTACGCTAATGAAGAAAAAGGGAAAGTCTGTGCTGGTCTCAAGGTCAAAGATCCGACCAGCACACCATTGCCTTAACAAATAAAAATCGGTAAATAGAAAGCACACCTGATGCTTATTGAGGCAGCCGATGAACTATCCATCCATCACCTTGTGGTCCGATGCATCCTTTTTCAGCCCTTACGCCATGTCGGTATACGTTGCTCTCACCGAAAAAGGCATTCCTTTCACCCTGAAGCGCGTGGACCTGGCGCAAAACGCCCAGCTTGATGATGACTACCGCGCGCTGTCGCTGACGTGTCGCGTACCTACGCTGCAGATTGATGATCTGGTGCTCAATGAATCTTCAGCGATTGCTGAATACCTCGAAGAACGTTTCCCGGCTCCTGAATTTGAGCGCCTTTACCCGCGCGATCGTGAAAAGCGTGCGCACGCGCGTGAAGTGCAGGCGTGGCTGCGCAGTGATCTGATGGCGCTGCGGGCTGAACGCCCGACGGAAGTGCTGTTTGCAGGCGAACGCTTTGCGCCGCTCACGCCCGCAGGTGAACAGGCCGCCAGTAAATTGATTGCCGCTGTGCAACGACTGCTGCCGGATGGACAACAAAACCTGTTTGGTGAATGGTCAATTGCCGACACCGATCTGGCGGTGATGATCAATCGTCTGGCGCTGCATGGCGACACGTTACCGGTGAAATTGCAGCATTACGCCGAGTTTCAGTGGCAACGCGCGTCAGTGCAATTGTGGCTGGCCGAATCGGGCAAATCGCGCTAAGCACGAAGAGCCTTGCGGAGGCGAAAAGAACGCTTTACCTTACCGCTCATTCTAATAAGGCATCGCAAACAGGCGCGTGCTGGGCACGCCGAAAACAGAAAAGGGTTACGGATGGTGGATCAAACGGCAGATAGCGGTATCGAGTGGGTTGATATCGTTAGTGAAGAGAACGAAGTCATTGCGCAGGCCAGCCGTGCGCAGATGCGCGCGCAGAATTTGCGTCATCGTGCGACCTACATCGTAGTGCATGATGGTATGGGCAAAATTCTGGTGCAGCGTCGCACTGAAATCAAAGACTTCATGCCGGGTATGCTCGATGCGACCGCCGGTGGCGTGGTGCAGAGTGGTGAAGACATGCTGGAATCTGCACGCCGTGAAGCGGAAGAAGAGTTAGGGATCGCCGCAGTGCCGTTTGCTGAACATGGCAAATTCTACTTCGAAGATGAGCACTGCCGCGTCTGGGGCGGATTGTTCAGCTGCGTTTCTCATGGTCCGTTTGCCATGCAGGAAGAAGAGGTCGACGAAGTGTTCTGGATGACACCAGAAGAGATCACTGCACGCTGCGATGAATTCACCGACGACTCGCTCAAAGCCGTATCACTGTGGCTGAGCCGTAACAGTGACGCCGCTCGTCGCAAGCAGAGCAGCGAATCCTGAGTTCCCGCTGCGATTGAACAAGGCGCCTACAGGCGCCTTTGTTGTTTCTAATGCTCACGCATAATGTCTTTGAGCAGTTGCAGTGCCTTATCGAACTGCGGCTGCGGAATCGTCAGCGGATAGAGAAAGCGGATCACATTGCTGTGCACGCCGCAGGTCAGCAAAATCAGCCCTTGTGCCAACGCCTGCAACTGAATCGCTTTGGTGATTTCCGCTGATGGCCGGCCTGAGACATCCTGAAACTCTGCTGCGATCATCGAACCGTAACCGCGAACTTCCGCAAGTGACTGACAGCCTGCATCGCGCAAGGTAGCACTGAGCTGTTCGCCCAGTTGGTTAGCGCGAGCGCACAACTGCTCCTCATCAATGATATCCAGCACCGCATGTGCTGCCGCTATCGCGGGTGGACTGCCCGCATAGGTGCCGCCTAAACCGCCCGGCTCAGGGGCATCCATCACTTCGGCACGCCCGGATACGGCCGATAACGGAAACCCGCCCGCCAGACTTTTTGCCATGGTGATCAAATCCGGCTGCACTTCATAGTACTCACTGGCAAACAGCTTCCCGGTACGCGCAAATCCGGTCTGAATCTCATCGGCGATTAACAAGATGCCGTGGCGATCGCACAAGGCGCGTAACGCAGAGACAAACTCCGGCGGCGCAACATAAAAACCGCCTTCGCCCTGTACCGGTTCAAAGATGATCGCCGCCACCTGCTGCGGGCTAATATCGCTGCGGAAAATCGCTTCCAGACTCTCCAATGCCTGCTGCACGCTCACATTGTGCAGCGCATTAGGGTAGTGGGCATGAAACACCGAGCCGGCAAACGGCCCAAAGCCGGTTTTGTAAGGCACGACCTTACCCGTCAACGACATCGTCATATTGGTGCGCCCGTGGAATGCGCCAGTGAACGCAATAACGCCGGAACGGCCCGTCGCCGCGCGGGCAATCTTCACCGCGTTCTCCACTGCTTCTGCACCGCTGGAAAAGAAGGTGGTTTTCACCTCGCCGCTCATTGGCACGCGCTGATTAAGCCGCTCAGCGAGATGAATATAATTCTCGTAAGGGATGACCTGAAACGCGGTATGGGTAAAGCAATCCAGCTGCTGCTGCACGGCCGTCATCACTTTGGGATGACGATGCCCGGTATTCAGCACCGCAATGCCTGCCGCGAAGTCAGTGTATTCACGCCCATTCTGATCCCAAACCGTGGCGTTTTCCGCCTTAACCGCATAGAAATCGCACATCACACCCACACCGCGCGGCGTGGCCTTCAATCGACGACGGTGCACATCACTGTTGCTCATCATTCACCTCGCAATTCACGGGAGCCTGTCATCAGTGTGAGCGGCAGGATGTTTTTTCGCCAGTGAACCACTGCGTGAAAGTCGCTACGTTACATTCGCTCTGAATGCGAAGGTGTGCGCCACAAAAGCGATGATGAAGTTTGAAGGGCAGGGAAGAAGAGTGCCCACTGGAACGCACGATAAATTGTCCCCTGATAAACAGTCAGAATGTGGAGGTAAGCACCCCAAAAGCAATGATAAAGTTCTAAAGGCAGGGAAGAAAAGTGCCCACTGAACGCACGATAAATCCTCCCCCTGACAAACAGTAAGAATGTAGAGGTATGCACCCCTAAAGCGATGATCAAGTTTGAAAGGCAGGGAAGGCCAGTGCGAAGAGCGAAGCGTCCGCGCCATGGACGGCGCGGCCGATCTGCAGGGATGCGTTAATCCTTCGCGATCGGACTGGCCTTCCCTGTCGTTTACACCGGGCATTCAGCGACAATCGCACCCAGCCCACAGCAACAATTACACCCAACAAACAGCAACAACTGCACCCAACCTTCACCACCCACCAATCTTAAAGCAAAAAAAAAGAGCACAAGGTCTAACCCTCATGCTCTCCACATTCAGCGGCAAGAAAAAGAAATTAGCCTTCCGCCTGCTGTGACTGAATTGCGGTCAGTGCGATGGTATAAACAATGTCATCCACCAACGCGCCACGTGAGAGATCGTTCACTGGCTTACGCATACCTTGCAACATCGGCCCGATAGAAATCAGGTCTGCCGAACGCTGTACCGCTTTATAAGTGGTATTACCGGTGTTCAGATCCGGGAAGATAAACACGGTCGCACGACCTGCAACCGCTGAGTTTGGCGCTTTTGATTTCGCCACATCTTCCATAATCGCGGCGTCATACTGCAACGGACCATCGATCACCAGGTCAGGACGTTTCTCCTGCGCGATACGCGTCGCTTCACGCACCTTCTCAACATCGCTACCCGCACCAGAGTTACCGGTAGAGTAAGAAATCATCGCCACGCGCGGATCGATACCAAAGGCCTTAGCAGAATCCGCAGACTGAATAGCGATCTCTGCCAGCTGCTCAGGGTTTGGATCCGGGTTAATCGCACAGTCACCGTACACCAGCACCTGCTCAGGCAGCAGCATAAAGAACACTGAAGACACCAGTGAACTGTTCGGTGCGGTCTTGATCAACTGCAACGGCGGACGAATGGTATTCGCGGTAGTATGCACGGCACCTGACACCAAACCGTCCACTTCACCGCGCTCCAGCATCATGGTGCCGAGCATCACGTTATCTTCCAGCTGCTCCTGCGCGACCACTTCGGTCATGCCCTTGCTCTTACGCAGCTCAACCAAACGTGGCACATAATTCTCGCGTACCACTTCTGGATCGACAATCTCAATACCTTCACCCAGCACCACACCCTGAGCGGCGGCCACACGCTGGATCTCATCCGGATTACCCAACAGCACGCATGACGCAATACCGCGCTCGGCACAAATCGCCGCCGCTTTCACGGTACGCGGCTCGTCGCCTTCTGGCAGCACGATACGCTTGCCCGCTTTACGTGCCAGCTCAGTCAACTGATAACGGAAGGCTGGTGGGGACAGACGACGACTGCGCTCGGAGGTGGCGGTGAGTGATTCCACCCAATCGGCATCGATAAAGCTGGCCACATACTCCTGCACCTTCTCAATACGCTGCGTATCATCCGCAGGCACTTCCAGGTTAAAGCTCTGCAGGCTCAGCGAAGTCTGCCAGGTATTGGTCTTCACCATAAACACCGGCAGGCCAGTCTGGAAGGCACGCTCACACAGACGCGCAATCGGTGCTTCAATCTGATAACCGCCGGTCAGCAATACAGCACCGATCTCGATACCGTTCATGGCTGCCAGACAAGCTGCAACCAGCACGTCTGGACGATCGGCCGATGTCACCAGCAGTGAACCCGGACGGAAGTGCTCCAGCATATGCGGAATGCTACGTGCGCAGAAAGTCACAGATTTCACGCGGCGCGTCTGGATCTCACCTTCGTTAATGATCTCTGCGTTCAAATGACGGCACATATCGATGGCACGCGTGGCGATCAGATCGAAACTCCACGGCACACAACCCAAAATCGGCAGCGGACTGTTCGCAAACAGCTGTTTAGGATCGATATTGGCGATGCTCGCTTTGGTCGAATCATCAAAAATTTCTGACAAATCCGGGCGCGTACGACCCTGCTCATCCACGGGCGCGTTCAGTTTATTAATGATCACGCCAGTGATGTTTTTGTTCTTACTGCCGCCAAAGCTGCTTTGCGTTAATTCAATGCGCTCTTTCAACTGCGCAGGCGAATCATTGCCCAGCGCCGTCACGAACACGATCTCCGCATTCAGGGTCTTGGCGATTTCATAGTTCAGCGAAGAGGCGAACTGATGCTTACGGGTTGGCACCAGCCCTTCAACCAACACCACTTCCGCGTCTTGCGCATTGGCGTGGTAGTTAGCGATGATCTCTTCCATCAACACGTCTTGCTGGTTCGAACCCAGCAGTGACTCAACGCGTGACATCTGCAGCGGTTCAGCGGCAGGGATCGCGGAGTTTTTACGGATGATGGTGGTGGTCTGATCTGGCGCATCGCCGCCCGCACGTGGCTGGGCAATCGGCTTGAACACGCTCAGGCGAACGCCTTTGCGCTCCATGGCACGGATCACGCCGAGGCTGACGCTGGTCAGGCCGACGCTGGTGCCGGTGGGGATGAGCATGATTGTACGTGACACTATAAAAACCTCTCAGGTGTTGCAGACTAGCCAAAACAACTCCGTCAGCCTGAGCTGACGGAGAGAAGTGTATTTAAGCGGTCAGACGCGCGGCGTCCTGGGCGATAACCAACTCTTCGTTGGTTGGGATCACCACGGCCGGGCGGGTGCCCTCTTTGTTGATAAAGCCAGACTTACCGAAGCGGGCAGCGAGGTTACGCTCGTGATCCACTTCAAAGCCCAGCAGACCCAGTTTCGCCAGCGCCAGCTCACGCACCATCGCCGCGTTCTCACCGATACCACCGGTGAACACCACGGCATCCAGACGACCTTCCATCAGCGCGGTATAGCTGCCGATGTATTTCGCCAGACGATGGCAGAACACGTCCATTGCACGCTTGGCATCTTCTTTGGTCGCGTAGTTATCTTCAACGTAGCGGCAGTCGCTGGTGACTTCAGTCAGACCCAACAGGCCAGACTCTTTGGTCAGCAGCTTATTGATCGCATCCACGCTCATACCGAGGGTGTCATGCAGGAAGAACACGATAGCCGGGTCGATATCACCACTGCGAGTGCCCATCACCAGACCTTCCAGCGGCGTCAGACCCATTGAAGTATCGACGCACTGGCCGTTACGGATTGCAGAGACTGAACCGCCGTTGCCGAGGTGGCAAGTAATGATATTCAGTTCATTAACTGGCTTGTTCAGCATTTTGGCGGCTTCCTGCGTCACATAGTAGTGGCTGGTGCCGTGTGCGCCGTAGCGACGAACGCCGTGCTCTTTGTACAGTTTGTACGGCAGAGCATAAAGATATGACTCTTCCGGCATAGTCTGATGGAATGCCGTATCAAAAACCGCCACATTCTTATCTGACAGATGAGGGAAGTTCTTCAGTGCTTCGTCGATACCGATCAGATGCGCCGGGTTATGCAGCGGAGCAAAAGAGGAAGCATCTTTAATGCCCTGAATCACCGATTCATCGATGATCACCGATTGAGTCAGCTGCTCGCCGCCGTGAACGATACGATGGCCGATTGCAGCGATTTGTGCCGAAAGCTCTGGTTTTTGTGCCAGAATAGTTTTAACAATGAAGTTCAGCGCTTCACTGTGCGCCGCACCTGCGCCGAGAGGCGCTTCTTGTTTGCTGCCTTCCAGTTTCCATTTGATACGCGCTTCAGGTAAATGGAAACACTCCGCCAGACCTGACAGATATTCGTCACCGGTGGCTGGATTGAGGATGGCAAACTTAAGAGAAGAGCTGCCGCAGTTCAGAACCAGTACTAACTTCGTTGACATGGAAGTACCTATTGATTAAAGAGTGGCTAAAAATAACGCAATCAGACTAACAGCGTAGCCCATGAATGCTGGTAGATTAATGATTAACATCATGCGGTAGTCAAAAAGAGACCGACATGCAAAAAAATTTCGGTAATTTTACGCAGATTTTTGAATTCTGCTTAGCGAAACATGGCTCTAAACCGCTCTTTTATTGAGCTGAAGCTTCCGGTAATGTTGCTAAAACGGCGTCAGAATACCCACTGTCACCCGCAAAGACAAAATCTTTTGAAGGATGTCACGTAAAGTTGTGTAGTTATCATTTTATTTTAATCGTTGCAGAATTAGTTGAGGTCTATCATGGCGAATGACACAAGCAATCCCGGCTGGTTTGGTTTATTCCAGAACGGTCAGCGTTACATGAAGACCTGGCCAGCCGATAAGCGTCTGGCACCGATGTTCCCGGAAAACCGCGTGGTGACGGCAACGCGTTTTGCCATCCGCTTTATGCCTCCGCTGGCGATATTCACCCTGACGTGGCAAATCGCCATGGGTGGGCAGCTGGGGCCAGCCATCGCCACCGCCCTGTTTGCCTGCAGTTTGCCGATGCAGGGATTGTGGTGGCTGGGTAAACGCTCCATCACGCCGTTACCCCCGACGTTGCTGCACTGGTTCCACGAAGTGCGCGCAAAACTCGAAGAAGCGGGACAGGCGATCGCCCCCGTCGACGGCAAGCCGACTTATCAGGCACTGGCCGATGTATTAAAGCGTGCTTTCAAACAGCTCGATCGTACCTTCCTCGACGATCTTTGATCGAACATCCCCTTTTACTGCCAGAGAATGTGTGCAGTAACCGGGTTCAAATCAAAGAAAAGTGATGCGGGCAAACACGCATCGCTTTCCTTGTGTAATCATTTATCCATTGTTTAAATCTTAAGCGGCCGTGATGGCCCGGGAGCGAACCGTGGAAATGACCCATGCACAACGACTGATTCTCTCTAACCAATATAAAATGATGGCGATGCTGGAGCCGGAAAATGCTGAGCGCTATCGTCGTTATCAGACCATTATCGAGCGAGGTTACGGCCTGCAACTGCGCGAACTCGACAAAGAGTTTGGCGAGTTAACTGAAGCCACCTGCCGCCAGCTTATCGATATCATGGAAATGCACCATGCGCTGCATGTCTCCTGGTCGAACCTGAAAGAAGCCAATAGTATCGAAGAGCGCCGTCTGGCATTTCTCGGCTTTGATGCGGCCACCGAGGCGCGCTATCTCGGCTATGTGCGTTTTATGGTCAACGTGGAAGGGCGTTACACCCACTTTGATTCTGGTACGCATGGTTTTAATGCACAAACGCCGATGTGGGAAAAATACCAACGTATGCTGGCGGTGTGGCACACTTGTCCACGTCAGTATCATCTTAGCGCGAACGAAATCGCGCAGATTCTCAATGCCTGAATAAGGAGCGACGCGTGGAGTACAGGGGTTTTCTGTTTGATTTAGACGGTACGTTGGTGGATTCATTACCTGCGGTGATCCGCGCGTGGTCACTGTGGGGCGAGCGCCAGGGTATTGCGGCGGAAGAAGTCCTGAACTTCATACACGGTAAGCCGGCGATCAATTCACTACGCCATTTTATGGCGGGTCAGTCTGAAGAGGCGATTCAGGCGGAGTTTCTCTGGCTTGAGCGTTTAGAAGCAGAAGACACGCAGGGCGTGCAAGCGATTCCGGGGGCGAAAGCGTTACTCGCCACGCTCAATGAGCTGAGCATTCCCTGGGCTATAGTGACCTCAGGATCGATCCCGGTGGCTCATGCGCGCCACAAGGCTGCGGGTTTACCGATGCCGGAAGTGTTCATTACCGCAGAAAACATCAAACTGGGTAAACCGAACCCGGAGCCGTATCTGCTGGGTGCTGAGCGCCTTGGGTTGGCTGCGGCAGAATGCGTTGTGGTTGAAGATGCGCCAGCGGGCATTATTGCCGGGTTGGAAGCGGGCAGTGCCGTGGTTGCCGTTAATGCGCCCACGGATGCACCGCGCCTGAATGAAGTCACCTGGCGGGTGAAAACGCTGGAACCGCTGGTGGTCTCACGTGCTGAAAACGGCACCTTTACGCTTTCCGCCGAAGCTTGACAGAACGGGCCATGGCGGCCCGTTTTCTATAATGGCGTGTCCTGAGAAATTTCATCCAGAGACAGGCTAAAGCTTGGAATGAATATCTCTACAAAGTAATCCATTTCAGGGGAACGACGCTGTGACAGCGTTTTTTCCAGACGCGCCTTAGCCAGTAAAAATTCGTTATTTCCTGCCGATAGCTCTTCCAGACATTTCACATAGGCGCAAAGCGCGTCAGCTTGCTTCACCACCGCCTGTTCGCTCTCGCTATGCAAATGCTCGTCGATCAACGGACGGTAAGCGTCCTGCAATTCGGCCGGCAGCATCTCAATCAGCTTCTGCTGGGCGATCTTTTCGATCTTCTTATACTCATGAGCAATTTGCGCGTTGTAATACTTTACCGGCGTGGGTAAATCGCCTGTCAGCACTTCACTGGCATCGTGATACAGCGCCAGCATCGCAATGCGTTCTGCGTTCAGATTGCCATTGAATTTCTTGTTCTTAATGATCGCCAGTGCATGGGCAACCATCGCCACCTGAAGACTGTGTTCAGAGACGTTTTCGGTGCGCACGTTGCGCATCAGTGGCCAGCGATTGATCAGTTTAAGACGGGAGAGGTGGGCAAAAAAATGGCTGCGGGTCATAAACGGTTCCTGTTCTCACGGCGGGGAAGGAGGACCTTCCCCGAGATGAAAACAGTATATACCCTTCAGACTTCAGGTTGCATGTGCGTCAGATTACTGACGATAACCTTGCAAGAAACGACCAAATTTATTGATCGCCATTTCCAGGTCATCGACACGTGGCAAGGTGACGATGCGCACGTGATCCGGCCATGGCCAGTTGAAGGCGGTACCCTGAACCAGCAGCACTTTCTCTTGTAACAGGAAATCCAGCACCATTTTCTGATCGTCAAAGATGTTAAATTTCTTTGGATCGATGCGCGGGAACATGTACAAGGCACCTTGCGGTTTCACGCAGCTGACGCCGGGAATATCGTTGATCAATGCCCAGGCACGTTGACGCTGTTCATACAGACGACCGCCAGGTGCAATAAACTCGCTGATGCTTTGATAGCCACCTAACGCCGTTTGGATCGCATGCTGAGCGGGCACGTTGGCGCACAAACGCATTGACGCCAGCATTTCCAGTCCTTCGATATAGCCTTTGGCATGTTTCTTCGGACCGTTTAACACCATCCAACCCTGACGGAAACCTGCAACGCGGTAGGTTTTAGACAGGCCATTGAAGGTCACGGTCAGCAGATCCGGCGCCAGTGCCGCAATCGAATGGTGCTGGGACTCGTCATACAAAATCTTGTCGTAGATTTCATCCGCGAAAATGATCAGGTTGTGCTGACGCGCAATCTCCACCACTTCCATCAGCAATTCTTTGCTGTAAACCGCACCCGTTGGGTTGTTCGGGTTGATGATCACAATGCCGCGTGTGCGCGGGGTGATCTTACTGCGGATATCGTCCAAATCCGGGAACCAACCCGCAGACTCATCACACAGATAGTGCACGGCTTTTCCGCTCGACAGCGAAACGGCCGCCGTCCATAACGGATAGTCCGGCGCAGGCACCAACATCTCGTCGCCGCTGTTCAGCAATGCTTGCATCGCCTGCACAATCAGCTCAGAAACGCCGTTGCCAATGTAGATATCTTCGACGGTAACATCGCGCATATCTCGCGCCTGGTAGTGCTGCATAATGGCTTTACGCGCCGAATACAGCCCTTTTGAGTCACAATAGCCTTGCGAGCTCGGCAGGTTGCGAATCACATCAACCAGAATTTCATCAGGCGCCTCGAAACCAAACGGGGCAGGGTTGCCGATGTTCAGTTTGAGAACTTTATTGCCTTCTTCTTCCAGACGCTTAGCTTCTTTCAGTACCGGACCACGGATGTCATAACAGACATTTTCCAGCTTGCCGGATTTATCAATTTGAAAATTCATTATTACCGCCTTAACGGGCAGAGTCCTTTAACCTGCCACCAAAAACAAACCCGACCAATTTACTCCTCTCAATGTAACAAAAGAAGGGCGGCTTTAGGTTTTGGCGCGTTTGCCAATGATTCCCACCGTGGGTGGCGTAAAACGCATTCTTCGGCGGTTTATCTGGTTGATAACTCCATCTGTGGTCATTGTGGTAATATAAAATGCTGGACTTCAAAGCTAACACTGTAAAGTCTCTAATCCATAGGTATTGGAGGTCATTAAGAAATTTTTTATTTACATCCTGCCTAAAAAACCATTAGCGACCTGATGAAATAGTTAAAGGAATCTTGTTGGATGTCGAATATGTGTACAGGGAGTTTGCAGCCATGGCTGGTGCCAGCAAATGTCACGCATTCTTAATCAGTTTAAGGCAGCAGCATTAAGCGCTGTGAAGTGACCTCTTCTGCTGACAACAGCGGCTTAAATAGCATTTACACTGTAACTTTAACGCTGCTGGTGCAGTTTAAGAACCTGGGAGGGTTAAAAAACGAGCAGCGTTGTGGCAGGATGTGGCGGAAAAGGGATTTGGTCAAAAAATGCGATGATTTGATCGAAAACATTTCCCTTTAAAGCGTAAAAATGATTAAGTATAATTTATTATTTGATGCACTTTATCGCTTCGCATCAGCATAACATGATGTTATCTCTTTTTGACCCGCAGGTCGTTTTCGCGGGAAACTAGACAACTACGCAGCTTCCAGCACCTGTGCGACATACGTCTTCGGACCCGAAGTTGTTCTGTCTTATATAGACGGCGCGCCTCTGATGACAGAGGGACGTATCCGTCAGCATCCGCCTGACACGATTTTTTCATGACAGCTCCACACAGGGCTGTCATTAAGCACCATTACCTCTTATCTATTTGATAAGTAAGGTAATACACCAGGGTAGTAGTTTTAAAAAATCTTATAAGTGAAGAAAAAACATGACTAATGCAAATCGTCCGATACTCAATCTCGACCTCGATCTGCTGCGTACCTTCGTTGCTGTTGCTGACTTGAATACTTTTGCGGCGGCGGCTGCGGCAGTATGCAGAACGCAATCCGCAGTAAGTCAGCAGATGCAGCGTCTGGAACAATTGGTAGGTAAAGAGCTGTTTGCCAGACATGGACGTAATAAACTGTTGACGGAGCATGGCATCCAGTTGCTCGGCTATGCCAGAAAGATCCTGCGTTTCAATGACGAAGCGTGCACTTCTTTAATGTACAGTAACATCCAGGGCGTACTGACTATTGGCGCCTCCGATGATACTTCCGATACTATCCTGCCGTTCCTGCTTAACCGCGTAACGTCGGTGTATCCGAAGCTGGCCATTGATGTGCGCGTTAAACGCAACCCGTTCATGATGGAAATGTTGAATCAGGGTGAGGTTGATCTGGTTGTCACCACGTCCAGTCCTGGTAATTTCACCCATCAGGTTCTGCGTACCTCACCGACGCTTTGGTACTGTGCAGCGGACTACATCTTCCAGCGCGGTGAAGCTATTCCATTGGTGCTGCTGGATGAGCCAAGCCCGTACCGTGACATGGCAATCGATCACCTGAATGAAGCGGGTATCCCTTGGCGCATTTCGTATGTTGCATCAACGCTGGCAGCGGTGCGTGCGGCAGTGAAAGCGGGCCTGGGTGTCACAGCACGTCCGGTTGAGATGATGAGCCCAGAGTTGCGTGTAATGGGTGCAGCAGAAGGTCTGCCGGTATTGCCGGATACTCAGTACCTGCTGTGTCGCAATCCAGACAGTGACAATGAGTTGGCGCTGGCGATCTTCAACGCGATGCAGTCGACCAACGATCCTTACAATCTGACGGCTAATCCAGATGGCACCCTGCTGCTGGATGACGAAGAGTAAGGTCAACAATAGACGGTTATTCCTCCATATTGGAATAGCGGATAATTGTTAAAACTTATTAAAATGAGCCTTAGACTGATAAACATCAGCTAAGGCTTTTTTTATGCCTTTTATCTCACCCTTTCTGACGCGATTCACGATCAATAATTTTCCTGCCTTCCTGAAAAATGAAAATTGTTCCATTTTTGTTCAAAGTGGAACTTCTTTATCATTCCGTGCCATCTTTCCCAGGGCATTTGCCAATGCCGATCGCCGCTTTTTACAGCAAAAAACACCATTATGTGTTCTGGATCAAAAAAATACCCCCTATAAGGGGGGGGAAATCCCCGTAAGACCTGTCAAAATATGATTGTTAAATGCACGATCCATGCATGTGAATACCCGCTACACTAAAATTAACCTCACAAACTGAAGCGATTTAGCTGGTATCATGGGGTTCATTTGTTAATAATATGCTACGGGTGTTAATTAATGTTTGGATGCTTTTGTCAAAGTTGACAAAAGGTTATAGAAAGGAGTAAAAAACCCCATAAAAGTGCTGCTTATTTGATAATGACAGCATAGTTTACAAGGTTTTTTATCCTTCCCTTGAATTCATGTGGTGTGTTTGCTGCAACAGTGCAGGATGCCAGCGCCACTTTTGATGAGTAAGCAAAGAGTATGTCGACAACCACAGAAGTGATCGCTCATCACTGGGCGTTTATTGTTTTTATTGTTATTGCATTTGGCCTGTGTGCCTTCATGTTGACCGGCGGTTGGTTGTTAGGTGGACGTGCGCGGGCGCGCCACAAAGACACCCCGTTTGAATCGGGTATCGAATCCGTCGGTGATACTCATATTCGCCTCTCCGCTAAATTCTATCTGGTTGCGATGTTCTTCGTTATTTTCGACGTCGAAGCCCTCTATTTATACGCCTGGTCGACTTCAATCCGTGAGAGCGGATGGGTCGGCTTTGTCGAAGCCGCAATTTTCATTTTGGTGCTATTGGCAGGCCTGGTTTATCTGGTGCGCATCGGTGCACTGGATTGGGCTCCTGCGCGTCGTCGCGTAGTAGTCAAATCAATCCCGGTCAGTCACAACCACACCAACCCTCATAAGCAGTAAAAGCGAGGCAATAAGATGGACTACACGCTGACACGCGTAGACCCGAACGGCGGCGGTGATAACGATCGCTATCCGCTGCAGAAACAGGAGATTGTTACCGATCCTCTGGAGCAGCACGTTCATCGCAGCGTCTATATGGGCAAGCTCGAGCATGCCCTGCATGACATGGTGAACTGGGGTCGTAAAAACTCTCTGTGGCCGTACAACTTCGGTCTTTCCTGTTGCTACGTGGAAATGACCACGTCATTCACTGCGGTGCATGACGTGGCGCGTTTTGGTGCGGAAGTTATGCGCGCCTCCCCACGTCAGGCTGACTTTATGGTGATCGCTGGTACGCCGTTTACCAAAATGGCGCCGGTTATTCAGCGTTTGTATGACCAAATGCTGGAACCAAAATGGGTGATCTCCATGGGTGCCTGCGCTAACTCGGGCGGCATGTACGACATTTATTCAGTGGTGCAGGGCGTGGATAAATTCCTGCCGGTCGACGTGTATATTCCAGGCTGCCCACCGCGTCCTGAAGCTTATATGCAGGCGCTGCTGCTGCTGCGTGAGTCCATCGGTAAAGAGCGCCGTCCACTGTCGTGGGTGGTGGGTGATCAGGGCGTTTATCGCGCCAATATGCAGCCAGAGCGTGAAAGAAAACGCGGCGAGCGTATTGCCGTCACTAACCTGAGAACGCCAGACGAAGTCTAAGCTTCCCGTACACGGATGGCACAACGGCCGCAGCAGAACATCACAATTTAATGTGCGCCGCCATCCTGACGCCTTCTTTTAGCGCCTGATTACAGGCCGGAATGGTGAGTAACGTATGACAGATTTAACCACGCAAGATCTCGCTCAGCCTGCATGGCAAACCCGCGACCACCTGGATGATCCAGTGGTCGGCGAGCTGCGTAACCGTTTTGGGCCGGATGCCTTTACCGTTCAGGCCACCCGCACCGGGATTCCGGTCGTCTGGGTGAAACGTGAACAGTTACTGGAAATTGTCGAATTCCTGCGTAAGCTGCCTAAGCCGTACGTCATGCTGTATGACTTACACGGTTTCGATGAGCGTTTGCGCACCAACCGCGCCGGTTTACCTGCCGCGGATTTTTCCGTTTTCTATCACCTGCTGTCGATTGAACGCAACCGCGACATCATGCTCAAGGTGGCGCTGTCTGAAAACGATCTGAATGTGCCCACCATCACCAAAATCTTCGCCAATGCCAACTGGTATGAGCGCGAAACCTGGGAGATGTTTGGTATCACGTTCCAGGGGCACCCACACCTGACGCGCATCATGATGCCGCAGACCTGGGAAGGCCATCCGTTGCGTAAAGATTACCCGGCGCGTGCCACCGAATTCGATCCGTTCGAACTGACTAAGCAGAAAGAAGATCTGGAGATGGAGGCACTGACCTTCAAGCCTGAAGATTGGGGCATGAAGCGCAGCACCACCAATGAGGACTTCATGTTCCTCAACCTCGGTCCGAACCACCCATCAGCACACGGTGCCTTCCGTATCATCCTGCAGTTGGATGGCGAAGAGATCGTCGACTGTGTGCCTGACGTCGGTTATCACCACCGTGGTGCCGAGAAGATGGGCGAGCGCCAATCCTGGCACAGCTACATTCCGTACACCGACCGTATCGAGTATCTCGGCGGCTGCGTGAACGAGATGCCTTACGTGCTGGCGGTAGAAAAATTAGCCGGTATCACCGTGCCAGATCGCGTCAACGTGATCCGCGTGATGCTGTCTGAGCTGTTCCGTATCAACAGCCACCTGCTGTACATCTCTACGTTTATTCAGGACGTTGGCGCGATGACGCCGGTGTTCTTCGCCTTTACCGACCGTCAGAAAATTTATGACGTGGTAGAAGCGATTACCGGTTTCCGTATGCACCCGGCGTGGTTCCGCATCGGCGGCGTGGCACACGATCTGCCGAAAGGCTGGGAGCGTTTGCTGCGTGACTTCCTCGACTGGATGCCGAAGCGTCTGAAAGAGTATGACAAAGCCGCACTGCGTAACACTGTGCTGATGGGCCGTTCGCAAGGCGTTGCGGCGTACAACATGGATGAAGCGCTGGCGTGGGGCACCACCGGTGCTGGCCTGCGTGCTACCGGTCTCGACTTCGACGTGCGTAAATGGCGTCCTTATTCAGGCTATGAAAACTTCGACTTTGAGATCCCGGTTGGCGCTGGCATCAGTGATGCTTACACCCGCGTTCAGCTCAAAATGGAAGAGATGTGGCAGTCACTGCGCATTCTGGAACAGTGCCTGAACAACATGCCGGAAGGCCCGTTCAAGGCGGATCATCCGCTGACCACGCCGCCACCGAAAGAGCGCACGCTGCAGCACATTGAAACCCTGATCACTCACTTCCTGCAGGTGTCGTGGGGCCCGGTGATGCCGGCCAACGAATCCTTCCAGATGATTGAAGCGACCAAAGGGATCAACAGCTACTACCTGACCAGCGATGGCAGCACCATGAGCTACCGCACCCGCGTGCGTACGCCAAGCTTCCCGCACCTGCAGCAGATCCCTTCAGTGATCCGCGGCAGCCTGGTATCCGACTTGATCGTATACCTCGGTAGTATCGATTTTGTTATGTCAGACGTGGACCGCTAATTATGCACGATCAAAAAATTGCTATTCACACTATCGACCCTGATGAGGTCTTTGTGCTGAGCGAGACCGAGCACCACGCTATCGAGCACGAAAAACACCATTACGAAGATGCACGCGCCGCCTCAATTGAAGCGTTGAAGATCGTGCAGAAGCAGCGTGGATGGGTGCCAGATGGCGCCATCAACGCCATTGCTGACGTGTTGGGCATTCCAGCCAGTGACGTAGAAGGTGTGGCGACGTTTTACAGCCAGATCTACCGCACGCCGGTTGGCCGCCATGTGATCCGTTACTGCGACAGCGTGGTGTGTCACATCACCGGTTTCCAGGGGATTCAGGCGGCGCTTGAGCAGAATCTGAACATCAAGCCGGGCCAGACCACCACTGATGGTCGCTTTACGCTGTTGCCAACCTGCTGTCTGGGCAACTGTGATAAAGGCCCAACCATGATGGTGGATGAAGATACCCATGTTCATCTGACGCCGGAAGGCATCGCCAACCTGCTGGAGCAGTATCAATGACCATTAAACAGATCATTCGTACTGCGGAAACCCATCCACTGACCTGGCGTCTGCGTGATGACAAGCAGCCAGTATGGATCGATGAATATCGCAGTAAAAACGGTTATGTCGGTGCTGATAAAGCATTGAAAGGCATGAGCCAGGACGAAATCGTCGCGGCAGTAAAAGACTCCGGTTTGAAAGGGCGCGGCGGGGCGGGCTTTAACACTGGCCTGAAGTGGAGCCTGATGCCGAAAGACGAATCCATGAACATCCGTTACCTGCTGTGTAACGCCGATGAAATGGAACCGGGCACCTATAAAGACCGCTTGCTGATGGAGCAAATGCCGCATCAGCTGGTGGAAGGCATGTTGATCAGTGCGTTCGCGCTGAAAGCCTACCGTGGCTACATCTTCCTGCGTGGAGAATACATCGAAGCGGCCGTGCATCTGCGTCGTGCGATTGCGGAAGCTACCGAAGCGGGTTACCTCGGTAAAAATATTCTCGGCACCGGTTTCGATTTTGAGCTGATCGTGCACACCGGTGCAGGGCGTTATATCTGTGGTGAAGAGACCGCGCTGATCAACTCGCTGGAAGGCCGTCGCGCGAACCCGCGCTCGAAGCCGCCATTCCCGGCGAGTGCGGGCGTATGGGGCAAGCCAACCTGCGTGAACAACGTGGAAACCTTGTCCAACGTCCCGGCCATCTTCCTCAATGGCGTTGACTGGTACAAGAACATCTCAACCAGCGAAGACACCGGCACCAAGATGATGGGCTTCTCTGGACGCGTGAAAAATCCAGGCGTGTGGGAGCTGCCATTTGGCACCACCGCACGTGAAATTCTGGAAGATTATGCCGGTGGCATGCGCGATGGTCTGAAATTTAAAGCCTGGCAGCCAGGCGGTGCGGGTACCGACTTCCTGACCGATCAGCATCTTGATCTGCCAATGGAATTCGCCAGCATCGGTAAAGCGGGTAGCCGTTTAGGCACGGCATTAGCGATGGCGGTCGATCATGAAATCGGCATGGTTTCGCTGGTGCGCAACCTGGAAGAGTTCTTTGCGCGTGAGTCCTGCGGCTGGTGTACGCCATGCCGTGATGGTTTGCCATGGAGCGTGAAGATCCTGCGTGCGCTGGAGCAGAAAAAAGGCCAGCCGGGTGATATCGAAACCCTGCTGCAACTCTGCCGTCAGCTCGGCCCAGGTAAAACCTTCTGTGCCCACGCACCGGGTGCCGTTGAGCCATTGCAGAGCGCGATTAAATATTTCCGTGAAGAGTTTGAAGCCGGCATTGCGCCGCAGGTGTTTGGCAATACCCGATCGATCGGTGGTATTCAGCCCAACCTGCTGAAAGCGCGCTGGTAATCAGCCGCCGTACACGGAATTCACCCTGAGCCTTTACGGCTCGGGGGACAGAATTAGATGTTTAACGCTCGTCTTAGGGCGAGCCTTACGGAAGCATGTTCACTATGGCTACAATCCATGTAGACGGTAAAGAATATGATGTGAACGGAGCGGACAACCTGTTGCAGGCGTGTCTCTCTCTGGGCCTTGATATTCCTTATTTTTGCTGGCATCCGGCGCTGGGAAGCGTGGGAGCCTGCCGCCAGTGCGCGGTGAAGCAATTCCAGAATGCCGAAGATACCCGCGGTCGCCTTGTTATGTCATGCATGACACCGGCGTCGGACGGCACCTTTATTTCCATCGACGATGGCGAAGCGAAAGAGTTTCGTGAAAGCGTGGTGGAATGGCTGATGACCAACCACCCGCACGACTGTCCGGTGTGCGAAGAGGGCGGTAACTGCCACCTGCAAGATATGACGGTGATGACGGGCCATAGCTTCCGTCGTTATCGCTTCACCAAACGTACCCACCAGAATCAGGATCTCGGCCCGTTCATCTCTCATGAAATGAACCGCTGCATCGCCTGCTATCGCTGTGTGCGTTACTACAAAGATTATGCCGATGGCAAAGATCTTGGCGTTTACGGTGCGCACGACAACGTCTACTTCGGTCGACCTGAAGATGGCACGCTGGAGAGCGAATTCTCCGGTAACCTGGTCGAAATCTGCCCGACCGGCGTGTTCACCGATAAAACTCACTCTGAACGCTATAACCGTAAATGGGATATGCAGTTCGCGCCGAGCATCTGCCAGCAGTGCAGCGTGGGTTGTAACACCAGCCCAGGCGAGCGCTATGGTGAACTGCGTCGTATTGAAAACCGTTATAACGGTACCGTAAACCACTACTTCCTGTGTGACCGTGGTCGTTTCGGTTATGGCTATGTGAACCGCAAAGATCGTCCACGTCATCCGGTACAGAAACGTGGCAACGATTGGGTCAGCCTGAATGCCGAACAAGCGGTGAATGCGGCGGCTGACGTACTGCGTCAGGCGAAGCGTGTGATCGGGATTGGATCTCCGCGTGCCAGCATTGAAAGCAACTTTGCGCTGCGTGAACTCGTCGGCGCGGAAAACTTCTCCACCGGTATGCCTGCCGCTGAGCAAGCACGCGTTGAGTTGATGCTGAAAGTGCTGCAGGAAGGCGGTATTTACACGCCATCACTGCGCGAAATCGAAAGCTACGATGCGGTGCTGGTGCTGGGTGAAGATCTGACTCAGGTCGGTGCGCGTGTCGCGCTGTCTGTGCGTCAGGCGGTGAAAGGTAAAGCACGTGAAATGGCAGCAGCCCAGAAAGTGGCTGACTGGCAGATCGCGGCGATCCTTAACATCGGTCAGCACGCCAAACATCCGCTGTTTGTTACCAACGTCGATGAAACCCGTCTTGATGATATCGCCGCGTGGAGCTATCGCGCACCGGTGGAAGATCAGGCACGTCTCGGCTTCGCCATCGCTAACGCTCTGGATGAAACGGCTCCGGCAGTCAGCGGCTTTGACAGCAAGCTGAACGGCAAGCTGGATGTGGTGGTACAGGCGTTAGCCGGTGCGAAAAAACCACTGATTATTTCCGGTACCCACTCTGGCAGCATCGCGATGATTGAAGCGGCAGCCAACGTGGCGAAAGCGCTGAAAGGTCGCGGTGCCGATGTCGGCATTACTTTCCTTGCCGGTGCGGCTAACAGCTTTGGTCTCGGCCTGATGGGCGGCCAATCGCTGGACAGCGCGCTGGAGCAGCTGGATAAAGGTGAAGCAGAAGCGCTGGTGGTGCTGGAGAACGATCTCTATCGTCACGCACCAAAAGCCACCGTTGACGCAGCACTGCACAACACCGCGCACGTAATTGTGGTTGATCACCAACGTACCGCCACGCTGGAGAAAGCCGGTCTGGTGCTCTCCACGGCGAGCTTCGCTGAGAGCGACGGTACCTCGATCAACCAGGAAGGCCGCGCACAGCGCTTCTTCCAGGTTTACGATCCGGCTTACTACGACAACAGCATTGTGATGCTGGAGAGCTGGCGCTGGCTGCACTCGCTGCATAGCACCGTCGAAAGCCGCCAGATCGACTGGACGCTGCTGGATCACGTGATTGACGCCACCGTTGCGGCGCTGCCACAGCTGAAAGGCATCAAAGATGCTGCTCCAGATGCCAGCTTCCGTATTCGTGGTCAGAAACTGGCGCGTTCACCGCATCGTAACAGTGGCCGTACCGCGATGCGTGCCAACATCAGCGTGCACGAACCGCGTCAGCCGCAGGATAAAGACACCATGTTTGCCTTCTCAATGGAAGGGAACAACCAACCAGGCGCACCGCGTTCGCAGATTCCATTTGCCTGGGCACCAGGCTGGAACTCCCCGCAGGCATGGAACAAGTTCCAGGCTGAAGTGGGCGGTAAACTGCGTCACGGCGATCCGGGCGTGCGTCTGTTTGAAGCCGGTGAAGGTTCACTGCCATGGTTCACCACCGTGCCAGAAAGCTTCGTTGGCGGTGAGCAATATCGCGTTGCGCCTTACTACCAGCTGTTTGGTAGTGAAGAGATGACTCAGCGTTCGCCGACCTTCCAGAAGCGTATATCGCCAGCCACGCTGGTGATTAACCCGGCTGATGCGGAAAAACTGGGTGTGAATAACGGGTCTGCTGTTGAACTGGTTTGCGCCGGTGAAACGCTGCACTTGCCAGTGCGTTTCTCCACTTCCCTGCAAGCAGGGCAGGTGGGTCTGCCGTTGGGCATGCCGGGTGTACCGCCATTCCTCTCGGGTGCGCAAATTGACAAACTGCAGGAGGCCGCGCAATGAGCTGGCTGACACCGGACGTTATCGACATCCTCCTCCAAATCCTCAAAACGATTGTGATTTTGCTGGTAGTGGTGGGTTGTGGTGCCTTCATGAGTTTCGCCGAGCGTCGTCTGCTCGGCTTATGGCAGAACCGTTATGGTCCAAACCGTGTCGGCTGGGGCGGATCGCTGCAGCTGGCGGCGGACATGATCAAAATGTTCTTTAAAGAGGACTGGGTTCCGCCGTTTACCGATCGCTTCATCTTTACCCTGGCGCCAGTGATTGCCTTTGTGTCGCTGCTGCTGGCGTTTGCCATCGTGCCGGTTTCACCGACCTGGATGGTGACAGACCTGAATATCGGTCTGTTGTTCTTCCTGATGATGGCCGGTCTGGCGGTTTACGCCGTGCTGTTCGCCGGTTGGTCGAGTAACAACAAATACTCACTGCTGGGTGCAATGCGTGCTTCGGCGCAGACGCTGAGCTACGAAGTGTTCCTTGGCCTGTCGCTGATGGGTGTGGTGGCGCAAGCCGGCTCATTCAACATGAACGCCATCGTCGAGAGCCAGACGCACTTGTGGAACATCATTCCGCAGTTCTTCGGTTTCGTGACCTTCTGTATCGCGGGTGTTGCGGTATGTCACCGCCATCCGTTTGACCAGCCAGAAGCGGAACAGGAACTGGCCGATGGTTACCACATCGAATATGCCGGTATGAAGTTCGGTCTGTTCTTCGTCGGTGAATATGTGGCCATCACCACCGTTTCAGCGCTGATTGTCACGCTGTTCTTCGGTGGCTGGCACGGTCCATTCCTGCCGCCATTCATCTGGTTCGCCCTGAAAACGGCGTTCTTTATGGTGATGTTTATCCTGATTCGTGCTGCGCTGCCGCGTCCACGTTATGACCAGGTGCTGTCGTTCGGCTGGAAAGTGTGTCTGCCGTTGACGTTATTGAACCTGCTGGCGACTGCCGCAGTGATTCTGTACAGCGCGCAGTAAGGGGTTTTGAGATGACTTTAAAAGATATTGTCGTTGGCTTCGGCACGACAGTGCGCAGTATCTGGATGATAGGCATGCATGCCTTCGCCAAGCGCGAAACCCAGATGTATCCAGAAGAGCCGGTTTACCTGCCGCCGCGTTATCGTGGCCGTATCGTGCTGACGCGCGATCCGGACGGCGAAGAACGTTGCGTTGCCTGTAACCTGTGTGCGGTAGCTTGCCCGGTGGGTTGTATCTCGCTGCAGAAAGCCGAAACCAAAGATGGCCGCTGGTATCCGGAGTTCTTCCGTATCAACTTCTCACGCTGCATCTTCTGCGGTCTGTGTGAAGAAGCGTGCCCGACCACGGCGATTCAGCTGACTCCCGATTTCGAACTGGGTGAGTTCAAGCGTCAGGATCTGGTGTACGAGAAGCAGGACCTGCTGATTTCCGGTCCGGGTAAATATCCGGAGTACAACTTCTATCGCATGGCGGGTATGGCGATCGACGGGAAAGAGAAAGGCGAAGCGGAAAACGAAGCCAAGCCGATCGACGTCAAAAGCTTGTTACCTTAAGGAGCCGGGTATGGAATTTGCGTTTTATCTTTGCGGACTGGTGGCGGTGCTGACGACATTGCGCGTCATCACCCACACCAATCCGGTACATGCGCTGCTGTACCTGATTGTCTCGCTGCTCTCTATTGCGGGCGTGTTCTTCTCTATGGGTGCTTACTTCGCCGGTGCGCTAGAAATCATCGTTTACGCAGGTGCCATTATGGTGCTGTTCGTGTTCGTGGTGATGATGCTGAACCTGGGCAAAACCCAGCAGGACCAGGAGCGCGAGTGGCTGAAGCCTTCATTGTGGATCGGTCCCGGCATCGTTTCACTGCTGCTGCTGGCAGTGATGATTTACGCCATCAGCACCGCGCACGATCAGGGCATTGATGGCACCGTCATTGATGCGAAAGCAGTGGGTATCAGCCTGTTTGGTCCTTACGTTCTGGCGGTTGAGCTGGCGTCGATGCTGCTGCTGGCCGGTCTGGTAGTGGCCTTCCATATCGGACGTGAAGAGCGTCAGGGCGAAGTGCTGAGCAATCGCCATGCTGATGCACATGCGAATAAGGAGGATCACGCATGATCCCGTTACAACACGGCCTGATGTTGGCTGCTGTGCTGTTTGTTCTCGGCCTGACCTCGCTGGTGCTGCGCCGCAACTTGCTGTTTATGCTGATTGGTCTGGAGATCATGATCAACGCCGCCGCGCTCGCGTTGGTGGTAGCTGGCAGCTACTGGGGACAAGCTGACGGCCAGGTGATGTACATTCTGGCGATCAGCCTCGCGGCGGCGGAAGCCAGTATTGGCCTTGCCCTGCTGCTGCAGCTCTATCGTCGTCGTCAGACGCTGAACATTGACACAGTGAGCGAGATGCGCGGATGAATCTTCTCTATTTAACCGTATTATTTCCGCTGATTGGCTTCCTGCTATTGGCGTTTTCCCGTGGTCGCTGGTCGGAGAACCTGTCGGCAGCGGTGGGGATGGGATCGGTAGGTCTGGCGGCATTGACCACCGTTTTCGTTGGTATGGATTTCTTCAGCAACGGTCAACAACCTTTTACTCAGGCGCTGTGGACCTGGATGCAGGTCGGCCACTTTGATATCAAAGTGAACCTGGTGCTGGACGGCTTGTCGCTGACCATGCTCTCGGTGGTAACCGGCGTCGGCTTCTTCATCCATATGTTCGCTTCCTGGTACATGCGTGGTGAAGAGGGCTATTCACGCTTCTTCGCTTATACCAACCTGTTCATCGCGAGCATGGTGGTGCTGGTGCTGGCCGACAACCTGATGCTGATGTATCTCGGTTGGGAAGGCGTAGGCCTGTGCTCTTATCTGCTGATTGGCTTCTACTACAGCAATCCAGAAAATGGCAAAGCGGCGATGAAAGCGTTCATCATCACCCGTGTCGGTGACGTGTTCCTCGCATTCGCACTGTTCATTCTCTACAACGAACTGGGCACGCTGAACTTCCGTGAGCTGGTGGAATTGGCGCCGGCGCACTTCGCGGCTGACAACCATATGCTGCAGTGGGCGACCCTGATGCTGTTGGGTGGTGCGGTCGGTAAATCTGCACAGCTGCCTCTGCAAACCTGGCTGGCCGATGCGATGGCCGGTCCTACGCCGGTATCGGCATTGATCCACGCCGCCACCATGGTGACCGCGGGTGTCTACCTGATTGCGCGTACCCATGGTCTGTTCCTGCTGACGCCGGAAGTGCTGCATCTGGTCGGCATTATCGGTGCGATTACACTGGTGCTGGCAGGTTTTGCTGCGCTGGTGCAAACCGATATCAAACGCGTGCTGGCTTACTCAACCATGAGTCAGATCGGCTACATGTTCCTGGCGCTGGGCGTGCAGGCATGGGACGCGGCGATTTTCCACCTGATGACGCACGCTTTCTTTAAAGCACTACTGTTCCTTTCTTCCGGTTCGGTCATTCTGGCCTGCCACCACGAGCAGAACATCTTCAAAATGGGCGGCCTGCGTAAGAGCATCCCACTGGTGTACACCTGCTTCCTGGTGGGCGGCGCAGCGCTGGCGGCACTGCCGCTGATTACCGCAGGTTTCTACAGTAAAGATGAAATCCTGTTTGGTGCGCTGGCAAATGGTCACATCAATCTGATGGTGGCGGGTCTGGTCGGTGCATTCCTGACCTCGATCTACACCTTCCGCATGATCTTCATCGTGTTCCACGGCGAAGAGAAAATTCATGCGCACGCGGGCAAAGGCATCACTCACCATCTGCCACTGATTGTGCTGTTAGTTCTCTCCACCTTCGTTGGCGCCATGATTACGCCACCGCTGGCGGGTGTACTGCCGCAGAATGAATTCGGTGAAGGCGGCAAAGTGGCGCTGGAAATCACTTCAGGCGTGGTGGCGATTGTCGGCATCCTGATTGCTGCTGCCCTATGGCTTGGCAAACGCCAGCTCGTCACGAGTGTCGCCAACAGCGCGCCGGGTCGTTTCTTCGGCACCTGGTGGTTTGCGGCATGGGGCTTCGACTGGCTGTATGACAAGGTGTTTGTGAAACCTTATCTGGGCATTGCCTGGCTGCTGAAGCGCGATCCGCTTAACTCACTGATGAACCTGCCTGCGCTGCTGTCGCGCATTGGTAATAAAGGCCTGGTGGTGAGCGAGAACGGTTACGTGCGCTGGTATGTGGCTTCCATGAGTGTCGGTGCCGTGGTGGTATTGGCGCTGATGCTGGTGATTTAAAGATTGATGAGCGGGGGCGAGAGAATCAATGGTTCTCTCATCCCAGAAGCGAATGTGAAAAATTGCCTGAATGACGAAGCGTTATTGATGTAGCCATTTTGAAGCCGTCAGTGTGTAGCAACCCAAGCGTTTTTTTACGTGAGGATGGCGAGCACTGTTGGTGACGAAAATGGCAAGCAAGATAGCTCGAAATCAGGTTGAAAAAAGGGAAGTATGCCGTGCTATTACCTTGGCTAATAATCATACCTTTTGTTGGGGGTCTGCTTTGCTGGTTAGCAGAGCGCCTCGGCGCAAAAGTGCCGCGCTGGATCGCCATGATCACCATGGGACTGACGCTGGCACTCGGTCTGCAGTTGTGGCTGCAGGGAGGCTATTCACTCACGCAAGCTGCCGGAATGCCGCAGTGGCAGTCGACTTTCTCGGTGCCATGGATTCCGCGCTTCGGCATTAACTTCCATCTGGCTATCGACGGTTTGTCACTACTGATGGTGGTGCTGACTGGTCTGCTCGGGTTGATGGCGGTGCTCTGTTCCTGGAATGAAATCGAGAAGTATCAGGGCTTTTTCCACCTCAACCTGATGTGGATCCTCGGTGGTGTGATTGGCGTGTTCCTCTCCATCGACATGTTCCTGTTCTTCTTCTTCTGGGAAATGATGCTGGTGCCGATGTACTTCCTCATCGCGCTCTGGGGTCATAAAGCCTCTGACGGTAAAACACGTATCAGTGCCGCCACCAAATTCTTCATCTATACCCAGGCATCGGGTCTGGTGATGTTGATTGCGATTCTGGCGCTGGTGTTTGTGCACTTCAACGCCACCGGCGTCTGGACCTTCAGCTACGAAGAGTTGCTGAAAACGCCGATGTCGCACACCGTTGAATATCTGCTGATGCTCGGCTTCTTCATTGCCTTTGCGGTGAAAATGCCGGTGGTGCCATTACACGGCTGGCTGCCAGATGCGCACAGCCAGGCGCCCACTGCCGGTTCGGTTGACCTCGCGGGTATCTTGCTGAAAACCGCGGCATACGGCTTGCTGCGCTTCAGCCTGCCACTGTTCCCGAATGCCTCCGCAGAGTTTGCGCCGATTGCCATGTGGCTTGGCCTGCTCGGTATCTTCTACGGTGCCTGGATGGCGTTCTCGCAGACGGATATCAAGCGTCTGATTGCTTACACCTCCGTTTCGCACATGGGCTTCGTGCTGATTGCTATTTATACCGGCAGCCAGCTGGCGTTCCAGGGGGCGGTTATCCAGATGATTGCGCACGGCTTGTCCGCCGCCGCACTGTTTATCTTGTGTGGCCAGCTGTATGAGCGTCTGCATACCCGTGACCTGCGCCAGATGGGCGGTTTGTGGGGACGTATCAAATGGATTCCGGGACTGTCGCTGTTCTTCGCGGTGGCCAACCTCGGTATGCCGGGCACCGGTAACTTTGTCGGCGAATTTATGATTCTGACCGGCAGCTTCCAGGTGGTGCCGGTGATTATCGTGATTGCCACCTTTGGTCTGGTGTTTGCCTCGGTGTATTCGCTGGTCATGATGCAGCGTGCTTACTATGGCGAAGCGAAATCGAAAGATCCGCTGCCGGGCATGTCGCCGCGTGAATTTATGACCATCGGCGTGCTGGTGGTGCTGCTGGTTCTGTTGGGTATTTATCCTCAGCCGATCCTTGATACCTCTCATGCTGCGATGAGCAATATTCAGCAGTGGTTTACCGCTTCAATTTCAACTACAAGGCCGTAATTCGCCATGACAATAACTCCTCAACATCTGATTGCGTTACTGCCGCTGTTGATCGTCGGATTGACGGTGGTGGTGGTGATGCTGTCCATTGCGTGGCGACGCAACCACTTTGTTAATGCCACGCTGACGGTGATTGGCCTGAACGTGGCGCTGTTTTCACTGTGGTTTGTCGGTCATGTCGGTGCCATGGATGTCACGCCGCTGCTGCGCGTTGACGGTTACTCGATGTTCTACACCGCGCTGGTGCTGCTTGCCAGCCTCGCCACCTGCACCTTTGCTTATCCGTGGCTGGCCGGTTTCCCGGACAACAAAGATGAGTTCTATCTGCTGGTGCTGATTGCGGCACTGGGTGGGATCGTGCTGGCGAGTGCTAATCATCTGGCGGCGCTGTTCATCGGTATCGAACTGCTGTCACTGCCGCTGTTTGGCCTGATTGGTTATGCCTTCCGCCAGAAACGTTCGCTGGAAGCGGCACTGAAGTACATGATCCTGTCCGCTGCGGCATCCTCGTTCCTGATCTTTGGTATCGCGCTGATTTATGCCGATTCCGGTAGCCTGAGCTTTGTGCAGTTGGGTAAGAGCCTGAATGACAGCATGATCCAACAGCCGCTGTTGCTGGTGGGTCTGGGCATGATGATTATCGGCCTTGGCTTCAAGCTGTCACTGGTACCGTTCCACTTGTGGACGCCAGACGTGTATCAGGGTGCGCCTGCGCCAGTGTCGACCTTCCTGGCCACCGCCAGCAAGATCGCCATCTTTGGTGTGGTGATGCGCTTGTTCCTGTACGCGCCAGTGACCGACAGCGAAGCCGTGCGCACCGTGCTCGGTGTCATCGCCTTTGTGTCGATTCTGTTCGGTAACCTGATGGCGATTTCGCAGAGCAACATCAAACGTCTGCTCGGTTACTCATCGATCGCGCACCTGGGCTATCTGCTGGTGTCGCTGATTGCGGTGAAAACCCATCAGCTGTCGCTGGAAACCGCAGGCGTCTATCTGGCCGGTTACCTGTTCAGCAGCCTCGGCGCGTTCGGTGTGGTCAGCCTGATGTCCAGCCCGTACCGTGGCCCGGATGCGGATACGCTTTACTCTTACCGTGGTCTGTTCTGGCATCGTCCAATTCTGTCAGCGGTCATGACCGTCATGATGCTGTCTCTGGCCGGTATCCCGATGACGCTGGGCTTCATTGGTAAGTTCTACGTCATTGCTTCCGGTGTTAACGCGCATCTGTGGTGGTTAACCGCGGCAGTCGTTGCCGGCAGTGCGATCGGTCTTTACTACTATCTGCGTGTGACAGTGAGCCTGTACCTCAGCCCACCAGAAATGCACACGCGCGATCGTGACACGCCAGCCAACTGGGCGTTCACCGCCGGTGGTGTGGTAGTGCTGATCTCGGCGATTCTGGTGCTGCTGCTGGGTGTCTATCCTCAGCCACTGATTTCGCTGGTGCAGATGGCTCAGCCTCTGATGTAAATGCGCTTTGACCCCAAGAATCAGGCCTCAGGGCCTGATTTTTTTTGCCTGTAATCTGAGAATACGATCACGGCAAGGCAATGCGGCACCCAGTTCGGCTGCTCAATGCCTGCACGCTGTGATAATCTCGGGAGATCACTTTTTTCGCTCAGACAAGGAAGCACCATGGAAATGCAATGGCTTGATTGCCACCACAGTGAATTGACCGCACAGCAGTTGTATACCGTGCTGGCGCTGCGCAACCACGTATTCATTGTGGAGCAGAACTGCCCCTATCAAGATGTCGATGGTCAGGATTTACGGGCAGACAATCGCCATATCATGGGCTTTCTTGATGGAAAATTGCTGGCCTACGCTCGGGTGCTCACGCCTTCACTGGACAGTGCCCCGGTGATGATTGGCCGCGTGATCGTGTCGGAGGAAGCGCGCGGCCTGAAGCTGGGCTATCGGCTGATGGAGAAAGCGCTGGAAAGTTGCGATACCCATTGGGCGCAACGCACTATTTATCTCTCTGCACAGGCACATCTGGAAGGGTTTTACGGTCGTCTGGGGTTCAAAGCGGTGGGTGAGGTGTATATGGAAGACAATATCCCGCACATCGGTATGCAGAAAGGATAACGGCGAGGATTGCGCCTCGCCGTTTATACTCGTCATATTTCAAATTACAGGTGCCTTAACTGCTTTGGCTCACCCGAATCACTTATTTGAGTAAGCTCATCGTGACTCACACGATTGCCGCCTTCCTGAAATGCGAACTATTTTGGGTATATCAGCCCGGCGTCATCTGCCGGTCATCGGTGTACTTACGCTGATCTGGCGGCGGTGGGAAGTACTGATACAGCCAGGTTTCACTTAATGTCTCATCTTTGGTACGCAGGAACAGGCGCATATCCACCGGCTTGGTGGAGTCGCTGTTCGGATACCAGTCAAACAAGATGCGGTAGCCGTTGAGCGGTTCAACATACAGAATCTCAACCTGCTTGATGGTACCCGCATTGACGGTGATCACCGGCTCAATACCTTTCGGCGCAGCGGCTTTCAGATCGCCACCGACGAAATCAATCGCAAAGCGACGGCACCACTGATCGGGGAAGTGTTCACCCGGTGCCCAACCCTCTGGGAAGCTACCGATACCGGTGCGCGTTGCGTCCACGCGCGCCAGACCGCTGCGCACAGGCGGTAACTGGCTCCAGTAGAGTTTGTACTGGAAGTTGAATTCGCTGCCCGCTTTGACCGGCTCGGTTGGCTGCCAGAAGCACACCACGTTATCCAGTGTTTCACCAGTGGTCGGGATCTCCATCAGATTGATGGCGCCTTTACCCCATTTGCCAATCGGTTCGACCCACAGGCTAGGACGTTTGTCATACCAGCCAATCACATCCTGATAATCTTTGAAGTCATGATTGAGCTGCAACAGGCCGAAACCACGTGGGTTTTCATCTTCATAGGCATTGAACTGCAAGCGCTGCGGGTTGTTCAGCGGGCGCGCAATCCACTCGCCTTTACCGGTCCACATTGCCAGACGATCGGAGTCATGGATTTGCGGGTGATAGGTATTACACATGCGACGCTCGTTGGTGCCGCAGCTGAACATACTGGTCATTGGCGAGATGCCAAGCTGACGAATGTCGTTGCGGGCAAACAGGTGGTTCTCCACCTCCATCACCACGCGCTTATCTTCGCAGTGGATGGTGAACTTGTATGCACCGGTCAAGCTGGCGCCGTCCAGCAGGGCATACACCACAAAGGTGGTGTCATCCGCTTTCGGCGTTTCAAACCAGAAGGCGGTGAAGTCAGGGAACTCTTCGTGACCGTTGCTGAAGGTATTTACCGCCACCCCACGTGCTGACAAGCCGTACTGGAAGGTTTCATCCACGGCGCGGAAGTAGCTCGCGCCGAGGAACGAAACGATATCGCGACGTGCCAGTTCCGGTTTTTTAAACGCACGGAAACCGGCGAAGCCTAAATCGGTTTTGCCGACCAGCTGTTGGGTATCAACGTTGGCGTTGTGATAGTTAAACAGTTCCGGACGGAAGTGGATTTCGCGCGCTTCGCGACTATCGGCATCTACTGAGAACATGCGGATACGGCGTTTAAAGCCCATCCCCACGTGGAAGAACTGCACATCCAGTTCGCGATCGGGAATGTTGTTCCACAGCGAATGGTTAGCGTCGTACTGAATTTCGTTGTAGGCCTGCGGTGTCAGGTTGGCCAGGGTGTCAGGAAGCGGGCCGGGTGCGCCGCCCCAGGGCTGTTTCGCCAACGCAGAGGCTTTCTTTTTCAGTGAGTCGAAATCGAAGCGCACTGCGGTGCCGTCGGCGATACCATCATCGGCCCAGGCGGACTGCGCAAACAGCGAGGAGAGCCCGGTCATGCCGCTTGCGGCAGAGAGGGCCATGGACGCTTTCATAAATTTTCTACGATTCATGCCGGAAATCTAATCCTTAGCTGCTCTGGTGTGTTGTGACTTTCGTAAGACGCATTACGTCTGGCTACACGGGGTTACGACAGTCGCGAAATTAAAAAATTCAGTCTGACGAAAATTTATCAGATTAATCAAATAAGCGAAGCAGAATTCACGCGGCAATAGCGCGGATTACGCAACTTTGCATTGAGTCGGGCAAAACCCAGCGTAATCCTAATGCCAGGTACACAGCAAATACCGAATTAATGACTATAGTTAAACGACGATAAATGACGAGCATGGAGGAAGTATAACGTGTCATCTTCAGATCAATTTGAAACCCGCCTGGATGACGACCTGGCGCTACTGACAGAAACACTGGAAGAAGTGCTGAAATCGTCGGGCGATCCGGCCGATCAAAAGTACATCGAACTGAAGCTCAAAGCGGAACAGGCACTGGAAGACGTGAAGAATCGCGTTAGCCAGGCGTCTGACAGCTACTACTATCGTGCCAAAAAAGTCGCCTATCAGGCTGATGATTACGTGCATGAGAAACCGTGGCAGGGGATTGGCATCGGTGCCGCCGCTGGCCTGTTTGTCGGTTTGCTGTTGGCTCGCCGCTAAATTATCGGGGCGTAACGTCAGTTGCGCCCGATTCCTCTCGTTTCCGCCTATACCCGTCAAACCTCAGCATTGGCTGCTTTCATTCACCCCAATCACTTACCTTAGTCCGCGCCATGGCAGCCATTCCCTTGCCGCCATCTTGCATCCTGAATGATTTAGGATATATCGACTTATTTGTCTCGAACCCTTGTTTCGCACCAACGGCGATTGTGTTTCGCGTGTGCGCTTTCTACAGTAAAGCGACAGGGATAAGGAGAAAGTAACGTGATACGTGTTGAAATGCTCTCAACGGGCGATGAAGTGTTGCATGGCCAGATTGTCGATACCAACGCCGCATGGCTCGCGGATGTATTGTTCCAGCACGGTTTGCCGATGACCAGCCGCAGTACCGTGGGTGACGCGATGTCCTCACTGGTGGAGGCGCTGCAGAGTCGCAGCCAGATTGCCGATGTACTGATTGTGAACGGCGGCCTTGGGCCAACCAGCGACGACCTCAGCGCGCTAGCGGCTGCCACTGCCTGTGGCACCGAATTAGTGATCCAGCAGGAGTGGCTGGAGAAAATGGAAGCCTGGTTTGCCAGCCGTGGACGCATCATGGCACCGAGCAACCGTAAGCAGGCGGAAATCCCGGCCAATGCCGAACTGATTGATAATCCGGTGGGTACCGCCTGTGGCTTCGCGTTACCGCTCAATCGCTGCTGGATATTCTTCACGCCGGGCGTGCCGTCAGAATTCAAAGTGATGGTGGAGCAGGAGATTATTCCGCGTCTGAAAGCGCGTTTTGATCTACCCGAGCCGCCGTTATGCCTGCGCCTGACCACCTTCGGTCGTGGCGAAAGTGATCTTGCCGCCGAACTGGAGCCCTTACCGCTACCGGAAGGCGTGGTGATGGGCTACCGCTCATCAATGCCGATTATCGAAATCAAACTCACCGGCCCAGCCAGCCAGCGTGTGGCGATGGAGCAGGCGTGGCAACAGGTTAGACTGCTGCTGGCCGAGTGCACCATCTTCGAAGGGACGGAAGGACTGCCTGCTTTGTTAGCGCGTGAACTGCAGGAGCGCGGTTTCCGACTGGCGCTTAGCGAACAATACACCGCGGGATTACTTAACTGGCAGCTGGCGTCAGCCGAAGTCCCGCTCAGCGCAGCGGAGATCCTGCCACCCCACGATGAACCGTTGGAAGCGCAGGTCGAGCGTACGCGCACTCTCGCCGCCCATCACGGCACGGTGCTGGCGCTGTCGGTAGGTAATCTGGAAGAGGGCGAAGTGGCGATTGCGCTGCACACGCCGGAAGCCAGCTGGGGCCAGCGCGTGAAATTCACCCATGGACGTCACAACGTCGAAACGCGGCAGAAGGTAGTGGCGATGATGGCGATGAACATGCTGCGCCGCTGGCTGCACGGCAGTGAAGTCAGCACTGGGCATGGCTGGATAGATGTACTGGAAGCAGTGAAGCTGTAGCGGCGAGATTTATCGCGCGTGACTGCAGCGGCGGGGGCCGCTGAAAAACGCGCAATAAATTGCGCAGCTACGGGTAATTTACGCTTAAAACTCGATCTCAATCTCCCCTTTGGCGCGGCAGCAGCAGGGCAAAATCTCGCCCTTCTGAATAAACGCCAGCGGGGTTTCCGCGTAAGCCACTTCGCCTTTCAATAGACGCATGCGACATGAACCGCAGTAGCCTTCACGGCACTGAAACTCTACGCAGACATTGTGCGCTTCCAGTGCCGTCAGCAGATTGGGATGATCTTCTGCGCACTCCAGCCGGGAGCCGGAACTGCGCAGAATAACAACAGAACGGCTCATGCTTACAGCTGGAAGTCGTTGAAGTCGTCTTCGCCGACTTCGGCGTCAATCTGGCCGACCAGGTAAGAACTCACTTCCACTTCCTGCGGCGCAACCTGCACGTTGTCCGATACCAGCCACGAGTTGATCCATGGAATCGGGTTAGAACGTGTCTGGAAGGGCAGATCGAGGCCAACCGCTTGCATGCGGATGTTGGTGATGTACTCGATGTACTGGCACAGAATGTCTTTGTTCAGACCGATCATCGAGCCACCGCTGAACAGATACTCTGCCCACTCTTTCTCTTGCTCGGCGGCTTTCTTGAACAGGTCATAACATTCGTCACGACACTCGGCAGCGATCTCTTTCATCTCTGGATCATCTTCACCGGTGCGCAGCAGGTTCAGCATATGCTGAGTGCCGGTCAGGTGCAGTGCTTCGTCACGCGCAATCAGCTTAATGATCTTGGCGTTACCTTCCATCAGCTCACGCTCAGCGAACGCGAAGGAACACGCAAAGCTGACGTAGAAGCGAATCGCTTCCAATGCGTTGACGCTCATTAGGCAGATATACAGCTGCTTTTTCAGGGCACGCAGATTCACGGTCACGGTTTTACCCGCCACCTCGTGCGTGCCTTCACCCAGCAGATGCCAGTAGCTGGTCATCTCGATCAGATCGTCGTAGTACTTGGAGATATCCTGCGCACGCGCCAGAATCTGCTCGTTGGTGACGATATCGTCAAACACCAGTGAAGGATCATTCACGATGTTACGGATGATATGGGTATAAGAGCGTGAGTGGATGGTTTCAGAGAACGCCCAGGTTTCAATCCAGGTTTCAAGTTCTGGAATGGAGATCAGCGGCAGCAGCGCCACGTTCGGGCTACGACCCTGAATGGAATCCAGCAGCGTCTGATACTTCAGGTTACTGATAAAAATGTGTTTCTCGTGATCCGGCAGCGCCTGATAATCGATGCGGTCGCGTGAGACGTCGACTTCTTCCGGACGCCAGAAGAAGGAGAGTTGCTTTTCGATCAGCTTTTCAAAGATGTCGTATTTCTGCTGGTCGAAACGGGCAACGTTAACTGACTGGCCGAAGAACATCGGTTCTAACAGCTGGTCGTTTTTGTTCTGCGAAAATGTGGTGTAAGCCATGGCTAAGTCCAAAAGTGATGAGGGCCGACCAGTGCCGGCCCTGACAAGATAGGGCGTCTGACTAATTAAATCTTACAAGCGCCGCTTTCGCAGCCGTCATCCTGAATGGAAGGAGCCAGATCGTCCTGCGCATCTTCCGCACCGTCACGGGTGTTTTGGTAGTACAGGGTTTTCACGCCAAACTTATACGCGGTCAGCAGATCTTTCAGCAACTGCTTCATCGGCACTTTGCCATTGGCGAAACGGCTTGGATCGTAGTTGGTGTTCGACGAAATCGCCTGGTCGATGAATTTCTGCATCACGCCAACCAGCTGCAGATAGCCGTCGTTGGAAGGCATTTCCCACAGCAGTTCGTACTGATCTTTCAGGCGCTCATACTCTGGCACCACCTGACGCAAAATACCGTCTTTGGATGCTTTGATACTGATGTGACCGCGCGGTGGCTCAATACCGTTGGTGGCGTTTGAAATCTGTGAAGAGGTTTCAGACGGCATCAGGGCAGAGAGCGTGGAGTTACGCAGACCGTGCGTAACGATCGACTCACGCAGTGCTTCCCAATCCAGGTGCAGCGGTTCGCTGCAAACCGCGTCGAGATCCTTTTTATAGGTATCGATCGGCAGGATGCCTTGTGAGTAAGTGGTTTCTTTGAACCACGTACAAGCGCCTTGCTCTTTCGCCAGCTCGTTCGACGCTTTCAGCAGGTAGTACTGAATCGCTTCGAAAGTTTTATGCGTCAGGTTGTTAGCGCTGCCATCAGAGTAACGCACGCCGTTCTTCGCCAAATAGTAAGCGTAGTTGATCACGCCAATACCCAGGGTACGACGGCCCATGGCGCCGCGTTTGGCCGCCGGGATTGGGTAATCCTGATAATCCAGCAGGGCATCCAGCGCACGTACCGCCAGTGTCGCCAGCTCTTCCAGATCGTCGAGGCTGTCAATCGCACCAAGGTTAAACGCAGACAGCGTACACAGGGCAATTTCGCCGCTTTCATCATTGACGTCGTTCAGCGGTTTGGTCGGCAGCGCGATTTCCAGGCACAGGTTAGACTGGCGTACTGGCGCGATAGCCGGATCAAACGGGCTGTGGGTGTTGCAGTGGTCGACGTTCTGGATGTAGATACGGCCGGTAGAAGCACGTTCCTGCATCATCAGTGAGAACAGTTCAACCGCCTTCACGCGCTGTTTGCGGATGCTGTCGTCTTTCTCGTATTTGGTGTACAGACGCTCGAACTCGTCCTGATCGGCGAAGAACGCATCGTACAGGCCAGGCACGTCAGACGGGCTGAACAGAGTGATGTCTTCGCCTTTCAGCAGGCGGGTATACATCAGCTTGTTAATCTGTACGCCGTAATCCATATGGCGCACGCGGTTGCCTTCAACACCACGGTTGTTTTTCAACACCAGCAGGCTTTCCACTTCCAGATGCCACATCGGGTAGAACAGAGTGGCTGCACCGCCACGTACGCCGCCTTGTGAGCACGACTTCACTGCCGTCTGGAAATGCTTATAGAACGGGATACAGCCGGTGTGGAAGGCTTCACCGCCACGGATCGGGCTGCCCAGCGCACGAATGCGACCGGCGTTGATGCCGATACCGGCGCGCTGAGAAACGTATTTCACAATAGCGCTGGAGGTGGCGTTGATGGAATCAAGGCTGTCACCGCACTCGATCAGGACGCAAGAGCTGAACTGACGGGTAGGGGTACGCACGCCAGACATGATTGGTGTTGGCAGTGAGATTTTGAAGGTCGACACGGCATCATAGAAACGACGCACGTAATCCATACGCGTTTCACGCGGATAACCGGAGAACAGGCAAGCAGCGACCAAAATGTACAGGAACTGGGCGCTCTCATAGATCTCACCGCTCACACGGTTCTGCGCCAGGTATTTCCCTTCCAGCTGCTTCACGGCGGCGTAAGAGAAGTTCATATCGCGCCAGTGGTCGAGAAACTCGTCCATCTGCTCGAACTCTTCAACGCTGTAATCTTCCAGCAGGTGACGGTCGTATTTGCCCATCTCAACCATTTTCACGACCTGATCGTACAGCTTCGGCGGTTCAAACTGGCCGTACGCTTTTTTACGCAGGTGGAAGATGGCGAGGCGCGCAGCCAGGTACTGGTAATCCGGCGCATCACGGGAGATCAGGTCTGCAGCGGCCTTGATGATGGTCTCGTGGATATCAGAAGTACGAATTCCATCGTAAAACTGAATGTGGGAACGCAGCTCAACCTGAGACACAGAGACGTTGGTCAGCCCTTCAGCGGCCCAATCCAGTACCCGGTGAATCTTATCGAGATCAATGCGCTCCTGACGGCCATCGCGTTTAGTAACGAGCAGACTTTGGTTCATGTCGCGTGTTTACCTGTCCATGAAATAGAGAGTTATCCCCCAACTATGCACAAGGTCTATGCACAAGCCGCTCATTGTGAGTAAGCCTGTGGATAAACACTATATATAGGGGGTGCGGGAAGTTTGAACAACAATATGGTGAGTATTCTAGTCAGCATTCTGATCATCACAAGAGTTGATTTTCGCGAAAAAATCCGTCCTGGGGGGTAGCGAAATTCCTGGATCCCCATTCCGTAAGGCCTGCCACTGGTGTCAACTGCCAGCGACTTTTTTTTCACTTTTTGATCGAGCGCGTGTTTATTGCTCAAAGGTTCTCATCACGGAAATTTCTGAAGTAAAAAAAGCCCTGACAAGGCCGCCAGTAGCGAACTTATCTAAAATTGCTTATGAATTTTTTGTGACCAATCCAGACTACAAAAAAGCCTGGTACGCGTCTAAAAGGAAATTGATCTGGATAGCAGTGAGTTACAAACCCGGCGCTTTCCACATCGATGTGGTTAAGCCACTGTCCACCAGGGTGAGTTGGTCGGCATAAACTTGCTGCCAGTTGGCTTTTTGTTGCTGATAGAGTTGATGATGTTCTGCGTTAGGCTGGAATTCCCGTTCCCAACGTACCAATGATTCTCCTGTTTCCTGCAAGCTGCTGTAAATGCCCGCCGCCACTCCAGCGGCAATCGCGCAGCCGAGCGCGGTCGCTTCTTTTACCTGCGGCACTTTCACCGTCAATCCGGTGACATCGCTCAAGATCTGGCTCCACAATTTGCCCTTAGCACCACCACCCGCAAACACTAACTGCGAGGTTTGGACACCGGAAAATGCCGCCACCTGATCCAGATTGCAGGCCGAAACAATCGCGGCATTCTCCTCCAGCGCGCGAAACAGCGTCTGCTTGTTACAGCGTTCGGGATCGATGGAGAGGTTAATAAATGAAGGTGCAGCGTGATACCACTTATTGAAATGCATCGCATCTGAGAACACCGGCATCACGCCCCAGGATCCGGCCGGCACACGTGCGGCCATCTCTTCCAGCAGGCTGTAACAATCCACTCCCAGACGCTCCGCCAACAATTTCTCTTCACCGCAAAAGGCATCACGGAACCAGCGCATGGTCAGGCCGGTGAAAAAACTGATCGCTTCCGCCTGCGCCATGCCGGGAATGACATGGGGATTCACACGAATATTCATCTCAGGATCAACCTGCGGCTGCGGCAGATTCACCACCTGCTGCCAGAAAGTGCCGCCGAGCACCGCGGTTTGGCCTGCCTTCACCACGCCTAACCCCAGCGTGCCCAACTGCACATCACCCCCGCCCATGCCAACCACTGTGCCTTGCGCCAGCCCACACTGGCGAGCTGCTTCGGCTGTCACGGTTCCCAGCTGCGTGCCGGTTTCGGCCACGGGAGACAATATATCGCCGCGTAAACCCGCCATCTCCAGCAAATCAGGCCGCCAGTTTCGGGTGCGTAAATCCAGCAGGCCGGTGGTGCCCGCGTTGGAAGGATCCACTGCCAGTTCGCCACTCAGACATTTCGCCAGCCAGTCGCTGATCATCGAAAGCGTTGCCGCCTGACGATAGATATCGGGTCGATGATGCGCCAGCCATAACAGGCGTGGCATTGCTCCAAGTGCCAGGGTTTGCCCTGAGCACTGATAGATTTCACGCTCAAACTCGCCGTGATGAATTTCCTTAAGCTCACTCACTTCTCGGCTAGCGCGGGCATCGACGTTGGCGCAGGCCCAAATCGCCTCACCGGCTTTGTTATAGAGCACGATCCCTTCACGCATGGAGCAGCAGGCCACGCTGCGAATCGCGCTGGCTGGCAGTTGCGACTGTTGCAGCACCTGCTGAATACACTGACAGGCGAGTGACCAGTTGTGGCTCAGATCAAACTCCATCGATCCCGGCACGTCGGGCAGGGCAAGGTGCCGCCATTCAGCTTGCGCCACAGCGATCTGCTCACCTTGAAGGTTGAAAATCACGGCGCGAATACTGCCAGTACCGGCGTCGAGCGCCATCAAATGCGGGGCGTGTGTCATCGCAAAACTCCTGTTGAAACGGAACGGGTGCTCCACACCGACGGCCCAACGGGTGTTACTGCAAAGATAGCTGCGCGCGAGAGTTTTCACCTCCAGATGAACGGCTTAGCCCAGCGCTGAAAGTTTGAACTGTGATCGCTGCGAGAGTTTTATTAAACAAGCTTTACCAGGATTGCCACTTTGCTAATCGCGATAAAAAAGGACATGCCGATGGAAGTCACGCTGGTTGAAATCAACGTCAAACCCGACTGTATCGACGAATTTCTGCGAGTATTTGAGCTGAATCATTTGGGAGCATTAAAGGAGCCTGGCAACCTGCGCTTTGATGTGTTGCAGGACAGCCACGTGCCGACGCGCTTCTTTATTTATGAAGCTTACACCGATGAAGCCGCCGTGCTGGCGCACAAACAAACGCCACACTACCTGACATGCGTTGAGGCGCTGGAAGCGTTAATGAGCGAACCAAGAAAGAAAACCGCGTTTAAGGGGATATTTCCGCAGTGACGCCAAGTCATTCTCCGTACAAGGGCGAAGCACCATCATTCGAGGTTTTTAAAGGAGTATTGAAACAACCGAAAGCGCAATTATTTGTACTGCAACCACATGAAGTTCAATAAGGAGGCGGGGCCGAATTCTTTGCACAATCGCAGAATGATTAGGTGTTCGTAGAGGCGGGTTTAAGCGACGAATAGCTCAATAATGTGCGCCCCAGCCGCTGCATTATGGTAACGACAGCGGCTGCGAGGGCAACTTAATGAAGCTAATCCACAACGCAGCGCGACTCAAAGCCATGATCAACGTTCAGGGCCAGTAAAGCCCCGCCCGAAGAGCAAAGCGTCCGCCGCAGGGATGCGGCGGCCGATCTGCATGGATGCGTGTTTCCTTTGCGATCGGGCGGGGCTTTACTGGCCGACGCACCGTCCCCGCAGCAACCATGCACAAGTCCCTATAGCAACCATGCACCGTCCCCGCAGCCACCACGCAAACACTCAATCCTGACGATGCGTATGCACCATATAATTCACATCCACGCCACGTCCCAACCGGAACTGATTGGTCAGCGGATTATAATGCAGGCCGATCATACCCATCTCACGCAGCGGCGTCTCATCAACCCAGTTCAGCAACTCCGCCGGACGGATAAACTTCTTCACGTCATGGGTACCGCGCGGCACCATGCGCATCACATACTCGGCACCAAACACCGCCAGCAACCACGCCTTGGGATTACGGTTAATGGTCGAGAAGAACACTTCGCCGCCCGGTTTAACCAACTGCGCACAAGCCAGCACCACAGAACGCGGATCCGGTACGTGCTCCAGCATCTCCATGCAAGTCACCACGTCATAGGCCCCCGCATGGCTGATCGCATGATCTTCCACGGTCTGCTGCACATAGTTCACGCTCACACCGCTCTCCAGCGCATGCAAACGTGCCACCTCCAGCGGCTCCGCGCCCATATCCAGCCCGGTCACGTTGGCACCTTCGCGCGCCATGCTCTCCGCTAAAATACCGCCGCCGCAGCCGACATCCAGCACCTTCTTACCAAACAAACCATTGCTGTGCTGGGCAATCCAGCCAAGACGCAGGGGATTGATGCGGTGTAACGGCTTAAACTCACCCTCTAAATCCCACCAGCGCGATGCGACCGCTTCAAACTTGGCAATCTCAGCGTGGTCGACGTTTTGGCGGCTTTCCTGCGGTTGTTCACTCATTGAATCACGACTCCTGACAAAATATTCCCTCAGTATAAACGCTTAACTCTTGCCAGCGCATCTCTCACCTGCAAGGAAAAGCGGCATTAAACCCTGCTTTACGTTCACCGAGAGCAACCACTGTGATATACTTTCGCACCATTAAAAACCGGCATTATGTAGAGGGATAGCGGCTCCATGAGCGACCTTGCGAGAGAAATTACACCGGTCAATATCGAAGAAGAGTTAAAAAACTCCTACCTCGATTACGCCATGTCGGTCATCGTTGGCCGAGCTTTACCCGATGTGCGTGATGGCTTAAAGCCGGTGCACCGCCGTGTGCTTTTTGCCATGAGCGAACTGGGTAACGACTGGAACAAAGCTTATAAGAAATCGGCCCGTGTGGTCGGTGACGTGATCGGTAAATATCACCCACACGGTGATTCCGCGGTATACGAAAGTATCGTTCGTATGGCCCAGCCGTTCTCCCTGCGCTACATGCTGGTAGATGGTCAGGGTAACTTCGGTTCCGTTGATGGCGACTCCGCCGCAGCGATGCGTTATACCGAAGTGCGCATGGCGAAGATCTCCTCTGAATTGCTGGCGGACCTTGAAAAAGAGACCGTTGATTTTGTGCCGAACTACGACGGCACCGAGCAAATTCCTGAAGTTCTGCCGACCAAAATTCCTAACCTGCTGGTGAACGGTTCGTCCGGTATCGCCGTAGGTATGGCGACCAACATTCCGCCGCACAACCTGACGGAAGTGATCAACGGCTGCCTCGCCTTTATCGAAGACGAAGACATCACCGTTGAAGGCCTGATGGAACACATCACTGGTCCTGACTTCCCAACTGCGGCATTTATCAACGGTCGTCGCGGTATCGAAGAAGCCTATCGCACCGGTCGCGGTAAAATTTACATCCGCGCACGCGGTGAGATTGAAACCGACGCTAAAACCGGCCGTGAAACCATCATCGTCAATGAAATCCCGTATCAGGTAAACAAAGCGCGCCTGATCGAGAAAATTGCCGAGCTGGTGAAAGAGAAGCGTGTGGAAGGCATTAGCGGCCTGCGTGATGAATCCGATAAAGACGGTATGCGTATCGTTATCGAGATCAAACGCGATGCGGTCGGCGAAGTGGTGCTCAACAACCTCTATTCACTGACGCAGCTGCAGGTCTCCTTCGGCATCAACATGGTGGCATTGCATCAGGGCCAGCCGAAGATCATGACGCTGAAAGGCATCATCGAAGCCTTCGTGCGCCACCGTCGTGAAGTCGTGACGCGTCGTACCATCTTCGAACTGCGTAAAGCGCGCGACCGTGCGCACATCCTTGAAGGCCTGGCGATTGCGCTGGCTAACATCGATCCGATCATCGAACTGATTCGTCGTGCACCAACGCCAGCCGAAGCGAAAGCCGGCCTGTTGGCACAGCCGTGGGATCTCGGCAACGTGGCGACCATGCTGGAACGCGCGGGCGATGACGCAGCACGTCCAGAGTGGCTGGAAGCGCAGTTCGGTATCCGTGACGGTCAGTACTACCTGACTGAACAGCAAGCTCAGGCGATTCTGGATCTGCGTCTGCAGAAACTGACCGGCCTGGAGCACGAAAAACTGCTGGATGAGTACAAAGAGCTGCTGGACCAGATCGCTGAACTGATTCACATCCTGCAGAGTGCTGAGCGCCTGATGGAAGTGATCCGTGAAGAACTGGTGGCGATGCGCGACCAGTTTGGTGATGAACGTCGTACCGAAATCACCGCTAACAGCGCCGACATCAACATCGAAGACCTGATCACTCAGGAAGATGTGGTGGTCACGCTGTCGCATCAGGGTTATGTCAAATACCAGCCGCTGAGAGACTATGAAGCTCAGCGTCGTGGTGGCAAAGGCAAATCTGCTGCACGTATTAAAGAAGAAGACTTTATTGACCGTCTGCTGGTGGCGAACACCCATGACACGATTCTGTGCTTCTCCAGCCGTGGCCGTCTGTACTGGATGAAAGTCTATCAGCTGCCAGAAGCGAGCCGTGGCGCGCGCGGTCGTCCGATCGTCAACCTGCTGCCGCTGGAAGCCAACGAACGTATCACCGCCATTCTGCCGGTGCGTGAATACACCGAAGGCTTCAATATCTTCATGGCCACCGCTGACGGCACCGTGAAGAAAACTGCCCTGCAGGAATTCAGCCGTCCACGTAGCGCCGGTATTATCGCCATTAACCTGCGTGAAGATGATGAGCTGATCGGTGTAGCACTGACCAACGGTGCCGACGAAGCGATGCTGTTCTCTGCTGCCGGTAAAGTGGTGCGCTTCGCTGAGACTGCGGTTCGCGCCATGGGCCGTTCGGCCTCTGGTGTCCGCGGTATCAAGCTGGCTGAAAGCGATAAAGTGGTTTCACTGATCGTGCCACGTGAAGAGGGTGCCATCCTCACCGTGACGCAAAACGGTTACGGTAAACGTACAGCGAATAGCGAATACCCAACCAAATCGCGTGCAACTCAGGGTGTCATCTCGATCAAAGTCACCGAACGTAACGGACCGGTTATCGGTGCGGTGCAGGTGGTGGATGGCGATCAGATCATGATGATCACCGATGCCGGTACGCTGGTGCGTACACGCGTATCGGAAGTCAGCGTGGTCGGCCGTAACACCCAGGGCGTGATTCTGATTCGTACCGCGGAAGACGAAAACGTGGTGGGTCTGCAACGTGTTGCTGAGCCGGTGGAAGAGGAAGAACTCGACGCCATCGACGGCAGCGTCGCGGAAGGCGAAGACGATATCGCGCCGGAAGTGGACAACGACGACGACGCACCCGAAGCGGACGAAGAAGAGTAATCCGCAGCGGTGAACAACAACGGCAGGTCAGGGCAACCGACCTGCCGTTTTTTTATCTGAGTTTTACTCCCAAAGTCGCGCGCCAACTGGCTTTTTAGGGCCGATAAAGCTAGTGTATGAGAGTTTTTCAACTTCCTGACAACCCCTTACCGCCAGTGAGCCTCTTTTGAAATATCTCGTCTCCTTTCGCACTACGCTTCGCATCTCGCGCTACCTGTTCCGTGCGCTGGCGCTGCTGCTTTGGACGTTGGGTGCGTTGCTGACCACCTTCTTCATCATCAACGTACTGCACGAGAAAGAGAACTCAGTTCGTCAGGAATTTGACACCAATTATGGTCAGGCTGAATGGTATGTACGCCACTCGGCCGACGTCATGCGTGAACTGAAATACATCACCGAAAACCGCTTAAGTAACAGCAGCAACGGTTTGGATGTGCTGAATGGCCTGCCTGCCGGTAAAAGCACCTTGCCACAGTTCACGCCGCTGTTTTCCGATGGTGATTGCACTTCAATGAGTAACACCTGGCGTAACTCGCTTGATTCGCTGGGTTACTTCATCAACTACTGGAAAAGTAACTTCACCTCCGCTTACGAACTCAACCGGGTGTTCTTTATTGGGGGTGAAAACCAGTGTCTGGCCGATTTCGCCATTGGTAACAACAATTCAGTCGATCGTGAACGCAGCCTGAAAGCCCTGCGCGAGCGCGTGCTGCATTATCGCAGCGGCAACGAAGAAGAGCGCCGTAATCCGATGTACTGGATTACGCCGAGCAGCCAGCCTGGTGTCGGTAATTTCTATATGGTGATGCCGGTGTATGTGGCCAACAAGCTACAGGCGTTGCTGGGCGTGGAGCAAAATATTCGTCTCGATGAGTTCATCCAGCCGGGCGGTTTACCGCTGGTTGCGACCATTACTGATGAGAACTACCGTCCGTTGCTGAGTTCGCTACGTGGTGGGCCGGGCTACTCGTTTGACGATCTGCCGGATGACAGCACCTGGTTTGGCTATCTTAATAGCTATCGCCAGTTAGTCCTGAAGAAAACACTGCCGCCGTCCAATCTTAACGTGGTGTGGTCACTCTCTACTGACGTGCTGGTGGATCAGCTCAAGCTGATGCTGATTAACGCGCTGTTGCTGAATATCCTCAGCGCATTGATCCTGTTCACGCTGGCATGGATCTTCGAACGCCGCATGTTCCTGCCGGCGGAAGATAACGCACATCGGCTGGAAGAGCACGAGCAGTTCAACCGCAAAATTGTCGCTTCGGCACCGGTCGGCATCTGTATTCTGCGCACCAGCGATGGCACCAATATTCTCAGTAACGAACTGGCGCACAACTACCTGACGTTGCTGACGCAGGAAGACCGTCAGCGCCTCAATGAGATCATCGGGGGCCAGCAGGTCAACTTTGTCGATGTGCTTACCGGCACCAACACCAACCTGCAAATCAGCTTTGTGCATTCACGCTATCGCAATGAAAACGTGGCGATTTGCGTACTGGTAGACGTCTCAACACGTGTACGTATGGAACAGTCGTTGCAGGAGATGGCGCATGCGGCAGAGCAGGCCAGCCAGTCGAAATCGATGTTCCTTGCCACCGTCAGTCACGAACTGCGCACCCCGCTGTACGGCATCATCGGCAACCTCGACCTGCTGCAAACCAAGTCGTTGCCGAAAGGCGTAGAATCGCTGGTGACGGCGATGAACAACTCATCCAGCCTGCTGCTGAAAATCATCAGTGATATTCTCGACTTCTCGAAAATCGAGTCAGAGCAGCTGAAAATTGAGCCGCGTCCGTTCTCGCCACGTGAGGTGGTCAATCATATCGCCAGCAACTATCTGTCGCTGGTGGTGCGTAAACGTTTGACGTTATATGTGATGATTGAAAATGATGTGCCGCTAACGATGGATGGCGATCCGATGCGTCTGCAGCAGGTGATCTCTAACCTGCTGAACAACGCCATCAAGTTCACCCACACCGGCTGCATCATTCTGCATGCTTATGTCAAAGATGGTTATTTAGCTTTCCGCGTGCGCGATACCGGCGTCGGTATTCCGGCGAAAGAAGTCACGCGTCTGTTCGATCCCTTCTTCCAGGTGGGGTCTGGCGTTCAGCGCAACTTCCAGGGCACCGGATTAGGTCTGGCAATCTGTGAAAAGCTGATCAACATGATGGACGGTGATATTGAGGTCGACTCTGAGCCGGGCATGGGCAGCCAGTTTATCATCCGCATTCCCATCTACGCTGGACAGCAACCCGCGCCGCCATTACTGGATGGCTTGCAGGAAAAAGCCATCTGGCTGGATATGCGCAACGACTATCTTGCAGTCTTCCTGCTGCGCCTGCTGCAACAGCAGGGCATCGCGATAGCCCGTTATCAGGGCAATGCCGGCAGTGATGATGTGATCATCAGCGACCATCAGGATACGGTGTCACAGGCCGTGCGCGCGCAAATTCACATCTGCGGCGAGCACATCGACATGCCGCAGGAAACCGCGCCGGGCCAATGGGTGCAAAGCAGCGCCATGCTGCATGACTTGCCTTCATTACTGGGGCGCATTTATCGCATTAATGTTGATAGCGAAACCAGCGCGCCATTGCAGTTAGCGGCTCCGCAAGACGCCAACCGTTACGATGACATTATGGTGCTGATTGTTGATGACCATCCGATCAACCGTATGCTGTTGTCCGAGCAGCTTGGCACGCTGGGCTACCAAACCAAAACCGCACAGGACGGCGTTGATGCGCTGAACGTGTTGAGTCGCAATCACATTGATATCGTGCTGAGTGACGTCAATATGCCGAATATGGATGGTTATCGTCTAACGCAGCGTTTGCGTCAGCTGGGCCATGCCTTCCCGGTGATTGGGGTTACGGCCAATGCACTGGCAGAAGAGAAGCAGCGCTGTATGGATGCCGGTATGGATAACTGCTTATCCAAGCCCGTCACGCTTGATGTGTTGAAAGTGACGCTGGCAACTTACGCAGAACGGGTGAGAAAAAGCAGGGAAGGGTAGTACAAAAGAACAGGCGCACCGAAGTGCGCCTTTTTACTTCTTAATCTCTTTCAACCTGAGTCGCGCTCACGGAAGAGAGGTAGTTCAGCAGGGCAATATCGTTTTCCACGCCGAGCTTCATCATCGCCGATTTCTTCTGGCTACTGATGGTTTTAATACTGCGGTTCAGCTTTTTAGCGATTTCCGTGACCAGGAAACCTTCGGCAAACAGGCGCAGAACTTCACTCTCTTTCGGCGACAGACGTTTGTCTCCGTAACCGCCAGCACTGATTTTTTCCAGCAATTTAGCCACGCTTTCAGGCGTATATTTTTTGCCTTTCTGCAGGGCTGCCAGCGCTTTTGGCAGGTCGGTCGGCGCACCTTGCTTCAGTACGATCCCTTCGATATCCAGATCCAAAACGGCGCTCAGGATCGCTGGGTTATTGTTCATGGTCAGAACGATAATTGAGAGATCCGGATAGTGACGTTTGATGTACTTAATCAGTGTGATGCCATCACCGTATTTCTCGCCTGGCATAGAGAGATCGGTAATCAGAACGTTGGCATCCAGTTTGGACAAGCTATTAATCAGTGCTGTTGAGTCTTCAAACTCACCTACAACGTTGACCCATTCGATCTGTTCCAGAGACTTACGGATACCGAACAGAACAATCGGATGGTCATCGGCAATAATTACATTCAGGTTATTCATCTTATGGGTTACCTTGCTGCAGCAGTTGGTTGACGTATGCGTCAATTTCACTGGTGGTATTTATAATGGTTAAATCGTCACATAGTTTTATGTGTTGTTCTAACTCTTCACAAAGCTGTTTACCTGGAACCAGATTTAGCATGGCGAACACGCCTTTCAGGCGATGTGCAGTCTGAGCAAGCGAGGGATAATCCTTCTCCGCTGCCTCAGTATACAGTCTCTTCACATCAGGCGGTACTGTCTCGGTAAACAGCTGGAAATAGCCTCCGCTCATCAGCGGCGTGGCAGCCTCATCTTCACTACTTTCCTCCATCAAATCATGAGCCATTTGCTTTTCAATCAGTGCCAGCAGCGCGTCAAGCAGCGCATTGCTGAGATTGAAATTGACCCGGTATTGCTGATCGTTCAATGCGTGGTGACCCATTTCGTCACCGGCTAATAACAGGGCCCAGCCATTAAGGCGAGCGGGGTCGTCAGTGACCAGCACATCATGGTCTTGCCCGGATAAACGTTCATCAGAAGTCAGGCAATTCGCTCCCCAGTTTTCTAACTGGCGGCAAACTATTTTGTGCACATCCTCGACGGCGATATCGACCAGTGCGGTCACGCCTTCCAGCAGTTTCTCTTCCTGCTCGCCTTGCAGTTCCAGCGCGAGCGGCAGCTGAATATTATAGCGTGTGCCGATATCGGGCTTGGCGATGATCTCCAGCTGGCCACCCATCTGCTTGCACAGCTGTTTGCAGAGGAAAAATGCCATGCCGGAGGCCTGGCCATAGCGATCCTGAGTGGTTTCGCCCAGATACGGGAAATCAACATTTGCCAGCTCATCGACACTCAGACCCGAGCCGGTATCCACCAGCTGCAGCAGCACCGAGTTGGGTTTGTTCTCGCTGGACTTAATCTCTAGCGTAATCTTGCCCCACTGCGTGGTGGTGAGCGCGTAGTGCATCAGGGTGGTCAGTACTTTACGCAGTGCACGGCGATCGCCAAAGCGCATCTCGTCGTTGGCCAGATGGTTGTTCACCACCAGAGCCAACCCTTTACGGCGCATCAGTGGCAAGCTTTCCAGCGCGATGTCGTCAAGCAGCTCCTGCAAATTGAATACGCTGGCATCCGGCGACCAGTCGTGCGCTTCCAGACGGTTCAGCAACACAATGTCATCGACCAAACGCGCGAGACCCTGACTTTCATCCAGCAAATCCAGCACGCTCTCATCATCGTCACGCTGGCTGAGCTGCACCAGTTGCGCCACCATACCTTCCAGCGGGCGGTTGAGGGCGTGACCGAGATTTTGCATCAACTGCTGGCGCATCTGATGATTACGATCCAACACCTGCTGTGCCTTCTGCAGCTTTTTATTCACCAGCAGTTCGCGATCCTGATCGCGCATCATAAACAGCTGGGTATGCGGCGACAGCACGCTACGAGCGTGGCGTATCTCATACACTTCGTTGTTGATGGTGGCCTGCAATACGCCCTGGTGCTGATCGGACATATTGATGATTTTCTGCAGATTCAGGTGAGGCAACAAATGCTCGGCAATTTTGTTGCTCAACAGCGTGCGATTGGTGGCGAAGTCATACACCAGCAAACCCACTGGCAAACTGGCGACAATCTCTTCATTCAGCATGCGCAGCGAATCTAACTCGGCGCTTTGGTTCTCATTCGGGCGCAGTGATTGCTGGCGCAATAAGGTGATGCCGGCAATGGAAAGCAACAGCAGCACCAGATTGATCAGCAGCGGCCACATCAGGTTATGCAGGGTATCGATGGCGAGACTGGTGAGCGGTACGCGATAAACCAACTGTAGCGAAGTGCTGGGCAGTGACGCTGCAATTTCCAGATTAGGATTTGCCAGCGACACATGAGTGGTTTCACTACTGGTATCGTCGCTGCTGGTGCTAGAAGACGGCGTGGCATCCTGAATCAGCTGGAAGTTTTCCAGTGGCATGCTGTGTGGGATCAAATCGTTGATCGGCAGATCAAAGGCGACCACCGTGGCGAGATGGCCAGGCTGATTGAAGGTGGTGCGCAGAGTAAAGTAGTGATCGTTCTGCCAGGCGAAGTGGCGCAGCGGCGAGAAGCTTTCGCGTTCGTCCAGTGCATTTGCCTGTTGCAGCATCTCAGCGCGACGGCTGTCGACCAGGGTATTAATGGCGCTTTCTTTATAACGCGTGGCCATGTCTTTCAACGGCAGCGTCGAGATCATGATCAGGCTGTTGTCCTGACCATTCAGGAAATACATCGACCAGGTGGGATTCTCTGCACCCCACAGCGTATCGAGGTAGTTGGACATGCGCATCGTCATATCCAGCGTGCTGCTGTCGTGGGAGCCAAAGATCAGCGCTTCGGTTTTACGGCGCGTTTTTTCCAGATAGTAAACATCCGGGCGCAGGCGAGTTTCCTGCAGGTTGGCATTAGGCGCAGAACCCGCCGCACTGGTGGCGAGATTTTCATAAATCTGCCAGGTGGCGAAACGCGAGGCGTCGATACGTTTTTGCACCGCACGCGCCAAATCGGTCATCGCGTAACGCTTCTCGGTGATCCAGGCGTTGACACTGTTGTGCACCATGGCACCCAGCGCCAGAAACAGCACCAGGTTGAACACCACAAAGAAACGGGTGACGTTACCCGAGGTCAACGGAAATTTGTAAGGCAGCATAGTGTCTCAGGATCCTGCGATTAGCGCGCCACCAGGCGAGCACTGGCGGCAACGGCCAGCAGCAGTAGGGCGATCAATAAAAAAGCGCCACTCAAACTGAGCCACTGGGAAATAAATCCGATTAAAGCCGGACCTGAAAGAATACCTGCATAGCCTAATGTTGTCATGGCAGAAATCGCCAGATTCGACGGCATATCGTGTTGATTCCCTGCCGCATTAAATAGCATTGGCACGGTATTGGCTAAGCCGAATCCCACCAGCAGGAAGGCCAGCAGTGCAACCTGGGGCCACGGCAGTAATACCGCCAGCGTCATCCCCGCAGCAGCAGCCAACGCACCGGTTAACATCACGGGGTAGCGGCCAAATCGCTGAATCACTTTATCGCCGGTGAGACGGCCTATTGTCATTGCCACGGAGAAGATGGCATAGCCGAGTCCGGCGTGCGCCACGTCCATTTCTGTGTTTTGCAGCAACAGCAGCGCGCTCCAGTCGAGTACCGCGCCTTCTGCCAGAAACAGAATGAAGCAAAGTAATCCCAGGAACGCGACCCAACCGCGTGGGATCACCAGCCAGGGCTGATCGGGCTGATGAAGTCGTTCGGTCATTAACGTGGGCAGGCTGATCACCAGCAACACCACGATAAGCACCATCACCAGCGCAACGGCGTGCAGAGGCGAGAGACCACTGGCCAGCAACAAACTGACGCTACCGGCACCAATGATCCCGCCGAGGCTGAAGAAACCATGAAAACCGGACATCATCGGCTTACGTGCGGCTTTCTCTACTTCAACGGCCTGCACATTCATGGCGACATCCAGCATGCCCAATCCGGCACCGAAGATCATCAGTGCTACCGCCATTAACCACATCACATTTATCAGGGTGAGCAGCGGCAGGATCGCCAACACCACTAAAGTGGAACATAGCATGACGCGACGTCCACCCACGCGGGCAATCAACGCTCCGGTAACCGGCATCGCTGCCAGCGATCCCACACCGAGGCACAGCAGCAGGCCACCCAGAGAAGCTCCACTCAGCGCCAGGCGTTGGCTGGCATACGGCACCAAAGGTGCCCATGCCGACATGCAAAGTCCGGCGATCAGAAAGACGATGCGTGTTCCCATGTTGACACGCTGATGCAAATGATTGTGCTGTGCGGCGTCCAGTGCTGTCATAAAAGTCTTTTTCAATAGCCGTTAAAGCGACGAAGTTTAGCATTAAAGCTGGCTTCACACCGCTGTTCAGAACCGATGAGTTCGGAAAAGATGAACGTCAAAAACAGGCATATTACCGAGTTTTGGCGTGGCGTGACGCTTTTCCAGAACTTTCCTGGCCTACAACCTCACTTCTGGTCCTGATTAATCGCGGTGGAAATTCAATTTCATGGCGGTGAAGGCTGAATATAAAATCATCATCGGTAATAAATAAGGAATGTGTTCTTGCTTAACTTGCTGAATTAGAGCAAACAAATATCATCGGATTGTAATGACTTTGGACCGCTTAATATTCCAGTAATCTTAGTTGCGCACAGAAATTAACATTGCAGAATGATGACTAAGGATTGAACAAAAAGTGCGGAAAAAAGCAAATAATGCGCTGAAGAGATTGTGTTAATTTAACCCAATCAACTAACTTTACTTAAAATTACCAAGGGGTGATAAATTCTGGCCAAAAAAATGCCGGACAAACATGTCCGGCGGGAATTAGGGTAAAACAACTCATTCGGGGTGAATGAAGGGAATAATGAAATAAATGATGATAGCGGGAGTAATTGTATGCTCTGAGGGGATTTTAGTTTTATCATTCAGTGCGGCATGATTGCGTGAGTTAACCTATTGTTTTTAATTGTGTAAATAATCGATTATCAATATGTGCTATATTTTTTGTTGATCTGTGCTGATTATTAGTTCCACTAAATTTACATTTAGAAATAACTATTAAATACAATGAAACACTTTTGGAAATTTAGTATCATTTTCGTGATAGATTATTGCCCCGTATAAAATAACAATGGCTTGCCGGCTGAATTTTTAATCGTTCAGTTTGCAGTGGCATAAATAAAGGCACATTAAAGAGGGTAATAAAATGAAACGTCGCGTTCTCTCCCTGATGATCCCTGCATTGCTGGTTGCAGGTTCAGCAAGCGCAGCTGAAATTTACAACAAAGATGGCAACAAATTAGACCTCTACGGTAAAGTCGATGGTCTGCACTATTTCTCCGACAACTCAGGTTCAGACGGTGATCAGTCTTACCTGCGTTTCGGCTTCAAAGGTGAAACTCAGGTCACAGACCAACTGACCGGTTACGGCCAGTGGGAATACCAGGCTGCACTGAACACCTCTGAAAGCGAAGGCACTGCCAACAGCTTCACCCGTGTCGGTTTTGCAGGTCTGAAGTTCGGTGATGCCGGCTCCTTCGACTACGGTCGTAACTACGGCGTAATCTATGATGTTTCGGGCTGGACTGACGTTCTGCCTGAGTTTGGTGGCGATACTTACGGCGCGGACAACTACATGTTCCAGCGCGGTAACGGCATGGCGACCTACCGCAACACCAACTTCTTTGGTCTGGTGGATGGCTGGAACTTTGCGGTCCAGTATCAGGGCAAAAATGATAACCCAACTGAATCCTCTACTGGCCGTGATGTGCTGGGCGAGAACGGTGATGGTTACGGCCTGAGCACCACTTATGACATCGGTTCTGGTTTCGGTATCGGTGCAGCGATGTTCCAGTCTGACCGTACTAACAACCAGAACACCGGCGCTATCCTGGGTCGTGGTGATAAAGCTTCTGCTTACACCGGTGGCCTGAAATATGACGCCAACAACGTGTATCTGGCCGCGATGTACACCCGTTCTTACAACGCGACGCGCTTTGGCTCCAGCAAAGCAACTTCTTACGGTTATGCGGATACGGCGGATAACTGGGAATTGGTGGCACAGTACCAGTTCGACTTCGGTCTGCGTCCATCTCTGGCGTTCGTTTCATCTCGCGGCAACGTAGAGGGTTATGGCGATCAGAACCTGAAAAAATATGTTGATGTGGGTGCGACTTACTACTTCAACAAAAACATGTCGACCTATGTTGATTACCAGATCAACATGCTGGATGACAACAACTTCACCAATGCGGCCGGTATCAACACCGACGACATTGTGGCACTGGGTCTGGTTTACCAGTTCTAAGTTGCAGGCTCTGCAGGGCGCGCCACGGTGCGCCCTCGGCGGCTTCCGGGCCGCCGCTACTGCATCTGTCGCATTAACGCACTTTATTATACCTCCACGTTCTCCTCTGCCTGTTTCCTCCTCTGTATTCGCACAATGGCACCGTCGACCAGCAACATCATCTGCGCAGTTTTAGACAGCCATTATGTTGGCAACTTCTCAGGGATTTTCTTTTTCAACGACTGACCGATAACGGCAGAAGAGTCTCTGTTTCACTGTAAGGCAGGAAGGCAGGAAGACGCCCGGATGACCATCCGGGCCTGGGCGAGCTGAGTGATGAGATTACGATACCGGCCGCCATTTTTTGGCTTTTGGCGCGGGCACTACCGACGTATGGGGCGTGGGTGTGCTGCCTTCCATTGCGACGCCTGCCAGCGTAAACGCGGAGAAGCGCAACCAGTGTTGCCAGGTTTGTTGTGTTTTTGTCTTATTCATTTTGCACCTCGCTGATGTTCAACTCAGTCTCAACGGTGCAGAATTCATGCCAGGTCACCGCTCTCAGCGCCACGCGGCCTCAATCTAATTTGCTACACTCCGGCAGCGCTGAAGCGGTGCATATCATTAATCCATGGTGCAAAAATTTAACGTTTGCGCGAGGGGTAATGCTGAATCAGGCGATGGCGATAGTGTTGCCAGCAGCGGAAAGTCCCGAAGATGAACAGAACGGCGGATACAGCGAGAATCATAAAAATCATCTGTCGCTCCTGTGCGGTTGGGGGCTTGAACGCTCAATCCTGTGCTAGTCGGGTATGAACATCAAGCAGCTTTAGCCTGTTTTACAAGCGGTTTATGCTTTGAAACAGGATGAATTAATGGGTTACAGATGAGGAAGTGATGAGTATTAAGAATATTCTGCTAATTGGTGTCATGACCAGCGCGTTGTTCGGCTGCGATCAGCAGGCCTCCCGTAGCGCACTGGTGCTGGAAGGGAAAACCATGGGCACCCAGTGGCGCGTCAGCCTGGCGGGCGTCGATCCCCAACGGCAGGCCGCTTTGCAGCAGGCTATTCAGCAGCAGCTTGATCGTGATGACCATGAACTCTCCACCTGGAAGCAGGATTCAGTTTTGTCGCGCTTCAATCAGTATCAGGGTGATCAGCCGCAGCCGGTGAGCGCGGATATGGCGGATATAGTGGTTGAAGCCCTGCGCATCGGCCATAAAACCGAGGGTGCGATGGATATCACCGTCGGCCCGCTGGTCAATTTGTGGGGGTTCGGGCCCACCAAACAGCCTGCGCACACTCCGAGCCAGGCGCAGATTGATGCAGCGAAAGCGCAAACCGGCTTACAGCATCTGCATGTGATCCAGAGCGTGGACGGACAGTGGCTGCAGAAAGATCTGCCCGCGCTGGATGTCGACCTTTCGACCATGGGGGAAGGGTACGCTACCGATCATCTGGCGCGACTAATGGAGCAGCAGGGCATTACCGATTATCTGGTGTCGGTGGGCGGCGCGGTGTTAACCCGTGGGCAGAATGCCAGTAACCAACCCTGGCGTGTGGCGATCCAGAAACCCACCGATCGGGAAAACGCCGTCGAAGCGCGCGTTGACTTACAGGGGCACGGCATCAGCACCTCAGGCAGCTATCGCAACTATTATGAACTGGACGGCAAACGCATTTCGCACGTGATCGATCCCGCGACCGGACGCCCCATCGAACATAAACTGGTGTCGGCCACCGTGATTGCGACTACCGCGCTGGAAGCCGATGGCTGGGATACCGGGTTGATGGTGCTGGGCAGCGAGCGGGCACAGGCGCTGGCGTTGAAAGAACATTTGGCGGTTTATCTGATCAGCAAACAGGGTGACGGCTTTACGCACTGGATGTCACCCCAGTTCAAATCCTTCCTGATCGATCAGGAAAGCAAATAACGGCAGGAGGCGCAGATGCTGGATCTGTTTAGTGAAGAAGCTCCATGGCAGGAACCGTTAGCGGAAGGCGCGGTGATTTTACGCCGTCGTGCGCGCGATGATGCGGACGCATTGCTGGCGGCGATACATGAAATTGCCGGACAAAATCCCTTTGCTCATCGCATCACGCCGGGCGGGCATCGCATGTCGGTGGCGATGACCAACTGTGGCGATTTGGGCTGGTCGACGGACTCGCGCGGCTACCAATATACTGAGCAGGATAACGCCAGTGGGCACAAATGGCCGCCGATGCCTGCGCTGTTTCGCACGCTGGCGCAGCAAACCGCGCAGGAAGCGGGATTCCCCGGCTTTAACCCGGATGCCTGCTTAATCAACCGCTATGAACCCGGTGCCAAACTCACGCTGCATCAGGATAAAGACGAGAAGGATCTGCGTCAGCCGATTGTTTCGGTTTCGTTAGGGCTACCTGCGGTGTTCCAGTTCGGTGGTTTTGAGCGCGGTGATGCCACACAACGGGTGCTGCTGGAGCACGGCGATATCGTCGTGTGGGGCGGTCCTTCACGCCTGCGCTATCACGGCATTTTGCCGCTCAAACCCGGTATTCATCCGGCGGCAGGTGCCTTTCGCTTCAACCTCACTTTCCGCCGCGCCCATTAACGGCGCGGTGAATGAGAATTGATCTTGCTATCATCCGGTGCGCCATTAAACTGCAGGCTGCTTGGTTGACCTCCGGAATCTGTTAATGGCATTGCTGCAAGTGGTTTATCGCCAGTATCGCTGGCCTTTTATTGGTGTCATTCTGCTTACGCTGTTAAGCGCCGCGCTCGGTATCGGTTTAATCGCCTATATTAATAACGAGCTGATCGTGGCGGTAAATACCTCGATTTCGGTGCTGCCGAGCTTTTTGGGGCAGCTGTTTCTTTTGATGGCGGTAACGCTGGGTTCGCAACTGGCGTTGACCCAGCTTGGCCACCATTTTGTCTGGCGCCTGCGCGGCGAATTCATCAAACGTATCCTCGATACGCGCGTCGAACGCATTGAACAGATCGGTAATGCGCAACTGCTGGCGGGACTCACCAGTGATGTGCGCGCGATCACCATCGCCTTTGTCCGCCTGCCGGAACTGATTCAGGGCATCATTATTACCCTGGGTTCCGCGCTCTATCTGGCGTGGCTGTCACCTAAAATGCTGCTGATCACCTCGCTGTGGCTAGTGATCACGCTGGTGGGCGGCTGGCTGCTGGTGTCACGCGTTTATCAACACATGGCGAAGCTGCGTGAAATCGAAGACGATCTCTATCGTGATTTCCAGACCATTATTGAAGGACGCAAAGAGCTACAGCTCAACCGCGAGCGCGCTCAACTGATTTACGACAACATCTATCAGGAAAATGCCACAAGCTATCGTCATCATATCGTTCGTGCCGATACCTTCCATCTCAGCGCGGTTAACTGGTCAAATATCATGATGCTGGGCGCGATTGGCATTGTGTTCTTTATGGCTAACGGTCTGGGTTGGGCGAACACGGCTGTGGCCGCCACCTATTCACTGACGCTGCTGTTCCTGCGCACGCCGTTACTGGCGGCGGTGGGTGCCTTGCCGACCTTGCTCAGTGCGCAGGTCGCCTTCCGCAAAATCAACACCTTCGATCTCGCACCTTATGATGCACAGTTCAAAGCACTGCCGCAGGTGAGTGACTGGCAAACGCTGGAACTGCGCGATGTCTGCTTCCATTATGGTGAGCACGGTTTCCAGGTTGGCCCGATTAATCTGACGCTGCGTCGCGGCGAGTTAGTGTTCCTGATTGGGGGTAACGGCAGTGGCAAGTCAACGCTGGCGATGCTGCTGACCGGCCTGTACCAGCCACAATCGGGCAGTTTGCTGCTGGATGGCAAAGTGGTCGACTGGCACAACCTCGATGCTTACCGTAAACACTTCTCGGCGGTGTTTACCGATGTGCATTTGTTTGATCGCCTGATCGGTCACGGCGGTCAGCCAGCCAATCCTGGGCTGGTGCAGCAGTGGCTGGAACGCCTGAAGATGCAGGACAAACTGAAGCTACAGGGCAATAAGGTGCTGAATCTGCAGCTCTCTAAAGGGCAAAGTAAGCGACTGGCGCTGCTGCTGGCAGCGGCAGAGGAACGCGACATCTTGCTGCTGGACGAGTGGGCTGCCGATCAGGACCCGCATTTCCGCCGCATCTTCTACCGCGAACTGCTGCCATGGCTGCAGGAGTCAGGCAAAACCGTGTTTGCTATTAGCCATGATGATCACTACTTCATTCATGCCGACCGCTTGCTGGAGATGCGCGAAGGCCAGCTCAGTGAACTCACCGGTAACGAACGTGAGATGGCCACGCTGGATGCGGTGAAGCGCACTGACACCGGCCATTAACATCAGTCGGGAAAGCTTAGCAAAAAGCCTTATTGGGCAAGGTGTTGTCAGGCGAGTAAGGTGATTTTCAACAGAGATTCCTCGTCTCTGTCTCCCTGGAACACTTCTGTCGTCTTGTGTTGTCACCGGCTTAGATTGATTCTGAGCCGGTTTTTTTATGGGTTGTTCAGGGGATGCGCGATCAGCGTGATAACGCGGTCGCCGCGTCGCCAGAAGTGCGCATGCAGGCGAGTACCGGCGTTAAACGCGCGTGAAAAGTCCTGCGTCAACCTCAGCGTGGCTCGGCCGCGCGCCAGATCCCACGCCAGTAACTCAGCTTGCAGAAAATCCATCGGCTGATGCAACTGTGGCCACAGCGCTTTATACACACTCTCTTTTAGCGAAAACAGCAGGGTGGCCGCCGCCGCAAACGACAGGCTTTCTGATGCTAACCGCTGACGCTCTGCACTGCTCATCAGCATCTCCGCCGTTTCCTCTGCGGTTTGCTCTTCCATCACTTGCTCGACATCAATTCCGATACACAGCGGTTCCTGTGTTGCCGCGATCACCGCCATTTGCCGGGAATGGGAAAGTGAAGCCTGAATCCCCACTGGCCATATAGGCGAGCGATCGGGTGCATTGCGCAACACAAAATCTGGCATCGCGAAGCGCGATAGCATCTGCTGTGCCAGCCAGCGACTGGCTAAATGCTCAGCTTTACGTTTCGTGACGGCACTGTGGAGTGTCAATGGAAGCGGAAGTTGCCAGTGTTGATGCAGATCGCTGTGCCATGCCTGCTGATTAAATTCGCACCACGCCATAGGGAGCGGGGAGCTTGTCATAGCCGCAGCGGCGATAAACGGTGAAGAGGGGAGTGCAAGGGGAATTTCAGAAGCAAACATGAAGCATCACAGCTGACGGTTAAAACGCTATTTTTACCCGTCAGCTGTGAAAAGCGCAAGCCAAAGCGGCTCACACAGGTTTAGTGATTTGGCGGAATTGACATGCCTTTGATCTGTACCACAAAGTGCTCGTTGCCTTTGGTAATGCGCGCACCGCGGTCACACCACCGTGAAGCCAGGCGGAAAAAATCGTCGCTGCCGATATCGTAAGCCAGTTCAACTTTGCTGATACCTGAATGCAGGAGTTCTTCCGCGTCCTGCAGGTTTTTTGCTTTGATGACCATAATAAGTGTCCATCGAAAAACAGGAAGGATAAGAGTAATTAAACTGTATGACAGTTTTGTTTCAATCAGGTGAAATGCTGTCATATTTGGTGAAAAATGTGATCCCGCTCCGCTTTGATTGCTTTCGGTAAGTGATTGAATTTTTGCTCAGTATTTCCCATCAAGCCAATTTTACGATAATACTGAAAGGGTTAACCAAGGAGGTTGTCATGGAAATTCCCCATCTGGAAACGCCCCGTTTACTGCTGCAACCGCTGCAAAGCGAAGATGCTATACAGGTGCAACAGGTTTTCCCTCGCTGGGAGATCGTGCGCCATCTGATTGGTTCGGTGCCCTGGCCCTATCCTGATGATGGCGCCCGCCAGTATATTGACGGCATGGCGCTGCCCGCAATGAGAGCAGGGCAGGCGTGGCACTGGAGCCTTCGCCATCGGTCTGATCCCGACAGCTTAATTGGCTTAATTTCGTTGCGTTTAGGCGCGGAAGATAACCGTGGATTCTGGCTGATGCCCGAATGGCAGAAGCAGGGATTGATGAGTGAAGCCTGTGCAGCAGTTACCGAATTCTGGTTTATCCATCTCGATCAGACGCGTCTGCGCGTGCCCAAGGCAATGGATAATCTGGCCTCTCGCCGCATCTCAGAACGCACCGGCATGCGCTTAGTCGAGACCTATCGCAAAACCTTCGTGGAAGGCGAGTTAGAGGCGGGAACCTGGGAACTGACGCGGGACGAGTGGCTGGCGCAACGTGATAAAGTTTAGCGGCGCCTTCAGAAAGCAAAAAAGCAGCCATAAGGGCTGCTTTTTTTGGGATTTTGGTCGGCACGAGAGGATTTGAACCTCCGACCCCGGACACCCCATGACCGTGCGCTACCAGGCTGCGCTACGTGCCGAACGTGGAGAAGTAGTCTACTGGTTCCGCTCGTGATTGCAATATGCGCAGGTTTTAACTGCCTCATAATTAATCAGTTTGCGGTAAAGCGCTTCTCTTCCGTCAATACCTGAAGCAGTAATGCCAGCTGCGGTTTGTGATCCTTCAGCTTGTTGCCCTGTGCATCGTAGGCGCTGTAACTGCCGTTGTTATTCAGCACCAGCGTCACAGTTGGCGTTGTCACCACCAGTTTCCCTTCTTCACTGCTGGCGACCCAGTTGTGACTGCGCTGAGCAGCAAACAGATCTTCACCCTGTGAATAGTTGGCCGGATTGGTGCGCACGTGCAGCAGGCGTTGCATCAACGTCGTCATCACATCCTGCTGATCGGTCAGACGATCGATGGTCTGCGCCGGCGTATTCGGCCAGTGCACCACCAGAGGCACCCGCAACGTCGCTCGGTTGCCCGGATTATCATCATTATCCGGCGTAACCGCACGCTGGGCGGTGATCACCACCACGGTATTCTTGAGCAAATCGCGTTGCTGCAACGTCTGTAGCACGGCCGCGATCTGCTCATCAACGCCTGTCGCCTGGCGCAAATAGCTGCGCTGACGCGCTTTGCTGCTTTCGCCATTGACGTTGACGCCATCGAGTGAAATCCACGAGAACCACGGTGCGCCATCGGCTTTCTGACCGTTAAGCCAGTTTTGCCACTGATTCACTGTGGTGCTGTTTGGCTGAGCATCCGCTTCTGGCAGGCTGTAATCCGCTAACAGCGCCTGGCGATACAAGGGTTGGCTGAAGCCGTCGGAGGAGAACAGACCAAACTGATACCCCTGAGAATTCAGCGCACCGAGTAACGCCGAAGGCATGCGCGCGGCAAGCACGCCATCCATGTAGCTGGAGGAGATGCCGTAGAACAGCCCGAACATGCCTTTTTCCGGCGCAATTCCGGCACTGTAGTGTTGGGTAAAGCGTACGTTATCGCTGGCAAATTGATTCAGCGACGGCAGTGCCTTATCCAGATTGTCGTTACTCAAACCATCAACGGTGAGCAGCAACAGATTATGGCGCGTACCGCCATCGCGGAAAGTAATGTCACTCAGCGGATACTGCACTGACAGCGCCTCAGGATCGCCCTGTTGCACCAGACGGCGCTGATACTCCTGCGCATCGAGCAGGCCATGGCGTTCAAGAAAACGCCGCGCGGTCATCGGATAGGAGAGCGGCAGATTGGCGCGCTGCATGGTAATCGGGCGATAGAAATTGGCATCGGCCCAGATATACAACAGATGGCTGGCAAAGAAAGCACAGATAAACAGCGCGGCCAGCGGCTTACCAAACGAACGCCGATTCAGGCTGCGCAGCTTCTGCCAACTCCAGGTGGCAAACAACATCTCCACAAGGAAGATAACGGGCACGCTAATAAACATCAGCTGCCAGTCGCGCGCCATCTCGCTTTGGTCTGGGTTGATCACCAACTCCCACACCACCGGATTAAGGTGGAGGTGGAAGCGGTTGAATACCGCGCTATCAACCATGATCAGCGTCAGCCCGGCGGTGGCGATAATCGCCGACAGCACCCTGAGCAATCGCTGAGACATCACCACAAAGGTGAGTGGGAAGATAATCAGCAGATAACCGGCAAATACAATAAAGCTAAAGTGGCCGATCCAGCTGGTATAGGCATAAATACGGCCCGCAAGCGAGGCGGGCCAGTCGGCGACCAACAGATAGCGGCTGCCTAAAATCAGCGCGAAGATGATGTTAAACAGGGCAAACCAGTGCCCCCAGCTGATCATCTGGGAGACTTTTTCGCGGTAGCGCTGCCGGTTGGTTACCATATTTATGAGGTCAGATCTGCAATTTAGTGGGCGTTGTCATCGCGAACGGAAGACTGCAACGCTTCCGCGAAAGATTTCGCCAGGCTGCGGCGCTGGGCCGGCGAGACACTGGTGTTAATCAAATTGGTTACCATGTTCCCTAACACCATCAGGGAAAGGTCGGTTGGCGCTTTGTCTTTTTCAAGAATCTGCGCCATCTGCGCGAGAAGCTTCTCTACGCGCTCGTCGCTATAACGGGATGATTGTGGCATATCGTCGACTAATCAAGTGTGAAAAGGCGGTATATTACCGTAACAACGCGCTTTTTTCCGCAATTAAATCGCAAGCAGAGCGATCAGTTTGTGCGTGGAGTTGAAAGCAGCGGCGGGCGGTGTTTGAATACGCGCCTGAGCCCAAAGGAGAGTCTACCATGAGTCTGGATATCGACCAGATTGCCCTGCATCAGTTAGTCAAACGTGATGAAAACCAGCTTGAGGTGGTCCTGCGCGACACTTTGCTGCCCGCGACCCGCGCGGTAGAAGAGATGGCAGAAGAGCTGCATCGGGTGTACAGCGCCAAAAGCAAAGCCTATGGCCTGTTTAATGAAGAGAGTGAACTGGCCGATGCGCTGCGCAATTGCCGCAAAGGGGAAGATGACTTTCTGGCCTTTAGCCGCGCCGCGACCGGACGTCTGCGTGATGAGCTGGGCAAATATCCGTTTGCGGAAAGTGGCGTGGTGCTGTTCCTGCACTATCGCTATCTGGCGGTGGAGTATTTGCTGGTGGCGATGCTGAGCAGCCAGTCGAGCATGCGCGTCAATGAGCAGCTGGATATCAGCAGCACCCATTATCTCGATATTAATCATGCGGATATTGTGGCGCGTATCGATCTTACTGAATGGGAAACCAATCCGGAATCCACCCGATATCTGACCTTCCTGCGTGGACGCATCGGGCGCAAAGTGGCCGATTTCTTTATGGATTTCCTCGGTGCCAGCGTTGGCCTCGATACCAAAGCACAGAACCGTGGCTTATTGCAGGCGGTAGACGATTATTGTGCCGAGTCGAACCTGGATAAGAACGAGCGTCAGAATTACCGCCAGCAGGTCTACAGCTACTGCAACGACCAACTGCAGGCGGGTGAGGAGATTGCGCTGGAAGATCTTTCCAGTGAACTGCCGCCGCTGGGAGAGAAAACCTTCCAGGCCTTTACCCAGGAGCAGGGTTATGAGCTGGAGGAGCACTTCCCGGCGGACCGTAGCACCTTACGCCAGCTGACCAAGTTTGCCGGCAGTGGTGGTGGCCTGACGCTGAATTTTGATGCCATGCTGTTGGGCGAGCGCATCTTCTGGGATCCTGCGACTGATACCCTGACCATCAAAGGGACACCGCCGAATCTGCGCGATCAGTTACAGCGCCGCACGGGTGGCAACTGATTTTAAGCAAAAAAAAACGCCGCGTAAGCGGCGTTCTCTTTTCAACTCGTTGGCGATTAAGCGCGAACGAAGTCGATGTGGTGCAGTTTTGGCTTGAACGGGTGACGTTGCACCGCCTGAGCCTTAACTTTAACTTCTTTACCATCAACAACGATGGTCAGCACGTCGGTGTAGAACTCAGGCTTAGCCTGCAGGTTCATAACCAGGTCGTGGTCCAGTTCGATAGCAACTGGCGCTTCGTTTCCGCCATAGATGATGGCTGGGAATTTATTTGCTACACGCAGACGGCGGCTCGCACCCTTACCCTGCTCTTTACGTACTTCAGCGTTGAAAGTGGTCATTTGATTTCTCTTCAATCATTTCTGCTACAGGCGACCCAGCAACAGACGGTTATTCATACGCTTTTACGGATGCAAAAGCGGGCGGCATTATAGCCGTAATAGGGAGCATGGGCAAATGATTCCGCCGCTTATCGCAGCTCATTTGCGCGCCGGTAACGTCCCTGATAATCAAACATCTTTTCGCGGATCTGCCAGAAATGGCCTTTGGGACGCGCCACAACAAAATCGGGATGGCGCAGTAGCGGCTGCAAAGCGATAACATCGGCGGCCGTTTGCCAGCCGAGTTCCACACCCGGCGCGCGCTGGTGCGGGCGCATAAACAGCTGTTCGAAAGCTTTACGCTGCGCGGGCGTTTGCAGACGGAAACGCTCACTGACGCTGGTGCCGTCCTCATCAAAATAGGTCGCTTTTAGCCATTCGCCTTTCTCGTCACGCCCCTGTTCCAGCGTCATGCCACCGCAGCGCAGCACGCGTGCATCTTTGAGTTTTAACGCGGCTTTCAACATATCATCAGGGTCGACCATGATGCGATCGCACTGATGGCAGCGGCGAGCCGCAATATCGTTTTCTGCGCCGCAGTCGGGGCAACTTTTAAAGCGGAAGCGATAATCGCACTGTTCGCGGTTGCCCTCGTCATCTTCCATCACGCCCTGACAGCGGCGGCCAAAGTGTTCAATGATGTGGCCATCTTCGGTGGTTTTTCCCCAGAAGGTATTGGCGAAACCACAGGCAGGGCAGAACACCTGCACCGGCTGATTGTCGCTGGCGCCTTTTGGTGTGCCGACTTCTGGGGTAAACAGATCATGTGGATTGCCTGCGTAATCGAGGATCAGGCAATCGGTTTTGCCCGGTGACAAACGCAGGCCGCGCCCGACGATTTGCTGATACAGGCTGACAGATTCAGTGGGGCGAAGAATGGCGATGAGATCGACGTGTGGCGCGTCAAAGCCGGTGGTTAGCACCGCGACGTTCACTAAAAACTTTAACTGCTGAGCTTTAAATTCGCTGATCAAACGGTCGCGTTCTTTCACCACTGTTTCCGCTGACACCAACGCGCTGTTCTCGGGCAACAGAGATAAAATCTCACGCGCATGTTCTACCGTGGCGGCGAACACCATCACACCACGGCGATCTTCCGCGAACTCGACGATCTGTCTGATGATGTGCGGCGTCACGCGATTCTGCTGCTTCAGTTCACGATTGAGATCGGCTTCGCTAAATAAACCATTATTTTGCGGGATCAGGCGGCTGAAATCGTACTGCACCACTGGCATATCCAGCCGTTCGGGTGGCACAAGGAAACCGTGCTTGATCATGTAGCGCAGCGGCAATTCATAAATACAGTCACGGAATAGCGCGTGATGATCGCCGCGCACCATGCCGTGATAGTGAAACTGATAAATCCAGCCTTTACCGAGGCGGAAAGGGGTGGCGGTCAACCCAAGCAGCCGCAGCTGCGGATTGTGCTGTCGCAGATGGGCGAACAGCTGTTGATACTGGCTCTCTTCGTTGTCGCTGATGCGGTGACACTCATCAACGATCACCAGGGAGAAGGCACTGTCGAAGCGATCCAGATTGCGCGCCACCGACTGCACGCTGCCAAAAACCACTTTGCTTTCGCTCTGTTTGCGCTGCAAACCGGCGGCAAAAATATCGGCCTCCAGACCATACGCCTGATATTTACTGTGATTCTGCTCGACCAACTCTTTCACATGCGCCAGCACCAGCACGCGTCCTCGGGCAATGCGCGCCAGTTCAGCAATCACCAGACTTTTACCGGCACCCGTCGGCAGCACAATCACCGCAGGTGCATCGTGGCGGCGAAAATGCTGGAGCGTGGCGTCAACCGCCTCTTGCTGGTACGGGCGCAGGGTGAAGGACATCAGAGCAAACTTTTTTTTCAAACGGGCACGCATTATGCCATGAAAACAGCTGAAACGCAGGCGCGGTACTGTTAGCAGGCGAAGGATCAAGCTATACTGCCCACACTTTTTTAACGGTTTAAAAACGCCGTTTCAGTTCCCTCCGTAGTAACAGGCAAAAGCGAATTCATGCGACTCGAAAAATTCATATCTCAGCAGCTGGAAGTCAGCCGTGCTATCGCTGGCCGCGAAATCCGCGCCAGGAAAGTCACCATTAACGGCGAAGTGGTTCGCGACGCGGGCTACAAAGTGTTGCCAGACGACGAAATCGAATACGACGGCAACCCACTGGTGGTGCAAACCGGTCCACGCTACTTCATGCTGAATAAGCCGCAGGGTTATGTCTGCTCCACTGACGATCCCGATCATCCTACCGTGTTGTTCTTCATGGAAGAACCGGCTGCCTTTAAGCTGCATGCGGCGGGCCGTCTGGATATTGATACCACCGGTCTGGTGCTGTTGACGGACGATGGTCAGTGGTCACACCGTATTACCTCTCCGCGCCATCACCTGGAAAAAACCTATCTGGTTGAGGTGGAAGAGCCGATTGATCCTGCGCTGGTGGAGAAGTTCGCGGCGGGGATTCAACTGCACAATGAGAAAGAACTGACCAAACCGGCGGTGCTGGAGATCCTCGATGAAAAGGCGGCCCGTTTAACCATCACCGAAGGCCGCTATCATCAGGTTAAACGCATGTTTGCCGCGATGGGTAACCATGTGTCCGCGCTGCATCGCGAAAGCATTGGCGAGATCGTGCTGGATGAAGATCTGGCTGAAGGTGAATACCGTGAACTCACGGAAGAAGAGGTCGACAGCATCGGCCTGCCAGAAGAGCTGAAAAAACGCAAATAGCGGGAGAAAGCGGTGCGTAAGGAAAAGAATTCACCGGTAGGGTTGGTCGTGATTCTGGGATTGCTGGCGATGCTGATGCCGCTCTCCATTGATATGTATTTGCCGGCTATGCCGCAAATCGCACGCGAATTTGCCGTTTCGGCGGGCAGCGTGCAGATGACGCTGAACCTGTACATCCTGGGCTTTGCTATCGGGCAGTTGGTGTATGGCCCGCTGGCAGACAGCTACGGACGTAAACCGGTGATTGTGCTGGGCACGCTGATCTTTGCCTGCGCGGCGGCGGCATGTGCTTTGTCGCAGTCCATTGATCAACTGATCTTTATGCGTTTCCTGCACGGTTTGTCAGCGGCAGCGGCCAGCGTGGTGATTAATGCGCTGATGCGAGACAGTTACTCGAAAGAGGATTTCTCACGCATGATGTCGTTTGTCATGCTGGTCACCACCATTGCACCTTTACTGGCACCGATTATCGGCGGTTGGCTGTTGCTGCTGTGGAACTGGCACGCGATTTTCTGGACGCTGGCCGTGGCCGCATTGATCACCACCGTGCTGGTGGTGACGCAGATCCGCGAGACCCTCAAGCCTGAACAGCGGCAACGCTTCCATTTGCGTACTACGCTGAGTAACTTCGTCGCGCTGGTGCGCCATAAACGTGCGTTCAGCTACATGCTGGCAAGTGGCTTCTCCTTCGCGGGATTGTTTACCTTCCTCAATGCCGGGCCCTTTGTTTACATCGAAGTGAATCACGTTTCACCGCAAAACTTTGGCTACTACTTTGGCCTGAACGTGGTGTTCCTGTTTGTGATGACGCTGATCAACAGCCGCGCGGTACGCCGCTTCGGGCCTTTGGCGATGTTCCGTATCGGGCTGATCATACAGTTTGCGATGGGCATCTGGCTGCTGATTGCCAGCGCGCTGGATTTAGGTTTCCTGTCGCTGGTGTTTGGCGTGGCGATGTTTATCGGCTGCGTCTCGACGGTTTCTTCGAACGCGATGGCGGTGATTCTCGATGAATTTCCGCATATGGCGGGCACCGCATCGTCACTGGCCGGTACTTTGCGTTTTGGCGTGGGTGCGCTGGTGGGGGCATTGCTGTCATTGGTCAGTATTAACAGCGCCTGGCCGATGGTGGCGACCATTGCCCTGTGCGCAACCGTATCGATTGTGTTGTTTAGCTACGCCGCACGTCCACGCCACGCGTAAACCTGCAATTTTCTCTCACGGCGCGGTTGATCGCGGAGTTCACTGGTTTTTAGAGCCATTGAATTCGAGAATAAAAAACCGCGCCGTTATCACATTCCCACTTGCCGTATACGATCAATCCCTCACGTTCACTCGCGAATCCCCACATATTCGTTATGCTTAATGTTTCCATAATGTGAAAATTTAGGTGTAAAAAAGTAACTATATTGCGTCTAAAATGATTGTTAACTGCCGCCGAACAAGGTACACATAGGCATAAATGCGAGAAAGCTCGCAAATAATAACTTTGCTACATGCTTTGTGTTTAAAACGAGAAGGCTAACCTTGACGTCCGTATTCTGAGTTTACCAGGTAGGGATTCACTGCGTAATCGCCGTCGTCGTGAATAAGCGTTAACGTCTCTGGGGACTGTAATTATGCTGCAACTTTCGGTTATGCATCGCTTACCGCAACATTATCGTTGGTCAGCCGACCATGTCGGTGAAATTGAACGTCAGGAAGCGGTCAATGGCGTGCACGATGAGGATCTCGTCGCACTGCGTCTGTTAAGCCACGATGGCCATCCGGCGCTGGAAATCCTGCACCAGCTGCAAGAGACGCTGGCGCAAATTCAGGTCGAATGTAAAATTGCCCTGTGCGAGGGGCAGCCGTGTTTGCTGATCCAGCGCGGTGACGAAAGCACCACCAACTGCTGCCTGAAAAATCAAGGCGTTGCCATCGCGGAGACCTTTGAAGGTCACTGAGTTAACGATTTGCCCTGCGCGGAGGCTAAAAGCTGACGCGTGTAATCGCTGGCCGGTGCGTTAAACAATGCCTCACATTCTCCCTGTTCCACCACTTCACCCTGGCGCAGCACTATCAGCTGATGGCAGAGTGCGCGCACCACCTGCAAATCATGGCTAATAAACAGATACGCTAACTGATGCTGCTGCTGCAAACGACGCAGCAGGGTGAGAATTTGCTTCTGCACTGAGCGATCCAGCGAAGAGGTCGGTTCATCCAGCACGATTAACTGCGGCTCAAGAATCAGTGCCCGGGCAATGGCGATGCGCTGACGCTGACCACCGGAAAATTCAGCGGGATAGCGTGAACGGCTTTCCGCATCCAGCCCTACTTCCTGCATCACGGCGATCACTTTCGCTTCCTGCTCGGCGGCACTTAATTCAGGACGATGTACTGCCAGCCCTTCTGCAATCACCTGTTGTACCGTCATGCGCGGATTGAGTGATGAGTTGGGATCCTGAAACACCACCTGCATATGTGGGCGCAGCGGTAAAAGCTGCTTACGCGACAGGCTATGCAGCGGCTGGCCGTCAAACCAAATCTCACCGCGCGCGGCGATCAAACGCAGCAGTGCTAAACCGGTGGTGCTTTTACCTGAACCGGATTCACCGACCAATCCGAGGCTTTCACCCCGGCGCAGCGTGAAGTTGAGATCGCTGAGCACGGTTTTCTCCGCCACGGCGCGCTTAAACAATCCGCGTTTAATCGGAAAGCCTACGTGCAGGTTTTTGACCTGCAGTAGCGGCAGTGCCTCGTTAAGCGGCACAGGCTGACCGTCCGGTTCGGCGGCGAGTAGTTCACGGGTGTAAGGATGCTGCGGCTGGCTGAACAATGGCTGACAAAGATTGTGCTCTACTTCCCGACCATCGCGCATCACCGTGACACGATGCGCCAGCTGGCGGACGATATTGAGATTGTGGGTGATGAACAGCATGCCCATATTCAGTTCGCGCTGCAGTTCACGCAGTAAATGCAGAATCTGTGCCTGTACCGTGACATCTAGCGCGGTGGTTGGCTCATCGGCAATCAGCAATTTTGGCTGCGTCAGTAACGCCATGGCAATCATCACGCGCTGGCGTTCCCCACCGGACAGCTGATGCGGGAAATCGCCGAGGCGTGATGCTGCATTGCGGATGCCAACGCGATCGAGGCAGCTAAGAATTTCGCCGCGCGCCGCTTCTTTACGCATCCCACGATGCAAAGACAGCACCTCATACAGCTGCTTTTCAACATTGTGCAGCGGGTTGAGCGACACCATCGGTTCCTGGAAAATCATTGCCATCTGATTGCCACGCAGGCCGCGCATCTCGCGCTCGCTGGCCTGCAAAATGCTTTGACCATTGAACAGGATCTCGCCTTGCGGATAGGTCACGGGCGGCTGCGGCAGCAGGCGCATAATCGAGAGCGCCGTAACGCTTTTTCCTGAACCGGATTCACCCACCAGCGCCAGGGTTTCACCGGCCTCAATCTGCAGTGAGATATCTTCCACCACGCGGCGTTGATTGAAGGCCACGGCCAGATGATTGACGCGTAACAGGCTCATTTCACTCCCCGGCTTGGATCAAAGGCATCACGCACCGCTTCACCGATAAAGATCAGCAGCGAGAGGAGCAGGGCGAGGGCAAAGAAGCCGGAAAGCCCCAGCCACGGTGCCTGTAAGTTGTTTTTGCCCTGTAACAGCAGTTCGCCCAGCGAAGGGGAGCCCACTGGCAGGCCGAAACCAAGGAAATCCAGCGAGGTCAGGGTGGTAATTGAACCGCACAAAATAAAGGGCAGGAAAGTCAGCGTAGCCACCATCGCATTCGGCAACATGTGGCGCAGCATAATGCGTCCATCGCTGACGCCGAGCGCGCGTGCTGCACGCACATAATCAAAGTTACGCGTGCGCAGGAATTCGGCTCGCACCACGCTCACCAGGCTCATCCAGCCAAACACCACGGTGACCAGCAATAGCCACCAGAAACCAGGCTGAATCACACTGGAGAGCAGAATCAGCAAAAACAGCGACGGCATACCAGACCACACTTCAATCAGACGCTGGCCAACCAGATCAACACGACCACCAAAAAAGCCCTGTACGGCACCGATAACGATGCCGATCACGCTGGAGAACAGTGTCAGCAAGATCCCGAACAGCAGCGAGACGCGCGTGCCATACAGCAAGCGCGCCAGCACATCGCCGCCATTGGCGTCGGTGCCAAGCCAGTTCTGCTTCGAAGGCGGAGAAGGGAAGGGCACATCGGTGGCGAAATTAATGGTGCTGTCACTGAAACGGATCGGTGCCCACAGCGCCCAGCCCTGCTGGTCAATGCGCTGTTTAAGCCACGGGTCCTGGTAATCGGCTGGGGTAGCAAAGTCACCGCCAAAATCACTCTCGCTGTAATTGAACAACAGCGGCATATACCAGCGTTGCTGATAGTGCACCAGCAGCGGCTTGTCATTGGCCAGCAACTCTGCACCGAGTGAAAGCACAAAAATCACCAGAAAAATCCACAGCGACCAGTATCCACGGCGGTTATGGCGAAAGCGCTGCCAGCGTTGCTGGTTGATTAGCGATAAGCCCATTAGCGCCCCTCAAAATCGATGCGCGGATCGACCAGCGTATAAGTCAGATCGCTGAGAATGTTCATCAGCAAGCCAATCAGCGTGAAGATATACAGCGTGCCAAACATCACCGGATAGTCGCGTTGAATGGTGGCATCGTATCCCAGCAAACCGAGTCCGTTGAGAGAGAACATCACCTCAATCAATACCGAGCTGGTAAAGAACATGCTGATAAAGGTGGCAGGGAAACCGGCGATCACCAGCAGCATGGCGTTGCGGAATACGTGGCCGTACAAAATACGTTTTTCATCCAGCCCTTTCGCGCGAGCGGTGACCACATATTGTTTGCGGATCTCATCAAGGAATGAGTTTTTGGTCAACATGGTTAGAGTGGCAAAACCGCCAATCACCGTGGCCAGTACCGGCAGCGTGATGTGCCAGAGATAGTCGCCAATCTTGCTATACCACGGCAGCGTATCAAACTGCGGCGAGGTCAGCCCGCGCAGCGGGAACCAATCGAAATAGCTGCCACCGGCAAACAGCACAATCAGCATGATGCCGAACAGAAATGCCGGGATGGAGTAACCGATAATGATAAAGGTACTGCTCCAGATATCGAAAGCACTGCCATTGCGCACCGCTTTTTTAATCCCTAACGGAATCGACACCAAATAAATGATCAGCGTGCTCCACAAGCCCAGGCTGATGGAAACCGGTAAGCTCTCTTTGATCAGCTGCAGCACCGAGGCGCTGCGGAACAGGCTGTCGCCAAAATCAAAGCGGATATAGTTCCACAGCATTTCGCCATAGCGCTGCAGCAGCGGTTTATCAAAGCCGTAACGATGTTTGATTTCGGCAATCACTTCGGGATCGAGGCCACGCGCGCCACGATATTGGCTATCGCCCGGATTGTCATGCGCCAGTGCACCGCGCCCGCCGACATCTCCAGCACTGCCCGAAGAAAATCCGGTGCTGTGGCCAAATTGCGCATTGGCCAGCGCCTGGTCTACCGGGCCACCGGGCGCAATCTGCACGATAAAAAAGTTCAGGGTGATGATCGCCCACAGCGTGGGAATAATCAGCAGCAACCTGCGCAGGAAATAGGAACCCAAACCGCTCTCCTCAGCGTCTATCGGCCGGCAATTGTGCGGCTTTGTTCACGTCATACCACCAGTTCTCTAACCCGGTTGCGTACGCGGGCTTGATTTCGGGACGGGAAAATTTGTCCCAGTATGCCAGCCTCTGCTCGGCGTTGTACCACATTGGGATCATATAGGCATTCCATAACAAAATACGATCTAACGCCTGACCCAGCGGCAGCAGGGCTTTTTCATCGCCCTGATGATCGACGATCTGCTGAACGAAGTGGTCCACGATGGGATCTTTCACCCGTGGCGTGTTCCATGACGAGGCAATGTATTGCGACTGCCAACTGATACGTAAGTTGGTGGAGGGCCATGGATTGGCTTGGTAAAGCGTAGGGATCATATCGTAATCGCCTTCGCGTAAACGGCGCAGATACTGCGAGCTATCAATTTGCCGCAACGCGACCTGAATCCCCAGACGCTGCAGGCTGTGCTGGAAGGGCAGCGCCCAGTCGTTCTGCATGCCGCTGCGCATCAGCAGTTCAAAGCGGAACGGCTGTCCGGTTTTATCGTTTACCAGCTGCTGATTCTTAATCTGCCAGCCCGCTTCTTTCAGTAGCTTCATGGCTTTTAGCAGATTGCCGCGATCGAATCCGCTGCCATCGGAACGCGGCGGTGCGTAGTCGTTGTTGAACACTTCAGCGGGCAGCTGCGCTTTGTACGGTGCCAGCAGAATGAGCTGGTCGGCTTTAGGGTAACCTTTGGCCGCATAGGCGGTGTTCTGGAAATAGCTGTCAGTGCGTTTGTAGGCCCCGTAAAACAGCGCTTTGTTCATCCACTCGAAATCAAACGCCAGCGTCAGCGCCTCACGCACCCGACGGTCCGCAAACAGCGGTTTTTCATTGTTAAAGGCCAGCCAGCGGGTATCGGTGGAGACGGTATTCGGCGTGGTGGCTTTCACGATGGCGTGGCTATCAAAGTTGCGCCCGCGGTATTGCGTGGCCCACTTCTTCGCCGAACCCTCTTCGCGCAAATCGGAGGCGCCGGCTTTGAAGGCTTCAAAGGCGACGTTATCGTCAAGATAGTAATCGTAGCGCAGCGTATCGAAGTTGAAGCGTCCGCGATTGACCGGCAGATTCGCCGCCCAGTAATCTTTCACCCGACTGTATTGAATGAACTGGCCGGGCTTGTAGGACGTGACGCGATAAGGTCCGCTGGAGAGCGGGGGATAGCCGATCGGCTCGTTGAATTTCTTATTCTGCCAGAAGGCTTGCGGCAATACCGGCAGCGTTAACCAGCTCAGGATCATATCCTTGTCCGGTTTCGGCATGTCGATACGCACGGTGAGATTGTTGAGCGCTTTCACTTCAACCCCACGAAACGCCACGCGGAACTGCGGCACACCTTCGGTCATAAATTTCTGGAAGGTGAAAGCGACATCTTTGGCGGTGATCGGGCTGCCGTCCTGAAAACGCGCATGTGGATTGATGGAAACTTCCATCCAGTGATAATCGCTGGGATAGCGGGCGGATTCAGCAATCAGGGGATAGTAACTGCCGGGCTCATCATCGGAGTTGGTAAACAGTGCGTCATACAGGGTATCGGTGCCTACGCCGGGGTTACCGCGCGAAGCAAAGCGATTGAAGTTATCGTAAGTGCCCACCACCGCGATGGTCATCTTGCCGCCTTTAGGCGCAGCAGGATTCGCGTAGTCGTAATGGGTGAAATTCACCGCATACCTTGGTTCGCCCAGCTTAGCAAAGGCATAACTCTCATTGATGGTTTCCGCATGCAGTGGCGCTATGGCGCTACAAACCAACAACGCTGTGACAAGACGCAGCAGCATAAGTGGGGCGCTCTCCTAAAATAATCCGCACTGAATGGTAGCAGTTTCGTGACGATAGCGTGACGCTAACCGAGCGCTGCCTGGTTTTGATAATAACGCACCAGGTTTTCCGGACGGAGAGGGCGACTAAACAGATAACCCTGTAAATGCGTTACACCGCGGTTCACCAACCACGCAGCCTGATCGCCGGTTTCAACGCCTTCCGCCACCGTTTTCAAATTGAGCTTTTTGGCCAGCAATAACACCGCATCCAGCACCGGTGAGGTAACGGTTTCGGTGCCGATACTCTGTACAAAGCCGCGATCAATTTTTAGATAATCAAACGGATAGCGTTCAAGATAAATCAGTGCGCTGTGGCCAGTGCCGAAGTCATCGATGGCGATCTTAATGTCCTGCTCATGCAGCCAGGCAAAAATCTCTCCGGCATTTCTCTCGCCCACCATGGTGCGCTCGGTGATTTCGAAGACATAGTTGAAATGGTCTTTTGGCATGTCGGCAATCCACTCCTGCACATGCTGACGAAAGCTCTCAGAGGCAAGGTGCAAAGGGGAAAGGTTCAGGCTCATCCGCGTACCACGCGGTAGTTGCTGGCAGAGGAATTTCGCATCGCGTGCCACCAGCTTAAACAGGTGCTGAGTCAGGGGAATAATCAGGTTTTGCGCTTCGGCATTGCTAATAAAGGCATCAGGCGGAATCATTCCCTCGGTGGGATGTGTCCAGCGCAGTAGCGCTTCAACGCCATACGGTTGCCCATCGTGGGCGGTCACCAGTGGCTGATATTCAACATGAAACTGACCACGCTTAATGCCCTGCATAATCTCTTTGCCGGGACGCTGATACAGCGTCAGCAGCAGCCAACTGGCCGCACTCATAAACAGCGCCGAGAGAAGGCCGGTCAGCAGGATCAGATGATAATCGCGTTGTGCCAGCGTAGTGCCGTACAGCACGAAGCGCATGCCATTATCTTTAAAACTGATTTCTTTCAACGCTGGCGGTAAATCGTGGATGTTGACCACTTTATTTTGACCACTCAGCAGCGCTTTATCGTCGATCACCAGCGCCATACCGGTGATTTCAGGATGGTAGGAAGCCAGCAGCTGATAAGGCGTCAGGCTGATATTCATAGTGGCGAGAATACCGGTCTCTGCAGAACCCGGATTCTTCATCCACAGCGCCAGCGCCGGTTTGGTCGGCAGCAGTGGCGTGCCTTCCATTAAGCGCAGATCGCGATCGCGCTCCAGTTCCGATTGTGGAGAGATATCATTAGCGGGCAGCAGAAAAGCGCCGGTGGCAGACGAACAGTAGGCATTGCTGTTACGTACCAGCAAAATCGCGCGGATATTGCCGGCGAAGGCGGCGCGTGAAGTGAGTTCGCGGCTGACGCTATTACATTCAAGCTGGGTGTACTGTTGTAATGGATAAAGGGTATCCACCAGGGTCGACATCACCTGTTGTAGATCGTCGCGGCTATGGATCAGCAACTGTTCATGTTGTTGTACACGTTTTTGCCAGGTGAGCGTCAGCAGTACGATGACAAACAACAGAAAGAACACGCCGCCGATAATCGCACTACTCCAGGCGATACGGCGCGAATAGGTTGCATGACGTTTTAACGTCCCCGACAGTGGCATGGAGTGCATTCCCCTTTATGGCGCCATTATTATTATGTAAATCGTGCACTACTGCTCGCTGGTGTCTGGCGTAAAACATTGCATCAGGGCGGGTTTTTTCAGCCGACGAAGACGCAACAATTTGCTGCCAGTAAGCAAACGAGAATATAACGAGGAAGCGCGAAAAGTCTCGTTATATTTCTGATTCTCAATTACTTTTTATCTATCGGATTTGCGTTAAGAAACGTCAGGCGAAAAAAAACGCTGCCTGGGCAGCGTTTTCTGATTCTCTGGCTGAGAGGATCTTCAAAAGGATACGTTAGCTAGGGTTTTTAGCTAAAACCCTGCGGGCTTCACGGTAACGCGTTTTCCAGTAACTGTCGTTTAAACTGGAGATCATCACACCACTGCTGGTGGAAGCGTGAACGAAGTTATCGTTACCCAGATAAATGCCAACGTGTCGTCCGGTAGAACCGGCACGGAACAGCACTAAATCACCCGGGCGCAGTTTGCCGCGAGAAATCTCTTTGCCAGTATCCTGCTGTTCTGACGTTGAACGAGGTAAATCTAAACCGAACTGCTCGCGAAAGGTGCGCTGAACAAAAGCAGAACAATCAATGCCGCGTTTGGTGTCGCCGCCTAAGCGATAACGAACACCTTTCCAGTCACTGTACTGTTCCATGATGCGGGACTTAACGTCCACATTCTGCACCATTTGTTCAAATTCGTCCTGAGACGCTTGAAGTAAAAAACCATTCTGGTTGTTAACTTCATGATTCTCGTTATTCGCGTTCTGACCGTTATGCGTACTACTACATGCCGATAAGAGTGTTGCTAATGCTACTGCGGGAAGGATCCGCCTGAGGTATCTCAGTATTGGTTGAGACTTGACCATTATACGTGTGTTCCTTTGAAGTCCTTACGACACAATGTCGCCAGCCAGATGACAAAACGGGTTGAGATTAATAAGAGCTAAGGCTTAAGACAATTCCTTAATTACTAAAATGTGTTAATGAACACATTTTTGTTGCATAAGGCACCGAATTTTATGCTGCACTCTAAGTAATCGCGTTTGAGGTTAACCGATTACAGACCGCGTGGCGAGTGCTTTTATATAAATTTTCATCGCTTTTATTGATGTGAAATCAATCCGTAACACAATGGTTACTTTATCAACGATTGGTAGCGATTTAATAGCCAATAAGGCGGGTTTTCAGGGGCTAATTCCGGCGCTAGGGCTGATTTTGAGAGGCTTCTGGCTGGACAAGCCAGGAAAAGGGCGATTGTTACGCGTTTTGCATCATAATGTTTTCTTTTAATAGAAAAACGTTAGCTTGCTAATAATGTATTTCCGAATTCGATAAGCGCGGATGATCGACTTTTCTGCTTATTGTCATCCGCGCTTAACAATTATGTGCGTGGCTTATATTTCCCTGGCAGGGCGCGATTGAGCCAATTCACCAGTTTGTCACTGAGCGGGGTTAATAAACACCAGCTCAACCCCACCAGAATGACCGACATCGATCCCACGGCAATATCCGTAAACCAGTGCGCTCCGGCCATCACGCGCGGCAGGGCAAACACCACCACAATCACTAATCCCATCAGGAAGGCGCGGAAGCCGAAATAACGCCACATAAAGCAGGCAAAAATAATCAGCATCATGCCGTGATCGCCCGGGAAGCTATTGCTGGAAGCATCCTTGGCCGGAATCCCTGTCAGTTCACTTACGCGATGCACGTTATCAAAGAACAGCGTTGGGCTGGCGTGTTGCACGGGGATCAAATGGCCCAGTTGATTTAGCACCACGGCGGTGAGCAGCATGGTAATGCCAATGGCCAGCATACGGCGGCGGCCTTGCGGCGTTTCACGACGCCAGAACCACAGATACAACAGACCCATCGCCAGTAGCGATACGGCGTCAAAACCACGGAAATTGGTGATCGCCACCAGTAAAGCGAAGCCGTGGTGATCCACCATCCGATCGTTGAAGCTATAGAAGATGGCTTTGTCGATACCAAACCAGAAGCCATGGTCAGGCGGTAAATACCACGAAAAGAACAGCATGATCCCCAGTGCATTCAGCAGCAGGATGGTGATTAAACGAGACGCGCGCATAAAAAATAGACTCAAAAAGAAAAATAACGGGGCAACCTAACGCAGCTAATTTAAACGAATCCTCAACAAGGTTGTTTGCAAAACGTTCCAGTCCACGGGTTGGTGGTGGATTAACTCAATGCGGCTGTCCGGTGGCGTAGTGGTGCGCGTTTCCATAAAGAAGTCATCACCCTGACGATTGATGTTCACCAGACCGTCTGGCGTGCGCAGTACGCCTTTAACGCGATCCACCGGTGCAAGCCGCGCCCACTCTAGCGCCGGGATGGTATCGAACACCGTATCACCATCAAAAATCCAGCCACAGGACGCGTATCCCTGGCCTTCATTGACCGCCCGTCGCCAGCGTGCGGAACCCTCAAGTTTCAGTGCCGCCAGGCCTTTTGGTCGTGAAGTATGATGATGATGGGCCGCTTCAGGAACCGCACGATCCGTCAACGCGGGCTGGCACAGCAGGGCGGGATCGACTTTTCCCCATGCCGATTCAACCAGTTGGCGATCGCCCAGATTGTGCTGTTGCCACTGTTGCAAGCGCTGACGATCTTCCTCGCTCCAGCGATCGCTCTTATTGGCGACGATAATATCGGCGGCGGTGAGCTGATCGCGGAAGTTTTCATTCTCGACGACGCGCGCATCGGCTAACTGGCGCGCATCAAGCAGCGTGATGGTGGCATCAACCTGAATCCAGGGTTGATACACGGCGGCACGCAGCATATCCAGCAGTTGTTTAGGGTGGCCAAGGCCGGTGGGTTCGATAATCAGACGGTCGGGCTTATTTTGCTTGAGCAGCATATTGAGTCCGACTTGCAGCGGCAGGCCGTTCACACAACACATGCAACCGCCAGGAATTTCCTTCAGCGTGGCACCACGATTGGCGAGCAGTGCGCCGTCGATGCCGACTTCGCCAAACTCGTTGACCAGAATCGCCCAATTCTCATTGGCCGGTTTGTGGGCTAACAGATGCAGCAGGGTCGTGGTTTTGCCGCTGCCGAGAAATCCGGTGATTACATTAACGCGCGTCATTACAGGCTCCATTTTCAGGCGCGCGGACAACATACCCGGCGCGCACGACGTTGTTATACTATAACAATCTTCAGCGGCCGGATAAAATCGTGCGGTTAGTCCGCGCGACTCATATAGCGGCGTTCAGCCACGTGAATACGGATACGGTCGCCATTGCTGAGGTATTCCGGCACCTGGATCGACAAGCCGGTACTCATGCCTGCCGGTTTGGTGCGTGCACTGGCGGAAGCGCCTTTAATGCCCGGTGAAGTATCGACAATTTCCATATCCACCGTCTGTGGCAGTTCCAGCGCCAGTACCTGGCCATCCATGGTTAATACCTGAATGCCAGGAATACCGCCTTCAGGGATGAACAGCAGTTCTTCTTCAATCTGATCTTTTTTGAAGCTGTACGGCGTGTAATCTTCATCATCCATAAACACGTATTCGTCACCGTCTATATAAGAGAAGGTCACGGCGCGACGGCTCAGTTGGATGGCATCGATAATATCGTCGCCCTTAAAGCGCTCTTCCACTTTCAGGCCGGTACGCACGTCGGTAAAACGCATCTTATAAAGGGTGGCAGCACCGCGTGCACTTGGACTCTGGACATCAATGTCTTTCACCAGCAGCAGTTTGCCGTTCCAGGTGACAGCCATTCCTTTTTTGATTTCATTTGCCTTTGGCATGATGTGTGACTCGCTGTGAGAAGGTTAATGCGCGCCACGTTACTCGCGCGGTGAAAAACAGGCAAGTGAGGCGGTGTAAAATTGTTGTGCGCGCATGGCATTCCCGGCATCAGCCTGCTATTGTCGCGGCGAAATCCCTCAGGAGCGCATTGATGTTTTGTCGTGACCAGTGCGGTGCCTGTTGCACAGCCCCCTCAATCTCTTCCCCGATCCCCGGCATGCCCCATGGCAAACCGGCCAATACCCGCTGCGTTCAGCTAGATGATAATCAGCGCTGCAAAATCTTTGGTTCTCCGCTGCGTCCCGCAGTCTGTGCGGGTTTACAGCCCAGCGCAGAGATGTGCGGCAGCAGTCGCGAAGCCGCAATGACCTTCCTGTTACAGCTTGAAGCAGATACCGCGCCTTAACTTGCTGACGCGGTGCTGAAGAATTTGCCTTATGTGACCCATGCGTTACAGCAAAAACGTCAGCCCTGCAGGTCTGAAAAATCTTAAATCCGATCTGAAGTGTGCGGAACGTCAAAAATCTGCTACGCCGATCGCGCATTTTCTTGCCTGCTTTCTCATGCTGTACCATATTCCCTGAAACGTTTCAGCGTTGTCATCGCGGCTAACCCCGATATGTGCAGCGTAATTTTTCGCCATTAAGCTGAAACGATTCAATTTCAGCAAGCGAGGAGAAATATGTTCCAGCTCGACGTTCAGGCCATCCATACCGGTGCCAGTGCACAAAATAAAGAAGAGGCTATCCGTCAGGTTGCCGCTGCGTTAACCGCAGCCGGTAATGTGTCGGAAGGCTACGTCAACGGCATGCTGGCGCGTGAACAGCAGACCACCACCTTCCTGGGAAATGGTATTGCCATTCCTCATGGCACCACCGACACGCGCGATATGGTGCTGAAGACCGGCGTACAGGTTTATCAGTTCCCGCAGGGCGTCGAGTGGGGCGACGGGCAAACGGCTTATGTCACCATCGGTATTGCGGCGAAATCAGATGAACATCTTGCGCTGCTGCGCCAGCTGACTCACGTATTGAGTGATGACAGCATTGCTGAGCAGCTGAAAACGGCATCGGCCGAAGACCTTCGCGCCATCCTGATGGGTGAAAAGCAGGCGGCTGAGTTCAAATTCGATACCTCGCTGATTGCGGTCGACGTTGCAGCCAGCGATCTCATCACCTTGCAGGCGCTGAACGCCGGACGTTTACAGGCAGCAGGTGCCGTTGAAGCGGCGTTTGTGGCGGATGCGGTTTCGCGCACACCATTAAGCCTTGGTCAGGGCATTTGGCTAAGTGACAGCGCCAATGGCAACCTGGGTAGCGCTATTGCAGTCAGCCGTACCGCCACGCCGTTTGTCCATCAGGGCGAAAATGTGGCACTGCTATTGACCGTGGCCGCCACTGACGATCGTCCGCTGGAAGTGCTGGGTTATCTGAGCAATCTGCTGCTGAGCAACAAAGCTGAACGTCTGCTGAAAGCCGACGCGGCGGGCATCCTGGCGCTGCTAACCAGTGAAGTGGACGAAAGCGCGGATCAACTGGTGGCAGAGTTCACCATCCGTAACGAGCACGGATTGCACGCACGTCCGGGCACTGCGCTGGTCACCGTGATCAAACAGTTCAACAGTGACATCACCGTCACCAATCTCGATGGCAGCGGCAAACCCGCCAACGGACGCAGCCTGATGAAAGTCGTCGCGCTGGGCGTGAAGAAAGGCCATCGTCTGCGCTTTACCGCCAGCGGTGAAGATGCACAGCAGGCACTGAATGCCATTGAAGAGGCTATCAATTCTGGCCTGGGCGAGGGGGTCGCATGAGCCGCCGCGTTGCCACAATCACACTGAACCCGGCGTACGATCTGGTGGGCTATACGCCAGAAATTGAACGCGGCGAAGTCAACCTGGTGAAAACCACCGGTCTGCACGCGGCGGGTAAAGGCATCAACGTTGCCAAAGTGCTGAAAGATTTGGGTATCGACGTTACCGTGGGTGGATTCCTCGGCAAAGAGAATCAGGATGGTTTCCAGCAGCTGTTCAGCGAGCTGGGTATCGCCAACCGTTTTCAGGTGGTGCAGGGCCGTACCCGCATCAACGTCAAGTTGACGGAAAAAGACGGTGAAGTCACCGATCTGAATTTCTCCGGCTTTAATGTCACCGCGCAGGATTGGGATCGCTTCACTGCCGATTCCCTGACCTGGCTGGGACAGTTCGACATGGTGTGCGTCAGCGGCAGCCTGCCAGCAGGCGTGGCGCCGGAAGCGTTCACCAAATGGATGAGCGATCTGCGCACTCTGTGCCCGTGCATCATCTTCGACAGCAGCCGTGAAGCGTTGGTGGCGGGGCTGAAAGCCGCGCCGTGGCTGGTGAAGCCGAACCGTCGTGAACTGGAAATCTGGGCCGATCGCAAACTGCCTACGCTGCAGGATGTGATTGGCGCCGCGCATGAACTGCGTGAGCAGGGCATTGCCCATGTGGTGATTTCCCTTGGTGCGGAAGGCGCACTGTGGGTTAACGCCTCTGGCGAATGGATCGCCAAACCACCAGCCTGTGAAGTGGTCAGCACCGTAGGCGCGGGAGATTCAATGGTCGGCGGCCTGATTTACGGGCTGCTGATGCGTGAATCTAGCGAGCATACCTTGCGTCTGGCTACCGCAGTGGCTGCCATGGCGGTGAGCCAGAGCAACGTTGGTGTGACCGATCGTACCCAGTTGGCCGCGATGATGGCGCGCGTCGACTTACAACCCGTTAACTAACAGCAGGAGAGCGATAATGAAAACGCTGCTGATAAAAGATTCTTCACTAGGACTGGCATCAGGACATCTGGCTTTAGAACGTCTGCGCGCAACCGCTGCACAGGCTGGCCTGACGCTGACCGACAACGCGGCCGATGCTGAACTGGTACTGGTTGCTGGCCATGCTGTGCCGAACGATGCACAGCTGGCAGGCAAATCCTTGACGCTGGTGGATGTGCAGCAGGCGCTGCGCGATCCGCTGGCTGCTATTAATCAGGCTAAAGCCAGTGCCAAAGTCTGGCAATCGGCTACGGCGGTTGCTGCACCGGCTGCCGCTCAGAGCACCGGTCAGAAACGCATTGTCGCGGTTACCGCTTGCCCAACCGGCGTAGCGCACACCTTTATGGCGGCTGAGGCGATTCAGGCAGAAGCCACTAAACGCGGCTGGTGGGTGAAAGTCGAAACCCGTGGTTCCGTGGGTGCAGGCAACGCCATCACTCCAGAAGAAGTGGCGGCGGCCGATTTGGTGATCGTGGCGGCGGATATCGATGTGGACCTGGCGAAGTTCGCTGGTAAGCCGATGTATCGCACTTCAACCAGCCTGGCATTGAAGAAAACCGCTCAGGAACTGGATAAAGCGCAGGTTGAAGCCAAAACCTATCAACCGAGCGGCAACGCGTCAGCCAGCACGCAAAGCGACAGCAAAGAGAAAGCCGGTGCTTATCGTCACCTGCTGACCGGCGTGTCCTACATGCTGCCGATGGTGGTAGCAGGTGGTTTGAGCATCGCGCTCTCCTTCGCCTTTGGTATCACCGCATTTAAAGAGCAGGGTACCTTAGCGGCTGCGCTGATGCAGATCGGTGGCGGCAGTGCCTTTGCGCTGATGGTACCGGTGTTGGCAGGCTTTATTGCTTTCTCGATTGCCGACCGTCCGGGTCTGACCCCAGGTCTGATTGGCGGTATGATCGCCACTAGCATTAACGCCGGTTTCCTTGGCGGTATCATCGCTGGCTTCATTGCCGGTTACGCCGCGAAGATGCTGAGCAGCAAAGTTAAACTGCCGCAAAGTATGGAAGCGTTAAAACCGATCCTGATCATTCCGCTGGTAGCGAGTTTGATTACGGGTCTGCTGATGATTTATGTGGTGGGTAAACCTGTTGCAGGCATCATGAGCGGCCTGACTCACTGGCTGGCGAACATGGGCACCGCCAATGCGGTTCTGCTGGGCGCGATCCTCGGTGGCATGATGTGTACCGACATGGGTGGTCCGGTGAACAAAGTGGCGTACGCCTTTGGTGTCGGCCTGCTGAGTTCGCAAACCTATGCGCCGATGGCCGCGATCATGGCCGCCGGTATGGTGCCACCGTTAGCGATGGGTCTGGCGACAATTGTTGCACGTCGTAAGTTCAACAAAGGTCAGCAGGAAGGTGGCAAAGCGGCACTGGTGCTCGGCTTGTGCTTCATCTCTGAAGGTGCGATTCCGTTTGCGGCGCGTGACCCTATGCGTGTGCTGCCTTGCTGCATCGTCGGCGGTGCAATCACTGGCGCGGTATCCATGTTGGTTGGCGCGAAGCTGATGGCGCCACACGGTGGTCTGTTTGTCCTGCTGATCCCGGGTGCAATCACCCCGGTGCTGGGTTACCTGATGTCGATTGTGATTGGTACCGCAGTGGCTGGCCTCGGCTACGCGATCCTGAAACGTCCGGAAGAAGAGCTGGCGAAAGCCGCCTAATCTTCACGGGATATGAAAAAGGGAGCTGCGGCTCCCTTTTTGCTGTCTGTGTTACGCCTGCTGTTCCGACTTCAACCAGGCAATCTCATCTTTCCAGATATCCGGATTGATGGTTTCCAGAATCATCGGGATGCCATCAAAGCGCTTATCTTTCATCAGCCAGCTAAACACCGTCTTGCCAATGTTGCCTTCACCTAAGCTGTGGTGGCGATCCACGCGGCTGCCGAGCGTGCTTTTGGCGTCATTCAGGTGCATGCCGCGCAGGAACTGGAAACCGACGATGCGTTCAAATTCCGCAAAGGTCTCCACGCAAGCTTCCTCTGTCCGCAGATCGTAACCGCCAGCAAACGCATGGCAGGTATCGATACATACACCAACGCGTGATTTATCTTCGACGTGCTCGATAATGGTGGCGAGGTGTTCAAAACGGAAGCCAAGATTGCTGCCCTGACCGGCGGTATTCTCAATCACTGCCACCACGTTCTGGGTCTTATCCAGCGCGATATTGATCGATTCGGCGATGCGCTTCAGGCACGCCTCTTCTTCAATCTGCTTCAAATGGCTGCCAGGGTGGAAATTCAGCAACGTCAGCCCCAACTGCTCGGCGCGTTGCATCTCATCAAGAAACGCCTCACGGGATTTCTCCAGCGCATCCATCACCGGATGGCCAAGGTTAATCAGGTAGCTGTCATGCGGCAAAATCTGCGCGGAAGTGAAGTTGTATTGCTCGCAGGCGGTTTTGAAGGCATCAATCACTTCACCTGAAAGCGGGGCGGCTTTCCACTGGCGCTGATTTTTAGTGAACAGCGCAAAGGCTGTGGCTTCGAGTTCGTGGGCACGGATAACTGCCTGGTCTACGCCGCCTGATGCACTGACGTGTGCGCCGATATATTTCATGCCGCTCTCCTGATTGGGCGATTGCTGCTGCAAAGCGCACATCATAGCGGATGCGCTACGCCCATGAAATGTCGCATTGCCTGCGGGGAGAAAAACGGCACGGGTAGACACTTATCCAATATGAGAAGACACCTACTAAAGTTAGCAGGTGCACTTTTTTTCTGGTTAACTATAGTTTAACAAATTAGAAACTTTTAACTATAACCATGAAAACAGCTTATAGAAGTACTTTGGATACCGCTTTACAGCATGAAAAATTCAACGTAATCCATAAATTAACTTTAGGTAAAACCGACTCAGTCACCCTTTTTTATAATGGAAACGGCGCAGTCGGATTCACGCTTGCTGTGCCTGATACCGACAACTCGCTGGTCCATTTTTATCGCTATGGAGTGAATAAAGGCGACCCGAAAAGATTGTATCGCTCGGAATGCCTCTATTCCCGCCGCGAAAACTTTGGCTATCAGGACTGGCTGATTCGCACCATCACCGATGAGTTCACGGCCTGTGACACAGAACTGGAAGAACTGATCGGTATGAAAGCCTGACACACACTTCGCCGCCAATCTCCTGGCGGCTGCTTGCCTGCGCCTATACCTGACTGGTTTAAAAGTTAAATTGGTAATATATTGGGCATTGACCAGTATAACTAATAAGGAAGAGTCGGGATGTTTATGCGCTTGCGCCGCTGGGCACGCTTAATTAAACGTGATGTGCTCACGCTGTGGTTTGCCTGCCGCGATCCGCGTACCCCCTGGTGGTTTAAGCTGCTGGCATTTGGCATTGTCGCCTATGCACTCAGCCCCATCGATCTCATTCCTGATTTCATTCCCATTATCGGCTTGCTCGACGACGCCATCATCGTCCCGCTGGGTGTAATCATCCTGTTGCGTTTGCTCCCGCGTGAAATTCGCATCAGCAGCGCAGAACGCGCTGATGTACAGCGGGCACGCGGCAAGAAGATCGTCAGCTGGGCAGGATTCTTCCTGACGGTGATCGTCTGGTTAGCGGTGGTGGCTTATCTTGTGAAGCGTTACGCAATGTGAGGAGGGCGCATGCATATCACGCTGCGTCAGATTGAAGTCTTTACCGAAGTGCTGAAAAGCGGATCAACCACGCAGGCCTCGCAGGTGCTGGCACTGTCACAATCAGCAGTGAGTGCGGCGCTGGCCGATCTGGAAAACCAACTCGGGGTGCAACTGTTCGATCGCGTCGGCAAACGACTGGCGCTGAATGAGCATGGCCGTCTGCTCTATCCGCGTGCGGTAGGATTACTGGAACAGGCCGGCGAGATCGAACAGCTGTTTAAAGAGGATAATGGCGCCATCCGTCTGTTTGCCAGCAGCACCATTGGCAACTACTTACTGCCAGGGATGATCGCCGCTTATCGTCGTGACTTCCCTACGCTGCCGCTCGAACTTAGCGTCGGCAACAGCCAGGATGCGATTAACGCAGTAGCGGATTTCCGTGTGGATATCGGCCTGATTGAAGGGCCGTGTCACGAGCCGGATATCGTTAGCGAAGCATGGCTGGAAGATGAACTGGTGGTGTTTGCCGCGCCTGATGCAGAGATCCTGCAACAGCCGATTACGCTGGCATCACTGGCGGCCGCCCCCTGGATCCTGCGTGAGCGCGGTTCGGGCACGCGTGAAATTGTCGATTACCTGCTGTTGTCTCACCTGCCGCAGTTTCAACTCGGCATGGAGCTGGGCAATTCCGAGGCAATCAAACATGCGGTGCGACACGGCATGGGCATCAGCTGTTTATCGCGCCGGGTGATCAGCGATCTGCTGGAGGCAGGCACGCTGGTGGAAGTGGCTGTACCCTTACCACGCCTGACGCGCACGCTGTATCGCATTCATCATCGTCAGAAGCATTTGTCAAAAGCGTTAAACCGCTTTCTCTCCTACTGCCGCGAGTAATCGCGGCTGTCATTACGTGAGCGGCTAATAATTTCGCGCCGATTATGAAGGTAACTAATAACCCGACGTGAATGCTATACAGCCTGGGGTTAGCTGCTACAATCGCGCCTTATTTTTATCCAGCATAGCGTTTACACATGCATAATGACTCAAAAACAACACAACAACCTGGGCTGCGCCGTGAATTAAAAGCGCGCCATCTCACCATGATCGCCATCGGCGGTTCAATTGGCACCGGCCTGTTTGTCGCCTCGGGTGCCACCATTTCTCAGGCAGGACCCGGTGGCGCATTACTCTCTTACGCGCTGATTGGCCTGATGGTTTACTTCCTGATGACCAGCCTCGGCGAACTGGCGGCGTTTATGCCGGTTTCTGGCTCCTTCGCCACCTACGGCTCTAAATACGTTGAAGAAGGCTTCGGCTTCGCGCTGGGCTGGAACTACTGGTACAACTGGGCGGTCACCATCGCCGTTGATCTCGTCGCCTCGCAACTGGTGATGAACTACTGGTTCCCGGATACGCCGGGCTGGATCTGGAGCGCGCTGTTCCTGGGTCTGATGTTCCTGCTCAACTACATTTCCGTCAAAGGCTTCGGCGAAGCGGAATACTGGTTCTCGCTGATCAAAGTCGCCACCGTCATCATCTTTATCGTGGTGGGTGTGCTGATGATCGTCGGTATCATGCGCGGTGCAGAAAACGCCGGTTGGCATAACTGGACCGTGGGCGACGCACCTTTTGCCGGCGGTTTTGCCGCGATGATTGGCGTGGCGATGATTGTCGGCTTCTCGTTCCAGGGTACAGAGTTGATCGGCATCGCAGCCGGTGAATCACAGGATCCCGCGAAAAATATTCCACGCGCCGTGCGTCAAGTGTTCTGGCGTATTCTGCTGTTCTATATCTTTGCGATTCTGATTATTAGCCTGATTCTGCCGTACACCGATCCGAAACTGCTGCATAACGATGTCACCGATATCGCCATCAGCCCGTTCACGCTGGTGTTCCAGAATGCCGGATTACTGTCGGCAGCGGCAGTAATGAACGCGGTGATCCTGACGGCGGTGCTGTCAGCGGGTAACTCAGGCATGTACGCTTCAACGCGCATGCTGTTCAACCTGGCGCAGGAAGGCAAAGCCCCACGTATTTTTGCCAAACTGTCGAAAGGCGGTGTGCCGCGTAATGCCCTGATTGCCACCACCGTGGTAGCGGGTTTGTGCTTCCTGAGCTCGAAGTTCGGCAACCAGGAAGTCTATCTGTGGCTGTTGAATACCTCAGGCATGACCGGCTTTATCGCCTGGCTCGGTATTGCGATTAGCCACTACCGCTTCCGTCGCGGCTACGTGGCGCAAGGGCATGATTTAGCGGCTCTGCCATACCGTTCCGGCTTCTTCCCGCTGGGTCCGATTTTCGCCTTCGTGCTGTGCCTGATTATTACACTGGGTCAGAACTACCAGGCGTTTCTGGCGGATCGTATTGACTGGTATGGCGTGGCGGCGACTTACATCGGCATTCCGCTGTTCCTGCTGATTTGGCTCGGTTACAAGCTGGCACGCGGCTCGCGCTTCGTGAAATACAGCGAGATGGAATTCCCGACGTTTAAAGAGTAATGCGTTAAACGTGAGTGACATAACGCCGCTGCCTTTGGCTAGCGGCGTTTTTTTTGGCAAAGATGAACCGTGTTACAACGTTTTGGGCTTTGTCATACAGATATAATTGATAATTATTATCACCTGCACTATTGTGGCTGCCGTTATGATTTCGATAAGAAACAGGTAGAACAATGCAGACCACGGATTCCGCGCTGCTGGCGGAAAATAACCGCGAAGCCGATACCATGACGCGTTATCGTCAGGTGTTACGTCAGCGCCTGATGCTGATTGGCGTACTGGTGCTGGCAATACTGGCGTCAGTGATTCTTGATTTCACGCTTGGCCCGGCTGGGCTCTCCCTCGACACCCTGTGGCAAACGCTCACCCATCCTGATGCAGTGGATGCGGGCACGCGCGTGATCGTCTGGGATATCCGCTTACCTTATGCGTTGATGGCTGTCGTCGTCGGCTTTTCGCTGGGTCTGGCGGGTGCTGAGATGCAAACTATCCTCAATAACCCACTGGCGAGTCCGTTTACGCTTGGCGTCTCTTCTGCGGCAGCCTTTGGCGCGGCGCTGGCCATTATTCTCGGCATCGGTATTCCCGGTGTGCCAGACCAGTGGTTTATCTCGGCGAACGCCTTTGTGTTTGCGCTGTTTGCCGCACTGATGCTGGATGGCGTGACGCGCTGGACCAAAGTGTCCACTTCAGGCGTGGTGCTGTTCGGCATCGCGCTGGTGTTCACCTTCAATGCGCTGGTTTCCATGATGCAGTTCATCGCCAGTGAGGATACCTTGCAGGGCCTGGTGTTCTGGACCATGGGCAGCCTGGCGCGTGCTTCGTGGGAAAAACTCGGCGTGCTCACGGCGGCTTTCGCCATCCTGATCCCATTCTCGATGCTCAGCAGTTGGAAACTGACCGCGCTGCGCCTCGGTGAAGACCGTGCCGTGAGTTTCGGCATTGATGTGCGCCGCTTGCGTCTGGCGACGCTGCTGCGCATCAGTATTCTCTCCGCGCTGGCGGTGGCTTTTGTCGGGCCGATTGGCTTTATTGGCCTGGTGGCACCGCACATCGCTCGCATGATGTTTGGTGAAGATCACCGCTACTATCTGCCGGCCAGTGCGTTGGTCGGTGCACTGGTGCTATCACTGGCCTCGGTAGCGTCGAAGAACCTGATTCCAGGCGTGATCATTCCGGTGGGTATCGTCACTTCACTGGTTGGCGTGCCGTTCTTCCTGAGTATTATTCTGCGTCATCGGGGGACGGTGTAATGGAACAGGGATTAGGTCTCAGCCATTTCTACGCCGGTTATCCGAAGCGTAAAGTCATTGAAGATCTCAACGTGCCGATGCTGCCACGCGGCAAAATCACCGTATTACTTGGACCTAACGGCTGCGGTAAGTCTACCTTGCTGCGCGCGCTGGCGGGCCTGAGCAAAGGGCAGGGCGAACTGTGGTTGAATGGCGAAGAGCTGATGTCACAGCCGTTTGCGCGCCGTGCCCAGCGCGTGGTGTATCTGCCGCAAAGTTTGCCGGCAGGCGTGCATCTGCATGTGCTGGAGTCAATCATCGTGGCGCAGCGTGCGTCCGGTGGCTTACACAGCGCATCAAGTGAAGCCGAGATTATGCATCTGCTGGAACAGCTGGGCATTGCCCACTTAGCGATGCGTTATCTGGACCAGTTGTCGGGTGGGCAGAAACAGCTGGTGGGTCTGGCGCAATCGCTGATTCGCCGTCCGGAACTGCTGCTGCTGGATGAACCGCTGAGTGCGCTCGATCTTAATTACCAGTTCCACGTAATGGATCTGGTGCGTCGTGAAACCCGTCTGCGTAATATTGTGACTGTGGTCGTGGTGCATGATATCAACATCGCACTGCGTCATGCCGATCACGCATTGATGCTGAAAGAGGGCACCTTGCTGGCTGACGGCGAGCCGTCACAGGTAATCACGCCGGACACATTGGCGCAGGTGTATGGCGTGCGCGGGCGTATTGAACACTGCTCGCAGGGCATGCCGCAGGTGATGATTGATGGTTTAGTGGCGGAATCGCTGGTCTAAACGCCGGAAAAGAAGCTCAGGCCCAACATCAAGAAAGGCTGAGGGTGAATGTCGGTGCGGCTTTTAGCCAATCATAGTCAGCCATAGCTAAAAAAGGGCGCACCTGGTGCGCCCTTACTGTATCCACATCAACTGACGTGATCTACACCAACAGATGCTTCGCGTGGAACCGCAGATGGTCCTCAACAAAGCTGGCGATAAAGAAGTAGCTGTGGTCGTAACCCGGCTGCACGCGCAGCTCCAGCGGGAAACCTTGCTCACGTGCTACCGCTTCCAGACGATCCGGACGCAGCTGATCGGCGAGGAACTGATCGCTATCACCCTGATCGATCAGAATCGGTAAGCGCTGTTCCACTTCACGCATCAGCAGGCAACTGTCCCACTCGCGCCAGGTCTGGCGATCTTCACCCAGATAGGCGGTGAACGCTTTTTGTCCCCACGGCACTTCGGCTGGATTGACGATTGGAGCGAACGCAGATGCCGAAGCAAAACGTCCACCCTGACGCAACGCCAATACCAGCGCGCCATGGCCGCCCATCGAATGACCCATTACCGACTGACGATCGCTCACTTTGAAGTTGTCCGCCACCAGGGCCGGCAACTCCTCGCTGAGATAATCGAACATACGATAGTGCGCCGCCCAGGGCTGCTGCGTGGCGTTGAGGTAAAAACCTGCGCCCTGACCGAGATCGTAACCGCTGTCGTTGGCCACTGCGTCACCGCGCGGGCTGGTATCCGGCATAATCAGCACCAGGCCCAGCTCAGCGGCAACACGCTGCGCACCGGCTTTGGTGGTGAAGTTCTCGTCGGTACAGGTTAGTCCGGCGAGAAACCATACCACCGGCGGCGGCGTGTCATCCTGCGGTGGCGGCAGGAAAATGCTGAAGGTCATCGGGCAGTTCAGCACCGCCGACTGATGACGCCAGCGCTGCTGCCAGCCGCCGAAGATACGATGTTCTTCCAGCAGTTCCAGAGTGGATGCCATAACGCCTCCTTTTTACTTGTTAAAATGCACAACCGAACGAATGGATTTCCCTTCGTGCATCAGATCAAAGGCCTCGTTAATCTCTTCCAGCGGCATGGTGTGCGTGATGAAATCGTTCAGCGCGAACTTACCGTCCAGATAATCCTGCACGATGCCCGGCAGCTGGGTGCGACCTTTCACGCCACCAAACGCCGAACCGCGCCATACGCGACCGGTCACTAACTGGAACGGACGCGTGGAAATCTCTTCACCAGCACCGGCTACGCCGATAATCACTGACTCGCCCCAGCCCTTGTGGCAGCACTCCAGCGCGGAACGCATCACGTTCACGTTACCGATGCACTCAAAGGAGAAGTCCACGCCGCCGTCGGTCAGCTCAACGATCACATCCTGAATTGGCTTATCGTAATCTTTCGGGTTGATCAGATCGGTGGCACCCAGTTTGCGTGCCAGATCGAATTTGCTGGTGTTCAGGTCGATACCGATGATGCGACCGGCTTTCGCCATTTTCGCGCCAATGATCGCCGACAAACCAATACCGCCGAGGCCGAAGATCGCCACGGTATCGCCTTCTTTCACTTTGGCGGTATTCATCACAGCGCCCATGCCGGTGGTCACGCCGCAGCCCAGCAGGCACACTTCTTCCAGAGGCGCTTCTTTGCTGATCACCGCCAGTGAGATTTCCGGCACCACGGTGTACTCAGAGAACGTTGAAGTCCCCATATAGTGGAAGATGGGCTTGCCGTCTTTGAAGAAACGGGTAGTGCCATCTGGCATCAAACCTTTACCCTGGGTGGAGCGGATCGCCTGGCACAGGTTAGTTTTGCCTGACAGACAGAACTTACATTTGCCGCACTCTGGGGTGTAAAGCGGGATCACGTGATCGCCGACCGCCACGCTGGTGACGCCTTCGCCTACCGCTTCCACCACGCCGCCGCCTTCATGACCGAGGATCGCCGGGAACACGCCTTCCGGATCTTTACCTGACAGGGTGTAGGCATCGGTGTGGCACACGCCGGTGGCGACGATGCGCACTAACACTTCACCTTTCTGCGGTGGCATCAGATCCACTTCTTCGATTTTCAGCGGTTCGCCCGCTGCCCAGGCAACGGCAGCGCGGGTTTTAATCATGTTCATGCAATCCCTCTTCTTCAGATGTCGTGATTTACTTAAAATTAAAAACTCACTCAGCGGTTTGCAGCGGATGCAGCAACTCATCGTTAAGTGGGCGGTCGTCAAACATTTCAATAATCAAATACTTCAGCGCTTCCACGTTGGGCGTGAAGGCGTCGCGGCGCCACATCAGCCAGGTGGCGGTATCGCGGTACGCAGGCGGCAGTGCATGCTCCTGCACGCGCGCGCGGCCGGGCATCTGCGTCAGTACCGACGCCGGGATCATCGCCACGCCCGCGCCGCCCGCCACACACGCGACCATCGCGTGGTAAGACTGAATCTCCATCACGCTTTTCGGGGAGGTCTGGCTCTCGCGATACCAGGACTCCAGTTTGGTGCGATACGAGCAGCTATTACCAAAGGCAAACAGCGTGTCATGCTGCGTGTCGCGCGCGCTGGTAATCGGGTCATGATCGAGACTGGTGATCAGCAGCATCTCCTCGCGAAACGCGATGCAGCCGTTGAGATCGTCATGGGTGGCTGGGCCATCCACCAGCGCGGCCGCCAGCGTACCGGCGCGTACTTTATCGATGATATCGCCCGAGGTGCCCGTCACCAGCGATAGCGCCACATTGGGAAATCGTTGATGATAAGCCGCCAGCAGACCAGGAAGACGCGTGGCAGCGGTGCTCTCCATCGAACCAAAGGCAAAGTTCCCGCCCGGTTCTCCGGCACGTGCCATATTCAGCGCCTCATCGCTCAGGCTGAGGATGCGCTGGGCATAATTGAGGAAATTGTGGCCCATCGGCGACAATCGAATACGCTGCTTCTCACGGATAAACAGATCCACGCCAATCTCTTCTTCCAACTGACGCAGACGAGTGGTGAGATTGGAGGGCACGCGATGCAATAGCTCCGCGGCGCGCGCCAGCGAACCGGTTTCGGCCACAGAACAGAACATGCGGAGTTGTACTAAATCCATATTCTCTTTCCGTAAACAACTTGGTTAATATTATTCACTTTTCGTGAGTGTAATCGTCATGCATGCTAATAACAAGTGCTAAAAGAATCTGAACGGGAGTGGAAATGGCTTTTCGTGTCGCGCTGAGCGCGTTTTTAAGTTTAGTGGTTGCGATGGGGATTGGGCGATTTGCTTTCACCCCGCAGGTGCCACTGATGATTCAGGACCATCAGTTAACGCTGACCAGCGCCAGTCTGGTGGCGGCGCTCAACTATCTTGGTTATCTGTGTGGCTCCTTTGATGCCATGCGCGCGCATAAGCGTGTCGAATGGCGGCTGCAGGCTGGCGTATGGGGCGCAGTGATTCTGACGCTGCTGTCTGCCTGCGTCAGCGGGCCGTGGCTGCACGGTTTGATCCGCTTTGTGATTGGCGGTGCCAGCGGTTGGGCGATGGTGCTGATCGCTGCGTGGAGCAATGAACAACTGCTGCATCATGGACGGCCAGGCTTGTCGGCGGCGGTGTTTGCCGGACCCGGCACCGGGATTTTCATCAGCGGAATGCTGGCGGTGGCGCTGCATGCCAGCGGTGCCAGCGCGGCACTGGGCTGGGCGGCTTATGGTTTGCTGGCGCTGCTGTTCATCGCCGCCATTGCGCGTTTTTTACCGCGCACGGGACAGTTACATCGTCCCGATCAGGCGCCTGCGCCGCTGGTGCTCAACGGTAACCTGAAACGCCTGGTGCTGAGCTACAGCCTCGCCGGTTTTGGTTATATTCTTCCTGCGACCTTCTTGTCGCAGATGACCGCCGCGCGTTTCCCGGACAGTGCGCTGGCGCAGTTTGTCTGGCCGGTGTTTGGCGGCGCGGCGGTGATCGGCATTGTGCTCGGCATTTTGACGCGGCGCTGGGGCAGCAGCCATCTGCGGCTGGTGATCGTGCTCTGGGCGCAGGCTTTGGGCGTGATCTCGGCAATTGTCCTGCCAGGGCTGGATGGGCTGTTGATTAGCGCGCTGTTAGTCGGCGGCGGATTCTTATGCGTGGTACAGCTGACGCTGCAATACGGCCGTGAGCTGGCGCCGCATCATGCGCGCTATCTGGCCGGGCTGCTGACCACTGGCTACGCGGTCGGGCAATTGGGCGGGCCGCTGCTGTCATGGATCTCCAGTTTGCTGTGGCATCGCCTCGATCCTGCCTTGTGGGTGGCGGGTGGCGCACTGATTCTGGCGGGCTTACTGGTGTTACGCCGTTCGGCACCATGAAAAGCTTTCATCTCCGATTGGATTGATTGCTGGATTACGCGCGCGTTGTGTTTCACAATACGCGCTCAGAATTTCCCCCGCAGGCGACGATCTGCGGGCGCATCACCTGCCGGAGAAAGAGTACGATGAGCACCTTAAGTCAGGAAGCCGCCCTGGTTCACGAAGCGCTGCTGGCGCGTGGCCTGGAAACGCCGTTACGCGCCCCGGTGCGCGAGATGGATGACGAAACCCGCAAGCGTGAAATCGCCGGTCATATGACCCAAATCATGCAGCTGCTGAATCTGGATCTGGAAGATGACAGCCTGATGGAGACGCCACATCGCATCGCCAAGATGTACGTGGACGAGATCTTCTCAGGCCTCGATTACGCCAACTTCCCGAAAATCACCGTCATCGAAAACAAGATGAAGGTGGATGAGATGGTCACCGTGCGTGATATCACCCTGACCAGCACCTGTGAGCACCACTTCGTGATTATCGACGGTAAAGCCACCGTCGCTTATATCCCGAAAGAGAAGGTGATTGGTCTGTCGAAGATCAACCGCATCGTGCAGTTCTTTGCCCAGCGTCCACAGGTGCAAGAGCGCTTAACCCAGCAAGTGCTGGTGGCGCTGCAAACTTTGCTTGGCACCAACAACGTGGCGGTGTCTATTGATGCAGTGCACTACTGCGTGAAAGCGCGCGGCGTGAAAGATGCCACCAGCGCCACTACCACCACATCACTGGGTGGCCTGTTTAAGTCCAGCCAGAATACGCGCCAGGAGTTCTTACGCGCGGTGCGTCACAGCTAATCCTTTGGGCGGCTTATTGCCGCCCGTTTTCTCTCTCCGTCAGGTCACTCGATGCAACGCTATCTTGCGCTGGATTTCATTCGTGGTTGCGCCATTCTCGGCATTCTGCTGCTCAATATCGTGGGTTTTGGCTTGCCTTCGGCTGCCTATCTCAATCCGGCGTGGCAGGGCACTATCTCGCTTTCTGATGCCTGGACCTGGGCGATCATGGATGGCCTGGCGCAACTGAAATTCCTCACGCTGTTTGCGCTGTTGTTTGGCGGTGGCCTTTATCTGCAGATCCCGCGTGGCAGTCGCTGGATGTCGGCGCGCCTGACGTTGCTGGTGCTGCTGGGTTTCATTCACAGTATCTTCTTCTGGGAAGGGGATATCCTGCTGGATTACGGTCTGACCGGGCTGATTATCTGGCGGATGCTGCGAGAAGTGCCTTCGGACAAAGCTCTGCTGCAAACCGGCGTGTTGCTTTATCTGATCGGTTGCGGCGTGCTGCTGGTGTTTTGGGGCATTTCCAGCCCGGAACCGGGGCGTTCGTGGCTGCCGGGTGCCGCCGATATCGAGTATGAAAGCTACTGGAAACTGGTCGGCGGTTGGGAAGCGATTCAGAACCGCCTTGATCATCTCTCATCCGGCTTGATGGCGCTAGCCGCGCAGTACGGCTGGCAGCTGGCGGGATTGATGCTGATTGGCGCGGCGCTGATGCGCAGTGGCTGGCTGAAAGGCGAGTTCAGTGTGCAGCACTATCGTCGCTCGGCCGCGCTGCTGCTGACGATCGGCTGGCTGATAGCCATTCCCGGCATCGTGGCGCAGTGGTTACTGGACTGGGAGTTTCGCTGGAGCGGCTTCTTACTGCAGGTGCCGCGCGATCTCGCCAGCCCATTCATCAGTCTCGGCTATGCGGCGCTTTGCTTTGGCTTCTGGCCGCAAATCGGTGCCACGCGTTTCAGTTATGCGCTGCAATGCGTTGGCCGCATGGCACTCAGCAACTACCTGTTACAGACGCTGATCTGCACCACGCTGTTCTATCGCTTCAATCTGTTCCTCAAGTTTGATCGCCTACATCTGCTGGCACTGGTCCCGGCTATCTGGTTGGTTAACATCCTGTTTTCAGTACTCTGGCTGCGCTTTTTCCCGCAGGGCCCAATGGAGTGGATTTGGCGCAAACTGACACGTCTCGCCGCCGGCAAAACGGAACCTTCCTCCCACATCAGATAATGATGTTCATCACAAAGGTTGCAGATTTGTATGTAACCGTTTTCATCCGTGTGACGTGATTCACGCAGTTGAGCAAAATGCCCTGACAAAATAGCGCCGTTACGCGCTTGTCGCGCATTTTCTCCTCTGTGGAACAGCTGCATGATAACGATTCGAGATGTCGCCCGTCAGGCCGGTGTATCAGTAGCCACCGTGTCGCGTGTGCTCAATAACAGCAGTGCAGTCACCCCTGATACCCGTGAAGCCGTACTCCAGGCGGCGGAATCACTGGGTTATCGCCCGAACGCCAACGCGCAGGCACTGGCCACTCAGGTCAGTGACACCATTGGCGTGGTGGTGATGGACGTATCCGATCCTTTCTTTGGCGCGCTGGTCAAAGCGGTGGATACCGTGGCGCAGCGCGTGCACAAACACGTGTTAATCAGCAACTCCTGGCATCAGGAAGAGAAAGAACGTCATGCAATCGAAGTGCTGATCCGCCAACGATGTAACGCGCTGGTGGTGCACGCGAAAACGCTTTCAGACGCAGAGTTAAGTCATTTTATGGACCAGGTTCCCGGTATGGTGCTGATTAATCGGACTATTCCCGGTTACGAGCATCGTTGCGTCTGCCTGGATAATGTAACGGGTTCTCTGATGGCAACGCGCATGTTGTTACAACAAGGACATCAACGCATTGGCTATCTCAGCTCCAGCCACCCGATTGAAGATGTAACGCAACGGCGTGAAGGCTGGCTGCAAGCCTTGTCAGAGCAGGGGATTCGCCCGCAGGAGTCCTGGATTGCCCATGGCGAACCGGACATGCAGGGCGGGGAAGCGGCGATGGTGGAGTTACTGGGCCGTAACCTGCATTTAACCGCCATCTTCTCCTACTGTGACGGCATGGCCGCCGGTGCGCTGACCGCATTGAAAGATAATGGCATTCAGGTGCCACAGCACTTCTCCGTCATCGGCTTTGATGATATTCCCATCTCGCGTTACACCGATCCTCAACTCACGACTGTGCGCTATCCTATTGTTTCTATGGCTAAATTAGCCACGGAGTTGGCCTTGAAAGGCGCAGCGGGCGAACTCGATCCCGACGCCACACACTGCTTTATGCCGACTCTGGTACGCCGCCATTCGGTCGCTCAGCGGCAAATTGTGGAGTCGGTCACTAATTCGGGCGATAGCGCTGTGTAACCGTTTCCAATCTGTGATTACATTCACAGTTAATTAACATGGCGCTCACTATGATGGCAGCGTCTTACCGGACTGAAACATCATGTAACGCCGGGTTCTCCTTCTCCGGTCAGGTTTCAGTAGCCGATTGAAATAGTTCACAACACTCTTCAGGAAGCGTTTACGTACAGGGAAGTCAGGATAGCGATGGTGGCCCGGCTTTGCGTTACGCGTCCGCCCCATAAATGAGTTTGAACCGACTGCGCTGGTTGCCCGCAGGCAGCACAGCGCGATGATATGCCCTACATAAAAAACCGGAGATACCATGAATAAGAAGGTTTTCACACTCACAGCACTGGTTGCCAGCATGATGTTTGGTGCAACTGCGCACGCCGCCGATACCCGCATTGGCGTGACAATTTATAAATACGACGACAACTTTATGTCTATGGTTCGCAAGGACATCGACAGCGAAGCCAAAAAACTGGGCGGCATCCAACTGCTGATGAATGACTCGCAGAACAGCCAGTCCACCCAGAACGACCAGATTGACGTACTGATGGCTAAAGGCGTGAAAGCGCTGGCAATCAACCTGGTGGATCCTGCTGCTGCGGCAGTGGTGATCGACAAAGCGAAAGCGAATGATGTGCCAGTGGTGTTCTTCAACAAAGAGCCGAATGCCAAAGTGCTGGCCAGCTACCCGAAAGCCTACTACGTGGGTACCGACTCTAAAGAGTCAGGCATCATCCAGGCCAAACTGATTGAGAAGCACTGGAAAGCCACCCCAGCCTGGGATCTGAACAAAGATGGCCAGATTCAGTTTGCTCTGCTGAAAGGTGAGCCGGGCCACCCGGATGCTGAAGCACGTACCAAATACGTGATCGAAACCCTGAACACCGATGGTTTCAAAACTCAGCAGCTGGCGATGGATACCGCAATGTGGGACACCGCACAGGCAAAAGACAAAGTTGACGCCTGGCTGTCTGGCCCGAACGGCAACAAAATTGAAGTGATCATCGCGAACAACGATGCGATGGCAATGGGCGCAGTAGAAGCACTGAAAGCGCACAACAAAACCAGCATTCCTGTGTTTGGTGTGGATGCGCTGCCAGAAGCGCTGGCGCTGGTGAAATCCGGTGCGATGGCCGGTACCGTGCTGAACGATGCGGAAAACCAGGCGAAAGCCACCATTGATATCGCGAAGAACCTGGCCGATGGCAAAGAGCCAACTGCCGGTACTAACTTCAAGATGGAAAACAAAATCGTACGTGTTCCTTACGTACCAGTCGATAAAGAAAACCTGTCTCAGTTTGTGAAGTAATACGTACCGGGCGCGGCATATCGCCGCGCCTTATTGCATCTGACCCACGTTTTATTTAGCCAGGTAAATTATGGCCAGTGAGAATCCGACCGCACAGCGTGAATATCTGCTGGAGATGACGAATGTCTCGAAATCATTTCCAGGGGTGAAAGCCTTAGATAATGTGAATTTGAAAGTGCGGCCGCACTCCGTCCATGCCTTAATGGGCGAAAACGGTGCCGGAAAATCCACATTATTAAAATGCCTGTTTGGCATTTATAAAAAAGATACGGGGAGCATCCTGTTTCAGGGTGAAGAGATTGATTACAAGAGCTCCAAAGAAGCGCTGGAAAATGGCGTCTCGATGGTGCATCAGGAATTAAACCTGGTATTACAGCGCAACGTCATGGATAACATGTGGCTTGGCCGCTATCCACGCAAAGGTGTGTTTGTCGATCAGGATAAAATGTATCGCGATACTAAAGCGATCTTTGACGAATTAGATATTGATATCGATCCACGCGATAAAGTGGCCAATCTGTCTGTTTCGCAAATGCAGATGATTGAAATTGCCAAGGCATTTTCCTATGACGCGAAAATCGTCATCATGGATGAGCCAACGTCGTCGCTGACCGAAAAAGAAGTGAATCACCTGTTCACCATTATCCGTAAGCTGAAAGATCGTGGCTGCGGCATCGTGTATATCTCACACAAGATGGAAGAGATCTTCCAGCTGTGTGATGAAATCACAATTCTTCGCGATGGACAGTGGATTGCCACCCAGCCGCTGGAAGGGCTGGATATGGACAAGATCATCGCCATGATGGTCGGTCGTTCACTGAACCAGCGCTTCCCGGATAAGACCAACGTGCCGGGGGAAACTATTCTTGAGGTGCGTCATTTAACCTCGCTGCGTCAGCCGTCGATTCGCGATATTTCCTTCGACCTGCGCAAAGGTGAGATTTTAGGCATCGCCGGATTGGTAGGCGCTAAACGTACTGACATCGTCGAGACGCTGTTTGGTATTCGCGAGAAGTCAGGCGGCACCATTAAGCTGCACGGTAAAGCGATTAATAACCACAGTGCCAATGAAGCGATTAACCACGGCTTTGCGCTGGTGACGGAAGAGCGTCGTTCAACCGGGATTTATGCTTATCTGGATATTGGTTTTAACTCGCTTATTTCCAATATTAAAAAATACAAATCCAGCATGGGCTTGCTTGATAATAAGCGCATGAAGAGTGATACCCAGTGGGTGATTGATTCAATGCGCGTGAAAACGCCAGGTCATCATACACAAATTGGTTCGCTTTCCGGTGGTAACCAGCAGAAAGTTATTATTGGTCGCTGGTTATTAACTCAGCCGGAAATTCTGATGCTGGATGAACCGACACGCGGTATTGACGTCGGTGCTAAGTTCGAAATTTACCAGTTAATTTCTGAGTTGGCGAAGAAAGAGAAGGGCATCATTATTATCTCTTCTGAAATGCCAGAATTGCTGGGAATTACCGATCGTATTTTAGTGATGAGTAATGGCCTGGTAGCGGGCATTGTCGAGACCAAAACGACCTCGCAGAATGAAATCCTGCGTTTAGCGTCATTACACCTTTAATGAAGCAAGGGCTTTAACATGAAAGCGACTACTAAAAAGAATGCGCTAACCTGGTTAAAAGAGGGCGGCATTTACGTTGTCCTGTTGGTACTGCTGGCAATTATTATTTTCCAGGACCCGACATTTTTAAGTTTAATGAACCTGAGTAACATTCTGACCCAATCGTCAGTGCGTATTATTATTGCATTGGGCGTGGCCGGATTGATCGTGACGCAGGGTACTGACCTGTCAGCCGGGCGCCAGGTCGGTCTGGCCGCGGTGGTTGCGGCGACCTTGCTGCAATCCATGGATAACGCCAATAAGGTGTTCCCACACCTGGATACCGTACCGATTCCACTGGTTATCCTGACCGTGTGCATTATCGGTGGTGTGATTGGCCTGGTGAACGGCGTGATCATCGCTTATCTGAAAGTGACGCCATTTATCACCACGTTGGGCACCATGATTATCGTTTACGGCATTAACTCGCTGTATTACGACTTTGTTGGCGCATCACCGGTGGCGGGTTTTGACGCAGGGTTCTCTACCTTTGCTCAAGGTTTCTTCCGCTTCGGAGATTTCAAGCTCTCGTTCATCACTTTCTACGCCATCATTGCGATTATCTTCGTGTGGATTCTGTGGAACAAGACGCGCTTCGGTAAGAACATTTTTGCTATTGGCGGTAACCCGGAAGCCGCTCGTGTTTCAGGCGTAAACGTGCCGCTGAACCTGATTCTGGTGTATGCGCTGTCAGGTGTGTTTTACGCCTTCGGCGGGATGCTGGAAGCAGGGCGCATCGGCAGTGCCACCAACAACCTCGGCTTTATGTATGAGCTGGATGCGATTGCGGCCTGTGTGGTCGGCGGCGTGTCATTTGCAGGTGGTGTGGGTACAGTTGCGGGCGTGGTGACCGGTGTGATCATCTTCACCGTTATCAACTACGGTTTGACCTACATCGGCGTGAACCCTTACTGGCAGTACATTATCAAGGGCGGCATCATTATCTTCGCTGTAGCCCTGGATTCACTGAAGTACGCACGTAAAAAATAAGACTTAGCACACAGCAAAACATCACTGCAAAAGGCTGCCATTTTATGAATGGTGGCCTTTTTTTTATTTGTGCAAACTGCTAAGGGCTAAGGGCTAAGGGCTAAGGGCTAAGGGCTAAGGGCTAAGGGCGAAGGGCGGGTGCGGTGTGGGCTCAAAGCACCTCTGCTGCTGCCGGGCAGTCCTCGCGCCGCTGACGCGGTGCCCTCGGCTTCCACGTCGTGCCTACGGACCGTTCGGGTAAGGCCGTCCTGGCCAACCCGAACTGCCAGTCGCATCCATGCGACTGGCTCCTGGCCCAACGTAAAAGCCTCAGCGCTGCGGATAGCCCTTGCATCAGCAGAGGTGCTTTGGCCTCAAACGTTGTGCGCGCTTTTTGGTCAAATACTTAGCTTCTGCATATACCTTTGGATCAGCAAAGCGGCACCAGACAGCGTTATCACAGTAACCTGAAGCAGCAGCAGATAGCGTCACCACAACAACCCAAGCGACACCAGATGGCATCAACGCAATATCTTCAGATAGCGTTACTTCTGCAACTTCTCTTCCAAATCCAGCAGTTGCTCTGGCGTCACCGCCGGATAACTCTGTGCATCTTCTGGCACTTCATGCACCGCAGGAATCGGCACCAGCGGGCCGAGGAAACGAGGTTCGCGTTTCATGAGATACAAATCAGCCAGCGCGCCTAAACGAGCACCAACCTCGCGGAAACGCACCGACAGCATATTTTTCGGAGACGGCACCGCATAACACTGCGCCTGAATCCCCAAATGTTGGGCGATGTAGAGTGCGCGCTCGCAGTGAAAACGTTGCGTGATGATAATGAAATCATTGGTATCGAACACTTTGCGCGTACGAACGATCGAATCCAGCGTACGGAAGCCCGCATAGTCGAGCACGATATCGGCAGGATCGACACCAGCTTTGATCAAATCGCGGCGCATGGTCATCGGCTCGTTATAACTTTGCAGCGCGTTGTCACCGCTCAACAGCAGATAATTCACCTTGCCGCTGTTGTACGCGTTAAGCGCACCCTGAATGCGATAGAGGTAATACTGATTGATCACGCCGGTGCGGTAATACTTGGCGGTGCCTAAGACCACCCCGACCTGACGATGCGGCAGCGAGGTAACATCTTCATAAATAAACGGGGCAGTTTTCCAGCTGATCCAGCGATCCAGGCCGAGCGCGGTCGCCACCATCAATAAGATGATGAAAAACAGACCAAAGAAAACGCGTTTAATCATGCGCGTAAGCACTCGGTTGGCGGAAAAAACGATGGCTAAAGGCTACTTGAGGTGGGGGCGCTAAGCAAGTTTACGCCGGTTGGCTGGCGATATTTTAAGCGCAGCCGGTACTGAATTTACCGGCTGCGCTGCCTGCTTAGATAGACGTACGGCGATAATGACGATACTGCGGCAGCCAGAAGTTATTATTCACAGCCTTCGACAGCACATCTTCTGAGGTCACCACGGCCACGCCAGCCAACTGTGCTGCTTTACCCACTTCCATAGCGATCAGCTTCGAAACGCCCTGAATGTGTTTCAGTTCTGGCAGCACCGGGCCTTCGCCATCGTTCACCAGCGGCGAGCAGTCAGCCAATGCGCGGCTGGCGGTCATCAGCATCGAATCGGTGATACGCGTTGCACCCGCAGCAATCACACCCAAACCAATACCTGGGAAGATATAGGAGTTGTTGCACTGGGCAATCGGGTAGGTTTTACCTTTCCAGGTCACTGGTGCAAATGGGCTGCCAGTCGCGACCAGCGCATCACCGTCGGTCCAGGAGATGATATCTGCTGGGGTGGCTTCAACGCGTGAGGTTGGGTTTGACAGCGGCATCACAATCGGACGCTTGGTGTGCTTATGCATCTCGCGGATGATCTCTTCGGTGAACAGACCCGGCTGACCTGACACGCCAATCAGAATGTCTGGCTTCGCGTTGCGCACCACATCCAGCAGTGAAATAGAATCGCTGGTCACATCCCAGTCCTTCAGGTTTTCACTCTTCTGCACCAGTTTGCCCTGGAAATCGAGCAAATTAGGCAGTTTGTCGGTCAACAGACCAAAGCGATCCACCATCATCACGCGGGAACGTGCTTCGTCGTCGCTCAGACCTTCAGATTTCATCTGCGCGATGATCTGCTCAGCGATACCGCAACCGGCGGAACCGGCGCCGAGGAACACCACTTTCTGCTCGCACAGACGGCTGCCTGCGGCACGGCTCGCGGCGATCAGGGTGCCCACGGTAACGGCGGCAGTGCCCTGAATGTCATCGTTAAAGCAGCACACCTCATCGCGATAACGCTCCAGCAGTGGCATAGCGTTCTTCTGTGCAAAGTCTTCAAACTGCAGCAGCACATTTGGCCAGCGGCGTTTCACTGCCTGGATAAATTCATCAACGAAGGCTTCATACTCTTCGCCGGTAATACGCGGATGGCGCCAGCCCATATACAGCGGATCGTTCAGCAACTGCTGATTGTTGGTACCGACATCCAGCACCACGGGCAGAGTATACGCCGGGCTGATCCCGCCACACGCGGTGTACAGCGACAGCTTACCGATTGGGATACCCATACCGCCGATGCCGAGGTCGCCGAGGCCGAGAATACGCTCGCCATCGGTCACCACGATCACCTTCACGTTCTGCTTAGTGGCGTTTTGCAGCATGTCTTCAATGCGATCGCGATTGTTATACGAGATGAAAACACCGCGCGCACGACGATAAATTTCAGAGAAGTGTTCACAGGCCGCGCCGACGGTTGGGGTATAAATAATCGGCATCATCTCTTCTAGATGATTATCCAGCAGGCGGTAGAACAGCGTTTCGTTGGTGTCCTGGATGTTGCGCAGATAGACGTGCTTGTCGTTATTGTTTTTGAAATCCAGGAACTGACGCCAGGCACGCTCTGCCTGCTCTTCGATGGTTTCAACGGCTTCGGGTAACAGGCCATTGAGGTTAAATTCGTTGCGTTCTTCCAGGGTGAAGGCGCTGCCTTTGTTCAGCAGCGGAAATTCCAGCAGAATCGGACCCGCGTAAGGAATATACAGCGGACGTTTACTTTCGTAGTCGAGTTCCATGCAGTGTTTGCTCCGGTTGCAGTGTTTTCTGACGTGTCACCGGGAAAAGGTAACGCCAGACCTGTTTCTTGTGAAGTAGTTCTGGCGCCCGATCCTATGAGGATTCTTGCAGATGTACAGCTTTTGTTAATAGAAAGTCACAAAAGCGATGAAAGGATCACTAAACTGATGTTTTCGAAACTAAAGTAAGTGAAAAATCTTCACAGCCCAGTGCCGCCAGCGTAGCGCGCGTGGCATCGCGCTGGCTTAACGTGCTGCCCTCACATTCGACTAAAACAGCCTGTTTAATCGTATCCAGCGCCTCATTACGCATGTTCATCATAATCAGCGCTGCCTGCAATGGCGGCAAACTTGGATTGAAAGCGGCGTTTTCCGCATAGCGCCCGGTGAAGAGGTTACCGCTCTGGCTGCGCAGGGCCACACCACTGTAGCTGTGACTATAGGGCGCATGACTGTTGTTCGCCGCCTCAATCGCCGCCTGCTGTAAGGCATCACCTTGCGCAGCGAAGCCGTGATGAATCGGTGTCAGCAGACGTTCCGTGATATTCAGATCGGCGGGGCCAAACGCATCCGGCAGATAATCGCCCAATGTACTCACTGCACGACCTGGCAGACTGATGCGGATAGCCGTGCCGCTGTTTAGCTCGTTCATAAACTGACGGCAGTGGCCGCAAGGCGTGTAATTGACGGTGATGGCATCCAGTTTCTCTTCGCCGTGCAGCCAGGCGTGGGTGATGGCGCTCTGCTCCGCATGCACGGTTTGCTGCAGCGGCGCATGTTCGAATTCCATGTTGGCACCAAAATACCAATGACCACTCACACCGCGTGAAATCGCACCCACATTGAAGTGTGACACCGGTGCGACCGCACAGCAGGCGGCAATCGGCAGCAGTGCCAGCGCGAGGGCATCATCATCCAGCCCCGTTTCCTGCTTCAGGCGCGCCACGTCTTGCGGGCGCAGTACGCCGTCAAAATCAGCTGCATCCAGCAAGGGATGAATCGCAGTTTGCAAGTCAGCGGGCAGGGCGGAGAAAGCAGCAGTAAATCGTGGATGCATGATGTGATGACCTCATTAACGCGTTAGCGGCGATGCGCCGCCTATGGGGTTATATGTGATCTGTGTCGCTATGACAATGTAAGCTGATTGGGTTGTTTCAACTTTGCGAGATCTCTCGCAAGTTTTAGCCCAACCAGTGCATGAGCAGCGGGAAAAGGAAGGGGGCCAGCAGCGATGTGATAATCCCGCAAATCACTAATGCCAAAGAGCTAAATGCCCCTTCCTGATAATCGATCTCTGCCGCGCGCGCCGTGCCTAAGGCATGCGATGCGTTGCCAATCGCCAGGCCGCGTGAAGACTTGCTGTGCACCTTAAACAGATTTAGCAGCATATGGCCGAACACTGCGCCGAGCACGCCAGCAATCAACACGCAGATGGCGCTGATGGCGGGAATGCCGTGCAGCGAGCCGGATACCGCCATGGCAATCGGCGTGGTAACGGATTTCGGCATAATCGTTGCCGCAATTTCCGGCGTTGCCCCCATCCACAGCGCAATAGCGGTGCCGGACACCATCGCGGTGATGCTGCCAATAAAACAGACGCTGATGATGGTTTTCCAGCGTGCGCGAATCTGATGCATCTGCTCATACAGCGGCAAGGCCAGCGCGACCACCGCAGGTTGCAGCAGCTGATTAAGGAAGGTGCTGCCGGCAAAATAGCGGGTATAAGGGATATGGGTGAGCAGCAGGATCGGAATCACAATCGCCATCGCCACCAACAGCGGGTTAATGATCGAGATATTGATTTTGGCTGCCAGCTTACGCGCCAGCAGATACGCCACCACGGTGAGCGGCAGTGACCACCAGGCGTCAGTCATGAGGCTGCTCCTTCGGACGTTGCAAACGTTCGGCGCTCAGGCCGACGATCAGCAATACCATAAAGGTACTTACCACGCAGGAGACGACAATTGGGCCAAACTGCGCGCTCAGGATATCGGTGTAACCCATCACCCCGACGCTGATCGGGACAAACAGCAGCGCCATATAACGTATCAGCAAATGACAGCCCGGTTTCACCCAACCGACCGGCAGGATTTGCAGCGCCAGCAAGGTAAACAGCAGCAGCATGCCGATAATGCTGCCCGGAATGGTAAACGGCAACAGGGCTGCAATACCGTTTCCGGCATAGAGCGCGGCATAGATAATCACAAAGGCACGCAAATAGTGCCAGCAAGCAGTTAGCACGACAGGCTCCACAACCGAGGGTCGATAAAAAAGCCGCCCTTAAGGCGGCTTGTTCCATTACTTCACCTGCATTCCAGGCTGTGCACCGCTATCAACGGACAACACAAACAGGTCTGAACCGCCAGAACCGGCTGACAGCACCATGCCTTCTGACACGCCGAAACGCATCTTACGCGGTGCCAGGTTAGCGACAATGATGGTCATCTTGCCAACCAACACTGACGGATCCGGATACGCCGCGCGAATACCCGAGAAAATCTGACGCTTCTCGCCGCCAAGATCCAGTTCCAGACGCAGCAGCTTGTCAGAACCCTCTACCAGTTCGGCTTTCTCAATCAGCGCCACGCGCATATCAACCTTGGCGAAATCGTCAATGGTGATGGCGTCACCAATCGGTGCGTCAGCCAGAGGGCCGGTCACCGCAGGCTTGTTCGCCGCAGCTGCATCTTCTTTAGACGCTTCGATCAGTCCTTCAACTTTGGCCATTTCGATACGGCCATACAAGGCTTTGAACGGCGCCACATCGTGATCCAGCAGCGGCTGTGCAATCGCATCCCAGCTCAGTTCCGTGTTAAGGAAAGCTTCGGTACGCGCGCTCAGTGAAGGCAGCACCGGCTTCAGCCAGGTCATCAGAATGCGGAACAGGTTGATACCCATTGAGCAGATCGCTTGCAGGTCAGCATCACGGCCTTCCTGTTTCGCCACCACCCACGGTGCCTGCTCATCCACATAGCGGTTAGCGATATCCGCCAGCGCCATGATTTCACGAATCGCGCGGTTGTACTCGCGGCTCGCCCAGGCTTCGCCAATCTTCTCTGAGGCATCGACAAAGGTCTGATACAGAGCCGGATCGGCCAGTTCGCTCGCCAGTTTGCCGCCAAAACGCTTAGTGATGAATCCAGCATTACGGGAGGCGAGGTTCACCACCTTATTGACGATATCGGCATTTACGCGCTGTACGAAATCTTCCAGATTTAGGTCGATGTCGTCGATGCGTGAAGAGAGTTTCGCTGCGTAGTAGTAACGCAGGCTGTCCGCATCCAGATGTTGCAGCCAGGTGCTGGCCTTAATGAAGGTGCCGCGTGATTTGGACATCTTCGCGCCGTTCACCGTCACATAACCGTGCACAAACAGGTTGGTCGGCTTGCGGAAGTTGCTGCCTTCCAGCATTGCTGGCCAGAACAGGCTGTGGAAGTAAACGATGTCTTTACCGATGAAGTGATACAGCTCGGTAGAAGAATCTTTTTTCCAGAACTCGTCGAAATCGATGTTGCCGCGCTTGTCGCACAGGTTCTTAAAGGAACCCATGTAACCGATTGGCGCATCCAGCCACACGTAGAAGTATTTGCCCGGCGCGTCAGGGATCTCGAAACCAAAGTAAGGTGCATCGCGGGAGATATCCCACTGCTGTAAGCCCGATTCGAACCACTCCTGCATCTTATTCGCCACCTGCTCCTGCAACGCACCTGAACGGGTCCAGGTCTGCAACATCGCACTGAATGAAGGCAGGTCGAAGAAGAAGTGCTCGGAATCACGCAGCACTGGCGTCGCGCCGGATACCACGGATTTCGGATCGATCAGTTCTGTCGGGCTGTAGGTCGCGCTGCACACTTCGCAGTTATCGCCGTACTGATCCGGTGACTTACATTTCGGGCAGGTGCCTTTCACAAAACGATCGGGCAGGAACATGCCTTTTTCCGGATCGTACAACTGTGAAATGGTGCGGTTCTTAATAAAACCGTTCTCTTTCAGACGACCGTAGATCAACTCTGACAGCTGACGGTTTTCATCGCCGTGCGTGGAGTGATAGTTGTCGTAACTGATGTCGAAGCCAGCGAAGTCAGTTTCGTGCTCCTGCTTCATCTCGGCGATCATCTGCTCAGGCGGGATACCGAGCTGTTGGGCTTTCAGCATGATCGGCGTGCCATGGGCATCGTCTGCGCAGATGAAGTAAACCTGGTTGCCACGCATTCGCTGGTAACGGACCCAAATGTCAGCCTGAATGTGCTCAAGCATGTGACCGAGATGGATAGAACCGTTTGCGTACGGCAGTGCGCACGTTACCAGAATTTTTTTAGCGACTTGAGTCATAGTTTGCGTAGCGTTCCGTGAATAAAAATCGGGCTTAGATGTTACCCGAAGCACCCTCTGGCGTAAACACAACTGGACGGCATCTGATATTATTGAAAGCACATCGCCGATATCTGGCGTGATGAAAACACAAGGAGTTGGGATGACTTCACAATCCCGGGAACATCATTCACCCGAAGCATTGCGCGCTGTGGTTATCGGCGTGCTGAGTGACTTTGAACATCCGACGCTGCATCACAATCTGACGACCTTGAAAGCCCTGCGCCATGTGGCACTGCTCGACGGCAAGCTGCACATCGAACTGGTGATGCCGTTTGCCTGGGCCTCAGCCTTTGAAGAGCTGAAGGCACAAGTCAGCGCCGAACTGCTGCGTCTCACCCATGCGAGCGCCATCGACTGGCGTTTGCGCCACGACATTGCCACGCTGAAGCGCGTGAAAAATCATCCTGGCGCAACAGGCGTGAAGAACATCATAGCGGTGAGTTCCGGTAAAGGCGGCGTAGGCAAATCCAGCACCGCGGTGAACATGGCGCTGGCGCTGATTGCCGAAGGTGCGAAGGTCGGTATTCTCGATGCCGATATTTACGGCCCGTCGATTCCCAATATGCTCGGCACTGAGAGCCAGCGGCCAACCTCGCCGGATGGCACGCATATGGCGCCGATCATGGCGCACGGACTGGCGACCAATTCGATTGGCTACCTGGTCACCGATGAAAATGCCATGGTATGGCGCGGCCCGATGGCCAGCAAAGCGCTGATGCAACTGCTAAACGAGACGATGTGGCCGGATCTGGATTACCTGATTCTCGATATGCCACCGGGCACCGGGGATATCCAGCTGACGCTGGCGCAAAACGTCCCGGTGACCGGTGCGTTAGTGGTCACCACGCCACAGGACATCGCCCTGATTGATGCGCGTAAAGGCATTGTGATGTTTGAGAAGGTCAGCGTGCCGGTGTTGGGGGTGGTGGAGAACATGAGCATTCATATTTGCAGCGAATGCGGCCATCATGAGCCGATTTTTGGCACCGGCGGTGCACAGAAACTGGCGGCGGATTACCACACGCAGCTACTGGCGCAACTGCCGCTGCATATCAATCTGCGTGAGGATCTGGATGATGGTGAACCAACGGTGATACGCCGTCCGGACAGCGAATTCACCGCACTGTACCGTCAGTTAGCCGGACGCGTGGCGGCACAGCTCTACTGGCAGGGTGACGTGATTCCGGCCGATATTGCCTTCCGCGCGGTCTAACGCTTCACTTTTCCGCTGGCGCGCGCCGTCAGCGGAAAATGCATCAGCACGTATTTTCCTTGCTCGCTCTCACCGGTGGCTTCACGCTGCCAGCCATGTTTCAGGTAAAACGCCTGCGCTAACTCATTCAGCATCAGACATTTCAGCACGCCGGTTGAAGTAAAACGCTGTTGTACGGCTTCCAGCAAGGCGCTGCCAACGCCACGGCCCTGAAAGTCGGGATCGACATACAGGCTGTGCAGGAAGTTGTCGTTGGGAAGGATGCCCGCAAAGCCAGCGCGATGCCCATCGACCAACGCGACTAACACCGTCTCCCCCAAAATCACGCCATCCAGATCTTCCAGCGCCCAGTCATCGCCAGCCAGCCAGGTCCAGTTGTGACGACGTGCTGCAAGAAACAGTGTGCGCAGAAAAGGGCGGTCGGCTTCCTCAAATAATCGAATGTCCAAGCACGGGCTCCATCATAAACAAGAGTAGGTAGCGTGGCGGTCGCTTTAAATGGCAACCTTGGGTAACACTAGCCGACGAAAAAAGATAAAGCCTGTCAAATCATCAGGCTTTCTGTGTAGAATGCCGCGGCAAGCCGCATGGAATCTGGCATCAGCACTTTGATAGCTTTTGATTATCTGATTGATAACGACTGCATATTAGAAGTTGGCCCGGAAAAACTGTAACTTGCATCACATCTTTTAACGGAGGTCACCATGTCCATCATTAATACCAAAATCAAACCATTCAAAAACGCAGCGTTCAAAAACGGCGAATTCATCGACGTAACCGAGAAAGACGTTGAAGGTAAATGGAGTGTATTCTTCTTCTACCCGGCTGACTTCACCTTCGTTTGCCCAACTGAGCTGGGTGACGTGGCAGACCATCACGAAGAACTGCAGAAACTGGGCGTAGACATCTACTCTGTTTCTACCGACACGCACTTTACCCACAAAGCCTGGCACGGTTCTTCCGAAACCATCGCAAAAATCAAATACGCGATGATCGGCGACCCAACTGGCGCACTGACCCGTAACTTCGAAATCATGCGCGAAGACGAAGGTCTGGCAGATCGCGGTACCTTCATTGTTGACCCACAGGGCATCATCCAGGCTATCGAAATCACCGCTGAAGGCATTGGCCGTGACGCATCTGACCTGATCCGCAAAATCAAAGCGGCTCAGTATGTGGCTTCTCACCCAGGTGAAGTTTGCCCAGCTAAATGGAAAGAAGGCGAAGCAACACTGGCTCCATCTCTGGACCTGGTTGGCAAAATCTAAGCAACACCCAGCCATTCGATCTTTCTCAATCGGGTGCTACGGCACCCGATTTTCTTGACAGGAACTCACTATGCTCGATACCAATTTAAAAACACAGCTCAAGGTTTACCTTGAGAAATTAACGAAACCGGTTGAGTTGATTGCCACACTGGATGATGGCGCTAAATCTGCGGAGATCCGTTCTCTGTTAGCCGATATCGCGAGCTTGTCAGAAAAAGTCAGCTTCCGTGAAGAGAATGATCGTCCGGTTCGTAAACCCTCTTTCCTGATCACTAACCCAGGCAGCCAGAGCGGCCCTCGCTTTGCCGGTTCGCCAATGGGTCACGAATTTACTTCACTGGTGCTGGCCCTGCTGCAGACCGGTGGACACCCTTCGAAAGAGTCGCAAAGCCTGCTGGAGCAAGTGGTTGCTCTGGATACCGACCTGCATTTCGAAACCTATTACTCGCTGTCATGCCACAACTGTCCTGACGTGGTACAGGCGCTGAACCTGATGGCGGTGCTGAACCCACGCATCAGCCACACTGCTATCGATGGCGGCATGTTCCAGAACGAGATCACCGAACGTAACGTGATGGGCGTTCCAGCGGTATTCCTCAACGGCAAAGAGTTCGGTCAGGGCCGTCTGAGCCTGGCGGAAATTGTCGGCAAAGTGGACACCAACGCTGAGAAACGTGCAGCAGAAGAGCTGAACAAGCGTGACGCCTATGAAGTGCTGATCGTCGGCAGCGGCCCAGCGGGCGCAGCGGCAGCGATTTACTCCGCACGTAAAGGTATCCGCACTGGCCTGATGGGCGAGCGTTTTGGTGGTCAGGTGCTCGACACCGTAGACATTGAAAACTACATCTCAGTACAGAAAACTGAAGGCGCGAAGCTGGCCGGTTCACTGCGTGCTCACGTTGATGACTACGATGTTGACGTCATCGACACCCAGAGCGCCATTAAGCTGATTCCTGCGGCGAAAGAGGGCGGTCTGCACGCGATTGAAACCGCTTCTGGCGCAGTCCTGAAATCACGCAGCATCATCATTGCCACCGGCGCACGCTGGCGCAACATGGGCGTGCCGGGCGAAGAGCAGTATCGCACCAAAGGCGTAACCTACTGCCCACACTGCGATGGCCCGCTGTTCAAAGGCAAGCGCACCGCGGTCATCGGCGGCGGTAACTCCGGCGTTGAAGCGGCTATCGACCTCGCAGGTCTGGTTGAGCACGTGACGCTGCTGGAATTCGCCAGCGAAATGCGTGCAGACAAAGTGCTGCAGGACAAACTGCGTAGCCTGAAAAACGTCGATGTGATTCTGAATGCGCAGACCACCGAAGTGAAAGGCGACGGCAGCAAAGTCACCGGCTTGAGCTACATCGACCGTAACAACCAGACCAGCCACGAGATCGCGCTGAGCGGCATCTTCGTGCAGATTGGTCTGTTGCCGAACACCACCTTCCTCGAAGGCGCGGTAGAACGTAACAAGATGGGCGAGATCATCATCGACGCCAAATGCGAAACCAGCCTGAAAGGCGTGTTCGCGGCGGGTGACTGCACCACGGTGCCGTACAAGCAGATCATCATCGCCAGCGGTGAAGGCGCGAAAGCCTCACTCAGCGCGTTCGATTACTTGATCCGTACTCAGCCTGCTGAATAAGTTTAATTGCGATAGCCACGCAGCCGCCCCGTAACGGATGTTACGGGGCTTTTTTTTGCCTGTTTTTCATCCCAACCAACGGCGTGCTTCCGCATCGCTCACGTCGCGGTAATAAACTTTATGCAAACGTTCGCCGCAACTTTTACATCGAGCTTCAACATGGGTGGAAAAATAGTGGCGACCGGAAGGGCAAATAGCGCCTTTGCGCGAAATACGAATGTCGTGCCATTTATGGGCGTGCGGAATAAAGCTGAATAATTTTGAGATCATTATCGATTCCGGAATTGGATTGGCAGTGACTCTCTTCAAGTCCGGAGGGGGATTAGGCCTTGCTACGACTGGCAGGGCGTTGATGTGCATCAATGAATACGAAAGCGCGTGTTTATTAGTCGATTTTTCAGTGATTAGAATAAATCTGGAAAATTCAGAAGAGAGTTAATTAATGATGATAATTGATCGAAACGGCTCTTTTTAAAATTTAGCCTGTCGAATTATTTTAACTATTTTGATTTAGTGCCGTTTTCAGCATCCTTCAAACTACCACGATTTACAATCCTTCACGCTCGCCTTATCCTGTGTGCGGCATGTTCACCATGCCATGACTCGGGGTGCCCCTGTTCAACAGGGCTGAGATACACCCGCTGACCTGATCTGGATAATGCCAGCGTAGGGAAGTCAGATGCCTGACCGCATTCGCCTTCTTGATCGCCGGTTGGGAGTTTTATGACACAGCCTGACCTTCTTACCCCCGCGCAACTCGCGCAATCCCTGCAGCTGCTGCGTCAGCAGGCACCGCTGGTGCACTGCATGACCAATGACGTGGTGCAAACCTTTACCGCCAATGTGCTGCTGGCTTTACAGGCCTCTCCCGCGATGGTGATCGATGCCGAGGAAGCCGCGCAGTTCGTGAGTTTTGCCGATGCGCTGCTGATCAACGTCGGCACCTTAACCCGCGACCGTCGCGATGCGATGCTGGCGGCGGTGCAGTCCGCCTCTAAAGTCAGTACGCCCTGGACGCTCGATCCCGTCGCCGTTGGCGCACTCTCTTTCCGTACCGAATTCTGCCAGCAGCTGTTGAACCTGCATCCCGCCGCGATTCGTGGCAACGCCTCAGAAATCCTCGCGCTGGCTAACCAGGCTGCGGGCGGGCGCGGCGTGGACAGCGTGCATCAGGCCGATGCCGCACTCAGCGCGGCGCAACAGTTGGCACAGGATTACCACACGCTGGTGGCGGTCACCGGTGAAGTCGATTACGTCACTGATGGCAAACGCACGCTGGCCATTCCCGGCGGCAGCCCGCTGATGACGCGCGTGGTCGGCACCGGATGTGCGCTTTCCGCCGTGGTCGCGGCCTTCAGCAGCTTGCCGGGCGACCGCTTGCAGCATGTAGCGGCGGCTTGTCGCGTGATATCACTGGCGGGCGAGCAGGCTGCACGCAACGTGCAGGGGCCGGGCAGCTTTGTCGCGGCTTTCCTCGATAACCTGTGGACGCTGGAGGCCTCAGCATGAAACGCATCAACGCTTTAACCATTGCTGGCACTGACCCGAGCGGCGGCGCGGGCATTCAGGCCGATCTTAAAGCCTTCTCCGCCCTGGGCGCCTATGGCACTAGTGTGATCACCGCGCTGGTGGCGCAGAACACCTGCGGCGTGCAATCGGTATATCGCATCGAACCGGACTTCGTCGGCGCGCAGCTGGATTCGGTGCTGGACGATGTGCGTATCGATGCCGCCAAAATCGGCATGCTGTCGGAAACCGCGATTGTCGAAGTGGTGGCCGAGCGGCTGAAACGCGCCAGCCTGCCGTTTGTGGTGCTGGATACGGTGATGATTGCCAAGAGTGGCGATCCGCTGCTGTCGCCCGATGCGGTGGCCAGCGTGCGTGAACTGCTGCTGCCGCAGGTGTCGCTGATCACGCCCAATTTGCCGGAAGCGGCTGCGCTATTGGGGCGTGACATGGCACAGGATGAGAAAACCATGCTGATGCAGGGCGATGCGCTGCTGGATCTCGGTTGTGAAGCGGTATTGATGAAGGGCGGTCATCTTAGCGATGCTGAGAGCCCGGACTGGCTGATCACCCGCGCAGGACGTCAGCGCTTTACCGCACCACGCGTCAATACGCGCCATACCCACGGCACCGGCTGTTCACTGTCCGCTGCTTTAGCGGCGCTGCGACCGCGTCATGATAACTGGGCTGATACGGTGACAGAGGCCAAAGCCTGGCTGCAGCAAGCCTTGCTGCACGCGGACTCGCTGGAGGTCGGCAAGGGCATTGGGCCGGTGCACCATTTCCATCAGTGGTGGTAGGGCGATAGAACGACAATTAAGGCCTGCCTCTCCGTTGCAGGATTCAATCTGAAGGCCGCCTATAACGAGGTGGCAGAATTTTTTTACTGCGTATCCGTCTGAAAAATGGAGTCAGCAATTTGCCAGCCTGGCGCTTTTCGGTCCAGGCTGTTGGGGGCGAATCGGCCATTGCCGGTTCCATTCCAGCCATTTATTTCAGGAGCCAACATGACGGACATCGTACAGTTATTGGGCAAAGAAGCGGATTCACTTCTTCAACATCGCTGCATGACCATTCCAGCGGACAGCCTTTATTTACCGGGCGCGGATTTCGTCGATCGTGTGATGATCGACAACAATCGTTCTCCTGCCGTACTGCGCAATATGCAAACCCTTTACAACACCGGGCGTCTGGCGGGCACTGGGTATCTGTCGATTTTGCCGGTCGATCAGGGCGTTGAGCACTCAGCGGGTGCCTCTTTTGCCGCAAACCCGGCTTACTTCGATCCGAAGAACATTGTTGAGCTGGCGATTGAAGCGGGCTGTAACTGCGTGGCATCCACCTATGGTGTGCTGGCCTCGGTATCACGCCGCTATGCACACCGCATTCCGTTTATGGTGAAACCGAACCACAACGAAACGCTGAGCTATCCCACCCAATACGATCAAACGCTGTATGCCAGCGTCGAGCAGGCATTCAACCTGGGTGCCATCGCGGTGGGCGCGACCATCTATTTTGGTTCTGAGCAGTCTCGTCGTCAGATTGAAGAGATCTCGGCTGCTTTCGAGCGTGCGCATGAGCTAGGTATGGTGACCGTGCTGTGGGCCTATCTGCGCAATGATGGCTTCAAGAAAGACGGCGTGGATTACCATGCCAGCGCCGATTTGACCGGCCAGGCCAACCATTTGGCGGCGACCATTGGCGCAGATATCGTCAAGCAGAAAATGGCCGAGAACAACGGCGGTTATAAAGCGGTGAAATTCGGTCACACCGACGAGCGCGTCTACAGCAAGCTGACCACGGAGAACCCAATCGATCTGGTGCGATACCAGCTGGCGAACTGCTATATGGGCCGTGCGGGATTGATTAACTCTGGTGGCGCTTCAGCCGGAGATACCGACATTGCCGAATCGGTGCGTACTGCGGTGATCAACAAACGTGCGGGCGGGATGGGGCTGATCCTGGGCCGTAAGGCGTTCAAGAAGTCGCTGAAAGAGGGCGTGCAGCTGATTAATGCGGTGCAGGATGTTTATCTGGCCAAAGACGTCACAATTGCGTAATTGATTGCCCAAATCCCTTCCCGCAAGCGGGAGGGGAATCGGTCAGCGGAGTAATGATTGGGGATTGATCGAGAGCATGGGGACGAGATCTTATCTGCAAAGCTCTCTTTATTGAGCGGCAACACGCGCTTCACTCGCCCGCCAATCGCACTTTGCTTGGGTCTCCCCCTTTATATGGGAGAGGACTAGGTTGAGGGCATCTAATCGCAGACAATCTAAGGCGCTTCAAACCACTCGCTATTACGCTCAGCAATCGGCGTGATAGTTAAAATCATCTCCTGCAGATGACGACGCATCGCCGCTTCTGCCGCCTCAACATCCTGCGCTTTTAACGCGTGGTAGATGTCTTGATGCTGCTGAATCAAACTCTCTGGCGGTGACACTTCGCTCAAGGTCAGGAAACGCACGCGATCCATGGTGGCTTTGATATTTTCCACCGTCTCCCACGCCAGCGAACAGTTAATCCCTTCGGCGATTAAGCGGTGAAACTCATCGTCCAGCGTTAAAAATGCCTGGCTGTCGTGACGATCGGCGGCTAAACGCTGCAGCTGCAAGTTATGCTCCAGCGCCATCAATCCCTCGGGGCTGATCTCTTGCGCGGCACGGCGTACCACGGCGATCTCCACTGCTTCACGGATAAAACGGCCGTCGGCTACACGCTGGGCGGAAATCTTGCGCACGAACGTCCCGCGCTGCGGCAACACCTGCACCAGGCCCGCTTCCGCCAGTTTGATAAAGGCTTCGCGGACTGGCTGGCGCGACACATTAAAGCGCGCGGAGACTTCTTTTTCCGATAGCAACGAGCCGGGATGAATGGCGCAGGTCACGATATCTTTGCGCAGATAACGATAGATCTGCTGATTTACGGGTTCGCTGGTGGTAATGGTATAGGCAATCGACATGCAGCAATATCCGTATTACGGCTGGCCTACGCCAGCCCGATGAGAAAGGTTCAGTCTAATCAGCACGCTGCATCTGCGCTACACATTTATGAAGGCACTTATGCCTGCGTCACAAGGGCTTGCACCGTGGCGCGTGCACCTTGTGCAACCAGTTGCTGATAGAGTTCCGTAACGCGTGCCACGAAGGCGGTTTGATGCAGCAGGTCATCGCCAAACACCGCTTTCAAGCCGATTAATGCCTTCACGCGATCTGCGCCATCTTCACTGTGTGCCACGATGCTCGCCAGCTGATCTTTTAGCGGGTCGCGAATATCTATCGTCTGGCCCTGTTCATCGACACCGCTGACATAGCGCATCCAACCCACCACCCCCAGCAGCAGATAGTCACAAGAGGTGCCGTTACGCAGATGCCAGCGCACGCTGTCCAGCAAACGCTGCGGCAGCTTCTGGGTGCCGTCGGTGGCAATTTGATAAGTGCGATGCTTGATGGCGCGGTTTTCGTAGCGAGCGATCAGCGAGTCGGCATAGGCGGTAAGATCCACGCCCTGAGTGCGCAGCGTCGGAGCCTGATCCTGTAACATCAGCGCGCGTGCCGCCGTGCGGAAGTGGTTATCGGCCATGCAATCGCTGATGTGTTCGTATCCGGCGAGGAAGCCGAGATAGGCGAGGAACGAGTGGCTGCCGTTGAGCATGCGCAACTTCATCTCTTCAAACGGCAATACATCACTCACCAGCTCAGCACCAGCGTTTTCCCATGCCGGGCGACCGTTAACGAAGTTATCTTCGATGACCCACTGGAAGAAGGGTTCTGCTTCTACCGCCACCGGATCGCTGCTGCCTAAGCGCGCTTCCAGCGCATCAAATGCCGCATCGGTCATGGCGGGAACGATGCGATCCACCATGGTGGAAGGGAAGGTGATGTGCGTTTGAATGTACTCTGCCAGTTCGTGGCTATGACGTTCTGCCAGCTGGGTGACGACGTTACGCGTGACGTGACCGTTCTCTGGCATGTTGTCGCAGGACATCACGCTGAATGGCGTTAATCCACGCTCGCGACGACGGATAATCGCCGCCAGAATCAGGCCCGGCAGCGAACGCGGCTGCGTGGGGTTTTCCAGGTCATGCACGATATCAGGATGATCCGGATTGAGCTTGCCGCTGGAAGGCATGTAGCAATAGCCTTTCTCGGTCACCGTCATCGAGACAATCGCCACATCCGGCTGGCTCATCGCCTCAATTACCGCATCAATGCCGTCGCCTTTGCCATGCAGAGCTTGCGTCACCACGCCAATCACGCGGGTGTTAAGGCTGCTATCGGCCATCTCGGTGAGGGTATAAAGCAGGTCTTGCTGACGCAGCGCCTGAATCAGTGCGCCGCTGTTGAGGTTCACTTCGCAGTAGCCCCAGTCACTGCCTTTCGCCGCCAGTTTATCGGTCGCAAGCGCCTGATGGGCGCGGTGAAAAGCACCAAAGCCGATATGTACCATTCGGGTTTTTAAATGGCTGCGGTCATAAGCGGGACGTTGGACGTCGGCGGGGAGGCGATCAAGCTCTAACATGCGTTTTCCTTTTAGCAAACGGGGCGCAGAGCGCCCCATTATGGTCAATCTGTTATGCGGACACCGGTTTATCGATGGTCTTTGGGCTGCGAATCACAAACAGCACCAGCATCGCACCAATCCCGGCGACACAGCCTGCCAGAATAAAGGCGCTGTCGAATTTACCGGTATGCTGCACGATATAGCCCGTGACAATCGGTCCAACAATCCCGGACAGGCTACCAATCAGATGGATAAAGCCACTGATGCTGCCGACACGGCTTTTGTGCACCACATCCTGAATAATCGCCCAGTAAATCGCACCGGTGATGTAGAGGAAGAAGATGGAGATCGACATCATGATCACCGCCGAATTCACCTCTTTGATGGTGCCTGCCAGTGCTACACAGATGGCGGCAGCCAGCAGCGAGACCACCAGGACAATTTTGCGCGACAGCAGCAGCTTGCCAGTGATGTTGAAAATCTTATCCGAAATCCAGCCGCCCAATGCGAGGCCAACGAAGCCCACAATCCACGGGATCATGGTGGTGATACTCATGGATTTAATATCCAGGCCGTGCGCCTGCACCAGATAAGCCGGGAACCAGCTCAGGAAGAAGAACAGAATATAGTTGTAGCAGAAGAAGGCGAAAGCGGTGACCAGAATAATCGGCTGACGCAGGTAGTAACCCATGCCGTGTGCTTTGCCTGATGAATCGATGACATCAGCCGGTTCTTCCGCTTTCAGTTTCTCGACCAGCGCGCGCTCTTCTGCAGAGACTTTTTTGCTGCGCGCCGGGTTATCAGCGGCGAAGAAGAACCACAGACCCATCCACACCAGGCCAATCACGCAGATCACCACGAACGCCGGACGCCAGCCAAATGACAACGCCAGATAGCCCACGATCGGACCGGCAACGGCACCACCCAATGGTGAACCGGCACTCAGCAAGCCCATTGCGGTAGCGGCTTGTTTTTTCGGGAACCAGCCGTTGATGGCCTTGTTTGCCGAGGCGCAGATTGGGCCTTCCGCCATGCCGAACAGCACGCGCAGAATCATCATCGACCAGAACCCGGTCGCCAGTGCGGTCATGCCGCAGAACAGCGACCACATACCGACGGCGGTGCCGAGCACGATAGTCGGGCCGAATTTATCGGTCGCCAGGCCACCGATAAAGTTAAACAGCGCGTAGCCAAAGAAGAAGCTACCGAAAATCATGCCGAACTGTTCGGCGTTGATCATCAGGTCTTTTTCTACCAGCGGTACAGTCAGAGAAAGGGCAATACGATCGAGGTAGTTGATCATATAAACCAGGAACAACAGCAGTACGAGGGTCCAGCGTAGATTCTTTAACATAGAAACTCCGTTTCCCCGTCATGCTTCAATCTGATTCTGAGTGGCCTGTTTAATCTCATCCCCTTCGGGGATTTAATCACTTGCCGCCTGGATACAGCCTGAAGCATTGAGAGGATTATTATATTGGCCGGCGGGTACGCACCGGATTAAGGACACCTGGTGTGAAGATTAACTTAACCCATGTGCAGAATCACTTTGCAGCAGGTGCGCGGATCTTTTTCGAACAGCGTCATCGCTTTTTCAATCTCAGCCAGCGGGAAATAGTGGGTGACTAACTTCTCTGGCTGAATCTGACCTTTCTCCATCCACTCAATCACCTGCGGGAAGCGATTGCTGTTCAGGCGTGAGGTAAACAGTGATAACTCTTTGCTGGTTAACGCCTGCTGCGTGATGCTGCAAGGCTCACCGGAGAAGCCGAGCAGGCCAATACGCGCCGCCGGAGAGGCGAGGGCAGCGGCTTCTGCCAGAATGGTCGGATGGCAGGCGGCATCGATGATCAATGTTGGCTGTACGCCTTCCAGCTGTGCGGCCAGCGGAATCTCACTGTTGTTGAATACCTGATCAGCGCCATTTTCCTGCGCCAGCGCCAGACGTTCCGGCAGACGATCCACTACCAGCACTTTTTCCACGCCGTAGACGCCTTTCAGTACCTGAATGGCGGTTAAGCCCATCGGGCCTGCGCCGTAAATCAGCGCCACGTCATTGGCCTGCGGTTTGAGGAAGGCGGTGATGTTCGCCGCGATGGTGAACGGTTCCACCAGGCTGGCGAGTTTGTCCGGAATAGAAGCGGGCAGAGTAAACGCGTTTTTAGCTGGAGCCACCGCAAATTCGCTGAAACCACCGTCACGGTGCACACCGATCACCTGCAGTTCTTTGCAGACGTTTGGGCGACCGATGGAGCAGGGATAGCAGTGTCCGCAGCTGACGACCGGATCCACCGCCACACGCTCGCCGATACGCGCGGCATCCACGCCTTCTCCCACCGCATCGATCAAGCCAAAGAATTCGTGGCCAATCACGCGCGGGTATTTTGCGAAGGGGTTGTGGCCGTGCCAGATGTGCACATCTGAACCGCAGATACTGGCAAACTGCACTTTGACACGCACTTCGCCTGCGGTTGGTTCAGGTAATGTGCGTTCTGCCACTACCAGTTCACCCGGTTGTTCAATTACGACACTTTTCATCATCTACTCCTTGCCAGATACACACTCAATTGGTGGATTTGGCAGCAACGGGAATGCAATGAATGAAAAATACGCTTGCTAATACTACCATACAAGTCGGCGTTAAAGAGTTGTGAAGAGAGTCACAGAGTGCAGGGAGAGGGAGCGAAGAACTGTGGCAGTTTGATGGATTACGGCATTTTTAACGCTTTATGACGAAAAGGAAATCACCATGAATCTGATGAATAATTGTGCATAGCCTGATATGGATGTTATATTAAAATATAATATTCGGAGGTGCTCTATGTATACCACTCGCCTGAAAAAAGTCGGCGGATCCATCATGTTGGCGGTTCCTCCCGCCGTGCTTAAAACGCTGGAGCTGTCGACGGACAGCGAAGTCGGCATGACCATTAATAATGGCTGCCTGATTATTGAACCCCAGAAACGGCCTCATTATTCTCTTGAGGAGCTGCTGGCCCAGTGCGATCCGCACGCCGAAATCAGCGAAGAAGATCGGGAATGGATTGATACTCCTGCGGTGGGCAAGGAGATCCTTTAGATGGACAGAGGGGAAATCTGGCTCGTTTCACTGGATCCGATTGCAGGTCACGAGCTAAGCGGAAAACGTCCGGTGCTTATCGTATCGAAGGCATCGTTTAACAAGCTGACCCGGTTACCCGTTGTTGTTCCCATTACCAGCGGCGGAAACTTTGCTCGCACGGCAGGTTTCACTGTTTCACTGGAATGGGCAGGAACAAAAACGATGGGCGTTATTCGCTGCGACCAACCCAGAACCATTGATATGGCTGCCCGGAACGGCAAGATGCTGGAACGCATACCAGACGCTGTGGTGAATGAAGTGCTTGCCAGGCTGGATGCTATTTTGAGTTAACGGCAGGACCCAGAAAAGCAAAAAGCCTGCTTCAAAAGCAGGCTTTTCAAATTTGGCTCCTCTGACTGGACTCGAACCAGTGACATACGGATTAACAGTCCGCCGTTCTACCGACTGAACTACAGAGGAATCGTTTGGAACGGGGCGCATAGTAACGAGCAGGCTCTGGGTTGTCAAAGGCCTTTTCTACATTTTTAACTGACTGCTGAATAAAGCGTCAATTTTGCAATTCTCTCCGCCTTAGCGCGCTGAATCACCCCCCATGACGAGATGATTTGTGATGCAAGTCACTAATGTTATGCAAAATTACATTCTGATTTGTCGATTTTGTCAGATACCTCGCATGTATGATCACAGATATTTCATTTCGCCGTTGTGGCGGCCAAAAGCGAAACATATATTCCAGATCAATTCCCACCCACAACTCCAGGTGCAGCATGAACAAAGTCAGAATCGGAATGATCGGCAGTGGTTACATTGGTCGTTGTCACGCCATTGCTTACGCGCAGGCCCCCACTGTTTTTGCGCTGAAAGGCGAAATCGTGCGTGAAATGCTGGCAGAGGTGAATCCAGAGCTGGCTGCGAAACAGGCGGCAACCTTTGGCTTTGCCCGTTCAACTGGCGACTGGCACGAGCTGGTGCGCGATCCCAACATTGATGTGGTCGATATCTGTGCCCCGAACTTCCTGCACAAAGAGATGGCGCTGGAAGCGATCCGTAACGGCAAGCACGTTTATTCCGAGAAGCCGCTTTCGTTGTCTGTGGCCGATGCAGAAGAGATGGTGCAGGCCGCGCAGCAAGCAGGCGTCAAAACGCTGGTGGGCTTCAACTACATGAAAAACCCGACCAGCCAGCTGGCGCGTGAAATCATTGCGCGCGGTGAAATTGGTGAAGTGATTCATTTCTACGGCACCCACAACGAAGATTATCTGGCTCGCCCGGAAACCCCGCTTGACTGGCACTGCCAGAAAGCGCTGGCCGGCTTGGGTGCATTAGGCGATTTGGCGGCGCATATCGTCAATATGGCGCACTATCTGGTGGGCGACATCGAAGAAGTTAGCGGCGATATGATGACGGTAATTAAACAGCGTCCCGATCCGAAAGACCATTCACGTCTGCTGCCGGTAGAGAACGAAGATCAGGCCAGCGCGCTGCTGCGCTTTAAAAACGGTGCGCACGGCGTGTTTGAAACCTCGCGCATCGCCTGTGGCAGCAAAATGGGCCTCACCTACGTGGTCACCGGCACCAAAGGCACGCTACGCTACACCCAGGAGCGTATGGCTGAGCTGGAGCTGTATATCCATGATGAGCCCGCTGGACGTCAGGGCTTTAAAACCATTCTGACTGGCCCGGCCCATCCGGATTACGCCAACTTCTGCGTATCAGCGGGTCACGGCATTGGCTTTAACGACCAGAAAACCGTCGAGATTCGTGATTTGATCAACGGTATCGCAGCAGGTGATCGTATGTGGCCAGATTTTGCCGAAGGCTTGCAGGTACAGAAAGTACTGGAAGCGGTGGCGGTGTCCGCCGTCGAGCGTCGCTGGATGAAAGTGTAACGGCCTTCTTGCAGTACACAATCAAGCTATTGAGCAGGCTAGTGCAGCTTCTGAGCCGTTAGTGAGCAGTGCTAAATAGTGATTCTGGCAGCAGCCAAAGTTTGCCAATGAGCGCAATGTCTAACAGGCAGCACCTCTGACAGCATGCATTAAAGCTAATGAGCAGGCTGGGGTCGCTTTGGGGCTGGCATTTCGCAGCGCTGAACGGAGTGAGGAAGCCAGGAGAGCCAGCATGGATGCTGGCGAAAGGCGCAGCCGGAACAGGGATGTTCCGTCTGCGCCGGTCCGTCCGGCTGACGAGTGAAGTGAAGGCACCGCGTCAGCGGCGCGAGGACCGCCAGCCCCAAAGCGACCCCAGACTGCGTTATCACCAGCAACCCAGACTGCATTTCTCCCGCCTCTAACCGACAAACATCACGCCAGCAGCGGGCACTGCGGCGGCAGACGGCAGCTCAGCGCGCCGGGCATCACTTCAATTTCGAATTCGCTGCCGGTCAGCGGTTCGCCGTCCAGGTTAAACGTCATCTCGTGCGGTGAGCGAATGCTCAGCGACTGCAGCTGCGCCGAGACAATATTCGGATTCTCATCATTACGCGTCAGCGAATGCAGCAACGTCGGCAACAACTCCTGCGCGGTAACAATGCTCAGATTCAGCTGCCCATCATTAATCAACGCATCCGGACACAGCTTCTGTCCGCCACCTGCCTGACGACCATTACCAATGCCGATCACCAGTGCATCGCCTTGCCACTCAAAGCCAGGACCGCTGATCTCACAGCTATCCGGCTTCAGCGCATCCACTCGCATCAAACCATGAATAAAGTACGACACGCCACCCAAAGCCGATTTCAGCTTCTCCGGCGTCTCCGTGGTGATACGCGTGCCAAAGCCGCCGGTCGCCATATTGATAAAGTAGCGATCGCCATTTACACGCGCCAAATCAATCGCGCTGGCTTTCCCCAACACCGCCAGACGCAGCGCCGGTTCCATTTCCACTGGGATGCCCACGCTGGTGGCGAAATCATTGGCCGTGCCAAGCGGCAGAATACCCAGTACCGGACGCTGCTCTGCGGCCACCGCCGCCAGCGCCGTGGCGATTTCATTGATGGTGCCATCGCCGCCGCCCGCTACCACGGTCTCAGCCTGCAGCTCCACCGCTTCCTGCACGTAACGGTCACCGTCGCCCTTTTCCCAGGTCACGCGTACCGCCAGATTAAAACCTTCATCGCGCAGCGTATTCACCGCCGCACGCAAATCTTCATTGCCCGCGCCTTTCCCATTGAGGATCAGCAGCGTCAGTGGTTTATTTTGCATAATCAGTTCCTTGAGGCGAAATACGATGCAGTGGTTATAGCATAGCTGGGGGAGTAACTTTATCGGCGGGCGATGAAAAAAAGAAAACCCGCACGGGGGAGCCGGGCGGGTGAATGAGGTGGTTCCTGGTACTACCTGCTGTTTATTGTTACTCGTTAGCAGCAGGCGCGATTCTAAAGCGAGGCGCAGCGGCGGTCTGTGATCCTGTTCTAACTTCGCACCTTTCTTTTCATTATGTGCGCTTTTTTCCGTGCGGATCGTAGGTGCTGTTGCCGTCAGTAAAATTACGCATTAACAAAGCAAAGGCCAGATCCACCGATTCAGGCACCGGGATCCACACCTTATGTCCATCTCCCGGCGCGACATCTACCGCTGCACCTTTATCATTCTGCATCGATTCCAGCGTACAGTTCAGGTTGCCCTGCGGCGTCATGATCTCCACAGAATCACCGCGCAAAAACTTATTCTTCACGGCAATTTGCGCCCAATCGCCGCGACGTTCACCGGTAAACTCTCCCACAAACTGCTGGCGCTCGGATACCGAGAAACCCTGTTCATAGTTCTGATAACTGTCATGAGTATGACGACGCAGGAAACCCTCGGTATAGCCACGATGCGCCAAACCTTCCAGCGTCTCCAGCAGCGCCGGATCGAACGGCTTGCCGGCTGCCGCATCATCGATGGCGCGACGATACACCTGCGCGGTGCGGGCGCAGTAGTAGAAGGATTTAGTGCGGCCTTCAATTTTCAATGAATGCACACCCATCTGACTCAACCGCTCAACGTGTGCCACCGCGCGCAAATCTTTCGAGTTCATGATGTAAGTGCCGTGCTCATCTTCAAAGGCACTCATCACTTCGCCGGGCTTCATTTTCTCTTCTAACAGAAATACGCGGTCGGTGGTTGTGCCGATGCCCAGCGTAGGCTCCTGCACCTCAACCGGCTGATGGAAGCCAACAATATTGCCCACCTCATCCTGCTGACCTTCTTCCACTTTGTACTCCCAGCGGCAGGCGTTGGTGCAGGTACCCTGATTGGGATCGCGTTTGTTGAGGTAGCCCGACAACAGGCAGCGGCCGGAATAGGCCATGCACAGTGCGCCGTGCACGAAAATCTCGATCTCCATCTCTGGCACCTGCTGACGGATCTCAGCAATCTCATCCAGCGACAGCTCACGTGACAAGATCACGCGGGTAAGCCCCATCTGCTGCCAGAACTTCACGGTTGCCCAGTTCACCGCATTGGCCTGCACCGACAGATGAATCGGCATCGCAGGGAAGGCTTCGCGCACCAGCATGATCAGGCCGGGATCGGACATGATCAGCGCATCGGGCTGCATCTCCACCACCGGCGTCAGGTCGCGGATAAAGGTTTTCAGCTTGGCGTTATGCGGCGCGATATTCACTACTACGTAGAATTTCTTGCCCAGCTGGTGCGCTTCTTCAATGCCCTTGGCCAGCACTTCGTGGGTGAATTCATTGTTACGCACGCGCAGACTGTAGCGCGGTTGACCGGCATACACTGCGTCAGCGCCGTAGGCAAAGGCATAGCGCATATTCTTCAGCGATCCCGCTGGAGAAAGGAGTTCGGGTTTAAACATGGAGGGAATTCTCACTGATGTCAGGTCAGCATGCCATCGGCGATGGCAGGTGCACGAGCCGCATCAAACGGCCCTGCAAAAGGTGGGGAATTGTAGGCAGGGCCGCCGCTGAAGTAAATTGATCTACATCAAGCTAAGCGCTACATCAGGCGACAGACGTCCGCTTCCCAGCGATAGCCCATGCCGTACACCGCACGAATAAACGGCTGTTCCGCATCGAGGTTTTCCAGCTTACGACGCAGGTTCTTGATATGGCTGTCAATAGTGCGGTCAGTGACTACGCGATAATCGTCATAAAGATGGTTCAGCAACTGCTCGCGAGAGAACACTTTACCCGGCTCCAGCGCCAGGGTTTTCAACAGGCGGAATTCAGCAGGCGTCAGTTCCAGTTGCTGTTCGCGCCAGCTGGCCTGAAAACGCCCTTCATCAATCAGCAGATGCGAGGCGAGTTGCGCCTCCTCCGGCGAACGTTTCACGCGGCGCAGAATGGTTTTCACGCGCGCCACCACCTCACGCGGGCTGAACGGTTTGCAGATGTAGTCGTCTGCGCCAATCTCCAGTCCCAGCAAGCGGTCAATCTCTTCGGTGCGTGCTGTCACCATAATGATCGGCAGCTCAGAGAAACGGCGGATTTCACGACACAGCGTTAAGCCATCGCGACCCGGCAGCATCAAATCCAGAAGCATCAAATCCGGCGGCGTATGCTGCACGTAGCTCAGCACTTCATTGCCATCGGCAATATGGTGGGTGCGATAGTTGGACGCCTGCAGATAATCGATCATTAGCTGCGCCAGTTTCGGTTCGTCTTCAACAATAAGAATCAGGGGATCGTGATTATCCGGGCTCATAAGCTATTTCTGGTGAGGAACATACGGCAAGTTTAGCGCGATTTGCAGTCCACCTAAATCAGAGTGCTCCGCAGAAATGCTGCCGCTATGTGCTTCAACAATGTTTTTACAGATCGCCAGGCCTAATCCAGAGCCGCCGCTGGCGCGATTGCGTGAACTTTCAGCACGGAAAAATCGCTCAAAAAGATGCGCCTGATGTTCAGCGTCCACGCCGGGCGCGCTATCGGCAAAGCGTAATTGCCAGTAGTCACCGTGTTGCTGCAGGCTGACCCGCACTTCGCCACCGGCATCGGTATAACGCAGGCTGTTCTCCAGCAGATTGGTGAACAACTGCATCAAACGATCCGGATCGCCAAAACTTTCCGCTTTGGTTGGCAGCGCAAGGGTGAGCGTCAAATCCCGGCTGCGATAGCGTTCGCCAAAGCTGCCCGCCACCACTTCCAGCAGATTCACCACATCCACCGGCTGTTTACGATAGGCGAGGGCGCCCGCGTCAGACAGCGACAGCTGATGCAAATCATCCACCAATTTAGTCAGCACCACCACTTCACTCTGCAGTGAGGTGATGGCCTCCGGCGTCAGCTTGCGCACACCATCCTGCATCGCCTCCAGCTCACCGCGCATGATTGCCAGCGGTGTGCGCAGCTCGTGGGAGATGTCGGCCATAAAGGCGCGGCGGTTACTTTCGTTCTTCTCCAGCGAACTGGCGAGCTGGTTAAAGTCGCGCGCCAGTTGGCCAATTTCATCGCTGCTGCCGACTTCCACGCGTGTGGAAAATTTGCCTGCCGCCAGTTCATGGGTGCCATCCACCAGCCGCTTTACCGGGGCCAATAAGCCGCGCGCCAGTAACCAGGTGACCAGCGCTGCCAGCAGCGTAGTGAGCGTGACGATCATCCAGCTGGTGCGTCGCTGCTGCAGATCAAAGTTGATGTCAGTACTGCGCGTAAGCCGCTCAGCGGGCGAGGCGATCACCCAACCCACCACTTTGCCAGTGCTGGTGGTGATGTTGCGCCGCGTGCCTTCCGGCGGCACCGGCGAGTGTGGCCCGGACAGCACTTTATACTGCTGATCGATAATCCAGAACTGAGTGCGCCAGCCGTGCGGCGGGAGTTGAGTGCTGCTGCCGGGATTTTGTTCCATCGATCGCAGAATGGTGAAAATCAGCCGATCGTTGTTACGCAAAAAATCCCAGTCGCCGTGCTGCTCGTACTGATCCGCCAGCGCATCGCTCAGCAGGGTTAAACGCTGTTCATTGCCTTTCTTGATGTAATCAACAAAACCATGCTCAAAGCTGAGGCGCACGCCCCAGTGCATGGTGATGATCACCAGCATGCAGGTGGAAAAAATCGCCACAAACAGCTTGGCGCCAATGCCGAGTTTCACCGGCTGCTTCATGCTTTTCTCCTGCCTCTGAGATCCACGTTCTTACTCACATCTTTGGGTACGCGCCAGAACACCAGTGCTGGCAACACAATCACCAGCGCCATGCACAGATAGGTATAAATAAAGGTTTGATGCGCGGCCGCGCTGTTGGTCACGGCACCGTGGGCGAACGACCCCAGCAGCAAGCCTGCCACCGTGACGCCAATACTCATCGACAGCTGCATGATCATTGAGAGCAGACTGTTGCCGCTGGAAGCCAGATCATCCGGTAACTCTTTCAGCGTTAAGGTATTCATTGAGGAGAAGCGGATGGCATTTACCATCCCCTGCAGCAGCAGGACCACCGGCAGCATCCATACCCAACCGAGCAGCGCTACTGCCGGGAACAGCAACACCACCAGCGCCAATGCGATAGTCGCCCCGACCAGCGCATTGCGATAGCCAAACAGGTTAACGATGCGCACCACCACGCGTTTGGTGCCCATATTGCCCAGCACCATCGGGATCATCATTAAACCGGCGTGGAACGGGCTGTAGCCGAGGCCAACCTGCAAAAAGATCGGTGTCATAAAGGGCAGCATGCCGCTACCGATGCGTCCGGTGAAGCTGCCGAGCAGGCCAATCGAGTAGATACGGTTGTCGAACAGCTTCAGGCTAAACAGCGCGTTGTCGTTGTTGCGACCGTGCATCAGATAAAACAATAAGGAGAACACACCAACCAGAATCAGTGCGCCGAGCAGCAGCGGAGAACCGCCGGTGCTGCGCTGGCCGTCGAGCGCCAGCGTCAGGGTCGCCATGCCCACCGCCAGCAGCACGAAGCCGAGAAAATCAAAACGTTTGGTTTGCATGGTGTAATTCGGCATCAGCATCAGCGTAGCAATCGCGCCGATGATGCCGACTGGAATGTTGATCAGGAAGATCCAGTGCCAGCTGGCGTACTGCACTAAAATCCCGCCCAGCGCCGGACCGAGCAGCGGACCGATTTGCCCCGGCGTGGTCACAAAGGTCATCGCCGACATGTACTGCTCGCGCGGCACAATTTTCATCACAGTCAAACGCCCGACCGGCACCATCATCGCCCCGCCGACGCCTTGCACCACGCGCGCCATCACCAGTTGATCGAGCGAGGTGGAGAAGGCGCACAGCAGCGAACCGATGCTAAACAGCACAATGGCGCAGAAGAAAATGTTACGCACGCCAAAACGATCCGCCAGCCAGCCGCTGATCGGCAACGTCACGGCCACCGTCAGCACATACGACACGATCACCGAGTGCATGTTGAGTGGGCTGACATTGAGGTCACGCGCCATCGAAGGGATGGCGGTGTTGACGATGGTGGTATCCAGCGCCTGCATAAAAAAGCCGAAGGCGACGATCCACAGCTGCCAGCGCACGGTGGCGTTTTGCGAGTTCATGAAGATTACCGTTGTATTAAAGCCAGTTTTCGCTGATTAACCCGTTCACCCGTGAAAATTCGCGCAGGTTGTTGGTAATGAGTGTTAGCGCTTCGCTTCGCGCGTGTGCAGCAATATGTAAATCATTCAGACCGATGGGGGTGCCTTTCTTTTCCAGGTCAGCGCGAATCGAGCCGTAATGAAATGCTGCCCTTTGGTCGTAACTGAGTACGTCCAGACGGGAAATAAAGTCTTCAACAGTGCGTAGATTCCTTTCAGGAAAAGCACTTTTCTCCGCACCATGAACGAGTTCAGCAAGCGTAATCGATGAGATGACCATGCGCCCGACATTGGCATTAAAGCGTTCCAAAACCTCAATCGGGCGGCGTTTGATGACATAGATAACGATGTTGGTATCAAGCATATAGCGATGCATTAAAAATCTTCCCTGTCAGATTGCTCCTGTGACGCACGCTCATTCATAAAATCATCGCTTACGCTGGGGCCATCGAGGAAAAAGCTATCCCAGGCATTTTCTATTGGTGTGAGAATGCGCTCTTTGCCAATCGCACGCACCGTGACATTTTTCACGTTGTCGGGAAAGCGCACGTCAGCAGGAATACGCACATTTTGCGTACGATTATTGGTAAACACTGTACCTTGAGACATATAAACCTCCTTCATAGTGACTGGATAAAGTTTACTCGCTTTATGCTATGTAGCAAAGGTGTATAGCATGGTCATTCGGTAATCAATGCCGCTTTTTTACGCCGACTCAGCTTATCCATCATCAGAAACACCACCGGTGTGGTGTAGAGCGTGAGTAGCTGGCTCATCACCAGGCCGCCGGCAATGGTGATCCCCAGCGGTTGACGCAGTTCGGCGCCGTCGCCGCTGGTCAGCACCAGCGGCAGTGCGCCAAACAGCGCTGCCAGCGTGGTCATCAGAATCGGGCGGAAACGCATCTGGCAGGCCTGGAAAATGGCGTCACGCGCGCTGAGATTACCGTTGCGCTGCGCCTCCAGCGCGAAATCCACCATCATGATGGCGTTCTTTTTCACGATGCCAATCAGCAGCAATATCCCTATCAGCGCAATCAAACTGAACGGCGTATTAAACAGTTCCAGCGCCAGCAGCGCGCCCACGCCGGCCGAAGGCAGGGTGGAGAGAATGGTCAGCGGATGCACGTAGCTCTCATACAAAATCCCCAGCACGATATACACCGCTGCAATTGCCGCCAGCATCAGATACAGCTGGTTGGATTGTGACTGTTCAAACACCTGCGCCGTACCGGCAAAGCTGCCGCGCACGCTGGAGGGCACGCCGAGCGCCGTCATGGTGCGTTCAACGGCGGCTGAAGCCTGGGATAACGACACGCCTTCCGGCAGGTTAAAGGAGATAGTCGAGGCGGCGGACAGGCCTTCGTGGTTGACCGACAGCGGCGCGTTAGCAGGTTGCCATTTGGCGAACCAGCTCAGCGGAATGGCTTTGCCATCGCTGTTGATCACGAACATCTGATCCAGCGCACTGATATCCTGGGTGTAGCGCGGATCGACTTCCATCACCACTTTGTACTGATTCAGCGGCTGGTAAATGGTGGAGATTTGCCGTTGACCAAAGGCGTTGTTCAGCAGCGCATTGGCGGCCGAGACCTCAATACCCAGCCGCGCCATGCTTTCCCGATCGTAGGTCAGATCCATTTCGCTGCCTTTGTCCTGCTGATCGGAGTTTACGTCGACCAACTCCGGCAGTGCAGCAAACGCCTGACGAATTTTTGGCTCCCATTCACGCAGGTCAGCGAGATTGTCCGACAGCAGGCTGTATTGGTAGCTGGCGTTAGATTCACGTCCGCCGATACGAATATCCTGCACTGCGTTGAGGTACAGGTTAGCGCCGGGCTCTTTCGCCAGCTTGGTGCGCAGGCGGGCAATCACCTCCTGTGCGTTTTCACTGCGCTCCGACAGCGGCTTGAGCGATACGAACATCGATCCGCTGTTGGTGCGCGAACCGCCGGTAAAGCCGGTGACGTTATCCACCGCCGGATCGGCTTTGATGATGTTCATAAAGTCCTGCAGCTTGCCACGCATCGCCTGGAACGAAATGCTCTGATCCGCCGAGATAAAACCGTTTAAGCGCCCGGTGTCTTGTTCCGGCATAAAAGTTTTGGGGATCGAGATAAACAGATACACCGTCAGCCCGACGGTGGCGAGCAGCAGCATCAGCACCCAAATTGCGTGATTGAGTACCCAACCCAGCGAGCGCGCATAGCCGTTTTGCACCTTCAGCATTACCTTGGCGAAACCACGGGTGCGCGGCTGGCTGCGCTTTTCCTGCGGCTTCAGCAGGTAGGCGCACATCATCGGCGTCAACGTAATCGAGATAAACAGTGAGATGAGGATTGCTACCGACAGCGTAATGGCAAATTCCGAGAAGAAGCGCCCAATAATCCCACCCAGCATCAGCAGCGGCAGGAACACGGCAATCAACGACAGGCTCATCGACAGCACGGTAAAGCCCACTTCGCGCACGCCGGTTAGCGCCGCCTGTAGCGGTTTCATCCCCGCTTCAACGTGGCGCGCAATATTCTCCAGCACCACAATCGCATCATCGACGACAAATCCGGTGGCGATGGTCAGCGCCATCAGCGACAGGTTGTTGAGGCTGAATCCACACAAATACATGGCGGCGAAAGTGCCAATCAGCGAAACCGGCACGGCGGCAGCCGGAATGAGGGTGGCTCGGCCGTCGCGCAGGAACACAAACACCACCAGAATCACCAGCGCGACGGCGATCATGAGTGACTGCTCGACTTCCTGTAGCGAGGCGCGAATGGTGGGGGAGCGGTCCTGAGCGATCTGTAAATCGATGGCGGCGGGGATCACCTCATGCAGCAGCGGCATCTCGCTGCGGATGCGATCCACGGTTTCAATGATGTTGGCATCCGGCGATTTGCGCACCACCAGCAGTACCGCCGGTTTACCGTTGGTCATCCCGGCGTTGCGCACGTCCTGCACCGAGTCCTGCACATTAGCCACATCGCTGAGTCTGACCGCCGCACCATTGTTGTAATGCACGACCAGTGGCTGATAGACGCTGGCGGTTTGCAGTTCATCGTTGGTGCGCACTTGCCAGCGCTGCTGCACATCATCAATCGCCCCTTGTGGGCGGCGCTGGTTAGCATTGCTGATGGCGGTACGCACCGCATCCAGCGACACGCCTTGATTAAACAGCGCCTGCGGATTGAGATCGACTCGCACCGCAGGCAATGAACTGCCGCCCACGGTGACATCACCAACGCCCTGAATCTGCGAAAGCTTCTGCGCCAATTGGGTTGAGGCGTAATCATACAGCTGACCGGGATTATAAATATCCGAGGTCAGCGTCAGGATCATGATCGGTGCATCAGAGGGGTTGGCTTTGCGATAGGTCGGACGGCTTGGCATGCCGGTTGGCAGCAGGCTTTGCGCGGCGTTAATGGCGGCCTGCACGTCACGCGCGGCACCGTTGATATCGCGGTCAAAATCGAACACCAGAATCACACGCGTGCTGCCGAGTGAGCTGGTGGAGGTCATCTCACTGACGCCAGCAATGCGCCCTAAAGAGCGCTCCAGCGGCGTTGCCACTGAAGCGGCCATGGTTTCAGGCGACGCGCCGGGCAGCGAGGCGGTAATCACGATCACCGGGAAATCCAGCTGCGGCAGTGGGGCCACCGGCAGCAGGCGGAAACCGAGAATACCAGCCAGCGCAATCGCCAGCGTCAGCAGCGTGGTCGCCACTGGCCGATGGATAAACAGCGCGAAGAACTTCACGGCTGTGCCTCAGAGCGTTTAAAGCGGCGGCGCGTGGCGTGGGCCAGACGATCAAACAGCAGATAGATCACCGGCGTGGTGAACAGCGTCAGGATCTGGCTGAGGATCAAGCCGCCGACCATGGCAATACCTAACGGATGACGCAGCTCTGCGCCAACCCCGGTGCTGAGCATCAGCGGCAGGGCACCTAGCAGCGCCGCCATGGTGGTCATCAGAATCGGACGGAAACGCAGTAAACAGGCCTGATAGATCGCTTCACGTGGTGCCATACCTTGCTCACGCTCGGCGGCCAGCGCGAAATCGATCATCATGATGGCGTTTTTCTTCACGATACCGATCAGCAAGATAATGCCGATGATGGCGATGATGTCCAGCTCGTTGCCGCTCAGCATCAGCGCCAGCAGCGCACCCACGCCCGCCGTAGGCAGTGTGGAGAGAATGGTGATCGGATGGATAAAGCTCTCATACAGCACACCGAGCACGATATACATTGCCACCACCGCCGCAATAATCAGCCACACGGTACTGGTGAGCGCCGCTTCAAACGCCAGCGTGCTGCCCTGGAACTGCGTCATCATTTCTGCCGGCATGCCAACCTGATCTTCCGCTGCACTGATGGCTTTGACCGCTTCGCCCAGTGAATAACCTTCGGCAACATCAAACGAGAAGGTGGCGGACGGGAACTGATCGAGGTGGTTGATGCTCAACGCCGCATGACGCTCTTCCACCTGCGCAATGGCACTCAACGGCACGCTGCCACCATCGGTGCTGGCGAGGCGAATACCGTCCAGGCTGGCAAGCCCCGGCGTGGCGTCGTTGTTTTGCTCCAGCACCACGCGATACTGATTGGCCTGGGTGTAAATGGTGGAGATGAGGCGCTGGCCGAAAGCGTTATACAACGCGTTATCGACATCCGCCATGGTGATGCCGAGGCGGCTGGCGCTATCACGATCGACTCGGATAAAGGCTTCCAGTCCTTGATCCTGCCAGTCGCTGCTGACGTCACGCAACTGCGGCAAGCTATTGAGTTGCTCCAGCAGTTTCGGCACCCAGGTACTGAGTGATTCCAGCGAGCCGGATTGCAGCGTGAACTGATACGGCGTGCGGCTGGCCTGGGTTTCAATGGTCAGATCCTGCACCGGTTGTAGCCACAATGACACCCCTGGCACTTTATCAATCTGCTGCTGCAGGCGTTTCTGCACCGCAGGAATGCGGTCATCACGCTCGCTGAGCGGTTTGAGGTTGATCTGCAAACGCGCGCTGTTCAGTGCCGCATTAGTGCCATCAACGCCGACAAACGACGTCATGCTCTGCACCGCCGGATCTTTCATGATGATCGACGCCACATCGCGCGTGCGATCCGCCATGCTGGCGTATGACACCGACTGCGGCGCCTGCAAGGTGCCCTGAATAATGCCGTTGTCCTGCTGCGGGAAGAAGCCTTTCGGTATAGCAATCCACATCACTACTGTCAGCAGCAGCGTGCCGAGCGCCACCGACAGTGTGATCCACGGATGCTGCAATACGCGCGTTAACCAGCGTCCGTACCCGGCAATCACCCGATCAAACATCGCTTCACTGGCGCGGGAAAAACGATTCTGTTTGCGCAGCGATTCGGCACTCAGCATGCGTGCGCACATCATCGGCGTCAGCGTCAGCGACACCACGGCGGAGATCAGAATCGCCACCGCCAGCGTTACGGCAAATTCGCGGAACAGGCGACCAATCACATCGCCCATAAACAGCAGCGGGATCAGCACCGCAATCAGTGAGAAGGTGAGGGAGATAATGGTGAAGCCGATTTCGCCCGCGCCTTTCAGCGCCGCCGTCATTGGCTTTTCGCCTTTTTCGATATAGCGCGAGATGTTCTCGATCACCACGATGGCGTCATCGACCACAAAGCCGGTGGCGATGGTGAGGGCCATCAGCGTCAAGTTGTTGATCGAGAAGCCAAGGAAATACATGGCGGCAAACGTCCCCACCAGCGACAGCGGCACTGCCACGGCGGGAATAATGGTTGCGGGGACGTTTCGCAGGAACAGGTAGATAATCATCACCACCAGCGCAATCGCCAGCAATAGCTCGTGCTGGGTATCCGCCACCGACGCACGGATATTGGTGGTGCGGTCAGTCAGCAGTTTCACGTCCACCGATTTCGGCAGTGTGGCGGTGAGCGATGGCAGCAACGCACGGATACTGTCTGCGGTAGCGATGATATTGGCGCCGGGCTGGCGCTGCACATTGAGCACAATCGCCTGCTGACGGTTGGCCCAGGCACCAAGCCAGCTGTTTTCTGCGCCTTGTTCTATGGTGGCGACATCACCAAGACGCACTGGCGCACCGTTGTTGTAGCTGATGATCAGCTTGCGGTAATCCTCAGCGGAGGTCATCTGATCGTTGGCGGCCAGCGTAATTGAGCGCGTGGGGCCATCCAGGCTGCCCTTGGCGGAGTTGACGTTGGCGTTGGTGATGGCGGTGCGCACCGTCTCGCTGGTTAAGCCTAATGCGGCCAGCGCCTGGGTGTTCATTTTCACGCGCACGGCTGGGCGTTGCCCGCCGGACAGTGTCACCAGACCGACGCCGGTGACCTGCGAAATTTTCTGCGCCACGCGCGTTTCAACCATGTCCTGCACCTGCGTCAGCGGCATGCTGGTGGTGGTCACGGCGAGCGTCATGATCGGTGGATCGGCAGGATTGACCTTGCTGTAGACCGGCGGGTTGGGCAGATCGCTGGGCAGCAGATTGGTGGCGGAGTTGATCGCCGCCTGTACTTCCTGCTCGGCGACATCCAAAGAGAGTGAAAGCTGGAACTGCAAGGTCACCACGGAGGCACCGCCGGAACTCTGCGATGCCATCTGCTTCAGCCCCGACATTTGACCAAACTGGCGCTCAAGCGGGGCGGTAATTGAGGAGGTGACGACATCCGGGCTGGCGCCAGGATAGAGCGTGACCACCTGAATCGTCGGGTAATCCACTTCGGGCAGCGCCGACACCGGCAGAAAACGGTAGCCGAGCACACCCGCCAGCAGAATGGCGATCATCAGCAGCGTGGTCGCCACCGGCCGCAGAATAAACAGGCGTGACGGACCGCCGCTGCTGTCAGGAGGCATCACCTGCATTATTGACGCTCTCCACGGGCAGGCTGTGCAGAACGCGTGCTGTGTGTCGCGGTGCTCTGCGGTGACACCACTTCGACGCTGGCGCCTTCGGTCAGGCGATCCAATCCGTCGGTGACCACGCGCTCACCGGCTTCGAGTCCGGCGCTGATCACCACCTTCTGACTGTCTTGCAGACCTGCGGTGACGCGCTTCTTACTCACTTTGTTTTCGCTGTTGACCACCCAGACAAAGTGACCGTCGTTGCTCATTTGTAGCGCAGCCGTTGGGATCACCACCGCATCCTGCAGCGTGTCCACTTTCAGGCGCGCGTTGACGAACTGATTGGGGAACAGCGTGTCATCCTGATTATCAAATCGCGCTTTGAGTTTGATGGTGCCGGTGGTGGCATCAATCTGGTTGTCGAGACTGAGCAGGGTACCGCTGGTGAGCAGAGTTTTGTTGCTGCGATCCCAGGCTTCGACGATCAGCGGCTGACCGCTTTTCTGTGCCTTGAGGATCTGGCTGATGTTGTTCTCGGCAACGCTGAACACCACGTCAATCGGATGGGTTTCGGTGATCACCACTAAGCCGGTGGTATCGCCGGAGGTAATGTAGTTGCCAACATCGACCTGCTTCAAACCGACGCGACCGGAGATCGGCGCGGTAATGCGGCTGTAAGTGAGATTGAGCTGCGCGCTGGCAACGTTACCTTCATCGGCTTTAATCGTGCCGAGAGTTTCACTGACCAGCGAGCGCTGCGTATCCAGTTCCTGCTGCGACACCAGCGAGGTTTTCGCCAGCTTTTCATAACGGCTGAGATCGCGACGTGCATTGGCGAGCGTGGCCTGATCTTTTGCCAGCTGGCCTTGTGCCTGAATTAAGGCGACCTGATACGGGCGGGGATCGATCTCGGCCAGCAGCGCACCGGCTGCGACCTGCTGACCTTCCTGGAAATGCAATGCCATCAGTTGGCCGTCAACGCGGCTGCGTACCGTCACGGTATTGGCGGCGGTGACGGTGCCAAGCCCGCTGAGATAGTAGGGCACGCTCTGGGTCGTTGCGGCAGCGGCCTGCACCGGAGCTAAAGGACGGCGATTTGCGCCGCCTGCGCCGCGACCATGATGCTGCTGGCCCTCGGCTTGCGGCTGCTTACTCGGTTCCGCAGGATGCTGCCACCAGTAATATCCGCCCGCCACAGCGGCGATCGCGACAAGTGTTATCAGGCTTGTTTTCAGTCGACTGTTCATCTGCTTGCGTGCTCTCCAGCGGTTTCGTATTCCCCAAATGCGAAAGCAAAATGGCCGTTTCGCAAACGAAATGATTGTAGACGCCCGGGCCGGGCAAAAATTGAAGGAATTAAGAATATCTCCCCTGACAGGCTAAGTATTCATATTACGTAATCATTTTGGCAGGAAAACGCATAAGCGCAGCGATTTCCTTTGCTAAGCTCAAAGGCGGTCATGTCTCGTTTCAATAAGGAGAACAAAATGAGTCAACAGAAAACCCGTCAGCTTGGCGACAGTGGTATTCAGGTTCCGCTTCTCACTTTTGGCGGCAACGTTTTCGGCTGGACAGTCGACGAGAAAACCTCGTTCTCACTGCTCGACGCGCTGGTAGAAAAAGGGCTGTTCTTTATCGATACCGCGGACGTTTATTCGCGCTGGGCTCCTGGTAATGAAGGGGGCGAGTCTGAAACCATCATCGGTAAATGGCTGAAAAAGAGCGGCAAGCGCGACAGTATTGTGCTGGCAACCAAAGTCGGAATGGAGCTGTCACCGGAGAAAACCGGGCTAAAACCGGCTTACATCCGTCAGGCAGTGGAAGATTCGCTGCGTCGTTTGCAAACCGATGTGATCGATCTCTATCAGGCGCACCGCGACGACCAGGATACGCCGCTGGTCGATACACTGAAAGCCTTTGATTCGCTAATTAAAGAAGGCAAAGTGCGTGCAATTGGCGCCTCCAACTACAATGCTAAACGTCTGCAGGAAGCGCTGGATATCAGTAAGAAAGAGGGACTGGCGCGTTATGAAACTCTGCAGCCGGAATACAACCTGTATGACCGCCAGGATTATGAAGGCGGGCTGGAGCAGGTGGCGGTTAAGAATGGCCTCGGCGTGATTAACTACTACTCGCTGGCCAGCGGTTTCCTGAGCGGTAAGTACAAAAAGCCGGAAGATGCCAGCAAGAGCAAACGCGGGCAGGGCATCGTCGAGAAGTATCTTAACGAGCGCGGCAAGCGCATTGTCGAAGCGCTGGAGGATGTGGCGGCTTCGCACGATGCATCAGCGACTCAGGTCGCGCTGGCGTGGCAGATTGCGCGCCCGAGCATCACCGCACCGATCGTCAGTGCCACCTCGCTGGAACAGATCAATGAACTGGTGAAAGCCACTGAATTAGAACTGAGCAAGCAGGAAATTGAAGAGCTGGCGAGTGCCAGCAAAGCGTAATCCACCCGGGGCGCAGCGGCGTCCCGCTTTAATTTGTTTTTTTGCCATGCAAAAAATGCCATTTCTGTAAAAAGATATTCATTCATAGACCCTTGTCACAGTTGCGTTAATTAACTATCACCCTTCCAATTAGTGCGCACATATTTGCAAAAATTGACATAACGCCAGCACTATCCTCTGTTCGATCCTTTCCCGTCACATCACAAAAGAATAACGATCATGAACAGAAAAAAAGCAGTGCAGCATATGCCCCGTCTGGCAGCGGGCACCCTGATGTTTGCGATGTTGAGTACATCAGCAATGGCGGCTGATGCATTCAGCTATGACTCACCTTACATGTTCGGCGATTGGGGTGGTTCCCGAACGCAGCTGGAAAAAGACGGCATCAAATTCGACGTCAACTACACCATGGAGAGCGCTTCTAACCTTGGTGGTGGCGCAGACAAAAATACCTCTATGCGTTACAGCGATCAGTGGGCGTTTGGCGCCAACTTTGACCTGGAAAAACTGCTGAACTGGCAGGATGCGCAATTCCAGATGACCATCACTGACCGTAATGGGCAAAACATTTCCGATCAGGTCGCCGATCGTCGCACTGGCATGCTTTCTTCAACGCAGGAAGTGTATGGCCGTGGACAAACCTGGCGCCTGACGCAATTCTGGCTGAGCAAAGGTTTGTTTGATGACGCGGTTAACCTGAAAGCCGGTCGTGTCACCGTCGGTGAAGACTTCGATAACTTCGACAGTAAGTTCCAGAACCTGGCCTTTGGTAGTGGTCAGGCGGGTAACTGGCGTGGCGATCGCTGGTTTAACTGGCCGGTTTCCCAGTGGGGCGGCCGTGTGAAGTTCAACATCACGCCAGAAGTGTTCTTCCAGGTCGGCTTCTATAACCAGAACAGTTCCAACTACGATCGCGGCGATGGCTTCCGTCTCGACACCAGCAATTCCGAAGGCAACATGGTGCCAGTGGAACTGGGTTGGAAACCGACTTTCGGTGCCGACAAACTGCCGGGTAACTACCGTATCGGGTATTACTATTCGTCAGCCAACAGCGATAACTACGGCAGCTGGCGCGATGGCGCTTATCAGAGCCAGGATCACGCCTACGGCGGCTACGTGCTGTTACAACAACAGCTGACAGCCCAAGGTGGTGATGCCAGCCGTGGATTGGGCGTGACGGTTCAGGCGGTGATGAACGACCATAAAACCTCGAAAACCGACAACTATCAGTCCATCAGTTTCACCTGGAAAGGGCCGTTTGATGCGCGTCCACAGGATGAAATCGGTGTCGGTGCGGCGCGTATCCACGTAAATAGCGCCTATACCCGTTCGCTGCGTGAGCAGAACAACACTAACGGCGAAACTGACTTCAACAGCCCGACCTATCTGCCGATTCAGGATGGCTCGGAATACAACTACGAAATCTACTACAACGCTCAGTTGACCAAATGGCTGCAGCTGCGTCCGAACCTGCAATATGTGGTGGCACCGGGTGCAGTGAGTGAAGTAAAAGATGCGTTTGTTGGCGGCATCGCGGCGAACATTAATTTCTGATTCGCGGATGTAGATGAAAATGGCGGCCAGGGTGGCCGCCATTTTTTTTGCTTGTTACCGGTGCAATCTATTGCGCATCGTTCAGCGAATCAACCACCGCTACTGCGCGCGATAGAGTGCCTGCAACTGGAGTTAACGGAACAACACTTCCGCCCAGCGCGCCAGACCGGCGGTAACGGAACCGAAGTCATCGCCACCCGCGATTGGCGTATCCGGCAACGCCTGCTGCAATGCCGCACGCAGCACTGGCGAACGTGCGCTACCGCCGGTGAGGTAGATCACTTCCGGCTTGGTTTCACAGGTGGCGAGTGCCAGATGCACCTGCTCCAGGATGCGCTCCAGCGGCTGATTGATGGCTTCTTCCAGTTGCGTGGCGCTGATATCAGCCTGCAATGATTGAGCGATGAACGCCAGCGACGCTTCGGTTTGTGGCAACTCTGACAAGGCGATTTTGCTCTCTTCCGCCGCACGTACCAGACGATAACTCAGCTTCTGCTGCCACACTTTCAGCAGGTGCGCCACTTTGTCACCTTGCTCGGCATCACGGATCAGATCGCGCAGCAGCTTGCCGCTGGCCGCAGAGTAGAAGTCGCTTTGTGCCGGAACGTCGTTGATCGCCACCGCGTTCCACCACGGCAGTGCGGGCAGGGCGGTGCCTTTTTGCGTGTTACCGCCCAGACCCAGTAAAGGCATCAGGGTTTTGAACGCGAGGATGATATCGAGATCGTTACCGCCCACACGGCAACCTGAATGGCCCAGCAGACTTTTGCGACGGTCGGTTTTATTGCGCCACTCTGGACCCATCAACAACATCGAGCAGTCGGTAGTACCACCGCCGATATCGACCACCAGCACGCGCGTCTCTTTCTCTAACGTCGCTTCAAAGTCCAGACCTGCCGCAACCGGTTCAAACTGGAACTCAACGTCGCGGAAGCCAGCACGCTTCGCCGCACGCAGCAAAATGCCCTGCGCCTGCTGGTTGGCGTCTTCACCGCCGAGGCCCTGGAAGTTGATCGGGCGACCAATCACCGCCTGCTCAATCGGGCGGTCGAGTTGAGTTTCCCCCTGCTGGCGGATGTGCAGCATCATGGCGCACACCAGATCTTCGAAGAAGGCGATTTGCTGTGGCTTTAAACCGTTGGCACCAAGGAAAGATTTCGGTGATTTTACAAACCACACTTCTTCCGGATCGACCATATATTGCTTCAGCGCGGTCAGACCGAACTGCACGCTGCCTGACGTGACATCGATGTCTTCTTCGCGGTTGTAACGCAGTGCGCGCTGTAACAGCGCGGTACCTTCGGTATCCGGGGTTGGTACCTGATGATGACGGTGCAGCCATTCACTGATCGCTTCACGCGTAGGTGCACAAATCATGGAGGGAAGCAGACGCTGACCGTTCTCCAGTGTCAGCAGGCGCGGTGTGCCGTTATCGCTCACTGCGATAGAACAGTTGGCCGTGCCGTAATCGAATCCAATGAACATTTTATCCCCCATGCCAGAAAAAAGGGGGCGACTTTAGCGCAGCCAGCGCGGGCTGGCAATGGTTAGCATGGCAGATTAGGCCTGCACTTCCTGATAAACGTGATATTGACCACGACCCGCGTGTTTCGCGCTATAACAGGCGACATCCGCCTGTGACATCACCACGTTGCTGCTACAGTTGTGCTGATCGATCTGCGTGATACCGGCACTTGCGCCGACATGATAAGGCTGATCCAACCAGAAGAAGGTGTATTCATTGACTGAAGTGACAATCCGCTGCACCACTTCGCGCATCTGATCGACTTCACAATTAGGTAGCAATACGCCAAATTCATCACCGCCAAGGCGAGCCAGCAGATCGCTGCTGCGCAGGTGGTGTTGCATCAGCACCGCCAGTTCACGCAGCAACGCATCGCCCGCCGCATGACCGGCACTGTCATTGACCGCTTTGAATTTGTCGAGGTCGATAAACACCAGTACATGCCGGCTGTTGTTAGCCGCGGCATCATTCACCAGGCGTTTTAACTGTTGCTCAAAGCTGTGGCGATTTGGCAGCCGGGTCAGCATATCGTGTGAGGCGCTGTAGCTTAGACGCTTCATCATCTTGCGCGATTCACTGACGTCCTGAATAACCATTACCGCACCAATGCTGGCACCGGTTAAGGTTTTCAGCGGCGTAATGCTGTAGTGAATTTCTACCAGCGCACCATCCGGAGTGTGTAACACCAGCTCTTCTTCCAGGTCGGGTGAGGTTTTTTCTCCCGGTAAACTGCACAGCAACAGATTTTCTACGCGCGGCCCTTTAGCACCGCGCGTGATGTTTAACAGCTCGGTTAAAGCTACGCCTGCCGCTTGTTCCTGTGACCAACCGCTGAGGGTTTCGGCTACCGGGTTCATAAAGGTCACGCGCATCTCATCGTCGGTACTGATCACCGCTTCACCGATCGAATCGAGGGTAATCGACATACGCTCTTTTTCCTGGAACAGCGCTTCATTTAGCGCACGCAGTGGCGTAATGTCCTGGCAAATACCGAGCATGCGCTCGATTTGACCATCCTGACTGAGAATGCGGTTAGCCTCGGTGCGCACATAGCGCGAGCCGCTGGGCAGATTGACGCGGTATTCCATGTGGAAAGCGCTGCGTCGTTCAATCGCCTGCTGCACGGTCAGCGCGGCCGTTTCGCGTTCTGTCGGTTCCAACAGATGCAGCCAGAGATCATAGGTGGGGATTTGATGCGGCCCCAGCGCAAACAGCTCGTACATGCGCTTGTCCCACAGCATTTCCCCGGTCAGCAGATTCCACTCCCACACGCCGATGCCGCCCGCTTCGTTAGCCAGTGTAATGCGTTCCATCAGGCGACGATTCACCTGCTCGCTCTGTTTCAGTTCCGAAATATCGACGATTTGCGAAATGAAATAGAGCGGTTGATGTTCGGCATCACGCACCATGGAGACCGTCAGGCGTGCCCAGACGATTTCACCGTCTTTGCGGAAGTAACGCTTCTCCATGGTGTAGGTCATAATGTCACCCGCCACCAGACGCTCCAGCTGTTGCAAATCACTGTTGAGATCGTCGGGATGGGTAATTTGCTGGAAAGTGAGTTTCTTCAGTTCTTCAGCCGGAAAGCCCAGCGTTTGACACAGAGACTGATTGACCTGCTGCCAGCCACCGTTAGGCGACACCAGCGCCATGCCAATTGCCGAGTACTCCATTGCATTACGGAAGCGGGTTTCACTCTCGCTGATATGGTGTTTTTCGCGCTGGAAGGCATCCATCACCAGCGCCATCACGTGGCTGGGGAGCAGCACTAATAGGAATGGCAACCAGGTGCTGACCTGGCCGAGTAACAAGCCGGTTTGTGCCAGGTTAACAAAGTTAAAAGCCAGCAGAATCGAGATGAAACTGGCGTTCAGGAAGAACAGGACAAAGGCTTCAAACTTCGGCACCCGCACCGCGCACCAGAACAGGATCACCACAATAAAGGTGAAGGGCCACGGCAGAAAACGCAGCGATAAATAGCTGGCGAGCAGTGTGGCTATCAGGGTTAGCAGGGTTTCCAGCTGGCGGCCGGGGGTGATCAATTGACGCAGCGGCTTGTTGGGCCACAGCAATAGCACCGGTCCAAACGCCAGCACGCCAATCACTTCGGAGATCACCCAGGTAGAAAAGAAGGGCAACGACGCACGATGGCCAACTTGCAGCATCCAGACCGCCACCACACCGCCAATCAGTGGTGCTATTAAACCGGCGCAGACGGCAAATCGCACCCAATCGAGTAGCGAATTAAGGGGATTCCTGCGATCCAGCAGCGCGCGCAGCATTAAACCGCCGAGAATCGCCTGCACCATATTCAGGATGGCAAATTTAAGGTTGCTCAGCGCCGGACCAATGACGATTAAATTGGCCAGCGAGGTGCCAATCACACAGCTGAGCAGCAGCAATGGAACATGTTTTGAGGGAGCGCGAAACACCACCACCGTCATCAGGGCGGTGGAGTACCAAAGCGGGGAAATACGTCCGCTGATGACGATCAGTTCGAGACAAAACAGCGTTAGTAAAAAGGCCAATGCTCCCAGAAACAGAGCATTAAGCCATTTTCTTTGCGGTCGATCCTGTGAGGTCAATATTTCGAGGGTCATGCACGAATCCAGCAGCGCGCATTCGTTACAGGTCGAAAAATGCGCCAATCATTCTCTGTTTTGCATGCTAGCACATCTGCATCAGATGTCTGCGCAGAATCTAGTTTAGCCCTGATTCAACAAAAGTTTTGGCCCTGACGGAAAAAAGCTAGTCGCGAAACAGATCGGCGCGGGTATAGGGTTTTTCTAATCCGGCGAGATTGGCGGAAAAACGTTCAAGAAATTGCTGGGTGGTGGCAACGCGGCCATGACTCATCAACACCAGCGGCACCAGCAGGGCGACACACACCTGAGCGAGACTGAAGCCTTTCAATGCGGTGCGACGCTGCGTTACCAGGAAGGCGCTGCTTAGCGTGAAGCCCAGCATCAAGCCGGTGAGCACTTCACTAAAGGAGTGCGCGTGAATCACCAGGCGTGACAGGCCGACCATCATCGGGATCAGATAGCCAATGCCAATAGTCAATGCGCGCCAAAAGGTCGGGAAGCGGCCTGAAACCAGCCACATCATTACCGGCCAAAGCGTCGCTGACATGGCGCTGTGGCCGCTGAATCCGGTGAAGTTAAATCTGGCGCTGCCAATACCAAACCCGAGAAACAGGATTTTAGACAGGCTGACCAGCAGGCCCGCCAGGCCAAAAGCGAGCAGCCAATACCAGACGGTTTGACGGTTGTCGCTTTTCCACGGCAAGACCAGCGCGATAATCACTGCGGTCGGGATCAGCAACATGCTGTCACCAAAATAGGTCAGGGTTTTCCAACTCATATTTTTCCTTGGGCTTTATTGAGTCAACCTGAGTGGAACACAACTCGGGCAGGAGAACAGTGTATCGATTAAGCGTCTGGCTGCAAAAGGGGATATTCTGAAAAGCGGCAGGCCCATTTCTCTGGCATCAAACCGGTGAAATACCTATAATTGCCGCCAACTAACCCTCTCAATCGGCCCATTGTGGTTTCGGCTTCAATTGGCTCCAGTTATCAGGTCTTAAAAAAGTATGACTGACAAGTCTCATCAGTGCGTGATCGTTGGCATCGCAGGTGCATCCGCATCCGGAAAAAGTCTTATTGCCAGCACGCTCTATCGTGAAATCCGTGACCAGGTCGGTGACGAGCATATCGGTGTGATCCCCGAAGATGCCTACTACAAAGATCAGAGCCACCTCACCATGGAAGAGAGGGTGAAAACCAACTATGACCATCCCAGCGCTATGGACCACGATCTGCTGTTGCAGCATCTGCGCGCGCTCAAGGCGGGTCAGGATATTGAGTTACCGGTTTACAGCTATGTTGAGCACACGCGCACCAATGACTGTATTCACCTCAAGCCGAAGAAAGTGATCATCCTCGAAGGCATTCTGCTGCTGACCGATGCGCGTCTGCGTCAGGAGATGAACTTCTCCATCTTCGTGGATACCCCGCTGGATATCTGTCTGATGCGTCGTATGAAGCGCGATGTAAATGAGCGTGGCCGTTCCATGGATTCGGTGATGAGCCAGTATCAGAAGACCGTGCGTCCGATGTTCCTGCAGTTTATCGAGCCCTCCAAGCAATACGCTGACATTATCGTGCCGCGCGGCGGGAAGAACCGCATCGCTATCGATATTCTCAAAGCCAAGATTAACCAATATCTTTGAAATTACGGCGTCCGGATGGACGTGACGCGTGAAGGTTGTCACAACAGTGGCGACCTTTCGCTACACTTAAAGCATGGAGACTCTGCGATGAGATTATGCGATCGCGACATTGAAGCCTGGCTCGACAACGGTAAACTGGCGATTGAACCGCGCCCACCGGTTGAGCGTATTAATGGCGCTACCGTGGATGTGCGCCTCGGCAATCAGTTCCGCACCTTTAGTGGTCACACTGCGCCATTTATTGATTTGAGTGGTCCAAAACACGAAGTTAGCGCCGCACTGGATCGCGTAATGAGCGATGAGATTGTGCTGCCGGAAGGGGAAGCGTTCTTCCTGCATCCGGGCGAATTAGCGCTGGCAGTGACGCTGGAATCGGTCACGATTCCGGATGATCTGGTGGGGTGGCTGGATGGCCGCTCTTCGCTGGCGCGTTTGGGTTTGATGGTGCACGTTACGGCGCACCGTATCGATCCAGGCTGGCAGGGGCGTATCGTGCTGGAATTCTACAACTCCGGCAAATTGCCGCTGGCACTGCGTCCAGGCATGTTGATCGGTGCATTAAGCTTTGAGCCATTGTCTGGCCCGGCGGCACGCCCCTATAACCGCCGCGAAGATGCAAAATATCGTGGTCAGCAGGGTGCCGATGCCAGCCGTATCGACAAAGACTGATGTTCGCCTAAATGATTCAACGTGCGGCAAAGCGGTAAGAGGGTGAATCCCCGGTAGCTGGCATCAGTGTGTGACTGGGGTAAATGAACGCAGCCAACGCCGCTGCAGCATGAAGAATGACGGTGATGAGGGATTATGAGAAGAGTGATAACGACGCTGGCCATCCTGTTAGTGGTGGTCGTGGCGGGCATGACGGCACTGGTGTTGCTGGTCAATCCCAACGACTTTCGTACCTATATGGTACAGCAGGTAGAACAGCGCAGTGGTTATCAACTTGAAGTCAGCGGTGGCCTGCGCTGGCACGTCTGGCCGCAACTCAGTATTCTCGCCGGGCGCATGAGCCTGACCGCACCTGGCGCCAGTCAGCCGATGGTCACTGCAGAAAATATGCGTCTGGATGTCAACCTCTGGCCGCTACTGTCGCATCAGCTAAGCGTCAGCCAGGTGATGCTGAAAAATGCCGTGATTCGCGTCACGCCTGACAGCGCCGCCCAGAAACCGAGCGGTTCACCGGTGGCGCCAACAGACGCGGAACCGGTGGTGACGCGCACCAATGGTTGGTCATTCGACATTGCTAAACTGCGCCTCGCCGACAGTCTGCTGATCTGGCAGCAGCCCGGTGGCGATGAATATAACTTCCGTAATCTCAATCTCAACCTTGATCAGGATGCCAGCAAAAATGCCAGCATCGAACTCGCCACGCGCATTTCACGCAATCAGCGCAATGTTAGCGTCAACCTTAAAGGGCAGATGAATGTGGCGCAGTATCCGCATCGGCTGGTGGGGCAGATAGAAGAGATGGATTACACGCTGGACGGCGCTAACCTCCCGCCGCAGGGCATCAAAGGGGCGCTGAGCGGACAGGGCGAGTGGAATGCCGATAAACAGCAATTCTCGTTGCAAAAGATGCAGCTGACGGCCAACGACAGTACGCTGGATGGCAGTGCCGAAGGGCGTTTAATGTTGCCGCAGCAGCTCAATCTGGCTTTACACGCCACGACGTTAAATCTTGATAATCTGATGGCCAGCGCGCCCGCCAGCGACAACAGCACCCCACAGCACGCCAGCGTGACGCGCACGCCCGTGATTGCTGAACCACGCACGCGTACCAACGCTGACTCGCCGTTAAATCTGATGGATTTAACGCTGAGCCTGAATGCGGATTCCAGCGTGTGGCGCGGATTGACGCTGAGCAATCTGCAGATCGATGCCAGCAATCAGGAAGGGTTGATGACCCTGAACAAACTGCAGGGAAAAATTGGCGATGGGCACTTCTCGATTCCGGGCAGCATTGATATCCGTCAGCCGGTGACGAAAGTTGCCTTGCAGCCGGAGATCGAAAACATCGCCATTGCACCCTTAATGAAAGCGCTGGAACTGCCGGAGAGTTTGCAGGGCACGGTCTCCCTGAAAGGCGATCTCAGCGGCACGGGCCTGAGCGTGGATGAAGCGAAGCGTAACTGGCAGGGTAATGCCGAGCTGGAGGCCACCAACCTGCAACTCGCCCAGCTTAATCTGCAACAGATGGTGCGCCGTGCCGTGGCGCGCGTGAGCAATAGCGTGACCAATGATGAGCCGGACGATCAGGGGATTCAGCAGCTGAGCGGTCGTATTAGCTTGAATCAGGGCAAGGTTGTCATGCCAGATCTGCAGGGTGGCAGTAACCGCCTGGCAGTGCAGACCAAAGGCACGGTTGATGTGGTGAACCAGCAGCTCGACGTCACCTTCAATATGATGCTGCGCGGCTGGAAAGGCGACGATAAGCTAGCGACTCTGCTCAATGGCCAGGCGATTCCACTGCGGATGTACGGTGGCTGGAATAACCTGCAGTACTCACTGCCGGTTGACGATGTGGTGCGCCAGCAGTTGCAGAGTGAAGCGAAATCACGGCTTAACGAATGGCTGGATCGCCAGCAGGCGCCAGCCAAACAGCCTTAATTTAAACTAAACGCCGCTATGCCCCTTTTATCGGGTATAGCGGTGCGTTGTTTACTGTGCCGGCTCCTGAGAGGGCACAATCTCCACTTTCTGCACCCGGTGATTTTCCACCTGCAGCGTACGCAATAAATAATCCCCCACCTGTAATTCTTCGCCCTCTTCAGGCACATGCTGCAGGCTGTCCATCAATAATCCGGCCAGCGTGTGGTAATTGCGTTTTTCATCCAGCGGTAAATGCACATAGGCTGCCAGATCCTCTAAAGGAATATGTCCGTTGGCGACCCAGCCGCCGTGCGGCAATGGCTGAATATCATAGCGCGCATCAATTTCCTCGCCTTCATTCGGCAGATTCCCGGCGATGGTTTCCATCAGGTCACTCAGCGTCACCACGCCTTCCACCGATCCAAACTCATCGACCACAAACGCAAAATGGGTGCGGGCGTGACGGAACTGCTCCAGCGCCTGTAACAAGGTCAGGCGCTCGGGAAAGATCAGCGGCTGTTTCACCAGTGAACGCAAATCGAGCGAATGGCTGTGCAGCGACTGGTGCAGCAAATCAATCACATGCACTACGCCGAGCGGATCCTGCCCGCGTTCGGTGACCAGAATACGGGTGTGCTGATTGCTATCCAGCTTGGTCATGATCGCGGCGGGATCTTCACTCAGGTCGATATGCTCTATATCGTGGCGAGAGGTCATGATGCTGCTGATATGACGCTGCCCCAGGCCGAGCACGCGGGCAATCATGCGCCGCTCCTGACGATTGAATAACGCCCCTTCATCGCTGTCGCTAAGTAATGAGGCGGTATCCGCGTCCAGCTCGGCGCGCTGGGCTTCACCGCGCAGAATGCGCAATACGGCTTCTGAGGTGCGCTGGCGCAGCGGGCGCCCGGCGTTAAGAAAGCGGCGACGATTAAATAACGCTAGCTGATTAAACATCTCGATCAATATTGAGAAACCAATCGCCGCGTAGAGATAGCCTTTCGGAATAATAAAGCCGAGGCCTTCCGCCACCAGGCTGAAGCCAATCATCAGCAGGAAGCTCAGGCAGAGAATCACAATCGTTGGATGACCATTCACAAAGCGCGTGAGAGGCTTACTGGCCAGTAGCATCAGCAAGATGGCGACGGTGACCGCCGCCATCATCACCGGCAGCTCGTTCACCATGCCGACGGCCGTAATTACCGCATCGAGCGAGAAGATGGCATCCAGCACCACAATTTGCGCGACCACTGGCCAGAATTTAGCACCGTTCTTACTTTGACCACTCTCTTCATCGCTGCCTTCCAGACGACTGTTGAGTTCCGTGGTGGCTTTATAGAGAAGAAACAGCCCGCCGGAGAACAGCAGCAGATCGCGCGCACTGAAGTTGTGCTGGTACAGGGTAAACAGCGGTTGAGTGAGGGTGACCAGCCACGAAAGCGAAGCCAGCAACACCAGCCGTAGCAGCAACGCCAACAACAAACCGATCACACGTGCACGGTCACGCGCCGCAGGCGGTAATTTTTCGACCAGAATGGCAATAAAAACCAGGTTATCAATACCCAGCACCAGCTCAAGAACGATTAGCGTAACTAATCCTGCCCAAAGCGACGGATCGAGGATCCACTCCATCATGCTTTCATCACCTGAATGTCTGAAAATGCGTTTTGTCTGATGATAGTTAATCGGCAGGCAAGGTACAAATGAGGCTCATCGCGCTATATCAGCGGATTGCCCTGGCTTTTAGGCATATTCTGAGAGAGCGCATTTCGTCGATAAGATGAAAGTATGGATAAACTTCACCGTGACGTGATAGTGACGATTAATTCTAATCGTCACGGGCCTGCGTACATTTTTAATACGAAGCAGTCTTAGGGTGAGTATCGAATTATTCTGAATTTTACACAGGAAAGGGCTGAAAGGGATGGCATCAATACTTATGGCTGGTAGTCTTTTTCCTAAAATAGTGCAGGGGACACGGGGCCTACTTGTAAACAAGCCAGTAATAACTAGTATAGCAACGTGTTAGTAAATGTCTGCGCCGATGTTGTTAATAGCGCGCTGTTTAGCTTCTTAATGTTGTGAATTGTGATCGTGCTCGGGATTAGCCTGCCGCTGGCTAAGAATAATCTCAGTGATCACGATAAAAATAGATGTGATTGCAGCGGTATTGGCAGCGACAGCCAAGGGCGGTAGCGTGCCTGAAGTGCTTTTCTCCGTTCAGATTAGGGCTAAGTTGTGGCAAGGGAAGTCAGACTAATCTGTTGGTATTTATTGCAATTCTTTGGCTTAACTAAAAAGAGAATTGGCATAAACACCGGAGCGTTTGCCGCAGATTGCCTCCCCGCTAGCAGTGGATATATCGCTCGTTTATTACACAGGGCAGAGGCGTTAGGGATTAGGGAAATAAAATAAAAGAGTTAAATATGCGCGATAACCAAATTACATATAAAAGTCTCCTCACTAAAATTTTACTGGCGTGCTCGGATTTAATTTGTTTCAACGCGGCATTGTTTATTGCTCTGGCGGTGATTAATTCGTTCACAGATTCTCCACTGGCAGATATATCTGAAAAATACCTGCACTTAAAAATCGCCACCCATGTTTGTCTGTCTGTTATTTGCGTAGGCTGGTTCTGGGTTCGCCTGCGTCATTACACCTATCGCAAGCCATTCTGGTTTGAGCTGAAAGAGATCTTTCGTACCATTCTTATTTTCTCTGTCATCGATTTGTCAATTTCAGCATTATCGCAATGGCAGTTGTCGCGCTTTGTCTGGGTCACCACCTGGATTCTGGCGTTGATTTTAATTCCACTGGCACGCGCCATCTCTAAACGCGTACTGAATCACTTCGGTATGTGGAAAAAACAAACCATCATCATCGGTAGCAGCCGTAATGCGCAGGAAGCCTGGCAGGCGCTGCAGAGTGAAGAGGTGATGGGTTTTGATGTGATTGCCTTTTTCGATGTGGATGGCAGCTGTCCGCAGGCCAGCATCTCTGGCGTACCGGTGCTGCACAACGAACAAGAGTTGTGGCAGCTGACGCACAGCGAAACCCAATTCATCGTGGCGGTGGAGTTTGAACAGAGTCAGCATCGCGACAACTGGCTGAAAATGCTGGCGATGCATAACTGCCGTTCAGTCTCAGTGATTCCTACCCTGCGCGGCGTGCCCCTTTACGGCACCGACATGGCCTACATCTTCAGCCATGAAGTGATGATTCTGCGCGTGAATAACAACCTGGCGAAACGCACCTCGCGCTTCCTGAAACGTGCATTCGATATTGTCGGCGCCCTCGGCATCATTATTGCGCTGTCACCTGCGCTGCTGGTCCTCGGCTTTATGGTGGGACGCGACGGTGGCCCGCCGATTTACGGTCACGAACGTGTCGGCATGAACGGACGTAAATTCAAATGCCTTAAATTCCGCTCGATGGTGATCAACTCGAAAGAGGTGCTGGAAGAAGTGCTGCGCACTGATCCGGTCGCTCGCGCCGAGTGGGATAAAGATTTCAAACTGAAGAACGACCCGCGTATTACCAAAGTTGGCCACTTCATCCGTAAAACCAGTCTGGATGAACTGCCGCAGCTGTGGAATGTGGTACGCGGCGACATGAGCCTGGTAGGCCCACGTCCAGTGATTGAAGACGAACTCTGTCGTTATGCCGGTGATGTTGATTACTACCTGATGGCGAAACCAGGCATGACGGGATTGTGGCAGGTCAGCGGTCGTAACGATGTTGACTATGAAACGCGCGTCTATTTCGATTCGTGGTATGTCAAAAACTGGTCGCTGTGGAATGACATCGCGATCCTGTTCAAGACAGTGGGTGTCGTGCTGAAACGCGATGGTGCTTATTGATACCAGAAGGGCAGGGGACGAAATCATTATCCCCGTCTGAATAAAACCAAGGGAGCGCATAATAATGACCCACTGTTTCAGTGTTTAACCCGTCAGTTTTATTTTTTTATAAGACGCTACACAGCGGCGTTTTCGCCTCTATCAATCATTAACTGATAGCGAAGAATCAGATGATAATGAAAATTAAATTGATACCGTTACTGGTATCCGCAACTTTTCTCTCCGGGTGCACCATTGAACCAGGTTCGCACCTTTCCACTAGCGGAAAAGATGTCATTGAGCAACAGGATAGCAACTATGACATCGACAAATACGTAAACGTCTTCCCGCTGACGCCGCGTCTGGTTGAACAGATGCGTCCGAAGCCACTGGTTGCGCAGGCCAACCCGGCACTGCAAACCGAAATTCAGAGCTACGAATATCGCGTGGGCATCGGCGACGTCCTGAACGTCACCGTCTGGGACCACCCGGAATTGACCACGCCAGCCGGTCAGTATCGTAGCGCCAGTGACACCGGTAACTGGGTACAGGCCGATGGCACTATTTTCTACCCGTACATTGGTAAAGTGCGTGTCGCCGGCCGAACCGTGACGGAAATCCGCGCGGAAGTCGCACGCCGTCTTGCACAGTACATTGAAAGCCCGCAGGTGGATGTCAACGTTGCTGCGTTCCGCTCACAGAAAACTTATGTGACCGGTTCGGTGACCACTTCAGGACAGCAGGCGATTACCAACGTACCGCTCACCGTGCTGGATGCCGTTAACGCCGCGGGTGGCTTAGCTGCCGATGCTGACTGGCGTAACGTGGTGCTGACGCACCAGGGCAAAGAGCAACGTATTTCACTGCAGGCGCTGATGCAAAACGGCGACCTGAGCCAGAACCATTTGCTGTATCCAGGCGATATTCTCTACGTCCCACGTAACGATGACCTGAAAGTCTTCGTGATGGGCGAAGTGAAACAGCAGTCAACGCTGAAGATGGACCGCAGCGGCATGACGCTGGCGGAAGCGCTGGGCAACGCGGCTGGAATGGATCAAACCACTTCCGATGCCACCGGTGTATTCGTTATTCGTCCTATTCGCGGTGCCAACCGCACCAAGATCGCCAACATCTATCAGTTGAATACCAAAGATGCGGCATCGATGGTGATGGGCACCGAATTCCAACTGGAGCCGTACGACATCGTCTACGTCACCGCCACACCAATTACCCGTTGGAACCGTGTGATTTCCGGGCTGCTGCCGACCATCGTAGGTGTCGACGATGCCAGCTCCGCAGCTCTGCGTTTCCGTACCTGGGGTAACTAAGGTTTCAGCATGATTAAGTCCGTGTTAGTGGTTTGCGTCGGCAACATTTGCCGCTCTCCTACGGGGGAGCGTCTGTTCCAGCGCGCGCTGCCTAAAACCCGGGTGGCTTCTGCAGGGCTTGGTGCTCTGAAGGGCTACCCGGCAGACCAGACTGCCAGCGATGTCGCCGCCGAACATGGCGTGTCGCTGGAAGGCCATCATGCTCAGCAGTTAACGGCCAGTATGTGCCGTGACTATGACCTGATTCTGGTAATGGAGAAGCGCCACGTTGAGCAGGTCAATCGCATCGACCCAGCCGCGCGCGGAAAGACCATGCTGCTTGGGCACTGGCTCAACCAACAGGAAATTGCGGATCCGTACAAAAAAAGTCGCGAGGCCTTTGAAGAGGTCTACGGGTTACTGGAAAACGCTACCCAGAAATGGGTTAACGTACTAAGCCGATAGTTGGGAATATCCATGAATATTAAAAACAAGGTTATGACCGCGCCAAAAGAAGATTCGAATGGATGGGATCTGGCGCATCTTGTGGGACAGCTGATTGATCATCGTTGGATCATTGTGGCCGTTACCGCCTTCTTCATGCTGGCCGGAACGCTCTACACACTGTTTGCTACACCGATCTACAGCGCCGATGCCATGGTGCAGGTAGAGCAGAAGAACACCGCTTCTGTACTGAATGAACTGCAGGATGTGCTGCCAACCACACCAGCGTCTGATACGGAAATTCAGATTGTTGAATCGCGTATGGTGCTGGGTAAAACGGTTAATGACCTCGGTCTTGACACCGTGGTGCAGCAGAATTATTTCCCGGTAATTGGTAAAGGTTTATCACGCCTGATGGGCAATAAGCCGGCGCAAATTGCCATCTCACGTCTGGAAATTCCGAAGTCCATCGACAAGCGTACCGTCGAGCTGGAAGTCACCGGTCCACAGACCTACACCATCACCAAAGATGGCGATGAGCTGTTTAAAGGTCGCGTGGGGCAGATGGAGCAGCACGGTGATGTCACTATGCTGGTTAGCGGCATTCAGGCTGACGAAGGCACCAGCTTCAACGTCACCAAGCTAAGCGATCTGCAGGCGATTAAAAACGTGCTGGGCGCGCTGACTGTTGCCGACAAAGGTAAAACCACTGGTGTGCTGGGCCTTGAGTTCCAAGATGAAGACCCCGAGCAGGCGAGTCGTGTACTGAACCAGATCGTGAATAACTATCTGTTGCAGAATGTGGATCGTAAATCTGAGCAGGCTGAGAAGAGTCTTGAGTTCCTGCGCACGCAGTTGCCACAGGTTCGCACCGGTCTGGATGATGCGGAGAACAAGCTCAACGCCTATCGCCGCCAGAATGAGTCGGTAGATATGTCGCTGGAAGCGAAATCGGCGCTCGACTCTTCGGTTAGCGTGCAGAGCCAGTTGAACGAACTGACCTTCAAAGAAGCTGAAGTGTCACAGCTCTACACCAAAGATCACCCGACTTACCGCGCACTGCTGGAAAAACGCAAAACCCTGGAAGACGAGCAGGCAAAACTGAACAAGAAAATTGCCGGTATGCCGCAAACCCAACAGGACATTCTGCGTCTGACGCGTGATGTGCAGTCAGGTCAGGAAATCTACATGCAGTTGCTGAATCGCCAGCAAGAGTTGGGCATCAGTAAAGCCAGTACCGTGGGTGATGTGCGAATCATTGACCGTGCAGAAACCGCTGGTAGCCCGGTGGCACCGAAGAAAATGCTGATTATCATCGCCAGCTTCATTCTGGGTCTGATGCTCTCTGTGGGTCTGGTGTTGCTGAAAGCACTGTTCCATCACGGCATTGAGAATCCTGAGCAGCTGGAAGAGCTGGGCATGAACGTCTATGCCAGCGTACCGCTGTCAGAGTGGCAACGTAAGAAAGATACCGAAGCCCTGGCGCGTCGTGGTCACAAAGAGAAGAGTGACCCGCACAACACGCTGCTGGCATTGGGTAATCCGACTGACCTCTCCATCGAAGCGATTCGTAGTCTGCGTACCAGCCTGCACTTCGCAATGATGGAAGCCAAAAACAACATTCTGATGATTACCGGTGCCAGCCCGGGTATTGGTAAAACCTTTATCTGTGCCAACCTCGCGACCCTGGTGTCGAAAGCAGGCCAGCGTGTGCTGTTCATCGATGGTGATATGCGCCGTGGTTATACCCATGAGCTGCTAGGTTCGGAAAACAAATTGGGTCTCTCCAATGTGTTGTCCGGCAAGAGCGAGTTCTCCCCGGCGATGATTCAGAAAGGCGTGTATGGCTTTGATTTCCTGCCACGCGGTCAGGTGCCACCAAACCCATCTGAACTGCTGATGCATCGTCGCATGAGTGAGTTGCTGGATTGGGCGAGCAAGAACTACGACCTGGTGCTGATTGATACACCACCAATTCTGGCGGTGACCGATGCTTCTATCATCGGTAAGTTGGCCGGTACGTCGCTGATGGTGGCGCGTTTCGAAACCAACACCACTAAAGAGTTGGATGTTAGCTACAAGCGCTTTGCACAGAATGGTATCGAGATTAAGGGCGTCATCCTTAACGCCGTGGTACGTAAAGCGTCGAATGCCTACGGTTATGGCTATGACTACTACAACTACGAATACGGCAAAGAAACCAAAAGCTAAGTAAAACTCAGGGGCGGATTATCCGCCCCTTTTTATGGTGCGTTTTGCACCGCGAAAATACACACAGCACAAACTTTCATAGGAACCTCCGTGATGGAACGCAGCAGCTCAATGAGAAAGAGAAATAACGGCATGATTTTTCAGAACAAAGCCGATTCCTTTCTGAGGTCTGTCCGCGCTACCGTTAAATCTGGAACAGCTGTTTAAGAGGTGCTGGCAATGCAGGACATCCGCTTCTCAATTGTAATTCCCGCGTATAACGCGTCGAAATCAATTGTCACGACGCTAGATTGTGTCAAAGCGCAAACCTATCGCAATTTTGAAGTCATTATCGTCGATGACAAATCGGCTGATGCAGACGAACTGGCGCAGGTCGTACGCAGTGAGCGTTATCAGGATCTGGACATCAAGCTGGAACTGTCCCAGATCAAACTGAACGGTGCGGGCGCCCGCAATAAGGGTATTGAACTGGCTGAAGGCGATTTCATTAGCTTCCTCGATGCCGATGATGAGTGGGGTGCCGATAAGCTGCTGACCGTGCACGACACCATTAGCAAACTGGAGGCACAGGGCAAATCGCGCTATGTGATTTTCAGCCAGGTGAACATTCATCAGGACGGCAGCTTCCTGAAAGTGATGCCGATGCAGCCGCCGGGCAAAAACGAAACCGTGGCGGAGTATCTGTTCGGCTGCTACGGCTTTATTCAGACCAGTACCATTGTGCTGAAGCGCGAAGATGCCGACAAAATCCGTTTTGATGCACGCTACATTCGCCATCAGGATTATGACTTTTGCATCCGCGCCGATCGTATGGGCTACGAGTTCGTGATGATCGATAAACCTTTGGCAACGTATCACCTGGTGACCAAATTTGGTTCCAAACACAAAGGCGAGTCGGTGAAGTACTCCTTCTTCTGGCTGGATACCATGAAGCCGCATCTGACGGCGCGCGATATCCACACCTACAAAGCATTCAAGCTGCCGCTGCGTTACAAGATGGACGGCAAATCGCTGTTAGCCAGCCTGAGCTTTGCGCGCTATTTCTTCCTGACCAATCGTGACAATCGCGCCTACTTCATGAATCGCCTGCTCGATAAGGTGAAATCGCGCTTCTCCGGTGGGCGAGCCGTTTCCTGATCCATTTTAAAGAATTTCACTTGCTCCCACACCGGGGGCAATTTTTTGGTTCCTGACACTCCGGGTATACAAATGACAAATCATGTTGGCACCGTCGGTATTGTGATGCCGATGTATAACGCGCGTAAAACGGTATTGCGTGCGGTTGAGTCGATCGTCAATCAGACTTACGGCGATTGGCACCTTTACCTGGTAAACGACCAGTCCACCGATGATTCGCTGGCCTTTGTGCGCGAGCACTGCACGGATGCACGCATCACTATCCTCAATAATGAGGTCAATCTCGGTGCCGCGGAAACGCGTAACGTTGGTCTGCGCGCGGCGAAAGAGGAAATTATTGCTTTCCTCGACAGCGACGACGAGTGGCACGCTGACAAGCTCGCCGAGCAGACTGCGGCAATTGCGGCAGGCGATGACTTTGTCATCACGCATTACCACTACAAAACCAAAAGTGCCGACCACGATATTCTCTACAGCAAACCCTATCTGCAGCAGGAAAACTTCGTGAAGAAGCAGTATCGCGTCTGCTTCTCTTCCGTGTGTTTCCGCCGTCCCCCTCAGGGCATCTTCTTCCAGCGTAAAGGGCATGAAGATTTCCTGTTCCTCTACGAACTGTTCCTCCGCTACAAGCAAGCTCGGGTGATCCAGAAAACGCTGGTCAACTATTACGAGCTGGGCGATTCATTGTCTCGCAACAAGAATAAAGCGGCGAAATGGCACCTCGAATTATTAAGAATTATCTATAAAAACAATCCGTTAAAAATCTATTACTATTACGGCTGGTATATGGTGAACGGCGTTCTCTTCACCCTGAAGCATCGTTAAGACCCGGTATTTTTCACGCTGTAACAGCGCGAAGGAATGGGGCCTTAAGTTCAAATTTTGAGGTGGAAAGCGTTTCATGAAAAAGATTGTTTTAGTGATTAAAGATGCCTATTCCTACGCGGGCACCGAGAACATCTGCAACTTCATGTCGGAGTGCCTGGGTGAGCAGCACGCCGTCACCATTTATTCGCTGGAAGGACACGGCAAAACCTTTTATCCGTTCGACCGCGTCAAAGAGATAGTCAGCTTTGAAGGGCACAGCAACCCAATTAAAAGCGCCGTGGCGCGCATTCATCAGGAAGGCTTCGACAGCGTATTTCTGATCAGCATGGGCCGCCTGAGCGTGATGTTCGCCTTCTGGAATTTGATGGCGATGAAGAAAAAACGCTTTAAAGCCTACGCCTGCGAACACATCGCGATTAACTCCTTCAGCAAGCCCATCAAAGCGCTGAAATGGATGCTGCTGCGCTATTACGACCAGGTCATCGTGCTCACCGATAAGGATCATCAGGTGTTCAGCCGCTGGAATATCGCCAGCAAGCAGATCCCTAATCCAGTAGTTTACAAGGCGTTTCAACGTCAGACCCGCAGCCGTCAGGCGCTGGCGGTCGGCCGTCTCGATAATCAAAAAGGCTTCGACCTGCTGCTGGATATCTGGGCCGACTTCAGTAAAACCCATCCTGAATGGAAGCTGGTGATTGCCGGTGACGGCGAACTGCGTCAGCAACTGCACGATCAGGCTGCGGCGTTGGGCATTACCGGCAGCGTTAATTTCGTCGGTAAAGTCAGCAATATCAACGATTACTACCGCGACAGCGACATGGCGCTGATGACTTCACGCTATGAGGGTTTGCCGCTGGTGCTGCTCGAAGCGAAATCCTGGTCATTGCCGGTGGTGGCTTATGACTGCCCAACCGGCCCGCAGGAGATCATCAATCACGGTGAAGATGGGTTCCTGGTGCCAATGAATGACAAATCAACGTTCCTGGCGCGCATGGAACAGCTGGCCAGTGACGATAGCCTGTTCTACGCCATGAGCGAAAAAACCAAAGAAACTGCGCTGAAGTTTGACGGTAACCAGATCAAACAAAGCTGGCTGGCGCTGGTATAAGCGCCGGTTCTCGTGCCTCCGGGATCACATTTATGGCTGTTAATCAGCCCCATGACCACGGGATTGAAAGCATGAAAAGAAGAGAAGTCTTGCAGACCGCAGCCTCCTCCATTGTTGCCGCGCTCTCAGTGAGTGCATTTTCCAGCTACGCCGCAAAAAGTGGTCAGCCTGCGCTGAAATCGGTCGATCCGTCCAGCGTGCCGCAGGGCGACGTGCCGATTCTGACGCCGGAAAACGTCTACACCATGCCGCCGCAGTTCTGGCAGAACTTTGAGGGCAAACTGTGGATCGGTAAAGCGGGTAGCGATGCCAGTCAGTCGGGCAACCAAATTCCGGTATTCCTGCGCGATGCCAAAGGCAAAGTCTCGCAAATCAGCCAGCCGATTGCGCTGAACAAGGGCAACTTTGCTCAGTTCATCCACGATAATGCCGCTTTGATTGCCGATCCCGCGCACTCGATGGTGGTGGAAGACAATCAGGGTAATACGCTGTTCTCGATCACGGATGTCTCGCGACCGAATCAGAGTAACTTCAGCCAACGTCTGGCACAGCCCAATGGTTATCAGTTGATTGGCGAAATTCCTTCAGTCGAAGAACTGCGCAAAACACGTCCTCTGTTTGCCGGAGCCAAAATCAAGCTGAAAAGCTGGCACGAAGGGCTGGAAGTGGGCGGCGGAGAGTTTGTCGGCACTTACGGCGAGGGTAAAGAAGATGGCGGAGTGATCTTCGCCGGTAACGGTTTCTACTGGCGTCGCGTGGTGGAAGATTTCAACCGCCTGACGCTGTTCGATTTTGGCGCGATTGCCGATGGCAAAACCGATGCCGCGCCAGCGATCAAAGCGATGTATCACTGGTCGCGAGATGCCGATCAGCCGATCTGCGTGCAGTTCCCGGCCGGCACCTTCTTTGTTTCTGCCTGCGATTTCGGCGATGAGCAACTGCGCTTCTTCCGCATTTCCGGCGCGATGGTGAACTTCGGTTATTTCCCGGCGACTACGCTGGTGTCGGATGGTCGCTCGGAATTCCTGTTCTCGGTGAACGCGCGCTGGACCGAAATCTCCAACCTCAATTTCAACGGCAATAACGACAAGCGTCCGAACAAGCAGGGGTTGTTCCACAATACCTGTCCGGGCGGTCAGTTCTTCCGTGGCGCCTGTCTGCGCTTTAATCGCGTGGGCGGCGTCTGTCTGAGCCTGATGGATACGCTGGATTGCAAAATCGACCAGTGGTATGCGGAAACCTGTACCGGTGATGTGATTAAAGCCACCTGGTCCGGGCAGAAAATCGGCGTCTGGGATCACAGCACCGCGATTGAGCTCTCCAACTTCAATGCGCAGCACTGTTCCGGCGGCATGGTCCTCAATTTGCCGCGCTGTGGCCAGTCGATCATTCATAACGGCTGGATTGAGCATACCGAGCATCCGGGTGATATCTCCGACGGGCAGTGGATCATCGATGCACTGAGTCTGGAAGATTGCAAAAATCCGCTAATTGCTCACAACTCGCGCCTCAACATGCGTCAAACCAACCTGCAATCCGGCAGCTGGATCGACAACTCGCTGCAGGGCAAACCCTGGTTGAGCATGTGGGAAATGGGCTCAACGCGCGTCGAATCTTATGGCGTCGCCATCGATGGCAGCCTGAAATACAACTACATCACTTCGCGTTTCCGCCTCAGCAACAACACCAATCAAGAGACCTGGTTCGAGCTGGGTAACTTCTACTCGCCATCGGTGGGTGACAGTTGGGAAATTGAAGTGTTTGGTCAGTCGCAGTTCAACAACGGCACCATGAATCAGCCGCTGATGGATCCGATCGGCGGTAAATCCACTGGTGGACGCGCGGTAATCCACTTGCAACGCAAAACCAAAAACGCCGAAGCCAGCTGGTCGGCAGAGGGTAGTTCGCCGGTGTTGGAAGTGCGCTTCGAGCCGCGCAGTGAAACCGACGCCAAAGTGTTCGTCAAGCTGGCCGGCTGGATGCCAACCGCAGTGGTGCTGATCAAGAGCACCGCGATGGATCGCTTCCTCACCGGACGCTGTGCCCGCGTGGATGCCAAAATGGACAAAGGGAATCCCACCAGCGGCAGCCAGCAGGCACCGCAGCGCTTTAGCCTGCACAACGGTAAAGCGGGCATTGGCGGCAATGAGCAGGGCGATCTGCTGCTCGCCTCACGCGCGCTGAAACCGGAGCAGGTGGATACGCGTGAGCCGAAAGGGTTTGTCTCGGTGGTGATCAACGGTGAGCAGGTGGCGTTACCCTATTTTGCAGTGAAGTCGTAATGCAGTAACCGGAGAGGGCGCAGCCGTTTGCGCCCTCTCCAGAAAGAGGTTGGGAGCGGCTTTGAGGTCGCCCGTTTGAGGACAGATTTTCTATTTTGGGCATTGTTCCCATTGCAGTTTTTTAACGCAGAGTTCACTTTGCCCGTTCAGGAAATGGCGTGGCTTGTAAAAATTAAAAAAATTTATCTGGAGTATTTATGAAGATTTTATTGGTGGGAAACCATACCTGTGGAAATCGTGGGGATGGCGCGATTTTACGTGGACTGATCGACTCTTTGCAGTCTGCGCGTGGTGACCTCGATATTGACGTAATCAGTCGTTATCCAACAAGCTCCGGGTACTTATTGCAACAGGATATCCAGCAAGACTCCCTGTTTCTGCATAACAGCAAATCAGCCAAAGGGCTGGTGGGCAGCGTTAAACGCAAAGTGGCCAACCGCCTGATGCCTGAAATCATGATGGCGCATCTGGGCAAAGGTGGCCTGTACAAATCGTTTTCCGTGCCGCCCCATCTGGCACAGTTCACCAAAAGTCTGGAACAGTATGACGCCATCATTCAGGTCGGCGGCTCGTTCTTCGTCGATCTGTATGGTGTGACGCAGTTTGACCACGCGCTCTGTGCATTGATGGCGAAAAAGCCGCTGCACATGGTCGGCCACTCAGTTGGACCGTTTGAAAATCCACGCGTGAATGCGCTGGCCAACTTCGTGTTTGATCGCGTCGACAGTCTGGTGCTGCGTGAAGAAGTTAGCTTCGACCGCCTGAAACAAGACGGCGTCACCACCAGCCGCGTGAAGAAGGGCGTGGATACCGCCTTCCTGGTGAAAGCGCGCGATGTGGAAAACCCAAGCCACAACCTGCTGCACTGGAAAAACATCATCAGCGCACGCAAAACCATCGCCATCACCGTGCGTGAACTGGCGCCGTTCGACAAACGTCTCGGCGTGACGCAGAAAGAGTACGAAGCGGCTTTTGGTAAAGTCATCAACGCGATGATTGCCGAGGGCTATCAGGTGGTGGCTTTCTCTACCTGTACCGGCATCGATAGTTACGCCAAAGACGACCGCATGGTGGCGCTGACACTGCGTGACCACGTCGATAATCCCGATCATTACCATGTCATCATGGACGAGTTCAACGACCTCGAACTCGGCATCCTGCTAAGCCATTGTCACCTGACAATCGGCACCCGCCTGCACTCCGCCATCATCTCCATGAACTTCGGTACCCCAGCTGTGGCCATCAACTACGAGCACAAATCGCTCGGCGTGATGAAACAGCTTGGATTGCCGCAGATGGCCACCGATGTGCAGAGCCTGATGGATGGTTCGCTGATCGATAAAGTACAAACCGTATTGGCCGACTACGACAACGTGAAACGCAAAGTGGACACCGCGGTGGCGCAGGAGCGTGAAATTGGTAACCGCATTACGGCAGAAATTCTCAACGTGCTGGGGTAAGTGATGAAGCTGACCTTTTTCACCATGCGTTTTCCGGTTGCCTCTGAGACGTTTGTCCTCAATCAGGTAACGCATTTCATTGATGCAGGCTATGACGTGGAGATTATCTCCGTGTTTCCGGGCGATATGATCAATCGCCACGCCGCGTTCGATGATTACAATCTGGCGGCGAAGACTCACTATTTACTGCCGGAAGAGAAAGTTTCGAATCTCGATAAGCTGACGCAGCGTATTGGCTTGATGCTGCCGAAAATTGCCAAACCGGCACTGATCAAATCGCTCAATGTTGGGCGCTACGGTCAGCAGGCGAAAAAGCTGCTTCTGCCAGCGATTGTCGCTAACGCCAAGCAAACCTTCACCGCCGATGTGTTCCTGGTGCACTTTGGCTATGCCGGTGCGCTCGCCAACAAGCTTCGCGAACTCGGCGTGCTGAAAGGCAAGCAGGCTACGGTATTCCACGGCGCGGATATCTCGCGCCGTCACATCCTCGAAGAGCACAAACTCGACTACGTCAACCTGTTCAAACAGAGCGAACTGATGCTGCCGATCAGTCATCTGTGGGAGAACAAGCTGATCGAGATGGGTTGTCCGCGCGAGAAGGTGCACGTGACACGCATGGGCATTGAGCCAGAGAAGTTCAACTTCAGACCGCGTGAGGCGTTTCATCAGCCGCTGCGTATCGTTTCGGTGGCGCGTCTCACTGAGAAAAAAGGGCTGGATGTGGCGGTTAAGGCCAGTGAAATCCTGCGTAACAACGGTGGCCAATTCGAGTTCACCATCATCGGTAACGGTGAGCAGGACGGCATGATGCGTGAACATATCGCCCGTGCCGGGCTGGAAGCCTTTGTCACTATGCCAGGCTTCAAACCGCAGGAAGAGATTCGTCAGGCGCTGAACGATGCCGATATCTTTCTGCTGCCGTCGAAAACCGCAGCCGATGGCGACATGGAAGGCATTCCAGTCGCATTGATGGAAGCGATGGCGGTGGGGCTGCCGGTGGTTTCGACCTATCACAGCGGCATCCCGGAGCTGATTCAGAATAACGTCAGCGGCTGGCTGGTCTCCGAAAATGATGCCGAGGAGTTAGCGGACACGCTGCTGCGCCTGTCGCGAGGTGATGTCGATGTCGCGCCAGTAGTGGCTGCCGCGCGACACAAAGTGGAAACCGAGTTCAATCAGCACATCGCTTATGGTGAGCTGGCCAAAATTCTGGAGCGCATGGTGTGAGCGGATTAAAAAAACAGGCCGTCTGGCTGTTTGGCAGTACCTGCTTCGCGGCATTGCTGCAGGTGTTACAGCTCAGCGTTCTGGCGCGTAAGCTGGAAGCACATGAGTTAGGTTTATTAGCGATCATCAACGCCATTCTGGCAGTGGCGACGGTGTTGCAGGATATGGGGATGAGCAGCTACATCGTGCATCGCCAGGACATCAACCGCCGCCAGCAGAGTACGATTTATTGGGTCAACGTGTCGCTCAGCTTGTGTACCGGTTTGATTATGCTGGCGATTGCCTTCCCGGTGGCGTGGTTCTATCACTTGCCAGAACTCACCGGGCTGATCATGCTCACCAGCCTCAACTTCCTCGTACTGGGACACCTGTCGCAGTATCAGGCGCACTATGTGAAATCGAAACGCATGGTCACGCTGGCGAAGATTGAGATGGCGACCAAGCTGTTCGCGTTTCTCTGTACTGTGGCGATGCTGTACTTTACCTCGCTGACGGTCGCGGCGGCGATTCTTGGGCTGTTCATCAATGCCTTTACCCGCATCCTGTGCATGATCTACTTCGGTGAGAAGTCATGGCGCCCGACGTGGGAGTTTGAAGGGGCGACCTTCTTCAGCGCGGTGCGTTACGGTATCTATCAGCTCGGTTCACAGACCATTAACCAGCTGCGTACCCAGGCGGATGCATTGATCGTCGGTAAAGTGATGGGCGCCGAGATGCTGGGGATCTACTCGCTGGCAAAAGAGCTGATTCTGCAGCCGCTGAAACTGGTTTCGCCGGTGATTAACCGTCTGGCACTGCCGCGTTTCGCCGAAAAGCAGCACGATCCGGAGCAGCTGAAAAAACTGTTCCTGAAAGGCACCTTTGTCATCATGCTGTTCAGCAGCTTGATGTATTTGGCTATTGGCATTCTGTCACCGGTGATTGTGCGCGTGCTGTATGGCGCATCGCATGAGCAGGTTTATCATCTGATTCCGCTGATGCTGCTGTTCGGCATGCTGCGACCGATGGGTGGCTTAACCGGCGCGATTTCCCAGGCGAACGGCAAGACTAACGTCGAGTTCTACTGGAATATTGTGGCGAGTCTGGTGGTGGTGGTGGTATTGGCGACAACCTATATCTGGCCGAACGTGCTGTATGTGGCGTTGACACTCTCCATCTCGCAGGTGCTGATTTCTGCCTTTGCCCATCCGTTCTTTATTAAGCCGGTGATTGGCATCCGCTTTATGCCTTATGCCCGTCAGTGGGTTTCGGTGTCGGTGGTGTTTGTCGGCCTGATGCTGCTGGTCAATCACTTCAATTTGTTTGTGATGCCGGAATGGTTTGAGGGCTGGTTGTAGGTTTTAGGATAACGACGCTATCAGCGCGGGTATGAGCTTTGAGCGAGTGCCCGCGCCAAAATCCCCCTCATCCATTCTGCAAATCAATGGTCTTATCACCCGAGCTTTTTCCATCAATCCTCCACTGTTTTTCAGCAGTTTAGCCGGTTCATTTTCCGTGTCTCAGGCGAAGCGGCAGCCAGGCGTTTTGGCGATTTTTGATGTCGTGACAGAGAGTTAGTGCCGGATTTTCAGATAAAGATTATACTTGCTGCACCGGCCGATCCTGCATAATCGACCCCACGTATTCACTTCATGAAATGGAATAAATATGACCAAGCTTAAAGCAGTAATCCCGGTTGCGGGTCTCGGTATGCATATGCTCCCTGCAACAAAAGCTATCCCGAAAGAGATGCTGCCAATCGTCGACAAACCAATGATTCAATACATCGTTGACGAATGTGTGGCGGCGGGCATCAAGGAGATTGTGCTGGTCACCCATGCTTCCAAAAATGCAGTGGAAAACCACTTCGACACCACTTATGAGCTGGAAGCGCTGCTTGAAGCGCGCGTAAAACGTCAGCTGCTGAGCGAAGTGCAATCGATCTGTCCTCCTGGCGTGACCATTATGAACGTGCGTCAGGCGAACCCGCTGGGCCTCGGCCACTCTGTGCTGTGTGCACGCCCGATGATCGGTGATAATCCGTTCGTGGTAGTGCTGCCAGATGTGCTGCTGGATGACTCAACCGCTGACCACCTGCGCTACAACCTCGCCGCCATGGTGGCTCGTTTCGAAGAAACCGGTCACTCACAGGTGCTGGCGAAACACATGCCGGGCGAAGACCTGACCGAATACGGTGTTCTGACTACAGAAGCGCCGATCGATAACCCTGGCGACATCAGCACTATTACTAACATTGTTGAGAAACCAGAAGCGGGCCAGTTGGATTCAGACCTGACTGCGGTCGGTCGTTATGTACTGTCTGCGGATATCTGGCAAGAGCTGGAAAACACCGAGCCGGGCGCATGGGGCCGTATCCAGCTGACTGATGCCATCGCATCACTCAGCAAAAAGAAACCTGTTGATGCACAATTGCTGACGGGTACCAGCTTCGACTGTGGTAAAAAAATGGGCTACATGCAGGCCTTCGTTTCTTACGGTCTGCGTAACAATGCGCAGGGTCGTGATTTCCGTGAAGCTATCCAGAAAATCCTGGCGAAATAATCCATTCTCATGCCGCGCCGCTTGCGCGGTTTAAAGGAGTACACATGGCTATTTTGGTAACGGGCGGAGCAGGGTACATCGGCTCCCATACGGTGCTGGCGCTGTTAGAGCGCGGTGACGACGTTGTGGTCCTGGATAACCTTTGCAATGCTTCGCGCGAAGCCATCAATCGCGTGGAGAACCTGTCTGGCAAGAAAGCGGTGTTCGTTGAAGGCGACATCCGCGATCGCGCCTGCTTGCGTGACCTGTTTGCCGCCAACGATATCTCAGCAGTGATTCATTTCGCAGCATTGAAAGCCGTCGGCGAATCCACACGTATGCCGCTGGAATACTATGAGAACAACGTGGCAGGCACCGTGGTGTTGCTGGAAGAGATGCGCGCCGCTGGGGTTTGGAACTTTATCTTCAGCTCCTCAGCGACCGTTTACGGCGCCGATGCACCGGTTCCTTACGTGGAAACTACGCCAATCGGTGGCACCACCAGCCCGTACGGCACCTCAAAGCTGATGATCGAATTCGTGATGCGCGACTTCGCTAAAGCCGACCCGAATTTTAAAGCCATCGCGCTGCGCTATTTCAACCCGGTAGGCGCGCACGAGTCTGGTGAGATTGGTGAAGATCCTACTGGCATCCCTAACAACCTGCTGCCGTATATCGCGCAGGTGGCGATTGGTCGTCTGGAGAAACTGGGCGTGTTTGGCGATGACTACGATACGCCAGACGGCACCGCACAGCGTGACTACATCCACGTGGTGGATTTGGCCGAAGGGCATCTGAAGGCGCTGGACCATCTGCCGAAAGTGACCGGCTACAAGGCTTATAACCTTGGCGGCGGAGTAGGGTTCTCAGTGCTGGAGATGATCAAGGCATTCGAGAAGGCTTCTGGTAAGGCGATTCCGTTTGAGTTCAAACCACGCCGTGATGGTGATCTGCCGGCGTTCTGGGCGGATGCAAGCCTTGCCAACACCGAGCTGGACTGGCGGGTGACACGTGGGATCGATGCGATGATGCGTGATACGTGGAACTGGCAGAGTAAGAACCCGGATGGGTTTAAGTAACTCTTGATGAATTGATCAAAACCCGGCATCTGCCGGGTTTTTTTATGGCTAAATTTACTAACATTATGGCTGTTTGTTTTTTAGTCAGTAGAGAGATCTTAGGCACAGATTATTCCTAAACCCCAGCAAATAAGATTAATGTTCAAACTCTATATGCCCTTGTTTGAACATGGAGGAAATTCGAGCTTTAACTATCAGAAAAAGCAACTATATTCAATCAGGTCAATAGGTTGGATTTAAGCGAAACGATTAGGTGATATAAAGCTTCGTAACAGTCGCATAAGACAATAACCATGTTATTTCATCAGCACAAAATGTATTATTTGCGGTGGCTTTGGTGTTGGCTGAGGCTTGACGAATAATTAACCGTCTCATGTAAGAGAGGCGGAGCACACAAAATTGACTTGTTACACAGCATATTGGTTGCTGCAAGCCAAGGGCGGTAGCGTGGCTGTTTTTTATAATGCGTTGAAAAAATAACCCGCTCTAAATTGATAAAGCAGTTTTAAATGACACATTAGAGGTTGTGGAATGTTACTTCCCGTAATTATGGCCGGAGGAACCGGCAGTCGTTTGTGGCCCCTTTCACGCGAACTCTATCCAAAGCAATTCATCAGTTTGCATGGGCAGCACTCAATGCTGCAGGAAACCGTCAACCGCTTAACCGGAGTTGAAGCACGCGCTCCTCTGGTTATCTGTAACGAAGAGCACCGCTTCCTGGTCGCCGAACAGCTTCGCCAAATCAACAAGCTTTCTCACAACATCATCCTTGAACCGGTTGGCCGTAATACCGCCCCAGCCATTGCTCTCGCTGCGCTGAATGCGATTGAGCAGGGGGATGACCCTGTACTGCTGGTGTTGGCTGCAGATCATGTCATTGAAAATCGTGCGGCATTCCATCAGGCGATTACTACAGCTACTAAATATGCCAAGCAAGGCCATTTAGTCACCTTCGGTATCGTGCCGACAGGTCCTGAGACAGGCTACGGTTACATCCATCGTGGAAGCCAGATTTCGGATGATTTGAACGCCCCATTCGGCGTACAACGCTTTGTCGAAAAACCCAATCTTAAAACAGCGGAAGATTACCTCGCCTCCGGTGAATATTACTGGAACAGCGGCATGTTTATGTTCCGCGCAAAACGTTACCTGCAAGAGCTGGAAAAATTCCGCCCTGATATTCTTGAAGCCTGCCAGCGCGCGATGGCGAACGTCAAAGAAGGCAGTGACTTTATCAGCATCGATAAAGATGACTTTATCGCTTGTCCGGATGAATCCGTTGATTACGCGGTAATGGAACAAACCGATGCGGCTGTAGTTGTGCCATTGGATGCGGGTTGGAGTGATGTAGGTTCATGGTCAGCGCTGTGGGAAGTAAATGAGAAGGATACTGCGGGTAACTCACTAAAGGGCGACACTTTCCTGCACAACACTAAAAATTGCTATATCAACAGTGAAGACCAATTGGTTGCAGCCATTGGTGTAGAAGATCTTGTGATCGTAAATACCAAAGATGCTGTACTGGTTGCGCGTAAAGATCAGGTACAGGACGTAAAACGTGTCGTTGAATTCCTGAAGTCAGAATGTCGTAGTGAGTATCGCCGTCACCGTGAAACCTATTGGCCATGGGGTCGTTGCGATCTGATCGTTAACACCGGACGTTTTAACGTAAATCGTATTACGGTGAAACCGGGGGAATCCTTCGAATTACAGATGCATTACCATCGCACTGAACACTGGGTGATTCTGTCTGGTACCGCGAAGGTGACGATTCAGGATAAGACCCTGTTGTTAACCGAAAACCAATCTACCTTCATTCCTATTGGTCACCAGCACACGCTGGAAAACCCTGGCAAAATTCCTTTAGAGCTATTGGAAATCCAGTCTGGTTCATACCTCGGTGATGACGACCTCATTCTGATTAAAGAGCAATTTGCCCGTAAATAAGGATTCAAAGAAATAATGGAAGCACTAACTTGTTTCAAAGCTTACGACATCCGCGGTGAGCTGGGCAAAGAGCTCAATGAAGATATCGCTTATCGTATTGGCCGTGCATATGGCGAATTCATTAAGCCAAAAACAATCGTCGTCGGTGGAGACGTGCGCCTCACCAGTGAATCTCTGAAGCTGGCGATAGCAAATGGTCTGCGGGACGCTGGCACAGATGTGCTGGATATTGGCATGAGCGGTACAGAAGAGATTTACTTCGCCACTTTCCACCTCGATATTGACGGGGGAATTGAAGTCACCGCCAGCCATAATCCAATGAACTACAATGGCATGAAACTGGTACGTGAAGGCGCACGCCCTATTAGCGGTGATACAGGCCTCCGCGATGTACAGCGCTTAGCCGAAGCGAATGAGTTTTCAGCCGTCGATGAATCAAAGCGCGGTAGCTACAAACAGATTTCAGTGTTGGACAGTTATGTAGATCATTTGATGGGCTACATCGATTTGGCTAATTTTAAAAAGCCAATGAAACTGGTGATCAACTCAGGCAATGGCGCTGCAGGCCATGTCATTGATGAAATAGAAAAGCGCTTCCAGCTGGCAAATGCACCGGTCAGCTTCATCAAGGTGCACCATCAGGCAGATGGCAACTTCCCTAACGGCATCCCTAACCCTTTACTGCCTGAATGTCGAAAAGATACTTCTGATGCAGTACGTGCACACAATGCAGATATGGGTATTGCATTTGACGGTGATTTCGATCGCTGCTTCTTGTTCGATGAAAATGCAGAGTTCATCGAAGGTTACTATATCGTGGGCCTCCTGGCTGAAGCGTTCCTGAAAAAAGAGCAGGGCGCTAAAATCATTCATGACCCAAGATTGACCTGGAACACCATAGATGTGGTGACCAAGGCGGGGGGCATCCCTGTAATGTCAAAGACTGGACATGCGTTTATTAAAGAGCGTATGCGTGAGGAAGATGCGATTTATGGTGGAGAGATGAGTGCTCATCATTATTTTCGAGATTTTGCCTACTGTGATAGCGGGATGATTCCATGGTTGCTAGTGGCGGAGTTGTTGGCGGTTAAGGGGCATACATTATCTCAGCAGGTCGAAGAAAGGATGGGTGCATTTCCTTGCAGTGGAGAGATTAATTCAAAATTGAATAACGCTAATAAAAAAATAGAAAAAATCAAAGCACATTATCTTGAAAGTTGTTGCAGTGTTGATACAACAGATGGAGTTAGCTTTGAGTTTGAAAAATGGCGTTTCAATCTCCGTAGTTCAAATACAGAACCACTTGTGCGTCTCAACGTTGAAAGCTCCAATGACAATCAATTAATGACCAATAAAACAGAAGAAATATTGAAATTTCTTCGGGCGGAGGAATAAGTGTTTTCACTCATATCCGCCACTCTTCGTTATCGCGGCTTTATCATTGGAGCGGTTAAAAGGGACTTCCAATCTCGCTATCGTACTAGCATGCTTGGTGCTCTTTGGCTCATTATGCAGCCACTTGCGATGATAACCGTATACACTCTGATCTTCTCAGAGATTATGAAATCTAAACTTCCGGGAATTTCTGGACAGTATTCCTACAGTATATATATATGCTCTGGTCTTTTACTGTGGGGACTGTTCCTGGAAATTTGTGGAAAAGGAACCTCTCTCTTTATTGATAATGCCAACCTCCTAAAAAAAGTAAATTTCCCAAGAATTACTTTACCAATTATATTGGTGTTAACTGCATTGATAAATTTTTTTATTATTTTTCTTATTTTTTTAACGTTCCTCGTTATAATTAATGCATTCTCGTTGTTTCAGCTAATAATGCTGATTCCAATAGTATTTGTAACGCTAGTTTTGGCATCGGGTATAGCTATGATTTTAGCTGTACTCAATGTCTTTTTCCGAGACGTAGGGCAGTTAATATCAATTTTACTGCAATTTTGGTTCTGGTTTACACCAATTGTATATCCTATTGAGATTATTCCAGGCTGGGCGCGTAAGTTTGTTGAAATGAATCCAATGGCAGTTACAGTCAATAGTATGCATGAGGTCTTCGTTAGAGGTCATGCGCCTGAATGGCTTCCGTTACTATATGTTCTGGTTTTGAGTGCGTTACTTTTGCTATTAGGATTATATCTATTCAGACGTCATTCTGGAGATATGGTAGACGAATTATGAACAATGTTTTAACACTAAAAAATATTGGCAAGTCCTATAAGCAATACCCCTCAAAATTTTCAAGACTAGTCGAGTGGGGGATGCCTTTTCTTGGTTTAAGACACAAAAAGAAATGGGTAATTAGAAATATTAACTTAGAGGTCAAACAGGGCGAGACGGTTGGTATTATCGGCGTAAATGGTGCAGGTAAAAGCACACTATTAAAAATGATAACGGGCACGACTCAACCAAGTGAAGGTGAAGTAATCTGCGTTGGACGTATTGCTGCATTATTAGAACTCGGAATGGGGTTTCACCCAGATTTCACTGGGCGGCAAAACGTTTTTATGTCAGGCCAGCTTTTAGGATTGAGCAACGAAACGATTTCTGAGCTAATGGAAGAGATACTCAGCTTCGCCGACATTGGTGATTATGTAGATATGCCATGCCGGGTGTACTCGAGTGGTATGCAAGTTAGATTGGCGTTTAGCATTGCTACTGCAGTCCGCCCAGATATTCTAATTGTTGATGAAGCATTATCAGTTGGTGATGTAGCTTTTCAAGCAAAATGTTTTCGTAGAATCAGTAATTACAAAGAGGAAGGAACCACGATTCTATTTGTTACGCATGCACTCGATGATATTGTTAAACACTGCCATCGTGCCATTTTGCTCGATAGCGGTAGTGTTGCTATGTCAGGAGAACCGCGAGAAGTTGTTAACGAATTTCGCGATCGATTGTTTGGAAAATCAAAGAAGAAAGAAATAGATTTATCAAAGAAAAATGTAGATTTAGATGATGATGAATTATCGACAATCGATATTTTCCATACTAAACCCCTTTATCAAACGATAGAGCATCGTTGGGGAACCCGTGCTGCTGAAATAACTGACTTTACAATAAAAAGTAACGGGTCGTTATATCCTACTAGCTTGATAGGGGGGGAGGTTGTTGAAATAAAGTTCCGATGTGTTTTTCATCAAGATATTGATTCGCCAATTTTTGGTATTTTATTGAAAACACCAGATGGTATTAATTTATATGGTGCAAGCTCTCGAGAACTTATGAGGGATTCGATTGGTTTGGCTAAGTCTGGTAGTGCAATAGATTTTACCTTCAAATTGAAAATTAATTTTAACACTGGGCCAATCTTGATTTCTGTTGGTTTAACCCATTGCGATGAATATGGGAATGATGAACCCTTAGATCGTCGCTATGATGCCGTGATTATCAATGTTGACAATGAAAAACGTTTCATTGGTTTAGTTGATGCCGAAACCGAATGCGTTATTGAGGTAAAGAATGAGTTCAATTGCTAGTTTAGTAAATGAGTTGCCAGAATGCTATCAGCCAATTTTTGGCCATTCTGAGTTAGGAGCAAATTCCTCTCGAAATTGTAATGACAGGCTAAATAAAATTGAAGGTATCTTTATTTCATTAAAAGAGAAACTGGGGCGGCCACTGCGTTTACTTGATCTCGGTTGTGCTCAAGGTTTCTTCAGTTTTAATTTAGCTAAACATTGTAGCGCAGTAACTGGAATTGACTTTCTAGACAAAAACATAAGTCTATGCAAGGCATTGGCGAAAGAGCAAAACTTCGAAAATATTGAGTTTAAAGAAGATAATATACAAAATGTAATTAATAATTTAGAACATGATGAATATGATATAGTCATCGGATTTAGCGTGTTCCATCATATATGTGATGCTGATGGTTATCTTACCACAAAAGATAAGATAAATAAGCTTGCAAATTATACTCAGATCTTATTATTGGAATTGGCAGTTAAAGAAGAAGGACTTTATTGGGGCCGAAACTTACCCGATAACCCTTTAGATATTGTTGATGATATTGGCTATTATGATATTCTAGGACAATATCCAACTCATCTTTCTGATGTGTCACGGCCTTTATTGTTTACTAGTAGTAAATACTGGTACGTTGATAATAAAATCGAAAAAATAACGCATTGGACAAAATACTCTCATGAGTTTGCTGGTGAAGTTCACCAGAATTCGCGACGTTATTATTTCTCAGAAAATAATTTTTTAAAGCGTTATGCTTTTGATGGCGGACTATCACAATTCAATAAAGAAGAATTTGAGAATGAAATTTCTTCATTAGAAAAACTTAATAAGTTAGAGCTTAGCCACCTTGAAGTTCCAGACTTAATACACTCCGAAAAAAATGATCTGCGCGGACTTGTGCTTACTACTAAGTTACCTGGAGAACGCTTAAGCAACTTGTTGCAAAGGTTACCAATAAACAATGAAGTTGATGCAGTTAATCAAATAGTTGTCACACTTGCTGAGCTGGAATCACATAATCTTTACCACAATGATGTTCGTATATGGAATGTTTTGTATAGTGAAGAAAAATTTAAGTTAATTGATTTCGGTGCAATAAGTGAAAGAAATTCCGATGTGTTATGGCCATATAATCCATTTTTAGGTTTCATTATTTTTATCAATGAACTAAATATGAGTAATAATTATCAATTGGTGCCTGCACGAACACCTATGTTTTCACCGTTTTGGGCGAAAACGCCCAAATTAGCACAATTTTTAGCTAAATTATGGGCGACACCGCATCAGAATTGGAGCTATAAATTTTTCCTAAACGAATTAAATGGTGTAACAGATGATAAATCTGCCCAGTTTAACGTTAATATTTCACCTAACAATCTTGCGTTGTGGATGTTTGCTACTGAAACTCTTATTAATGAAAGTCGTACGCGAGAATCGTCACTTGTTTTACATAACCAAAATGAAATGATGAGTAAATTAGACTCATTGCTGAGCAATACAAAAATCGAAATGAATAATGATGAAGTTTGACGTTAAAATGTATTCTATTTGCTTGGCCTTAGTTATGTATTATTTTAGGAATGTTAAATGAAAAATACGTTTTGGTTTGATCTGACTACCTCAATGCAATGGACCGGTGGGGTGGTAGGCATTGTGCGTGCTGAATTGGAAATTGGTGCCTCTCTCGCTCGCCAATATCCTCAAATTCGTTTTAGCATGTTTACAGGTGTAAGTTTTGTTGAGTTATCACAGAATGATATCCCATGGATATATTCACAGGGGAATGTTGCTGATGTCTATTTGCAGAACCGGAGGCCCCAGCCCTCGGAGACTAAAAATAATACGCTAGAAAATAATTCGACGGTTAAAGTGGATGCTTTTCTTAAAACTTTGGAAAAAGAACTGCCTAGCTCGGGAAGACGATTTCAGCATGCATTGGTATTAGCAGTTAATTCGACACCAGAAAGACTAAAGTTACCAGTTCGTATCTTGACATGGTTACCAAAAAAAATAGCAGGCGGTTTAATTAATATTAAAAAAACCAGTAATTACTGGAAGCATTCTAATGAAAATAAACATATTAACGACCGCAAGCATAGCATATTAGGTTTTTCACATCCTTATGGTGATGATGATGTAATCTTAAGTGCAGGTTGGTCAGATAGCGGAAAAGAGAATTATTTCACTAAAGTTAAAAACCAAAAACCAAAAATAAAATTAGGTTATGTTGTTTACGACACTTTACTAGTTGGGGATACAACTCGCCATCTATATAAGCAAGATCTCGAAGATAATTTCAGAAAGTATTTTCATTGGATATCCGAGAACTGTGATTTCATAATTTACGGCGGTAATAGTCCGCAGAAAGATGGAATTGCTTATCAGAAAAAGAATGATTGGAATTCTCCTGTTAGCATTTCCGTTCCTTATGGTGGAACGGACCCAATACGTGTTAAGGACAGTTCACGCGACGCTGAGATTTTAGCTCGACTTGGTATAGAGCGTGATTTCCTAATTACAGTTGGAACTATTGAAGTTCGTAAAAATCACGATATCCTCTACAAAGCCATGGCGAAATTGGTCGATTCAGATTTTGAACCGTTGCCACAAATCATTTTTGTTGGAAGGCCAGGATGGCGTACTGAGGACTTAATAGACTCAATTAAACGTGATCCACGAATTGGAAATAATATCATTATTACTTCACCGAGTGATGAAGAGTTAGATGTATTGTATCGAAACTGTAAGTTTACTCTATTACCTTCATTATACGAAGGTTGGGCACTTCCGATGCCTGAAAGTTTTAGTTATGGTAAAGCTTGTATCGCTTCTGATATTGCACCATTGCATGAGATTGGTAAAGATTTCCCTCTTTTTGTTAAACCGTTCGACGTCAATGCTTGGGTCAATGGGATTAAAAATTACATCTTGAACCCCGCATCTTTGAAAGCTGCAGAAGAGAAAATTCGTGATAGTTGGCATTCTACTACTTGGACAGAATGTGGTGAAAATGTAATTGCTGCAGTCGAAAAATTAAATGAAATGATAGGGGATAAAGAGCACAAGGATACCATTTGGTATGATTTGACTCTATCTTATGGAATGTGGCGCGGTGGCGTTACAGGAATCATCCGTACTGAGTTGATATTAGCGCATCATTTAAATAAAATTAATCCAAATATTCGTTTTTATGCTTTTCATGAGGATTCTTTTTTTGAAGTACCGAAAGACAGACTTTCGTGGCTTATTGATTCGGCCGATGTGACTTCGCAATATGCTGTTTTCCAGCAATTCTGGGGTGAGGAAGAGAAACTAGGACGTGGTCATCGTATACCATTCGATGAAATGATTAGAAGTGAAGTGGAAAAAAATAACTCTTCAACTAATAAAGTCAACACGGCATCAAAGAAGTCATTCTTGAGCAATTATAGCCATGCTGGTGCTTATTTTGTTAGTTCATTGCCTCATTCAATTCGTAATAGAGCTATAAAGTTTGCAGACAGTAAAGGATTAATACCTACGACTGCTTCACCTGCAAATATAGCAACTCAAGCTGAGCTTTCAATTGAAGAAAAGAATGCTCAGATGATGGCAGGTGTTCAAGGTAAAATTAATGGCTCCGCTCTGATGTTGCCATTCAAAAAGAATGATGTGGTTTTTTCTGCAGGCATCAATTGGGATGAGCGCCCTTTAATTGAGATTATCAAAGCAAGAAAAGAAATTGATTTCACATATTCGCAAATAATTTATGATATGACGCCACTGATTACTCCACAACTACATGCGAAAGAAGCTTTTGACTGGTATAACCGGTTTTACTATTTAGCTTCATTGGCAAGTAATACCATTCTTTATGGAGGGGAAACTGCCAAGCGCGATGGGCAAGTCTGGCAGAAGCGTTTTAATTGGCCTGTCACTCATGGCGTAGCGATTAAATTTGGATCCGATATTGCTCCATCTCAAGAAGATACTAATGATGAAAATATATTACGTCATTTAGGTGTTACCGGTGATTATATGTTATCTGTAGGAACATTAGAGATCCGGAAAAATCATGAAGTTATTTACAAAGCATACTTAGATTTACTTGAGAGTGAAGGCGATAATTTACCGCAAATGGTTTTTGTTGGAGGCCCTGGTTGGAAAGCCAAGGACCTATTTGAGATTATTCAGCGTGACAGCAGAGTGCAGGGAAAAATATTATTACTCAGAACATCTGATCAAGAGCTCGATGTTTTATATCGCAACTGTATTTTCACATTATTGCCTAGTCTATATGAAGGTTGGAGCCTAACTCTACCTGAAAGTCTTGGCTATGGTAAATTTTGCCTGACTTCTGCTGTTGACCCACTAATGGAAACTGGACGGGATTTGGTTGATTACGTCGCCCCGTGGGATGTCACTAATTGGGCAAATAAAATGAGGTATTACATTCATAACCCCGAAGCGGTAAAACAATATGAAGATCGCATTAAAAATGAATGGGATACGATAACTTGGCGCGACTGTGCCAATAATGTTTATCAGAATTTGCTTGAGATACAGATTGATAAAGGAGGCGTTTGATGAAGTCGCAACGAGTATTAGTTACAGGAGGCTCTGGTTTTATTGGTCAGTATTTGATGGCAGAGCTGAATAGCCGTGGTGCTACAGTTCTTGGAACCCGTGTAGGACCGAAACCAGATGATAACTTTGTATCAGTCACTCTGTTTGACCGAAAAAAATTAACTGAAATCATTGAAGAATTTCAGCCTACCTGGATTGTTCACTTAGCAGCAATTGCACTAGTAACCCATGGCAATGCCGAACAAATCTATGCTGTAAATGTACTTGGCACTGAAAACTTGTTCAATGCGGTTATGGATGCAGATATAAAGCCCCCAACAATGTTACTAGCGAGTACTGCTGGTGTTTATGGCAATCAAAATGAAGAATATTTATCGGAGTCATTGCCATACAATCCAACTAATCATTACTCATACAGTAAAATGATTATGGAAATGTTAGCGAAAAGCTTTAGTGACAAGTTGAAGATTCACATTGTCAGACCATTTAATGTCATTGGAACTGGGCAGGCAGAATCATTCTTAGTTCCTAAAATTGTTAGGCATTTTCGTGAAAAACGTGATGTTTTGCAATTAGGTAATATTGATTCAGTTAGGGATTATGTTGAGGCTAAAGGGTGCGCAACGATGATTGCTCAATTAATGGAGCAAGAACATTCTGATCCATTTACTCTTAATCTTTGTACAGGGCGTGGATGGAGTGGACACGATGTGCTAGACACGCTAACTGAAATAAGTGGATTTAGACCTCGCATTGAAATTGTCAATAATTATGTGCGTAGCAATGAAGTATGGCGTTTAGTTGGTAATCCTGAGCAATTGCAGAAATCACTTGGGCTAAAACCTACATTACTCGATCTAAAGCAAATACTAACTTCTATGTATAACGTCAAATAAAATGAGTTTAATGGAATGCGGCAAGAACTATTTTATATTATCTTAGTCTTTATTTTATTTGTTGTTGGTTGCTTATATGTTTCATTCTTAAGCAAGCGAGTTGGCGTTGAGGCAACGGAGACTCTTGGATTTTCTAATTCTCTGGAGGTTTTACGCGGAATAGCCGCATTTCTTGTATTTGGCGCTCATTCAACTATGTACTTTGGTTACGCTAAAAATCAGGTTGTTGCAGCAGCTATGGGCGAGATAGGTGTCATGTTATTTTTCATGCTAACAGGACACCTTTTCTGGGGGCAAATAAAGGCCGGCAAATTTAAGGCAGATAGTTTCTTTCTTAAAAGAGCATATAGACTTGTACCGGCAATGTTTGTCATGATTAGTGTGATTATGTCGTTGGATTGGATCATCAGCGGATTCTTGGTCCCTAATAAAGAGCAACTTGTTGCATTAGTTCGTAACTATGGGTTTGGATTTGGAAAAGTTGTTGACAGCATTGGCGATGTTAATGATGTCTTCAGCAAAAATATGTATTTGCGGATAAATAACATTTGGACTTTGCGTTGGGAGTGGATGTTTTATTTAGTGTTGCCTTTACTGGCGGTTTTCAATAGGTTCATTCTGGTTACTATTTTTTCATTATTTGTAATCATTCTGTTTATGCAACCATTCCAAATTATGGCCGGCACAACGGATATCGTCTTTATTGGAGCATTTTGGTTAGGTGCACTATGCGTAGAGTTGGAGAAATTCAGAGAGAGCTTTTTGCGAATAATTTTCGATAAAACTTTCTCATATGTAATTTTATGTTCAGGTGTAATAATTATTTTAGTTTATCTGCTTCACTATCCATTACAGCAAAAGAATGTTCGAATTCCAATACTTATTTTCACTGTTTTCCCTGTCTTCTTTTTTTTCGTTGCTAATAAATGGAACAAAAACTCCTTCATTAGTTGGAAACCTGCGCAGCTATTAGGGAAGGTGAGTTATTCTTTTTATCTTTGGCACCTTTCCGTTAATTATTACGTTATAAGTATCGCAAACAGGATATTGAAAAATCCGCAAGCTCTACTAAGTTTTATGATAGTATGTGCAGTGATGATGTTTGTTGGTTTAACCATATCTGTACTATCTTTCAAATACATCGAAGATTACTTCCTTAAGAAGTCTCATCGAAAAAAAGTGTTGAAAGAGAGTGTTTAGATTAGTAATTATTGAGGTTAGGGTATGAAAATTGCAGTTGTAACTGGCGTAACCGGGCAAGATGGTGCTTATTTGGCTGAGTTGTTGCTTGAGAAAGGTTATAAAGTTTTCGGCACTTACCGCCGTACCAGTTCAGTGAACTTTTGGCGTATCGAAGAACTGGGCATCGCCAAACATGAGAACCTACACCTTGTTGAATATGATTTAACTGATCTGGCAGCAAGTATTCGCCTCCTAACTGAGACTAAAGCTACAGAAGTATATAATTTAGCTGCTCAAAGTTTTGTTGGCGTATCTTTTGACCAGCCGGTTACTACTGCCGAGATTACTGGTATTGGTCCACTGAATTTATTAGAAGCGATACGTATAGTAAATCCAAAAATCCGGTTTTATCAAGCCTCGACGTCTGAAATGTTTGGGAAAGTCCAAGCAATTCCTCAGATTGAGAGCACACCATTCTATCCGCGTAGCCCATATGGAGTTGCAAAACTTTATGCGCACTGGATTACTGTGAACTATCGTGAAAGTTACGATATCTTTGCGTGCAGTGGTATTCTTTTTAATCACGAATCTCCTCTTCGTGGTCGTGAATTCGTTACACGTAAAATCACAGATACTGTTGCTAAGATAAAGCTTGGCTTAACTGATGTACTTGAATTGGGCAACCTTGATGCAAAACGAGATTGGGGATTTGCTAAAGAGTATGTTGAAGGAATGTGGCGTATGCTACAGACAGAAAAGCCCGAAACTTATGTTCTAGCCACAAATCGTACAGAAACAGTCCGCGATTTTGTGAGCATGGCTTTTAAAGCGGTTGGTATTAATATTCTATTCTCCGGTAAAGATGAATCTGAGATTGGAAAGGATGCTGCTACTGGTGATGTATTAGTGAAAATTAATCCAAAATTTTACCGCCCTGCTGAAGTTGAATTGCTAATTGGTAACCCTGAAAAAGCGTTTGCAGAGTTAGGTTGGAAACCGGAGACTTCACTTGAGAAACTTTGTGAAATGATGGTTGAAGCTGACCTGCGTCGAAATAAAGCAGGCTTTTCTTTCTGATTTTACACTAGCCCCTTTTAGGGGCTATTTGGACTTTGGCGTGAAGATTATTATTTCTACCGATTCCATTAAGTATCCAATAACGGGCATTGCCCGTTACGCAATGGAACTAATTGATCATTTATCAGGGATGCCAGAGATAAGTTCAATAAAGTACTTATCGCGTTTTAAAGTTTTAGAACAACCTCCCTCAGTTAATAACAAACCAACCAGAACCATCAATAATATTAAAAAAAATATAATAAATAGCAAGATTGCATCTGATGTTTATAGGTTGACAGTACCACGGCTAAAAGGACATGTATTAAAACCGTATAAAGACTATGTTTTCCATAGTCCAAACTATTACATCCCAGTGGGTCATAATAAGTCTTGCGCTACTTTTCATGATTTATCTATTTTTCATTACCCTGAGTACCACCCTAAAGGGCGTGTGCATTTGATGAAGAAGGAGCTTTATAATTCAGCAAAGCGCGCGAGAGTATTAATTACTGATTCAATTTTTACAAAAAATGAAGTTTCTGATTTTTTCGATTTGGAACCAAGTCGCATTGTTGTTGCTCCACTTGCTAGTAGCGGAGATTTCTTTCCAAGAGAAGAATTTGCTTGCCTTGATATATTAAATCAATATGGTCTGAAATACCGCCATTTCACTTTTTTTGCTGGGACAATTGAGCCTAGAAAAAACATTAAAAATATGCTTCTAGCTTACCAAAAATTGCCTAAAAAGATTAGCACACAATTCCCATTAGTGATATCCGGTTATCAAGGATGGGAAAGTGAAGAGTTACACAAACTCTTCGATCGTGGCACTCAAGAAGGATGGATAAAATATTTAGGATATGTTAGTCAGCAAGCACTATCCGTGCTTTTTTCATCTTGCCGTGGATTCATTTTCCCTTCACGTTACGAAGGATTTGGTCTACCGGTACTTGAAGCTATGGCTGCTGGTTCTCCAGTTATCACATCTAATGTATCTTCTCTTCCAGAAGTTGCCGGCGATGCGGGATTATTGGTGAATCCTGATGATATTGATCAATTATCACAACATATATTGTCATTAATTCTTGATGATCTACTATGCAATACACTGATTCAACGCGGTTTATTACAAAGTACTAAATTTTCATGGCACAACTGTGCCCGTGATACATTGAGAGCTTATAAAATGGTTGATGAATTGGAATGATCAAAGTACTTCATTGCTACAAAACATATTACCCTGATACCTTCGGTGGAATTGAACAAGTTATTTATCAACTTGCAGAAGGGGGAAGTAATCATAATATCTCTTCTACAGTCTTTACACACACTCCAAAAAAAGCTGGTGTCAGCGAATTAGATAATCATTACTGTGTTCGCTCTCACACCTCTTTTGAAATAGCCTCTACACCATTTTCTTTCAGTTCATTTCAGACATTTAGGGAACTTGCTCAAAAAGCCGATATTATTCACTATCATTTCCCATATCCTTTTATGGATGTATTGCATTTTTCTTTATCTAACAAAAAGCCATCCGTATTAAGTTATCACTCAGACATTGTGAAACAGAAAGCACTATTGAAACTTTACGCTCCTTTGATGAATAGTTTTTTGAAGAGCGTAGATTGTATTATCGCGGCATCTCCTAACTATGTTGAGAGTAGTCCAACGCTGCAGAGGTTCAAAAATAAGGTCGAAGTTATTCCTTATGGTTTAAATAAGGAGTTTTACCATAATAATGATCCCTTAGTAATTGAACGATGGCGCGCACGTTTCCCAAATGGATTTTTTCTTTTCGTAGGGACGTTTCGATATTATAAAGGATTACATATTTTAATCGAAGCAGCTAAAAATAGCACTTATCCAATTGTTGTAATCGGCGCAGGACCTATAGAAGCAGAATTAAAGGCGCAAGCGAAGCAATTAGGAGTTGATAATATTTATTTTCTTGGTGCACTTGAGGACTCTGAAAAATCTGCACTTTTAGAACTCTGTACATGTCTAGTATTTCCTTCTCATTTGCGGTCTGAAGCCTTTGGTATTTCGTTGTTAGAAGGTGCGCTATATGCTAAACCTCTAATCTCTAGCGAGATTGGTACCGGGACTACGTATATCAATATAGATCGTGTAACCGGATTGGTAGTACCTCCTTCTAATCCTCGTGCTCTAAGAGTTGCAATGGATGAAATCTGGGACAACCCAGAGCAAGCAAAAATTCTTGGTAAAGCAGCGCAAGATCGATTTGAAACACTCTTTACAGCAGACAAGATGGTAGATAGTTATTCCAAACTGTATAAGTCCCTGTTAAATATGTGATTATTTTTTTTATATTTTCATTCCACTATCGCACCAATCATTACCCTTTCTCGGTAATCCTGAGTTAACATATCGATCACTTATAAAATGGTGTTACCAGTAACACTACGTGAGACCTCAGACAGGAGTATGTAATGTCCAAGCAACAAATCGGCGTTGTAGGTATGGCAGTTATGGGCCGTAACTTGGCTCTTAACATTGAGAGCCGCGGTTACACTGTTTCTATCTTCAACCGTTCGCGCGAAAAGACTGATGAAGTTATCGCTGAAAGCCAGGGCAAGAAACTTGCTCCGTTCTACAATGTAGAAGAATTCGTTGAATCGCTGGAAAAACCACGCCGTATCCTGCTGATGGTTCAGGCGGGTGAAGCGACAGATAAAACTATCGCTTCTCTGACTCCTCACCTCGACAAAGGTGACATCCTTATTGATGGCGGTAATACCTTCTATAAAGACACCATCCGTCGTAACAAAGAACTATCAGACCAAGGCTTCAATTTCATCGGTACCGGCGTTTCCGGCGGTGAAGAGGGAGCATTGAAAGGTCCTTCCATCATGCCTGGTGGTCAGAAAGAAGCATACGAGCTGGTTGCCCCAATTTTGGACAAAATCGCTGCGCGTGCGGAAGATGGCGAAGCTTGTGTTGCTTACATCGGTCCAAACGGTGCCGGTCACTATGTGAAGATGGTTCACAATGGTATCGAATACGGTGACATGCAGCTGATTGCAGAAGCTTATGCGCTGCTTAAAGGTGCACTAGGTCTGAACAACGAAGAGCTGGCTAAGACTTTCACTGACTGGAACAACGGTGAGCTGAGCAGTTACTTGATCGACATCACCAAAGATATCTTCACCAAGAAAGATGAAGACGGTAAATATCTGGTTGATGTGATTCTGGATGAAGCTGCTAACAAGGGTACCGGTAAGTGGACCAGCCAGAGCTCTCTTGATCTTGGCGAGCCGCTGTCATTGATCACCGAATCAGTATTCGCTCGTTACCTGTCTTCATTGAAATCGCAGCGTGTTGCAGCTTCTAAGGTGCTGAGCGGCCCTCAGGCTAAAGCTTTCACTGGTGACAAAGCTGAGTTTGTTGAGAAAGTCCGTCGTGCTCTGTATCTTGGCAAAATCGTTTCTTATGCTCAGGGCTTCTCTCAGCTGCGTGCAGCATCAGAAGAGAACAACTGGGATCTGCACTACGGTGAAATTGCTAAGATCTTCCGTGCTGGCTGCATCATCCGTGCTCAGTTCTTGCAGAAAATCACTGATGCGTATGCTAGCAATGCAGATATTGCTAACCTGTTGCTGGATCCGTATTTCAAAAACATTGCTGATGAATATCAGCAGGCACTACGTGATGTTGTGTCTTATGCAATTCAGAATGGTATCCCAACTCCGACCTTCTCTGCAGCAATTGCCTATTACGACAGCTATCGTTCAGAAGTTCTGCCTGCGAACCTGATTCAGGCTCAGCGTGACTACTTCGGTGCGCATACCTACAAACGTATTGATAAAGAGGGTGTGTTCCATACCGAGTGGTTGGATTAATTGAAGAATGGCCCAACTCAATTTAGGGTTGGGCCTTTTATCCTGACAAAGTTAAATGATAATTAGAAAGTTATTGTTTTAGCTAAATTGTAATCTCTGCGTATAATTAATCATGAATGATAAATGTGAGTACAAGGTTGCTGTCGTTATTCCATGTTATAACGAAGGTATCGCGATAAGGAAAGTAGTTAATGATTTTAAAATCGCAATGCCTGATGCTGGTGTGTTTGTTTTCGATAATAATTCTAAAGACAATACAGTTCAGGAGGCTCTTAAAGCTGGAGCAAAAGTTTTGCATGTCAAGGAACAAGGTAAAGGAAATGTTGTTAGACGTATCTTTGCCGATGTAAGTGCTGACGTTTATGTCATGGTTGATGGTGACGCAACATATGATGCTTCCTGTGCTCCGGCGATGATAAAGAAATTAATATCAGAACGTCTTGATATGGTTGTTGGTGTTAGAAAGCATGAGGATTATTTGGCATATAGACCCGGACACACTTTAGGTAATAAGATGCTTACAGGATGTGTCAAAAGCATCTTCGGCGGAAATTTCTCCGACATGCTGTCGGGTTATAGAGTGTTTTCAGCAAGGTATGCTAAATCATTTCCTGCAATGTCTACAGGGTTTGAAACGGAAACCGAGTTGACCGTACATGCACTTGAACTTCGCATGCCTTATGATGAATTTATTACTCCCTATGTTGCAAGAATGGAAGGCTCAACTAGCAAACTGAGCACTTATAAGGACGGCATTAAAATTCTGAGAATGATAATAAAGTTGTATTCATCTGAAAGACCATTCGCTTTCTTTAGCATCATCGCGATGTTAGTAGCTCTTATTGCAGTTATATTATCTATTCCGCTAGCAACTAATTATATCGAGACGGGCTTAGTACCCAGAATTCCTACGGCATTGCTATCAACAGGATTAGTTATTATCTCTACGATTTCTTTTTTTGTGGGTTTAGTTCTTGAAAGTGTAACTTTGGCACGGAGAGAGATTAAGCGATTATCTTACCTTTCCGTACCATTACTATCATTAAGGGAAAGTAATGAAAAATAATAATAAATATAATGCAATTTTAATTTTCATTTGTTGCTTTTTTACTATTTCTATTTTGTTTCATTCTCTTATTTTATCAGGATTCAATATTCTTTTGGGTGATAGGTTTGATGCATTAATTCAAACTAACTTATTGCTACACTGGTATAATGTCTTTACAGGTGATTCGAAATGGGATGTGGTTAATTATTTTTATCCCTTTGAAAATACTCTTGGATATAACGACGGTTATTTTATTTTTGGTGTTTTTTATAGCCTGTTTAGAATGCTAGGTTTTGATATATTTATTTCAACTGACTTGGTGAATATTACAATAAAAGCAGTGGGGTTTTATTCATTTATATATCTATCTTACAAAACACTCAAGCTTGACTTGTTACCTTCATTAGTTGGGGCGATAGTGTTCACCCTTGCTAATTCTATGTCAGAGCAAATGACGCATGCTCAATTGTTAACGATTGCATTTTCACCATTATTGACTTCATTTATTATTAATTTTCTGAAGTCGATGAGTTTAAATAACAGGGCTTCAGCAGTTAAGTACGGGGTTCTTGCTTCATTTTTGCTGGCCTTATGGTTATTCACCAGTTATTACATGGCATGGTATTACATTTTCTTTTTTTCTTTGTCATTTGTTGTTTTTGTGTCATTTTGTTCCCTAAAAAAAAATACCAGAAATTTTCTGCTAATTAAAAAACCTTTAACTTCATTCCTGATACCTGCAGTTTTTTTTGCTGTATTTATCATTCCTTTCCTAATGGTCTACTTACCTAAAGCGAAAGAAACTGGTGGGCAGCCTCTAAGTGCAGTCGAATTCTATGCACCCAGTATTTATAATATTATAGATCCTGGTGCGCACAACTTGATTTACGGAGATCTCTCTAAGTTATTATTCGGAAATATTGAATCAGTTCTTAGAGGCGGAGAGTTTAACATTGGTTTCGCACCATTTGCTTTACTCGTTGTATTTTGCTTTTACATTTATGCTATGTTAAAAAAACGAAACGAGTTGGAAGGCATCTTCATAATCTCGTTATGTTCAGTATTGTTTATTTCACTTGTTTTAGTCATAAAGCAGGGTGATTTTTTCCTTTGGAAATTCGTCTGGCAATACTTCCCTGGCGCAAAAGGTATGAGGGTAACAGCGCGGTATGTACTGTTTTTATTATTTCCATTAAGTCTCATAATATCCTATTTTATCCAAACGATAAAAAATAGCTTGAAAAGCTATGTTCTGATTTGCTTGTGTGCAGTTTTAATATTAGAGCAAATAAATTTGGCGCCAAATGCACGGTTTAATAGGAAAAATCAAAATGATTTTGTTAAATCTATACCAGCGCCTCCAGCAGAATGTAAAGCTTTCTATGTTGTTGGTCAAAGATCGGGGGAATTTCCGGTTGATGATAATAACATTTATCTTTCTTTGTATCCTCATAATGTGGATGCTATGCTTATTTCAGAAGTGTTCAAGCTTCGCACTGTTAATGGCTTCTCTAGTTTCAACCCTCCGGGCTGGGACTTTGAAAAAGATCCATTAAAAACATACATGTTAAGAGTTAATAAATATATTGATGAGCAGCATATCCGTGAAGGCATGTGTGAATTTGATCTTGAGCATCTAAAGTGGACTTATTTTTCAATGAACTCTCCATTTGGTGTTGCATCAAGAGTTTTTGATAAGTTGGATTTTAGTTTAGAGCCTGCAAGCTATACCTCACAAGGCAATAATCAGATCGAAGTAAAATTAACAAATCGATCTGAATTTAATCTTGGTAATCAGACATATCGTCCCATAAGATTGGGAGTAAGGCTGTTCTCTTCTGACAATAGCCTTATAAATCAAGATTACATGCACATTGATATTCCTATGCTTAGAGCTCATGGTGGGACGGGAAGCGTGAGTATTAAATTGCCAGAAGATTTTGATAAGTCTTATTATTTGGTGATAGTTCCCCTTGAAGAGGGGATAGCATGGTTTGATTGGTTAGGTGCTAAGCCCATAGTTTTTAAATTTTAATTAGTCATTGGTGGGGAACGGATTCCCCACTATTAAAATGGATAAGCCAAAATTTATTGATAATTTACATTGTTAATCCAAGTTAAAATATTGATTAAGCTTTGACCTACTTGAATTAAACCACCAACAACTCCCCCTCACGCCCCGCATTTTCCCCCGCTAACCTCACCACTAGCATCCCCGCCGTAGCAAACTTCATCAAGTTCCTCGCATACAGCACCCCACCAAACTCTGCCACTAACGGCGTCACCTGGTCGGTAATCGGGTCCACAATCTCCGCCACTACTTCACCCGGTTTGATCCACTCCCCCAATTCACGACGATTCAACAACAACCCAGAATGCGGCGCATGAATATACTCACAACCTGCCAGCGGCGTTGCAGGATTGATCAGGGCAGGGGACTCACCCACATCACCCGCAATGTAGCCACCTTCAATCAGCGCGTTAATAATCGCATCCGCATCCTTCTCAGCCTGGTCAGGCGACACATCCGCCACACCTCGCAATTCCAGCGTCACCGGCAACAAACCCCGTGGCATCGGATACTCACCACCAAACCGCTCAGCCAGTGTCAACCATGGCTCGCAGCAGGCTTCATCAAACGGCTCGCCGCCTGAAATCTGCGCCAGCAGCTGTACTTCGCTACCTAACCAACGCGCTAAAGGCTCGATATCCTGCCATGCGTGCGGCGTGGTATACAGATGCGGCAATGCGTCCCAGTCGCAGTGCAAATCAATCATCAAATCAGCCTGGCTGGCCATTCGCATCAGCGTAAAGCGCTGCGCATCCAGTTCCGTGCGAGCAATGCTGTCGCGGTAGTGGCGGTCAATGGCATCTCGAATCAACCGTTTGTTCTCATACTCGCTCTGTGTCAGCGAACCCGACAATTCTGCGGCCAGTGTCTCACCCAACGCCGGGAAGCGGCGATTAAAATCCTGACCGGAAAGCGTATGGAATCGACCCAAATGGCTGCCATGCCAGTGCTGGCCCATCGCTAGCGGATTCGCCACCGGCACCAGGGTGATTTTGGATTTAAGCTGCCCGGCAGATTCCAGCGCCAGCAGCTTCTGCTTCAGGAACCACGCCACTGCCATGCCAGGCAGCTCATCACCATGCAGTGCCGCCTGAATATAGACACGCTGCTGTGAATCGGTACCGAAATGGAAGCTGACGATTTCGCGCTGTGTACCGAGGGAAGCACTTAACAGAGGATGATGTTGTTGTTGCATGGCGTGTTCGATGTCCTGTATCTACGGCACGTTAAATGTGGTGCCAGAGTAATTTTATTGATTGGAATTATAGTGCTGCTGTGAGAATGAGCGGAAATGAAGCCGCTAAATTTGCGCTCGCTCATGTTAGCGGCGTGAATAGGGCGGCCTTGAGACCGCCTCTAAATTGATTACTGCTGGATCGAGATGTCGGTGGCGAAGTACTTCTTCTGGATCTTGTCAAAAGTGCCGTTTTTCTTAATCTCAGCGAAAGCGTTATCGAGAGCCGTTTTCAGCTCTTCATCGCCTTTGCGCAGACCAATCGCCGTGCCTGGGCCAATAATCGGATCTTCAACAATCGGGCCAGCCAGCTCGAAATCTTTACCCTGTGGGTGTTTCAGGAAGCCGTTTGCCGCCTGAGCCGCATCGGTAAATACCACATCCAGACGACCAGAGATCAAATCACTTTCAACCTGCGCCTGATCGCCATAAGGCACCACGTTTACGCCGTGTGGCTGCCATTTTGCCAGTGCATAGCGCTCCTGCACGGTTCCCTGCTCAACGCCGACCGTTTTGCCTTTCAGTGATTCAGCCGTTGGCAGCAGGCCAGAGCCTTTGCGTGCAATCAATTGGGTGTGCGTATCATAGAGCGGAACGGTGAAGTCGATCTGTTTCAGACGCTCTTCAGTGATACCCATATCCGACAGGATGGCATCGAACTTGCGGGCTTTCAGCGCCGGGATCATGCCATCGAACTGGCTCTCTACCCACACACATTTGGTTTGCATCTGCTCGCACAGCGCGTTGCCAAGGTCGATATCAAAACCCACCAGTTTGCCCTGTGGTGTTTTGGATTCGAAAGGAGGATAGGTTGGATCAACCGCGAAGCGTACTTGTTCAATCTTTGCCTGTGCGCCAAATGCGCAACCTGCCAGCACAGCCAGCGCCAGCGTCTGACGCAGGCGGGCAGTAAAACGAGAACTTGCCATAATATCGGTCTTCTTTTTTCGTGATGTGGAATAACGCAGAGTACCGATCACTGTCCGCCATGGCAATTAGCAGATTATTTTCATGACGTTACCATTATGAGTGGGTGAAGCTTTCTGGCGTAGAAACAACAAAGCGCACCGAAGTGCGCCTTAGCATTAGTTGGGAATCTCGTTACTTATGACGCGCTCGCAGATTATTAATAATCGTGCTCAAATCCAGCTCCTGATCCTGCAGCAACACCATCAGGTGATACAGCAAGTCAGACGCTTCATTGGTCAGCTCATGGCGATCGTTCACCGTAGCAGCCAGCGCGGTTTCCACGCCTTCTTCACCGACTTTCTGCGCGATACGCTTGGTGCCGCTGGCATAGAGTTTCGCGGTGTAAGAACTTTCCGGATCGGCGCTCTTACGCGATGCCAGCAACTGCTCCAGCTGATACAGGAACGCCCAATCTGGCGCCGCCGGTGAGAAGCAGCTTGAGGTGCCGAGGTGGCAGGTTGGCCCAATCGGGTTTGCCAGCACCAGCAGCGTATCGTTATCACAATCTGGCGTGATGCTCGCCACCTGCAGGAAATGACCGGAGGTTTCGCCTTTGGTCCACAGACGGTTCTTGGTGCGAGAGAAGAAGGTAACGTTGCCTTCCGCCAGCGTCTTTTGCAGCGCTTCCTCATTCATATAACCGTGCATCAGCACTTCGCCAGAAACGTTGTGCTGGACGATGACAGGCATCATGCCCGCGGTTTTGGCCCAATCCAGTTTGGCCAGTTGTTCTGCAGTTAACACGCGCGAATCTCCACACCGTTGTCGATCAGGAAGTTTTTCAACTCGCCGATATTGATAATTTGTTTGTGAAACACTGAAGCAGCCAGTGCGCCATCAACGTTTGCCTGTTCTAAGGCTTCGAGGAAGTGTGGCATGGTGCCCGCGCCGCCAGAAGCGATCAGTGGCACTTTACACACGTCACGCACTTTCTTCAGTTGCACCAGGTCGTAGCCGTTACGCACGCCATCCTGGTTCATCATATTCAGTACGATTTCACCCGCGCCCAGCTTTTGCACTTCCTGCACCCAATCGAGGGTTTCCCAGGTGGTGACGCGGGTACGGGATTCATCGCCGGTATATTGATTGACGTGATACTTGCCGGTGGCTTCATCGAACCAGGTATCAATCCCCACCACGATACACTGCACGCCGAAGCGATCCGCCAGACGGGTGATCAGGGTTGGGTCAGCCAGTGCCGGAGAGTTTATGGAGATCTTATCCGCACCAAACTGCAGAATGCGCGCGGCATCCTCTTCGCTCTTGATACCGCCCGCGACGCAGAAGGGAATATCAATCACTTCCGCCACGCGTGACACCCAGCTTTTATCGACCACGCGGCCATCGGAAGAGGCGGTGATATCGTAAAACACCAGCTCATCTGCACCTTCCTGCGCATAGCGCTGCGCCAGTGGCACGATGTCACCGATGATTTCGTGGTTGCGGAACTGCACGCCTTTTACCACTTGCCCATCACGCACATCGAGACAAGGAATTATCCGTTTTGCCAGCATGCAATCGCCTCCGCTACGGTGAATTTATCTTCCAGCAACGCGCGACCGACGATCACGCCCTGCGCGCCGCTGCCACGCAGGGCCGCAATGTCATACAGCGATCCGATGCCGCCGGAACTCTGAAACGCGATATCCGGGAAGGCATCCGACACTTCTTTATACAGCGCCACGTTGGAACCGCTTAAGGTGCCATCGCGGGAGATATCGGTGCACAGCACGTGCTTCAGGCCAACCGGCTGATACCAGCCAATCACCTCTTCCAGCGTCACGCCCGCTGCTTCCTGCCAGCCGCTGATCGCCACTTCTTTGCGATTGTTAGCGTCGATGCGCACATCCAGTGCCAGCACGATGGCATCTGCTCCGAACTCGCTGAACCAGCTTTTCACTTCTTCCGGCTGCTTCACGGCGGTGGAACCGACCACCACGCGGGTCGCGCCAGCTTCCAGCAAGGCCGCAACGTCTTCACGATTACGGATGCCGCCACCGACCTGTACCGGCACATTGACGCCGCGCAACAGGGTGGTGAGCAGAGGGATCTGGCGCTTGGCCGGATCTTTGGCACCGGTGAGATCGACCAGGTGCAGCACTTCCGCGCCCTGACGTTCGTAATCCTGCAGGCGTGGTAATGGATCGCTACCGTAGTCGCGCTGTTGGCCGTAGTCGCCCTGATGCAGACGCACCACTTTGCCGTCGATTAAATCTAATGCGGGGATAATCATCACATCTCCAGGAAGTTTTTCAGCAGCTGCGCGCCTGCTTTGCCAGAACGCTCCGGGTGGAACTGCACGCCGAAGAAGTTATCTTTCTGCAAGGCAGCGGTGAACGGATGGCCGTAATCGCACTGGGCGATGGTGGCAGCGTTTACCGGCATGGCGTAGCTGTGCACAAAGTAGAAGTAGCTGCCGTCCGGGATATTACGGAACAGGTGATTACCCGCCTGCGAGGTGATCTGGTTCCAGCCCATATGTGGCAATGGCAAACCCTGGGTATCCATCAGCGAGACCGGTTCATCCACCAGGCCCAGCGTGGTCACGCCGCCGTTCTCATCGCTGCCGCGACCCAGCAACTGCATGCCGAGGCAAATCCCCAACACTGGTTGAGTACAGGCTTTGATCAAATCGATCAGATCACGCTCCTGCAGCTGGTTCATAGCCGCTTGCGCGGTCCCTACGCCCGGCAGCAGCAGCTTATCGGCGCGCAACACCACATCCGGATCGCGGCTCACCTCTGGCGTGTAACCAAGGCGCTCAATCGCCCACTTCACCGATGACAGGTTGGCGCAGCCGGTATCGAGAATCACCACGTTCATCACAGCACTCCTTTCGAGCTCGGCAAGGTGTTGCCTTCCACGCGAATCGCCTGACGCAAGGTACGGCCAAAGGCTTTGAACAGGCTTTCCACACGGTGATGGTCGTTCTTGCCTTTGGTTTTCAAGTGCAGGGTGCTCATCATCGCGTAGGAGAGGGAGCTGAAGAAGTGCTCAACCATCTCAGTGCTGAGATCGCCGACACGCTGATAGCTGAACTCGGCTTTGAATTCGATGTGCGGACGGCCAGAGATATCCAGTGCGCAGCGCGCCAGGCACTCATCCATCGGCAGCACGAAGCCGAAACGGCCGATGCCACGTTTGTCGCCGAGTGCTTTCAGGAGGGCTTCACCCAGCGCCAGACCGGTATCTTCCACGGTGTGGTGATCGTCGATGTAGAGATCGCCTTTCACGTCGATGTTCATGCGGAAGCCGCCGTGTACGGCAATCTGATCCAGCATGTGATCAAAGAAGCCGACGCCAGTATTGATTTTGCTGCCGCCTTCGCGGTCCAGCCACACTTCCACCTTGATCTGCGTCTCTTTGGTGTTGCGTTGCACCAGCGCATGGCGGTCACGCTTGGTCAGGCGCGCCTGAATCGCATCCCAGTCAATGCCTTCGGCACCGTAACGCAGGCCCTGAATGCCCATGTTCTCCGCCAGTTGGATATCGGTCAGGCGATCGCCAATCACGTAGCTGTTCGCGGTATCCAGTGCGCCTTGTGCCAGCCAGGCTTCTACCATTTTGGTTTTCGGCTTGCGGCAATCGCAGTTATCTTCCGGCTTATGCGGGCAGATCAGGATGTCGCTGAAGTTCACACCCTGTGAGCTGAGGATCTGCATCATCAGATTGTGCGGGCCATCGAAATCAGCCTGCGGGAAGCTGTCGGTGCCCAGGCCATCCTGATTAGTGATCATCACCAACTGGTAGCCCGCTTCCTGCAATGCCAACAGCGCAGGGATGGCGTTCTTTTCGAACGCCAGCTTTTCCATGCGGTCTACCTGATAATCCGATGGCGGCTCAGAGATGATGGTGCCGTCGCGGTCGATAAAAAGGGTCTTCTGACTCATGCTTGCTCCACTGATAAGGCTTGCAGCGCGGCGATCAGGCGCTCGCACTCTTCACGGGTGCCGATGGAGATGCGCAGGCATCCCGCAAGGCCGGGGTTTTTGTTTTGGTCGCGCAGAATAATGCCTTGATCCCACAGCGTTTTAAACACTTTTGGCGAATCAGTGAAGCGCGCCAGGATATAGTTGGTTTCGCTCGGGAACACCTGCTGCACCACGCTCAGCTGTGGTAGCTGTTCAAACAGCCACGCACGATTGGCGTTCAATTCAGCCACGTGCTGACGCATCAGCGCAATGCCTTGATCGCTCAGTGCCTGGCCTGCTACATCGGCCACCGGGGTAGCCAGCGGGTAAGGGGCGATCACTTTCATCAGCAGATCGATTACCGGCTTGTTGGCCAGCGTGAAACCACAGCGAAGACCCGCCAGCGCAAAGGCTTTCGACAGGGTGCGCAGGATCACCAGATGTGGATACTCTTGCAACCAGCCCGCCAGCGTCGCTTCCGGGCAGAACTCAATATAGGCTTCATCGGCTACCAGCAGTGCTTTACCGGCCGTCATCTCCAGCAGCTTGCGGATATCGTCTTGATTGATCAGGTTGCCGGTCGGGTTGTTCGGGCTGCACATATAGACCACTTTCACGCCGTCTAATTGCTCAGCAATGGCAGGCAGATTCAGCTGCCAGTCATCCAGTGCCGCCACGGTACGATACTCAATGCCGATGGTTTCCGCGCTAACGCTGTACATGCCGTAAGTCGGTGGGCAGAACAGAATCGCGTCTTTACCCGGTTCGCAGAAGGCGCGCATTAACAGTTCGATACCTTCATCAGCGCCACGGCTGACAATCACTTGCTCTGGCGTCAAACCGGCATAAGCCGCGTAACGCTCAATCACAATTTTCGGCTGGCACTCAGGGTAGCGGTTCAGCGTTTGTTGCGACAGCTCAAACGGCACCGGCAGCGGGAACTCGTTGGCGTTCAGCCACACATCACCGTTACCCCCCAGACGACGCGCCGATTGATAAGGCGTCAATGCACGCACATTAGCGCGGGCTAAATCTTCAATGCTCATGCTTGCTCCTTCAGCGCGGCAACACGCAGGGTAACGGCGTTTTTGTGGGCTTCCAACTGCTCAGCAGCCGCTAAAGTTTCAATGGTGGCGGCCAGATTGAGGAAGCCTTGTGGCGTCAGCTCTTGCACCGTCATACGCTTCTGGAAATCGGCCAGACCCAGACTTGAACAGGTGGCGGTATAACCGTAAGTCGGTAATACGTGATTGGTGCCTGAGGCGTAATCACCCGCCGATTCTGGAGACCAGTCACCGAGGAATACCGAACCGGCGCTGGTGATCGCATCCACCAGATCGCGTGCCTGACGCGTCTGAATAATCAGGTGCTCCGGGCCATACAGGTTGGAGATCTCCACACACTGCGCCAGATCGCGCAACACAATCAGGCGGCTGCTTTCCAGTGCCTGACGTGCGGTGGCCGCACGTGGCAGCTGAGCCAGCTGATCTTCCACAGCCTGCGCCACGCCTTCAGCCAGCTTCAGGGATGGTGTCAGTAAGATAACCTGTGAATCCGGGCCGTGTTCCGCTTGTGATAACAGATCAGAAGCGACAAAAGCGGGCGTAGCACCTTCATCGGCAATCACCAGCACTTCAGAAGGACCTGCTGGCATATCAATCGCGGCGCCATCTAAACGCTGGCTCACCTGGCGTTTCGCTTCGGTGACGTAGGCGTTGCCAGGGCCAAAAATCTTGTCCACTTTTGGCACAGTTTCGGTGCCGAAGGCCAGCGCAGCGATCGCTTGCGCACCGCCAACCTGAAACACCTCTTTTACGCCGCACAGTTGCGCTGCATAGAGAATTTCATCGGCAATCGGCGGAGGCGAACAGAGCACCACACGACCACAACCGGCGATACGCGCTGGGGTTGCCAGCATCAGTACCGTGGAGAACAGTGGGGCAGAGCCGCCGGGAATATACAGCCCAACAGATTGCACCGGACGGGTAATCTGCTGGCAGCGCACGCCCGGCTGGGTCTCAATATCCACCGCGGGCAGAATCTGCGCGTTATGGAAAGTTTCGATATTCCCCACGGCCACTGCCATCGCCTGCTTCAACTTGTCGCTCAGGCGATCGCTGGCGGCTTGCATCTCTTCTGGCGTGACGCGCAGGTTTTCCACCTGCGCTTTGTCGAAGCGTGCGCTGAATTCACGCAGCGCATCATCGCCTTCTTCCTTTACTTTCGTCAGCACATCGCGAACCACTTCGCTGATGCTCGCCGAGGCAGAAATCGCCGGACGCATCAGCAGCGCTTGCTGCTGTTGTTCATCACACTGTTGCCAGTCAATCGGGGTCATGATTGTGCTCATGCTGTTACTCCAACATTTTTTCGATTGGCAGTACGAGGATCGAGCTGGCACCCAGCGCTTTCAATTTTTCCATGGTTTCCCAGAACAGGGTTTCGCTGCTCACCATGTGCATCGCCACGCGGCTCACTTCGCCTGCCAGCGGCAATACGGTAGGGCGCTCAGCACCTGGCAGCAGGGCGATCACTTCTTCCAGACGCTCGCTTGGCGCGTGAAGCATGATGTATTTGGATTCACGCGCTTTAATCACGCCCTGAATACGCGTCATCATTTTGTCGATCAGTTCTTGCTTGGCTGCTGGCAGCTCGCCATCGCGCTGGATCAGTACCGCTTTAGAACGGTAGATAACTTCCACTTCGCGCAGGCCGTTGGCTTCGAGGGTGGCACCGGTGGACACCAGGTCACAAATGGCATCGGCCAGACCCGCGCGTGGCGCCACTTCCACTGAACCGTTCAGCAGGCAAGACTTGAAGGCAACACCTTGTTTATCTAGGTATTTCTTCAGCAGGTGCGGATAAGAGGTGGCAATACGTGAGTTCTGCAGACATTGCGGGCCGGTGTATTCCGCATCCACTGGCATCGCCAGCGACAGGCGGCAACCGCCGAAATCGAGACGGCGCAGGGTGAAGTAACGTGGATCTTCGCCTTGTGCGCGGCGGTCCAGCAGCTCTTCTTCCAGCACGTTCTCACCAACGATGCCGAGATCCACCACGCCATCCATTACCAGACCAGGGATATCGTCATCACGTACACGCAGGATATCGATAGGCATGTTCTCCGCAAACGCAATCAGACGCTGCTGCTGAAGGTTGATTTTGATACCGCAGCGGGCCAGCAATTCGCGTGATTCATCACTTAAACGGCCTGATTTCTGCATAGCTATGCGAATACGGGTGTTATCTAACATGGTTCCTGTCCTCTTATTCAATCCTGTCTGAACTCAGTGGGGTTGCGTTCGCCCATAAAAAAACCCCCGGAAGATGATCTTCCGGGGGCTCTCTTTGCGTTCGCACCACTGGAAGATCCTAATCGTCTCCCAGCACACATCGCCTGAAAGACTAGTCAGGATGATGGTGATGATGGTGGTTGAACTGAACGCGTGTCATAGTAAATTCCGTTGCTGAATGAGTATTCATTTGCGTGCTGATTAACCTAACGAAGATGACGGCGATTGGCAACCCTTTTTTAACGTCAGTTCTCGGAACCTTCCGCAACAGTTTGCGCTGGTTTGCCATAACGGCTGGGACTAAGATGAAGTGTCTTAGCGTTGTAAAGCAGGAGTCGGTATGAAAAAAGTCGCGATTGTAGGTCTGGGATGGCTGGGTATGCCGCTGGCGATGGCGCTGACGGCACGCGGCTGGCAGGTCACCGGCAGCAAAACCTCACCCGATGGTGTCGATGCCGCGCGCCGTTGCGGTATCGAGGCGTTTCAACTGGTGCTGACACCGGAAATTGAGTGTGAAGCGGATGAATTAGCCATACTGATGGCGGTGGATGCGCTGGTGGTGACTTTGCCTGCCAGCCGCACCGTGCAGGGTGGCGAAGACTATATGCAAGCGGTACAAAACGTGGTGGATACCGCACTGGTGCACAAAGTCCCGCGTATCATCTTCACAAGTTCGTCATCGGTATACGGCCCTGGTTCGGGTGTGATGAAAGAGAGCAGCGCACTGCAGCCGGAGAGTGTGGCGGGTAAAACGCTGGTGGAGCTGGAAAACTGGTTGCACGATCTGCCGGGCACCAGCGTGGATATTGTGCGTTTGGCAGGACTCGTTGGGCCGAATCGACATCCGGGACGCTTCCTTGCCGGTAAAACGGGATTGGATAACGGCGGTCATGCGGTGAATCTGGTGCATCTCGATGATGTGGTGGATGCGATTGTGTTGCTGCTGCAAACGCCAAAAGGCGGACGCGTGTATAACCTGTGTGCGTCGAAACATCCCGCGCGCGATGATTTTTATCCGTTTGTCTCGAAGCAGTTGGGATTGGTGGCACCGACGTTTGCTGCCGAACCTGAGCGAGAGGCAGGGAAGGTGGTGGATGGGTCGAAGATCTGCAACGAGTTGGGATTTGAGTACAGCTACGATGATCCGATGAAGATGCCGCTTGAATAATTGAAAAGAGATAGCAAGGCTTTAGCTTTGATTATTTGAAAAAGTTAATCATTGAATTAGGACTTTTAAAGTCCATCAGCCGGGAGTGATGAGTATTTATATTTAAAATTTGTTTCTGGTAAATGAATGGCAGCAAGTGAAAGTGATGGGTTTTATAGCTTTAGGTTTGTTTTATCATTGGTTTGCATACTAAATGAACTGTAGTTGTTAAACCAAAGTGATTCGATGGTTTATGTCTTATAAGTAATATTTAAATATGTGTGTAGAGGAATTTAATAATTTATGAGGCAGTTGTTGTAACAGATTTGTAAAAATGAAGGATTTACTTTCTTGCCCTGAGTGAAAGTAAGTTGCCAGGTGGCATTTATACGTATCGCAATCCTAAATTGCGATTATTCAAATTAAACTGAGGTTGTTATGTGTGTTCCGGATTGCAATGAATATTTAGTGGCTGAAGGGAGTCCCCACAAATTTTTAAAGTTGACAAAAAAATGATTTCTATAGTAACACTTAAAAAAATCTTTCTTTTTGGTATGGTTGGAGTGCTAGGGTTTTTAGTGGATGCGGTAATGCTATATCTTCTTAAGTCATTCACTGGAGTTTACATAGGGAGATTATTTTCATTTTCATCGGCGGTAGTTGTTACATGGATATGTAATCGTAATGTTACCTTCGATAAAAATAACGTCGAAATAGGGTTGTTGCCAGAGTTCATTAAATATTTTTCACTGATGATTGTTGGTGGGGTAATTAATCTCAGTTTGTATTATCTTTTGATTTCCTCAGTTCAATCCTTGCAGGAAAAACCTATTGTTGCAGTGGCTGTTGGATGTCTGGCTGGTATGATGGCAAATTTCTTGACCAGCCGTTATTTTTTATACAAAGAGTGATTATTTAAATGCCCTTTAGGTCAGAATTGCCGAAAAATATGAGTGGAGATATGACGTGCTTGCCTCTATTTATACTTGAGAGGTTATGGGGTGAAACTCGGGTGTTCTTTATATCAAACGGTACAATATTGAACAGCAGCAATATGATATTCGAAGCTGTATTGGTGATTCTCATTACTGAAAAGTGGTTTTCCCAATTTTACTGTGTTAAATTTTTAATTGATTACTTGTTCTATTTTTAAACTTAAAGTTGTTGTATGGAGTATTTTTCGATAACAACTCATGCTAGGCTTTAACATAAGCACATGGGGTTAACTTTTCCATGAACATTATCAAGATGGAATAATTTAATATGAGATTTGTTGTAACAGGTGGGCGGGGTTTCATCGGCCAATGTGTGGTCAAACATCTGTCGGATTCGGGGGCTGACGTGATTGCTCCTACCTCAAATGAGTGGCGACTGGGACAACCGCTGCCCAAAGAATGTGATCATGCAGATATAATCATTCATCTTGCGTGCAGTATATTGAACGCAAGTAAAAATAGAGATGCAATGGCCGACCTAGATCACTGCGGAACCTCGCTTCTCTTACAGCAACACCGTGCTTTAAAAAAAGAGGGTAAACGCGGACGTTTTATCTTTATTTCAAGCCAGTCCGCGGGGCCAGCAGCAATAAATGATTACGGGCGTAGTAAATGGGCAATCGAGGCGCTTCTTAATGAGGAAGGTGAAGTCATTGTTCGCCCGGGTCTCGTATATTCAGTCAATGGTGGCAGTGTTTATGGAATATTGGAAAAATTATCACGATTACCAGTCGTTCCGACGCCCAGTGTGCCGCCCAATATCCAACCTATTGAAGTCGGCGATTTGGCTGAGGCGCTATATCGAATCGCGCAACTTCCCACTCCTAAGAGATTATATTTGCTTGGACAAATAGATCCTTTAACCTTCAAGCAAATGGTATGTGCTATCGCCATCCGTTCCGAACGACGTAAACCACTATGCCTACCCATACCCGCTAGCTTTGTTCGTTTGGCAGGAAAAAGTGTGGATATTCTATTACAACCTTCTTCTTCTTTACTCGAAAGGGTTGATGGCCTACTTGCACTACGTGCAATGGATACTCGTGATTCTCTTGATGGTCTCCAATTAGTATTAAAGGAATTTACAAGGATAGTGAAATGACAACATGTTTCGATTCAATCATAATTGGTGCAGGGCCCTGTGCACTTGCAACGTTATCAGCATTACCATCCAATCACTCGATCGCCATCATCTCTGGCTCAGAGCCTTCATTTCAATCACCAGGCGATGTGCATCCAAAAATACGTGTCGAGTCATTGGAAAGTGGTCAACAGCCAGGTGTGGCTGGAAGAGTAGAGCCTCTGGCATCAAAATCCAAAGCCCTTTACGCGACGGCAATAACCGGTGGGTTAGCGAACTACTGGGGACAGCAACTGATTCATAATGAAGCAAACGATCCTTATGATACGAATCTTTTCAAAACTTATTCTGAATATCTCAACGAGTGTTCTGCCATCGCAGATTTGTTCACTATTACAGGTGGTGATGCTTATCATAAGCGAAGCAGCTTGCCAGATGGATTCGTGTTACGCGAGCCAAAGCTGCTGAGTGGGACACTTAACGATCCGAAAGCAGGCCTGAAGGCTATGCGTGCAACGATAGACGACGCGACAAAATCACACACCTGTTTCCAGCTCCGTGCGGAGCGGATTAGTCGTTCAGAAACAAATATGTGGTCTGTTCATCTTTCGGATGGTTCCATTGTCACTGGCAGAAAAATTTGGCTGGCTGCGGGGGTAATTGGTACCGCACAACTTATAATGAATTCGGTCAATGGCCTGCTGAGTGCATCATTTAAAGATCACGCCCCATATATGGCCTACGTGTCAGGTCTTAAATACCTTCTAAAAGGAAGGGTGAGTCAACATTTCAATGCCTACACATTAGAGTTGATTGAAAAGGGTAGATGTGAAGTATTTGCATCAATTTATGACATGAGTCGTGCGGAATTGAATCTGGTTTTAGGATCCGCATCCGGCATGATTTTTCCATTTTTGCGGGGTGTACGTTCTCCATCGATAGCTTCCCTGATACAGCCGGTGCAAATCTGGACGTCGAACAGCTTCAGCAACGTGAAACTTGATCTAAAAGGCACTCGCTATTCAAGTTCAAAAGTTGATGTTACGCCAGATGATGGCCTGGAAAAGGTCACTGCCGCAATAACCTCTCTTGGAGGTAAAATCTGGCATCATAGCCGCACGCCTGCTGGTCTTGGTTTTCATTATCACGACTTGCAGATGAAGCTGGAAAATGGGCAGTTACTCTCAATTAATTCTTTGTTAAAACAGTGGTCAAATGGTGAGGTAATTTGCTCCGATGCTTCCGTTTTAAGGGAGATCGGTTTGAGACCTCACACATTGACAGCAATGGCTGCTGCACGATGTTTAGTAAAGCAACATTGCGCAATTGATTAAACCCCCAACCGATCCCTTAACGCATACCACACCGCGCCCATCGCCGTCAGGGGCACTTTAAACCTTCTGCCACCCGGAAACGGCAAATGTGGCAGCTTCGCAAACGCATCAAACCGCTCCGCCTGCCCACGCAGCACCTCCGCAATTAATCGCCCCGATAAATGGGTACAAGTCACGCCATGTCCGCTATCCCCCTGCATAAAGAACGCATTCTTCTCGATCTGCCCAAACTGCGGCATACGTGACAGCGTGAGCAGGAAGTTACCGCTCCAGCGATGGCTGAATTTCACATCTTTCAGTTGAGGGAAGGTGCGTAACAACTTGGGGCGGATTAGCGCTTCAATATCATCCGGTTCGCGTGCGCCATACACCACGCCGCCGCCGTATAGCAGGCGGTTGTCGGCGGTGAGACGGAAATAATCCAGCAGGTAATTACAATCTTCGACGCAGTGATTATTCGGCAGCAGCGCCAACGCCTGATCGCGGCTTAGCGGTTCTGTGGTGATGATTTGCGATCCACAGGGCATGCTTTTGCGACTCAGGCGCGGCTCCAGTTGTGAGGGGAGATAAGCATTACCAGCAAATATCACAAAAGTGGCGCTCACTTCGCCATTGGCGGTTTTCACCCGATGCGGTTCGCCGTACTTCACTTCCAGCGCCGCGGAGTGTTCATAGATGCGTCCGCCGTGACGACGAATCGCCTCCGCTTCACCCAGCGCCAGATTAAGTGGATGCAGATGTCCGCCGCGCTTATCCAGCAAGCCACCCACGTAGCGATCGGTTGCCACTTCGCGACGAATCGCGCGCTCATCCAGCAGCTCCAGATTATGGTTACCATAGCGCTCCCAGTTGGCTTTCTGGCTGCGCAAGTGGCCCATCTGGCGCTGATTCAACGCCGCAAAAATGCCGCCGGGCCGGTAATCGCAGGCGATAGCATAACGATCAATGCGATCGCGAATAATTTCCGCGCCCTCAAACATCATATTGCCCAGCATCTTCGCCACGTCTTTGCCGTAGCGTTGTTCAATCACATCCACATCGCGGCTATAAGAATTCACCACCTGGCCGCCGTTACGACCGCTGGCACCGAAGCCGATCTTCGCCGCTTCCAGCAGCACCACGTCATAACCGGCTTCAGTCAAAAACAGTGCGGAAGAGAGGCCTGTGAATCCGCCGCCGATAATACAGACATCACACTGCACCGATTCCTGCAGTTCAGGCCATGGCTCATGCGCGTTGACGGTTGCTGCGTAATAACTTCCCACATGTTGCATCACATCCTCCTTAAGCGCGTGAACTCAGAAATTCGCTGGCGTGTGCGCGCTGACTATGCGACACGGCAACTCAGACGTATTGGTAAAACTGTGTGGCAAGCCGGTATCAATCACATAGCTCTCGCCGCAATAAAGGTGATAACTCTGGCCGTTGACCACCAGGGTGATTTCCCCTTCCAGTACTGTGCCGGTCTCTTCACCGGGATGACGCAGCTTCTCACCCGTGCTAGAACCCGGTTCGTAACGTTCGATCAGCATCGCCAGCGCACGTTTTTCAGCGCCGTTCTCCACCAGACGCAGCGACACACCGAGGCTGCCGATCTCCACACACTCCTCCGGACGCACGATCACGCGCGGTGTGTTGTTCACCTTCGGCTCCGAGAAAAACTCTGACAGTGACAGGCCGTACACCTTCAGCAGTTTCTGCAAGGTACTCAGCGCCGGGCTGACTTTATCCTGTTCAATAGTGCTGATGGCACTGTGCGTTAATCCTGACAACTCAGCGACGCGACGCTGAGACAACCCCATCTCCTGCCGGATCTGCGATAGACGTCGTCCGGGCGCCAGAGTGGCATCATTCATGGCTGTTTTTCCTTGTGATAAAGGAGTGCCGCGTGGATAAAGGCCGCAAACAGGCGTTGCGAGACCGGGTCTTGATCGGAGTGCCACTCCGGATGCCACTGCACCGCAAGGGCAAACGGATGCTGGCGCAAACTCACCGCTTCAATCAGCCCGTCCGGTGCGCGTGCTTCAATGCGCAACTGCGGACCCGGCTCACGAATGCCTTGCCCATGCAGAGAATTGACGGCAAAGGACTGCGCGCTGCCCAGCACCTGACTCAACAAACCTTCCGCTTCAGGCTGAACCTCGTGCACTGGCGTATATTGCTGATCGAGCGGCAGCGCATCATCCTCACGATGCTCCTGAAACAGATGCGTCATATGCAGCTGGCGATAGAGGGAACCGCCGTTGGCCACCACTAACTCTTGTAAGCCACGGCAAATACCGAAAATCGGCATTTTTTTACCAATCGCATGAGTGATGATGCCGAAGGCGAGGCGGTCGCGCGCCGGATCGGCATGTTCCTCTTTACCTTCTTCACCGTAATGCCAGGGTTCGATATTGCTCGGGCTGCCGGTGAGTAAAATACCGTCCAGCAGCGTCATACTGTTTTCTAATAGATGAGGGGCGTGCATCAGTTGATGCGGCAAAGGCAAGGGCACACCACCGGCAAGCACGATGGCGTCGAGATACTTATTGTGAACCGTCTGTCCAGGATGGCTGCCGATGTGGTTCTGACACATCACTACGCCAATCAAGGGTTTGTCAAAAATAATGCCCATAACGTCTCCGCGTTGCTGTTCAATATTTTCACCGTTTTTGCGCGTTCGGTCTGAAAAGTGTGCAATATATTGTCAATCTAGCAACCGTCTGTTCGTTCTTCCAACAGATTTGTTACATTTGCACACTTTTTGCGTTAGAGCTATGTTAGAAGAGTGGCTGTTATTTTGAGCATTGCGCGAACCAATACTAAACGGTAAAGGGCGGGTGGGAACATGACGAACCTCGTAGAAGTAGAAGACTTCACGCGGCATAGTGAAGAGAAACGAACAAGCGCGTTCCAGCTGGAGGTTAAATCCTGGCTGGAACGCCATCCTGAAACGCAGTATGTCGATATTCTTCTTAATGATTTAAATGGGGTCTTTCGCGGTAAGCGCATTCCCATCTCTGCATTAGTCAAACTGGAAAAAGGGTGTTATTTCCCGGCCTCGGTTTTCGCCATGGATATCCTCGGAAATACCGTCGAAGAAGCCGGACTCGGACAGTCACTGGGCGAACCCGACAACCTCTGTATCCCGGTTCCCGGAACCTTAATTCCTTCTGCCGCCGATCCTGAACGCATTGCGCAATTGCTGCTGACAATGTGTAACCAAGATGGCACTCCCTTTGACGTTGAACCCCGCAATGTCCTCAATCGGCTGTGGCAGCAACTGCGCAATCGAGGGCTATTCCCGGTGGTAGCGGTAGAGCTGGAGTTCTATCTGGTGGATAAAAAGCGCGATGCGGAAGGTTACATCCAGCCGCCCTGCGCGCCGGGAAGTGACGAACGTAATATGCAGAGTCAGGTTTATTCGGTCGATAATCTCGACCATTTCGCTGATGTTCTGCGTGATATCGACGATATTGCCAAACAGCAGGGCATTCCCGCTGATGGTGCGCTGGCGGAAGCCTCGCCGGGCCAGTTTGAAATCAACCTGCATCATACCCGTGATGTTTTAAAAGCCTGCGACCATGCGATTTTGTTGAAACGTCTGGTGCGTCAGGTAGCGGAAAATCACGGCATGACCGCAACCTTTATGGCGAAACCCTATGAAGAGTATGCGGGCAGCGGGATGCATGTGCATATCAGCATGCTGGATGCGGCCGATCACAATGCCTTTTCACTCGACGACGGCAGCGATTCACCGCTGTTGAAACGCGCGCTGGCAGGGATGATCGATTTGATGCCGGCTTCAATGGCGCTTCTGGCACCGAACGTCAATGCCTACCGTCGCTTCTTACCGGAAGCCTACGTGCCGCTCCAGGCCTCCTGGGGGCACAATAACCGAACTGTTGCTTTACGTATTCCCTGCGGCGATCTGGATAACCATCGCGTGGAGTATCGTGTGGCCGGTGCGGATGCAAATCCTTACCTGGTTGTGTCAACAATTCTTGCCGGTATTTTGCACGGTCTGGATAATCAGCTACCCTTACCGCATGCGGTGCAGGGCAACGGACATGAGGCGGAAGGGCTGCCATTACCGGTGCGACAGAGTGATGCGCTGTACGAATTTGAGAATAGCTATCCTCTGCAAAAACTGCTGGGTGAGCATTTCAGCGGCGTGTGGCACAGCTGCAAACAGAACGAGTTAATGCAGTTTGAACGGCTTATCACCGCCACGGAGATTGACTGGATGCTGAAGAACGCCTGACCTGCAGAAGAATTTCGCTAACGTCTTGTGCCGATGGCATTAGTTGGGGCAGAATACGTCCCCTGCAAAATACGAAACATAACCGACGCTTATAACGTCGGTTATTTTTTTGCAGATTGCAGTACACACACAAATTACCGAGGCCGGACACGCATCCGGATAGATAAATACTGACAACACGCGTTGTGCGTGAGATTTGAGGAAAACAAAGATGGGGCTGTTTACAATTGCACCGGCGCAAGCTGGTTCTCGCTTTCGTGATGATTACGGCGCGGCGACAATCGCAAACACTAATATCACTTCTCACTGCAGCACTTTGCGCAGTATCCCGCAGATCACCTCTGTTGGGGGCCTGAACAATGTCGCTTAACACCGCCGCACCACAGCGTGCACACCTAAAAAAATCCCTGACCTTGATCCCGGTTGTCATGATGGGCCTGGCGTATATGCAGCCAATGACCCTGTTTGATACTTTCGGTATCGTCTCTGGATTGACCGACGGCCACGTCGCCACCGCTTATGCTTTCGCGCTGATCGCGATACTGTTTACTGCCGTGAGCTACGGCAAGCTGGTACGCCGCTTCCCATCTGCGGGCTCCGCTTACACCTATGCTCAGAAGGCTATCAGTCCGCACGTCGGCTTTATGGTGGGCTGGTCATCACTGCTGGACTATTTGTTCATGCCGATGATCAACATCCTGCTGGCGAAAAGCTACTTTGAGACGCTGGTGCCGGGCATTCCATCGTGGATTTTCGTGGTGTTGCTGGTGGCATTTATGACCATCTCTAACCTCCGTGGTATCAAAACCGTTGCCAACTTCAACAGCGTGATTGTCGTGCTGCAGGTTGTGGTGATGGTGGTGATCACCGGTATGGTGGTTTACGGTGTGGCGCACGGTGTTGGCGCAGGAACCCTGACCAGCAGCAAGCCTTTCTGGTCTGAGAATGCCCATGTGGTGCCGATGATTACCGGTGCAACCATACTTTGCTTCTCGTTCCTCGGCTTTGATGGCATCAGTTCGCTGTCAGAAGAGACCAAAGACGCAGAACGTACTATCCCGCGCGCGATTTTCCTGACCGCGCTGATTGGTGGTGTGATCTTTATCGGTGTGTCTTACTTCCTGCAGCTGTACTTCCCGGACATCTCGCGTTTCCAGAATCCGGACTCTTCACAGCCTGAAATCATGCTGTTTGTTGCAGGTAAAGCGCTACAGATTGGCATCCTGATTTTCTCTGTGGTCACCGTACTGGCTTCTGGTATGGCGGCACACGCGGGCGTTTCCCGTCTGATGTATGTGATGGGCCGTGATGGCGTGTTCCCGCAGCGTTTCTTTGGCTTCGTGCATCCGAAATATCGCACGCCGTCTCTGAACGTGCTGTTGGTGGGCGCTGTGGCACTGCTGGCGATCAACTTCGACCTGGTGACCGCCACTGCGCTGATCAACTTCGGTGCGCTGGTGGCATTCACCTTCGTGAACCTGTCAGTGATTGCGCAGTTCTGGATCCGTGAAAAGCGTAACAAGACACTGAAAGATCACCTCAACTATCTGGTACTGCCAGTGATGGGTGCTTTGACAGTGGGTGCATTGTGGATCAACCTGGAAGAGACCTCGATGGTGCTCGGCCTGGTGTGGGCAGCGGTCGGTATTATTTACCTGGCGTTTGTTACTCGCACCTTCCGCAATCCGGTTCCGCAGTTCAGCGAAGAAGTGTAATTTTCGTTGCGCATTATGCGCAGCGGATAAAGACTTCGTGTCGTATGCAAAAGGTCGCCATGTTGGCGACCTTTTGCTTTTAGACCAGCAAACTTAACCCGCCAGCACCAACTCCCAACTCCCCGCACTCAGCGTTTCACGTCCCGCTTTACTTAATTCTGTATCGGTTACGAGGGTATCGAAGCGCTCCAGCGGTAATGCCAGATGGGTGGCAATCTTGTTGTATTTCGAGCTGTCGCTCAACAGCACGCGCTTACTGCTGACATCGCTGGCCGCCAACTTGACCGGCACTTTGTCTTCATCTGGCGTAAACAAGCCGCGTGGCCCCCAGCAGGAGGCAGAAATAAACGCGATATCAATGGCCAGCATGCGCAGACTTCTCGCCGCCGATTCGCCGACGCTGGAGCGATTCTCGCGACATACGGTGCCGCCAGTGTGAATCAGCTTGCAGCCGCTGCTCTCCATCAATAGCCGGGCAATCACGAAATCATTGGTGACCACCAACAAATCGTCGCGCTCGACCAGTTCGCGAGCCAGCGCCAGCGTGGTGGTGCCTGCGTCGAGATAAATACAGCTGTTGCGCGGAATATGGCGCGCGGCAAACTGACCAATCGCCATCTTTTCACTGCTGTACATGCTGGTCTTCGCCAGATGTGATGGCTCAGCAGCCAGACGATCCGCCGAGCGCACGCCGCCCGATACCGACAGCACGGCACCTTGCTCCTCCAGCTTTTGCACATCACGACGTATCGTCATGTGTGATACGCCTAAACGCTCGGTAAGCTCGGCAATGCTCACCACGCCGCGTTCGGCAACCAGCGCTAAAATTTGTTGATGACGTTCTACCGGAATCACATCGCTCTCCCTGAATTACCAATTTTTCACATTGTAAGGCATCAATTCACAGCCTGCAGCACAATTTATCCCAGGCAAATGTTAGCAAATATCCCGCCAGGACAGGGGTTCCCGCAGGGATTCAGAGGTGTGAATCGATGTTATATACTGTGCGTGTAAGTTAATTTTTGTGATTTACCGCACGTTTCTCCGCCAGTAACTGCGGCAGAATTAACACCATTGAACAAAATATCACTTAAATTAACAACGGAGGTGTGCTGTGTCAGCAACCGTGAATAACATTGGCGTCATTGGTTTGGGTTCCATGGGCATGGGCGCAGCGCAGTCCTGTATTCGCGCTGGATTGAACACCTGGGGCGTTGATTTAAATCCGCAGGCGCTGGAAACCCTGCGTCAGGCCGGCGCGCGTGATGCGCAAACTTCCGCTGCCAGCTTCGCACAAGAATTAGATGCCGTACTACTGCTGGTGGTGAACGCCGCGCAGGTCAAAGCAATTCTGTTTGGCGAAACTGGTCTGGCTGCGCAGCTGAAACCTGGCACCGTGGTGATGGTTTCTTCCACCATTTCTTCACAGGATGCACAGGCGATTGAACAGCAACTGGCACAACATCAACTGCTGATGCTGGATGCACCAGTCTCAGGCGGTGCCGCTAAAGCTGCGGTCGGCGAGATGACCGTCATGGCGTCCGGCAGCGATGAAGCCTTTGCACTGCTGAAGCCGGTGCTGGATGCGGTCGCCGCTAAAGTGTATCGCGTGGGCAGCGAAATCGGCCTCGGCTCAACCGTTAAAATCATCCACCAGCTGCTAGCGGGCGTGCATATTGCGGTGGGTGCAGAAGCGATGGCGCTGGCCGCGCGCGCAGGCATCCCACTCGACACCATGTATGACGTGGTGACCAATGCTGCGGGCAACTCGTGGATGTTTGAGAACCGCATGCGTCATGTGGTGGACGGTGACTACTCACCAAAATCTGCCGTCGATATCTTTGTGAAAGATCTCAACCTGGTCGCCGATACCGCCAAATCATTGCATTTCCCACTGCCGCTGGCGTCTACCGCACTCAACATGTTTACAGAAGCGAGTAATGCTGGCTACGGTCGCGAAGATGACAGCGCAGTCATCAAAATTTTCAGCGGCATCACGCTGCCCGAGTCAAAGGAGAAGTAACCATGCGTTTAGGCGTGATTGCAGACGACTTTACCGGTGCGACGGATATCGCTAGCTTCCTGGTGCAAAACGGCCTGCCCACTATTCAGTTTAACGGTGTGCCGCAAGGTCATGACGATGTGAGCGCGCAGGCGATTGTCATCAGCCTGAAGTCACGTTCTTGCCCGGCACAGCAGGCAATCGATCAGTCTCTGGCTGCGCTGGCCTGGCTGCAACAGCAGGGCTGTGACCGTTTCTATTTCAAATATTGCTCGACCTTCGACAGCACCGAACACGGCAATATCGGCCCAGTGACCGATGCACTGCTGGCCGCACTGGGCGAAACGCAAACGGTGATCTCTCCATCGCTGCCGGTGAACGGTCGTACCGTGTATCAAGGCTATCTGTTTGTTGCCGATCAGCTGCTTTCTGAATCGGGTATGCGCCATCATCCGGTGACGCCAATGACCGACAGCAATCTGGTGCGCCTGATGACGCGCCAGGCGAAAGGGCAGGCGGCGATGATCAACGCTGCTCAGCTGGACAAAGGCGCGGAAGCGGTGCGTGAACAGCTGGGCGAACTGAAAGCGCAGGGCATCAACTACGTGGTGCTGGATGCGCTCAACGAGCAGCATCTGCTAACCCAGGGCGAAGCGCTGAAAGAAACTGTGTTGGTCACCGGCGGTTCCGGCCTGGCAATCGGTATTGCGCGCGCCTGGGCCACTCAGCAGCAAAACAGCGATGCCGAGCAGGCCGGACGCCCACAAGGTGAACGTGCGGTGGTGATCTCGGGCTCTTGTTCGCAGATGACCAATCGTCAGGTGCAGGCCTATCGCCAGCAGGCGCCATCGCATGAAGTGCTGGTGGAGCGCTGCTTCGACGATGCGGAAGGCTACGCGCAGGAACTGTGCGATTGGGTTGCCGCGAACAACCAGCAGCCTCTGGCACCTTTGCTCTTTGCCACTGCCGATGCCCAGCAACTGCAGGCAATTCAGCAGCAGTATGGCGCGGCACGTAGCAGCGAAGCGGTTGAGCACTTGTTTGCCGCCGTCACCCGTGAGCTGAAATCACGCGGCTGGCAGCGCTTTATCGTCGCCGGTGGCGAAACCTCTGGCGTGGTGGCACAAAGCCTGGGCGTAACGGCCTTCCACATCGGCCCGATGATCTCCCCTGGCGTGCCGTGGGTGCGTGACATCCAGCAGCCGCTGTCGCTGGCCCTGAAGTCAGGCAACTTTGGCGACGAACAATTCTTTGCCCGCGCACAAACGGAGTTTTCAGCATGACCGAACAACAAGCACGCGAAGAGATGGTGCAACTGGGCGCCTCCTTTTTCCAGCGCGGTTACGCCACCGGTTCAGCCGGCAATCTTTCACTGTTGTTGGAAGATGGCAATCTGCTGGCGACGCCTACCGGCTCTTGTCTTGGCGAACTGCAGGCCGATCGCCTGTCAAAAGTGACGATGCAGGGCGAGTGGATTTCAGGTGACAAGCCTTCGAAAGAAGTGGCGTTTCACCGCGCGCTGTATCTGAACAATCCCGCCTGCAAAGCGGTGGTGCATCTGCACAGTCACTATCTGACGGCGCTTTCGTGCCTCAACGATCTCGACAGTGAAAACTGCATTCGCCCGTTCACGCCTTATGTGGTGATGCGCGTGGGCGATGTGCCGGTGGTGCCGTATTACAAACCGGGTGATGACCGCCTGGCCGAAGATCTTGCTGAGCTCGCGCCACGCTACAACGCGTTCCTGCTGGCCAATCACGGTCCGGTGGTGGTGGGTAAATCGTTGCGTGAAGCCGCGAATAATACTGAAGAACTGGAAGAGACCGCGCGTCTGATGTTTACGCTCGGAGACCGCTCAATTCGTTATCTGACTGATAGCGAAGTTGCGGAATTGAGGAATTACTGATGCCTAAGTTTGCAGCCAATTTATCCACGCAGTTCGGCGAAGTACCGTTTATTGAACGCTTTGCCGCAGCGGCCAACGCCGGTTTCCGCGCCGTTGAGTTCCTGTTCCCGTATGACTATCCGGCCGAGGTGATCAAAGCCGAGCTGGAGAAACATCATCTGGAGTTGGTGCTGTTCAACACTGCAGCCGGAAACGTGCAGGCCGGTGAGTGGGGCGTATCCGCAATTCCTGGCCGTGAAGAAGAAGCGCGTGCTGATATCGACCGTGCGCTGGAATATGCCTTAGCACTGGGCTGCCCTCAAGTGCATGTGATGGCGGCAACGGTGCCAAACGGTGCCGATCGTGCCGCTTACGAGGAGACCTTCGTACGTAATATGCATTACGCCGCTGAGCGTTTTGCGCCGCACGGTATTCGCCTGCTGCTGGAAGCGCTGAACCCGGTGACGAAACCGAACTATCTCTACTCCAGCCAGTATCAAACGCTGGCGATGATGGAACGTATCGATCGTCCGAACGTGTTCACGCAGTTGGATCTGTTCCATGCGCAGCTGGTGGACGGCAATCTCAGCCATCTGATTCGCGAATACGCTGGACGTTATCGCCATATCCAGATCGCCTCTGCGCCGCATCGCCACGAACCAGACGAAGGCGAAATCAACTATCCGTACCTGTTCAGCCTGCTGGATGAAGTCGGCTATGACGGCTGGGTCGGCTGCGAGTATTTCCCACGCGGTCGTACCGAAGCAGGCCTCGGCTGGTTCGCGCCTTACGCGAAATAACTTTTGTTGTACCGCCCAGCACAGTTCGTTGCGCCCTGTGCTGGGAAAAAATTGCCTGAATCCGTCAATGCCAGAGAAAGCTGTACCCAAATTATACTAATAGAATTAGAGGTTTATCATGTCTACCGCGTTGCTGTTAGCTATCGCTACTGCCAGCATTGTGATATTGCTGCTGCTGGTGATAAAAGCCAAAGTTCATCCGTTTGTTGCTCTGTTGATTGTAAGTCTAATCGTCGCCATCAGTACCGGCATCCCGGCTGATAAGATCATGGAAACCATCTTTAGCGGCATGGGCAACCTGCTGGGTCATATCACCATTATCATCGTGCTGGGGGCGATGCTCGGCGCAGTGATTGAAGCCTCAGGCGGTGCCGAATCGCTGGCGCAGCGCTTCAGTAAGTCGCTTGGTATCAAACGTACCGTCGCAGCCCTGACCATGGCGGCATTTATCCTCGGTATTCCGGTGTTCTTTGAAGTCGGCTTTATCATTGTGATTCCGCTGATTTACGGCTTTACCAAAGTGGCACGCGTCTCGCCGCTGAAGTTTGGTTTGCCGATGGCAGGCGTGATGCTGACCGTGCACGTAGCATTGCCGACGCATCCAGGCGCAGCGGCGGCAGCCGGTATTCTGCATACCGATATGGGCTGGTTAATGATGCTCGGCATCCTGATCTCCATTCCGGTTGGCATTGTCGGTTACTACGTGGCAAAAGCGATGAATCTGCGTCAATACCACCTTTCCGTGGATGTGCTTGAGCAGTTACAGCTGGCAAAACCGGAAGGCACGCCGAAAAGCGAAGTGCCACCGCCGGGTGCGATGACGATTGCCGGTCTGATTGTGGTGCCGATTGTGTTGATCGTGTTGGGAACGCTGGCGCACACCATGCTGGCGGAAGGCAGTATTCTGCGTGACGTGATGACCGTTATTGGTAACCCGCCGATTGCACTGCTGATTGCGCTAGCGCTGGCGGCTTGGCTGCTGGGCGTGCGTCGCGGCTGGAGCAAAGAGAAGCTGGAAGATCTAACCGGTCGCGCAATTCCTAGCTCTGCGAGTGTGATTCTGGTGACGGGTGCAGGTGGTGCGTTCGGTAAAGTGCTGGTGGAGTCCGGCGTGGGTAAAGCGCTGGCGGTCACGCTGGAAACCTTGCATCTGCCACTGGTGCCAGCCGCCTTTATTCTGTCACTGGCACTGCGTGCGTCACAGGGTTCGGCCACGGTAGCGATTCTCACCACCAGCGGTTTGTTGAGTCAGGCAGTGGGCGATGTGACCGATATGCAACGTGTGCTGGTCACATTGGCGGCGTGCTTCGGTGGCCTGGGCTTGTCCCACGTTAACGATGCCGGTTTCTGGGTGGTAACGCGTTATCTGGGGCTATCCGTCGCCGATGGCCTGAAAACCTGGACGGTGCTGACTACGCTGATGGGCTTGAGCGGCTTTGCGCTCACCTGGATGGTGTGGGGATTGATTTAAGGATTATCGCGCCGTTACAGATGTTGTAGCGGCGCAATTTATTGCGCGATGGCGACTAAGACACCAACTCCTGCGCATACAAATACAGTGCTTTCAGCTGTGCCATCTTCTCCGCGTTATCCTCATGCAAACTTGCTAACGACTCCAGCTCTAACAGGAACGCCTGCACGCGGTCAGCATTCAGCGCTTCACGGCGATGCTGCAACCAGCGCTGCTGCTCTTGATCATCCAGCGTGCCGGGGAAGTTACGCGCACGATAGCGGAACAGCAGCTTCGCAATGCGTTTATCGTCGAAGGTCAAATCCAGCGCGGGTAAATTCTGCGGCGGCGTCTGACGCACGATATTCATGGCTGCGCGATCGGCATCGCTGAAGAAGCCATCATACAGTTGTGCGTCAACATCATCCGATGGCTTAAACGGCTCGGCCTCCGCAAACAGCGTCACCGCTTTCTCACGGACTTCGGTGTGCTGACGCAGCAGCGCAAGGTTCGCCAGACAGCGCTCACGATCAATGTTCAGTCGTGCAGCATCTTCCGGACGCAAAGTGTTCGCCGGTGCTAACACCGGGCATTTATTAATGTGCACCAGCTTAATCGGTACGGCCTTACGGTCGCCCAGTTCGCTCTGTTTGGTGTACAGCCGCTCGCGCAGTTCATCCGCATCCAGTTCCAGCAGTGGTTGCATATCGCCCGCCAGATCCACCACGATCAGCGCATTACGATTATCCGGATGCCATGCGACTGGCACTACCCAACTGGTGTTGCCGCGTGCCGCACCAAACATGCCAGAGACATGCACCAGCGGTTTCATCTGCGGGATATCAATCAGGTTCATCAGTTTCTGCTTGTTGCGATGGGTAAACAGAAACTCGAACAGCTTCGGCTGCTTCTCTTTCACCAGTTTCGCCATCGCCAGCGTCGCATACACATCCGACATCGCATCGTGCGCCTGTTCGTGTGCCACGCCGTTGGCTTTGGTGAGATGCTCCAGCTTAAAGCTAGGGAAGCCGTCATCATTTTCCGGCCACTCAATACCTTCCGGGCGCAGGGCGTAACAGGCGCGCATCACATCCAGAAGATCCCAGCGCGAGTTACCGTTTTGCCAGCTCCAGCCGTAAGGATCGAAGAAGTTGCGATAGAAGATATTGCGCGTCACTTCATCGTCGAAGCGCACATTGTTGTAACCGATCACACAGGTTTGTGGCTCGGTAAACAGCCCATGAATGCGCTCAGCAAATGCCGTTTCCGTCACGCCACGCGCTTTAGCCACCTGTGGCGTAATGCCGGTGATCATCACCGCTTCCGGCTGCGGCAGATAGTCATCAGCGGGCTGGCAGTAAAACACCTGCGGTTCACCTACGGCGTTGAAATCTTTATCGGTGCGCAGCCCGGCAAACTGCGCCGGACGGTCCAGCGAAGGACTTTTACCGAAGGTTTCGTAATCGTGAAACAAAAAGGTGAACTCAGAGGCGGGCACGGCGGTATCCTGGCTGTAGAAAATCAACGCACAGAATAGTCGCGTGCCGGGTGGAGCACAACCTTGTTTACCACTGCTGCGGGCGGGCGCGCAGCATTTGTCCGCAGTTCATACTTTTTTTCAATTTATTCAAATATCAAAGCGCTAATTGCCGTAAAAAGTGCGGCGGTAAATTCATTTTTTGATTTCGAGGAAGAAGTGTTGAAAAGGCGTCTGCTGGTAACTGTATCTGGAATGATTGTTTGGGCATCGCTGGCACACGCTGACGACAGTATGCCATTCCCAATGACGCCTCCGCCGATTGATGCGGCCTCATGGGTGCTGATGGACGCCACCACTGGCCAGATCCTCACCGCAGGTAATCCCGATGAAGAGCGCAACCCGGCGAGTCTCACCAAGCTGATGACTGGCTATGTGGTCGATCGCGCCGTCGACCAGAAAAAAATCACCCGTGATGATGTGGTGACCGTGGGTAAAGATGCCTGGGCAGCGGGGAATCCGGTGTTCAAAGGTTCTTCGCTGATGTTCCTCAAGCCGGGCGATAAAGTCACCGTGCGCGATCTGATGCGTGGCGTCATCATCGATTCGGGCAACGATGCCTGCGTGGCGCTGGCCGATTATGTGGCGGGCAGCCAGGACAGCTTCGTCAATATGATGAACAACTACGTACAGAAGCTCGGCTTGACGCATACTCACTTTGAAACTGTGCACGGCCTCGATGCGCCGGGTCAGCACACTACTGCACGCGATTTGGCAGTGTTGTCACGCGCTATTATCAGCGGTGAGCAGGACTTTTACGCCATGTATGCGGAAAAAAACCTGAGCTGGAACGGCATCACGCAAAATAACCGTAACGGTTTGTTATGGGATCAAAACCTTCACGTGGATGGCATGAAAACAGGCCATACTGAATCAGCAGGCTTCAATATCATTGCCTCGAATGTGGTGGGTCGCCATCGCCTGATTGCGGTGATCATGGGCGGCAAGAGTTCGAAAGGGCGTGAAGAGCAGGCGCGTAAATTGCTGGTGTGGGGTCAGAACAACTTCGATACCGTGCAGCTGTTCCATGCCGGTAAGAAAATCGGTACCGAGAACGTCTGGTACGGCAATCCGCATAAAGTGGATGTCGGCACCACTCAGGACATCTATCTGTCGCTGCCGCGTACCGAAGTTTCAAACGTGATGGCGAAATATGTGATTGAGCGTAAAGACCTGGAAGCGCCACTGAAAGCGGGTGAGCAGGTGGGTGAAATCCAGGTCATGGACAAAGACAAGCAGCTGGCGAGCTATCCGCTGTATGCCTTACAAGGCGTGGATAAAGCCGGCATCATCACGCGTATCAGTGACTACGTGAAACTGAAACTGTAATCCGCAGCGGATGGCACGGCCGCTCTCGCCGATATCGAGGGAGCGGCCAGAGCGGGCTTTCTGCTGCTGAACGGAGGCAAAAGTATGAAAGCATCAATCGTCGAGCGTAATCCTCAAAGCTGGCTGGGCTATCATCTGCAGGGACCCTGGCAGGAAACGGTGCCGCACGGATTTAACCAGCTTAAAAGCTGGGTCGAGCAGCATGGTGTCGAAGGCGAATGGCTGGCCATCTATTACGGCAATCCTGAAGTTCTACCGCCGGAAGAACTGCGCGTTGAAACGGTGATCACCGCGCCTACCGATGCTGTGCCCTCTTATGGCGACGACATCGAGCAAGGCCTGCTGCCCGGTGGGCAATATTTTCATGCGCGCATGGAAGTGATGAACAACGATTTCTTCACCGCCTGGCACAGCCTGTTTGATCATCTCAAGACGAAAACCGACTGGCAGGTGGATAATCGTCCCTGCTTCGAACACTACCTTTCCGACGGCTCTGACAGCGGCGACTGGCTGGTGGATATGTACATTCCGGTACGTGCAGCCGACTAATATCATCAGTGCGTTACTTCTATGTTTCATAAGCGAAAATAAGATGTAGCGCACTTGTTGATTCGCAAAAAAAGAGCGGAAATAGTGCTGCGCAGCTCTCAATGTTCGTGTCGCGCCAGGGTAACATAGCGCGCAAATTTTTATCGTTTCCGGACCACCATGTTACGCGCCGACAAACCCATCTCTGCCATTGAGTTCTGGTTCTACCGCCATTATCGCGCTGTGCACGGCGTGCGCATCGCTATCGCCTTTGTGCTCTGTTTTCTGTTTGTGCGTTTGACGGATATTCCGGAAGGCACCTGGCCGCTGATTACGTTGGTGGTGGTAATGGGCCCGATCTCGACCTGGGGCAATGTGTTTCCGCGCGTCATCCAGCGCATCAGCGGCACCTTTGCCGGGTTGGCATCGGGATTGATCGCCCTGAAGCTGGAGCTGATCTCGCTGCCAATGATGCTGTCGTGGTGCTTCGTGGTGATGATCATCTGCGGCTATCTGACGCTCGGCAAACACCCTTATATGGCGCTGCTGATTGGTATCACCCTCGGCGTGGTGGTCGGTGCGCCGGCCGGTGACTTCACCGTGGCGCTGTGGCGTGGTGGCGATGTGATCCTCGGTTCGATCATGGCGCTGCTGTTCAGTGCCATTCTCGCCCAGCGTGCTTATACGCACTGGCGCATTCAGCTGTCGGATTCGTTTATCGCCATGGCGAAACTGCATCACACTGGCTTCTCCGCCAACCTGCTGGAGAAACCGCGACTGAACAAACCGTTCCAGAAACAGCTCTCCAGCGTGATCAAAATGCGCGCGCTGTTGGAACCGGCCAGCAAAGAGACGCGTATTCCGAAATCAGTGTTTGAAGCGATTCAGACCATCAACCGTAATATGGTTAACACGATGCAGATGCAAATTGATGCATGGTGGTCATCGCGTGAAAGCCATCTGTTGTTGCTCAACGCCCCGACGCTGCGTCGCAGCCAGAAGATGACGGAGGATACCCTGAACGCCCTTGCAACCCTGATGGTGAAAGGGGAGACGGAAGGCGTGATCGCCAACAGCCATGAGCTGGAAGAGATCACTCAGGAGCTGGAGCAGTTGATTGCCAATCGCAGCGGGCGCTTAGAGACCACGGCGATCTACGGCTACGTGTGGCTGAGTCTGGAACAGGCGCGCCAACTGGAGCGTATTACGGACCTGGTTCGTCTGGCACTGCGCAAATAGTTTTCTCAGGCAATGACTTAATGTGAATCACCCTTTCTTTGCGCTAAGATAAGTGCCAGTCCGAAATTAGCTGTGAAAATTGCGAATCCAGCTAGCAAGCCGCTAAGCTGTAGCTCATGACTATTCCGCCTGCCGCGGCAGGCTCAAAGAAAGGTGCCAACATGGAAAATGCCAAGCAATCATTTCAGGACGTTCTGGAGTTTGTGCGTATGTTTCGTCGTAAAAACAAACTGCAGCGCGAAATCGTGGATAACGAGAAGAAAGTCCGTGATAACCAGAAACGTGTGTTGCTGCTGGACAACCTGAGCGAGTACATCAAACCAGGCATGAGCGTTGAGGCGATTCAGGAAATCATTGCATCTATGCGTGTGGACTATGAAGACCGCGTCGATGAGTACATCATCAAAAACGCTGACCTGTCGAAAGAGCGTCGCGAGCTGTCGAAGAAGTTGAAAGCGATGGGCGAGCCAAAGCCGCAGTAAAAATGTTGGGACCGTAAGGTCCCAATTTTTTTGCATCGTGGCGGGTTGCAGCCCCCATTTCCATCCGCTGTCTGCGCCAAACTCTTTAGCTTCAATACGCTCAGGCTTTTGGTTTTAACTTCCGCGCTAATGCCTGCAGCTGTCCGGCAATCTCCGCCAAATCCACGCCATTTTGCATCGGTACAGCAGTTGTCTCACGTAATACCAGTTCAGTCTTTAGCGGCATGGGCTGCACCGCTTCCCCCGCTAACTCTGCCAGCAAGCGATCCACGCTTACCGCACCCAACTGCTGCAAATCCTGACGCACGGTGGTGAGCGGCGGCTGATACCACGCACTTTCGGCGGTGTCGTCGTAGCCGATAATTGACACCTCTCCGGGGATCTTCACACCATGTTGATGCAGTGCCCGCATCGCACCGAGCGCCATCTGATCGTTCGCTACCAGCAGTGCCTGCGGTAAGCGATCTGGCAGCAATTGCAGCAGCGCCTGATAACCAGATGCAGCACTCCAGTCACCGTGCAGTACACACATCGGTTGCAGTTGATGCGATGCCAATGCCTGCTGCCATGCGGCAAAGCGCGCCCGCGCTGAAGCCGAACTTTCTGGCCCATTCAGTACGCCAATCTGGCGATGACCCAGCGCGACAAGATGCTCTACCGCCTGCTGCGCCCCCGATTCACTCTGATACTGGCATTGGGCGACAGCGGCATGCTGTTCAACATCCAGAAACAGCACAGGCTTGCTGCCGCACTGCTGCTGCACCTGCGCCGCCTGTTCAGCATCGAGCGGCAGGTTGATCAGCAGCGCATCCACGCGCTGCGCCAGCAATTCATTCACCGTATCCTGGGCGCTCCCGGCCGCGTTCGCCATGGCAATCACCAGATGATAACCCTGTGCAGCGGCACGTTCATGAATCGCCGAGGCGATCTGCGCCGGAGCCATCAGTGCCAGATCACTGGTGGCTAACCCGAGCGTGCGCGTAGCTTTACCCGCCAGCTGTTGTGCCACCCGGTTGGGCACATAGTTAAGCTGCTGCATGGCGGCTTCGACTTTGGCTCGCGTGCGCGGCGAAACCTGCACGGAATGGTTGAGCACACGGGAAACGGTCTGATAGGAAACCCCCGCCAGGTGGGCGACATCATCGAGGGTAACGGAACGCGCAGTCATAAACTCTCCTGAATCTGATAGCGGCGAGTGTAGCAAATTTTTCTCTGCTGTCGCGGAGTTAAGCCGCTACACTGCCAGTGTTAATGCGAGGAGAACGCGATGCAGCTCAATAGCCAACAGATTCAGGATATCAATACGCTTGCGGCCTGGCTGGCGCTGGACCACATGCCGGCAGATGGCACGCTGGAGGTTGATTTGGCGATTCTTGCCGGTCACGCGGTACTACCGAATGTTGAAGGCGTGATTGCCCTGGCGAAGAAGTATCAACTGCCGCTGTTGATCAGCGGCGGTATCGGCCATTCGACGGTGTTACTGGCGGAGATGATTGCTAATCATCCGCTCTATCGTCAGATACAAACTCAAGGCAAAAGCGAAGCAGAGTTGCTGGGTGGCATGGCGCGGGTGTTTGCCGCACTGCCGGACGATCAGCTGCTGCTGGAAACCGCCTCACGCAACTGTGGAGAGAATGCCGCCTTCAGCCAAAAACTGCTCGATGAGCAGAAGTGGCAGCCGCAGCATGTGCTGTTGGTGCAGGACCCGCTGATGCAGCGTCGTACCTGGGAAACTTTCCGCTATCAATGGCGTGACCGCGCTGATGCACCCGAATTTATCAGCTGGCCAGTGTTTGTCCCGCAGGTGATGATGGATGCGGGCATGCTGCGTATTATCGGTGCACCGCCGCAAGGATTGTGGTCAATGGAGCGTTTTCTGTCGCTGCTGATGGGCGAGATCCAACGCCTGCGCGATGATGAAAACGGCTACGGCCCGCGCGGAAAAGGCTTCCTCGGACATGTAGATATTCCGGATGAGGTGGAAGCAGGTTGGCGGCGATTGATGCAGCTGAAGGGCGTGCAGTCGCGTCTTGGATAAAACGCGCATAACCCCGTAGCGGCGCAATTCATTGCGCATAAGTCAGCGAATTAGCCTTCTCAGATTCGCGCGATAATATTGCACCGCAACGGTATTAACCTGCGATTTAACGATTCTGCAAATACACCTGCAAATTCACATACACCGCATTCAGCAACGGGGTGTTCACACCACTGCGTGCGCCGCGCACCAGCAGATCGCCAATCACCTGATCCGCCTCAATCTCATAACCCTGGGTTAAGTCGCGATACATCGAGGAGGTCATCGCCACCTGCGGATTATTGAGGGTTTCATAAATCTTCGCCGTTACCGCTGGCCGTTCCTGATAGCCGTCAGCGCTGAGTACGGAAAGTACCTCGGCGAAAATCCCCTGCAACAGCGCCTCTCCGCCTTGGGAACGCAATACCTGCTGCGTATTACCCCGCGCAATACAGCACACTGCACCCAGCGTGCTCAGCAGCAACCACTTCTCCCACAGCTCGCTGATGATGTTGTCAGCAAATACGGTATCGAACTGCGCCACGTTGAGCGTCTCATCGACACGCTGCAGGCGCGCATCATTCTGCCCATCGAGTGCACCGTAGTAGAGGATATGCAGTGGCGTCATCTGCACCACTTCACCTTGTTCACCCAGCGTGGCGTTGATTTTGCACAGGCCGCCAATCACCTTGTCGCCCAAGCGGGCGCGCAGCGTATCGATATGGCGCATACCGTTAAGGATCGGCATGATCAGTGTTTCTGGCCCGACGGCGGGTGCGATATCCTCGATAGCCTGATCGAGCCCGAAGCTTTTCACCGTCAGAATGATCAGATCAAACTGGCCGGTAAGCTTGCCGGTTTGCGCCAGCTGCGGCTGAATTACCTCTGTACCGCCCGGTGTTTTTAGCACCAGACCGTTTTGTTGCAGCTGTTGAAAACGGCGCTCGCGCACCAGAAAAGTCACATCACGTCCTGCTTGCGCCAGACGTGCACCGAAATACCCGCCGGTGGCACCGGCGCCGACAACCAGAATGCGCATGGTTAGATTTCCCGTTGAGAGTGAGACCCTTACCATAAATCGCAAGAGATAAGCTTGCCAGCCCGTAAATGCTGAATCCATTGCAAGATTTTTACGATGGCTAAAAAAGGCTCAAACTGTTCGTATTTACTCGTACAATAGGTCTATGCTGTTGCGCAGCGGCGGGCAATGGTGCTCGCCCATTTATCCAGTCGAACAGACTAAGGACGCATCATGCCCCGACCCCTACCTATCGAACGTTATCGCAATATCGGCATCTCCGCGCACATCGATGCCGGCAAAACCACCACCACTGAGCGCATCCTGTTTTACACCGGGATGAGCCACAAGTTGGGTGAAGTGCACGATGGCGCGGCAACCACAGACTGGATGGCGCAGGAGCAGGAGCGCGGAATTACCATTACCTCGGCGGCAGTGAGTTGCTTCTGGCCGGGCATGGATGGCAGCTTCACGCCACACCGCATCAATATCATTGATACCCCGGGACACGTCGATTTCACCATCGAAGTGGAGCGATCCATGCGCGTGCTGGACGGCGCCGTGATGGTGTATGACGCGGTCGGTGGCGTACAGCCACAGTCGGAAACCGTGTGGCGTCAGGCTAACAAGTATCACGTACCGCGCATTGCCTTTGTTAATAAGATGGACCGCCAGGGTGCGGACTTCTTCCGCGTGGTGCAGATGATGAAAGATCGTCTGCATGCTAATCCAGTGCCGATTGTGATTCCGATTGGTGCGGAAGAGCACTTTGCGGGCGTGGTGGATCTCAATAAGATGCGCGCCATCTACTGGGATGACGCCAGCCAGGGCATGACGTTCAGCTATGCGCCTATCCCTGATGAGTTGCAGGCGCAGGCCGCCGAATGGCGTGAGAATATGGTGGCCGCTGCGGCGGAAGCCAGTGAAGCGCTGATGGATCGCTATCTGGAGCAGGGCGACCTGAGCGAAGAAGAGGTCATCGCGGGTTTGCGTCAACGCACCCTGATTGGCGAGATCCAGCCGATGCTGTGCGGCAGCGCCTTCAAGAACAAAGGCGTGCAGCGCATGCTCGATGCAGTGATTGAGCTGATGCCATCACCGCTGGATGTCCCAGCCGTTTCAGGCGTGAATGAAAAAGGCGAGCACGACGAACGTCATGCGGATGATGACGAGCCGTTCTCGGCGCTGGCGTTTAAGCTGATGAGCGATCCTTACGTTGGTCAGTTGACCTTTGTGCGCGTCTATTCCGGCGTGCTGCGCAAAGGCGATAGCGTGTGGAATGCGGTGAAAGGGCGCAAGGAGCGCATCGGGCGAATCGTGCAGATGCAGGCTAACGATCGCATCGAAATCGAGGAGATTCGTGCGGGTGATATAGCCGCCTGTGTCGGTTTGAAAGAGGTCACCACCGGTGAAACACTGTGCGATCCGAATGCGGTGATCACCCTGGAACGCATGGAGTTTCCAGACCCGGTGATCTCGCTGTCGATTGAGCCGAAAACCAAGGCGGATCAGGAGAAAATGGGGCTGGCACTGCAGCGTCTTGCCGCAGAGGATCCGTCCTTCCGCCTGCACACCGATGAAGAATCGGGGCAGACGATTATCTCCGGTATGGGCGAGTTGCATCTGGAGATCATCGTTGATCGCATGAAGCGTGAATTCGGCGTGGAAGCCAACATTGGTCGGCCACAGGTCACCTATCGCGAAACCATCCGTAAAACGGTGCGCGATGTGGAAGGCAAGTTTGTGCGCCAGTCGGGTGGTAAAGGTCAGTATGGCCACGTGGTGCTGACGCTGGAACCGCAGGCTGCAGGCGCCGGATTTGCCTTTGAAGATGCCACCAAGGGCGGCGTGGTGCCGCGCGAGTTTATTCCTTCTGTGGAGAAGGGGATTCGTGAGGCGCTGAACAGCGGTGTGCTGGCGGGCTATCCGGTGGTGGATCTGAAAGCCACGCTGACTTTCGGTTCGTATCATGACGTCGATTCGTCGGAGATGGCTTTCCGTATGGCAGCGATTTTTGGCTTCAAAGCCGCCGCGAAACAGGCTGACCCGGTGATTCTTGAGCCGGTGATGCAGGTGGAAGTGGAAACGCCAGAGGATTACGCCGGTGGGGTGATGGGCGATCTCTCTTCGCGTCGCGGTACGCTGCAAGGTATGGATGAGCGCTTTGGTGCGCGCATCATCCGAGCCGAAGTGCCGCTGTCAGAGATGTTTGGCTACGCCACCACGCTGCGATCCATGTCGCAGGGCCGTGCGACTTACAGCATGGAGTTTGCGCATTACGCTGAAGCGCCACGCAACGTGGCTGAGGGAATTATTGCGTCACGCGCAGAGTGATTTTTTGGGCGGCAAGGATGCCGCTACTTAATACCCTTTCATCTATCCATTCGTCATATTCGCATTAATGCGGAGGGCTGCATGCCGTCGTCAAGGATGGCGCTACAGTTTTATTTCCCGCCTTAAATCATTTCATCACAACCTTTGCCACTATTGTCGTTTTACATTTATTTATCCGGATTTTAATAATTTAGCGGAAATTAAAAACAGGCCGAAATTCGGCTGATTAAAATAACACCTGCTATCACCAAGGATAATATGAAAATAAACGCAATTTCTCTGGCGCTGGGCTTAAGTTTGCTTGGCAGTGCGCTTAACGCTGTTGCTGCCGATAAACCGGTCAGCGGTGGCAGTTTGACGGTGGGCGTCGAAACCGAACCCACGACCTTCAACCCACAGCTTAATGGGCAGGACAAAGCCGAAATCACCCTGCGCAATTTCTGGGAGTCGCTGCTGGCACGCCGCCCTGACGGCAGCTTTGTGCCCTGGCTGGCTGAAAGCTATCAGGCCAGCGAGGATGGCAAAACCTTGCGCTTTAACCTGCGTCGCGATGTCACTTTCTCCAACGGTGAAAAATTTGATGCCAATGCGGTGGCTGAAAACTTCCGCCAGACTCAGGTGGCGCAGTACTGCGCGGGCACCAGCCTGTGCCTGATGGGGTCGCACATCGACAAAATTGAAACCCCTGATGACCATACTGTGGTGATTACGCTGAAAGAGGTCTATTCCCCGTTCCTCTCCTTCGCTGCGGGACTGCAAATTCTCTCACCCTCCAGCTGGAAATCATCGCAGCTGAAATCGGGCGGCACGGAGATTGCCGGCACCGGCCCGTTTATCCTGCAAAGCTACGAAAAGGGTCAGCAGGTCACTTACGTCAGGAACCCGAAATACAACTGGGCACCTGCCACGGCGAAGCATCAGGGGCCAGCCTATCTTGACCGCGTCACCTATCGCTTCCTGCCGGAATCCTCGGTACGTACCGGGGCGCTGCTGTCCGGGCAAGTGGATGCCATTGAAGGGATCTCTGGCAACGATGCCGGTGAATTCAAGGACAACAGCGATTTCACCTACCAGCATGCGCTCAATACCGGCACGCCGTACTCGCTGTTCCTCAACGTCGAGTATGGCCCAACGCAGGATGTGAAAGTGCGCCAGGCACTGCTACAAGGGCTGGAGATCGACCCGCTGCTGAAATCGGTGTATCGCGGGGAGCGTACGCGCGCGTGGGGCATTACGTCACCGATTGATCCGCTCTACAACAACGAGCTGGAAGGGAAGTACGGCAATAACCCGGATGCCGCCAACAAGCTGCTGGATGAAGCAGGATGGCAAACCCGTGATAGCGAAGGCTTCCGCAGCAAAAATGGCGAGCGACTGCGCATTGAGCTGATTCAGGCGCAGGCCACGGTGCGTGACCAGCGTGATGTGTTACTGCAGGCGATTCAGGCACAGGCGCGCCAGCGGTTGGGCATCGATCTTAAGCTCAACTACGTTGACTCCGGCACCTACGCGGATGTGCGCAAAAGCGGAAAATTCGGCACCATCGCTAACTCCAACACCCCGACCGATGGCGTAGATATTGAGAACCACTATCGGCCGATTGCCCAGGGTGGCGCGATTAACTACAGCCGTGTCAACGATGCTGGTCTCAATGCACAGCTGGATAAGGCCGCTGCCACGCTGGACTTGCAGCAACGCCGTCAGTATTACAGTGAGTTGCAGCAGCGTGCACTGATTCAGTTGGCCCTGGCGGTGCCGTTGTACGAACCCGAAGATCAGCTCGCCACCGCCAGCTACGTGCACGGTTACGGCTTCCGCAGTTATAAACAGATGCCGGAAAGCGTTTACGATGTGTGGTTAAGCAAACACTAATTGGTAAAACGATTGGTAGCGGCATGATTTATTGCGCGTGCATCAGAAGCAACTTAATTGCTTGTGGGCGCGCGATAAATTTTGCCGCTATGCTATGCGCCAAATAAAACGCTTCTGTTATTTCCCACAATTAACAAATCCATTGCCACTATTCTCGTTTTACTTTAATTCCCCGGATTTCAATAATTCCCTGAAGATAAATTCAGGAAACCCGAACATGAGCCAATCCATCCAAATCGCCAAACCCGACGATGCCGAAGAGATATTTGCCCTGTTACAGCGTGCGTATGCCTCGCTGGTGGCGCTGGATGTGCATTTCACCATTTCGCAGGGCAACGTCGAGCAGGTACGCCGCGTCATTGAACAGGAAACGGTGCTGGTGCTGCGCAAATGGAAGCGCGCTGTTGCGACAGTAACGGTGCGCTTTCCGTGGCAGCAGGAAACCGATGCGCCGTCGTCGCTGCCGTTTATCCACTGGTTCGCCGTGGACCCAGACTACAAAGGGCAGGGCTATGGTCGTGAAATCATCAGCTATGCCGAGGACACCCTGTTGAAACAGACGCTTAAAGCGCCGGGTGTCTATCTGGCAACCGCCATCAAACATCCGTGGCTGAGTGAGCTTTATTTGCGTCGCGGCTATCAGCCGTTTTATCACCGCACCAATGCATTGGGCGAAGCGCTGGTGTTCCTGAAAAAGGAATTTCACCCACAGCCGATTGCCAACATCGCCTGATTCACACCATTTAAAACAACAGGGACTTTATGATAGCGAATTCGATCACGCTGGCGCTGGGGCTGGCGTGCCTGCTGAGCACCTCGGCCACGCTTGCCGCAGCATCCCCGCGCAGCGGCGGTTCACTGACCTATGGCGTGGAAACCGAACCGGCACCGTTAAATCCACAGTTAAACGGGCAGTCCAAGGCAGAAGTGACGCTGCGCAATGTATGGGAATCCCTGCTGGCGCGTCGCACCGATGGCAGCTTCGTGCCGTGGCTGGCGACGGGTTACGAGGTCAGCCCAGACGGCAAAGTTTATCGCTTCACGCTGCGTCGCGATGTCACTTTCTCGAACGGTGAAAAACTGGATGCCAACGCGGTGGCGGAGAACTTCCGCCATGTTCAGGATCCAAAATATTGCGCCGGAACCAGCATCTGCGCCCTGAGCGCACGTATTGCCAGCGTTGAAACACCCGATAACGACACCGTGGTGATCACCCTGAAACAGGGCTATGCGCCATTCCTGTCGTTTGCTGCAAAGCTGCAGATTCTGGCTCCCGCCAGCTGGCACTCACCGCAACTCAAAGCGGGCGGTAAAGAGATTGCGGGCACCGGTCCTTTCATCATCGAAAGCTACGAAAAGGGCCAGCAACTGACACTGGTGCGCAATCCGCATTACCACTGGGCACCGGCCACGGCACATCATCAGGGTCCGGCATATCTGGAGCGGGTGACCTTCCTGCCGGAATCCTCGGTGCGCACCGGCGCATTGCTATCCGGCCAGCTGGACGTGATTGAGGGCATTTCGGGCAATGATGCCAGCGAGTTCAAGGACAGCGCTGATTTTACCTACCAGCATGCGCTGAATACCGGCACGCCTTATTCATTGTTTCTCAATGTGGACTACGGCCCAACGCGAGATGTGAAAGTGCGTCAGGCGCTGTTGCAGGGGTTGGATATCGATCCACTGTTGAAGTCGGTGTATCGCGGCGAACGCACCCGCGCGTGGGGCATCACCTCACCGGTCGATCCGCTCTATAACAACGATCTGGAAGGGCAGTACGGTAATAACCCGACAGCGGCGAACAAATTACTGGATGAGGCCGGATGGCAAGCGCGCGATGGCGAAGGCTTTCGCAGCAAAGACGGTCAGCGTCTGAGCATCGAAGTGATTCAGGCGCAGGCCACGGTGCGTGATCAGCGCGATGTGCTGTTACAGGCGATTCAGGCGCAGGCGCGTCAACGTCTTGGCGTCGAAATCAAATTGCGCTATGTCGATTCCGGCACCTATGCCGACGTGCGTAACAGCGGCCACTTTGGTTCGATTGCCAACTCGAATACCGAAACCGACGGCATTGATATCGAAAATCACTACCGTCCGGTGAAAGCCGGTGGCGCTATCAACTACAGCCGCGTTAACAGCCCTGAAATCAATGGCTGGCTCGATCAGGCCGCCGCCACGCTTGATATCAATCAGCGCCGCAAATACTACAGCCAGCTCCAGCACTATGCCCTGACGCAGCAGGCGTTGGCGATCCCACTCTATGAACCGGAAGACCAAATCGCTGCCGCCCGCTACGTGCACGGCGTGGGCTTCCGCAGCTACAAGCAGATGCCAGAAAACGCGTACGACATCTGGCTCAGTGACCATTAATCAGGAGGCGAAGATGAGTCTGGAAAGCATTGTCACCCGCACCCCGCGTCCGCGTCGGCCTGCTCTCTGGCGCAGTGAGTTATCGCGCCGCATTGTTGGTCGTCTGCTTGGCGGCGTAATGGTGCTGTGGGCCGCCGTGTCGCTGGCTTTTCTCGGGGTGCATCTGGCACCCGGCGATATTGTTAGTTTGCTGATCGGTGAACAGCTACGCACCCCGGCGATTGAAGCGGCAATTCGTGCAGAATGGGGATTGAATGAGCCACTGTGGTGGCAATATCTGCATTACCTGTGGCGCGTACTCCATGGCGACTTTGGTCGCTCTTATATGCTCAACACCGAAGTCAGCCATCTGCTGGCTACCCAGCTGTGGCCGACCATCAAACTCACGCTAGCGGCACTGCTGGTGAGCATTTTGTTTGCGGTGGTGATGGCGGTTGCAACGGCCCATCGTCGCATTGGGCGTCGAGTGGCCAACAGTGTTGAACTGCTGCTGGCGTCTACGCCGTCATTCTGGATGGGCATCGTGCTGCTGTTTATCTTTAGCTTCACGCTGCGCTGGTTCCCGGTGGCAGGCGATCGTTCACTCTCCTCACTGGTGCTCCCAGCGCTGGCATTGGGACTGGCGCAAGGGGCGGTAATCGCCCAACTACTGCGTCGTGAACTGGAGCGTGCACTGGATGCACCCTTTACCCTGACGCTGCGTGCCTGGGGCGTAGGGGAAACCACTATCCGTTTACGCCACGCTTTGCGTCATGCTGCGCTCCCCGCCGTGACCTTAACCGGCTGGCTGGTGGGCGGATTACTCAGTGGCGCCGTGATTACCGAACAAGTATTTGGTCGCCCTGGCCTTGGCAAACTCACCGTGGATGCCGTCTTAGCTAAAGATCTTCCGGTGGTGCTGGCAGTGGCGATCCTTTCTGCGCTGATTTACGTGGTGATGAGTACGCTGGTCGACATCCTGTCACTGTGGATCGATCCGCGTCTGCGTGGGGAGAACAAATCATGATTGCGGCCCTTCAACGTCTTCCCTTATCACTGCCCACTGCCGTGTGGCTGGCTATTCTCTACCTGCTGCTGCTGGCGGTGGCGGTGATTGCGCCCAGCCTGCTGACCCATAGCGATCCGCTGCTGGCCGATCCGGTTAACGCGCAGCTGGCCCCTTCTGCTGCCCACTGGCTCGGCACCGATCAACTGGGACGCGATCTGCTGACGCGCGTGATTTACGGCAGCCGCTATTCGCTGTTCATCAGCGTGGCGGCAATGGCATTGGCGGTACTGTTTGGCACCTTGCTGGGCCTGATTGCGGCACTGGCGCGTGGGGTGATCGATGAGCTGCTAAGCCGCGCGGTAGATGTGATCTCCGCCTTCCCGGATCTGTTGCTGGCACTGATGCTGATCGCGTTTACCGGACCCGGCACCAACAACCTGATTATCGCACTCGGTGTGGCTTCCGTGCCGCGCTTCGCCCGCGTGGTGCGTGCGCAAACCTACACGGTAATGACCTCCGGGTACGTTGAGCAGGCACGCACCTTTGGCTTGTCACGCTTCACGTTAATCACCCGCCATATTCTGCCGCACGCCATCGCGCAGGTGCCGGCGCTCGCCACGCTGGGACTCGGCACCGCCATTATCGGCACCGCCGGTTTGAGCTTCCTCGGCATGGGACCGCAACCGCCGACCGCCGAATGGGGCCTGATGCTGGCAGAAGGGCGTAACTATCTGCGCAACGCCTGGTGGATCGCGGTGTGGCCCGGCGTGTTTATCACCCTGACCGTGATTGCGGTAAATACCTTAGGCCGCCACTGGCAGGCTCGTTTTGAAGGAAGAAGTGCATGAGCCAACCCTTTATCGATATTCAAAATCTCAGCATTCGCTTTGGTCCACAGCAGGTGGTGAAGAACCTCAACTTACAAGTGTGGCCGGGTGAGTCAGTGGCGCTAGTGGGAGAATCAGGCTCGGGTAAAACCCTGACCGCCCGCAGTTTGCTGGGATTATTGCCCGATGGCGCGGTGCTGACCGCCGATCGTTTTACCATCGATGGACGTGATATGCGTCAGGCCACTCGTCATGACTGGCACGCGCTGCGGGGACGTCGTATCGGCTATGTGCTGCAGGATGCGCTGGTCTCGCTCGATCCACTGCGCCGTATTGGACAACAGCTGAGTGATGCGCTCAACGCGGCGGGACATCGTGAGGCGATTGAGGAAAAGAGCCTGGCTCTGCTGAAAGCGGCAGGTATTCACGATGCTGAAAGCCGGCTGGCACGCTATCCGCACCAGCTATCCGGCGGCCAACGCCAGCGTGCGCTGATTGCCACCGCGCTAGCAGGCAATCCAACGTTATTGATTGCCGATGAGCCGACCACCGCGTTGGATATGACGGTGCAGCGCCAGATTCTGCAACTGCTGGCTCAGCGCCGCCGGGAAGGGCATGGTCTGCTGCTGATCAGCCACGATCTGGCGGTGGTGGCGGAACTGGCAGATCGCGTGCTGGTGATGCGCGATGGTGAAGTGGTGGAGCAGGGCCACAGTGGCCCGCTGCTGCAGCGTCCGCAACATGCCTGGACACAGCGCCTGCTACGCGCGGTGCCAACCTCCGCCACGCGTGGGATGCGTTTGAGTGCCACCGAACCCACACTGTTACCGCCGCGTCCAAAGCCGGGCACCACGCCGTTGCTGGAAGGCATCAATCTGAATAAAGGCTATGGCGATCGCCTGGTGCTCAACAATATCAATTTTCAGCTACATGCGGGTGAGACGCTGGGCGTGGTGGGCGAATCCGGCTCGGGGAAAACCTCGCTGGTGAAAGTGGTGATGGGCTTAACGGAACCCGACAGCGGCACGCTACAGCTGGAAGGTGAACGTTGGGATCGCCTGCCAGAGAAAGCCCGTCGCGCACGCCGTGCCAGGCTGCAGCTGATCGCGCAGGACCCGTTTAGCTCTTTCGATCCACGCTACACGGTAGAAAAAATCATCGGTGAAAGCCTCGACAGCGTTGGCATCTATGGCGATGCGCGTCGACAGCGCGTGCGCCAGTTGCTGGATGAAGTGCAACTGGGTGACCGCTTCCTGCAGCGCTATCCACAACAGCTTTCTGGCGGGCAGCGCCAGCGCGTGGCGATTGCGCGCGCCTTTGCGCCAAATCCAGCGCTGCTGGTGGCCGATGAGCCAGTAAGCGCACTGGATGTCTCAGTGCAGGCACAGGTGCTGGATCTGCTGGCGGAGATGCAGGCCGAGCACGGCACTGCACTGCTGTTTATTTCCCACGATCTCGGCGTGATCCAGCATCTGGCGGATCGCGTGCTGGTGATGCAAAACGGACAGATCGTCGAGAGCGGAGCGCTAACCCAGGTGTTTGCCGCACCGCAGCATCCGTGGACGCAAAAACTACTTCAGGCGCTGCCGGTAATTCCCGACTGGCAGCCCGCACACGCTTAACAGGAGCATGTTATGAGTCAGACACAACGCCAGCTGCGGCTGGGTGCCATCATTCAGGGTGTATCCGGCAACATGTCGGCATGGCGCCATCCTGATGCGGTGGCCGATGCCAGCATTAATGTAGATTACGTGCTGGATCTGGCACGCAAAGCGGAGCAAGCGAAGATCGATTTTCTGTTTGTTGCCGATGGTTTGTACATCACACCTCAGTCGATCCCGCATTTTCTCAACCGCTTTGAGCCGATTACTTTGCTGTCCGCACTCTCGCTGGTGACGCAGAAAATCGGTTTAGTGGCGACGCTCTCCACCTCATACAGCGAGCCGTTTACCGTGGCACGCCAGTTTGCCAGTCTTGATCAACTGAGTGGTGGTCGGGTTGGCTGGAATGTGGTGACCTCGCCGCTTGAAGGTTCCGCGAAAAACTTCTCACGCGCCACTCATCCGGAGCACGATGAGCGCTACCGCGTCGCCAGCGAATATTTGCAGGTGGCGAAGGGATTGTGGGATTCGTGGGAACAGGATGCGTTCGTACGCGACAAGCAAACGGGACAGTTCTTTGATGCAGACAAGCTGCATACCTTGAATCACAAGGGCAAATATTTTGCCGTGCAGGGGCCGTTAAACGTCGGCCGCTCGCCGCAGGGACGCCCAATTGTGTTCCAGGCGGGCGCTTCTGAAGCCGGCAAAGCGTTTGCGGCAGAAGCAGCAGATGCCATTTATACCCGCCAGGAGACGCTGGAAGAGGCGCGTGAATTTCGTGAAGACGTACGCCGCCGCTTAGTGGCGCGTGGCCGCGATGCTGATGATATCCGCGTGTTCCAGGGTATCAGCGTGATCATTGGGGATACGGAACAGGACGCCGAGCGCCGTTATCAGCAAACCGCCGAGCTGGTCACTATCGATAAAGCGCTGGAATATCTGGGACGCTACTTCGAGCATCACGATTTCACTCAGTATGCGCTGGATGAACCCTTCCCGGAGATTGGCGATCTCGGAGCGAACAGCTTCCGCAGCACCACCGATAAGATTAAGCAAAATGCGCGCGAGCGTGGGTTAACCTTGCGCCAGGCCGCGCTGGAGGAAGCCACACCGCGTCCGAGTTTCCTCGGCACTGCACAGCAAGTGGCAGACGGATTAGCGCAATGGTTCCTGGCGGGCGCAACCGACGGCTTTATCGTGCGTGGCGGCACACCGACTGCGTTTGATGATTTCGTGGCGCAGGTGATTCCACTGCTGCAGGCGCGCGGGATCTATCGCAGCGAATACGAAGGGGAGACCTTGCGTGAGAATCTGGGATTAGCCGAGCCGGAAAACCAGTTTGCTGCTCAACGCCGTCAGCAAGTCGTGGCTTAACAGGACAATCCGCAGTTCAGGCGAACAAAAGGAACACCCACTTTGGCCACAGCATCTTAACATCAGTAAAGGTGCTGTGGATTGCAGGCTCGCATCAGCAAAAAATCTGCCGCTGCAATCAAAGTGCCGTCACACCATACTCCGCAGCCTGAACTTCCCACGCTTGCACCTCATCGTAGAATGCACGTTCTGGCACCGCAAAACCGCTGATCAGGCTCGCCGCCAGCAGCTGCTGATACTTCTTATCAGTAGTGAGTTCGGTCAGTGCGCTGCGCAAATGCTCAAGCGTTTGAGCATCGGTTTTTGCTGAGGTGATTAACGGCAGTGCGGCACACAGCGGGGTTTCGCCAATGATCTCTAACCCGGCCAGTTCTTCAGGGTGATGAGCACGCAACAGCGCCCAGGTGATGCAATCGATCGCCGCGATATCCGCTCGTTGTTCACGCAACGCGGCTAACGATTGACGATGGCTGCCACTCTGCAGCGCTTCACTGAAGAAATGCCCGTCGTGCGCCAATGGCGCGATCACGTAGCGCAGCGAGTTGTAGCCCGAGTGCGAGTCATCACTGTTGCATACGGCGCGGCGACCACGAAAATCGCTCAGGGTGAGATTTTCATCCTCTTTGCGCGCCACCAGCCAGCTGCGATAGCGAAGTCCCTCACAGCCTTGCGCGCTGGATTGAAATGCCCCAACCAGTTGGACATCAGGCAATAAAGCAACCAGCGGATAGCCACAGGTCTGGCTTAACAGCAAATCAGCGTCGTGCCAGTGGGGTAAGAGATCGTTGTGCCACTCAACCTCAGCCTGCACGCCGCGTTGTTTCAGCAGCGTCGTTAGCGCTACGGTCAGGCCAAGCGTCGTCGGATGATGGATATCGTACATCGGCAGTGAAATGATCGGCATGCTGTGCATCCTTGTGCGTTCCCGGATGGGCGTTGACGTTGACCGATTTGCGCCAGAAACACAGCAACCACTCGCCATATCCAGCGACGCGGAAACCGTGATTGCGCTGATGGTAGCCGTCGCGATACAGCAGATAGACTTTGCGCAAGCCGTACCAGGGCAAACCGGGCAGATCGTGATGTACAGAATGATAGTTGAGATTCAGAAATAGCAAACGCCATGGCCAGGCGGCTTCATTGTTCACGGAGCGTGCCAGCGGGGCTTCTTCTGCGCGATGCTCGTAGAAAGATCGTATTTTGGTCAACGCCAATGCCGGATAACTCACGGCAACCACGAACCACAGCGGCGATAATCCTTGCTGCTGCATCCAGTAAAAAAGCCCGCCTAGCAGCGTCAGATGAACCATCCACATAGTAATAGCCGCACGATCCCGTGCCAACACCATCACTTTCAGCGTGGCCGCAATATCCAGCAGCGGACCTAACAGCAAACGGCCGGGAAATGTATTACGCAGGTGAATCAAGCGTTGCTGCCACGGCTTGAGCTGTGCCCAGCGTTCTGGCGACAGGTAATAAGTTTCCGGATCTTCATCCGGTTCGGTCAGAGTGTGATTGCGGTGATGCGCCAGATGGGAATCGCGATACAGCCCATAGGGATACCACACCGCCAGCGGCAGGGTACCAAACAGCTGGTTGAGCCTTGGAAAACGCGTGGGATGGCCATGGATCAGCTCATGCTGCAGCGACATATACCAGGTGGTGAACACAATCAGCAGCAGAGTGGTTAAAAACAGACCCAGCGTTTGCCAATAGATGACGCAGCCAAACCAGCCGCCATACACCCCGGCCATCAGCGCCCAGGTGGGCAGTTCACTGCGCCACAGCCAATTGCGGCCCAGCTGGTGCACCACTTCACGCTGGTGTGCATTGATATAGTCGTTTGCCATGCGGATGCCATAAACCTGTGAATCGGATATATTCCACGCAAGATGATTGATCACCGTGATAAACACAAAGACCGTGTTTTTATGACTTATGCAAAAAAGTTGATGAAGCGCGCGAAAACTATTGGCTATCAGTCACCTCTCGCCTGGCGTAACCTTTCTCCATCGAAACTTAATGCATCATGTGCGGGCCAGTGCGGTCCCCCTGGAGAATTTCACCATGAAAAAGATTGGCTTCTTATCCTTTGGTCACTGGACCCCGTCATCGCAGTCAGCCACCCGTTCCGCTCAGGATGTGTTACTGCAATCCATCGATTTAGCGGTGGCTGCAGAAGAGCTGGGCGCGGATGGCGCTTACTATCGCGTGCACCACTTTGCGCGTCAGTTAAGTTCACCGTTCCCGCTGCTGGCGGCGGTCGGTGCCAAAACCAATCGCATTGAGATTGGTACTGGCGTGATCGATATGCGTTATGAAAACCCGCTGTATATGGCGGAAGATGCCGGTGCGGCAGACCTGATTTCTAACGGTCGTCTGCAACTCGGTCTGAGCCGCGGCTCCCCGGAGCAGGTGATTGAAGGCTATCGCTACTTTGGTTTTAACCCGAAAGAGGGTGAAACCGATGCCGATATGGGACGTCGTCACACCGAAGAGTTGCTGGAAGTGCTGCGCGGTGAGGGTTTTGCTAAACCGAATCCACAGCCGATGTTCCCGAATCCACCGGGCTTACTGCGTCTGGAGCCATTCTCAGAAGGGCTGCGTGAGCGTATCTGGTGGGGTTCCGGTTCAAATGCGACATCAGTTTGGGCAGCACAGCAGGGTATGAATCTGCAAAGCTCCACACTGAAGGATGATGAAACTGGCGAGCCGTTCCACATCCAGCAGGCCAAACAGATTCGCGCTTACCGTGAAGCCTGGAAAGCCGCCGGACATCAGCGCACGCCGCGTGTGTCAGTGAGCCGCAGTATCTTTGCGCTGACCAATGATATCGACCGTGCTTACTTTGGTCGCAGTGGTCAGGATCAGGACTCCGTGGGCTTCCTCGATGAGAAAACCCGCGCCATCTTTGGTCGTAGCTATGCCGCAGAGCCTGAACAGCTGATCAAACAGCTGGCACAGGACGAAGGGATTGCCGAAGCCGATACGCTGCTGCTCACCATCCCGAACCAGCTGGGCGTGGATTACTGCGCGCACGTGATGGAAAGCATCCTGACCCATGTGGCACCGGAGCTGGGCTGGCGTTAAAACTAAAGAGGCGCACTTTGCGAAGTGCGCCTCTTTTCTTAATTAACCCCTAACTCCCACCACAGCTTATCCAATGCGTAGTAGCGGTCGCGCTCGCTTTCGGGTTGGTTGAGGTCGCGTTTCCATGGCTTAGCCAGAATAAAGTGAAGATTCTTCACTTCATCCTCTTGCCACATGGCGCTGTGCTGGAACGGCAGTGTTTTCAGCGCGTTGTAGATATACGGCAGCGGCAGCCAGCGATTCTCAAACACTTCATTAAGTAAATCCTGTTCAGAGAACGGGTAGCGGCGTAGATCAGTGATAGCAGCGACTTTTTGCTGTAGCCAGCTAAACACCTCTTGATTCGGTTCGAGCACCAAAAAGCCACCATTCAGATAGCGGTCCAGGCTGGCAGGAGCCGCTTCACCGCGATCCTGCCAGGTGTAATGGCAATTTTCCGGCTGCCAGCTGGCGGGATAACTGGCGATTTTATTCGGATTGCAGCGACAGGCGTGGCAGGCGGCCAGCGCATGATCGCCAAGGTCCAGCGTAAACAGCTCATCCATATTGCGCAGCACCAGCATGTCGGCATCAAGAAATACCACGCGCTCACAGCCGGTCAGTTCCCATGCCCGCAGCTTGCTCCACACTTCACCAAATTGCGCAGAGGCATAATGCTGCTCCAGTTCCGCATTCGGCATTAGAGGATCGACTGGATGAATCACACAGCCCATCGCCTGCAAGGCTTCACGCGTTTCGATGTCAATTGCATCGGTCACCATCACAATCAATGGCCATGCGGTTTCGCTGCGTTTCAGTGAACGGTGCAGCGCTTTCACGCCGATAAAATAATCCGGTTGTGTCAGTAGTGTTACCCAGGCGTACATAAATCCTCCCCCGTCAAAATTCAATCAAACAAAGCCGTGACATAGTCATTGCTAAAACGACGCTGCGGATCGAGTTGTTCCCGCACCGCGCGAAACGCATCCCACTGTGGATAGATATCCCGCCAGCTGTAGCGCTGCGGATCGTAGTATTTGCCCCAGTGCGGTCGTCCGCCTTCTGCTGCCAGCAATTTCTCCACCTCGGTGAGGAAATGCAGACCGTCCTGTGACAGCGAACCGTCATCGGCGTAATAGACCACGAAGCCAAAGAAACAGGTCGGCTGCTGATAAGCCGGACTGAGCCAGGCTTCTGACGCGCCAGTACAACGCAGGATAATGGGATAGTGCATGTGCGGATGATTCTCCGCATACCAGGCTTTGATTTTGCCGATAATTTCCGGTGTCTTATCCAGCGGCACGCCAATTTCCACGTTGATTTGCGGCACGGCAATGCCGCGACAAAACAGCTGGTAGATATCGCCGCTGAGGTCGGTGAAATCGCGGAAGCGCGTGACGGTGCGAAACTGCTTACCGCCTTTGCCTTCAATCTGTGTATCACGATGCATCTGCGCCAGCGTCTGATCGATGGTGTCATTCAAACTGCTGTCAGTGTCATCGCCATGCTCGATCACCTCGCCGCCATTGGCGTGCCACGCTTGCACATCCACTTCACTGGCGGGGTTGGCATTCCAGACGTGCATCAGGTTGTCATCCACAAACCACCAGGCTTTGCTCAGTTCATATTGCTGATTCCAGCGCGGCAGATCCTGCTCCAGGGTATCGGCGGACTCGGCAAATTTATGGCAGGTAAACAAACGAAACGGCTGGGTGCGCATCGTCACCGCAGTCACTATCCCCAGCGATCCTAGTGAGGTCTGCGCCGCCGGGAAATCGGGCTCACCCCGCTGAAATTCCCGCACGCTGCCATCGGCCATCACCATGCGGATACTCAACGCTTCATCCGCCAGAGAACTCTGATTCAGGCCCTGACCATGGGTGCCGGTAGCCATGGCACCGGCCAGTGTCTGCACGGATATCACGCCCGGCGAACAGGCCAGCATGCGATGGCGTTCGGTAAGAGCATCGAACACCTGTTGCAACACCGTACCGGCTGCGAAGGTGATGCTGGTATCATCTTCGCCCAGCACGCCTTGCATCGCGCTGAGATCCAGCAACAGATCGTCAGCATTCACACACAGCATGCGTCCGGGTGAAAGGCGACTGCCAATCACCCGCACTTTACCGCTGGAGGATTTTAGGCGTTGTTGCAGTTCCGCTTCATTTTGCGGCTGAAAGACTTGCTGGCGTTGACCCACCACGGTGTTTTGCGCCCAGTTCCAGAGTGCGCTGTCTTGCTCAGTGTTACCTGTGTTGCGTAAGGGATAAAGATGGGAATCTCTGTTCACTACGGCGTTCCTTAGACTGAGGTCTGTGACGGTCCCAAGGCTTTAAGCGTAGACCATCACAGCGGCGCACAGGTCTAAGGTGTTTTGCGGATATAGCGCAGGGTGGCAGTGACAGCCAGCTGGCGGTTACGGCGGATGCTGTCCTCTTCCGTATCCTCCGGGGTGAACAGGAAGTGGAAGGTGTAGCGGTTGGCGACGTGGTGCACACAGATACTACTTAGCAGGCGGTGCACGTCCACGGTGTTCAGGCCATCAATAAAGATGCCTTGCTGCTGGCCGCGCGTCAGGATGTCATCCAGCAGATCCAGCGTACTTTTGTTTAACGCTTTAATGCGCTCAGATTGCACAATGTAGCGGCCGCGCAACAGGTTCTCCGTACACACTAAACGCATGAAATCCTGATGGGTAGCGTGATAGTCGAAGCTGGCTTCAACCAGTTTAATCATCGCCTGCTCGGGTTCCATTTGTGCAAGGTTCAATCCGGTTTCGTGTTCACGAATCGCCTGATAGACCTGCTCCAGCACCTCGATATACAGCTTCTCTTTATTGATGAAGTGATACACCACCATGCGTTTGGTGGTTTGCGCGTGTTCAGCAATCTGCTCGAGGCGTGCGCCCTGCATACCGAACTCGGCGAAGGTTTTCAGGGCACCGGCAAGGATGCGTTTTTTCAGCCCTTCCGGGTCATTTTTACGTTTCGTTGTAGTGTCCGACATAGCGCTCAATAACAGGTCAATCAAAACGGCATGGTATCACAGCCGTCCGTTCACTTGTGGCGATGCGAGCGGCTGTGTGTCTTTATTCTTTTCAGGAATAGCATTCCCGGATAAATCATAATGCAGGAATAAGCATCTACGTATACTGCGGCTATCTGTTCATCACGACAGTGTACTTTGACCGCTGCAATTATAACGATTAGGAAATAACTATGCACACACGCCTGGCATCCGCCAAAACGACATTCTTGTTAACCGCTGGCGCTTTGCTGCTGGCGAGCACCGTATTAGCACCGCTGTCACTGGCCCACGCCGCCGATAAAACCTCAGTCAAAGTCGGCATCATGAGCGGAGAAGATGAAGACGTCTGGCGCGAAGTGATCAAGCAAGCCGCAGCTAAAGGACTGACGGTGAAAACTGTGATTTTCAACGACTATAACCAGCCGAATGAGGCACTGCAAAATGGTGAGGTGGATGCCAATGCCTTCCAGCATCAGCCGTTCCTCAATAATCAAATCAAAGTGAATCATTACGATATCGTGCGCGTGGGCGATACGGCAGTGTGGCCGATTGGTCTCTACTCGAAGAAAGTGAAGAAGGCGGCTGAGCTGAAAGACGGTGCGGTAATTGGTGTGCCGAACGATCCTTCCAACGAAGCGCGTGGCTTAGTGCTGCTGGAACAGCAAGGTCTGATCAAGCTGAAGCCTGGCGTTGGCATTGCCGCCACCACGGCAGATATCACCGCGAATCCTCATCACCTGCAAATTAAGGAGCTGGACTCCGGCATTATTGGTCGTTCAGTGCCGGATCTGGATGCGGCGGTGGTGAACACCGACTGGGCGTTGAAAAGCGGTCTGACTGCCGCCGATCGTATCGCGCAGGAGCCGGTGAAGGACAACCCGTACAACAACTTTATCGCCGTGAAGAAAGAGAACGTGAGCGCGCCGTGGGTGAAAACCCTGGTGTCCTCGTATCAGAACGACGCTGTGAAGACCGTGTTTGATAAGGTCTATAAAGGCACCGGCGAAACGGCCTGGTAAGGATTAAGCATGACGATTTTCTCAGGAGTCGAAGCGCCGTTAAACGCGTTAACGCGTGGCGTGGTAGAGAATGCGCAAGACCGTGAACGTCTTGCTCGCGAAAGCGGCAGCGTAGTGCGCTTACAGGGCGTTTCACGTCGCTTTGGGCAAACTCGGGCGCTGCGCGATATTTCACTGACGGTGCAGAAAGGTGAAATTCTCGGCCTGATTGGCCGCAGTGGCGCGGGCAAATCGACGTTGATTCGCTGTCTGAACGGGCTTGAGCAACCTGACGAAGGCGTCATTGAAATCGAAGGCCGGAAAATTACCGGCCTGTCGGAAAAACAGCTGCAATCAGTGCGTAGTCGGGTTGGCATGGTGTTCCAGCACTTCAACCTGCTGTCGGCGAAAACCGTGGCGCAGAATGTCGCGTTGCCGCTGAAAATAGCCGGTCTGGATAAGGTGCAACGTGCCCAGCGCGTGGCGGAATTACTGGAATTGGTGGGGCTGGCGGATAAGGCACAGCACTATCCGGCGGCGCTGTCGGGCGGGCAGAAACAGCGGGTTGGCATTGCTCGTGCATTGGCGGCAAGCCCGGCACTGCTGTTGTGTGATGAAGCGACTTCTGCGCTCGATCCTGAGACCACCCGTTCTATCCTCACGTTGCTGAAATCGCTCAACCAAAAACTAGGCATCACTATTTTGCTGATCACCCATGAAATGGAAGTCATCAAGTCGGTGGCGCACCGCGTGGCGGTGATTGACGCGGGTGAGATCATTGAGCAAGGCCTGGTGTGGCAGGTGTTCGCCCATCCGCAATCCGAGCTGACGCGAACCTTATTACGTGGATTGCTGCCACAGTTACCCGAAGCACTTGCCGCACGGGTTACCGAGAGGAGACAGGGCGAAGCCATTTACAGCGTGCACTTTGCTGGCGAGGATGCGCAGGGTGATCTGCTGACCCGTTTTGCCGCAGCGTTGCCGGGTAAATTCCGCTTACTGCAAGGCGGCATCGACCATATTCAGCATTACGCTGTGGTGCGCTTCTTTATCGCGCTTCCGGTCGCCAACGTGACCGATGAGCAACAGATTCTCAGCTGGCTGCGCGGGCAGCAGGTGCAAGTGGAGTTAGTGGGTTATGTCGCCAGTGATGATTGATTTATTGCTCAATGCGTTGGGCGAAACGGTATTAATGACGCTGATTTCCGGGCTGTTTTCGCTGGTGGCCGGTTTGCCGTTGGGGTTGATTCTGGTGATGACCAGTGCAGGCGGCATCGCAGAACACCGTGGCATTAACCGGGTGCTGGGGCTAGTGATCAACGGCTTCCGTTCGCTACCGTTCATTATATTGCTGGTGGCGCTGATTCCGTTTACCCGTTTTCTGGTCGGTACGTCACTGGGGACCTGGGCGGCGATAGTTCCGCTATCGATCACCGCGACGCCGTATTTTGCTCGCGTGGCCGAAGTGTCGCTGCGTGATGTGGACCGGGGCCTGATTGATGCCGTACGCGCGATGGGCGCCAGCAAGCTGCGCATCGTCTGGGATGTGCTGATTCCTGAAGCGCTGCCCGGCATTCTCTCGGGGTTTGTGGTGACGCTGGTGGCATTAATCGGCGCATCGGCGATGGCGGGAGCGATTGGTGCGGGCGGATTAGGCGATCTGGCGATTCGCTATGGTTATCAACGATTTGAAACCTCAGTAATGATCGCGGTGATTGCGGTGTTGATTGTGCTGGTGTGCGGCATTCAGTGGGTCGGCGATCGACTGGTGCAGCACATCGATAAGCGACACTAGACTTCGCGCGATAAATCGCGTCGCTGCCGGTTTACAGGCGTAGCGAACCCTGGTGAATGTCAACACATTAAGCCTTTGCAGGGTGTAGCCTTCAGCTCGCCCAATACGGGCGAGCCAGGATTCGCCCGCAGCAAAACAACCGCAGCGGGGCAATTTATTGCGCATTTTTGCCCTAAATCAGTTGTGCCTTTTCCCGCAATCCTTATCACTATTTCTTGATAAACATCAGCAGCTAACGCGCTTAGAGTGATGGCATTGACTTGCCCTGATTCAGGAGAATCCGTTATGCCGCTGAACACGCTTCAGCTCACGCTGGAAAACCATCTCGAACAGCACAGCGCCTCATATATTGCGGTGGCGAAATCGATCTTTGCGAAACCGGAAACCGGTAACAACGAATACTTTGCCAGTGCGCAGCTGACGCAGTTGCTCACTGAGCAGGGATTTGAAGCCACGCGCAACGTCGCCGGACATGAAACCGCGTTTTACGCGGTCAAAGCCAGCAGTAAACCGGGCCCGACTATTGCGTTCCTGGCGGAATACGATGCGCTAATTGGCATTGGCCATGCCTGCGGTCATAACCTGATCGGCACCACTAGCGTCGCGGCGGCCATTACGCTGTCTCAGGTGCTGGAACAAACCGGCGGCCGTGTCGTGGTGTTAGGAACGCCAGCAGAAGAGGGCGGGTTAGCCGGTCCCGGCGGGCCAAAAGGCAACGTGAAGAAGCGTTTTGTCGAAGCCGGATTACTCGACGATGTCGATGTGGCGCTGATGGTGCATCCATCCGGTAAAACGCGCCTCACTGAATCGACGCTGGCGAACAATCATCTCTATTTCCATTTTTATGGCAAACCCTCACACGCTGCCAGCGCGCCGCATGAAGGCATCAACGCATTGGATGCACTGGTGTTGCTGTACAACGGTATTAGCGTATTGCGCCAGCAGCTGCCGGACGGCGTGCGTGTGCACGGGATTATCACCAATGGCGGTCAGGCACCGAACGTCATTCCAGAGTACGCCTCGGCGCATTACTACATTCGTGCCGATAGCCGCGAGTTGGTGGAATCCTTAGAGCCGAAATTAAGAGCGATTGCCGAGGGTGTGGCGCTGGCGACCGGTGCACGTGTGGAAATTGATCATCAAATCGGTCCGCGTGATTTCAAGCTTAACCCCGCGCTGGAAGCGGTGCTGCTGGAGGAGTTTCGTGCAGCGGGCGAGCACGTCGATCTCTCGCCGCAGCGCAATAAAGTCTCAACTGATGCCGGGGACATCAGCCATGCGGTGCCCACCGCGCATCCGTGGCTGAAAATTGGTCCGGATGACCTGATTTTTCACACCGTGCCCTTCCGTGAAGCCGCCAATTCGGATCGCGGTTATCAGGCGTTGATGATTGGCGCCCGCGTGCTGGCACGCACCGGTTTACGTCTGCTGATTGATGCAGATGCACTTCAAGCCGTTAAAGCGGATTTCACGCGCCAACCTTAAAGGAGAATATGGTGTCGCAAACGTATCGTCGTAAACTCAAAACCTTAGTCGGTGCCAGCAGCGTGATTTCCGCGGGCAATGACAGCCAACCGGGCGTGGGTATCGCGCGCGCCATTGAACTGGCGAAAATCGCGGAACGCGAGAAAATCACCGGCCTGTTCACTGCCGATTTACTGCAGGCCGATCCCGCTGGATTAGCGGGCACCACCGGCACGCAGGACCCGCTGATTGCCTTAGCGGCGTTAAGTCAGGTGACGTCGCAGATTGGCTTGATCGCTACGGTCAGCACCAGCTGGCTGCATCCTTATAATCTGGCACGCCAGGTCGCTACGCTGGATCACATCAGCGGCGGCAGAGCAGGGTGGAATGCGGTGACTTCCTCCGTCGGTGAGGAGAATTTTGGTGAAAGCCAGTTGCCACCACCGCAGGAACGCTATGCACGCGCCACCGAATTTATTGAGGTGATGAACGCGCTGTATGACGCCAACGAACGTGCAGCAGTGCAGCGCACGGCAAGCGGTGGCATTCGTGTTGATCATCGCAAACTGCATCCTATCCACTATCGTGGTGATTTCTTCCAGGTTGCCGGACCGCTCAACGTACCGCCGCCGCCGCAGCGCCGTCCGGTGCAGTTTCAGGCCGGGCAATCTGAGGCGGGTGTCACGCTGGGCGCGCGCTATGCCGAGGTGATCTATACCTCGCAGCCCACTTTTGAAGCGGCGCAGACATTTGTGGCAGATGTGCAGCAGCGGGCACGACGTTTTGGTCGCGAACAGAATCCGCCGCTGATCATGAACTCATTCCATTCCATCATTGGCGACAGTGACGCAGATGTGGCACGCCGCCTGCGTGACAAACACGAACGGATCGATTTCGAACAGGGCAGGCTGCGCGTTGCGGATATGCTGGGCGGTGAGGTGGATCTGTCTGACTTGCCGTTCGACCAGCCATTGCCCGCTTCGCTGATTCCGCAACTGGAGCAGGTGCATCGCCGCCAGGGCCGCGCCGCCATCTTCCGGCAGTATGCGCTGGAGGGGTTGACGCTACGTGAACTGATTATCAAAGCAGAAGAGACCGGTCACTGGTTTGTGGCAGGTACGCCAGAACAACTCGCCGATGCCATCGAACAGCGTTATCAGGCGGGCGTGCTGGACGTGATTTCCCTGCACGGGCTGGGTAGCCCTGACCAGCAAGATTTGCTGCTCAACGGACTGCTCCCTGAATTACGTCGCCGTAATCTGCTGGATAGCGACTATCAAGGCAGCGATTTCCGTAGCAGCCTGGAGTTGGCACCTTTACCGCCCGCCGTGGATTAACGTCTTTGTTAATGAGGGCCATGCCCGCTCAGGATAACTGAGCGGGCATTTTTTTTGGAATCCCTATCGACACGTCATTACAGATAAAGTGCGTGACTCGCCTTGTTTCGTCACACTGATTATCGCCTTTAACCTATATAGCTTTTGACCTATATCGCAAGGGGCGTATCATGTGGCAAATAATTACAACGGACACGTTTGATGATTGGCTTGTAGCGCAAGACGACACTGATTGAGCATGCGTTTTGTCCGCAATGATCGTATTACAGCAAGCTGGACCCGCATTATGCAGGCCCTACGCCGACACCCTCAAAGGCTCTCGTTTTAGCAATATGAAAGAGCTTCGTATTCAAAGCAAAGGTGATCCTATTCGGGCATTTTACGCATTCGATCCCCGTCGCAGCGGTGTAGTGCTTTGTGCGGGTCATAAGAGTGGCAATGAAAAGCGTTTTTATGCTGAGCTGATCCCGCTCGCAGATAAAGAATTTACCCATCATCTTCAACGCGAAGAGACAAAGGAGTAACGACATGGGCAGAACACTCGAACAGATTCTTGCGACCGAGAAGCCAGAGGTGGTGGCTAAAGCTAACACCATGGCTGAAGAAGTATTGTTAAATATTCACCTTGCTGAATTGCGTGAAAGAGTAAACAAAACGCAGGTAGAGATAGCGCAGCAATTAAATATTAAACAACCCACCGTTGCTGGAATGGAAAAACCTGGCCGGGATTTAAAACTATCGACGCTGAAGCGCTATGTTGAAGCGGCAGGTGGAAAACTACGCCTCAACATTGAGCTCCCCGACGGCTCACATTACGAGTTTGTCGTTTAATTTCCTTCTCTGACTCTCTATCCGCGAATAAAACAGTGCGATCTGACGCACTGTTTCGCGCACATCCACGCCGAGTAACGCCTCCTTTCTTGCTTCCCTTCTCACGAAAAACCATCCCATTCCGTAACTTTTTGCATACATGAAAAATACAAAGGAAATACAATTAAGTAGTATAATTTTACCATGATGTAAAATTAATTGGATTAATATCAGTAATTTACACGTATAACTTTTTCCAATTATTTTTCCAGATGAATTTTGGCGATGATCACAATCTCAAGTTTTGGGTGTCCTGGGCATGTTTACACCACCTGAAATTCAGCATAGTTTGAACATGGAGTTAACCTGTGATTAACAGACAAAAGCGAACAAATGCGTATTGGGTCAGCACACCGCTAAACAATGATGAAGACAGACGATCTGCAAGTGGGTCATGCTTAATTTCATTATTTATGTTCAGGGATTAAACGCAGGGTTTTTCAATTTCGAGGTCAATTTCTTTTTCAAAGAAATACCTAAATCAGTCAATGATGTTTTTTCTGTTTCTTTAACGTTCCGCCAAATCATCTTTGATTTGGACAGATCGCTGCGCCTGCAGAGAAATGAATAATTCAGGAGAGACCCTGTTATGAGCAACACCAATATATCCATTGAAGATGTCCCGCTTAATAATTTTCACCAGTTAATGTCGCTGCGCGCGGGTGGCGGTTGGATCCTCGATGGCTACGTGCTGAGTATTATCGGCGTGGCGATCGTGCAGTTTTCCCAGCATCTGCAACTTGATACCTTCTGGCAGGGCATGGTGGCGGCTTCAGCGATGCTCGGCACTTTCTGCAGTGGTTTCCTTGGCGGATGGCTGACCGATATTGTGGGTCGTCGTCGTCTGTTCTTTGTCGGGCCAATCCTGTTTATCTTGGGTTCGGTCGGCACTTTCTGGGCGGAATCGGCCCTCACGCTGTTTATCCTGCGTTTCCTGGTGGGGGTCGGAGTGGGGCTGGAGTATCCGGTTGCCGGATCACTGCTGACCGAATTCCTGCCGCAAAAGCATCGTGGTAAACGTTTGGCCGGTTTGACCATTCTCTGGTTTGCCGGTGCAGCCCTGGCTTACATCGTGGGTAACCTCATTCTCTCGATTGGCGGTGATGCCGCATGGCGTCTGGTACTGGCCAGCCCGGCTGTGCTGGGGGTACTCCTTTTCGTACTGCGCATCGGCACGCCGGAATCGCCACGCTGGTTGGTCAGCAAAGGTCGTTTCAATGAGGCTGAGCAGATCATCAAGAAAGTCTACGGTCCGGAATTCTCGCTGAAAAATATGCCAGCGGAGTCGGTGGAAGCCAAAGTCACGCTGAAAGATCTGGTGCGCTCGGGCTACGGTAAACGCATGCTGTTTGTCTCGGTGTTCTGGAGTGCTGCCGTCGTGCCGATGTTTGCGGTGTATTCGTTCGCACCAGTCGTATTGAAAGCCCTGAATCTGGACGGTGAGTGGGCATCGTTAGGTTCGATCGCCATCACCTTGCTGTTTGTGGTGGGCTGTATTGTGGCAACCCGTTTAATTGATAGCATGGGCCGCCGCCGTCTGATCATTCACAGCTTTTTATGGTCAAGCCTGGCGCTGTTGGCACTGGGGATGTTCTCCCACGGTTCTGAAATGCTGGTGCTGGTGATGTTTGGTGCTTACGCAGTATTTATCGGCGGAGCGCAGGTGCTGGAGTTAGTGTATCCGAACGAACTGTTCCCAACGGAAGTGCGTGCCTTCGCTGTCGGTATGGGTTCATCCATGTCACGTATCGGTTCTGCAGCAGGAACCTGGCTGGTGCCGATTTCCCTGCAAAGCCTGGGCATCGAATACACCATGTATGCTGCCGCGATTGTTTCCTTTATTGGCCTGCTGGTATCGGTATGGCTGGCACCTGAGACGCGTAATATGACGCTGAGTCAGGCGGCTTCGCTGGCGCGGTAGTAGAAAGACGACATTTCCAGAATGACAAAAACCCGCTCGAGGGAACCTGAGCGGGCTTTTTTCATTTTACATCTCTGACCAAGAGGGCTTTGCTAAGAGCACATTAACAACTCCTCGTGATGGAGTGGAGGTTATTATCTCTGAGGGTTAGTCCATGCTTACTCTCTCTCTTAGTTCCTTCACGAGAGACTCGTCATCTAACTCGGCACTGATTTCATGACGAATAGCATGGCCGAACTGTTCAGCTCGTTCACAACCCTCATGATACCCGTGTGACAGCCAGTTCCAGCTTCCAATGACGATGTGACGGCCATCGATCATCATGACCTTTTCATGGGTGCCTTCAGTCAGTCGGATAACATTGTCTTTCCCAAGCTGTCCACGGTACTGCGCAATCAGATCTTCATCATTATCATCGATACGATCCCATCGCTGATGATAATAGCCATAGTAGATTTTCACTTTGACGCCGCGTTGCTGAGTTGCGACAAGCAGTGCCAGTTCCGGTCTCTGAGAGCGATGCCCCCCTTGCCTTATCCACGGGGTGATAATAACAAGCTCCTGCTCACTCTGCGCCGCCAGTGCGCTAAAGGCAGCAATATGTTCACAGTCACGATAATAACGGCGCAAGCGGGGTGTCTGGCTCAGGTTAGCAAACTGCGGGTGCTGGCTTCCTTGTTCAAGGAGAAAATCCTCCGCCACGCTGTCTGCAAGCACTTTCAGATATCCTCCTGCTGTTCGCAACCGGTGATGATTGCCAACCACGATGAATTGCTGCTTCGCACGTGAAACAACAACATTCAGCATATTGGGTGACGCATTCTGGAAATTTGGATTATCAAGAGGATGGAAAATAACCGGACTGTAAATAATCACTTCGAAACCGACCCCCTGGAATTGGTGTACTGTACCAATGCAGTTTTTCTGTCGGTGGTTCATACGTTGAGCAAGGCGCTGAATAAGTAATGACTTCTGATTACTATAGGGCGTGACAATGCCCACATCGGAGGTGAGATCATAGCCTGCTTCCTCCAGTTTGTTCACCAATTGCTCAATAGCATCGACCTCATCCAAATTGGTATTCACATTGTCACCTTTCTGGCCCTCGACGCTGTAAAACATCAAATGGTGCCCGCCTGACTTCTCAAAAGCATTGGTAATGCGTTCAGAAGGCGAGGAGGTTTCCACACTCACGCCACGGTAACCCGCCAGCCGGATAAACAGATCAGCGATGGGTTTCTGGCATCGACGATGTTCATCCAGAACAATACCGTTGCCTGTAGCATCAACCCGGCCAGAAAGTGTCCCTGCGGCACGATGCCACGCGGTAACTGTCGCAGGAGATACCCGTTCATACAGCGTATTATTTTCGTCAAAATGGCTCATGCGGAGTTGTATGATCAAGTTTTCTGATAGGCTACGGATGGGTTCAATTTGCAAAGGATCGCCGACAATCATGGCTTTCTCGCTGCGACTGAGCAAAGGAACCACAGACTCAAGCGAAATCATTCCTGCCTCATCGCACAGTATAAGATTCCACGGTTTATGACCCTTGAGCTCACTCAGTTTACGGTAGCCCGCCGCTTTCCATGCAGAAACTAAAGTGGTCGCCATTACGGGGTATACCAAGGATAGAGCACGGTAAAATACATCGAGTTTATCCAGCCAGCGATGATATCCCGCACTGCGTTGGTTACTTAATAGACTTCGCCAATGGGTGAGAACTTCTTCCAGTTCATTTTTTCGCTTCAATTGTTCCTGCCATATAAAACAAATGGCAGCCTCAAACATCTCTCGATGTTGTTTGATGAAGCGTTTACGTAAAATGTCACACCAATTATTTTCCGGGTAACGCTGTCGGTATAGTGCCATGGTCTGTTGTGCATGGGTGACCTGAAGACACTGCTGTTGGATCTTGGCCACTTCAGCGCGAAGCTTTATTATCTCTTCTATTTGCTGCAAATCGGGTTCGCCATCCAGGAGTTGTGCCAGTAACGCTAAATTGGCAGTTTGGTGCGCAAGAGTTTCCCCGGCATCTGCCAGGGCTGCCAGCTGGCGATGAGAAAGCGAGGAGAGACCGAAATATTGAAAATCTCCAGGTGCAGCGAGGTTCATTTGCTGTAAGCGAGCTGGATATTTTCCCTCAAAAAGGCGCGCCAGATGACGTTTCAATCCATTTCGGGGATAGTCACGATAGTGTATTTCAAGTGCTACGCGAAGAGGTGAGTCAATCCATCTCAGTATTTGTTCCAGACTATTTTTTTGCGGCCATGTTGCCAGCAATGTCTGGGACATTTTAGTGGCCAGCTGATGCCGTGCTTTTATCTCTTCAAGCTCCTGTAGCCTTTGCTGCAAAGCATTATCTAGTGCATTGAGATCGTCAGGAAGTAGTACACAGACATGAATATCCAGGCGCTGGGCGTGAGCAGATACATCTTTTATTCTGGCCATTAAAAGATGCGACAGCTCTTCCGCATCACTTGTATTGAAGCCGCAATCAATGATGGATTGACTTGCATTAGCTTTCTCAAGCACATAGGCCCGGTAGCAAGAATCCAATTCAGCGCGATGTGTTAATAGTATAGATAGGGATGCATGCTGGCTTTGTGGATCATAGCTTTCATGCCGCAAGCGATTGAGAAGGCGTTCTAATCGGGCAAGTTCAAGCTGTATTTGTTGGTTTGAACCGCTATGAAACCACAGCCAATCCAGATCCTTAGTGACAGGATCGCCGCGTAAGTCATCAATGATATTTTCAACAGCTTTTATAGCTGTCGAGGTGACCAGCATGCCGTAATTCTTGTCTCTACCATCAGCGATGGCCAGAGCCCTGTCCACCAACTGTTGCGCAATGAGAGATTTAAACAGTGTCGTTTTACCCGTACCAGGTGCTCCTTGCACGGCAATCAGGCGCTCATCCTGATTTATGGCCTGTATCGCCATCATTTGCCCGTGACCCAACGGATACTGCGTTTCAAACAATCCTCCAGTCACCACCTCCTTTATATCTAATGGATTTTCTTCATGGTGAATGTGATTGACGTACTGCTCAAGTAGAGGGAACTCCCCCACGGCGTTATCGCAAAGCCAGGCAAAATCTTCGCCATCCCGTTTAAGGTTATAATCTTCGTTGTGCAATGGAGCGATTAATGCGTTGAAGGCTGTTTCAAGTGACGGATGCCTGTGGTTGGTTCGCTGAATAACCCATTTCTGAAGTGCTTCGAATGCTTCAAGAAAGGTGCTGAATTTGCATTCGGTAAGTGAGCCGATAATGCTCATCATGTGGCGGTTTTCGCCTAATTCATCCAATTCAATGCCGAATATTTCGCGAAAAACGAATGGGAAAGCGCTAACCTGCTGGCCATCCTTTACAGGAATTAACAATGAGTTGTTGTCTTGTTCAAAGAAAGATTTAGGCAGGGGGAATGAGAACAGGGGCAGATACTTTGTAATAAACCTTTCTCGTTCTTTTTCAACAAAGCGCAATATCGGAAAGAGTAAATTAACGGGTTCAATGTCGGTAATCTCTCCCTTTTCTCCATACTTCACGAAGCGTTTACGCCAGTTCTCACGCATCTCTGAGGTAACATGAAGCAAAACACCGTTTGGCGTGTCCTCACAGATATTTATACCGAGCATCAACTGATGATCTTCATGCACCTGGCTAGCTGGTATTTTGCTTTTTTCTGCACCGCTGAATTTTAAATAGTCTTGCCATGCCGAGAGAATAGCTTTCGAAGAGTTTTTCATTGATTTTGCCGTACCGTATCGGTCCATGATTGCAGGAATTGACAGGTGCAGGATAGCATACCCTTGAATTTCAGAGTTAAAAGTGGATCGCGAATGTATTGTTAGCAGTATGTTGCGACAGAAAGCTGGTGATAGAAAAAACAAAAAGCCCGCTCAGGTTTCCCTGAGCGGGCTTCTCTAAATTTGGCTCCTCTGACTGGACTCGAACCAGTGACATACGGATTAACAGTCCGCCGTTCTACCGACTGAACTACAGAGGAATCGTGTGAACGAGGCGCATATTAGCGATGCCGATCCCCAATGTCAAAGCCCGATCGCACACTTCTGGTTTAAGTGCGCGTAAAAGCAGCGGAATGGTGTTTTTCTGCCTTGAACGTTCAGATTTCAAACTGCCAGCAAGATCTCACTTTAAGCGCATTTCCTTTGAGATGTTAGATGCGTGTCAAAGTTTTGTTATTTGCCGATTTTAAAACAATCATTTCAGTGCTTTTATGATGAAAATTTCAAATGACGATCAGATGAAACAAATGAACTGCTTATCATCACGGGTGAAATCAGTTTGAAGGTCTGAAACGGCATTTTGAAAATAACCTTTTGATAAGTAGATAGTTGCAGGAAAGAGCAGTACCGAAACGATAGCGTTAGACCAGAAGCCTTACCTCTACAACCAGATAAATAACGCCAGTGCCGTTGAGTGAATGTAAAAAATATTTTTCATTCGTCGTATCAGCCCAACTGAGCATGTTAACGAATAAGAAGGGTTACCTATGAAATTCAAAAAAGCGTTAGTGACTTCCCTGTTAGCTTGCATGTTACCTGCCGCTGTTATGGCAAAAGACCTTCAGGTGGGCGTCTCTATGGCGCTGTTTGACGATAACTTCCTTACCATTCTGCGCACCGCGATGCAGAAAGAGATGACCAAAGATGGTGTTAAGGGTCAGGTCGAAGATGCGAAAGGCGACGTCTCCCAACAGCTGCAACAAATTCAGAACTTCATCGGTCAGGGCGTCGACGCCATTATCGTTAACCCGGTGGATACCAATGCCGTCAAACCTTTGATGGATGCGGCTTCTAAAGCGGGTGTGCCGCTGATCTTTGTTAACCGTAAACCGGCAGGTGAGCTGAGCGATAAGATGGCGTATGTCGGTTCCGATTCTGAGCTGGCTGGACGTCTGCAGATGGAAGCGCTGGCAAAAGCGATGAACGGTAAAGGCAACGTCGCGATTCTGATGGGCGACCTGGCTAACGAATCCACCCGTGACCGTACCAAAGGTGTTGAAGCGGTGGTGGCTAAATACCCGGGCCTCAAAGTGGTGCAGAAACAGACCGCGAAATTCACCCGTAATGACGCAGTAGATGTGGTGAGTAACTGGATGACCGCAGGCGATGACATTCAGGCCATTGCTTCTAACAACGATGAAATGGCGATTGGTGCGCTGCAGGCGCTGGGCAAAAACCCGAACCACATCCTGATTGCAGGCGTGGATGGTACGCCGGATGCGTTGCAGATGCTGAAGAACGGCAAAATGGTCGCCACCGTGTTCCAGGATGCTAAAGGTCAGGGTGAAGGCGCCGTACAGGCTGCGGTGAAACTGGCGAAAGGCGAGAAGGTTGAGAAGGTGATTAACATCCCTTACCAGCTGATCACCAAAGACAACATGGCGCAGTTCGAATCACGTAACCAGAAATAATCGTTCCCGACTTAGCCGTACGGAGGTGATGAATGACCGCATTTGCGCTTGAAGCCGAAGGCATCAGCAAGTTCTTCCCTGGAGTGAAGGCACTCGACAATGTCTCACTACGCATTAAACCGGGGTCGGTACATGCCCTGATGGGTGAAAATGGCGCGGGCAAATCCACTTTAATGAAATGCCTTATCGGGATGTATCGTCCCGATAAGGGCACCATTCGCATTAAAGGGGAGCCGGTGCAGTTCCAGGACACCATGGACGCGTTGCGTTCTGGCATCTCGATGATCCACCAGGAACTGAATCTGGTGCCTTACATGACTGTGGCTGAGAACATCTGGCTCGGTCGCGAACCGATGAAGTACGGCTTTGTTGACCACGCGTTGCTGAACAAGCAAACGCAGGAATTACTCAACAAACTTAATATCCGTTTAAAAGCCGATCGTATGGTTGGCGAGCTGAGTATCGCTGCTCAGCAGATGGTGGAAATTGCCAAAGCGGTGTCGTGGAACTCCGACATTGTGATTATGGACGAACCGACCTCGGCACTGACGGAAACCGAAGTGGCGCATCTGTTCACCATCATCCGCGACCTGCGCGAGCAGGGTAAAGCCATCATCTATATCAGTCACAAGATGGATGAGATTTTCACCATCACCGATGAGATCAGCATTTTCCGCGACGGGACCTGGGTGGGCAGCAACAGCACTTCCGAGTTTACCCGTCAGTCGCTGATTACTCAGATGGTGGGGCGTGAACTGACGCAGTTGTTCCCGAAATTCAATGGTGAGATCGGTGAAGAAGTGCTGACGGTTCGCAATCTGACCTGCAAAGACCGTTTCACCGATATCAACTTCACGGTGCGCAAGGGCGAAATCCTTGGCGTTGCCGGTCTGGTGGGGGCGGGACGCAGTGAAGTGATGGAAAGTTTGTTCGGGATGGAAAGCTTCGACAGCGGTGAAGTGCTGATCGATGGCGTGCCGGTCAAAATCGATTCGCCCTCCACGGCGATTGAGAAGGGCATGGCGTTCCTCACCGAAGACCGTAAAAAGTCCGGCTTATTCCTGGTGTTGTCGGTGATGGAGAACATGAGCATCGTCAACATGCCGGATTATGTCAGTAAAGCCGGTTTCGTTAGCCACATGAAGATGGCACAGGACTGCATGGAGCAGATCCGCAAGCTCAATATTAAAACGCCGACCATGGATCAGATCATCAACAACCTCAGTGGCGGTAACCAGCAGAAGGTGCTGATTGCGCGTTGGCTGCTGGCACAACCGAAGATTCTGATCCTCGATGAACCGACGCGCGGTATTGACGTCGGGGCAAAAGCCGAGATTTACCGCTTAATCAGCGAACTGGCAAACCGTGGCGTGGCCATCATTATGGTCTCGTCGGAGTTGCCGGAAATTCTGGGCATGAGCGACCGCGTGATGGTTATGCACGGCGGACGTTTAACTGGCATCCTCGATAAAGAAGAGGCCAATCAGGAAACCATTTTGTCGTTGGCATCCGAGTGAGGCGCGAGACATCTATGAGTAACGTAAAAATTACGGCCCCGCAGGCCGCGGAATCGACATCCTTCTTTGGCAACCTGCGCCATAAGTTGCCGAAAGATACCGGCATCTTTGTGGTGATGCTGGGTATTGCCTTAATCTTTGAGATTGCAGGCTGGTACGTGCGTGACCAATCTTTCCTGCTCAACACCAACCGTCTGGTATTGATTGTTTTACAGGTGGCGATCATCGGCATCATTGCGGTGGGCGTGACCCAGGTCATCATCACAACGGGGATTGATCTGTCGTCTGGTTCGGTGATTGCACTGACGGCGGTGGTGGCGGCTAGCCTGGCACAAACCTCTGACAGCCTGACACCAATGTATCCGTCACTGGTTAACCTGCCTGCCGTCATTCCGATTGTGGCCGGTATTGGTGTCGGCCTGCTGTGTGGGGTCATGAACGGTTTCCTGATTACCAAGACCGGTATCCCGCCATTTATCGCCACACTGGGCATGATGGTGTCGGCGCGTGGTCTGGCGCAGTACTACACGCAAGGTAACCCGATCAGCTTCCTGTCAGATGGTTTTACCTCCATCGGCCAGGGTGCAATGCCGGTGATTATCTTCCTGGTGGTGGCCTTCCTGTTCCACATCGCTCTGAAACATACCCGTTACGGTAAATATGTTTACGCGATTGGCGGCAACATGACGTCGGCCAAAGTGTCAGGGATCAACGTTAATAAGTACCTGATCATCGTTTACACCATCGCGGGTGCGTTGTCTGGCCTGGCGGGTGTGGTGCTGGCGGCGCGTGTCAGTAGCGGCCAGTCAAGCATGGGTATGGCATACGAGCTGGATGCGATTGCTGCAGCGGTTATCGGTGGTAGCAGCCTGATGGGCGGCGTGGGTCGCATCACCGGGACGCTGATTGGTGCGGTGATTCTGGGTCTGATTAAGAGCGGATTCACCTTCGTGGGTGTGGATGCTTACGTGCAGGACATCATTAAAGGCATCATCATCGTTGCCGCAGTGTCCATCGATATGCATAGAAACCGTAAAAAGAGATAGTACTTCCTGATTGCAGGGCGCACTGTGTGCGCCCTCAAGGACATTTTGCTCCGTTGTTCACAATAAGTTTTCCTACTGGTTGATCCTGCTCCTTTCCCCGCGTTTGCTTTCGTTCTGACCGTTTTTGGTCATTTTCTGTGAGTTATGCACCACTGCGACGCTTTCGGTCATCACTTTTTTGCACATCTGCCACGCAAGTTGCGCACCATGGTGGTGCATTTCGATTTGTTTTTAATCACTCTGTGTCATGTGCCCAGCTTATTAACTCTTAAGAGGTAATCAGAAAGGCTTATTTTCCGTGCCGTTAGGAATATTCTGGCACTGCTTTTTCACGGCTCGAATAAACCTGGCCTGCATATTGCAACTTCATGAACACAAGCCAGCAGGCTGAGACACCCAGATAATGGGCATTCGGGGATTGACGGAGGCAATATGAACTTAAGACGACTGAAGTACTTTGTAAAAATCGTCGATATCGGCAGCCTGACTCAGGCAGCAGAAGTGCTGCACATCGCGCAGCCTGCGCTCAGCCAGCAAGTTGCGACGCTGGAAAACGAACTCGATCAGCAATTGCTGATCCGCACCAAGCGCGGCGTGACGCCAACCGAAGCGGGCAAAATTCTTTATGCTCACGCTCGTACCATTTTGCGCCAGTGTGAGCAGGCACAAACGGCAGTGATCAATGCAGGCCAGGCATTAAATGGCCAGGTATCGATTGGTCTGGCACCAGGCACCGCGGCTTCTTCGCTCACCATGCCGCTGCTGCAGACCGTACGTGAACAGTTCCCGGATGTGCTGGTGTATCTGCATGAGAACAGCGGCACATCGTTAAATGAAAAAGTGATGAACGGGCAGCTGGATATGGCGGTGCTGTATGACCGTGCGCCGACTGCCGGCATTAACAGCATTCCACTGATGAAAGAAGAGTTGTATCTGGTTGGTGCCACCGCGTGTCCGGGCGCTACTGTTGATCTCGCCGATGTGGCGCAGATGAACCTGTTCTTGCCGCGTGACTACAGCGCCGTGCGCAAACGCGTGGATGAAGCATTCTCGCTGCGTCGCTTGAGTGCCAAAATAATTGGTGAAATTGAATCTATCTCAACCCTGACCGCAGCGGTTTCTAGCGGCATGGGCGTGACCGTGTTGCCAGAATCAGCGGCTCGCGCTCTGGTGAGTTCAACTCACGCATGGATGGCGCGCATTAACAGCCCATCGCTGAATCTGCCGCTGTCGTTGAATATCTCAGCGCGTCTGCCGCTGTCGCCATCGGCGCAGGCAGTGAAAAACATTCTGCTGTCACTGCTGAATAAGCCGATGACGGAAGAGCGTGAGTTGATGCTGGTCGGTTAATCACTTCTTCGTTACCCCAGCTTTCAACGGCTGGGGTAAACTTTTCAAGCTTAAACACCCGCACACTCGTCGAAATAACAAATCCGCCTTATTACTATTCCGCATAACACACCGTTTTTTATTATTTCCTGCAATGACGCCAACTTCATAACATGGATGAAACAGGGCAGGGAACAGGAGAAAAGGGTGTGAATTTCCAGCAACTTAAAATTATACGCGAAGCGTCTCGTTGCGAATTCAACCTGACAGAAGTGGCGAATACGTTGTTCACCTCGCAATCCGGGGTGAGCCGCCATATTCGCGATCTGGAAGATGAACTCGGCGTCGAGATTTTTATCCGTCGTGGCAAGCGACTGTTAGGCATGACAGAACCGGGCAAGGCGCTGTTAACCATTGCTGAACGCATCCTGGATGAAGCTGGCAAAGTACGTCGCCTGGCGGATGTGTTTACCAATGAAACCAGCGGCGTGCTGACCATTGCCACTACGCATACCCAGGCACGTTATAGCCTGCCGCGCGTGATAAAAGCATTTCGTCAGCTCTATCCCAATGTGCGTCTCGAACTCAATCAGGGATCGCCGCAGGAGATCGTGGCCATGTTGCTGGCGGGTGAAGCCGATATTGGTATTGCTTCCGAGCAGCTGGTGAATAATAGCAGTCTCGCGGCTTTCCCGTGGTTTAGCTGGCATCACTCGTTGTTAGTGCCGCATGACCATGAATTGCTGCAGCATCAGCCGGTGACGCTGGCCAGTTTGAGCCGCCATCCGCTGATCACTTATCGTCAGGGCATCACCGGTCGTTCGCGAGTTGATCGTGCATTCCAGGCTGCGGGTATCAAGCCGGATATCGTGCTCAGCGCGCAGGACTCCGACGTGGTGAAAACCTATGTTGAGTTGGGACTCGGCGTTGGCATCCTGGCTGATCAGGCGTGCGACATCTATGAAGGTGAAGATTTGGTGAAAATCGACACCCATCATCTGTTTGATGCCAACACCGTATGGCTAGGATTGAAGCGCGGCCAGTTGCAGCGCAATTACGTCTGGCAGTTCCTGGAACTGTGTAACGCCAATCTGTCGCTGGAAGAGATCAAGCGTCAGGCGCTTTCCTATGAAACGGAATCTGAACCCGCCATCGATTTCCAGATTTGATGCAGTGGTCGTCATAAATGGCGACCACACATTTTCTGCAGGGTGCGCATTCCTGCGCGCCTGGCCTCAAACCGTACGCGAATGGGTGAGGTTTTGTCGTGCAGCCAGCACAGCATAAAATTTCATTTCCCGCCGCAAAACACACACCTGATAGGTTTCCACCCCTGAGAAAAACATCCTGCGCTGCTGCGCCACGTTACAGTGAAATGAACAGGATAAAGGGGATGAAGATGTCGCGGATTCAATTACAAGATGCAGAACTGTTACGCCAGCAGGCGTTGTTTGGCGGGCGCTGGCAGGACGCGCACGCAGGGGCCACGCTGCCGGTGATCGATCCCTCCACTCAGCAACAGATTGCCACCATTCCGGCACTGGGTGCGGCGGAAACCGAGCAGGCGATAGATTATGCCGAGTCGGTGCGTGCCAGCTGGGGCAAGACCCCGAACGCGTCACGCGCGGCACTGCTGGATAAATGGCATCAGCTGATTCTCGACAATGCTGACGATTTGGCGATTATCATGACCGCCGAGCAGGGCAAACCGCTGGCAGAGGCCAAAGGTGAGGTGTTATACGGCGCCAGCTTTGTGAAGTGGTTCGCTGAAGAAGCGCGCCGCATCTATGGCGATACCATTCCGGCGCCGAGTGAAGATCGTCGTATTTTAGTATTGAAGCAGCCGGTGGGCGTGGCAGCAGCCATTACGCCGTGGAACTTCCCGATTGCGATGATCACCCGCAAAGTGGCACCCGCGCTGGCCGCCGGTTGCCCGATCATCGTCAAACCTTCTGAACTGACGCCACTTTCGGCTCTGGCAGTGGCGGTGCTGGCAGAGCGGGCGGGCTTCCCCTCTGGCGTACTTCAGGTGCTTACTGGTTTACCTACCGAGATCGGCAGCACGCTGACCGCCAGCCGCACGGTGCGCAAAATCTCCTTTACCGGATCCACGCGCGTCGGCCAACTGCTGATGCAACAAAGTGCCGACAGCATTAAACGCCTTAGCCTGGAGCTGGGCGGTAATGCGCCACTGATCGTGTTTGATGATGCCGATCTGGATATCACCATTCCCGGCGTGATGGCGAGTAAGTTCCGCAATGCCGGCCAGACCTGCGTCTGCGCTAACCGTATTCTGGTACAACGCGGCATCTATGAGCGCTTCAGCGAGAAATTGCTTGAAGCCGTAGCCACGCTCAAAGTGGGCGACGGCTTTGCACCGGGTAGCACCATCGGGCCGTTAATTAACGAACGCGCCGTCGAAAAAGTGAATAGCCATATCGATGATGCGCTTAGCCAGGGAGCGACCTTGCTGCGTGGCGGCATCAGTACACCTAACGGCACTTTTGTTGAGCCGACCATACTGGGCAATGTCACCAGTAGTATGCGTATCGCACATGAAGAAACCTTTGGCCCCGTGGCACCGCTGTTCGTCTTCGATAGCGAAGAAGAGGCGATTCAAATGGCGAATGACACGCCGTACGGATTGGGCGCTTATTTCTTTACCGAGAATATACGTCGTGCCTGGCGCGTGGCGGAATCATTAGAGTTTGGCATGGTCGGTTTTAATACCGGTGCGATTTCATTAGATGCCGCGCCTTTTGGCGGAATTAAATTATCCGGATTAGGGCGCGAAGGCTCGCGTTACGGAATTGAAGAGTACTTAGAGCAGAAAACGTTTCATATTGGCAGTTTATAAATATCTATCACCCTTAATGGTGACACCACAGTAGAGTGCGCATTATACGCACTGGATTTAAAACAGCGTCGGTCGCCTTAGGTGATCGGCGCTGTTTTGTTTTGTGCGCTATGTCATGCTTTTCTCACCAGTCACCGTTTTAGTGCAAGTTTCATGCGAGCTGCACCGTCGCGATGCACGAATTTTGTGAAGTAAATCATCTGTTTATTCCTTCGGCAATTCCGCAAAATTTCCCTCTTCAATACGGCAGAAAATTTTTTTGGGCTGTTTTTTACGCATTTTAATTTTTCACCGGGCTGGCATACTTTCTGCATTAGCTTATTAACGTGACAGATAAATGTGGTGCAAATCGTTAATTGGCGCACATGTGATGGGTGTAACAAATAAGGAATTTTCCATGTTAAGTTTCGACCCTGAAAAAGTTTCTCTTCCTGCTGGCCATTATATTGGTGGTCAACATGTCACCACCCAAGGGGCGCGTTTCGCGGTGAAACGTCCGTCTGATGGCAAAGTCTATGCCGAGCTGAGCGAAGCGCAGGCGACAGATGTTGATCACGCCGTCACGCTCGCACATCAGGCACTGAAAACCAGCGGCTGGCGCAGTTGCCCACCGCGTCAACGTGGCAAAGTGTTACGCCGTTGGGCCGATCTGATTGAAAGCGATCCGTTGCTGGCTCAGCTTGAAGCGCTGGGATCGACGCGCCCAATTAGCGATGTGGTACAGCATGAAATTCCGTTCACTGCTGAGGCGATTCGTTTCTACGCGGAATGCGCAGACAAATACAGCGGCGACCTGTTCCCAACACAAGAAAGCAGCCTCGGCATGCTGATTTCGGAGCCGTACGGCGTGATTGGCGCTATTACCCCGTGGAATTTTCCGCTGTCGATGGCCTCATGGAAATGCGGCCCGGCGCTGGCAGCAGGAAATGCGGTAGTGCTCAAGCCGTCCGAACTGACCCCTTTCTCTACCGTACGCATGGCGGAGCTGGCCGTGCAGGCGGGATTACCCGCCGGCATCCTGAATATTGTGCAGGGCAGTGGCGCAGTGACCGGCAGCGCGCTGGTGACACATCCGCTGGTGCGCAAAGTCTCGTTCACCGGTTCAACCGCCACTGGCGCACGCATCATGAGTGATGCGGCACAGCACGGCATGAAGCCGGTGACACTGGAACTGGGCGGTAAAAGCCCACAGCTGGTATTCGATGATGCAGGCGATATCGATGTACTGGCTCAGCGCATTCTGCGCGGCTTTACCGCCAACGGCGGTCAGGCGTGCGTGGCAGGTACTCGTTTGATCGTGCAACGCGGCATTGCACAACCACTGCTGGATCGCCTGGTGGCGCTGTGCCAGCAGCCGCAGCCGGGGGTGACCTGGCAGGACAGCAGCCGCTATGCGCCGTTGATTGATGAGCGTCAGGGTAACAAGGTGGCGTCGGTGATCGCCGAAGCCAAAGCGCAGGGCGCAGAAGTGTTGGTGGGCGGCGAACGTTTTGCGGATACCGCCGAAGGCTGGTTCTGGCAGCCGACCTTACTGTGCGGCGTGGCGGCAGATAACCCGGCGGTACAGCAGGAGATCTTCGGCCCGGTGCTGACCGTGCAGGAGTTCGATAGCGAAGAAGAGGGCTTAGCATTGGCGGCGCACGACACCTATGGTTTGTGTGCCGGTGTACACACGCTAAGCCTGCCACGCGCTATGCGGGCGATGCGTGCTATCGAATCCGGTACTGTATGGATCAACCGCTACGGTCGATCCGGTGATTTCATTATTCCTACTGGAGGCTTTCTTGGCTCCGGTATTGGCAAGGATCTGGGACGTCAGGCCTTTCAGGCCTGTCAGCGCCAGAAAAGTGTACTAATCGATTTCTAAATTCACGTATCAGACAACGACGAGGTCGCGTCATGGCACTGTTTAAACCGAAATTCATCACCTTTGATTGCTACGGCACCCTGATCAACTTTGACATGGCAGGTGCAGCACAGCGCTGTTTTCACGACCGCGTGTCTCCGCACCAGATGCAGGCATTCACCACCGACTTCTCCAACTACCGTCGCGATGAAGTGCTGGGCGCATGGAAGCCCTACTACGATGTGGTTAGCGACGCGATTCAGCGCACCTGTAAAAAATGGGGCATACAGTGGAGCAAAGCCGATAGCGACTTTATCTACACCGACTGCGCCACCTGGGGACCGCACCCAGACGTGCCAGTGGGTCTCGCCAAAGTGGCGAAAGAGTTCCCACTGGTGCTGCTCACCAACTCAATGAACGATTTGATTCCCCATCACGTGCCACGTCTTGGTGCGCCGATCCACATGACCATTACCGCCGAAGAAGTTGGGGCGTATAAGCCGCAGATGAAGGGCTTTGAATACATGCTGGATAAGCTCAACTGCGGCCCGGAAGAGATTCTGCATGTCTCCTCCAGCCTGCGTTATGACCTGATGACCTGCTACGACATGGGCATCAAAAACAAAGTGTGGGTCAATCGTGGCCATGATCCGGCCAACCCGGCGTACCAATACACCGAGATTAAAGACATCGGCGGTCTGCCCGCTGTCGTTGGACTCTAAGCCCGGAGGCGGCGATGAAACTCGAATCATTCTGGCAAGCCACCGCACCGGCGTTTACCGGCGCAGCGAGTGGAGCACTGCCGTCGGTGGCCGACGTGGTGGTGATTGGCGGCGGTTTTACCGGCATCTCAACCGCACTAAATCTCGCACGACAGGGCATCAACGTGGTGGTACTGGAAAGTGGCAACGTGATGAGCCAGGCCTCTGCACGCAACGGCGGGCACTGCAATACCGGCGTGTCGCAAAACTTTGCTTCGCTGGTGGCCAGCCAGGGAATCGAGCAAGCCAGCCGCTTCTATCGTGCTTTTGACGACGCCGTGAGTTACGTCCAGCAGTTGGTGCGTGAAGAGCAGATTGATTGCGATTTTCGTCTGTGCGGCAAGCTCAAACTCGCCAGTAAAGCGTCGCATTTCCCCGGCCTGCGCAGTGCATGGCAGCTGATGCGTGACACGGTGGATCCGGAAATCGAGTTGATCAGCAAAGATGAGATTCGCCGTGAAGTCGGCAGCGATGCCTTCCACGGTGGCTTACTGCAAAAACGCGGTGGCCAGATGCACATGGGCAAATTCGGTGTTGGCCTCGCCAATGCGGCGGCCCGAGCGGGCGCGAAAATCTTTCCGCATCACGCGGTGACCGGCTTGACGCGTCTGGATGGCTACCGTCATCGCGTCACCACCGCGCAGGGCGAGATCATCGCAGACAAAGTGATGATGGCCACTGGCGTGTCGAATGAAGGACCGTTCCCGTGGTTCCAACGCCGTATCGTGCCGGTGGGCAGCTTTATCGTCGTCACTGAACCACTGGGTGATGCGCTGATTGAACAAGTGCTGCCTAAAGATCGCACCTATGTGACATCGCTGAATATCGGCAACTACTTCCGCACCACTGCCGATCGTCGTCTGGTGTTTGGTGGGCGTGCACGCTTCGCGGTGAGCAATCCAACCTCGGATTCGCGCAGTGGCGACGTGTTACGTGCGGCGATGACCGCACTGTTCCCACAATTCGGCAAATCGCGCATCGATTACTGCTGGGGCGGCATGGTGGATATGACGTCCGATCGCCTGCCCCATGCGGGTGAGCACGATGGCGTGTTCTATTCGCTGGGTTACAGCGGTCATGGCACGCAGATGTCGGTGTGGATGGGGCGGGTGATGGCAGATTTACTGGCAGAGAAACGTAACGAAAACCCCTGGCAGCGCGACGCATGGCCTGCACTGCCCGGTTACCACGGGAAACCCTGGTTTTTGCCTCTCGCGGGGCTGTATTACAAGGCTAAGGATCGGCTCTCCTGATCATTGGCTGCGCCCAAAAGCGCGATAAATCGCGCCGCTACGTAAGGGTGCGACATCTTCGGCAGATGTGTGTAAACGCGCATTACCGTAGCGGCGCAATTTATTGCGCATTGCCTCAGGTCGCACGGAACCAGTGATGATTTTCGAAACAAACAACTTTTCATATTGAGGGTGTGCAGATGAGTAAATTCGATAAAGAGTCTGACGCTGTGAATCCGGCCCTGACACGCATGCTGACCGAAGGGTCAATGTCACGTCGTGGCCTGATGAAGTTGTTGTCTGCCGGTGCGGTAATGAGCAGCGGCTTGATAGGTTTTCCGCAGATGAGTTTTGCGGCTGAAACACCGGTGAAAGGCGGCAAACTGCGCGCTGCCATGTCCAACGCCTCGGCGACCGATACGCTTGACCCGGCGAAAGGGAATAACAGCGGTGACTACACCCGTCAGTTTATGGTTTACAGCGGTTTAACTGAACTGGACAAAAGCCTGGCCGTGCAGCCGGCGCTGGCTGAATCCATTGAATCGAGCGATGGCATCACCTGGCAGATTAAGTTGCGCAAAGGGGTCACCTTCCATGACGGAAAACCGTTAACGGCGAAAGATGTAATCTACTCACTTAGCCGCCACAAAGATCCGGCAGTTGCCTCAAATGCTTTCAAACTGGCCGATCAATTTAAAACCTTTACCGCCGTTAATGATAACGAAGTGACGCTCGAACTGAGCAGTGCCAACTTCGATGTGCCTTACATGCTGGCAAGCGCGCCGTTCCTGATTGTGCAGGATGGCACCAAAGACTTCAGCAAAGGTATCGGCACCGGGCCATTCAAGCTAAAAGAGTTCACACCGGGCGTGCGCTCGGTCGGCGTGAAAAACCCGAACTACTACAAAACGGGCCTGCCGCATCTGGATGAGATTGAATTACTGGGTGTCACCGATCAGGCCGCGCGTGTGAACGCCCTGATGTCAGGCGATCTGCATATTGTCTCAACGTTGAGTGCCGCCGACTGTAATCGCATTAAAGCCACCTCGGATTTTGCCGTGCTGGAGAGTAAGTCAGGTATGTATACCAACCTGATCATCCGCACTGATATGAAGCCAGGCAGCAACGAAGATTTCGTGCTGGCGATGAAGTATTTGCAACCGCGCGACATTGTGGTGAAAACCGTGCTGCAGGGCTATGGGGATGTGAGCAACGATACGCCAGTCCCGCCATGGCACCCGCTGTACAACGCCGATCTCAAACCGCGTCCGTTAGATGCGGAGAAAGCCAAATTCCATATTGAGAAGGCAGGCATGAAAGGCGCAACGGTTGAGATTATCACCACGCCAAATATTGAAGGTTCGGTTGAAGGGGGACAGCTGATCCAGCAGGTATCGCGCAACACGGGCCTGAACATCAAAGTGCGCCGTGTGCCCTATGATGGCTACTGGTCAACGCACTGGACTAAAGATCCTGTGGGCTATGGTTCGATTAACCCACGTCCGACACTCGACATGCTGTTCTCACAGTTCTATCTCTCCACTGCATCAAACAATGAATCCGGCTGGAAAAATGCCCAGTTCGATCAGCTGGTGGTCGCTGCACGTGGTGAGCGCGACCAGGCGCAGCGCAAGCAGATGTACGGTGACATGCAGAAGCTGATTTACGATCACTGCGGCACCATCATCCCGACCTTTATCAGCTCGACAGATGGTTACAGCAAGAAAGTGGGCGGCGTTGAAGCCTGGCCAAGCGGCATGATGATGGGTTACCGCTTCCATGAGTTCGCCTGGCTCAAAGCCTGATTGATATCCAGAGGAGATCGCCGATGAACCGATACATGATGTTCCTGATCGCCCGACGCGCTGGCGCTGGCATCCTGACCTTGCTTATCGTCTCGGCGGTGGTGTTTTTTATCACCAGCCTGCTGCCCGGCGATGCCGCGCAGATGATTCTGGGGCAAAACGCCACACCGGAAACGGTGGCGGCGTTACGCCAGCAGCTCGGGCTGGATCAGCCTTTACTGGTGCGTTATTTCAGCTGGCTGGCGGGGATGTTGCAGGGTGATTTTGGTACCTCGTTTGCCAGTCATCTGCCAGTGACGCAACTGGTGGGGCAGCGTATTCCTGCCACGCTGGAACTGGCAGGCATCACTACGGTGATCTGCGTCCCTCTGGCGCTGGTGATCGGCATTCTGGCCGCTATGAATCGTGGTTCAGCGCTGGATCGTTTCCTGGTGATCAGCACCATGGCAACGGTGGCGGTACCGGAATTTCTGGTGGCGACAGTGGCGGTGTTGATCTTTGCGGTCAAACTGCATTGGGTCTCGGCGATGTCGTTCGGCAGCCCCGATATGGATCTGATCAGTTACCTGAAAGCCTACGCGCTGCCAGTGCTAACTCTGTGCTGTGTGCTGGTGGCGCAGATGGCGCGTATGACGCGCTCGGCCATCATTAACCAGCTAGATAGCCCGTATCTGGAAATGGCATTGCTGAAAGGGGTGTCACCCCTGCGTGCGGTGCTGCGTCACGCGCTGCCCAATGCAGTAGGCCCGATTGCGAATGCCATTTCGCTCAGCCTGTCGTACCTGTTTGGTGGCGTGATCATTATCGAGTCGATTTTCAGCTATCCCGGTCTCGCCAGTGCGCTGGTGGATGCGGTGAGCAACCGTGACCTGCCGGTGGTGCAGCTGTGCGTGATGATGTTTGCCGCCTGCTATCTGGTGCTGCTGCTGATTGCGGACGTGCTGACCATCGCCTTTAACCCGAAATGGAGGAGCTGATGAATAGCTTGCTGCTTCCTGTACGAATCTTTCAGGCGCTGTCGATTTCAGGCCGTATCGGCCTGCTGATCTCGCTGTTTTGGCTGGTGATGGCGGTGTTTGGCAATCAACTGGCACCCCATAATATCGACGATATTGGCGGCGGTCCGATGCTCGGTGGCATGACCGCTGACAACCTGATGGGCACCGATTATCTCGGGCGCGATATCCTCAGCCGCATTCTGTATGGCGCGAAGTTCTCCATTGGGCTGGCGCTCACCGCAGCACTGGGGGCTAGCCTGATCGGCACCTTGCTGGCATTGCTGGCGGCAGTCGCGGGTCGCTGGCTGGAAGAGTTACTGGGCCGCATTAACGACGCCATGTTGGTACTGCCAGGCAAAGTGCTGTCATTGATGATTGTGGCGGTGTTCGGTTCGTCGCTGCCGATGCTGATTCTGACCGCGACTTTCACCTACTGGCCGGGCGCGTTTCGTATCGCCTTCGCCATGGCCAGCAGCCTGCGCAATATGGATTATGTGCGCGCCTCGCGGTTGCGTGGTGAAAGCCGCTGGTACGTGGCGATTCACGATATTCTGCCGAATATGGTGCACCCGATGCTGACCGATTTTGGTCTGCGCTTTGTCTACATCGTGTTGTTACTCAGCGGCTTGAGCTTCCTCGGCCTGGGCGTGCAACCGCCGTATGCCGATTGGGGCACGCTGGTGCGTGAAAATCTCCAGGGCCTGTTTAATGGATCGCCAGCTGTACTGATGCCAGCGGTCGCGATTGCCAGCCTGACCATTGGTGCCAACCTGTTTATCGACAGCCTGCAGCAGATGCGCCCGCTGACGCTGGCGAAGGAGGGAGCATGAACGTGGCACCACATACTGCTATGCCTGTGATCTCTGTCGAAAACCTGCGCGTCACCGCCGAGACCGATAAAGGCGAAGAGATCGATCTGGTTTCGGACATCCGTTTTACCGTACAAAAAGGCGAAGTGCTGGCGCTGATTGGGGAATCCGGTTCGGGCAAAACCACCATCGCCATGGCCTTGATGGGCTATGCGCGCCACGGCTGCCGTATCGCCGATGGCATTATTCATATGGCGGGCACTGATGTCCGCAGCTTATCACCGGGCCAGCTGCGCGAATTTCGTGGTAACAAAGTCGCCTACATTGCGCAAAGCGCGGCGGCGTCGTTTAACCCTGGTATGCGTATTCTCGATCAGGTGATCGAACCGGTGGTGATCCACGGCACCATGAAGCGTAAAGCGGCGAAAGAGAAAGCGATTGCGCTGTTTCGTGAGCTGGCACTGCCGAATCCAGACACCATTGGCGATCGTTTTCCGCATCAGGTTTCGGGCGGCCAGCTACAACGCCTGATGACCGCCATGGCGCTGATCGGCGATCCGGATGTGGTGATCCTCGACGAGCCGACCACCGCGCTGGACGTCACCACTCAGGTGGAAGTGCTAAAAGCATTTCGTCGCGTAGTGGCACAGCGCGGCGTTACGGCCATTTATGTCAGTCACGATCTGGCGGTGGTGGCGCAGATGGCCGATCGCATTCTGGTGCTGCTGCGCGGCAAAATGGCCGAGTACGGCACTACTGAGCGGCTGATTGGCGCACCGCAAGCCGAATATACCCAACTGCTGATGGACGCGGCGCGACAGAAAGAGCGTGAGAGCAGCTGGAGTTGTGCAGAAGCCGACGCGCAACCGTTGATGGAAGTGCGCGATCTCAGCGCCGGTTATGGCCCACGCGACAGCGAAGGGAAACCGAAAACCCTGATTCTTGAAGATATCAATCTCAAGCTGTGGAAAGGACAGGCGATTGGCATCATCGGCGAGTCAGGTTCCGGTAAAACCACGCTGGCGCATGCGATTGCCGGGCTCAATGCGCCCAGCCACGGCCATATTCTGTTTAACGGTCACTATATCAACGGTGACATGCACAAGCGTCCCGACAATGAACTGCGCCGTATTCAGTACGTGTTCCAGATGGCGGACACCGCGCTCAATCCCGCGCACAGCGTTGAGCGTATTCTTTCACGTCCGCTGACGCTGTTCCACGGACTGAAAGGGCCCGAACTGCAGCGCCGTCTGTATCAACTGCTGGATCTGGTGAAACTGCCGCGCACCGTGTTGTGGCGTCGCCCCTGGGCGCTGTCGGGCGGACAGAAGCAGCGCGTGAATCTGGCGCGTGCGCTGGCGGCGGAGCCGGATCTGATTCTGTGTGATGAAGTCACCTCGGCACTGGATACCGTGGTCGCGGCGGCAGTGCTGGATCTGATCAGTGAGCTACGCCGTGAACTAGGGCTGTCAGTGTTGTTTATCAGCCACGACATGCACGCGGTTCGCGCCGTATGCGACGACATCGTGGTGATGAAATCCGGTCGCATCGTGACGCAGATTTCCCGTGCTGATTATGATAAACCCACCAGTGAGCTTTATTTTGAACGCCTGAAGCGTGCCGTACCGGAACTGCGTCAAGGCTGGCTGGACGAGCACGAAGAAGTGCTGAAAGCGGAATAGAGATGGTGCAAGCCAGCGCACATGCGTGCCCACCCTGTGGCAGCCGCGCAAAGAATTTGTCAGGTGGCCATTTATGGCGACCTCAAACCAGGAGCAGCAAATGATCACATTACGCGCCATGACGCAGGATGATATTGAACATGGCTATGCCATCACCCAACAGCTTAAGTGGCCGCACCGCCGTGAAGACTGGCAGCAGGCGCTGGCGCTGGGTGAGGGCGTGGTGGCGGAAGAGCAGGGGCAGTTTGTCGGCAGCGCCTTCGGTTGGCGCTGGGGTGACAGCGCGGCAACCATTGGTTTGGTGGTGGTGAATCCAGCCTGCCAGGGACGGGGAATTGGCAAACAGTTGATGCTGGCGGTGATGGAGAAATTCCCGGATTGCGTGATTCGCCTGCATGCTACCGAAATGGGCCAGGGGCTATACGAGAAACTGGGTTTTGTGGTGAAAGGCACCATTCAGCAGCACCAGACGCGTGAACTGGCAGCGGTGCCCGCCGTCAACATCCCGACGGGGTTAACGCTGCGCAATGTTCTGGCCGATGACGTTGAATTGCTCACTGAGTTGGATCATCAGGCGCACGGCATGTGGCGCCCGCAACTGATACAAACGCTGGTTGCCGATCACCAGACCGTGTTACTGCAAGATCCGCAGCAGCAGGTACAGGGTTTTGCCAGCCTGCGCCGTTTTGGGCATGGCTGGGCGATTGGCCCGGTGATTGCGCGCCATGTCGATGTCGCGCAGGCGCTGGTGGCCGCGCTGATGCAAGGGCTGGGCGGTGAGTTTGTCCGCATCGACACCGACAGCGCGCTGCCACTGGCAAACTGGCTGGAGAGTTTAGGGCTGGTCAAGGTTGACGCGCCGACCACCATGTATCGGGGAATGCCGTGGTCACCGCAAGCCGGTGAGATGCAGGCATTTGGGTTGATGACCCAGGCGATGGCCTGATGCATATCGTTTATAAATCAGAAGCCACCCGCGGTGCCCACTGGCAGCGCTGGCTGGCTGAACATGCTCCCGATGTGCAGATGCATATCTGGCCAGATATCGGCGATGCCTCGGAGGTGGAATTTCTTATCGCATGGCAGCCACCAGAAGCGGTGATGAGCACCTTCCCGAATCTCAAAGCCTTGCTCTCTGTGGGCGCGGGTGCCGATCAATTCGACCTGAGCCTCTTACCGCCAGAGTTGCCGGTGGTGCGCATGATTGAACCCGGCTTAACGCAAGGCATGGTGGAGTATGTCACCTTTGCCGTGCTGGGATTGCATCGCGACATGCCGCGCTATTTCCAGCAGCAGCGTGCGGCGCAGTGGCAAACGCATCCGATTCGTACCGCTAATCAGCGTCGTGTTGGCGTAATGGGGCTGGGGGAGCTGGGGCAGGCAGCGCTAAAACAGCTGGTGTCACTGGGATTTGACTGTGCAGGCTGGAGCCGCACCCCACGTGAACTCGACGGCGTGCGCTGCTGGCATGGTGCGGAACAGTTAGAGGCGTTTTTGGCGCACAGTGAGATTCTGGTGTGTTTGCTGCCGCTCACTGACAGCACCCGTGGCATGCTCAACGCGGATTTATTCAAGCAGTTGCCGCACGGTGCGGCGCTGGTGCAGGTCGGGCGTGGCCCTCAGCTCAATGATGACGATTTACTGACGGCGCTTGAGAGTGGGCAACTGAGTGCCGTCGTGATCGACGTCACCGATCCGGAGCCATTACCGCCAGAGCATCCTTTCTGGCAGCATCCGGCGATCTGGCTCACACCGCACATTGCCAGCCAGACGCAAACCGACAGCGCGGTGGCTGCGCTACTCGATAACCTGCGCCGCTATCAACGTGGCGAACCGATGGTCGGTCTTATCGATCGCAAACGGGGATACTGATATGCAACTGGATCAATTAGTCGCTCTGCGACGGGATCTGCACGCCCATCCCGAGCTGGGCTATCAGGAAACGCGCACCAGCGACATCGTGGCGCAGGTGCTGCAAGAGTACGGTGTTGAGGTGCATCGCGGCATGGGTAAAACCGGAGTGGTCGGTGTGCTGAAACGTGGGAATAGCCCGCGCATGATAGGTCTGCGTGCTGACATGGATGCGCTGCCGATGCAGGATAACGGCACCCAGCCGTGGAAAAGTGTGCATGACAATGTCTGTCACGCTTGCGGTCACGATGGTCACACGGTGATGCTGCTGGGCGCGGCTATCCAGTTAGCTCAGCAGGGCGATTTTAACGGCACGCTGGTGTTTATCTTCCAGCCAGCGGAAGAAGGTTTAGCCGGCGCGAAAGCGATGATCGATGACGGCCTGTTCCAGCAATTCCCTTGCGATGCGGTATTTGCCCTGCATAACTGGCCTGAACTGCCTCTGGGCGAAGTCCAGACGCGGCCGGGTGCCATCATGGCGGCGGCGGACCGTTTTGATATCACGGTAAAGGGCGGTGGCGGTCATGCGGCACAGCCACACCTGACGCGTGACACCTTGCTAGCCACCAGTGAACTGGTTGTGCAGCTGAATACGCTTGTGGCGCGCGCACTTGACCCGTGCGAGCCGGGTTTGCTGACGGTAACACGCATGCAGGGTGGTTTCTCACACAACATGATTCCGGCGGAAGCCAGTATCACCGGCACGGTACGTACGTTCAGCCCGGCGGCGCAGGACATCATTGAAAGCCGTCTGCGTGAAATGGCGCAACATGTCACGGCGGCGCACGGTCTGCAGGCAGAGGTGAGCTATCTGCGTTATTACCCGGCCACGGTCAATCATGCGGGTGCCGCACAACTGGCGCTGGATGCCCTGCGTGAGGCGGGTATGCCTGCTGAACAAGCCAGACAGCCTGCACTCACCTCGGAAGATTTTGCCTTTATGTTGCAGGCCAGAGCGGGGGCTTATCTGTGGATCGGATCGGCACCCAGCCAGCCGTTGCACCATTCCTCTTACGACTTCAACGATGCACTGATCCCGCACGGTATTCAGACTTTGACGGCCATAGCCCGCCACGCGCTGCGTGCAGAATTTCCCTGCTGATTGGCAGATGATTTTGAAACGAAATGCCGCTGCCTGGCTGATTACGGCAGCGTGAGAAACCAACGGGTTGCGATACTTGAGCCAACCGAACGTTACGTGGATGAGGATTTTGAAAATGCAGAATGTCATGGCGGAGCAGCAAACGTATAGCGATAACGGCCTGTTACTGGATGCACGTGAGCAGAACGTGCCGCGTGGTGTGGTCACCGCGCATCCGTTGGTGATTGAGCGGGCAAAAGGCAGTGAAGTGTGGGACGTTGAGGGCAATCGCTATCTCGATTTTGTCGGCGGGATTGGTGTGCTCAACGTGGGTCATAACCATCCGGCGGTGGTGAATGCGGTGACAAAACAGCTTGGGTTGGTGTCACACGCCTGTTTCCAGGTCGTCGCTTATCCAGGTTACATCGAACTGGCGCAGCGCCTGAATGCGCTGGTCGGCAAAGGTGAAGATTTCAAAAGTGTGTTCTTCACTAGCGGCGCAGAAGCGGTAGAAAACGCGGTGAAAATTGCCCGTGCGCACACCAACCGCAGCGGCATTATCGCTTTTGACGGTGCCTTCCATGGCCGTACGTTGCTGGGCTGCACGCTGACGGGGATGAGCCAGCCCTATAAGCAGAATTTCGGCCCATTCGCCTCTGAAGTGTACCGCCTGCCTTATCCCAATGCCTTCCACGGCGTCAGCGATGACGACTGCTTGCAAGCGCTGGAGCAGCTGTTTGCCGTGCAGATCCTGCCGGAGCGTGTGGCCGCGATCATCATTGAGCCAGTTCAGGGCGACGGTGGCTTCCTGCCAGCGGGCGCAAACTTTATGCAGGCGCTGCGTCGCATTACCGAAAAGCACGGCATCGTGCTGATTCTTGATGAAGTACAGACCGGATTTGGTCGCACCGGTACGCTGTTTGCCTTCGAGCAACTGGGCATTACGCCGGATCTGGTGACGGTGGCGAAGAGCCTCGGTGGCGGTCTGCCGATTTCCGGCGTGGTAGGTAAAGCAGCCATCATGGATGCACCACTGCCGGGCGGTCTCGGCGGCACTTATGGCGGTAACGCGCTGGGCTGTGCGGCGGCGCTGGCGGTGCTGGACCTGCTGGAAAACGACAATCTGCTGGCGCGCAGCAATCAGCTGGGTGAACAGCTGAATGCACGTCTGCAACAGCTGGCTGAGAAGTATGCCTGCATTGGTGAAGTACGTGGCGTGGGCTTTATGCAGGCGGTGGAGATCATCGACTTCGAAACCAAACGCCCTGATGCAGCGATGACGCAGAAAATCCTCGACTGCGCCTGTCAGGAAGGCCTGTTGTTGATCAAGTGTGGCCTGCATCGCAACGTGGTGCGCTTCCTCGCGCCACTGGTGACCACAGATTCTCAGCTGGAAGAAGCGTTACATATCTTTGATATTGCGCTGGCCCGCGCCAGTGGTCGCCTGGGATAAATCCGGCTTCCTCATTGATATCTCTGGAATTATTGACTCGACCAATGAATGACGTGGCGTGCGGAAGTCGCTAGCGCCGTCACGTCAAAGCGTGATATACCATCGTATCAGCCTGCGCGATTGGTCAACAATGAGGGGTGCTATGAACGGCTTAATGAAACTCGACCGCATCGACATCAACATCCTGGTGCAACTACAAAAAGATGGCCGTATCAGCAACGTCAATCTCGCCGACGCCGTAGGACTTTCGCCCAGCCCTTGTTTGCAACGGGTGAAGCGCCTGGAGCAGGCTGGATTTATTACCGGCTATGAAGCCCACATCAATCTGACCAAAATTACCGATTCCGTCACGGTGTTTACCGAAGTGACGCTCTCGGGCCATCGTCGCGAAGATTTTATGAAATTCGAAAATTCGGTTCGCGATGTGGATGAGCTGATGGAGTGCCATCTGATTACCGGCGGCTATGACTATTTGCTGCGCTTTATTACCCGCAGCATCGAGCACTACCAGGAAGTGATTGAGAAGATGCTGGACGCGCAGATCGGCATCGATAAGTACTTTAGTTATATCGTGATTAAGTCACCGATTATGAAAAGCACCGTGCCGTTGCGCTCGTTGATTGCCAAACATAATTCTGTGGATTTTAGTGTGTAATTGACCCCATCCTGACCTTCTCCCAGACAGGGAGAAGGTATTGTTTCCACTCCGCTATTCGCCCCTGAACCTCCGCACGCATCTGTCACAGCATAAAATTTCTTTGCTGCCCTAAATTCCCTTTATCTTTACTGTTCAGGTCGTGGCTTCACGCGCGCCCTGTGTTTGCATATCCGTACACTCAATTTATCGCTTTACAAGGAGTTGCCATGACCGCCTTAACCCTTGCCGATCATCAATGGCAGCGCGACGAGTTCACCATCTCTACCGAACGTCAGCGCCTTGATATGGATTACATCCACCAACAATTGACTGAGAAGTCTTACTGGGCCAACGCGCAGCCACGCGCCAAAACCGAGCGCGCTTTTGCCGGTTCGTTGCCGTTTGGTGTTTACCATCAGCAACAGCAGATTGGCTTCGCGCGACTGGTGACGGATTACACCCGATTTGGCTGGCTGTGCGATGTGATGATCGATGAAAACTGGCGGGGCCATGGACTGGGCAGCTGGCTGGCGACCTGTGTGCGTGCGCACCCGGAGCTGGCCACGGTGCACCGCTGGATGCTTTCTACTAATGATGCCCATCAGCTGTATCAGCGTCTTGGCTGGCGCGTGGTGCAGGATCCGCAAAAACTGATGGAATTTCCTCTCTCCTGATAACGGAGTTTTCTCACCATGGGTTACCGCGTTGGCGTTGATATTGGCGGATCCTTTACGGATTTTGCCGTGCTGAATGAACAGACTAATCAGATTCATACCTTAAAAGTCCTGTCGCGACCGGATCAACCCGGCAGCGAAATCCTCACCGGGCTGTCGCAGTTGCAGCAGCGTGACGGGATTGAACCCCAGCATATTGACTATTTTACCCACGGTACCACCGTGGGGATCAACGCGGTCATCCAGCGACGTGGCGTGCGGCTAGCGCTGTTTGCCACCGAAGGATTTTGTGATGTGCTGGAGCTGGCGCGTCTTAAAATTCCCCATATTCACGATCTCTTTTCGCGACGTCCGGCACCATTGATTACCCGCGATCGGGTGTTCGCCATCAAAGAGCGCACCGACCGCCATGGCACGGTGTTGCAGCCAGTGGATCGGCAAAGTGTGCTGGAAGCCATCGAACAGGCGCGTGCGACGGGTTGTCAGGGAATCGTGGTGTCGCTGCTGCACAGCTATCGCAATCGCTACAACGAAGCGGCAGTCAAAGCCATTATCGATGAGGTGGCGCCAGAACTGCTCACCTCTTGCACCGCCGACATCTGGCCGATCATCCGCGAATATGAACGGACTATCACCGCCACCATTAATGCCTATGTGCAGCCGATGGTGATTCACTACCTGGAATCGTTTGAACAGGCGTTGCACACCATGGGCGTTAAGCCGCCGCCGCGTATCACCAAGTCCAATGGTGGCGTGATGGGCGTGGAGCAGGCGAAAAGTGAATGTGTGCAGATGGTGTTGTCCGGCACGGCTTCAGGCGTGATCGGTGCCAGCTTCCTTGCCAGCGCTTGTGGTTTCGACAAGATCCTGAGTCTTGATATTGGCGGCACCAGCGCGGACGTGGCGGTGATCGTCGATGGGCAAGTGGCGCAGGGCAACGGTGAAATCATCGGTGATTTCCCGATTTATATTCCGTCAGTGGCAGTCACCTCGGTGGGGCAGGGTGGCGGCTCGCTGGCGTGGATCGATAACCAGGGCGTGCTGCAGATGGGCCCGGATAGCGCCGGATCGCTGCCCGGCCCGGTATGTTTCCAGCGCGGAGGGACGCAACCGACGGCGACCGATGCCTTTGCCGCCTGTGGCATGATCGGTCATGGCGATCTTGGTTACAACGCGGTGAAAGTCGATGTTGCTGCTGCACGTGCTGCCTGGCAACCGCTGGCAGATCAACTGGGTATCACGGTGGAAGAGACGGCGGAAACCGCCATCGAGCTGGCGATCTCCAGTATGTACGGTGATACCAGCGGATTGCTGTCGCGTTTTGGGCTGGATCCGCGTGAATTTTGGTTCCTCGCCTTTGGCGGCGCGGGCCCGATGATGGGCTGTTTCCTCGCCCGCGAACTCAATATGAAAGGGGTGATCGTGCCGCCTACACCGGGCGTGCTGTCTGCGCTAGGAGGGTTGGTGGCGGATATCCGCAATGATTTTATTCGTACGCTTTACAGCGAACTGGATGCAACTCTGGCGGATGCGCTGGCAACGGAAGCGGAAGGCCTGAGCCAACGTGCACGCGGCTGGCTGCGCGAGCAACACGGCGCTGATATGCCGTTCACCTTGCACTACAGCGCCGATATGCGCTATCGCGGCCAGTCGTTTGAGATTGAAGTTGCGCTGCAGCCAGAATGGCTGGCACAGGCCAACGTGGCGGCCTTACATGAAGCCTTTGACCGCCAGCATCAGCAGCTATTTGGTCACTGTGATGCCAATGCGCCGGTGCAGATTATCAACCTGCGTTTAGTGATCGCCTCGCCCACACCGAAGCCGACGCTCAACATCTTACCCGACGCGACCGAGCCCGTTGCCGTCGCGAAACGTGCCAGTGCCTGGATTGATGGCGCATCGCATCAGGTGGATGTGGTGGTGCGCGCCACTCTGCGCGCCGGACATCATCTCAATGGTCCCGTTATCATCGCTCAGGACGACTGCACCACCTGCGTTCCACCGCAGATGCAGGTGGATGTCGATACCTTTGGCAACTTGCTGATTACGCCTGTGGAGGCAAACTAATATGGCCATTAACGGACGTAACCTGCAAATTCTCGCGAACTACTGTGCCGCTGCGGCAGATGCGATGGCGTTTACGCTGATGCGCACCGCGCACTCCACTTTCGTTAAAGAGACCGAAGATTTTTCCTGTCAGATTGTCAGCCGTGACGGCATGGCGTTCGCTTCGCCACGCAGCTTTGGCGCGCCCTGGTATAGCGGCATCGATTACGGCCCGGTGCTGGCGTTAATCGATCAGTACGAAGAGGGCGATATCTGCATCACTAATGATTCGTATGCGGGCAATGTGGCAACCCACTCGCCGGATATCCACATCTGGAAGCCGGTGTTCCACAGCGGTGAGATTGTCTGCTTTGTGGTGGGTCATATTCATAACACCGACGTGGGCGGGGCGGTGCCGGCTTCGCTGTCGCGCTCGCTGACCGACATCGTGCAGGAGGGTATCCGAATCCCGCCACTCAAGATTGCGCGCAACGGTGAGTTGAATGAAGAAGTCGCCAGTATCATGCGCCTCAACGTGCGCGTACCAGATCAAAACTGGGGGGATTTCAAGGCGCAGATTGCCTCGGTAAATGTGGGCGAGCGTAAGATCCATGACATTATCGCGCGTTTTGGTATAGAGGATTTTCTGCAGGGTATCGAAGGTATTCTGGACTACGCTGAAGCGCAGGCGCGCAGCATTATCGCCACCATTCCGGATGGGGAATACTTCTATGCCGACTTTGCTGACGAGGACGGTGAAGGCGGTTATCCATGCCGTGTGGCGATCACGCTGCGCATTACCGGTGACACGCTGGAGCTGGATTACACCGGCAGCGATCCGCAGCTGGCCTCGTCGCTGAATATGCCTACGGGCGGCCGTGAACGGCATCCGCTGGCGCTGGTGGGCGTCACTTATGTGCTCTCAACGCTGGATCGTAATCTGCTGCTTAATGCGGGCACCTTGCGTCCGACGCGCGCGATTCTGCCGCCAGGTACGGTGATGAACTGTGAAGCACCCGCTGCGGTAGGCATGCGTTCGCTGACCTGCGCGTTGTCGCAGATCGCCACCATTGGCGTCTTTTCCCAGGCGTTGCCCGATCGCTTACCGGCTAACTCACCAGGCGGTAACTCGATCATGAATATCCGTACCAGCGATAGTCAGAACCGCAGCGTCGTGGCCTCGCTAGGACCAGTCGGCGGTGGTGCGGGCGGTACCCCACGTCATGATGGCCCGGATGGTTCAGGTGGGTTATCGGCGTTTCTGAAAAACACGCCAATTGAGATCAACGAGGCAGAAGTGCCGATCCATTTTCATCGCTATGGGCTGGCAGCAGACAGTGCCGGTGCCGGGCGCTATCGCGGCGGCTTGGCGACGGAAATGGCGTTTGAAGTCACTGCGCCCAATACCACGGTAACGGCGCGCAATCGCAACCGATCGGTGTTTGCTTCGGCCGGCGTGCTGGGCGGTGAGTCAGGGGCATTGTCGCACTTCCGCACGTTGCGTAACGGCGAGGCCATCGAGCACGGCAACACCGATGTCATTCGTTGCCAGCCGGGTGACATCGTTGAGGTGCGCGGGCCGGGCGCGGGCGGCTATGGCCTGCCGGTGGAACGCGATCCGGCGGCGGTGCTGCAGGATGTGCGCTGCGGATTTGTTTCAGTGCAAGTGGCGCGTGACAGTTATGGCGTGGCGATTGTTGAGGGTGAGGTGGATGAAGCTTCGACAACACGTTTGCGTGCCGGGATGCGCACCGAGGCCCGACAGCACTTTGATCACGGCCCGGCCCGCACGGCATTTGAACAGCTTTGGACACCGGCACGCTATGCTTTGCTCACGGCGTTTCTGGCTGCCGCACCGATTGGCTGGCGACACTTCCTCAAGCAGCAGGTGTTTGACGCCGTGGCCGCAGATGCTCAACCGACAACACTTGAAGCGGTCGCAGCCGATACCCAAACGGCAGCACTTAGAGCAGTTGTAGTAGATACACAATCGGCAGCACGTGAGGCCGCCACAGCGAATGCGCAACCGGCAGTACTTGAAGCGCAGATGCAGGCCATCTTCCAAAATCTGCAACAGCGCTATCCGGCGATGATGAACCGGTCGCACTAAGCGCTAATATTCAGCTTCAGGCTTTGCCATAGTCTTTTGTTGCCCGATGACGGTTCATCGGGCGCACTTAAGAGGATGTCACTATGGCTTCAGCAAACACTCCCGTTTGGTTTATTTCTGGCTGTTCAACCGGCTTTGGCCGGGAGCTGGCGCAGCAGACCATTGCGCGCGGCTTTCACACCGTGGTGACCGCGCGTGACCCGGCGAAGGTGCAGGATCTGGTGGCGGGGCATGACAATGCACTTGCGGTGGCATTGGATGTAACCGATCAGAGCAGTATCGATCGCGCGGTTCACGCGGCGCTGGAGAAATTCGGTACCATTGATGTGCTGGTCAACAATGCGGGTTACGGCTATCAGAGTTCAGTCGAAGAGGGTGATGATAGCGAGATCCGTGATCAATTCGATGCCAACGTCTTTGGCCTGTTTGCCTTAACGCGTGCGGTATTGCCGGCGATGCGCAAACAGCGTCGTGGACACGTAATCAATATCACCTCAGTCGCCGGATTCATTGGTTTTGCCAGCTCAGGCTACTACTCGGCCAGCAAACACGCCGTGGAGGGCTGGTCTGATTCACTGGCGGTTGAAGCGGCACCTTTGGGCATTCATGTTACCTGTGTTGAACCGGGGCCATTCCGCACCGACTGGGCGGGGCGTTCGCTGCATCAGACGCCGAGCACCTTACCGGAGTATGCCGACACGGCGGCAGCGCGCATGAAAGCCACGTCTGAATACAGCGGCACCCAGGCCGGCGATCCGGCACGCGCGGCCACGGCGATGATTGCCATCACCGAACATGACAATCCTCCGCGCCATCTGGTGATGGGCGCATGGGGCTATGATGCGGTGACAAATAAGCTGAAAGAGCGCCTGGCGCAGATCGAAGCCTGGAAGCAGACGTCGATTGATACGGATTTTCCGTCATAACCCTGATGCAAAATGAGCCGCGCCGCTACTGTTAACAGGGGGTAAACGGTAACGGCGCTGTGTAACGCTAGCGCCGGGAGGGGGCCATTTCTCCCGGCGGGCATTTATACCATCTTTTCAATCTCTTCAAACGGCACGGCCTGGCTGAACAGATAACCCTGCAGCTGATTGCACCCTGCATCGGCCAATGCCATTTTCTGGCCTTCGGTTTCGACCCCTTCAGCTGTCACCGTTAACCCCATGGCATGACCCAGGCGCACTACGGATTCGATTATCGCCGTGGAGTTTTGCGCCACGCCCAGTGATTGAGTGAAAGAGCGGTCAATTTTGATTTTGTCGACCGGGAAGGAGCTGAGATAGTTCAGGCTGGAGTAACCGGTCCCGAAGTCATCCAGCGCGATGCGGAAACCAGCTTCACGGAGAGCGATAATGTTATTGCGCGCCTCATGCTCATCTTCAATTAATACGCCTTCAGTGATCTCCAACTCCATGTGCAAGGGATTAGCCCCTTCTTCGCGCACAATTTCAACGATGCGTTCGACAAAACCACTGGCCCGGAACTGCACCGGAGAAACGTTAACCGCCACAATCACCTGCGGCAGTTTCAGTGAGGTTTTGCAGGCTTCACGTAGCACCCATTCGCCCAGTGGAATGATCATCCCGGTCTCTTCGGCGATGGCGATAAAGTCACCCGGCGAGACGTCACCACGCACCGGATGATGCCAGCGCAGCAGGGCTTCTAAGCCCACCACTCGCTGTCCGCTGATCTCCATCAGGGGTTGATACCACACGCGCAGGCCATCAAAATTGACCAGCGCCTGACGTAAATCCGTCGCCATCTGCTGGCGGGTGCGCAGCGATTCATCCATCACCTTCTCGAACTGGCGATATTGTCCGCGACCACTGTTTTTCGCTTCATACAGTGCGATATCGGCTTTGCGCATCAGCTCCAGGCGGTCAATGCCATCTTTGGGAGCAAGTGCCAGCCCAATGCTGGCGCCCACCCACACCTCACTGCCTTGCAGTTCAAAAGGCTCACTCAACTCATGAATGATGCGCTTTGCCAGCGCTTGTACCTGACCAATGTTTTCGACATCTGGCATCACAATAATGAACTCATCACCGCCAATGCGACCCACGGTGTCACTGGCGCGCAGCATGTGGTTGAGGCGTCGTGCCACTTCGATGATCAACTCATCGCCTGCGTGGTGGCCGTAGGTGTCGTTGATGTTTTTGAAACGGTCGAGATCCAGCAACAGCAGCGCCACACGCTGATCGTGCCGGGCTGAGGCTGCCAGAGCTTGAGTGATACGATCTTCCACCAGGGCCCGATTTGGCAAACCGGTTAACACATCATGGAATGCCAGATGCTGTGCCTGCGCTTCACTGGCGCCGAGTTTCAGTAGCGACTGCGACAACCTGAGCGAGGAAGTCCAGATGCGTCTGACCATGAACAAGCACAGCAGCGTAATCAGAACCACCGACAGCAGGGTAGAAGGTCCCAGCAGGCGCATCATTTGTGCGCCGGGCTTATCGGGCTGCCAGCTGATAAAACCGACCGGATCGCCCTGTTGCGAATTCAGTTGATAGAGCGCTTTCTCGCCAGCTTGTGGTGCTCCTTCACTGAAATGCAATTGCTGCAACTGACTGCGGTCGGCAAGGTTTTGCAAATAACCATCATCGAGGAATTTAATACTCACCAGGCGGTAACGACCGGCTTCACGCGTGCTACTGATATCGCCCACCGCTAGCGCTGCCGCACGTTGGCCAATCCGCACAAAATCAGCTCGGTCAGTTGGCCCTGCCACTTCATCGCTGCTGATCACCAGTGGGCTATTGAGCATCGCTTGCAAATAGGGGCCCATTCGATTGCCGGGAATCAACTGGCCATTACGCCACACGTTGATCGGCTGATTGTTTCTATCCAGCAGCACAATCAACTGATGATCGAACATGTCGAACAGCCAGCTGCCAACATTCTCATTTAACCAGGCTTGATCAAGCTGAGGAGAAGCCAGCTGATTCGCCAGCGGCGACCAGCGCGTCAAGCTGCGTAACTGGCGTAAGTGTTCACCCAGACTCTGCTCAAACGACGCTTCGATCATGCGCTGCTGTTGGTCGCGCGCCTGTTCGTTAGTCAATGAGGTACCCCAGAACAGGGCAATGCCTGCTCCGGCAAAGGTTAAAACCAAAATCGCCACTAAAGGCAAAATCACTTCCCGAACGAAATTGCGTCTGAATCCATCTGACAGTTTGATTGTATTAATCATTTTAAGGTTCGCGTGACAAGGAGGGCTCATCAATAACGTTAGCAGACTTTACGCAAGCTGCACCCAGTAAGGGAAGCGATAAAGCGGTGAAAATAAGTGATAATTTTTTGAACACTGTCACAAAGGCAACAGTTAAAAATTTTTTATTAAAACCGCAACCGTTTCGCTTCGATCCTGCTGCCCTAAAGCAAATTCATCCTTGCGTCACTGAGCCGTCACGGCGCTGTCATCTGCCTCGCGCACTGTAGTCGCCATCCCGCAGCAACCTTAGCTGCGTTCCTCAACCTGTAGCGAATGAGGTATTGAACGTGATGGAGATATCCAGACATCCGACCACTGTTTATCAGGCGGTCGCCGCCCAACTGGAGCAGGCACTGCAAGAGCGTTATCGCTGCGGTGACTATCTGCCTTCCGAACAACAGCTAGCCGATCACTATGAAGTTAACCGCCATACGCTGCGTCGTGCGGTAGATGAACTGGTCAATAAAGGACTGCTACAACGCCGCCACGGCGTCGGCATTCTGGTGCTGATGCGCCCTTACGATTACCCCCTGCATGCGCAGGCACGCTTCAGCCAGAACCTGCTGGAGCAGGGCAGCCATCCGACCAGCGAACGTTTGCTGGCAGTGCTGCGCCCGGCCAGCAGCGACGTGGCCAGTGCACTGGCCATTAATGAAGGCGATAACGTGATTCATCTGCGCACGTTGCGCCGCGTCAATGGCGTGCCGGTGTGTGTCATCAATCACTTCCTGCCGGAACTGAGCTGGTGGCCAACGATACAGCAGTTCCAGAATGGCTCGCTGCACGACTTTATGCAGCAACATCTCGGCCTCGATTTAACCCGTTCACAAACCCGTATCAGCACGCGCCGCGCCCAGGCCAAAGAGTGCAAACAGCTGGAGATTGCGCTGCAGTCACCGCTGCTGTGCGTGCGCACCCTGAATAAACACCGTGACGGTCAGGTAGCGGAATACTCCGTCAGCCTGACGCGTGGCGACATGATTGAACTGACCCTGGAGCATGAATGAAACAGCAAACCGCTCGCCAGCATTGGCTATCGGTACTCGCGCACAGCGAAGCCAGCCAGCTAAATGCCCACTGGCAGTCGCTGCACCTCAATGCGCAATTTGAAGCGATTCGTCCCGCTGAAACCGGGTTAACCCGTTTGCAGGCGCGCATGGGCGGTAGCGGCAAACGCTTTGTGATGGGCGATGCCACCGTCACGCGTGCGGTGGTGAAACTGAACGATGGCACCCTCGGCTTCAGCTACGTGCTCGGCCGCGATAAAGCCCATGCCGAACGCTGCGCCGTGATTGATGCGCTGCTGCAACAGCCGGAAACCCATGCGCTGCTGCAGGAAAAATTAATTGCCCCGCTGGCGGCCTTGCGTGAAGAGCAGCGTCAGCTGCGTGCACGTGAAATCGCCAGCTCTAAAGTGGACTTCTTTACGCTGGTACGCGGAGATAACTAATGACATTACTCGCCAGTTTTAACCATCCGGTTGCCGATTCACAGCGTGCTTTTCGTCGCATCCTGAAAGCCATGAGCGAGCCAGGCGTCATGGTCTCACTGCCGCTGGAACAAGGCTGGGGTGATTTGTCTCCTGCCGCGACGGCGGTACTGCTGACGCTGGTGGATCAGGAGAGTGCGCTGTGGCTGGATAGCCGTGTAGACAGTGAAATCGTACGTAACAACCTGCGTTTCCACACCGGCGTGCCGATTGTGGAAGATCGTCATGCACCGTTTGCCTTAACCCATGCAGCGTCAAATCCGGATCCTGCGCAGTTCGCGCCGGGCGACAATATGTCACCGGAAAAAAGCACCACGCTGATCATTGAAGTGCCCTCCCTGAATGGGGGTTTAACCCTGCGCCTGTCCGGCCCTGGCCTGCGTGAATCCCGCGCCATCGCCCCACAGCTGCCGGAAGCGATTCTGACCTATCTGCGTGAGCGTCCGCATCCGTTCCCACTGGGCGTGGATCTGATTTTCACCTGCGGTGAAGCGATGATGGCCTTGCCACGCACCACTGACGTGGAGGTGTGCTGATGTACGTTGCGGTGAAAGGGGGTGAGAAGGCGATAGCCAGCGCCCATGAGCTTCAAGCCGATCTGCGCCGTGGCGACCGCGACGTGGCGGAACTGGGTTGCGATCAGGTCGCGCAACAGTTGGGATTAGCGGTGGATCGCGTGATGACCGAAGGCGGCATCTACGATCCCCAGCTCGCGGCCTTAGCGATTAAACAAGCCAGCGGCGATTTAGTGGAAGCCATCTTCCTGCTGCGCGCCTATCGCACCACCTTGCCACGTCTGGCCGACAGCCTGGCGCTGGAAACCGACGAGATGCGCATCGAACGTCGTATTTCGGCGGTCTACAAGGATTTGCCGGGCGGTCAGGTACTCGGCCCCACTTACGATTACAGCCACCGTCTGCTCGATTTCACTCTGCTGGCGAATGGTGAAACCCCGGCGGCACCGCGTGACGATCAGGCACTGCCTGAGCGCTGTCCGCACGTGTTCAGCATGATGACCAAAGAAGGTCTGGCGGCGCGTGAAGAGGATGATGGCAGCGAGCCGTGCGATATCACCCGCGAGCCGCCCGGTTATCCGGCGACGCGCGCGGCACGCCTGCAACAGCTGGTACGCGGCGATGAAGGTTTTCTGCTGGCGCTTGGATATTCCACCCAGCGTGGCTACGGGCGTAACCATCCGTTTGCCGGTGAGATTCGCACCGGCTATCTCAGCGTATCAATCTGCCCGGAAGAGCTGGGCTTCGAGATTGATATCGGCGAAATCCTGCTGACCGAGTGTGAAATGGTTAACGGCTTCACCACGCAAACTGAGGGTGCGCCGCACTTCACCCGTGGTTACGGCCTGGTGTTTGGGCGCTCAGAGCGTAAAGCGATGGCGATGGCGCTGGTGGATCGTGCCCTGCAAGCACCCGATTACGATGAACGTATTGCCGGTCCGGCGCAGGACGAAGAGTTTGTGCTGTCGCATGCTGACAACGTGGAAGCGGCGGGCTTTGTTTCGCATCTGAAACTGCCGCATTACGTCGATTTCCAGGCGGAGCTGGAGTTGCTGAAACGGCTGCGTGAACAGGTTCAGGAGCAAAACGATGAGTGAGTTAACCGGCTATAACAACGGCTATCTGGATGAGCAGACCAAGCGCACTATCCGTCGCGCGATCCTCAAAGCGGTAGCGATTCCGGGTTATCAGGTGCCGTTTGCCGGACGAGAAATGCCGATGCCTTACGGCTGGGGCACTGGCGGTATCCAGATCACTGCCAGCATCATTGGTGACAGCGACGTGCTGAAGGTGATTGACCAGGGCGCGGATGACACCACCAACGCCGTATCCATCCGTCGTTTCTTCCTGCGCGTCAGCGGCGCAGCGACCACTGAAGCCACCAAAGACGCCACGCTGATCCAGACGCGTCACCGCATTCCGGAGACGCCACTGCAGGAAGATCAGGTGCTGATTTTCCAGGTGCCGATTCCTGAGCCGCTGCGCTTTATCGAACCACGCGAAACCGAGACGCGCACCATGCATGCGCTGGAGGAGTACGGCATCATGCAGGTAAAGCTGTATGAAGATATCGCCCGCTACGGCCATATCGCCACCACCTATGCCTATCCGGTCAAGGTTAACGATCGCTACGTGATGGATCCCTCACCGATTCCGAAATTCGACAACCCGAAGATGCACATGATGCCTGCACTGCAGTTGTTTGGTGCCGGGCGTGAAAAACGCATCTACGCGCTGCCGCCGTACACCAAAGTGGAAAGCCTCGACTTCGACGACCACCCATTCACCGTACAAAGCTGGGATGAACCCTGTGCCCTGTGCGGTTCACGCCACAGCTACCTTGATGAGGTGGTGATGGATGATGCCGGTACGCGCATGTTTGTCTGCTCCGATACCGATTTTTGCCACCAGCAGCAGGAACAACAACATGCACAGTGAACAGCCGCTGCTTGCGGTCAACAATCTGACGCACCTCTATGCGCCAGGCAAAGGTTTTGAAGACGTCAGCTTTGAGCTTTATCCGGGCGAAGTGTTAGGCATTGTTGGGGAATCTGGCTCGGGCAAAACCACGCTGCTGCGCAGCCTGTCGGCGCGTTTAGCGCCACAGCAGGGCAACATTCTCTATCGCGCTCAGGATCTCTATCAACTAAGTGAAAGCGATCGCCGCCGCTTACTGCGCACCGAGTGGGGCGTGGTGCATCAGCATCCATTGGATGGATTGCGTCCGCAGGTCACTGCAGGCGGCAATATCGGTGAGCGCTTGATGGCAGTAGGCCAGCGCCATTACGGCGATATCCGCAAAGAGGCGATGCGCTGGTTGCAGGACGTCGAAATCCCCGCTAATCGCATCGACGATTTGCCGACCACCTTCTCCGGCGGTATGCAGCAGCGATTGCAAATTGCCCGCAACCTGGTGACCCAGCCAACGCTGGTGTTTATGGATGAGCCGACCGGTGGTCTGGATGTGTCGGTGCAGGCGCGACTGCTGGATCTGCTGCGTACCCTGGTACGTGAACTCAATCTGGCGGTGGTGATTGTGACGCACGATCTCGGCGTGGCGCGCTTGCTGGCGCACCGTCTGTTGGTGATGAAGCAGGGCAGAGTGGTGGAGAGCGGTCTGACCGATCGGGTGCTGGACGATCCGCACCATCCCTACACCCAACTGCTGGTTTCATCGGTGCTGGCTTAACTTCATCAGGACATCAACATGCAACCTTTATTGCGCGTAGAGAAACTCAGCAAAACCTTTGTGCTGCACAACCAGAGCAGCGCCGAGCTGCCGGTGCTGCAGGATGCCAATCTTGAAGTGTGCGCCGGTGAGTGCGTGGTGCTGCACGGTCGCTCCGGCAGCGGAAAATCCACCTTACTGCGCGCGCTGTACGGCAACTATCAGGCCAACAGCGGTCATATCTGGTTGCAACATCAGGGCGAGTGGATCGATATGGCGCAGGCCCCCGCGCGCCAGATACTGGCGATTCGCCGCGAAACCGTCGGCTGGGTCAGCCAGTTCTTGCGCGTGATTCCCCGTGTGCCAACGCTGGAAATCGTCATGCAGCCACTGCTGGAACGCGGCGTGGATCGTGCTTTTTGCGAGAAGCGCGCCAAAGATCTGCTGACGCGCCTCAATGTGCCGGAGCGTTTATGGTCACTCGCGCCATCCACTTTCTCCGGCGGTGAACAACAGCGCGTTAACATCGCGCGTGGCTTTATCGCTGACTATCCAGTGCTGCTGCTGGATGAACCCACCGCTTCCCTCGACAGCGCCAACAGCGCAGCGGTGGTGGAATTGATTGAACAGGCGCGCACCCGTGGTGCCGCCATTGTGGGTATTTTCCATGACGAAGCGGTGCGCGCACGCGTGGCCGATCGCCTGCACGTCATGCAGCCGGTTAAAACAGGAGCAGAAGCATGATCGTCAATAACGTCCGTTTGGTGCTGGAACATGAAGTTGTCACCGGTTCGCTGGAAATTCGTGAGGGTCGCATTGCCAGTTTCAGTGACAGTACCAGTCAATTAGCGGGCGCACTGGATGGCGAAAACGCCTTCCTGCTGCCGGGTCTGGTCGAGTTGCACACCGATAACCTCGATAAGTTCTTCACGCCGCGTCCGAAAGTGGACTGGCCGGCACACTCAGCGATGAGCAGCCATGATGCGCTGATGGTCGCCAGCGGCATTACCACGGTGCTGGATGCCATTGGTGTCGGCGATGTGCGCGACGGCGGTCATCGCATTGAGAACCTGAGCAAGATGATCAACGCGATTCAGGACAGTAACCGCAAAGGCATTAACCGTGTCGATCACCATCTGCACCTGCGCTGTGAGTTGCCCCATAACACCACGCTGCCGCTGTTCGAAAAGCTGATGAGCACGCCGGAGCTGTCGCTGGTATCGCTGATGGACCATTCGCCAGGTCAGCGTCAATACGCTTCACTGGAGATGTATCGCCTCTATTATCAGGGCAAATATTCGCTCAATGATGAGCAGATGGATCAGTTCGAGCGTGAGCAACTGGCGCTGGCCGCCGAGTTCTCCACCCCGAACCGCAACGCCATTTCCGGCCTGTGCCGTTCGCGCGGCATTCCGATTGCCAGCCATGATGATGCCACAGCGGCACACGTTGCCGAATCACACGATGTGGGCAGCACCATTGCTGAGTTCCCCACCACGCTGGAGGCCGCACGCGCCTCGCGCGAATGCGGTATGCAGGTGTTGATGGGCGCGCCGAATATCGTACGCGGCGGCTCGCATTCCGGCAACGTGGCAGCCTGGGAGCTGGCCAGCCATGGCCTGCTGGATATTTTGTCATCCGACTACTACCCGGCGAGCCTGCTGGACGCGGTGTTCCGTTTAGTGGCGGATGAGCGCAACAGCCTGACGTTGCCACAAGCCGCCGCGCTGGTGACACGTAATCCGGCTCGCGCTATTGGCTTGCACGATCGCGGAGTGATTGGTGAAGGCATGCGAGCCGATCTGGTGCTGGCGCATACCGAACATGGTCATCCGCACATTCGCCACGTCTGGTCGCAGGGCAGGCTGGTGTTCTGATGGCGCGCCTGATCTGGCTAACCGGGCCTTCGGGCTCGGGTAAAGACAGTCTGCTGAATGCGCTGCGCGAAGCACCGCCGGAGAATCTGGTGATTGCCCATCGCTACATTACGCGTCCGGCCGATGCCGGGGGCGAAAACCATGTGGCGCTGAGCGAGGCCGAGTTTCGGCGGCGTCAGGCACTGGGATTGTTTGCCATCAGCTGGCAGGCACACGGCCTGTATTACGGTCTGGGAGAAGAGATCGATCACTGGCTGGCGCGCGGGTTGAATGTATTGGTCAATGGTTCACGTCTGCATTTGCCGATTGTTGAGCAGCATTACGGGGCACAACTGTTGCCGCTGGTGCTGCAAGTCTCTCCGGCGGTGCTGGAAATGCGTTTACGGCAGCGCGGACGTGAAAGTGAAGCCGAAATCGGTAAACGGCTGGTGCGTGCGGCAGAACCGCTGCCTGCGCACTGCCATCCGCTCAATAACGATGGCGCACTCAGCGATACGCTTAACGGGTTGCGCCAACTGCTGGAGCATCCGCCATGAAACTCACTTTTCTCGGTACTGGAGGCGTGCAGTCTGCGCCGCTGTTTGGCTGTGATTGCCACGCTTGCGAACGTGCACGTCTAGAGCCACGACGCGCACGTGCCGCCACCAGTGCGCTGATTGACACCGGCAGCGAACGTATTTTGCTGGATGCCGGACGTCACGATCTGCATCAGCGCTTTCGTCCCGGCGAGCTAAGTCGCATTTTACTGACCCATTTTCATATGGATCATGTAGCGGGACTCTTTAGCCTGCGTTGGGGATTGGGTGAACCGATTCCGGTGTGGGCGCCACCGGATGAGAAGGGCTGTGATGACCTGTTTAAGCATCCGGGCCTGCTGGATTTCCGTTCTGCGTTAACGCCTTTTGTGCCTCACAGTTTCGGGACGTTGCAGGTCACGCCGCTGCCGTTACAGCACTCAAAACTCACTTATGGCTACCTGTTCGACTGGCATGGTACGCGGCTTGCCTGGCTGTGTGATACCTGCGGATTACCCCCGGACACTGCAGATTTTCTTAATGGTCAACCGTTGGATCAGCTGGTGATTGACTGTAATGACCCGCCGCGAGAAAGCGTACGCAATCATAATGATGTGACGCGCGCATTGCAGATTATTGAACAGCTGGCGCCGCGCCAGGCCTGGCTTATCCACCTTAGCCATGAGATGGACAGTTGGTTACTCAATAATCGCTTACCGGACAATGTGCTGGCGGCTATCGACGGTCAGACCATCACGGTCGGTTCCTCACACGCTGTCACTGTTTAATCATTTTACTGTCATCAAGACTTCATCGGATTTGCCCGTAATAACGGGCAATCAAGACCTCAGCGAGATGGAGTGCAACATGGCACAGGCATTACTGAAAACCGTTATCGACAATCCTTATGTTCCGCACGCCGGGCAAGGCAACAAGGTGCTGTCGGTACAGGGACTGTGCAAGGCGTACGGCGAAAACCGCGTACTGGATAATGTCAGCTTCGATCTGCATGCGGGCGAGCTGGTGGCCGTGATTGGTCGCTCAGGCGCAGGCAAATCGACACTGTTACACATGCTGAACGGCACCATCAGTGCTTCGCAGGGCGCGATTCTCAGCAATCGTCAGGGTGAAGCGGATCGTGATGTGGTGACGCTCAACAGCCGCCAGATGCGTGAATGGCGCAGCGAATGCGGCATGATCTTTCAGGACTTTTGTCTGGTGCCGCGTCTTGATGTGCTGACCAACGTCCTGCTGGGACGCCTGAGCCAAACCTCAACCCTGAAATCCTTCTTCAAAGTGTTCTCCGAAGCGGACCGCGCGCGAGCGATTGAACTGCTGCAGTGGATGAACATGCTGCCGCAGGCGCTGCAGCGTGCGGAGAATCTGTCAGGTGGACAGATGCAACGCGTGGCGATTTGCCGTGCGCTGATGCAGAACCCGCGCATCCTGCTGGCCGATGAGCCAGTAGCGTCTCTCGACCCGAAAAACACCAAACGCATCATGGATGTGCTGCGCCAGGTGAGTGAGCAGGGCATCAGCGTGATGGTGAACCTGCACTCGATTGAACTGGTGAAGCAGTACTGCACCCGTGTTATCGGCATTCAGCGCGGCAAAGTGCTGTTTGACGGACATCCTTCTCAGTTGACCGATGGCTTGCTGCATGAGCTGTACGGCGACGAAATTAACCAGCTCCACTAACTTCCACGGCAAGAGAAAAAACACGAATGAAACTGACCTCTTTAGCTTTATTGACTGTTGCAATGACTTTTGGCGTTAACGCAGCGGATGCACCAAAAGAATTGAACCTCGGGATTTTGGGTGGACAGAACGCCACTCAGCAGATCGGTGATAACCAGTGCGTGAAAGATTTCTTCGACAAAGAGCTGAATGTCGATACCAAAATGCGCAACTCGTCTGACTACTCAGGCGTGATTCAGGGCCTGCTGGGTAACAAAATTGATATGGTGCTGAGCATGTCTCCGGCATCCTACGCTTCCGTCTATCTGCAGAACCCGAAAGCGGTTGATGTTGTCGGCATCGTGGTAGATGACAAAGACGGTTCACAGGGTTACCACTCAGTCGTGATCGTGAAAGCGGACAGCCCGTACAAAAAACTGGAAGACCTCAAAGGCAAATCTTTCGGCATGGCCGATCCGGATTCAACTTCTGGCTTCCTGATGCCAAACCAGGCGTTCAAGAAAGAGTTCGGTGGCACAGTTGACGACAAGTACAACAACACCTTCTCCAGCGTCACCTTCTCTGGCGGCCATGAGCAGGACATCCTGGGTGTGCTGAATGGTCAGTTCGAAGGCGCAGTGACCTGGACCTCTATGATCGGCGATTACGACAAGGGTTATACCTCTGGTGCCTTTGGCCGCATGATGCGCATGGACCAGCCTGACCTGATGAAGAAAATCCGCATCATCTGGCAGTCTCCGCTGATCCCGAACGGTCCAATCCTCGTGAGCAACAACTTACCCGCTGACTTCAAACAGAAGCTGGTGGCGGCGATCAAGAAGCTGGATAAAGAAGACCACAGCTGCTTTGTTAAAGCGGTGGGCGGTGCTCAGCATATCGGCCCGGCAACCGTTGCCGATTATCAGAACATCATCGATATGAAACGTGATCTGATGAAAGGCTCACGCGGTTAATTTCGCGTCTGACCGGCAGGGTCGCCCGTGATGGCGACCCTTTTCACATCTGCACCATCCTCTACCACAGGACATTCCCCTTGACCGATTTCGAACACTACTACCAACGCATTCGTCGCCAGCAAAAGCGCGACACCGTGCTCTGGTCGCTGCTGTTGGTGGCGCTCTATCTCGCTGCGGGCAAGATGGCGGAATTTAACCTGGTTACCGTCTGGCAATCACTGCCACACTTTTTCGATTACATCGGCGAAACCGTGCCGGTGTTGCATCTGCCCGTACTGTTCTCTGACGTGAAAACCGAGGGCTCGCTGGCTTACTGGGGCTACCGTCTGCACTTCCAGTTGCCGCTGATCTGGGAAACCCTGCAGCTGGCGCTGTCGTCGACTATTGTGGCGGTGATGGTGGCTGGGGTACTGGCGTTTTTCGCCGCTGATAACACCCAGACGCCGCGCAGCGTCCGCATCGCGATCCGCGCGTTTGTCGCTTTCCTGCGCACCATGCCAGAACTGGCGTGGGCAGTGATGTTCGTGATGGCGTTTGGCATCGGTGCGATTCCTGGCTTTCTGGCGCTGGCACTGCACACCGTGGGCAGCCTGACCAAACTGTTTTACGAATCGATTGAGAGCGCCTCGGACAAACCGGTGCGCGGTTTGGCGGCGTGTGGCGCCACCAAGTTACAGCGTATGCGCTTTGCCTTTTGGCCTCAGGTGAAACCAACATTTCTCTCCTACAGCTTTATGCGTCTGGAAGTGAATTTCCGATCTTCCACTATCCTCGGATTGGTGGGGGCGGGCGGTATCGGCCAGGAGCTGATGACCAATATCAAACTGGATCGCTACGATCAGGTGAGCATCACACTGCTGCTGATCATTGTGGTGGTGTCGCTGCTGGATACCGTATCCGGCTGGTTGCGTCGTCGCGTGGTGGAAGGGGAAATCAAATGATCGCATTAGCACCGGATGTGGCAAAGCTGAAGCAGGAACACCCTGCACTGTTCGCCGCACAAAACCGTTATCTGCGCCGCGTGGCTTTAGTTGCCCTCGCTGTGGTGCTCTATTACCTGTTCTTCTTTGAATTTTTCGGCATTGAGTGGAGCCGGTTCCTGATCGGTTGCCAGCAGCTGGGCCGTTACTTCCTGCGCATGTTTGTCTGGCAGGATTTTATCAACTGGCCGTTTGCTTATTACTTCTCCCAGATTGGCATCACGTTGGCGATTGTCTTCGCCGGGACGCTGACCGCTTCCATTATTGCGCTGCCGGTTTCCTTCCTTGCCGCCCGCAACGTGATGCACGATCCGATTGCCAGACCCATCTCTCTGGTCGTTCGTCGCCTGCTGGATATTCTGCGCGGTGTCGATATGGCGATTTGGGGCCTGATATTTGTGCGTGCTGTTGGCATGGGACCACTGGCGGGTGTGCTGGCGATTGTGGTACAGGATGTGGGCTTACTGGGCAAACTGTATGCGGAAGGGCATGAAGCGGTTGAACGTTCGCCGAGCCGGGGTTTAGGTGCGGTGGGAGCCAACAGTCTGCAGAAACATCGCTTCGGCATCTTTACCCAATCCTTCCCGACCTTCCTGGCGTTGAGTCTGTACCAGATTGAGTCCAATACCCGTTCGGCGGCAGTACTCGGCTTCGTCGGCGCGGGGGGCGTCGGTCTGGTTTATGCCGAAAACATGCGCCTGTGGAACTGGGATGTGGTGATGTTCCTGACCATCTTGTTGGTTGGCGTGGTGATGATCATGGATGTCATCTCCAGCAAACTGCGTAAGCGCTACATCACGGGGAAACCGTTGCCGCTGTGGCAGCCTGCCGTGCGCGATTAAGCCGTTCACTGCGTTGCCAGGCGCGCTCCAGCGCCTGCGCTAACTGTGCCTGTTGCCAGGGTTTTGCCAGCCGTTCACACAGTGGCAAAGTGACCTGGCTCTGGCGCAAATCCTGACCGCTGATCAGCAGGGTGGCCAGTTCTGGCCACTGCTGCTGTGCCTGGCGAATCACATCCGCTCCGTTCAATGCGCCGGGCAACATCAAATCACTGATCAACAACTCAATATCTGGCGTCTGCCGCAGCAGCGTCAGTGCGGATTCGCCATCGCCACACTCTAAAGTGAGGTAGCCGAGTTGATGCAGATGCTCGCACAATGTCTGCCTGACGGCGGGTTCATCATCCAGCACCAACACCAGCCGGTCATTGCTGGCACCCGGTGTAAATTCGGGAAGAGTCGGCGCGGGCTGGACCGCTTCCGGTGCGCGCGGCAGCAGCAGGCGCACGGTAGTGCCCTGACCCGGGGCGGTTTCCACTTCGATCTGCCCGCCAGATTGACGCACAAATCCATACACCATCGACAACCCCAGCCCGCTGCCGCTGCCGGTCTCTTTGGTGGTGAAAAATGGCTCAAACACCTGTTCACGCACCTCGGCCGACATGCCGCAGCCATGATCGATGACTTCAATGGTGACGCGATCGCGTTTGCCATCCGCCTCCTGCATACGTTGGTTCCAGATGCGCAGGCGAATTTCACCGCTCTGCTTCTCCATGGCATCGCGCGCGTTGACCACCAGATTCATCAGGGCATTTTCCAGTTGCCCGGCATCGATCCACGCCGGCCAGCCGGGCCGCTGCGCGTCAACCACCAGATGCTGGCCGGGCAGCAGTGAGTGCTGCAACAGTGAGTGCAGGTTATCGACCAGTTCAACCACCGATACCGCGCGTGGATACAGCGCCTGTTTGCGTGAGAAGGCCAGTAAGCGTTGGGTGAGCTGTGCCGCGCGGTCGGCCGCCAGCCGCGCTCGCTCAATGCGACTGGCCAGCGAACCCGAGGGGAGTTGCCCCACGGTGAGTGCCAGACTGCCAATAATCACGGCCAGCAGGTTGTTAAAGTCGTGGGCGATGCCGCCGGTGAGTTGGCCCACGGCTTTCATTTTTTGGCTGTGCAACAGCGCTTCTTCCAGCGCCTTACGTGTGGTGCGCTCCAGTACGGTATTGACCATGCCACGGCGCGGTACCGGGCTGAAACGCAGTTCGACCGTGCGACCGTCAGGCAGGCGAACTTCCTGCGCATCGTGCAGGCTGGTGAGCTGCACATCCATCCGCTCTAGCAGACGTTGATAATGCAGGCCACGATGCAGATCGCGTGCCGGAATGCCGAGTAACTCGGCGTACTGCGCGTTCCACACCACCAGTTGCCCACTGTTATCGAACAGCGCAAAGCCATCGCGCATCGCGAGAAAAGTGGATTCCAGCTGATTGCTTTTCTCTTTTAACAGACGTGAAGTGTGGGCCAGTGAAGCCGTATTGCGCGCAAACACGTTAAAGGCGCGAGCCAGATCGCCCAACTCATCGCGCCTGGCTAAACCCGGCACATTGACGCTCTTCTCACCCTGTGCCAGACGCGTCATGGCGTGGGCGATGGCGGTCAGGCTGGAACCGAGATTGCGATAAATGTAGTAACCCGCGTAACCGGTGATCAGCAGTGCCAGTAGCATAAACAGGCCAATAAAACCGATGATGGAGTCCAGTTCCTGATGCGTGGCGGTGCTGCGCGCATCGCTCTGCTGCGCCACCAGTTGCACATAATGAGTGATGTCGCCATTCAGCATCGCCACCAGCGCTTTGATGCGATAGGTCGCGTAGGCAATGGCGATATCGCTCTGCTCAAGCTGTTCAGCGACCGGCTGCAGGCTGCGCGCGGTGTCGACCAATCGGTCACGCTGCATTGCCAGCGCATCTTGTAACGGTAAGGCGGACCAGATGGGCAGTACCTGCTGCAATTGTTGTTCAGCGGCTTGCGGTGCCGTGGACTGGATCGCCACCTTTAACAGGGCATCCGTTTGCTGGCGCAGCGGCAAAAAAGCGCCGTCGCTGGCGAGCACATCAATGCGATTTAGCAGCAGTTGCGCCTGCCACAGGCCACTTAACATCACGTTGCGTTGTAAGTGGCGTTGATGGCCAACACGCAGCAGCTGATTGATGCTCTGTTCCAGCATCTGGCTGCGTTCACGAATGCGCGCCAGCAGCGCGGGTTGCTGTGCGGCCAATGGCGCGTTCGCCAGCAGGGATAAGGATTGTTGCAAGGCTTGCTGCGTCTGCTGCAGGCGTGCCGACTCGCTCTGATACTCCAGCGCACCCACCACCTGCGCCAGCCGCACAGCGGCGGTGGCCACATTGGCGGTATCACGCGCCAGCGCCAGGCTGCCGTTCATATCCGCCAGGGTTTGCGCCTGTGCCTGCTCCTGAATGTGACCGGCGTGGCGAAATCCAAAAATAGCCACCAGGCTCACCGCCAGCGTGACACTCACCACTAACAGGTTAAACAGCAGCAGGCGACCCCGCGCGCCAGCGTGCCAGTGCAGACTCTGACTCATTGCGGCCACTCCTTACCTCTCAACTCCCGGCGAGTATAAAAGCGTGACCGGGGCGCAATATGACAAATATGAATGGCCGCTGACATTTTCCATTTATCTGGCGTTGCAACACTCGGCGACAACTTCAGACAGCAGGAGCCAGGCGATGGCGGCGACACCGATATTAGAAATGCGCGAAATCACCCGACGCTTCGGCAGTTTCTACGCGTTAAAGGGCGTGGATCTGACCGTGTGGCCAGGTGAAGTCCATGCGCTGATGGGCGAAAACGGTGCCGGGAAAAGTACGCTGATGAAGATTCTGGCCGGTGCTTATACCGCCAGCAGCGGGGAAATTCTTATCGACGGTAAACCCTACGCCATCAAGGGCCCAAAAGAGGCACTGGCCGCGGGCATCACGCTGATTTATCAGGAAATCAATCTGGCGCCCAATCTGACCGTGGCAGAGAACATCTTCCTCGGCAGCGAGATCACGCGCGGTGGGCTGGTGAAACGGCGGCAGATGGCGGAAGAGGCACAGCAGGTGATTAACCGTCTGGGCGCCCAATTCAGTGCCAACGATCTGGTGAGCAAACTCAGTATCGCTGAGCAGCAGCAGGTGGAGATTGCCCGCGCGCTGCACCGCAACAGCCGCATCCTGGTGATGGATGAGCCCACGGCGGCACTCTCGAATCGTGAAACTGAACAGCTGTTTGCGCTGATTAAACGCCTGCGCAGCGAAGGCATGGCGATCATTTACATCAGCCATCGCATGGCAGAAGTGTATGAGCTTTCGGATCGCGTCAGCGTGCTGCGCGATGGGCAGTATGTTGGCAGCCTGACGCGCGATCAGCTTAATGCCAGTGAACTGGTGCGCATGATGGTTGGCCGCCCGCTGAGCGATCTGTTCAATAAAGACCGCAACATTCCCTTCGGCGAGATCCGTCTCGCTGTCAATCACCTGACCGATAACCGCAAAGTCCATCCCAGCAGTCTCTCGGTGCGTGCCGGGGAGATTGTCGGGCTGGCAGGATTGGTCGGTGCCGGACGCAGTGAGCTGGCGCAGCTGATTTTTGGCGTGCACCAACCCAGGGGAGGCGAAATCTGGATCGATGGCGAGAAAGTCAAAATTCATTCGCCGCGAGATGCCATCGCACGTGGTATTGGCTTCCTCACCGAGAACCGTAAAGAGCAGGGGCTGTTCCTGGAACTGGCCGCACAGGAAAACATCGTGATGGCGACGCTGGAACGCGATGCCAGTTACGGCCTGCTTAATCGGCGTAAAGGGCAAAAGATTGCCGGTGACGCCATCGAATCACTCAACATTCGTGTGCCGCACGCCCAGGTGCGGGCCGGGGGGCTATCGGGCGGTAATCAACAGAAACTGCTGATCTCACGCTGGGTGGCGATTGCACCGCGCATTCTGCTGCTGGATGAGCCCACGCGCGGCGTGGACGTCGGCGCCAAGAGTGAAATCTACCGCATGATGAATCAAATGGCGCAACAGGGCGTGGCGATTTTGATGATCTCCAGCGAACTGCCGGAGGTGGTCGGGATGAGTGACCGCGTGTATGTGATGCGTGAGGGCAGTATTGCCGGAGAGCTGAGCGGCGCTGAGATTAGCCAGGAAAACATAATGACACTGGCCACCGGCGCCCAGCCGGTACAGGCCTGAGGAGACCGTAATGACCAGTGAAACTGCACGCGTAAAAAGTCCAACGCTTAAACGCGCCTTGATGAGCGACCTGCTGCAAACGGTAGGGATTTTGCCGATTTTGATCCTGATTGTGGCGGTATTTGGCTTTGTTGCGCCGAACTTCTTTACCGAAGCTAACCTGCTGAATATTACCCGTCAGGCTTCGATCAATATCGTGCTGGCAGCGGGGATGACCTTTGTGATCCTCACCGGCGGGATCGATCTGTCAGTGGGCTCAATGCTGGGCACTACGGCGGTCGTGGCGATGGTGGTGTCGCTGGATCCGGCCTTTGCGGGCCTGACCATTCCGGCGGCGCTCGGGGCGGGTCTTATCATGGGGCTGTTCAACGGCCTGTTGGTAGCGGGGGCAGGTTTGCCGCCCTTTATCGTGACGCTCGGCACCTATACCGCCTTGCGCGGGGCGGCGTATTTGCTGGCGAACGGTACCACGGTGATCAACTCCGATATCAATTTTGAGTGGATAGGCAATGGTTATCTTGGGCCGATTCCCTGGCTCATCATCATCGCTTTCGCCGTCATCGCGCTGTGCTGGTTCATTCTGCGCCGTACCACCCTGGGAGTTCACATCTACGCCGTGGGCGGCAACGTGCAGGCGGCGCGCCTCACCGGGATCAAGGTCGGCATGGTGCTGGTGTTTGTCTATGCCATGAGCGGCATGTTGTCGGGATTAGGCGGATTAATGAGTGCATCACGCCTCTACAGCGCCAACGGCAACCTGGGTGTGGGTTACGAGTTAGATGCAATAGCCGCAGTGATTCTGGGCGGCACCAGTTTTGTCGGCGGCATCGGCACTATCACCGGCACGCTAATTGGTGCGCTGATTATCGCCACGTTGAACAACGGCATGACGCTGATGGGGGTGTCTTACTTCTGGCAACTGGTGATTAAGGGCGGAGTGATCATTATTGCCGTACTCATCGATAAGTACCGCACACGTCATCACGTGGGTTAACGGGCTATTTTATTTGCCATTTTACCGCCGGGCAGTGCGCGCAATCCTCACGTACTTGAGTACGCTCCGGTTGCTGTGCGCTGGCCGTCGGCAAACTGGCTGCGACAATAACGCCCCTCAACTCGTTTAATTGAGAACAGGCTGTCACACAACGGCGATCTGCTGGGTCGCCAACATAATCAAAAAAGCAGGAGAACATCGACTATGCGTTTTAATCCGATTATTACCGGACTGCTGGCGGCGACGTTATTGAGTGCGCCACTGGTGCAGGCCAAAGAGTTGAAATCCATTGGTGTTACCGTCGGCGATCTCGCCAACCCGTTCTTCGTGCAGATCACCAAAGGTGCAGAGCTGAAGGCGCGTGAACTGGCGGGGGATAAGGTCAATGTGACGCTGGTCTCCAGCGGTTACGATCTTGGTCAGCAGGTGGCGCAGATTGATAACTTTATCGCCGCCAAAGTGGACATGATCATCCTCAATGCCGCCGATTCCAAAGGTATCGCACCCGCGGTGAAACGTGCGCGTGATGCAGGCATCGTGGTGGTGGCGGTCGACGTGGCGGCTGACGGTGCCAATGCCACCATTACCTCCGATAACACCCAGGCAGGTGCGATGGCGTGTAAATACATCTCTGATCGCCTGAAAGATAAAGGCAACGTGGTGATCATCAACGGACCACCGGTGTCAGCAGTGCAGAACCGGGTTGAAGGCTGTATGAACGAGCTGAAAACTCATCCCGATATCAAACTGCTCTCCTATAACCAGAACGCCAAGGGCAGTCGCGATGGTGGCCTGGAAGTGATGACCGGACTGCTGTCTGCCAATCCGAAGATCGATGCGGTGTTTGCGATTAACGACCCCACGGCGATTGGTGCCGATCTGGCTGCCAAGCAAGCCCAGCGCAGTGAGTTCTTTATTGTCGGCGTCGATGGATCGCCAGACGGTGAAGAAGCGCTGAAACGTAAAGGTTCGCTGTTCGTTGCCACCCCAGCGCAAGACCCGCAGGTGATGGCGGCTAAAGCGGTTGAGATTGGCTACGACATCCTGCAGGGCAAACCCGCACCTGACAAACCGGTGCTGATCCCGGTCACCATGATCGATCGTAATACCGTCAGCAGCTACAAAGGCTGGACGGTGAAATAAGGTTGGTTTCTCGTGGCGGTCTTTGGGCCGCCCACATTGGGAGAGGGAGTTATGCATCGATCCGAAGTGAACACCATTCTGCAGCTCACCCGCGAATTCTTTATGCGTCAGGACGTGCATCTGCCGCCCTGGGCCGACTATGGCCTCAGCCAATGGCGTGCGCTGGATAAAAGCAGCGCCGAAGAGCTGCTGGCGGTGCATCTGGGCTGGGATGTCACCAGTTTCGGCGCTGATGATTTCTCGCAGACCGGTTTAACCCTGTTCACCTTGCGCAATGGCTCGCGCGGCGGTCAGCCGTGGGGAAAACCTTACGCTGAAAAAATCATGCACGTGCGGGAAGGGCAGGTGACGCCGATGCACTACCACCCACAAAAGATGGAAGACATCATCAATCGCGGTGGCGGCAATCTGATCGTCACGCTGCATAACCGCGCGGGCGACCGGCTTGATGACTCACCAGTAAACGTCACTTTAGATGGCATTCGCCAGACTCACGCGGCGGGATCGCAACTGCGTCTTTCCCCGGGCGAGAGTGTCACCTTGCTGCCCGGTATCTGGCACAGTTTCTGGGGCGAAGAGGGCTATGGCGATGTGCTAGTTGGCGAAGTCTCGATGCCGAACGATGACGAGCATGACAATGTCTTTCTCACACCGCTGGCGCGCTTTAATCCGATTAATGAGGATGAAGATCCGCGCTGGCTATTGTGTAACGAATATCACCGCTGGCTGGCATAAAGGAGTTCACGATGGCACTGATTTCTCTGGCGCAGGGCCTGGCCCATGCGCAGCAGCACCAATACGCACTCGGCGCATTTAACGTGCTGGATACCCATTTCCTGCGTGCGCTGTTCCAGGCGGCTGAGCAACAGCGCTCACCGTTTATTATCAACATCGCGGAAGTGCATTTTAAATATGTCAGTCTGGAACATCTGATTGCGGCGGTTCGCACAGAAGCCGCACTGCACGATATTCCGGTAGTGCTCAATCTCGACCACGGTTTGCACTTTGAGGCGGTGATGCAGGCGATTCGCCTTGGTTTTACTTCGGTGATGTTTGATGGTTCAACCCTTAGCTATGAGGAGAATGTGCGCCAGACCCGTGAAGTGGTGAAGATGTGCCACGCCATTGGCGTTTCGGTTGAAGCGGAATTGGGCGCGGTGGGCGGCGATGAAGGTGGGGCACTGTTTGGCGAGGCCGACAGCAACAAATTCACCGATCCTGCCCTGGCGGCAGAGTTTGTCCAGTCAACGGGGATCGATTGTCTGGCCGTAGCGATTGGCAACGCGCACGGCAAATACAAAGGTGAGCCGAAGCTCGACTTTGACCGTCTGGCGGCAATTCGCTCGGCGGCCGGCATTCCTTTGGTGCTGCATGGCGGTTCGGGGATCAGTGATGCCGATTTCCGCCACGCAATTAGTTTGGGCATCCACAAAATCAATTTCTACACCGGCATGTCGCAAGCCGCACTGGGCGCGATCGAAAAGCAAATTACTCAACGTGATGCCCGCTACGACTCGTTTGCCGAACTGTTGATGGCGGTAGAACAGGATATTGCCAACGTGGTGGCGCAGCAGATGCAGGTATTTGGCAGCGCCGGGAGGGCCTGACATGGTGCAACGCAACGGCATTCTTGGTGCGGGCAGTATGCTGGTGGATCATGTGCAACGCATCACGCATTGGCCTGAACAAGGCTGGTTAGCCGAGATCACCCACAGCGAGAAGTGCAGTGGCGGTGCCGCGCTCAATGTGCTTTTCACCTTAGCGCGCATGCAGGTGAATTTGCCGCTGGCCGGTATCGGGATGGTGGGCGAAGACAGCGATGGCGAATACATTCTACAGTTGCTGGACGATCATCAGATTGATCGTCAGTTTGTTCAGCGCACGCACAGTGTCAGCACGGCGATGACGCAGGTGATGACCACGCCGGATGGGCAACGCACCTTTTTCCATGCGCGCGGCGCCAATGCGCAGCTGGATTTGTCCCATTTTGCTGCGGTTGCCACACCACACCGCATTTTTCATCTCGGCTATTTGCTGTTGCTGGATAGCCTCGATCAGCCTGATGAGGAATTTGGTACGCGCAGTGCCCATCTGCTGGCGCAGATGCAGCAACGCGGCTATCTCACCTCACTGGATCTGGTATCGCGAGCGGGGGAGTATCGGCCGCTGGTGATGCCGGCATTACGCTGGCTGGACTATCTGGTGATTAACGAACTGGAGGCACAGTCGCTCACTGGCGTGACGCTGCGCAGCGCTTCAGGGCTGGCGGCGCCCAGCGCCTTTGCTGCGGCTGCTGCCTGGCTAATGGAACAGGGTGTACGTCAACGCGTGGTGATCCATGCACCTGAAGGTGCGTGGGGGCAGGAACGCATGGGTGAGGGATTGTGGCAACCGGCGTGGTGCCTGAAACCAGAAGAGATTGTGGGCAGCGTTGGAGCAGGAGATGCGTTTTGTGCTGGGGTGTTATATGCCAGTCATGAAGGTTGGCCCCTGCTGGAGACATTGAAGCTGGCACATACCTGCGCTTGTTTCAATTTGCATGCAGCGAATGCGCTGGACGGCACGCGGCCATTGGCCGAGATGCAGCGCTGGATGAATCAGGCAATCTGTGTTTCACGCGCGGCTGAAGCCGGACGTAATACATCAGCGGAAAAAACATAGCCGAGGCCGCGGATGGTGCGGATCAGACTTGGCTGATGGGGATTGATTTCGATTTTCCGCCGCAGCCGCATAATCAGCACGTCAATGGTACGGTCGAACACCTCAAGACTTTCATTGTGAGTCAGTTCCAGCAGTTGATCACGCGTCAGCACTTTGCGTGCGTGACCCACCAGGGCGCGCAACAGGGTATATTCGCCTTGAGTGAGGGCAACACTTTCGCGTTGAGGATTAAACAGCTGACAACGCGCATCATCCAGGCGCCAGCCATTAAATTGCCATCCTTCATCCTGCTGTGTATCAGCGTGTGCCAGACGTCCACAGCGGCGCAGTGCAGCACGTGCACGCGCCACTACCACGCGCGGATTAAAGGGCTTGGCGATGTAATCATCCGCACCCATCTCTAATCCCACCACCATATCCGCTTCCGATCCCATCCCGGTCAGCATGATGACCAGCAGATCCGGTCGCTGCCGCTGCATCTGTTGCAGCACCAGTAAGCCGTTGGTATCCGGTAGCATCATGTCCAGCATCACCAGGGAGATTTCGGGGTGCAGGTTGAGCAGCGCCAGGGCATCTTTGCCCTGATGACAGCTGTAGACGGTAAACACATGTTCACTCAATACATCGTGCAGCAATTCACACACGGCACGATCATCATCAACGACCAAAATCGCGGGCTTCATTGCGCTGTCTCTTATGTTGCGAAAGGGTTAAAAGCAGTGTAACCCGATGTTTTTGAGCTGCTGTCCTGCGCTGCAGAAACGTGAGCGCCATCGCTGTGCAGTGTGCGAAAGCGTGCGGTGCCGCAATATTTTCTACCGTGACCATCCGTCGCAGGGAAAACGATTGCGCGGCAATAGTGCAATGCACCATAATCGCGCCTCATTCTGGTTCGGAATTATCTTAACCGTCACGCTATGTGTAAACGTAAACGATTGCGTACGGTGATGGCATAGCTATTGCTATATGGACAGGGGAAAGCGGAAGGTGCTCTTGCCTTACGTCCGGCTCAAATCGCTTTCATCAAAAATATAATCAGTGTTTCAACCACATTGGCAAGAGAGAACGTGCACCCGTGCCGTCTCCGCTCATGAGAGATGATGATGTTAGAAAAACTCTTCAAACTTAAAGCGCACAACACCACCGTGCGCACAGAAATCATTGCGGGTATCACTACCTTCCTGGCTATGGCCTACATCCTGTTCGTTAACCCGAGCATTCTCGGTGCAACGGGTATGGATAAAGGCGCGGTGTTTGTGGCGACCTGTCTGGCAGCGGCAATTGGTTGTGTGCTGATGGGATTGATCGCGAACTATCCTATCGCGCTGGCACCGGGCATGGGTCTGAATGCCTTCTTCACTTACACCGTCGTGCTGCACATGGGTTACACCTGGCAGATCGCACTCGGCGCGGTGTTCCTGTCAGCGGTGATCTTCTTTGCACTGTCGATTTTCAAAATTCGTGAATGGATTATTGCCAGTATTCCGCTGCCGTTGCGCGCGGGCATCGCTGCCGGTATCGGCTTGTTCCTGGCACTGATTGCGCTGGAAGGCGCGGGCATCGTGGTGGATAACCCGGCAACACTGGTTGGCCTGGGCGATCTGACCAAACCGGGGCCACTGCTGGCACTGTTAGGCTTCTTCATCATTGTGGCACTGGAAGCGCGTCGCGTGACCGGCGCAGTACTGATTGGTATCCTGGTCGTGACCTTTATCTCGATGGGCATTGGTCTGACGCCATTTGGTGGCGTGTTCTCAGCACCACCTTCTATTGCACCAACCTTTATGCAACTGGATATCGCCGGTGCGTTTAACGTGGGTCTGGTGAGCGTTATCTTTGCCTTCCTGTTTGTGGATGTGTTCGATAACACCGGTACGCTTCTGGGCGTGACCAAGCGTGCGGGACTGGCAGATGAGCAGGGCAATGTGCCGAAAATGGGCCGTGCGTTAATCGCTGACAGTGCGGCTGCGCTGTTTGGTTCACTGCTGGGTACCTCAACGACCACCAGTTATGTTGAATCTGCTGCGGGTGTCAGTGCCGGTGGTCGTACTGGTTTAACGGCGATTGTGGTTGCTGTACTTTTTCTGCTGAGCCTGTTCTTCTCGCCGCTGGCGGGTAGTGTTCCGGTTTACGCTACCGCACCGGCATTACTGTTTGTTGCGGTGTTGATGGCCTCTGGTTTGGCCGAAATTGACTGGAAAGACATCACCACGGCTGCGCCAGTGACCGTCACCGCGCTGACCATGCCTTTGACTTACTCCATCGCCAACGGTATCGCCTTCGGTTTCATTACCTGGACCGTGGTAAAACTGCTGAGTGGTCGCACGAAAGAGATCAATGCTGCACTGGTGATTCTCTCGATTCTGTTCGTCATCAAACTAGGCTGGCTGAGCGCTTAAGTTTTGGTTTCCGGAAGCCCGCTCGGGCTTCCGTGTTTTCTGTTTCATCCCCACCAATATTTTATGTGCCATCTCTCGCAATCCCTCACTGTGACTGCTTTTGTTATTTCTCTGCCAGTTTTAGCCTGCGCGACGTACTGATGCCTGCCTGAACTTTTTTGCCGTGAATGGCGGGTTCGTGGAATGTTTAATCGGCTCGAATCTGTTTCACTACGCTGCAAGGTGAAGAGATAGCCGGGACTATCTGGAGGTTTGTAATGGAATACGCCATGCGTACTGCCCCGTTTCTTCCACCACTTATCTATGTCGTCAGGAATATCGGAGATTCAAAAATGGAAGAGTTAACTCAACGAGTCGGGTTACTGGAAAAAACTACGCATCAAATTCAACAGGATGTTGCCGTCCTGACTGCGCGATCCGAGAATTTCGCGACCAAGGCCGATATCGGCACGCTGCGTACCGAACTGCTGGGAGAAATGGGACAGTCGGAAAAGCGTAGCGATGGTAAGTTCGAAAAGATGGCGCTGCACTTTGACGATAAGCTGGGGGGAATGGCGCGGCATTTCGACGATAAATTGGGAAAAATGGCGCTTCACTTTGACGATAAACTGGAAAAGTTGGAACTGCGCATCGACGACAAGCTAGACAAAATGGAACAACGCATCGATCTGAAGTTTGAACGCATGGATGAAAAATTTGAGAAGAAGTTTGTCAGGATCGATGAGAGGTTTGAAAAGCTCAATGTGAAATTTGAAAAGCTGAATGACCGACTCACCTGGTCCATTATGGTGCCCGCTATTCTGGCTGTGCTGGCCTGGTTTGTGAAAGACCTGCTAGTTAAAGTTTGATCTGAAATCCAATGTAACTCCGGCCCCATTGGGACCGGAGTTAAACCTTTACCTGAAAGGGGGTTCATTAAAGGTGCGCAACTTCCTTGAATGCAACTTATCACCCTCAGCACGCAGTAGTTCTACCGCGCAAATGCCAATCTGCAGGTGCTCAGAAATCGCCCCCTCATAGAAACGATTCGCCTGGCCCGGCAATTTAATCTCGCCGTGCAGTGGCTTATCCGAGACGCACAATAAGGTGCCGTAAGGTACACGGAAGCGATAACCCTGCGCGGCAATCGTGGCACTCTCCATATCTACCGCCACCGCGCGGCTCAGGTTAAAGCGCAGTGCAGAAGCGGAGTAACGCAACTCCCAGTTGCGGTCATCCGTGGTCACTACTGTGCCGGTGCGCAGACGCTGTTTCACCTCTTCACCCGGCATGCCGCTCACGGCTTTGGTTGCGTCATACAGCGCACGCTGCACTTCAGCAATGCTTGGAATAGGGATGTCCGGCGGCAGCACGCTATCCAGTACATGATCATCACGCAAATATGCATGTGCCAGCACGTAATCACCGATGGTCTGGCTTTCGCGCAGGCCGCCGCAGTGACCAATCATCAGCCAGGCGTGTGGGCGAATCACTGCCAGATGGTCGCAGATGGTTTTGGCATTGGACGGACCCACACCAATGTTCACCAACGTAATGCCACGGCGATTGGGTGATGTCAGATGCCAGGCCGGCATCTGGTGCTTCTTCCAGGCCAGATCAGACATCATTGCCGTAGGGTCCTTGGTGTCAGCGGTGATCACCACATCGCCAGCACAGGCAAGGCTGTCATAGGGTGTGGAAGGATCCTGCACCTGCTCAATTGCCCAGCGCACAAACTCATCGACATAGCGCGTGTAGTTAGTGAAGAGCACAAACGGCTGGAAATGCTCGACGGCTGTGCCGGTGTAATGGCGTAAACGCGCCAATGAGAAATCAGTGCGCAGTGCATCGAAGTGTGACAGCGGAAAAATGGCATTCGCATGGAACAGGCCATCTGCGGTTTCATCGCCAATCTGCGACAGTTCGGTGGTAGGGAAATGGCGCGCAATGCTGGCGCTCATTGAGCGATCCAGTGTCAGGCCGTCAATCACGTACGGGTAGGGAATCTCCTGCTGTGAAGGCACCACTTCAACCAGGACGTCGTACTCTTTCTCCAGCATCTGTAATTGCTCACTCAGATAGTGACGCAACAGTGCCGGGCGGGTAATGGTGGTGCTGTAACTGCCGGTGTGGGTAAAACGTCCCCATGCGCGGGTGCGGTTCTGCTGAGGACCTTCACCTAACCAGGTGATGCGCAGTTCCGGGTAAACAAACAGGCCTTTCTGTCGCGCATCTTCATCCGGTAGCGTGCCGTTGGTCGTGAAATCGCGAATCGCGTTGCGCAGTGCTTCCACCGCGCTTTCATACAGGCGCTCCAGTTCATCCAGTGCCTGCTGGCTACTCAATCCGTTCCGTTGCGTATTCATAGATTCTCCTTCAGGAAACGTGGACCGATTTGACCAGAGCATAGCGGATAAACACCCCAGCACGATGAATAATCTGTGATCGACCGCATTCTGCACCATCACGGTGCTGGTATGCGGCTTAACTCTGGCTATGTTTATGATTAGCAGGGATGTCACCTCGCGCCTCGTCTGCCCTGACGCGATGCCACTGCAAAAAGCTGCCACCGACCGTCTTCTTTGGCGAGTTTCTTGCTTATTTCATAACCGTGGCCCTACCAGCCACACAATGCGCTGCAAAAGTTTCAGAAATTGATTTCTCCCAGGCCGTGGTATGGCTCCGTTCCTGACCCGTTGAGGATTGAAAGCATGTCTTTGAAATTCATGAAACACCCAGTGAAGGTGGTACTTGCAGGTTGCCTGAGCATGGCATTTTACGCTCAGGCGGATATCAAGATTGGTGTGGCAGGCCCGTTCTCTGGCCCAAATGCGACCTACGGGGCGCAATACTGGAAGGGTGCAAGTCAGGCTGCTGATGATATCAATGCCGCTGGCGGTATTAACGGCGAAAAAATTGTGCTGGTGCAGGGCGATGATGCCTGCGAACCCAAACAAGCAGTATCAGTAGCAAACCGACTCGTCGATCAGGACAAAGTGATGGCGGTGGTGGGTCACTTCTGTTCCTCCTCTACCATGCCCGCGTCAGAGGTGTATGACGAAGCTGGCGTGTTGGCGATTACCCCCGGATCCACCAACCCGCAAATCACCGAGCGCGGCATGAAAACCATGTTCCGCATGTGTGGCCGTGACGATCAGCAAGGCGCGATTGCGGCGGACTTCATTATCGACAAACTGAAAGCGAAAAAGGTGGCGGTGATCCATGACAAGGATACTTATGGTCAGGGGCTGGCCGATGCCACCAAAGCCGCGCTGGAAAAACGTGGCGTGAAAGAGGTGCTGTATGAAGGGCTTTCTCGCGGTGAGAAAGACTTCAATGCGCTGGTCACCAAGATTGGCGCGGTGAAACCCGACGTGGTTTATTTCGGTGGATGTCATCCAGAAGCCGGTCCGCTGGTGCGTCAGATGCGTGAGCAGGGTGTGAATGCCGCCTTCTTCTCCGGAGATTGCATCGTGACGGAAGAGATGGTGACAGCGGCAGGCGGCCCTCAATACACTAAAGGGGTTTACATGACCTTCGGTAATGACCCGCGCACCATTCCGGATGGCAAAGCGGTGATTGAGAAGTTCCGCGCCAGCGGCTTCGAACCGGAAGGTTACACCCTGTACGCTTACGCCTCTGTGCAGGCTATTGCGGCGGCTTACAAAGCGGCGGGTAAAGACAACGCCAAAGCCAGTGACTGGTTAAAAGCCAACAGCGTCGACACCGTGATGGGTAAAAAAGCCTGGGATGGCAAAGGCGATCTGAAAGTCTCGGATTATGTGGTTTATCAGTGGGATGACAAAGGCAAATATCACCAACTGTAATTCGACACGTGGCCCCGCATCGCGGGGCCTTTCGCCATTGGGCGCGATGTGTGCGCTCCCTCGACGCGCGGGATGGATTTATGGACGCCTTTTTCTTACAGCAGCTGATTAACGGCCTGACGCTGGGCGCGGTGTATGGGTTGATCGCCATCGGTTACACCATGGTTTACGGCATTATCGGCATGATCAACTTCGCGCATGGCGAGGTGTATATGATCTCCGCCTACTTATGCGCGATAGGCTTAGCGTTACTGAGTTTCTTTGGTATTCACTCCTTTCCATTACTGATTTTCGGCACCTTGCTATTCACCATTATCGTCACTGCGGCTTATGGCTGGGCCATCGAGCGTATTGCTTACCGACCCCTGCGTAATTCCACGCGCCTTGCACCGCTGATATCTGCCATCGGCATGTCACTGATTCTGCAAAACTACGTGCAACTCAGTCAGGGTCCCAACCAGCAGGGCATTCCGACGCTGCTGACGGGGGTGCTGCGCATGGAAGTGGATGGTGGCATCGTGCAAATCACCTGGACCAAAGTCTTTATTCTGATTGCCGCGTTCTGTGGCATGGCGCTGCTCACCTGGATCATTCAGTACACCAAACTTGGCCGCATCTGCCGTGCCGTTCAGCAGGATCGGCGCATGGCATCGATTCTCGGCATCAATACTGACCGCGTGATTTCGCTGGTGTTTGTCATTGGGGCAGCCATGGCCGGACTCGCGGGCGTGCTGGTGACCATGAATTACGGCACGTTTGATTTTTATGCCGGATTTATTATCGGTATCAAAGCCTTTACGGCCGCAGTGTTAGGCGGCATTGGCTCGCTGCCGGGCGCGATGTTGGGTGGCTTGTTGCTCGGCGTGGCAGAAGCTCAGTTCGCGGGGCTGGTGAACTCTGACTATAAAGACGTGTTCTCGTTTTCGCTGCTGGTGGTGATTTTAATCTTCCGTCCGCAGGGACTCCTGGGGCGCCCGCTGGTCGCGAAAGTGTGAGGAAGCCACGATGAATGCAATGACGCAAAAAGCGGGCGTGCGTGAAGCATTGCTCGATACGCTGCTGGCGGGAGTGATTGCGCTGGTCGTGTTTGGCCCGATTGTGGGCGTGGTGCTGGAGGGTTACAGCTTCACACTGTCGCCGCAGCGTGTGGGGCTGTTAGTGGGGCTGGTGATGGCAGGGCGCTTGCTCATCAGCCTGTTTACCCAAACGCCCTTCGGGCAACGCTTCAGGCGAAAATTTGAAGGCAATGATGAGGGTGTTTATGTCCGTGAACCGGGCTATCGTTCGCGGATGCGCTGGATATTGCCGCTGTTATTGATTGCTGCATTTGCCTTTCCTTTTCTATCGAGTAAATACCTGTTAACCGTGGCCATTCTTGGGCTGATTTATGTGCTGCTGGGGCTGGGACTCAACATTGTCGTAGGGCTGGCGGGATTGCTTGATTTGGGTTACGTCGCCTTTTACGCCATCGGGGCTTATGGTCTGGCACTGGGCTACGAATACCTTGGTCTTGGATTCTGGAGTATGTTGCCGATTGCCGCTTTGCTGGCCGCTTTTGCAGGCGCGCTGCTGGGCTTTCCTGTGCTCAGGATGCACGGCGACTATCTGGCCATTGTGACGCTTGGCTTTGGTGAAATCATCCGTTTGGTGCTAACCAACTGGGTGGCATTTACCGGTGGTCCTAATGGGGTCTCAGTACCTTCTCCGACCTTTTTTGGCCTTGAATTTGCCCGGCGAGCCAAAGACGGCGGTGTGCCGTATCACGAGTTTTTTCATCTCGATTACAACCCCAATATGAAATTCATCTTCATTTATGTGGTGCTGGTGTTAGTGGTGTTGCTGGTGCTGTTGATTAAGCATCGATTGACGCGCATGCCAATCGGCCGGGCCTGGGAAGCGTTACGAGAAGATGAAATTGCCTGCCGCGCCATGGGGCTTAACCATGTGCTGGTCAAACTCTCTGCCTTTATGTTGGGTGCCTCGACAGCTGGGATAGCTGGGGTGTTTTTTGCCAGCTATCAGGGCTTTGTGAATCCCACCTCCTTCACGTTCTTTGAATCGGCGTTAATCCTCGCGATTGTGGTATTGGGTGGCATGGGCTCGACGCTCGGCGTGGTCCTTGCCGCCTTTGTACTGACGGTCGCGCCTGAACTGCTGCGTAGTTTTGCCGAATATCGTGTACTGCTGTTTGGCATGCTGATGGTGTTAATGATGATTTGGCGACCGCGCGGGCTGGTGCGTACCGCGCGGGTGGGTGTTCCGCTGCGAAAAGGAGAGCGTCATGAGTGATGCCATTCTGCAAGTGGATAATTTAATGATGCGCTTTGGCGGCATTAAAGCGCTGAATGATGTCAGTCTCTCTGTTGAACGCGGGTCGGTGACATCACTTATTGGCCCGAACGGCGCCGGTAAAACCACCGTATTTAACTGCCTGACCGGCTTTTATCGCGCCACCGGTGGGCGAATTGTGCTCAATGCCAATCAGCGCAGTACTGATGTCATCCAGATTTTAGGCCAGAAAATTCATCCGCAGGATTGGCTCAATCCGGCGCGACTGGGTTCGCGCGTTTGGTACAAAATGTTCGGCGGCGCGCATCTGGTCAATCGGGCAGGTCTGGCGCGCACCTTCCAGAATATCCGTTTGTTTCGGGAAATGTCGGTGGTAGAGAATCTGCTGGTGGCGCAGCATATGCAGGTCAATCGCCAACTGCTGGCCGGCGTATTGAATACCCGTGGTTATCGCGAAGCGGAAAATCGCGCGTTAGACCGCGCCTTTTACTGGCTGGAAAATGTGGATTTGGTCTCCAGCGCCAATCGTCTGGCAGGCACGCTCTCTTATGGTCAGCAGCGCCGACTGGAGATTGCGCGCGCCATGTGCACGCGACCGGAACTGATTTGTCTGGATGAGCCGGCCGCGGGATTAAACCCGATCGAAACCGATGCGCTCAGTCAGATTTTGCATCGCTTGCGCGCCGACCACCGCATCAGCGTGCTGTTGATTGAACACGATATGCCGATGGTGATGCGCATTTCCGATCATATTGTGGTACTGGATCATGGCGATGTGATCGCGCAGGGTACGCCGCAGCAAATTCGGCACGACCCCAAAGTTATTGCCGCCTATCTCGGCGCAGATGAGGAGAGCGAATATGACTGAACCGATGCTGAGTTTTGAACAGGTAGATGTATTTTATGGTCCGGTACAGGCGCTCAGGCAGGTTTCCCTGACAGTGAATCAAGGGGAAACGGTGGCACTGATTGGTGCTAACGGCGCAGGTAAATCCACGCTGCTGATGTCGATTTTTGGCCAGCCGCGCATCGCCAGTGGCGACATCCGCTTGCGTGGTGAGTCAATCAGCCAGCGCAGCACCCATTTCATCGCGGCGAGCGGCATTGCACAAGCGCCCGAAGGCCGCCGCATCTTTCCCGATATGACGGTAGAGGAGAACCTGCTGATGGGCACGATTGCGGTGGGCGACCGCTTTGTGAAAGAGGATAAAGATCGCATGTACCAACTGTTTCCGCGCCTGCTGGAGCGGCGTAAACAGCGTGCCATGACGCTCTCGGGTGGCGAGCAGCAGATGCTGGCGATAGCGCGTGCGCTGATGAGTCGCCCAAAGCTGCTGCTGCTGGACGAACCGAGTCTGGGTCTGGCGCCGATTGTGGTGAAGCAGATCTTTAATATCCTGCGCGAACTTACCCAGCAAGGCATGACGCTGTTTCTGGTGGAGCAGAATGCAAGGCATGCGTTAAGGTTGGCCGATCGCGGCTATGTGATGGTCAACGGCGAGATCAAACTGAGCGGCAGTGGGGAAGAACTCTTAAATAATGAAGAGGTGCGCAGTGCTTATCTCGGCGGTGCAGCGGATCCTGCGGTGGTGGCGACAAAAAGTTTGTAATAATGATTAAATGGTGATGGGAAACACTTTGCATATTTCTCAGTGGCCTATCATCATTATTACTCTTCTTCCTCTCCAAAGTGATTTGGTACTCCCTTGCAAAATCCTGGCGTAGCAGTGATGCGGGCGGTCAGAAATACGGCGTGGTATCCGAAACGCCAATCTTATCGCACGCTGTTGTGGCGTGAAATTACTCCATTAGCCGTGCCCATCTTTATTGAAAACCTGTGTGTGATGCTGATGGGCGTCCTGAGTACTTTCCTTGTGAGCTGGCTGGGGAAAGAGGCGATGGCGGGCGTCGGTCTGGCCGACAGCTTCAACATGGTGATTATCTCCTTCTTTGCGGCGATCGATCTCGGCACCACGGTGGTGGTGGCCTTTAGCCTCGCCAAGCGCAACGGTAAGCGCGCGCGTGCTGCCACGCGGCAGTCGCTAGGCTTGATGACGGTGCTGGCATTTGTGCTGGTGATCGTGATTGAGATCTGGGGGCATCTGATCATCGATGTTATCGCGGGCAGTGCGGAACCCAAGGTAAAAGAGTTGGCGCTTAGCTACCTGCAAACCTCGGCATGGAGCTACCCTGCGGCGGCAATTGCCTTGATCGGCAGCGGATCGCTACGCGGAGCGGGTAATACCAAAATTCCGATGCTGATTAATGGCGGTATGAACATCCTCAACATCGTGATCAGTAGCGTACTGATATATGGTGCCATGGGCTGGGAAGGGATGGGGTTTGTCGGTGCAGGATTAGGCTTAACCATTTCACGCTATATCGGTGCGGCGGCGGCGATTTATGTGTTGTATCGCGGCATTACTCCGGCATTAAGAATCAGCATCGCCAGCTATTTCCGCCGCTGGGATCGCAACATCCTGATGGAAGTGCTGGGGATCGGGGTGCCGGCCAGTATTGAATCGGTGCTGTTTAACGGCGGGAAATTGCTGACGCAGATCTTTGTGGCAGGCATGGGCACCAATGAAATTGCCGGTAACTTTATCGCTTTCTCCATTGCCACCTTGATTAACCTGCCAGGCAACGCCCTCGGTTCGGCTTCCACCATCATTACCGGTAAGCGGCTGGGTAAAAATCAGGTGATGCAGGCGGAAAGGCAGATTAAACATGTGTTCTGGCTGGCGATGATTGGGCTGTGCACACTGGCCTTGATCACCGTACCACTGGCGGGCACGCTGGCTAAATTCTACACCCGCGATCCTGAAGTTATCGAAGTCACCAAACATCTCATCTGGCTCAATGCGGCCTTTATGCCAATCTGGACCGCATCCTGGGTGCTGCCTGCTGGTTTGAAAGGCGCACGCGATGCGCGATACACCATGTATGTGTCGATGTTCAGCATGTGGGGTGCGCGCGTGGTTGCCGGCTACGTGCTGGGGATCATGCTCGGTATGGGCGTGGTCGGAGTGTGGCTGGGCATGTTCCTCGACTGGACAGTGCGCGGTGTGTTCTTCTGGTTCCGTTTAACCAGCGGCAAGTGGCTGAACAATTATCGTCGCATGCTGGCGAAGAGCCGGGCATAACGGAGAGGGCCGTCTTAGCAAACGGCGGCCATCAATATATGCATTTATTGGGATTCGAACGCACATCTAATCGTTTTGGTTATAAAGCAAGTTACGCTTTACTGTCAGGGTCAACTATTACTGGAGAACCTGACGATGAAAACGATGCTGTCACAGTGGTTCCATCGCCTGATCAACGCCACATCACAACCCGCTGAAGAGCGTGAGTTCGACCTCAGCAATCATATTGATTTGCTGATTCCGGTTAGCCAACTTTATGGGATTGAATTCCATACGTCGGTATATCGCTACTATGAGCGATGAGCAACTCCATCACACCATGCGCTACAGTTACTGGAATGAGCTGTGCGCTCTGCTTAAAAACCCGCTGCCATGTCCAGCGGGTTTTTTATGCCTGAATTTTGTCCTTTCCTGACCACTTCCTGCTGCGCGGCTGGAAGTGTAACGCTCAATTACAGCACGATACGCGATTCCTCTCCTCATGAAAGCCCCTATCTACTGAGCCCACCATCTTTCTTTGGCTTATGACATTTTTATCCAACCAAATATCAGGCTTTAAAAGCTGTGCACGGCCAATAATGTCATCCGGCGCGCAACGTATGCCAACACGTTTTCTCTCTGATCGACTGGCATGTGGCTTTCTGTATAAGTTTCTACGATTAAAGGGTGATGCTTAACGACGTCAGAAAGCCATTTCCTGGCCAGTGCTGGGTTGATGCCCATGCCTTGCGCCAGGAGAATGAAATCTGCACCCAGGTATTCCCCGTATGCGGAATCAATGCCAGGTGCGTCTTCCCCATCATTCTCTTCAAGTTCTAACAGTGGAAGGGCAAGATATTCCCTGAAAGCAGATGCATAAGGGACAACACTGATAAAATCATAGACTGGAGCAAGGTATGATGGACCCTGCTCGGGGAGAATTATCCCAATATTTCGTAGATGGAAATCATTATTGCCCAGCACATAAGCGTAAACAATCCGCAAGAACACATCACGCTGGCTCTTCAGACTGCTGCTCACTGAATCATGTAAAAACTTAGCGGCTCTTTCATAACTCACCGCTTTTTTGTTGTTAATATTTCCATACTTATCATTCAAACCCATTGCGCCATCCAGCTGCTCCTGATGGAGTCGCGTGTTGTCAGGCCCTAAACGATCATACCTTTTAATGACAAATGCCAGCTCAATGGGTTGATTATCGATTTGCCTGAAGGGCATCAGTCCAAAGGGCGGCACGTCAAATTTAAGACGTTGCATCACGCACATGGTTGCGTGCTCATTTTCAGCCAGATGCGGATACGCCTCGGGTGAGGGCTTTAAAATATAGTTACCGTGGTTACTAACGACCACCAACTCATCTCTTTCCTGACGAAGAGATAGCTTAGGCTGATAGCCAGATATACTCATTCCTCTCTGACGTTCAGGGAGTTCCTGAATAAACTGGCTACGCGTGAAAGGAAGATGCGGCACCGCTTTGACTTGTCCGAAGAGGTGTTGAATCCCTTTTTTAGAATAGCCTGTTTGCAACTCAGACTCTTTCAGTTGGCTCAGATTGATCAGGCAACGTTGTGGATTCATTCGATGACCTCTTTTAGCAAGACGGCACCCAGCAAGTCGCTACCATTTTCCATCAGTAAGCCGAACAAGTCTGTATCGTCAATTTTTTGAATCTCAGAATACCGCTTTCGCAACCACCCTTCCGGAGCCAGTCCTTTGAAAAAAGGGTGTAGTTGTTCACTGAGATAAGGCTCCGGCCTGACCGGCATGCTAAGTGATAGCGCCCGGCCACTGTAGTTCGCCTGATAACAGAAGACGAAGCCCGAATCATTTTCACTTAATGTCCCTATTGGTTGGTTATATAGCCACACAGCTATTTTTCGAGCCATACCTTTAGCCCCAGTTCTCTCAGTAGTGCATGAACGTTGCTTGCTTTGGCCGCGGAGGGATTGGCCATCAATCTTTTGAAGGTTGAGAGTGACACGCCAATTTGCATGGACATCTCTTCAAACGTGATATTTTGTTTCTTCAGCTCACTCGCCAACATTTGCGGCAGAGATGAGAATGTTAAGGTGCTCATCAGCGACTTGTCTTTATCAGCTAAGCCTTTAATGTCACTACCTTGATTTTGTGTATCCGCAATTAACTGCTGCATCATCTGTTGTTTGTCAGTGTTAGAAAGATTTTGAATGTAGGATTGAATTTCATCGGGGTTCATTTTTGACACTTTCCGCATGACGCGCCCTCGAAGAGCTGCATTTATCGCCAATTATAAAGCGTAAAGGTTCATTTTTGAACCTTTTTACTGAAAAAATAGAAAGAGTCAGCTTTCATTTCAAGCTAAAGGTTCAAAAATGAACCTTTAGCCCTCAGGTTATTCTGCAGGATTTTTAGAGTTGTGAAGATTGAAGCGTGATGAAAAGCAAAAAGCCCGCTCAGGTTTCCCTGAGCGGGCTTCTCTAAATATGGCTCCTCTGACTGGACTCGAACCAGTGACATACGGATTAACAGTCCGCCGTTCTACCGACTGAACTACAGAGGAATCGTGTGAACGAGGCGAATATTAATGGCACCTCATTAATGTGTCAACAGCTAAAAATACATTTGTATTCAACTGGCTAGCAATAGTACAAAGCGATCGCGATTTAAGCAGAACCTGCTGCAAGACGCGCCATCGGGTCCTGGCGATAAAACTGCTGTAAGTGGCGATACATCGCAGGGAAGCGATTCGCCAGTAAATCTGGGGCGCTGAAAAAGTACTCCGATAACACGGCAAAGCATTCGGCGGGATCGCTGGCGGCGTAGGGATCAATGGTTGCCGCCTGTTCACCGACCAATTCAACCTCTGCTTCAATCTCTTCCATCGCCTGTAGCAGGTCTTTCTCCCATTGGGCGACCTCTCGTAAGGCAATCGCGGGAATGCCGCTGGTGTAGCCACTGCCGCGTGCATCCAGTTTATGCGCGATTTCATGGATGACGAGGTTGTAGCCGGAAAGATCGAAAGAGTCCTGAATATCCAACGCGTTTAATACCACCGGGCCTTGCGTCCAGCTTTGACCGGCATGCACTGCAGGAGCCTGGTGGACTAAGCCGTTGCTGTCTTCCCAACGGTCATCGACATTGAACGGTTCGGGATAAATTAACACTTCATGAAAGCCATCTAGCCACTCCAGACCAAGCTTCAGCACGGGCAGGCAAAACAGCAAGGCTAGACGAGCCAATTGTCGTTCGTCGAGTTGCAACCCATCTAGCAGCGAGATTTTTTTCTGTTGCAGAAAGCGTTGTGCAAGCGCGGTCAGGGCGCTTTGCTCATCAGGTGTGAGTAGCGAAAAAATCGGTTGCGCCAGTGCCTGTTGCCAGGGAAGCGCTGTGACGGTGGTATCTACCTGCGCATTCCATGGCCATTTGAACATCGCGCGACTCACTCTGCAGGGCGGAAAGGGTTATCCTGACGCGACAAGAATAAAAATGCCAGCGCGGAATCAAAGCCGTGTATTCAATCAGTTACTGCAGGGTTTTTCTGTGATTAAGATGGCAAAGCAGGAAAATCACCCTCGCCCGAGCAGGCGAGGGCGGAAGACCGTTAACTCTCGCGTTCAACGCGCTGGAATTCGATCACCCAAACCCACGGGTTCACTTCCCAGCTGGTGGCGCCATACTGCTTTTGCCACGCTTTTCGATAGGCTTCTTTCGGGGATTCTGCGTTCATGTTCATCGTGAAGAAGTTATTCAGAAAGTGCGTATCGGTCTGCACGCCTTCAGCCATAATGTCATCTTCACTGATGTCCTGAATTTTTTCAGCGCGTACCGAAGTAATGGCCAAATCAATACGGCTGGCCCAGCGCGGCATATGGATCGCCGTCTGCCAGCCAAACTGCTCGGCATGCTCCACATCCTCATCCAGTTGACCCAGTTCATTGCTGTCAGAACGATATTGACAGAAAGCAGGGCTACGGAACGGCAGAGGATCGCGTTCATATTCGGCGAGCTGCTCTTCCGGCACGATGGGACCGCGCCAGGTTTCACGCACCCACAATCGGTCGCCAGCCTGTCCGAAGGGACAGTGAGAGCTAACATCTGCCATCGACATCAATTTATAGCCATGCAGATGGTTGGCGCTAACGTCAAACGCATGTACGCCTTCGTGATGATCCTGACCCGGACCAAAAGCCTGGGTTTTCATAATGCGCCGGGTTTGCGTCTGCTGGCCAACCAGCAGGGCGCGGACCCGCTGTTCGGAAAAAAGAATCGGCCGTTCTTTCATTACGTACCTCATGTAGTGTTACTCACCCGGAGAACTTCAACGAATCACCCGCATCCGCAGATGAGAGAATTAGCATAATGGGTTTGAATCAATTTGCTTAATAATTTGTCGCCTCAGTATCAGGCTATTCCTGCATATTCCGGTTTTAAAAATGGCTCTTAAGCAAAAACCATGCTGGAAATGCCTTCACAGGCGAGAGAGAGCCAGAAATATCCCCTATACAGTACGTTATAACGGCCAGGATGGGAATCTTTTCAGATTTTCCCGTGGGTGATTATCGCTTTTACCCTGAGTTAGTCAGCATCATTAACTGGAATAATTCAAAAGCGTGAATACTGTTGATGGCTAAAATAGATTACGCCTGTTTAACAGAGTTATTTAACTGCAATGACGCTAAGGAAATGCCTAAAACGTGATCTCCGCTGGGAAAGCAGCATTAACAGCGTTATAACAAGATCGGGATCGCATTTATACGCTTTGCACATCCAGGAAGGATGTAAAAAAAGTGTCACGACCAGACCGCTATGATGTCCCCAGGAGCAGCACCCTGAATTGGCGGTGCTTTTATAACAGCAATAAGGAGAAGCACGATGTCACTCACCCGCTGGCAACAACGCTACGAGAACTGGCTGCAGCAGAACTGGCTGCACAATGATAAAGCCCATGATATCGCGCACCTGCGCCGTGTCTGGATGAGCGCCACGCGCATCATGCAGCACAGTGCAGCCGATCCTATGGTGGTCCTCACCGCCTGTTACTTCCATGACGTGGTCAACCTGCCAAAAAACCACCCAGAGCGCCATCTGGCCTCCACCTATGCCGCTGAAGAGACACGCCGAATTCTGCAGCAGGATTTTCCCGACTTCCCGCCGGAACTGCTGGATGGCGTCGCCCATGCCGTTCAGGCGCACAGCTTCAGCGCACGTATCACGCCGCTGACGCTGGAAGCAAAAATTGTACAGGATGCCGATCGCCTCGAGTCTTTAGGTGCTATCGGCCTCGCACGCGTTTTCTACACTGCCGGGGCGTTGGGCCGTCCGCTGTTTGACAGCGAAGATCCATTAGGAAAAGAACGCGAATTAGACGATGTAAAATGGACGCTGGACCACTTCCAGAAGAAACTTTTACGCTTGCCTGAAACCATGCAAACCGAAGCGGGGCGCCTGCTGGCGGAGCATAATGCGGATTTTCTGGTGCACTATATGGGCAAGCTGTGCGCGGAATTACAGGGCAACCTGACCAGCATTGATGAATCCGTATTAAGGGATTTCAGCCCTATACACTCTTAATATTAAATTTTTATGACAGTCTGTTAACTTTCATCTTCTTCCGCTACGTTGTTGTAAATCAAAAGGGAGTATGAAGATGACCGAGACCGTTAACTTAACCATTAAAATTGACCCGGCGCTGAAAGAGCACATCAAACAGTTAGCCGCCGATAACCAAATCTCCATGAGTCAGGAGATCGTTAACCGCCTGCAGGCCAGTTTACATGCGGTTGAGCAACCGGCTGTTGATAGTCTGAATACCGAAGAAGCGGTGACCGAGCAGCTCTCCGCGTCTGAACTGAAGCAGGTACGTACGCTGCTGAAGAAAGGCAAAAAGAAGAAGTAAGCGATATTAAAAAACCCGTCAATCTGACGGGTTTTTTTATCTCTGTACTTAAGCGGCGTTGACGCGGAATTGCTGTGCCCGCTGTGCCAGCCGGTCGGAAAGTTCGCGCAACTGTGTCGCAGAATTAACCTGATGGGCGTTGAGCGCTTCGTTTTGCTGTAGCTGATTACTCATCTCCACCACTTCGTGAGCAATTTTGCTGACGCGGTGGCTTTGTGCTGTGGTGTTTTGCTGCAACTCATCCAACTGCGTGACCACACCCGATACCGCGCCGCTTATCTGCGTAAACAGCACCTCCAGCGCCTTCACTTTGTCAAAACCATCGTTCACATGCTGCTGAGTGTGCTGAATCAAACCATCAATCTGACGGGTTGATTCACCGCTCTTTTGCGACAGCAGTCCCATCTCTTTGGCGACAACGGAGAAACTACGACCGTATGATCCAGCGTGAGCCGATTCAATGGCGGCATTCAACGACAGCAAACGGGTTTGCATCGACAGGCTATCCAGCATGCCGACAATTCCGGCGATATCACCCGAAGCTGTAACGATCTGCTGCATTTTGAGTTCCATGTTGTCGACTTCCGTGGCGCAGTTGCGCATCAGGGCATCGGCTGACTGAGCTTCCTGCGTGGCCTGCTGCGAGAACTGCGCACCAATTTCGACTTCTTCAGAAACACGGTGCAAACGCTGTGACAGATGATGGAAGCTGGCATTTTGCGCCTGGTGTTGTTGCATCACCTGTTCGTTATGCTGCTGCATATCTTCTGCACCGGCTGCCACGCTTACAGCAACGGTATTAATGTCGCTGACAATCTGCTGCAGACCGAAACGCATTGATTCGATCGACTGAAACAGTTGGCGCGTCTCTAAGCACTGGCGGCGTGGCGTGTCATGGCTTGGGACTAAATCACCGGTGGCAATCTGTTCCAGCTGTCGGTTGGCACGACGCAGCGGCAACAGCACGCCGCGCATCAGCAGGCTGGAGGCCAGCACCAGTAGCGCCATCAAAATGGCGCTGACGATCAGCGACATATTGCGACTCTGTTTGAGTGTACTGAGGGTGTTTTGATTCACGCTGCTCAGTTGATGATTAGCTTGTTCAATCTCGCTAAACCAGGCATCGTTAAACTGCTGCTGAAATGCCTGCATTGGCACCATAAAGAAGGCATTAATGTCATTAGCCGATAATCCTTTCAGCTGCTCTTGCAAACCTTCCGCTAACATCGCAAAGCCCTGCGCTAAAGGGCTGTCTGCCTTAGCATGGTAGGCGGTGAACAGCGCCTGGGCTTTTTTTAACGAATCATCAGAGGCGGCCGCCAGACTTTTCCAGCTATCGACTGAACCGCTTTGCTGATCCTGCATTAAATAGATACCGGCACGGTGGCTGTTATCACTGGCGGTTAATAATTCGATACGTGCTTTATCCAGCAGGGCCAATCTTTCCCGCAGTTGGTTAGCTTGCTGGAGTGAAATTTGCGTCTGATTAACGTGATTACTAAGCAGCAATACGCCTGCGAACTGCAGTAAACAAAACAGCACGATAAACAGCAAAAACTGGTTACGAAGACTGGTGAGCCAAAGCGGCAAGCGCCAGGTAAGACGTGTACGTAAACGCAGCGGTAACGAGATTACAGAAAGGAGTGACATCTAACGCCCCCAAAAATAAAAAGGAGTATTGGGAGCGGGCGTGACAGTTTGGTGACAATAGACGCGATTCAGCGCAAAACAGCATAATACGCGTCCATAAAGGAAATTGTGGACCTGTGGCGCTAAGTGTTTTGGCTAAGATGTTGTTCGATAAGCGGCGAAAGTAACTGTGCCACAGCAGCAAAAACCGGTACCACCACTGAATTACCAAACTGCTTATAAGCCTGAGTATCGGAGACCGGAATACGGAACTGGCTTTGTCCCGGTGCCTCAAATCCCATCAATCGGGCGCATTCGCGCGGTGTTAAACGACGTGGACGCTGAGCCATATTGCTGGCGTGCTGGAAATCCGCTTCCCCCTGCGCCTGATCCCAGCCGCGGTCGATCAGAATTTCTGAGCCGTCTTTATAATAGCGCGCGGACAGGGTGCGAACACACACGTTGGGATTACGTGGATCGTTAAGGCCAAAGCCGAAGCCATTGCCTTTGGCTTTGTGCTTTTTGGCGTATTGATAGAGATAGTTCCACAGTGTCGGCGACAGGATGTACTTCGCGTCTGGCGTCGGCTCCAGCAAGCTTTGCAGCGTGGGCACCTGCTGCGGATAGAGTTGAGATAGCGCGCGCAACGAAAAACCGTCGCTTAATCCTGTGTCACGGCGAATGCCGACCAGCACAATGCGTTCGCGATGCTGCGGCAGGAAATGGCGCGCATCCACCACTTTCGCATCGGGTGTTGCGCTGTCGGCCGCATCGGCGACGTCGTAGCCAAGTTCATCCAGCGTCGCCATAATGATGGCGAAGGTGCGTCCTTCGTCGTGGCTCTTGAGGTTTTTTACGTTTTCCAGCACGAAGAACGGCGGCTTTTTGGCAGCGAGAATGCGGGCAACATCGAAAAACAACGTGCCCTGCGCTTCACACTCAAAACCGTGCGCACGACCTAACGCATTTTTTTTACTGACGCCCGCCAGTGAAAACGGCTGGCAGGGAAAACCCGCCAGCAGCACCTGATGATCGGGGATGGTTTGATCGATGTGCTGATAAATCGCCTGTTCGTCAGTGAGTCCTGCGGGCTGCGTCACCAAACGAATATCGCTGTTGAACTGATGCCGTTGCGGATCGCTATAGTGATTGGCTTTATAAGTGCGGACCGCTTCTTTATTCCATTCACTGGTGAACACGCACTGGCCGCCAATCTGCTCGAAACCACGACGAATCCCGCCGATGCCGGCAAACAGATCGACAAATTGAAATTTAGGCGCAGCGTAATGCGCAGGGCGCGAAGGCAATAACGCTTGCAGGCTGCTGACTTCGCGGCTGGAAAGGGCAGGGACGGCGCTTTTGCCCTGACGAATACGATTCAGACGCGGCACGCTCCAGTCGCATCCGCCCGCCTCGGTTAAGGTTTGCACCACATCGCGCGCGGCATAGATATCGAGGACCTGCATTAACAGCGATGTGGCGTCATCCGAAGGGGCAGAAAATGAGGAGGGTGAAACCGTCGCGGCGGGATCGATAGCAAGCATGCGTTTTTCCTTAACAGTGAAGCCGCTATGCTATCACTCCTCGCGTCTTCACACACTTGTTGCGCGTGCCTTTCGCTTTCACGCCAAACCGCTAAAGTTGTAGAAGCCCCAATAAAAAGGAGACGCCATGGTCGACGTCCACTCGCAAGCTATTCGCAGCAAAAATATGCGTGCCATTCGCAATCAGGACACGGCGATTGAGCAGCGTATAGCGTTGATTTTGAAAGATCGTGGCTTCAACTATCGTGTACAAGATAAAGCGTTGCCGGGTCGGCCAGACTTTGTTTTGCCACACGAGCGGGCGATTATCTTTGTCCATGGCTGCTTCTGGCATCGTCATCACTGCTATTTATTCAAGATGCCCGCCACGCGCACTGAGTTCTGGAACGGCAAAATTAACAGCAATGTTGAACGCGACCGCCGTTATATCGGGCAGTTACAACAAAGCGGCTGGAAGGTGCTGATTGTCTGGGAATGCGCGTTGCGCGGTAAATTGCGCCTTGAAGATGAGGCGTTGATTGAACGGCTGGAAGAGTGGTTGCTGGCCGCCATGCACAGTGGCGAAATCGATCATCAGGGTTTGCACCACTATCGCGTTGAATAGCGTGTGATTGTTGCTTTTAGCCGCCATAACGGTTTAGATCATCTCTTTCTCTGGGACGCGGAATCGAGCCATGAGCAGTATCAAACTGACGGTCAAACGCCTGTATCAACTCCGTGATGAGCGGATGGTGAACACTCATGCAACGGCGCGCATTTATCTGGGCGAGCAGTTGGTGGCCACCGAGGAGATCAGCGGAATGACGGAAAGTCCGGTGAGCAAATATGTGCACGCCGGCGATCTTGCCGGGCAAACACTTCGCGTTGAATGGGACTGTGTGGGCATCGCCGATATGTCAGTGACCGCTGTTGAGCGTTGCCCCTGTTGTCAGGATCACGAACCGGAATAAGGATAACTATTTTGGCAGGAACCAGCTTACTCACACTTCTGGATGATATTGCGACGCTGCTTGATGATATTTCAGTAATGGGCAAAGTCGCGGCAAAGAAGACCGCTGGCGTGTTGGGTGACGATCTCTCACTCAATGCGCAGCAGGTCACCGGCGTAAAAGCCAACCGTGAATTACCCGTGGTCTGGAGCGTAGCAAAAGGCTCTTTTCTCAATAAATTAATCCTGGTGCCGCTGGCGCTGGTTATCTCGGCATTTGCCCCCTGGCTGATTACCCCTTTGTTGATGCTGGGCGGCGGCTATCTCTGCTACGAAGGCGTGGAGAAGGTGCTGCATAGCCTGAATCACGATAAAGCCGAAAGCAGCCCGGAGGCGCGTCAGCAGCGTCTGGACAAGCTGGCGCAGCAGGATCCGCGCCAGTTCGAGAAAGATAAAGTCAAAGGTGCGGTGCGCACCGACTTTATTCTCTCTGCGGAGATTGTGGCGATCACCTTAGGGATTGTTTCTGAAGCGCCGCTGTTGAATCAGGTACTGATTCTGGCGGGGATTGCGATTCTGGTGACGATTGGCGTTTACGGCATCGTGGCGATGATCGTGAAAATCGACGACCTCGGATACTGGCTGCGGGAAAAATCCTCCACGCTGGCCCAGGCGACTGGCGGTGCGTTACTTGCGCTGGCGCCGTGGCTGATGAAGGTGTTAACGGTGGTGGGCACCGTGGCGATGTTCCTGGTGGGCGGCGGCATTATTGTGCACGGTATCGCGCCGTTGCATCACGCTATCGAGGAATACAGCAGCGGCTTCCACGGCGTTATCTCTGCCTTACTGAGCAACGGTGCCAATCTGGTGCTCGGCTTTATCATTGGGTCGATCGTGCTGTTGGCGGTAAATCTGGTTGCGAAAGCACGCGGTAAATCGGTATAAAGCGCAGGAATTTATCAATCACGGGTCAGGAGAACGATGATGAACGACGATATGTTTGAATTTGATATCGATGCGCAGCTGGAACAGGCTGAAGCGAAAGCGGCTGAAAAAGCCAATGAAGTCCCGGCAGATATCAGTGATGAAGCGGACTGCGAAGGTTGCAAAATCTGATTTCCCACCCGGGAAAGTGTTTCAAAGCCGATAATAATTTTTATCGGCTTTTTTTATAAACAACATTTTACACTGCTTATTCCGATTTCGTCACAGTAATAACATTATCCTATAGGCGTAAATGGGGTGCAGCTGCTATAACTTTATCCGTTCATTCAACGGAAAAAGGGAGGGCGCGGTATGACCTTTGCGATCAGTGATGAAGTTCAGCACAAAGAGGGCGGACCCACGATGGTGGTGACCGGCTATGCCAGCGGAATGGTAGAGTGTCGTTGGTATGATGGCTACAGCGTGCGCCGCGAGGCGTTCCGTAGTGACGAACTGAGTCACTTATCCGGAGCGCGCCAGCTGGCCAGCTAAGCGTATGCGGGACGGCCTATCCGTCCCGTTGCGTTTTTTACCTATCTGATTTTCCTTTGATCCTTGCCTGTACGACTTATCTCCGGCTGACTACACTTTTCGCATTCGCCTTTTACCGGACGACGGTCACTCATGCCCACTTCGCCTTTGACGCCACGCACAGGTAATCCTTTTTTGCCGGTGCATCTCTGCTTTCTGGCGGTCTTTCTATTTTCTGCTTTTCTTACCGTGCATGAAGCGATTGAGCTGAAAAACAACTACGAAGAACGTCAACGCGCGCAGCTCGCGGAAATCCAGAAAAACCTCGACAGTCGGTTTCAGGAAAGTATCGATGAATTAACCTATTACGAGAGAATGCTCAACTATGCGTTGATGCATCCGCTGGATTCGAACCAAACGCGCGAAGCCATTACTCTCTTTCAACAGTTGCGCCAGCAAACGACATGGCAATTAAAATTGGCTAGCCTGCGCAGTATGCCGCTGAATGGCGTGAGTGATAGTTGGTTGATGCGCGATCCTCTGCTGCAGCGTAGCAGTGATCAAATTAATGCGGAATTGCGCGCCGCAATGGAATTCAGCTTTATCATGCAGTTCAGCGATCCGGGACAGGATTTCCACTCGCGCTTTTGGTATATCTCGCGCGCCGGTTTTTTTATCAGTTCAAGGCCACCGCAAAGCCCGCAGGAGCTGATTGAAAGCTATACCACCATGACGGAGCGCCCCTATTTTCGCGACCAGGCACCGGATAGTCCACAGCGCGGCCGATTGCGCTGGAGTGAAGCCTATCAGGGCGAGTTTAAGGAAGGGTTGATGATGACGGTGAGCACGCCGATCGTCAGTAATGGTTACTGGTACGGTGTACTGTCGATGGATTTCACACAAACGCGAATACATGCGTTGATGACCGAAGCACGCCATAGCTTGCTACAAGGCAAGTTGCTGATGGTGGACCGCTCGCTGAATGAAATCACCCGCTTGCATGCACCTGACGATGAGACGCTAACGCCTGAACAGCAGGCGCGTCTGGAAGCGCAAATCAGAGAGCAGCCCGCTGGCGTGATGCGTCTTGGCACTCAGTTTGCCAGCTGGAGCAAATTAAAAAATGTGGATGCGTATATCGTCAATATTCAGAGCCTGAAGCAGGGGATGTCCCAGGAGATGGGCAGCGTAGCGCTGTTCTTGCTCAGCATGTGGTTGCTGTTCGTGCTGCTGCTACTGGTGGCGCATCAGGTCATTATTCGCCTGGTGCGGCGGATGGTCGATCTTTCCGCCAAACTCACCTGGCGTGCCAATTACGACGGTATGACGCGACTACTCAATCGCAATGCGTTCTTTGAACAGTTTGTGGCGTTGGCCGCGCACAGCCAGCAGCAGAAGAAGCCGATTGCGGTGATCCAATTGGATGTCGACCACTTTAAGAACGTGAACGATACCTGGGGGCATGCGGCGGGCGATCAGGCTTTGATGCGAGTCGCTGGGGTGATCAGTCGGACACTGCGCAAGTATGATGTCGCGGGTCGTATCGGCGGTGAAGAATTTTGTATTGTGTTACCAGAAACCACCCTGGCGGATGCGCAGGCGGTAGCGGAGCGCATCCGTATCCGGCTGGCGGCAAAAACCATTCTGGTGAATTGCAATTCGACGTTCAACATCACCCTGTCGGCCGGCGTGACCGGCAGTGAAGAGCAGGGTGATTATCATGCCGAAAGCCTGCAAGCCACCGCCGATCGCCGCCTGTATCTGGCGAAAACCGGCGGTCGCAACCGCGTGGTGGCAGAAGATTAAACCTTGCCTTCATTATCCTCTTCGACCGCCTGATAAATCCGCTGCAGGATATCCGGGAAAGCCGATTGCACGCGGCTCCAGCTGGGAATGAAAGGTTTCTCATTGGGTCGCTCAATAAAGGATTGCCCGGCGTCGAGTATCGCCTGGGTGAACATCTCCACCGCCGCTTCTTCAATATGCTGATCAAACTTCAGACCGTTCATCGTCGCTTCGTGGTTGTAGATCTCCATCATATCCAGCGCATTACGATAATAGGTGGCTTTGAGCACGCGGAACGAATCACTGGTGAGCGGCACGCCCATGGTCGCCAGCTTGCGCAGCAGCGACTGCACAATATCATTGCTCATGCGTTTCAGGCCGCCCGTGCCATCCTCTTCCGCCAGCGGCTGGTGTTTGTGATCGTAGTTATCGGCAATTTCCACCTGGCAGGTTTGTCGCGTGGTGTAGTTGCGATAGATCTCCGATAGCACGCCAATTTCCAGCCCCCAGTCGCCGGGAATTTTAATGCCGTTCAGCACATGGGTGCGCATGGCGAATTCGCCAGACAGCGGATAGCGGAAGCTGGTGAGGTAATCCAGATATTCAGAGTGGCCATACACCTTTTGCAGCGAGCGCAACAACGGGCCCACCAGCAAGCGACCCACGCGGCCATTGAGCTTGCCATCGGCCACGCGAGCATAGAACCCTTTGCAGAATTCATACTGGAACGCGGGATTGGCAAGCGGATAAAGCAAGCGTGCCAGCATGCTGCGCTCATAGGTGACGATATCGCAGTCATGCAGCGCCACGCACTGGGTGCGATCCGAAGCCAGCGTATAGCCGGTGCAGAACCACACGTTGCGTCCTTTGCCCGGCTGGCTCGGCGACAACCCTTCTTTATCCAGCTCAGCATCCAGCGCTTTTAAACGCGGTCCATCATTCCACAGGATGCGATGGCGTTGTGGCAGGCGGGAAAAGAACTCGCGAGCAAAGAGAAACTGGTCGCGGTCAGCACGATCGAGGCCGATGACGATCTCATCCAGATAAGGCACTTTGGCCAGTTCATTGACGATGTTATCCAGCGCAGGGCCTTCCAGTTCGGAGAACAGGGAAGGCAAAATCAGCCCCATTTTGCGTTTGCGCGCGAAACGCACCATCTCTTTTTCCAGCGACTCGACGCTGCGTTGGGTGAGATTATGAAAGTTAGTAATGACGCCATTTTGGTAAAAATCACTCATTTTCTCATCCTTAGGTCAGGCGGTTAATCGGGTTGCGCGAGAAAATAGTCCAGCCCTTCACGCCAGCCCAGCGGGCCTGCATGTGCGGTATGATAGACATTCTGTTGATCGCGGCGCGAGAGGATCACCGGGGTTTTGCTGAAACCTTTAATGACCACGGCATAATCAACCTGCTCCAGCATCGGCACATCATTGGGGCCATCGCCGAGGCCGATAGTGGTGCGTTTCTCCCCGCTGCGCTGTTCGAGATGCTGCTGCAGCTGTTGCAGTGCAATGCCTTTGCCGCAGCCCGCTGGCATCACATGCCAGAATCGTCCCCCCTGGGTTAGCGCCAGGTTGTGTTCCGCCAGCGCCATACGAAAATCCTCCAGCTTTTCACCATCATCGCGCCAGAGTATGACTTCTGAAGCATCGCGCAGTCGGCTCTGGCTGGCTTCGGCCAGGGTTAATCCGGTGAAGCGAGCCACTTCCGCATCGCTAAAGTCGTGAAAACCGCTGAAGCGGAAAGTGGATTGCAGGGTTTTCAGTGAGCGGCACAGCGCCAGATAGTTTTCGCCCGGTTCTTCAGCCGCAATCTGCTCGCCATCGAGAGCAATAAAGGCGCCATTTTCAGCGATAAAAGGTGTTCCGGAGAGACCGAGGTGTTTCTGTAAGGGGATCATTTCAGCGGCGGTTTTACTGGAACAAAGCACCACAGGAATCGCTTGCTGTTTCAGGCGCGCCAACCATTCACTGGCGGCATCCCAGTTGTAGTCATGATGATCCAACAGCGAGCCATCGAGATCGGTCACAATCATCAGCGACGAGTTAAGTCTGAGCATCTACACACTCCTTACGCCAGGCGCGTCCGTAAAGCAGAGAGTAATCAGTATAATAGCGTTATGAAGATCACACTTTTTTGCGAGTCTGCTACGTCAATTTCCAGGATAAATCTTAAAACAAAACGGTAACAATAAGGGAAATGCACAGGTTGTGCATTTAAGAAACACAGCAGTCGCACGGTGTTTTCGGTAACAAATGGGGAAGGTAATGCATTTTTGTTCGTTTTACACGCAAGATTGGGACTTGTCTTGTGTTGACTAAAGCGTAGTCTGACTCAGGTGTTAAGAATTTCCTGGTGTAACGAATTCACTGATTTATTTTACCCGGCCATCCCGCCGGGTATTTTTTTATGAAATCGATTTCAACGGTTAACTTCAGTGATTGAGAAGTCACGGATATCGAGTTCGAATGCTTCAGCCAGTTCCGTGTACGAGTCATAAGCTTCACCATTCACTTTTACCCGGTGAGCGTGTTCCGCTTCCATAAACTCTTTTACCTCGCCCGAGGTTTTCTTCTGAATCGCTTCCAGCAATGCATCAACGTCGATATTCACTTCGCGCTGCACGTTGTCGCTGTACTCTTTTGCGGTGGTCATAATGGGCCTCCCAGAGGCAATGAGATTCTTTATCAGTATAGACAAGCAGAGCAGAGGGCAAAGCGGGGCGGATTTCAGGCAAAAAAAAGCCCGCGCTGCGCGGGCAAAAATCCTTGTTACTTTTAGGTTGACTGCGCCTTTGGGGTTGGTGCAGTACGAAGAAGTGTACGGGCTGCCCGCGTCAGAAGTCTCTCTGCGTAATGTTAAGAAAGTGAAAAGCCGAGCTCTGACAGAACTTTACCCGCTTGTCATCTCATTCATGGAATCAGCGGCTATGCTTAAAGCTTGACGATAAATAAGTGATATCAGGGAGTTAGTATGGATTTTATTCGAATTGTGATTGCGATTTTACTGCCACCGCTGGGCGTATTCCTGCAGGTGGGCTTTGGCGGCGCCTTCTGGCTGAATATTCTGCTGACGCTCTGCGGTTATATCCCGGGCATTGTGCATGCAGTGTGGGTAATCGCCCGACGCTGATCCGGATCAGGCGGCCGCCATTTTCTTCCGTTACACTGTATTCAGGACACTATCTGGAGAGTAATCAATGCAGGTGAATGACCGTGTAACGGTAAAAACCGATGGCGGCCCACGTCGCGTGGGTACGGTGCTGGCAGTGGAAGGCTTTAACGAAGGGACCATGTATCTGGTGGCGCTGGAGGATTATCCGCTGGGGATTTGGTTCTTCAATGAAAGCGACCATGCGGAAGGGGTGTTCGTTGAGCCTTACGAAGAAGCCTGAGGCGACATAAAAATCAGGTGCACGCAAAGGTGCACCTGATGTGTATTAACAGACGCCATCAATGATGGTGAGATAGTTTAGAACGTTTCCCAGTTGTCATTGCTGTTCGCTGTGGCCAATGCCGGACGCGGGGCCAGCGTAGGTGCTTTCAGACTAGCTGATGAAGGTGCCATCACACGCGATGCGGGTGAATCGTTGAGTTTAAACGCCGCAACGGCCTGCGTCAGACGGCCCGCCTGATCTTCCAGCGAGGCTGCCGCTGAAGAGGCTTCTTCCACCAACGAGGCGTTCTGCTGCGTCACGTTGTCCATCTCGGTGACCGCCAGGCTCACCTGCTGAATGCCCCGGCTCTGCTCATCGGAGGCGGCGGCGATTTCCGACATAATATCGGTCACGCGACGCACCGCTTCGACGATCTCTCCCATGGTCGATCCGGCTTCGCCCACCTGATGTGAACCGTTATTAATCAGGTCAACCGATTCGGCTATCAGCGATTCAATCTCTTTTGCGGCTTGCGCACTGCGCTGAGCCAGATTGCGCACTTCACTCGCCACCACCGCAAATCCACGGCCTTGCTCACCAGCACGTGCCGCTTCTACCGCCGCGTTCAGCGCCAGGATATTGGTCTGGAAGGCGATGCTATTAATCACGTTGGTGATCTCAGCAATCTTCTTCGAGCTGCCGGAGATATTGTTCATGGTTTTCACCACGCCATGCACCAGTTCGCCACCGCTGCGGGCTTTGCCGGAAGCGTCCGCCGCCAGCTGGCTGGCATGATGGGCGTTTTCCGCATTCTGTTTCACGGTCGCGGTGAGCTGTTCCATGCTGGCAGCGGTTTGCTCCAGCGCGGATGCCTGCTCTTCAGTACGTGAAGACAAATCGGTGTTCCCGGCCGAGATCTCACTTGACCCCTGATAGATGGCAACAGCGCCTTCGCGGACGGTGCCAACGGTGCGCACCAGTGCAGCCTGCATCAGTTGCAGGTTATGCAACAGGCTGCCAATCTCGCTACGGCCATAAGCTTGTTCCGGTGCTGTCAGGTCGCCCTGAGCAATGCGCCCGATGCGCTCAACTGATTCACGCAGCGGGCTGATCACCACACGACGCAGGAAGACGAAGGTAAGGAGCACTAACAGCAGCGCGGCAGCAAAGGCCACGGCCATGGCAATAAAGCCCACGCGTGACTGATGCGCGGCTTCAGCGTTGATTGCCTCGGCGCGGTCGGTTCGAATTTTAATCGCTTTGAGTAATACCGCGTTATACGCATCATCCAGTTTACGTGTGACGTCGGTTTCCTGCGCGACTATCCCTTCAAAGCTGCCTTGCTTCGCCGATTCAATCATCGGCTTCAGACCTTTATCGATATAGTCGTTGAATGACGCTGTGAGCGGGGCATCCAGCGCGATATCCTCTGGTGTCTTCGCTTTACGGTCCATATAGATTTTGAAACCGTCGCGCGCTTGCTTAATGCGGGTTTCGGTGCGCGCCAGGTCGGCACGATAGCCATCCATTTCGCCAATACGGGCGGCGGCGCCTGATTGCAGTACGTTCAGGCGAGCGGTTCGTAAATGGTTTGAGCTATTTGAGATGCCCATACGGATTTGAATTTCATCCGTGGCATCATTCAGGGAAGTATTACTCTGGATTAAAAAATAGCTGGCGAGGCCGATACACAGGGCAAAAAGCAGCAGAATGCCACCAAAGATCATGCTGAAAAGAGGCATCAGGCGCAGGTTCTGCCAGATGCTGAGCTTATATTGCTCATCAATCGATGCTGTTTTCATATCCTTGCTCTCATTTTGGGTAGGTGTTCTGAGAATAAGCATCGGCAGTTAACGGTAAAGGATTAGGCGTCGAAGTGAGACCTGGCTCGCAAATCCCAGCAAAACGACAAAGGGCCAATCTGCGGATTGGCCCTTTGTCGGCTACGGCTATCTACTCAAACTGTTTACAGGCAAGACTATCGCACGTTGACATAAATACCGGAGGTCACGTTATCGGTAAGGCGCACCACATGATAAATAACCTGTTTATTATGTGTCTTAATTTTGCGTTTAATATTACCTTTGTGTGACGATACCGTTTTGGCTTTAATTTGCATCTTGTCTGAAATTTGAATGGTGTCATGTCCTGACATCCACATTTTCAGCATATTTGATTCAGTCTGACTTAATGTCAGTGGATGAATATCCAATCCTGCAGAAATACGCGGGGTAGCGTTGAGTTTCTTTTGCAGGTAAGTGCCAAGCAGTGAGTCCAGTGTCGAGGTTTTTACCGATTTTGACGTAATAATCAGGTTCTTACGAACGTAGAGATATTCCTCAAAATGGATATTCGAGATCGCCATAAAGATAAAAAATAGCGTGTCTGGATGCTGCATAATAATAGCGCGGATACGATCGCTGGAATCAGCTTCATGAATGAAACACTCTTCATTAATAAAGACGACACCAGGTTTTAGCTGTTCACATCTTTGTTGCAGTTGTTCAATATCAGAGACCGGAGTGATATTTTTCTTTTTAACTCCTTTGGCCGACATATAGTCTGATAATCCCAGGCGTGTGTAGTTACATGAATCCATAATAATCGTTGGCATTATAGCGACCCTCACCAATTTGTTATCCGTTTAAATCAACGATGAATACGCGTTTGCGGTACGAGAGAGATTTCCAAAGACACTTTTTTATTCTGCTCGGCAGACTGGCGAATGATATCCGTGCGCCATCATGACTCTATCCCTGAACCCTTCTGCGAAGTTTTTTGTGTTACTTCCACGTCACTCTTGTCCCCGCGATAGTGGGAATCGCCGGGAGTTTGCTTTAAGTGTGTAATTCGCTCTGTTTTTGAGAGCCCTGTCACTATCGCGCAAGTCACAGACAAATCTGATAGGACAATTCTTAAAAACATTTGAATCGCGAAAGTGTGACGTTTCAGCGAGTGTTGACAATGCCGGAAAAAAGGGATTTAGACAAGAAAAATCGCTGTAAAATTTTTTTTGTTTAAAAACAGCCCTTTGAGCATTTATTCAACTAATTCTCAAGGTTTATCGCCTTAGGAATCGTCTGACTAAAATACGCGAAGCGCCGTTTAATAAGAATAATTTTCACCTGAAATGCGCATTTATCAGAATAACCTCAGTTGATTTCTGAGAAATATGGTTCGAAAAATGCACAGATTGATTTTGAATACTTAACTATCGCATAAGAACTTCTACAGAATCGTTAATTAGCGTGCGCGGGAGAGCTCTGAGACAAACTGCGCGAGTAAATCAAAGACTTCGCCGAAGAGATGTTCACAGAAGGGGGCGAGCAGCGGCATCATCATACCCAGGCTGAGGATCCCCACCGTTAAGGTAATCGGAAAGCCGATCGCGAAAACCGACAGCTGAGGTGAAACACGGTTTAACAAACCTAGTGCCATGTTTAGCGTGAGCAATAAAACTATTAAGGGCAGCGCTAACATCATGCCATTAAGGAAAATTAAACCAGCGGACTTCACCAGCGCCATAAAAGCATTGGCGTTGAGCGGTTGATCGTTAATCGGCAGGGTATGAAAACTGTCCACCAGCAGCGAAATCAGCCACAGGTGTCCGTTGAAGGTGAGAAACAGCAGCATCGCCAGCATATCGAGAAAGCGGGCTAGCACCGGCATGTTAAGGCGACTGCCAGGATCAAAGAAGGTGGCGAAGGATAAGCCCATCTGTAAACCCACCACTTCGCCCGCCATGCGCACAGCGGCAAACGCCAGCTGCATCGTCAGGCCGATCCCGACACCAATCAATAATTGCTGTAACAGGATCCAGAAACCCGCTGGGGTAAATAGCGTAACTTCCACCGGGGGCAGCACGGGAATGACAATCCAGGTCGTCAATACCGCCAGGCCAACTTTGACGCGCTTGGGAATGGATTTCTCGCTCAGCACGGGCGCGCTGGCAAACAATGCCAGCAAACGTACCATTGGCCAGAAAAATTGTGCGACCCAATGAATCAGCTGGCTGCTGTCGAAATTAATCATCAGCCGATGATGTAAGGCAGGTTGGTAAACAGATTACGCATGTAATCCAGCACCAGATTCAGCATCCACGGACCGGCAATCACCGCGGTGGCAGCAACAGCCAGAATCTTAGGAATAAAGGAGAGCGTCTGTTCGTTTACCTGCGTGGCCGCCTGTAACAGACTGATGATCAAACCGCTGACCAGCGCCGCCAGCAACAGCGGGGCGGCGAGCATCAGGGCAATTCGCATTGCTTCCTGGCCGATGACCATGACTGATTCGGGTGTCATGCTGCGCTCCTGTAAGGAAAAGGGCGAGGGCGGAAGCCACTCAGGAGTAGAAACTCTGTGCCAGTGAACCCACCAGCAGCTGCCAGCCATCCACTAACACAAACAACATCAGTTTGAACGGCAGGGAAATGGTCGCCGGTGGCACCATCATCATCCCCAATGCCATCAACACGCTGGCAACCACCAGGTCGATGATCAGGAACGGAATAAACACGGTGAAGCCAATCTGGAAGGCAGTTTTCAGTTCGCTGGTGACGTAAGCCGGCAGCAAAATACGCATCGGCACCGCTTCCGGGCCTTGAATCGGCGCGGTATTGGCGAGACGCGCAAACAACGCTAAGTCCGCTTCACGCGTCTGACGCAGCATGAATTCACGCAGCGGCTGGGCGCCTTTATCTATCGCCACGTCCATGCTGATCTTGTCCTGGCTGAACGGCAAATAGGCGTCGCTGTAAATCTTGTCGAAGGTCGGCGCCATAATAAAGAAGGTTAAAAACAGCGCAAGGCCAAGCAAAACCTGATTGGGTGGCGCAGAAGGCGTGCCTAAGGCGTTACGCAGCAGACCAAAAACAATAATGATGCGGGTGAAGCTGGTCATCATTAGCAAAATGGCCGGAATAAACGTCAGCGAGGTGATAAATACCAGCGTCTGCACCGGCAGCGACCAACTCTGGCCGCCATTCGCCAGCGGCTGGCTGATCAGACCGGGCAATTGCGCATGGGCAACCGGTGCCAGCAACAGCAGCGGCAAGAGGGGAAGCAATCGACGCATCATTGGGGTTTTCCGGGACGTTTAACCAGATTCTGAAACAGCTGACGAAAATCCTGCGGCGCCACGGTTTTGTTCACCAGTTCTTCAGGTGGCAGTGGCGGCAGTGAATGCAGATGGGTAATTTGCTGGGCGGTGACGCCCAACACTAAACGCGCATCGGCGGTATCGACAATCACCACACGTTCCTGGCGTCCCACCTGCACGCTGGCGCTGATTTTCAGCGCCTGAGTGTTGACGGTCTTCGGGGCAAAGCCGAGGCGTTTTGCCAGCCAGCCACAAGCCAGAATCAGCAGAACAATCACTGCCAGCACGCTGCTGACTTGTCCAATCACCGAGCCGGTAGAGACCACCGGCTGGCTATGCACCGGCTGGCCGATTTGCGCGTTCTTTAACATGCTTAACGGCTCAGACGACGCATACGTTCAGATGGGGTAATAATGTCGGTGATGCGCACGCCATATTTGTCGTTCACGACGACCACTTCGCCCTGGGCAATCAGGTATCCGTTGATCAGAATATCCAGTGGTTCACCGGCCAGGCCATCCAGCGCCACCACCGAACCCTGCGTCAGGCGCAGCAGCTCTTTGATGGTCATCTTGGTGCGACCCAGTTCCACAGTGAGTTTGACCGGGATATCCATAATCAGATCGATGTCCTGCAGCGAGCCACTGGCACCGTTGCTTTCAAACGATTTGAAAACGTTCTCTGTTGGATCCGGCGTGCTGGTGGTTGTCTGCTCGTTCATTGCCTCAGCCCACAGGTCGTCCGCAGAAATATCATCGGACGGTTTTTTGCTGTCACTCATCGGGCTGTTCCTCGTTCAGCGAATTCAAAATCGGGTTAATCAGGTGTTCAACACGCAGCGCGTACTGGCCATTGATGGTGCCATATTGGCTGGTCAGCACGGGTACGCCATCGACGTGAGCAATGATGCGGTCCGGCTTCTCAATGGGCAGGACGTCACCAGGTTTCAGTTGCAAAATACGTGACAGGCGCATCGATGTTTCCGCGAAGTGGGCAATCAGCTCCAGCTCCGAGTGCTGCACCTGTTTCACCAGATTGTCGCGCCAGTGCGTATCTTCCTGACGGGAGTTTTCCAGTGGTGGATTGACCAGCAGCTCGCGCAGCGGCTCAATCATTGAAAACGGAATACAGATATTAAATTCACCGACCAGGTTACCAATCTCGACCTGGAATGGGGTGTTGACCACGATATCGTTCGGTGAGGTGGTGATGTTGGTGAATTTCACCTGCATTTCCGAACGCACGTATTCAACATCCAGCGGGTAAATCGCTTTCCAGGCATCGCTGTAACCATCCAGCGCCAGCTTCAGCATGCGGCGGATGACACGTTGCTCGGTATGGGTAAATTCACGGCCTTCCACTTTTGTCGGGAAACGACCATCACCGCCAAACAGGTTATCTACGGCGATAAACACCAGACTCGGTGAGAACACCACCAACGCCGTACCGCGCAGCGGTTTCAGGTGGATCAGGTTCAGGTTGGTTGGCACCGGCAGGTTGCGGGCAAACTCATGGTACGGCTGAATCTTGATCGCTCCGACACTGATATCCGGGCTACGGCGCAGCAGGTTAAACAGCGCCATACGAAAATGACGGGCAAAACGCTCGTTAATGATCTCCAGCGCCTGCAGACGCTCGCGCACCACGCGACGCTGGGTATTGGGATCATAGGGACGGATATCGCCATCGGTCCCTTTGGAACTGTTCTCTACTTCCGCACTGTCACTGTCGCCATTAAGCAGCGCGTCAATCTCAGCCTGGGAGAGAATGCTATCGCCCATTAAATCACCTCAAAATGAAGGCGGTAAACAGCACGTCACTGACCACCTGTGGCGGTTGCGTTTTTACCAGCGGTGGCGCCAATGCCTGTTTGATCTGCTCAACCAGGGCCTGCTTACCTTGTTCGGTGGCAAGCTGAGCGGCACTTTGACGCGAGAGCAGCAGCAGTAAACGGCTGCGCACCTCAGGCAGGTAATCATTCAACCGACGACGGGTATCCTCATCCGGCAGACGCAGGGTAAAGCCTACGTACAACACACGGTCGGGATCGTTGTCAGGATTGACCAGGTTAACCGTAAACGTATCCATTGCAAAAAATACAGGGGCGGCCGGTGGCTCAACTTTCGCCGCTTCCGGTTTGTCATCCCCGTGTTTATTCATCATTCGCCAGACTGCATAGCCTGCCACGCTGCAAGCGGCCAGAGTTACAATCAGTAACACCGGTATTAGTAGTGAACGTTTGCGGCCTTTAGCTTTCGCGTTATCAGACATGTTTGCAGTTACTTCCTGTGAATTATGGGCAAGCCTCTCGGCTCGCCTGGACAGATTATCCCGCGTCTTAAGTCAAACAATGGGAAGAAAAGACGCGGGTTTTACGCTTACCTTCAGCGTTTAGCCGCTGTCAGGCAAAGATATCGACAGCGCCGTTACCTGTCACGCGCGCCTGTAGGGCTGCCGGGACGGCAATAGGCGTTATCTCGTTTTCACTGTCCTGGGAGAGGGTAAAGCTGCCGTGCTGGCCATCACGACGTCCTTCCTGCTGGCCCTGATAATTCTGGCTTTGTGCGAAGGCGTCGCTGCTGACATTACTCTGTCCCAGGTTAATACCGCTCTCCGCCAGCGCTGTACGCAGCTGAGGGAGAGCCGCTTCCAGCGCGGCCCTCACTTGGCTGTGGCTGGAAACCATACTTAACTGCGCCTGATCCTTGTCGAGGGTCAGGTTGATCTGGATAGCACCCAAATCTTCGGGATGTAAGCGCAGTTCGGCATTTTGCTGCCCGTTGCGACTGAACATCACGATTTGCTGGCTTAACGCCTGCTGCCACTCATTGCTGCCGAGTTGGGCATTCAGCATCGGCGTCGACGGAGTGGTGCTGGTCGTCGCCGTACTGTTGGTCAGTGTGCTACTGCTGCTGACCGGGGCGCTGGTTAAAGCTGTTACTGTGTCGCTTTGCGTATCACGACGTTCTTCCGGCTTGCTGAGTGTACTCAGCACCTGCTTAAAGCTCTCATCCAGTGACAGTGCGCCATTGCTGGTGCTGGCCGTGGTGCTGACGGCAGCGGCACTGCTACTGGTTTGCGTGGTGCTGGCATCACGAGTGACACTGCTCAGCACATCGCTGGATTTCTTGTGAGGCGTAGTGTCGGTCTGCGCCTCTTGTTCATCTTTCACTGCGCTCTGCAGCGTTCGGCTTAACAATGTTCCGTTGAGCGTTGTGCCTGCATCGGCTGATGTCTTATCAGTGCTGGCGCTTTGGCTAGTACGCGCTTCCACTGCAACCGGCAACATGGCGAACAGCGCCTGAACATTCTGTAAGTCGCTGGCACTTAACGAACTTGCCTCAGTCTTGTCTTTATCATCGGCTGATTTCAGCGTGGCTTTAGTGTTTTCCGGTTGTAAAAGTGCGTTTAGCGCCTCTGGTTTGTCCAGTGCCTGCAATAACGCGCTTAATGACGCTTTTGTGACGCCTTTTTCATCGACTTCTGCTGGTAGATCAGTCGATTGCGTGTTAACACCTTGTTGCTGAGCCAGCGTCAATAAGCGGTTACCCAGCTCGGTGATAAAACCCTGTGGCAGCGTGTCGGTGCCCAGTAAATTGTCCGATGCCACTGAACTGTCTGCATCGCTAACTTTAGAGGTATGCGTAACCAAAGTTGGCAGCGTAATCATTCGCCTCTCCTCATTGCGGCCCGTTGGGCAAATTCATCCATCCGTTTCTGGTCGAGACGGTTTTCTTGTCGTAATGCATTTTCCTCAGCGCGGGTGATCAGCGTCTGATAAGCATTCAGGCGTTTATGCTTCTCTTGCCAGTTGCTCAACGCCTGATCCAGGCGCTGATTCCACTGAAGAAGCTGCTGCCGATGCTGCTCAATGGCTTTTTCCAGCGTCTGAATAAACTGGTGGTAATTGGTCCAGCGCAGACTGGAAATGCCGCCTGACATATCCGTATTGAGTTTGTTGCGATACTCATCCTGATAATCGAGCAGCATGGAGAGTTGTTCATCTGCCTGCTTCACGCCACGGCGCATATCGCCTAAATGAATCACGGCCTGTTCCAGATCCTGCTCCGCCAAATCGCGCAGCGTATCGATAGCATTGGCAGTTTTCATCACTTACCTCGCTTGTGCTCGCGCTAGCCGAACATTGCCTGCAGATGCAGGCAGGCGTCGTCATAGTCGCTGCGTTCGAAAATCCCCTGTTGCAGGAAGGCTTCCATTTCGGGATAGAGCTTGATGGCTTTATCCAGCATCGGATCGCTTCCGGCGGCATACGCGCCCACGCTGACCAGATCGCGGTTGCGCTGGAAACTGGAGAGCAACTGTTTGAACTGACGCACGCGCGCATAGTGGGTGTCATCAATCAGCGCGGTCATCGCACGGCTGATTGAGGCTTCAATATCAATCGCCGGATAGTGACCGGCTTCGGCCAGACGGCGTGACAAGACAATGTGGCCATCAAGAATGGCGCGTGCCGAGTCGGCAATCGGGTCTTGCTGGTCGTCACCTTCGGTGAGGACGGTATAGAAAGCGGTAATCGAACCGCCGCCGTGGGTACCGTTACCGGCGCGTTCTACCAGCGCTGGCAGTTTGGCAAACACCGACGGTGGATAACCTTTCGTCGCGGGCGGTTCACCGATGGCGAGTGCGATTTCACGCTGTGCCATCGCGTAGCGGGTGAGGGAGTCCATGATCAGCAAAACGTGCTGGCCACGATCGCGAAAATCTTCCGCGATGCGCGTGGCATAAGCGGCACCTTGCATACGCAGCAGCGGCGAAACGTCCGCCGGTGCGGCGATCACCACAGAGCGCGCTCGACCCTCTGCGCCGAGGATGTTCTCAATGAATTCTTTTACCTCACGGCCACGTTCACCGATCAGGCCAACCACAATCACATCGGCTTTGGTGTAACGTGCCATCATGCCAAGCAGCACCGACTTACCCACGCCAGAGCCGGCAAACAGGCCCATACGCTGGCCGCGCCCAACGGTGAGCAGGGCGTTGATCGCACGTACGCCGGTATCCAGCACATCGTGGATCGGCGTACGTTGTAATGGGTTAAACGGGGCGGTGATCAGTGGAGCGCGATAGCCGGTATCCGGTGCGGGCAGACCATCCAGCGGTTTGCCTGCGCCATCCAGCACGCGGCCGAGCAACTCTGGCCCGAGCAGCAGCTGTTTGCCGCCTTGTGCATTGTCACCGCTAAAACGGGCGTAAACACGCGCACCAGGCAAAATACCATCCACTTCTTCCAGCGGCATCATCAGCAGTTTCTGACCGTTGAATCCCACCACTTCACTTTCTACTTCAGTGATGTTGTTACCATCGTGACGTTCGATAATGCAGGTGGCACCCAGCGGCAGTTGCAGGCCGGTGGCTTCCAGCACTAAACCGGTGGCGCGGGTCAGGCGACCATAGCGGCGCACGGTCTGCACCTGCGAAATACGATCTTCGAAGGCATCGAGCGCGCCAAGCCAGCGTGAAAGACGTGACGAGGTCATTACAAGGTCCCCGGCGCGGCCAGACGGCACAGTTCCTGCCAGCGAGTTGCCACGCTGGCATCGAGATCGCCATCTTCGGCGCTGAGTTTACAGCCGCCGGGATGCAGTGAATTATCGGCCAGCAGTTTCCAGCCGTGCAGATCCAGCGTCGGGCCCAGTGTCTGCTCAATACGCTGCAGATCATCAGGATGCACGCGCAACTGCGGTTTGCCGCTGAACATCGGTTCCTGCTGAATCAGCTGCTGAATCTGGCGTAGCAGGGCGGTGCCATCCACTTGTGTGGCCTGGCCAATCACCGTGCGTGCGGCTTCCAGTGCCAGCTGCATCAGACGAGAGGCAATGACGCTATCCAGCGCTTCAAGCGTATGGTGGAACTCGGTCACCAGCTGCTGCATACGCGCCTGCAATGGCGCCTGCTGCTGCTGGGCATCGGCTAGCCCTTGCTGAAAACCGGCGTCGTAGCCGTTCTGCTGCGATTCGGCAAAGCCCTTTTGATAGCCTTCGCTATAGCCTTGCGTCTGAGCATCTTTACGCATCTGCTGCTGCATGCGCTCCAGCATCTGCTGTTGTTCATCTTCAGCGCTCATTTCAACTTCCGCAGCCGGCTCTTCCAACTGCGGTTCTTCTGCCACTTTGAAGGTGCTGCCTAAATCATCAGGCTGCCAGCGCTGCCACGCACGGGCGGAAAAGGCATCAGACATAGGTTTCCTCGCCACCACCAATTACCATTTCGCCGGATTCTGCCAGGCGACGTACCACCAGCAGGATCGCTTTCTGTTCGTTTTCCACTGCCGACATTCGCACCGGACCACGGTTGGCCAGATCGTCGCGCAGAATATCGGCCGCACGCGCCGACATGTTCTTGAGGAACTTCTCGCGCAGCGGCTGTTCGGCACCTTTCAGGGCGATCAGCAACTGCTCGGACTCCACTTCCTGCAGCAGGCGCTGGATGCTGCGATCGTCCACTTCCACCAGGTTTTCGAACAGGAACATCTCGTCGATGATCTTCTGTGCCAGCTCGCCGTCGAAGTCGCGTACCGCTTCGATAACCGCTTCTTCCTGCTGCGTTTTCATCAGGTTGATGATTTCTGCTGCGGTTCTCACGCCGCCCATCTTCGCGCGCTTGAGGTTGGTGCCATCCAGCAGGCCATTCAGCACTTCGGTCAGTTCTGCCAGCGCTGCTGGCTGTACACCACCGAAGGTGGCGATACGCAGCATCACATCGTGACGCAGACGTTCGTCGAACAGCGCCAGGATATCTGCGGCCTGGCCACGTTTGAGGTGCACCAGGATGGTGGCGATAATCTGCGGATGCTCGTCGCGGATAAGATCGGCCGCTGCCTGTGGTTCCATAAAGTTGAGTGTTTCCATGCCGCTGGTGGTCTCGTTCTTCTCGAGTATATCTTCCAGCAGGCTTGAAGCACGCTCCTCGCCCAGTGCTTTGATCAGCACTGAACGCAGGTAGTCATTAGAGTTGAGGCTGAGCGCAGCAAACTGCTCGGCATCTGCTTCAAACTCGCGCAGCACTTCGGTCAGTTGCTTATGCGACACCTGGCGCATCCCCGCCATCGCGGCGCTCAGGTGCTGCACTTCACGCTGGTTGAGGTGTTTGAACACCTCGGCCGCACGTTCTTCGCCAATGGTCATCATCAGAATGGCGCTTTTTTCAGTACCGGTCAGACTCATAGTTCTTTACTCATCCATTCGCGGATAACCAGCGCCACAACGCGCGGATCGTTTTCAGACATATCGCGGATGCGCTGGCTCATCACCTCGGCGCTCATGCGGTTATTAGATTTACGCTCCTGATCCAGCTCATCTTTACTGAGCTGCACGCTGTAAGCTTCTTCCGACTCCATGGCTTCCGCACGCGCTGCCGCTGCTTCTGCTGCCGCTTGCTCCTGCGCTTTCTTACGCATCAGCTGTGGACGCACCAGCTTGCGATACAGGATGAAGGCAACCAGTGCCACCAACAGCCAGCGACCACCGCTCATCAACATGTCGAAGAAGGCCTGCGACTGCCAGAACGGCAGGTCACCGCCAGTCGGCTCGGTGATGTTGAACTGCGAGTTCACCACGTTGACGCTGTCGCCACGATTCTGCGAGTAGCCCATCGCTTCACGGGTGAGGTCTTCAATCTGTTTGATCTGCTGATCGTTAAGTGCAACGGCTTTGCCTTTGCCGTCATCACGGTAGTTCACCACCACGGCCACCGACAGACGCTGCACATCGCCCACATTCACCTTGGTGTGGCGAATGGTGCGGTCCAGCTCGTAGTTCACGGTGTCGTTACGGCTTGAGCTGCTCGGGCCGCTGCTTTGTTGCGTGCTGGTGGTGGTGCCGTTGTTGTTCGCCGCGTTGTTCTGACCATTGGCATTCTGACCGTTGGCATTTTGCTGCTGCGGGTTGTTAACCGGCGCGGTATTCGCTGGAGCAGGTTGATTCGACAACGCACCCGGCACGCCGCCTGGATATGGGCTGCCGTTCTGCTGGCTAGTATTGGTCTGGCGTGAACGGATCGCGGTGTTGTTCGGATCGGCGTTCGGCTGATACTTCTCGTCAGTTTGTTCGCTACGGTCAAAGTTAATCTGCGCTGTCACCTGCGCATGCACATTGCCCTGGCCAACAATCGGATTCAGGATGGCTTCGATACGTTGCTGATAGCGCGCTTCCACTTCAGACGCATACTTCAGCTGCGCATCATTCAGGTCACGGCCTTCGCTGTCAGAACGGGTCAGCAGACGTCCGGCCTGATCCACCACGGTCACGTTGCCCGGCGGCAGACCGGCGACGCTGCTCGATACCATGTGCTGAATCGCCTGAATCTGGCCTTCATCTAACGCGCGACCCGGTTGCAGGTTCAAGGTTACGGAGGCAGAAGGGGCCTTTTGCTCACGCACGAACAGCGTCGGTTTCGGCATCGCCAGATGCACGCGCGCGCTCTTAACCGGACCGAGGGTTTCAATAGTGCGGGCCAGTTCACCTTCCAGCGCACGCTGGTAGTTGATCTGCTCACTGAACTGACTGATGCCAAACTTCTCTTTATCCATCAGCTCAAAGCCAACGGAGCCACCTTTCGGCAGCCCCTGTTGCGCCAGGCGCAGACGCAGTTCGTGTACCTTATCGGCCGGCACCATCAAGGCACCGCCGTTTTCGGCGAACTGGTAAGGGATGTTCATTTGCGTCAGCTGAGTGACAATCGCGCCGCCATCCTCATCAGAGAGGTTGTTATAAAGGACGCGATAGTCCGGCGCTTTGGCCCACAGCACCAATGCAAAAACCACTGCGATAGCGGCAGCGGCAGCAATGATGATAGGAATTCGTGGATTGGCGCGCAGGCGGGCCAGAAGGTCATTGAAACCTTTCTTTGCGGTATCTTGTGTGGCGGCTGCACTCGCATTCATGACCGATTCCTGCCTGACATAATTGACCGGGTAAGTTGTGGTGACAAAACAGACTCCCTGAAGCAACGTCTTAAATGAAATTCCAATCTTATGGCTGGCATTATTGATGAATTGGGTCACTTCGATGGCTGGATAAGCCGGGGTTTTTACGTTTATTTAGCGCCTTTGTCCTATTGACAGTGTGATAACTTTTGCAGCGTGAAAATTTAAACCCTTCTTCCATGAGGTACAGGCAATGTCGATTCAGGCAATTGATGGTGTGTTGCAGCAGCTGCAGTTAACGTCACTGCAGGCCAGCGGTAAGCAGGCCGAGTCAACCAATCAGGTGGATTTCGGCGCCACCATGAAAGCGGCACTGGACAAGATCAGCGACACGCAAAACGCGGCGCGCACCCAGGCACAGGATTTTGAAATGGGCAAACCGGGCATCCAGTTGAATGATGTGATGGTCGATCTGCAGAAATCCTCAATTTCCATGCAAATGGGGATTCAGGTGCGTAACAAACTGGTGTCGGCGTATACCGACATCATGAATATGCAGGTGTAGTGGCTGCACAGATTGTTGCGGTGTCAGGCGGGAAAGGATTTATCTTTTTCAGTAACAGCGGCATGATGCTGGCCTGACACACAGCGTATATCGGGAAGAGGATTCTCACGTGAAGCACACCCTGCTGCTGCTGATGGCAATGATAATGCTATCCGGCTGTGATAATAAAAGTGCGGACTTTGCGCCGCAGATGAAAAATTACGCTTACCTCTATCAGTTCGAAGCCATTCCAGGCAAAGTCAAAAGCACCCATCAACGTTTGTTTAGCGCTGATAACACGCCAATCTTTGATGTCGATATCGCCTTCGATGCGCAAGGCTGTATTTCCCATGTGAAATCCATCGACAAAGCCGGGCAGATCACCGAAGTGACGCGCGAAGGCGATCAACTGACTGGCAGCGAGAACGGTCAGGATGTGGTCGTCACGTTGAATAAGCAGTGCGCGCTAATCAAGAAAGTCACGCCGACCATGACGGTGGATATCGGCTATAACGATCAGGGATGGGTCGATCAAATCTCATCTCCCGCCTCCGATGTTAAATTTCATCTGACTTACAATAACGCTGGCGATATGACGCTGCTGAGTATTAAGAAGGGTGATGAGGAAGTGTCGCGCGCCAGTGCAAAACATGATGTGGACGCGAAGAAAATATCCGACGTGGTGACGACGGTGGAAAGAAAAGACCAGAGTAAGACAGTCACCACGCAATGCCAGTATAAGAATGATGTTCCTTTCCGTTGCGACACTGTGACCACTGACGCCGCAGGGCAAGTCACAGATAAGCAGTATGGCACCATTGAAGTCACGTATTATTGATACCTGAGAAAGCCGCTGATGCGGTTTTTTTATGCCGGTGAGATAGCAGTTGGATAAGCGAAGCGCTAAATAAAACAATCACTTACTGATCAAATTCGCTATCGGTATGCTAAAGTCTGCACCTTAGGTAAGTATTCATCAGAGCAGGGAACTCGGTGTGCAATATGCGCACCACGCAACGCGTTGAGGAATGCTGAGTAAGGGTGACAGCTACAAGAAGCGTGTAAGCATGAAAGAAGGTTATTACTGGGTTCGAGATAAAGATAATCCGCCAGAAGTCTGGCGATATATAAGGCAGTTTGGCTGGTACCGTCCCTGCGTTGCCGTGCCCATTACCTTAAGCTCATTTAAGTTGATGAACTATCAGGTCATCAGCGATCGATTATTACCACCGGGTTATTTCCCGCTTTAAATTTAAAAACCGCCGAGTTATGGCGGTTTTTTATTCTCTCTCACAGCTCGCTATTTGATTTCCGGCCAGGCGATAGCCGGGAAACCATTTAACTGCGGACGTGCAAACAGATATCCCTGGAACTGGCTAATGCCTGCCGCTTCCAGCCACATCCACTCTTCAGCTTTCTCAACACCTTCGGCAATCACCACAATTTCCAGCGATGAGCAGCATTTAATGATGGCATGCACAATCGCTTGTTTCGGGCCACTTTTATGCACATCACTGATGATTTCACGATCGATCTTAATTTTGTCGGGTTGGAATTTTGATAGCAGCGATAAACCCGCAAAACCAGCACCGAAATCATCCAGCGCCAGACTGATGCCCGCAGCCTTCAATTTTCCGACTTCCGCGGCGAATTCGTCGATACGTGAGATGATCTCGTTTTCAGTCACTTCAACGATCACCTGCTCTGGAATCAAGCCATGAGCTTCAATCTCCAGGAGTAAAAACTCTACCGCATTGGGCACTGCGACCAGTGACATAGGTAATAGATTGATCGACAGGCAGTGTTCACCAATACCCAGCGCGCTGGCCATCTTGAACGCCAGTTTTTTTGACTGAATATCCGCGTGATAAATCGCGTCTCCTCCACAAGTGGAGAAGTAGTCCTGAGGGGAACCGCCAGTGGGTGTGCGAATTAGCGCTTCATAGGAGGCCACGTGTCGTGCAAAGGGATCGATGATCGGCTGAAATGCAAAACGGCAATCCTGCAGAGATGCAGCTACGTCTTCTGCCTCCCGGAATTGTGCGTCATCGGTGATGAAATCCCAGGTAGTGGCTAACGGGATATCAAAATAATTCTCTTTTTCACGTGCCTCTACAAAGGTGCGCAGGAACATTAAAGCGCGATCGTTATAAGTCAGCTGATAGCGCGACGTTCCTTTATCCAATATGGCTTGCAAGACCCTGGATTTATCATGTTCACGCAAATCAAACAGTTCCATGCCGACTTTGCCGAAGCGACGTGCTGGTGCGAAGTCATGCATCAGTTCCACCAGATTATGGTGGCGTGCATCAGCACAAATACGTTGATAGATGTTTTGTACCGCTTCGCGTGGACCTTCTAACAGTTGGAAAAAATGCAGCCCATCGAATAATAAAATTCCGGTGATATGGGAAGATTGATTCTTACGATTGGCTTTCGCCACCATATCTTCAAGAGTTTTGACAGGTACATGATCGTGAAGATGGCTGCGATAGAGGATGGTGGTGAGCAAAGTGTTTACCCGAACTTCTTTTTATTGTGAGTCCTACATTAGCAGGCCTGGGGCGGGGGCTGTCCATCAATATTGGCCCGAATCGTAAACTATTTTCCAAATAAACCGTTAACCGAAACGGCTAGGGACTGGCGTCAAATCGGATTGTTAATTAATCGCACCAGGGTAGCATTTACGATAAATATTTTCGATTGAAAGGATTAATTAAAAGCGTATCTTGACCCTCGTTAACCAGAGGTGAGCATAATGTTACGCGACTATTTAAAGATTGATGATAGCGACCGTTTGATTGAACAGAGCGTGTTAAGACTCAACAACCGCGGTCAGGAAGATGTCACTGAATGGCATATTGTTAGCGCAGACGGCAAGCAAAAGGGCAGCGTGACGCTGTTCGATAAACTCTGCAACCGCCGCTCTTACAGCGTTAACTATCGTATTACGCAGAAGGATGTGCACGGGAGGGTTGTCGTCGATCATCTGACCGACGTTTTGTAATAATTGCCGTAGTTTTGCTGTGCTTGACCCGCTGATGCAGCGGGTTTTTTGCGTGGGCTATTTTGCCCGATAGCGACGCATTTCCATCAGCGTACCAATCAATTGCACGTCATGATCCGACGATGAAAAGGTCGGGAAATCCTCATTTAACGGACGTAACGAGAAGCATTGCTCGTCGTGTAATTGAGCCACCAAGCGGAAAATGCGTACGTGAACCACACCATTGACGTTTGCCAGCACCCCATCTCCAGGTTGTGGTGCGACCGCAGGATCAAAAATCAGGGTATCGCCAGGGCGATAGTCCGGTTGCATCGAGCCATCTTCAAGGGTTACCCCCAGCGCCAGTTCGCTGAGTGGATAATCGCTGTAAACAAAACGTGTAGCTTGCTGCTGAATCACCAGGCGTTGCTCGTGCAGCCACTCCGCCGCTTGCGTCAGGCTTATCAATGGCAGGGCCTTCACGTTACTAACAGCCAGCGGGGCGGCAAAGACTTCACCGTCTCCATCCATGATCCACGCGGCGGTGCATTGCAACCATTCCGCGAGCCTTAACAGGTTCTCGCCACGCGGTACGGTTTCCTCCTTTTCCCATTGTGATACAGCAACATGAGACACGCCTATCCCCTTCGCCAACGCCTGTTGTGTGAGTTTCAGGGCTTTACGGCGACTACGAATACGTTCACCGATAAATTCTTTTTTCATCATCTTGACAACTCCGCCAGGGTTTACTTAAGTATACTTAAATTCATTAATTAAAGTAAACTTAAATTAAGGCGTTGATCGCTTCACTGGCAACGGTGGTTGACGTGCTTTCTGGGCATAACGCTTGCCAGTGTTGAGAGGTGAGGCATGGAAAGTAGTTTGGTGACCAGTGTCGGTGCGTTGCTTCTCGGCGGCGGCGCGGCAGCGGTGTTCTGGAAACCGTTAATGGCGGGTATTGCATCCATCGTGACCAGCAATCGTGCGGGCGGCGAGATTATCACCAGTTACAAAGAGCAGGTGATGCTTCTCAAGGAGAGCCACACGCTGATGCGTCAGGAAAACGATGAACTGCGTATCCGCCATGACAAAAACCTACGGCGTATCTCTTCGCTTGAAACCGATTTGCGGCTGATCAAAAACGCATTGGGCATTTTACTGGCGACCACGGAATCGGACCATAGCGATAAATTCCGCAGTCAAATTAATCAACTGATTACCACCCTTGAGGAGAATCGCGATGGTGCAGATAAACAGTGAGTTCTCAGTGAAAGGCCATCGACGTCAGCTTTTGTTGGGCGGTCTGCTGCTGATGCTGTCGCTGCTGTGTGTGGCGATGACCATTATGTTCGTATTCGTGAATAACAGCGCCAACCGACGGGTGGAGGATATCCGACAGCAGTACCGTGCGATTTCCGACCGTCGGGAAGCGCGGGTGGCGGAATTGACCAGCCAACTGGTGACATTGCAGAAAAAACTCGATGGCTTGCCGGACCGCACCGCTAACAAGACTGCGGACAAAGTGAAGCAGGTTGTGGGGGAAGACGCGCCACCCGAATCGACGCATTAAGGAGGCCATGATGAGTATTACCGAGCGGATTGCAGCCAGCTTCGGCCGACTGTGGTCTTTATTAAGCAAGAAGGAGAAAATTATGAGCGACCAAACTGTAATCGAAAATAGTGCATCAACCGCAACACCGGATGCCAGCACGCTGTCACCGTTAGAGAGTTTTGCTAATGAGGTGGCGGTGCCGGTGGCAAGTAGTGCGCCAGCTGCGGATGCTTCAACGGCAGCCGTGAGCAGCGCGGCAGCACCTGACGCTTCAACGCTCCCTGTGAGCAATGTGCCAGCATCGGATGTTTCAACGCCCGCAGTGAACACTGGGACTGAGGTACAGCCTGCGGTGCCCGCTGCGGATGCGACGGACCTTACCCAGCAGTTGGCCACGCCTGACACATTAGCAAACGGTTCTGCCAGCGCCGGGTCTTCATCGGCTTCAACCGTCGGAGATCTTGCTGAGCAACCTGTCGTGGGAGTCAGTGCGGGTGCTGTTAGTCAGGACATCAATGCCAGCGTGAAGGACTTCACTCAGGCATTTAACTTTGTCGAAAGTGGGGTTGAGAAGTTAGGTGCGGCTGCGAAGGATGAGCTAATTGCCCTGGCGCGGAAATATCTGTAATCCTCAGGCGGCCTTCGGGTCGCCTTTTCATCTTCCGATTATTCTTAATGCGGTCTCGCTATTTTCTACTAACTTTAATCATTCAGACGTTATTTAAACGGGTTTAATCAGCGAAAAGGAAGATAGCATGAGTGATACAGAGGCAATCAAAACCAAAACTGACTACCTGCGTGATGTCACCTCCCAGTTAAAAGAGATGCGTCACTATGCGCAGACCAATACTGAGACGCTATCCAGCCACTGGTTGGCATTTGATGCAGGCGAGTACAAAGACAAAGAGTATGCGGGACGTTTTGACACGCTGCTCAACAAGCAGGGACAGCTGTTAGATGATATCGAGTTGGCGATTCAGGATTTAGAGATCGCCATCAATCACAGCGAGCAGGAAAGCTAAGTTCCCTCCGCGCTGGTGGCTTACTCGGCCACCAGCCACATTTCGGCCTCATCGAACATCTCTTCAACAATACGTGCCACCGTGGCTTTGTCGTTCTTACTCAAATCGGTATCAATGGCGTTACGCTCCATGGGCTTAACACGCACCTCGATCTCAGGAAATACGCGCTGCACACGTTTCTCCAACTCCTGCAAAATCATCTCACGTGCGCCCGGCAAGCCGGCGACGTTTCGTTTATCGTAAATCAGCTCCACAAACATCAGGGCAGTCCATTCATCAAAGAGGGTGCGTAATATTACTGTAAATAAAAACAGTGGCAAGTCGAGAAGCCCAACCGGTAGGAAATTTTTTCCTTCTGAGAGGCGGCTGGCGAGATTTACACTGATACTCAACAGCGTTACACCGGGAAATGGATTCATTTGGGGGTAAACATGCGACAACTGGTTATCGATATTCTGCTGAAAATGGCAAAAATGGATACGGAAGCAAAAGAGTTGGTGGCGCAGGTCGAGGCACAGTCATTACTGATTGCGGCTTTGTTGATTCAGGCTAAGGAGGATAATAGTTTGACGATCAGTGATACCGTACAGGATGCGATTGTGACGGCTTCGCGTGCTGGTCAGCAATTTTTACAGTCCGATGTGGATCTGCTGCTAACGCACGTTAATCGATTACTCGCGGTAGCCAGTTATGTGGAAGTGAAGGGCATTGAGCGGGAAAAGTAGCGGAAAAAATACTACCTCTGGAGGGTAAATCCAGCAACACCTCCAGAGGCGGTGCAACGGCACCTTCGTTCAAGGACAATCTACGACCTAAGCCGTCAGAGATAAGTTATACAACTTAAGCTGAGTTGTACAACTTTTTTCCTTGTTCATCTGTGTGGTTGGAGGTGTGTTTGAGATGTACTTTTAGTACCGCTACGTTTAAAGTTCGTTTTTAATACAGAACTCTTCCCACGTCATCCCCAACGCTTCCGCATGAGATTTCAGGTAAGTTTCAATCGCGTCAGCGGCAACCGCTTTATCGGGTTCCGCTAATTGGATGGAAAACAGCATGCCATCCAGCTTCTTCTGACGTAAAAATGCGGCGTAAATGCGCTCAGCATGCCACTCGCGCAGCTGACGCAGTGACAAGTTAGCCGCGCGCGCATCGCTCTCGGTCAGTTCATCCAGCGCGGCTTGAAAATCGGCGTGCGCGGCAAAAAACATCGTGCGGGCCTGGGCGTAATACTCTTCTGGGGTTTTCATGCGAATTCCTGCTTATCGACTTGCGCGCTAGTGTAACGTGCGCGAACTGTCTTGTCAGGCTCAGCCGGGTTTTCACCAAGATTCCTTGCGTAACTTACGCGAAAAATTATAACGTAGCCGCCATTGATGCGAGTGTAGGGACCAATAATGAAAAAGTGGATGATACTGGCCGCGCTGAGTTTGAGCGGATGTGCGCAAATCAGCAATTACGACGAAGCGGTAAAAACTCCGGCACCAGTGGAACTGAAAGGCAACTGGCAAACTGTCGGACCGCAGAGCAAGTTGATCAGTGGCCAGGCGATGGGCAGCCTAATCATCGGTGCAGAAGGCGACACACTGGATTGCCGTCAGTGGCAGCGTGTGATTGCCAAGCCGGGCAAGTTAACGCGATTGGGAGACGATTGGGTCAACGTGACGCGTCAGGTGCGCGTGATGCCGATGACGCTGGAGAACGGTGAATTGCGTTATGACGGCTTGCGCATGCGCAAGGTTGATCGTCCAACCGTTGAGTGCCAGCAAGCGCTGCAAGAAGTGGCGAAGCGTCCGAAGGATGCAGTGATTCAGGATATTCAGCCGCAGATTATGGAGCCGGTGTCGGTTCCTGCGCAGAAGTGATTTTGTGAGCACAGTTCCAAATAAAAACGGGTGAGCTATCAGCTCACCCGTTTTTCATTCAGCCCGCCGCGAATTAATTCTGTGGCAGATAGACATTGCCTTGCTTGCCGTAAGCGCTCATCACCGATTTTTGTTTCGATGACTGACCCACCAGTTGCGTCAGCTCGTCCATACGCAATTTCAACAGACGTTTGACTTCACTCTCATTGTCGAGGATATGGCGCAGTACCGGACGCAGCTGATCCTGCAACTGGCTGGAGGGCGGCGCCGCTTCGGTCGAGCGGGCCAAGGTTTGCACCGCACTGACGTAATCCACTTCCTTTGTAATCAGGTCATCCCATTCGCCGTCTGCGGCCAGGCGCAGCATTCCATGGCTGAGATCGAGTAACTGTTGGTAAACGGTAATCAGATGCGGTGCATTGTTCATTAAACGGCGTCCTGAAGGTGTTGAGGTTGTGCGACTTCTTTCCAGGCGTCAGCGATATTACGCAGAAGGCCTTCGACTTCCTCGATGGCTTCTACATCATTACGCAAGTTTGCCTGCAGCAGACGGCGGACCATATAAGCGTAAAGTCCCACCAGATTATCGGTGAGCTCATCGCCGCTACCTTCCACCAGACCCTGCTTAAGTCCGTTTTCGATGATGTTGATCGCTTTCGACAGCGATGAACCTTTGCCTTCAATATTGCCATCCTGCAAAAACAGGCGGGCACGTACCAGCGCGCTAAGCGCGCCGTCAAACAGCATGGAGACCAGCTGCTGCTGGTTAGCGCTCATCACTGCGCTCTCCACACCAATCTTTGCATAGGCTTTAGTGCCATTTGCGCTGTACATGATCACTCCTTATTACGATGAGCTACTGGAGCTAGAGCTACTTGAAGACTCGAACTGCTGTGTCAAATAGCTACTGGTTTGGTTCAGTGAACTCATCAGGACATCAAGCTGAGTAAATTGCGTTTTGTAGCGCGCCACCATGTTGTCGATGCGGGTGCTCATGGTGTTGTACTGATCGGTCAAGTCGTTAAGGGTTTTACTCACGCCATCTGTAGCGGCCTGAACGATACCGGTAGTCGAAAGCCAACTGGTCAGGTTAGTCGCAATGGTCGTGGTGATGCCGGTAGTTTTACCGTCACCAACGATCATTTGTTTTACGCCATCGGCATCACTACTTAAGGCTGTTTCTAACTTGTCTGAATCCAGCTCCAGAGAACCAGATGTCGGATCTGAGGTAATACCGATTTGCGCCAGCGTTTTATAGGTAGAAGAACTTTGCGCATTGGTCAGCATACTTTTCAACTGGGTCTGGATAGTTCGCAAGGTGCTATCGCCAACTAGCGCACCGTTGGAAGAGTCTTGTGACGTCGCTCCAACATCCACTGCAGTGTACTTGGTCAGTGTGTTGAACTGATCCAGTAAGGTGTTATAGGCATCAACAAAGCCTTTTATGGCACTTTCGGCTTTCGAAGTGTCTTTGGTGATGGTGAGCGTCTGGTTGCCCGTAGTGGTATCGTTCAGATTAAGTGTAATGCCTTCCAGTGCATCACTGATGGTGTTGCTGCTGTTCTCAATCTCAACGTTATTCACAGTCAGTTTGGCATTTTGCGCGGTAACGCTTTCGGTCATCGCATTGCTGCTGGCAGTTGAGTCGTAACCGACGATACCCTGCAGGGTGTCATCACCCGTCACTTTGATTGAACTTACCGCGTTATCACTACCAGTTTCGCTTGAGGTCAGTGACAGACGGTAGCTCCCATCGCCCACCTTGATGATAGTGGCAGAGACGCCTGCGTCAGCGCTGTTGATTGCATCACGCATACCGGTCAGCGAAGTCTGATCGCTGGTTAAGGTGATGTCTTTGCTGGTGCCATCCTTCAGCGCGATGCTTAAGGTGCGGCTGCTGGCAGAACTGTCACCCAGAGCGGTGGTGTTGCTGGTCTGCACAGCTGAAGTCAGCGTTTGCGCTTGTGCCAGTTGAGAAACATTGATGGTGTATTTACCGGCAACAACGGTACCCGATGTTGTCGCACTGAAAGCGCTGGAGCTGCTGGTCGCTGACGTGGCGCTAAACAAATCAGAGCTGTTTAGCGTGGTATTCGCGGTCTGGAAGGTAGAAAGTGCACTTTTTAATGTGGCATACGCACTGAGCTTTGAGGTGTAGGCTGTCTGCTGATTCGAGATCGGTGTTAAAGATGCTTTCTCAGCAGTGGTCAGGTTATCCAGAATGGTACTTAAATCGAGTCCTGAACCGATACCGAGGGTAGAGATACTAGCCATGTTATTTCCTTTTTATATCGACACGGAGAGTGAATACCCGGGTTATCGGCTTTTCATGGGCAAAGTTTAAAATTATTTACTCGTGAGTGATAAAGCGAATAAGGCATATAGAGAAGGGTATTTCGGAGGCTAGAAAAGTATTGGGTTTGAGCTAAAGAAGTGCGAGAGGGTGGCGATAATGATAAGCGTGACAGGTTGAAGAGAAAAAATTTCGCCTGGTACTAAAAAATCTCTAAAGGTTGTTTAAGCACAGACGATAACAACTTTGACGGCGCTGAAGCCGGCGGGTTGAAGCCCAAACCATAACCAAAGACTTGATTAATAGGAACTTAAACCATGGCTCAAGTAATTAACACCAACAGCCTCTCGCTGATCACCCAGAACAACATCAACAAGAACCAGTCTGCTCTGTCTACCTCTATCGAGCGTCTGTCTTCTGGTCTTCGTATCAACAGCGCTAAAGATGACGCTGCTGGTCAGGCAATTGCCAACCGCTTCACCTCTAACATCAACGGCCTGACTCAGGCTGCTCGTAACGCCAACGACGGTATCTCTGCTGCGCAGACTACTGAAGGCGCACTGTCAGAAATCAACAACAACTTGCAGCGTGTTCGTGAACTGACCGTACAGGCTCAGAACGGCACCAACTCTGATTCTGACCTGTCTTCAATCCAGGACGAAATCAAATCCCGTCTGGACGAAATTGACCGTGTATCTGGTCAGACTCAGTTCAACGGCGTGAACGTACTGGCTAAAGACGGCAAAATGTCTATCCAGGTTGGCGCTAACGATGGCCAGACCATCGATATTAACCTGCAGAAGATTGACTCTTCTACTCTGGGTCTGAGCGGTTTCTCAGTATCTAAGAACACCCTGAGTGTAGGTTCCTCTATCAGTACTGTAGCGGATGCAACTACTGGTGTTCAGACTGCTGTTAACCTGACCGACGTTGCGAAAACCCTGGGTGTTGATGCCAGCACACTTTCGCTGCACCAGATTACTGGTCAGAACGAATATGTTGTTCAGTCAGGTAGCGATTCTTACTCAGTGTCAGTCGATGATGGTACTGGCGGAGCTACAGGCAAAGTTGAACTGAACACCACTGATGTAAGCTATGGTGATGCAGCTAACGGTATTGATACCGATAAAGCAACACAAACAAAACAGTTAATTAAAGTTAGCGCTGATGCCAGCGGCAACGCAGTAGGCTTTGTCACCATCCAAGGTAAAAACTACAAAGCTGGTACTGATGGTACGGGTACTGACGTACTGAAAAACTCAAAGGATTCCACTGCTCCTACTTCGACTGTAGCTACAACCGGCATTGAATTGAGCAGCGGCCTGGAAAGTGATGGAACAACTAAAGCAACAGCATCTACCGAATTCGCTGGTGCTTCAACTGCAGATCCTCTGGCTCTGCTGGACAAAGCTATCGCTTCTGTTGATACCTTCCGTTCAAGCCTGGGTGCGGTGCAGAACCGTCTGGACTCCGCAATTACCAACCTGAACAACACCACCACTAACCTGTCTGAAGCACAGTCTCGTATTCAGGATGCTGACTACGCTACTGAAGTTTCAAACATGTCTAAAGCACAGATCATTCAGCAGGCAGGTAACTCAGTGTTGGCTAAAGCTAACCAGGTTCCACAGCAGGTTCTGTCTCTGCTGCAGGGCTAATCTCTTTAAGCTCCTTGCTTACCAAACCCCGCTCCGGCGGGGTTTTTTATTGCCCGGATAAGAGTAGTAATAATGGGTTATTATTAGGATTGAGCTAGTCAGGCTTTGGTAACTTAATAGCTAATGACTTTCATATAAACAGTGTGATTAGCTTAAAGGGTCTGAACATGAAAGAGATTACCGTTGTTGAGCCTGTGTTTTACAATGAGTTCAAATGCATAGGTAGCGAGTGCAAAGACCACTGTTGCAAGGGTTGGAATATCACATTAGATAAGCCAACTGTGAACCGTTATCTGAAAAGCAACGAAATAGAAATTCGTAGCATTGCTGTTGAAAATATCATTACCACAAAGTCCAGTTATTCTAATTGGGGAAAGATGAAGTTATCTAATAGAGGCCGCTGCGCTTTTATGGATGAAGAGAGGTTATGCAAAATTCATAAGTTGCTTGGTGAAGCTGCGTTGAGCCCTACCTGCGCTACCTATCCGCGCATTCAAAATCTTTCTAAATTTGAGATTCGTCAAAGCTTGACCTTGTCTTGTCCTGAAGCTGCAAAACAGTTGCTAACTCGGTCCGATGCAATGCTATTTAACGAAAAGAAAATGTTACAGGCTCAAGCCCTGGACGCTGCGGATGTGAACCAAATTTCACGTTTTATTAATCTTATGTGCACTAATATCATGATTGCCAGTGGTGTAAATCTTGAAGAAGGATTTTATGGTATAGCACTTCTCTTTATTTATTTAGATAAAGTTAAAGATGATCAAAACGCTCATCATAAAATAGAAGGCTATTTTGTAAATATAATGCAAGCCATTCAAACGGGTGAGTTGAAAACGAGTATTTCTAACATTAACCCAGACCGTCAGTTGCAATCCGCCTTATTGTTAAGGCTGCAGGGGTATTTGGCTACTAAACAGGGAACGCGTGGTTGGACAACATTGCAACATTATGCCAACAAGTTAATATATATTCAAAGTGAAAGTTTGAAAAATGGTGAGGTTGATGGTTCTATGCCACGTCTGTCAGATATATGGCAAAAAAAAGTTATGCCTTGGTTAGCTGAATATCCTTACCTACTGAATAATTACATTCAATACAGAATGTATAATGATTCATTCCCTTCAAATAGTGAGATAAGTAATCTATCTAATCTCTATCTTATGGTTTCTGAATGGTTCTTAATTAAATCGCTTATTTCATCCTGTGTAGAGTTGGTTGGTGAGATCCAAACCGAAGATTTTATTAATATTATTTACAGCTATCATGCTGTGACTAAACATGACACAAGATCAAGCATTGCATTCCTGAATGAAATTGAAAAAACAAAAGTAAATGATGATATTTCTCTTATCTACCTTCTGCAGTGATTCTGTTCGGTGGGCTCATTTTTATAAAATAAAATGAGCTTGTTTTTTTTGAATTTTAAGAGGTGTTAGTTAAAATTTGTTGTGTTTCAATGTTTAAATTTCAATGCTTGGTCATTGCCTTGAACTGGGTTTCCTTGCCCTCAATTTTAGCGAACACCGTACTTCTATTTTTGGGTCTTAAACATTAGGTGAAGCAAGGCCTAAGCGATTCCTCTTGCCCTAAATCAAATTGCTTTCAACTCGTCACCACGATTTTACCGAGCTCCCTACAACCCCAAAAAAATAATCATCCTGTTACAGTCCCGCACAGAATTGCCGATAACTTCCCCAGAATCATTCCAATTTTTACACACGACTTTTTTCTATTTCTGGGGTGTCTATGCGCTTCAATTATGACTTGTTACCGGGTGAGCTACTGACCTTCGAAGAGATCGCGTTGCGCTATGCGCAGCAGCATCCTGATGAGAAAGAACTCACCGCACGCGGGTTGCTGAGCCCGTCGACCAGCTTTCGCAATTTGGTGATCCGCGCGGTGTTCGCGCAGGAGGAGATCAACAGTCCGTTAGAGGATCTGTTGTTCGTCTCGGAAGATAATGAGCGCAAAAACTATCTGCGCCGTTTCGAACACTATTTAAAAAGCCAGCAGGCTTTCCTTTATTTCCGTCGTAACGATGAAATAAAGAAGGAGGGGCGCTGGAAGGTGGTGGGTGAAACGCAGGTTTACGCCATGCTCGATCCCAACTCGGCGGAAGCGCAGAATCTGCTCACCAGCCGGGGCTTCAAACTGGTGCTGATGCGGCAGACGGAAGAGGAGGAGTACTGGCAGCTGTTCGACCCGCATGCGCATCCTTGCTTCCCGCTATCGCGTAAAATTCAGTTTCTGGTGGTGCTGAGCACGCCGCAGCATAAAGTGCCGACAGCGGTGATGCCGGGCTTAGAAGTGGGGCGCCGCGTAAAGGCGAAAGTGTTCCAGCGAGCCAGCCAGGCAGAGTTCACTTCCGCGGTAAAAGCACGCTACGGCGCCTGTATTATCACCGGCACGCAGCTTACGGAGCGTCACAGCTGGCCATGGGTGGAAGCCTGCTATATCGACACGCAGGAAAATGAGGAAGGTTTTCTCGCTGATAATAGCGTCGATAACGGATTGTTCCTGCGCAGCGACTTACAGCGGCTGTTTATCAACAAAATGATAAGTATCGACGCGGAATCCGGGCAGGTGATATTAAATCCGCTGCTGGAAACTGAAGCACCGATAAGCGATTTTTATCAGGCACTTGATGGTAAAACCTGTGCATTATGGGACGTGGTGCCGCCTGGCACGCGGCAACGGCTGCGCAATCTACGCTAGCGGCTTCGCTTATGGCGGTGCATTCCACCGCCATCCATAACTAATTTGAAATAACCTCGCTTTTGCCCGCCTATTCTGCCAATCGAAACCCCTACAGAATTGGATAATCATGCCGATAACTTTATTAACGCAGGGTAGTCACCGTGAACGATCTCTATACGCCCGAAGGCGTGATGGATAAACATTCGCTCTGGCAGCGCTACGTTCCTCTGGTGCGACACGAAGCGTTGCGCTTGCAGGTACGTCTGCCAGCCAGCGTTGAGCTTGACGATCTGCTGCAGGCCGGTGGTATTGGTTTATTGAATGCCGTGGAGCGCTACGACGCGCTGCAAGGCACCGCCTTTACCACTTATGCCGTGCAGCGTATCCGGGGAGCGATGCTGGATGAACTGCGCAGCCGCGACTGGGCACCTCGTAGCGTGCGTCGTAATGCGCGTGAAGTGGCCGGTGCTATGCATCAGGTAGAACAAGCGTTGGGGCGCTCGGCTACTGAGCAGGAAGTGGCTGAACAGTTGAATGTTTCGCTGGAAGAGTATCGGCAGATTTTGCTCGATACCAATAACAGCCAACTCTTCTCCTACGACGAGTATCGGGAAGAACACGGTGACAGTGCGGAACTGGTGACGGATGGGCACGAAGAAGCCAACCCGCTTCATCAGCTGATGGAAGGGAACCTGCGTGATCGCGTGATTGAAGCCATCGAGGCACTGCCCGATCGTGAAAAATTAGTGCTCACACTGTACTACCAGGAAGAACTGAACCTGAAGGAGATTGGCGCAGTGCTGGAAGTGGGGGAATCCCGCGTCAGTCAGCTGCACAGTCAGGCAATCAAACGCCTGCGTGCCCGATTAGCGGGGGCGCGCTGACAGAATCAGTACCTGGCATCGAAAAAAATAAAAAACCGGGGACTCAGCAATGGGAGCCAAAGCCAAAGCCAGACCTTTAAGTCGTTATCTTAAAGACTATAAACACAGCCAAAGCAACTGTTCACATTGTGGCAAAGTTTTAGACCGTATGGCGTTAGTGTTTCGTGGACAGATCATCAATAAAGAGGCCATCGCACGGATGGACCAGATGATTGATGAACAGGTGTGGATTAAACTCCAGCCGGAACTGACCGCGTTATGTCGTTTCTGCAGCGATATTTTTTGTAATACCCATCCTAATTACTTCGACATTATGGCGTTCAAACAGTATCTGTTTGAGCAGACCGAGATGAGTCACAGCACCATTCGCGAGTATGTGGTGCGGCTGCGTCGTCTTGATGACATGCTGAAAGCGAAAAATTTCCCGGCCGATAGATTACGGGGCAATAGCTGGCATGAGTGTCTGGAGAATGATTTGCCGGATGCGGGTAATAACAATTACCGCATCGCGCTGCGTAAATATGACCAGTTTTTAGGCTGGCAGCAGGGCTGATTGTGATCCTGCCCTTGTTGTTGCTGAGCATAGCAGCAACAGGGGCCGCACTCGCAGAATTCCGGGTGCGACTTTTCTCATCTTCTGCAACACTGTATGGATAATTGCACACTGCCCAATGGAGGCTGCATTGTCCTTACATCTATTGCACCAGTTCCCACGTCTTGAATTACTCGGTGCACCCACGCCGCTTGAGCATCTGCCACGGCTTTCTGATTATCTCGGTCGCGATATCTTTATTAAACGCGATGACTTCACGCCCGTGGCCATGGGCGGCAATAAACTGCGTAAACTCGAATTCCTGGCGGCCGATGCGCTGCGTGAAGGCGCGGATGTTCTGCTGACTGCGGGCGCGATTCAATCCAACCACGTGCGCCAGACGGCGGCGGTAGCAGCACGTCTTGGCCTCAAGTGCGTGGCGCTGCTGGAAAATCCGATTGGCACGACCTCAGAAAACTACCTCACCAACGGTAATCGCCTGATGCTTGACCTGATGGACGTCGAGGTGGTGATGGTCGATGCGTTGCACAATCCCACTGAACAGCTGGCCGAACAGGCTGAACGTCTTGAAGCCCAGGGTTTCCGTCCTTATGTTGTGCCGGTTGGCGGTTCCAACGCACTGGGCGCGCTCGGCTACGTGGAGTGTGCGCAGGAGATCGCGCACCAAAGCGAAGGCGTGGTGGATTTCGCCGCTGTGGTGGTTGCATCGGGCAGCGCCGGCACCCATGCAGGTTTAGCGGTAGGGCTGGAGCAGTTGCTGCCTAATACCGAACTGGTCGGTGTGACGGTTTCACGCAAAGTCGAGGCGCAGTTGCCGGTGGTAGAACGCATCCGCAGCGCGCTGGCTGAACAGCTGGAAGTGCAGACGCACGCGCCAATCACCCTATGGGACGATTACTTTGCACCGCGCTATGGTGAACCCAATGATGAAGGCATGGCCGCGGTGAAACTGCTGGCACGTCTTGAGGGCATCATGCTGGACCCGGTTTATACCGGCAAAGCGATGGCCGGACTGATTGATGGCATTGCGCAGAATCGCTTCCGTCGTGAAGGGCCGCTGCTGTTTATTCATACTGGCGGCGCGCCGGCGTTATTTGCTTATCATCCTTCGGTCTAAGGCTAAGATAAAAAAGGTTTATAATCCGGCAGCTGTCTTCAACCCTATGGCGGGTCATGAATGCAGCGCCAATAACGAAAAGGCGGCAAACCCCGGTTTCGCTGCCTCAAAGCACACAACACATCACAATAAATGGGGTAAACATGGCTTTCTCTCCTATTCGTCGCCAACTGGTGATGGGCATGATGGCGGTCGCGCTGGTCGCGGGCGTTAACGTCAAAACATTCGCCGCAGAAGATCTGCTGGCACAGGTTAAGAGCAAAGGTGAGTTGCGCGTCGGTCTGGAAGGTACATATCCGCCGTTCAGTTTCCAGGATGAAAGCGGCAAGCTGACCGGTTTCGAAGTGGAGTTCGCGCAAGAGCTGGCGAAGCACCTCGGCGTCAAAGCGGATCTGAAACCGACCAAGTGGGATGGCATGCTGGCGGCGCTGGATTCGAAGCGTATCGATGTGGTGATCAACCAGGTGACCATCTCACCTGAGCGCAAGAAGAAGTATGACTTCTCCACGCCGTACACCATCTCTGGCGTGCAGGCGCTGACGATGAAGAAAAATGCTGGCAGCATCACCAAGCCAGAGGATCTCTCCGGTAAGAAAGTCGGTGTTGGCCTGGGCTCGAACTACGAGCAGTGGCTGCGCGACAACGTCAAAGGCGTCGATATCCGTACCTATGATGATGACCCAACCAAGTACCAGGATCTGCGTTCTGGCCGTGTTGATGCCATTCTGGTGGACCGTTTAGCGGCACTGGATCTGGTGAAGAAAACCGGCGATACCATGGCGGTGGCGGGCCCGGCCTTCTCCCGTCTGGAATCTGGCGTGGCACTGCGTAAAGGCAATGATGACCTGCTGAAAGCCATTGATGCGGCGATTGCTGACATGCAGAAAGATGGCTCGCTGAGCAAACTCTCTGAGAAATGGTTCGGCGCGGACGTCACTAAATAATGCAGGAAAGCCTCCAACTGGTGCTGGATTCAGCACCATTTTTACTTAAAGGCGCGCTGTTCACGCTGCAGCTGAGTATCGGCGGGATGTTCTTCGGCTTGATACTCGGCTTTGTGCTGGCGCTGATGCGCCTGTCACATTTCTGGCCGATTAACTGGCTGGCGCGCATCTATGTGTCGATTTTCCGTGGCACGCCGCTGATCGCCCAGTTGTTTATGATCTACTACGGCTTGCCGCAGTTTGGTATCGAGCTGGATCCGATTCCTTCCGCGATGATCGGTTTGTCGCTCAATACTGCTGCTTACGCGTCGGAATCTCTGCGTGGTGCGATTGCGGCCATTGAACGCGGGCAGTGGGAAGCGGCAGCGAGTATTGGCATGACGCCGTGGCAAACTCTTCGTCGTGTCATTCTGCCTCAAGCGGCACGTACCGCCTTGCCACCGCTCGGTAACAGCTTTATCAGCCTGGTGAAAGACACCTCGCTGGCGGCCACCATTCAGGTGCCGGAGTTGTTCCGTCAGGCGCAATTGATCACCTCACGTACGCTGGAAGTGTTCACCATGTATCTGGCTGCCTCACTGATTTACTGGGTGATGGCGACGGTGCTGTCGGCGTTGCAAAACCGCCTGGAAGCGCATGTGAATCGACAGGATCGGGAGGCGAAATGAGTGCGATTGAAGTACGTCAGCTGGTGAAACAGTTTCACGGCCAGACCGTGTTGCACGGCATCGACCTTGATGTGGCGCCGGGCGAAGTGGTGGCGATTATCGGGCCGAGCGGCTCGGGTAAAACCACCTTGCTGCGCAGTATCAATTTGCTGGAAGTGCCGGATAGCGGTCGTGTCACGGTGGGCAATATCACCATTGATGCCAGCATCGGGCTCAATAAGCAAAAAGAGCAGGTGCGCCGTTTGCGTCAGCAGGTGGGTTTCGTGTTTCAGAACTTCAATCTGTTCCCGCATCGTTCGGTGCTGGAGAACATCATTGAAGGGCCGGTGATCGTAAAGGGTGAACCGAAAGCGGAAGCCGTGGCGCGCGCCCGCAGCCTGCTGGAGAAGGTCGGTCTGCACGGCAAAGAGGAGAGCTTCCCGCGTCGTCTCTCTGGCGGGCAGCAGCAGCGTGTCGCGATTGCGCGTGCACTGGCGATGCGTCCGGAAGTGATTCTGTTCGATGAGCCGACTTCAGCGCTGGACCCGGAGCTGGTGGGTGAAGTGCTGAATACCATCCGCGCGCTGGCACAAGAGAAACGCACCATGGTGATCGTAACGCATGAGATGAGTTTTGCGCGTGACGTGGCCGATCGGGCGATCTTTATGGATCAGGGCCGCATTGTGGAGCAGGGCGCAGCGAAAGCGCTGTTCAGCAATCCTCAGCAGCCACGCACCCGGCAATTTCTCGACAAATTTCTTAATCAATAGTCTCAAGCGTCGTCAGGCACAGGCGACGCTTCTTCTCTTTATCGCTTTGTATCCTCCCTCAGTTTGTTCTGAAAATATTTACGCTACGCTTAAATAACCCTCTGAATTATCGGCTTTTATCTTAACGAAAAATTCACAGGCAATAGGCTGAGCCATTTTTAAGAGCCGCCCGATTGAGACAACTTTGTAAATATAAATAATTCTTTACAAATTCATGGCGCAATCAGGATCATAAAATGACAAATGCCAGAAACGAAGTCCTCTGGATCAACACGCTAAAAGGTGCCTGCATCTTGCTGGTGGTGCTACATCACTCGATCATCACCACCTTCGCTCCCTCCCTGCATCACCTCACGGCCGGCATTGTGCCTGCGCACTGGTGGGTGACCTTCAATACCTATCTCTCACCGCTGCGTATGCCCGCCTTTTTCTTTGTCTCGGGCTTACTGGCTTCCAGTTCGATCGTGAAGAAAAGCTGGAAAGAGGTGTTCACCAAAAAGTTCAGCAATATCGTGTATCTCTATTTGCTGTGGGGCGTGATTCAGTGGCTGAGCATTCACTATATCTCCACCCATCTCGGTGAGCGGCTATCCAGCACCAAAAACGCTGCCTATGCGGACACGCCGTTTGAGTTCCTTAAGCTGCTGCTGACCTCGATGACCAGCCTGTGGTATCTGTACGCGCTGGCAGGTTTTTTCTTGTTCACCAAACTGTTTCATCGTCAGAAAGTGGCGCTAATGGCACTGGCGATTGTCGCAACCTATGCCGCGCAGTTTAGCCTGATTCCCGGTTGGGGGCCGGCCAGCGTGGCGCAAAACTATCTCTACTTCCTGCTTGGGGTGTTCTTCAGTCAGTCATTGATTGAAATCAGCCAGCTTAAGCGTCAACACTGGCTGCTGCTGGCGGGCATCGCGGTGATTGGCGTGGTGCATCACGTGGGCGGCATCTATAAAAATCCGTTCTACAGCCTGCTGACCATCGTGTTTGGCATCGTCGCGTGCCGCTTCCTCAATGAGCGGCTGAACATGGCGTGGCTTAACTGGATTGGTCGTAACACGCTGCAGATTTACGTATTGCACCGCATCTTTATCGAGCTGCTGGGACTGAGCGCAATTGCACTGGCGCTGCACTACGGTTGGTTTGGCAATGCCGTGTTTAGTTGGGCATGGGCGCTGCTGATGCCGATCACGGGCGTGGCGCTCTGCGTGACGGTCTCGTTGTTGGTGTGGTCGTTGCTCAATCGCGGTCCAGGCAGAATGTTATTCCTTTATCCACGGTTGCTGCGAAAACCCGCACCAGAGACAAAAGCCGCTCCGCTGCAATAATCAAATTGGGCCAGTTCGCTGGCCCTAATTATTTCTACGTAGCACAATATTAATATCCTCGCTTATCCATCTGCCACATTTAATAATAATCCGAATGGTGTTTGATTTTAATTTGGTTTGTTTGTGGCGGATTGCTCTTAATTTCCCTGTATTAATTGCTAACCTTATTTCCCTCGCCATACCCTTAGTCACTCTATTTTGGGAAGATATTGTTAGCCTGCTTAGCATTCAATTAATGTCTGGAACTGTAAAGTATTGTTATATCAGGGCCAGCAAAAAAAATTTAGGACTTTCGCTAGAGTCATCCCGCGCCAGCATGTTTAATAATCGTTTAATAACCAGAAATGCATCATTGTTTATTTCCTCATACTTCTCCTTAAAGACCTACACAGCAGCGGGAGTTAATCATATGAATAACGCCAGGAAAGAAGATATTGCATGGGTCAATACCCTGAAAGGGGCCTGCATATTGCTGGTGGTGTTGTATCACACCGTATTACCCGGATTTGAAGGAACGGTGAAATTATTGACGGCTGGTTGGATACCGGCAGAAATATGGGTGCAGTTTAATACCGTTTTATCTCCGCTGCGTATGCCAGCCTTTTTCTTTGTTTCTGGCTTGCTGGCAACCAACGGTATTCTTAATCGCCCGTGGAAGCAGGTATTTACCAGCCGTATTACCAATCTGTTCTATCTGTATATTTTATGGGGCTTTATTCAGTGGTGGTCGATTGTGGGGATCTCCACAGAGATCACCGGTCAGCGCATCTCACACAATCTGAATGCCGCCTATGCGGGGTCACTGTTTGAGTTCCTGAAGCTGACATTTATGGCGATGAGTACCTCGTGGTATTTGTACGGACTGGCACTCTATTTCCTGTGTGCGAAGATCTTCCACAAACAGAAAGTGGCGTTGCTGGTGGTCGCGATTGCACTTAACTATCTGGCAGTGGAGAAGATCATTCCGTACTGGGGACCACAAAGCGTGGCGCAGTACTTCCTGTTCTTCCTGCTGGGCGCGTTCTGGAGTCCGCTGATGCTGCGCCTGAGCGAATGGCGTCGTGAAAACCTCGTACCATGGGCGCTGCTGGCGGCGGTATCAGGGATTCACATTATCTTCGGTCTGGATAAGAGCCTGTTCCTGTGCATCATCGCAGTGCTGGCGAGCGTGGCGGCCTGCCGCTGGCTCAGCGCGCACTTTAAGATGTCGTACTTTAACTGGATTGGCCGTAACACCCTGCAGATCTACGTGATTCATCGCATCTTCATTGAGTATTTTGGCATGTCAGCGATTCTGTTCGCTCAGCGCCATCATCTGTTTGAATATGCGTGGTTCTCAATGCTGTGGGCGTGTTTGTATCCGGTGGCGATTGTGGGGATTTGCTCGCTGCTGTCGGTGGCGGTGTGGTCGGTGACCAATCGTGGGTTGGGGCAGTCGCTGTTTGTCTTCCCGACCTTGATTGGTATGAAGCGCAACAAGTCTGCGGCGTAAATCCAGGTCGTCATGAATGACGACCCTACGCAAAATCCAGGTCGTCATGAATGACGACCCTACATTAAATCCCGGTGCGCTTTGATGCGCACCGGGTTTTTTTATCAGCCAATGGTCATCAGACTGGCGTTACCACCCGCTGCGGCGGTATTCACGCTCAGTGAGCGCTCAATCAGCAGACGTTCCAGCAACAGATTGGTTTCACCACGCGCGAAGCCCTGCACCGACACAATCGCGCCGTCACGCGCAGCAACCTGCTCGCACAGCACACGCAACTGATCCGCGTCACCGTGATAGATCACCGCATCAAACCCGGCGGCTAGCACATCTTTCACCAGCACCACGTTTTTTTGCACGGCAGCGGGGAGGGATTTACGCAGCGCACGATGCAACTCATCATCCTGCCAGATGGCCTGACTGCCGACGCTGGTCACAGCCGCCAGTTGCGTCAGCGCATCCTGTTCGTTATCCGCAATACAGAGGACGTGATCGCGCGGCAGAAGCGTGAAGGTGTTGCGTTCACCAGTTGGACCCGGCAGCAGTCGCACCGTACCCGCCTGCGCCAGTTCGTCATAACGCTGACAGAGCGCCAGCAGCTGTGGTTTATCCTGCGCCCAGCTCTGCAATGCCTGGTGCGCAATCATCAACTCGGTGCGAACGGAGCTGTCGACCGGACGCTCAGCATCCTGACGATCAAAGGTGTTACGCAGTGCACTGTCCGGGCGGTTTGCCAGCAGGCGATAGAGGTACAAAGGACCGCCGGCTTTCGGACCGGTGCCGGATAAGCCTTCACCACCAAAGGGCTGAACGCCCACGACCGCGCCGACCATATTGCGGTTCACATACAGGTTACCGACCTTTGCGCCTGCCGTGACCTGCGCGATGGTTTCATCAATACGGGTATGCACACCCAGCGTCAGGCCGTAACCGGAGGCATTAATCTGATCGATCAGCTGTGGCAGGTTATTGCGTGCAAAACGCACCACGTGCAGCACCGGACCAAACACCTCTTTATCCAGATCGCTCACCTGACCCAATTCGATCAGGGTTGGCTTGATAAAGGTGCCGCTATTCCACTCTTTGCTGTCTTGTGGATTATCCTGCGCCGCCTGATACACGGTGAAGCCCTTGTTGCGCATCGCCTGAATGTGGCGCTCGATGTTGCCTTTGGCTTCGGCATCGATCACCGGACCGATATCGGTCGACAGACGTTCCGGATTGCCCATGCGGCATTCGGCCATCGCGCCACGCAGCATCTTAAGGGTGTGATCGGCGACATCATCTTGTACGCACAGCAGACGCAGCGCCGAGCAACGCTGTCCAGCGCTGTCAAAGGCGGAGGCGACGATATCGATCACTACCTGCTCAGTCAGGGCGGAAGAGTCCACGATCATCGCGTTTATACCGCCGGTCTCAGCGATCAGCGGCGTTGGACGGCCTTGCGGATCGAGACGGCCTGCCAGATTGCGTTGCAGCAGCGTCGCCACGGCGGTTGAACCGGTGAACATCACCCCACGCACGCGCTCGTCGCCCGTCAGTTGTGCACCAACGGTTTCCCCCTGGCCTGGCAATAGTTGCAGCACGCCAGCAGGTACACCGGCATCCAGCATAATTTGTACCGCCTGCGCGGCAATCAGTGGCGTCTGCTCAGCGGGTTTCGCCAGTACGCTGTTCCCTGCCGCCAGTGCTGCGGCGATCTGACCCGCAAAAATCGCCAGCGGGAAGTTCCACGGGCTGATGCACACCACCGGACCCAGCGGACGATGGGTTTCATTATCGAAATCATCACGCACCATGCCGGCGTAGTAATAGAGGAAATCCACAGCCTCACGCACTTCGGCGATGGCGTTGTTGTAGGTTTTGCCTGCTTCACGTACCAGCAAGCCAATCAGTTGCTGCATCTGGCCTTCCATCGCTTCGGCGGCGCGCTCCAGAATGGCGGCACGCTCTTGCGGCGGCGTGGCAAACCAGATCGGACCGGCATTCACTGCCGCATCCAGTGCAGCTGAAACCTCCGCTTCGCTGGCATCGCGCACGCTGCCCACCACATCGCCTGGCGCTGAAGGGTTCAGCACCGGGCGGCTGACGCCTTCACCCAGCTCACCTTCGATCAGCGGCTGTGCAACCCAGGGCTGGCTGGCGCTGTTGAGCAGGGCGCTGGACAGTGATGCCAGACGATGCTCGTTAGCCATATCCAGACCCGCCGAGTTCACGCGCTTTTCGCCATAGAGATCACGCGGCAACGGGATCTTCGGATGTGGCAGACCCACAGCACCTTCGCTCACGCCCATTTTCTCGACGGCTGTGACCGGATCGGCAACCAGTTCATCCAGCGGCAGGGTGTTATCCGCAATGCGATTGACGAACGAGGTGTTAGCTCCGTTTTCCAGCAAACGACGCACCAGATAGGCCAGAAGGGTTTCATGGGTGCCGACTGGCGCATAAATACGGCACGGACGGTTCAGCTTGCCGTCTGCCACTTTGCCGACCACCTGCTCATACAGCGGTTCACCCATGCCGTGCAGACACTGGAACTCATACTGGCCCGGATAGTAGTTATTGCCCGCCAGCTGATAGATCGCTGCCAGCGTGTGAGCATTGTGGGTCGCGAACTGCGGATAAATCAAATTCGGCACCGCCAGCAACTTACGCGCACAGGCCAGATAGGAGATATCGGTATAAACCTTGCGGGTGTAAACCGGATATCCCTCCAGACCTTCCACCTGAGCACGCTTAATTTCGCTATCCCAATACGCGCCTTTCACCAGACGGATCATCAGACGGCGACGGCTGCGCTGTGCTAAATCCACCAGTGAATCGATAACAAACGGGCAGCGCTTCATATAGGCCTGAATCACGAAGCCGATGCCATTCCAGCCATCCAGTTCCGGCTCGAAGCACAGCTTTTCCAGCAGATCGAGTGACAGCTCCAGACGATCCGCTTCTTCGGCATCAATGTTGATACCGATGTCATAAGAGCGGGCCAGTAAGGTGAGTGATTTGAGAATCGGGTAAAGCTCTTCCATCACGCGCTCATACTGCGCACGGCTATAGCGCGGATGCAGCGCTGACAGTTTGATGGAAATACCGGGGCCTTCATAAATACCGCGACCGTTGGAGGCTTTGCCAATCGCATGGATCGCCTGCTGATAGGAGAGCAGATAAGCTTTGGCATCGCTGGCGGTCAGTGCAGCTTCACCCAGCATGTCATAGGAGTAGCGGAAACCTTTCTCTTCCAGCTTGCGTGCATTTGCCAGCGCTTCAGCGATGGTTTCACCGGTGACGAACTGCTCACCCATCAGACGCATCGCCATATCCACGCCTTTGCGGATCAGCGGTTCGCCACTTTTACCGATAATGCGATTCAGCGAGCGCGACAAGTTGGCTTCATTGTGGGTCGACACCAGACGCCCGGTAAACAACAGACCCCAGGTCGCAGCGTTAACGAACATCGACGGGCTACGACCCAAATGGGATTGCCAGTTACCATTGCTGATTTTATCGCGAATTAACGCATCGCGAGTTGGCTTGTCTGGAATACGCAACAATGCCTCAGCCAGACACATCAACGCCACACCTTCCTGCGAGGAGAGGGAGAACTCCTGCAGTAAACTTTGCACCATACCGGCGCGTCCGGTTGCACCTTTTTGGTGGCGTAGCTTATCTGCCAGACTGTAAGCGAGTTGATGGGTTTTCTCGGCCAGCGGGGCAGGGAGGCGCGCCTGCTCCAGCAGCATCGGCACCGCATCGGTTTCCGGACGTCGCCACGCGGCAGTGATCGCCGAGCGCGTCACTGATTGCGGCAAAATATGTTCGGCGAAGTCGAGGAAAGGCTGTAACGATTCTTCTGGCGTGCCTTCTTCATTGGCGGTATCAGCCAGCTGAAGAGGGATTTCTGGCATCCCTTCACCCGCTTCCAGCTGCGAAAGGTAGTTAAAAATCGCTTGTTTGATCAGCCAGTGTGGCGTGCGGTCAATTTTACCTGCTGCCAGTTTAATGCGATCGCGGGTGGCTTCATCCAGCTTCACACCCATGGTGGTGGTTCCCATGATTTCCTCGTCCTCAAAATATGAATCGACATCAGCGTGGGCTGCACTATCACTCATGTTGCAACTTTGTGCAACCATGTTAAATGTGACCTGAGTTGCACGTTTATCGCCGCTTAAAATCGGGCTTAGAAGATGCGGCATGGAACTTGCTGCAAGAAACTGGCCAAAGTTGCAACCATCGTCAACAAGACCACTCTCAGGATGCTTTAGGTGCAACCCAAAGTGTGAGCCTGTGCAACCTATTGGCATGAAATCGGCGAAGTCAGGTGAAACCAATGTGACAGCTGTGTTAAATGCATTGTGCGCGCCGCCCCTTTGCGGCAGGATACCGCGCCTTAAGAGGAATCGCTTTCTCTGGATGCGGTAAAGCCCTGCGTTATCACGTTCCGATCGCGCAGGAAAAGATTGCTCTTGATGGATTAAATAATAAGTGGAGAGAGTATGAGTGTAAGCACACCGATGTTGGTGACCTTTGTAGTTTATATCCTTGGGATGGTATTAATCGGTTTTGCCGCCTATCGTTCAACCAAAAGTTTCGACGACTATATTCTGGGTGGACGCAGTTTAGGCAGCGTCGTCACCGCACTGTCAGCAGGCGCCTCCGACATGAGTGGCTGGCTGCTGATGGGCTTACCGGGCGCGATTTTCCTTTCCGGTATCTCTGAAAGCTGGATCGCCATCGGCCTGACCATCGGTGCCTGGCTGAACTGGAAAATCGTTGCGGGCCGTCTGCGCGTGCAGACCGAACATCACGACAACGCCTTAACCCTGCCGGATTTCTTCTCCAGCCGTTTCGAAGACAAAAGCAAACTGCTGCGTGTCATCTCCGCTGTGGTTATCCTCATCTTCTTCACCATCTATTGCGCCTCAGGCGTGGTTGCCGGTGCCCGCTTGTTTGAAAGCACCTTCGGTATGGATTATCAGACCGCGCTGTGGGCCGGTGCTGCTGCCACTATCCTGTATACGCTGGTGGGCGGATTCCTGGCCGTTAGCTGGACCGATACTGTACAGGCCAGCCTGATGATCTTCGCGCTGATCCTTACACCGGTGTTTGTGATTATCGCCGTCGGCGGGCTGGATGATTCACTGGCGGTGATCGAAGCGAAAAGCCTCGAAAACCTCGACATGCTGAAAGGGCTCAACTTTGTCGCGGTGATCTCGCTGCTCGGGTGGGGCCTCGGTTACTTTGGTCAACCGCATATCCTGGCGCGTTTCATGGCGGCGGATTCCCACCACTCGATTCGCACTGCACGTCGTATCGGCATGACCTGGATGATCCTGTGTCTGGCCGGTGCTGTGGCAGTGGGCTTCTTCGGTATCGCTTACTTCCAGAACCATCCCGATCAGGCTGCAGGTGTTAGCCAGAACGGCGAGCGTATCTTCATTGAACTGGCGCGTATCCTGTTTAACCCATGGATTGCCGGTATCCTGCTGTCAGCGATTTTAGCCGCGGTGATGTCCACCCTGAGCTGCCAGTTGCTGGTGTGCTCCAGCGCCTTGACCGAAGACCTTTATAAAGGTTTCCTGCGCAAAAACGCCAGCCAGAAAGAGTTGGTGTGGGTAGGGCGCTTAATGGTGCTGGTGATCGCGCTGATTGCTATCGCACTGGCGGCTAACCCTGAAAACCGCGTACTCGGCTTAGTCAGCTACGCCTGGGCGGGCTTCGGTGCAGCCTTCGGCCCGGTTGTCCTGTTCGGCGTGTGCTGGAAGCGTATGACTCGCAACGGCGCGCTGGCCGGTATGGTGATCGGTGCACTGACCGTGCTGCTGTGGAAAGATTTCGGCTACGCTGCTCTGTATGAAATCATCCCGGGCTTCATCTTTGCCAGCATCGCGATTGTAGTGTTCAGCCTGATCGGCAAAGGCCCATCAGAAGAAGCACAAGCGCGCTTCGCCGCCGCTGAAGCTGAATACAACACCAAGTAATTCTGTCTCTGACACACTAAGCCCGCCCGCAAACGGCGGGCTTTTTTTATGGTTCGACAATGCTTCAACCTTCAATTCAAAGCAATGAAATAGCTAAACGTCCAATAAAGGCCATTCCGAGGAGCGAAGCGTTAGCGCCATGAATGCCAAGCCCAGACGGCGAAGTTTTCTGTTGAGTCGAAAATGCTTCAACCTTCCATTCAAAGCAATGCCACAGCCAAACGTCCAATAAAGGCCATTCCGAAGAGCGAAGCGTCTGCGCCATGGACGGCGCGGCCGATCTGCAGGGATGCGTGGTTTCTTCGCGATCGGGATGGCCTTTAGTGGACAGAGCACTGAACCTGCAGCGATCCCCCCGCATTCAACCCGCAGCGATATGCCCGCACTAAACCTGCAGCGACAACCCAGCACTAAACCTGCAGTCATCATCGCTGAAACATCCATCACCCATTCTCACAGAATCCGTCTCCCACTCCGCAAATGAGAAATAATTTCATTAAGTGACTTGTAATTTTACCCGCGATAATGATAATCGATATCGTTTGCACTTTACGTATTTTTACCTAAGGTTTACCCTCCTTAACAATCAAGAGGTTGGTGATGTTCGTACCGTTTCTCATTATGCTGCGTGAAGGTCTTGAAGCAGCACTCATCGTCAGCCTGATTGCCAGCTACCTGAAACGCACTCAGCGTACACAGTGGTTCCCCGCGATGTGGGCGGGTGTCTTCATTGCAGCTGCACTCTGCTTGGGTCTGGGCATCTTCATCAACGAAACCACCGGCGAATTCCCGCAAAAACAGCAAGAACTGTTTGAAGGCATCGTGGCGGTTGTCGCAGTGGTTATCCTCACCTCCATGGTGTTCTGGATGCGCAAAGTCTCGCGCAACATCAAAGCCACACTGGAACGCTCAGTGGATCAGGCGCTGCAAAAGCAGGGCGGCGGTGGCTTCCCGTTGGTCCTCATGGTCTTTCTGGCCGTGGCGCGTGAAGGTCTCGAATCCGTCTTCTTCCTGCTGGCGGCTTTCACCCAGGATGTTGGCTACGCGCCGCCGATTGGTGCGGTACTGGGCTTATTAACGGCGATTGTTTTGGGCATGCTGCTCTACTACGGCGGCATTCGCCTCAACCTGGCGAGCTTCTTCCGCTGGACCAGCTTATTCATTCTCTTCGTTGCCGCAGGCCTGGCGGCAGGCGCGATCCGTGCCTTCCATGAGGCAGGACTCTGGAACCACTTCCAGGACATTGCTTTCGATCTCAGCAACACGCTCTCCACCCACTCGGTGGTCGGCACGCTGCTGGAAGGCATACTCGGCTATCAGGAAACCCCAAGCGTGAGCGAAGTTGCGGCCTGGTTGATCTACCTGATTCCGGCGCTGCTGCTGTTCTTCTTCCCGGCACGCCCCGCGGCTAACACCGCTCGCACCACTCGCTGAAATTAAATCAGGCGCGATTGCGCGCCTGTTCTTCCATGTAACAGGGATATCACTATGACGATTCGCTTCCGCCGTAAGGCGCTGTTGGTTTCAATGCTGGCTCTTTCAGGCGCCGCATCTGCTGCATCCATCCCGCAAGTCACGGTCACCGTCACTGACAAACAGTGTGAGCCGATGTCGCTTAATGTGCAGGCGGGTAAAACCCAGTTCATCATCAAAAACAACAGCCAGAAAGCGCTGGAGTGGGAAATCCTGAAAGGGGTGATGGTGGTGGAAGAGCGTGAAAACATCGCGCCGGGCTTCAGCCAGAAACTGACCGCGAACCTCGAAGCGGGCGAATATGACATGACCTGCGGCTTGCTGACCAACCCGAAAGGCAAGCTGGTTGTCACTGGCGAGTCGAAAACTGCTGGCAAAGGCAAAACCGACATCATGCAGCTGGCTGGCCCAATCACAGACTACAAAACCTACGTGATGAGCGAAGTCAAAGAACTGGTGGCGGGCACTCAGGCCTTCACCGATGCGGTTAAAGCGGGCGACCTGGAAAAAGCCAAAGCGCTGTACGCACCAACCCGTGCGCACTACGAACGTATCGAACCGATTGCAGAACTCTTCTCCGATCTGGACAGCAGCATCGATGCCCGTGAAGATGACTTCGAGAAAAAAGCCGAAGATCCGAAATTCACCGGCTTCCACCGCATCGAAAAAATCCTGTGGGCCGACAAAACCACCAAAGGTGCGGAAGAGTTCGCCACTAAGCTGAACCAGGATGTACTGGATCTGCAAACCCGCATTAGCGAGCTGGCGTTCCCACCGGCGAAAGTGGTCGGTGGCGCAGCAGGCCTGATCGAAGAAGTCGCGGCCAGCAAAATCTCTGGTGAAGAAGATCGTTACAGCCGTACCGACCTGTCTGACTTCCAGGCCAATATCGATGGCGCACAGAAAATTGTTGATCTGCTGCGTCCACAGCTGCAAAAAGCCAACCCGCAGTTGCTGGCGAAAGTCGATGCCAACTTCAAGAAAGTGGACGGCATCCTCAGCAAATATCGCACCAAAGACGGTTTCGAATCTTATGAAAAACTGACTACCGCTGACCGCAATGCGCTGAAAGGGCCGATCACCACACTGGCGGAAGATCTCTCCCTGCTGCGCGGAACTTTAGGTCTCGACTAATCATGAGCCATAAAAATGACGCGGCAGAGCCGTCGCGTCGTCGTTTATTGCAGGGATTAGGTATGCTGGGCGGCGCGGCCGCCCTGAGTGGCGGTTGTCCGTTTCATACGGCAGCCGCAGCTGACAGCTTCTCTCCCGGCACGGTTGCACCCGATGCGCGCCAGCAGGCGCAACCTTTCTACGGCACTCACCAGGCTGGCATCATTACCCCGCAGCAAGCCTCGATGATGCTGGTGGCTTTTGACGTCTTAGCCAGCGATAAAACCGATTTGGAGCGCTTGTTCCGTCTGCTGACCGAGCGCTTTGCCTTCCTGACAAAAGGGGGCGCCGCACCGACGGTGCCAAACCCGCAGCTGCCGCCAATGGACTCCGGTATTCTTGGCGCGGATATCGCACCTGATAATCTCACCATGACGCTGTCCGTGGGCACGTCGCTATTTGATGAGCGTTTTGGTTTGAGCGCACACAAACCGACGCAGCTGCAGAGTATGACGCGCTTCCCTAACGATTCGCTGGATGCCGAACAGTGCCATGGCGATCTGCTGCTGCAAATCTGCGCCAATACGCAAGATACGGTGATTCACGCACTGCGCGACATTATTAAGTACACGCCCGATCTGCTGGCCGTGCGCTGGCGGCGAGACGGCTTTATCGCCGACCACGCTGCTCGCAGTCACGGTAAAGAAACGCCGATCAATCTGCTGGGCTTCAAAGATGGCACCGCTAATCCAGATACGCACAATCCTGCGCTGATGGATCAATTGCTGTGGGTCACGGCGAACCAGCAAGAACCCGCATGGACGCAGGGTGGCAGTTACCAGGCGGTACGCATTATTCGTTTCCACGTGGAGATGTGGGATCGCACTCCGTTGGGTGAACAGCAAACCATATTCGGTCGTGAGAAACTTTCAGGTGCGCCGCTGGGCATGAAAGAGGAACACGATGTGCCCGATTACGCGAAGGATCCGGATGGCGATGTCATCGCGCTGGATGCGCATATTCGTCTCGCCAATCCACGCACGCCGGAAACTGACAGCAGCTTGATGCTGCGCCGGGGTTATAGCTACTCTTCGGGTATTACCGGTTCGGGGCAGCTGGACATGGGGCTACTGTTTGTTTGCTACCAGCATGATTTAGCCAAAGGCTTTATCACGGTGCAAAAACGACTCAATGGCGAAGCGCTGGAAGAATATATTCGTCCGATTGGTGGCGGGTACTTTTTCGTTTTGCCAGGCGTCCCTGACGAAAAACATTACCTTGGGCAGCCTTTACTGCAGGCCTGATTAATAAATGCACAGCACCAGCGCAGCGATAAGGTTGCGCTGGTGCTTTTTTTCACCGGCAGTAAACTTTCCCCCGGTCGCTTCCACTTCCGAATGTTCTGAAAAAGTTCGCCGCGCGCTAAATAATCCATCTCACTGAAAAAGCGGAATAATTTAATTTAAGACGAAAATTCTCATGCTTCGCTTATCCATTTTTCTTTGGCATGACGTAAAAATACTGTTGCAAAGCATAGTTAATTTGATGCACTTTACTCATAAGCGTTGTCAGTTGTGTGGCTAAGTCCACTGGAGTTCGCGCATGACCCGGTCCTTCTATGGACAGTTAAATACACTTCAGCTAGCGCAGTACACTGCGGGGGATTTCTTCCCTCCAAAGTATCCTCTTCACTTTTCAATTATCGTTTCCGAACTAACGCCAATTCTCTACCGGTGCGCTTCAGCGCTTCGTCGTTGTTGCACACTATTTTCAATGGCCAGACCCCCAGGCTTACAAGGAAGCCAAACAAACCTCTAAAGCGTTCAAGTCATCGCCGCGGGTGATCCGCCGCGATAAATGAAACCAACTGTAAGGTGCCACTATGGGAAGACAGAAAGCAGTGATCAAAGCGCGTCGTGAAGCAAGAAGAGTCGTTCGTAGTGATTCTCGCAGTCACCGTCAGCGCGAAGAAGAATCGGTCACTTCGCTGGTGCAGATGGGTGGGTTGGACTCAATTGGTATGGCGCGTGACTCACGCGATCGCGGTCCGATTGAAGCCAGAAATGAAGCTCAGGCGCACTATCTTAATGCCATAGAATCGAAACAGCTGATATTTGCCACCGGTGAAGCCGGTTGCGGTAAAACCTGGATTAGCGCAGCCAAAGCGGCTGAGGCCCTGATCAATAAGGACATCGAAAGGATCATTGTGACGCGCCCGGTTCTGCAGGCGGATGAAGATCTCGGTTTCCTCCCCGGAGACATTTCCGAGAAGTTCGCCCCGTATTTCCGACCGGTATACGACGTTCTGGTTAAACGTCTTGGCGCTTCCTTTATGCAGTACTGCCTGCGGCCTGAAATTGCCAAGGTAGAGATTGCGCCCTTCGCATACATGCGCGGACGTACTTTTGAGAATGCGGTAGTGATCCTTGATGAGGCACAAAACGTCACCGCTGCGCAAATGAAGATGTTCCTGACACGCTTAGGTGAAAACGTGACGGTTATCGTCAATGGCGATATCACCCAGTGTGACTTGCCGTCACACGTCAAATCTGGTCTGGCCGATGCGCTGGCGCGTTTCGAAGAAGATGAGATGATTGGCGTGGTGCGTTTCGACAAAAACGACTGCGTTCGCTCGGCACTTTGCCAGCGTACGCTGCTGGCTTACGGTTAACCATCGAGTAGTAGTTGATTGAGAGTGTAGCGAAGCAAAACCCGGCGCAAGCCGGGTTTTTTTCATTTCAACAAGTGCAAATCGGCATGACGGTTCATGTCTTTATACAACAGATAGCGGAACGGCTCATCGCCTCCGGCATAACAGGCCTGCGGGCAGAAAGCACGCAGCCACATATAATCTCCGGGCTCTACCTCCACCCAATCCTCATTGAGTTTGTACACGCCTTTGCCTTGCAGCACATACAGCCCATGCTCCATCACATGGGTCTCCATAAACGGAATGAGGCCACCCGGCTGGAAAGTCACAATGGTGATGTGCATGTCATGGCGCATATCATTCACATCAACGAAGCGCGTGGTGGCCCAGCGTCCGCCGGTATCCGGCATGGCGGTAGGGGTGATATCGCGTTCGTTGACAATCATAAACGGCGGTTTTTCTAAACCGTCTAACGGTTGCCAGATTTTGCGAATCCAGTTAAAGCGCGCGGCTGTGGTATGGCAGTTCTTGATTTGCCATTTTGCGCCTGCCGGAATGTAAGCGAAGCTGCCCGGCACCAGGTCATGCTGCGTGCCTTCAACGGTCAACTGCAGATGACCTTCCAGTACAAACAGCGCACTTTGCGCAGTGGAATCGGACTCCGGTCGTTCACTGCCGCCCTGTGGGCCGACTTCCATAATGTAGTGCGAGAAGGTTTCTGAAAAACCACTCATTGGCCGGGACAGCACCCATAAACGCGTATGCTGCCAGAACGGCAGCTGGCTGGTGACGATATCTGACATCACGCCGCGTGGAATAAACGCATAAGCCTCGGTGAAAATAGAGCGGCCAGTCAACAGACTTTTCTGTCCATCCAGGCCACCGTGCGGTGCGTAATAGCTGCCATGTTCCATGGTGGTCTCCTTAATGGCTTTCAGCAAACGGGTCTTTGTGATCGTACGAGTTAATCCAGACGTGGTCCGAAATCAGGTAGTCGTATATGCTGTCGACAATATCGACGCCCTCTTTGTCGGTACGCAGCTGCTCGATATCCGCAATCTCCCCCGGATACATCACCCGCTCAACGCCCTCTGCCGGGCGGATCTGGTTCAGCTCGGCCATCACTTGCTGCACGTTATCGAGGAAGGTCTGCTGATCGCCAAAGAAGGCCGGATTGATCACAATATGCAGCTGGCCCAAATCGCGTCCTTTACTCAGGTCGGCATACATTGAGCTGACACCGCGCCCAAACGGTAGTCCCATCAATACGCCGGACAGCATGTCGACCATCATCATCAGGCCATACCCTTTGGGACCGGAAATTGGCAGCAAGCCACGCACATCATGCGGATTGGTCGTGGGTTTGCCGCTGGCATCCACCGCCCAGCTATCCGGGATGGCTTTATCGCGCGAGCGCATGTCGAGGATTTTCCCCCACGCCTGCACGGAGGTGGCCATATCAAAGGTCATGATGCTGTCGCGGCCCGGCGCGGAGAAGGAGATGGGGTTGGTGCCGTAATAGATGTCGGCACCACCAAAAGGCACCACCATCGGGTCTGACTGGCACATCGCCAGGCCAATCAGACCTGCTTCAGCCGCCATTTGCGTGTAATAGGAGATTGCACCGCTGTGGCTCATTTTTTTCACGCCAACCACGGCAATCCCTTTCTCTTTTGCCATCTCGATGGCTACTTCCATCGCTTGTTTCGACAGCACCATGCCAGGGCCATTATCGCCGTGCAGAATGGCACTGCAGGGGCCGGTAGTTTCGAGGCGGATCTCGGGCTGGCAGGTCATTCCACCTTTCTGAATACGTTCAGAGTAGTATTCCACGCGCACCGTACCGTGCGAGTGAATGCCACGCGCTTCAGCAAACACCAGCACATCAGCCATCACTGCGGCATAGTCAGAGGGTAATCCGGCAAGCTGTAGCTTATTCGCGATCAGCGTATGCAAGGTGGCCTTATCGATATTCATACTGACTCCTGTTTTGTTTGTTTCCTGTAAAAATGAACACAGCGACCAGCACTACCGCGCCGGCGGCAAGGATAATGCTGGCTAAGTTAAAGGCGTCCAGCGTGCTGCCGGTGCGGTCGGCGATATTGCCGGTCAACCAGGGCGCAATAAATGACGCGGTCATGCCGAAGAAGTTGTAGATACTTAGCGACGTGGCGAGCTTCTTTTTGTTGGAGAGTTCAGAGATGGTGGAGATCAACAGGGGATCGAGTGCCAGCTTGCCCAGCAGGCCGTAGCCAATCAGCCCCAGCATGATGATAAAGGCATCCTGCGCATGAACGGCGATGAGCAACATCACGGCAGCTAACACCAGTTGCATCAGCATTATGCGGTATTTGAAGTGGCGGAATTTGTCCGCCACCATACTGAAAATCAGCGCGCCGGGAATGGAGGCCAATCCCACCAGTGAGGCAATGATGCCTGCGCTACTGCCGGAAAAATGGCGCTCTGTTTGCAGGAAGTTGGGCAGCCATGACACCACCAGGAAGTAGGCATAGCAGCTGCAGAACAGAATAAAATAGACCGCAAATTTCTTTAGCGTGAAGAAGCTGGATTGCCCATGGTCTTCTTCAGGTAGTGATTCCGTTGCTGTTGATGCCGGGCGGGCGCTGTCACGGCGGATCAGGAAATAATAAAGCGCGAAAGTCAGCAGCATGATCAGCGCTACGCCTTTGAGCATCACCTGCCAGTCAAGGGATTGGCTCAGCACCAGCCATGACGATCCGCTTAGCCCGATGACCATCCCCACGGAAGAACCGCTGTTAATGATTGCCGTGGCAACGTTACGTTTGTTAGCGGGAATCTCCTGACCTGAGAGTGAGAACGCTGCGCCATAGAAAAATGCCCCGCTGAGCCCTGCAAGTGCACTGGCGATGTAGATCACCATCAGGTTTTGCGAAGCCGACATCAGAAATGTCGCGAGGGCGAAAACCAAAAATCCAAAAGACAGAATTAACCGTTTATCGAACTTGTCGGAGATCATGCCGGCTGGCACTTGCAGTAGGACGTAAGCGAAGAAGTAGATGCTGGCGATGATGCCAATCTGCTGGTTACTGTGCAGATCCAACGTCTGCATCACCTGCGGATAAATGGGCGTCAGCATGGAACGATAGATCCAGATGACCACCCAGCCCAGACACAATAGCGCGGTCAGCATTTTCCAGTAGGATGCGGGACGCTTTTTTTGCTCTTCCGTAATCATTGAATCCTCTGTTGCATGAAATGGCAGTGAGTGAAACTTTAGTTGCAATGGCGGTATCATGCATTGACAAAAAATTAACATAAAGGCCTTTTAGTGCTCAGAAAGGTCTGCATGGCAATGAAATTGAGTGGTTTTTCTGTGGGATTTCAAAGGCTGTCGCTGGATTGAAGGGAAGAAACTAAAGTTTCACAAAGTGGGATCGGTGTCGCAAAGTGAAGGTGATGAAGGTGATGAAGGTGATGAAGGTGATGAAGGTGATGAAGGTGATGGAGGTGTTGAAAACGGTACAGGGCAGGGAAGATAACGATGCAGCGATGGCAAAGGAAAGTCACTGGAACCCATCGGATCTCCAGTGACCGGTAACTGCGGATGCGCCTGTTAACTTTCCTCAATTGGCCTAAGCAGCATCTGATTATTAGCAAAATCGATGATAACAATGTGTTGTTGCAGGAAGTTCTGACCGACTAAACCATCCGTCTCCATATGTGTGTAATCCCCTTCAAGCAGAATCGCATCGACATTAAAATCCCCTGGTGTGGCATTTTTAATATGAAGTTGTAAGGCTTCACAGCGATCATTATCCAGTTCGGCCATGACTTCGATACAGGCAATATTATTAGCTGATTCGTTAACGCGTTGTTTCCACATCATGGAAATTGTCGCGCCGGTATCCAATACCATTTTATAAGTGTTGTCGTTATTCATTACCTCAATGACGATACCTTCATGGCTGATCGCTAAGGGCAGTGAAAGCCACTGGTTAGCATTGATATTAAATTCTGAAAGCTGGTGGGCGACAGAAAATAACGAGCGCGGATAATCTATCATCAGCGCTTTTTGTTGAAACAGACCTAAACCAATCACCATGTGCTCAGGGCGCTTACCGTCCGGCATCAGCGTCAATCCCCATGGCGCCAGCGAAACACCTCCAGCATTTTCGAAGCTCATGCCATTGACAGAGACATGATGGAACATGAATCGGTCATTCATATAAACCTCGCCGGTGAGATCGGTGCTGCGTGCTTTTTCTTTTAGTCTTTTTAACCACGGAACCTGACGCATAAACTGCTGGGTAAAATGGAAAGCATACGGTGAACCGGTATCCAGCATAAACTCGCCTTCCTGGCCATTGATATTTAGCGTAGCGATGGGAACGGCACTTTCATCCAGTGTAAAAGGGATCTCTATGATTGCTTGCGCTGATGATATGACGTTCAGCGAACAGATGAATATTCCGCAACGTAATAATCCTTTCATTTATTATTTTTCCTTTAATACGTGTGATTAATTATCGGGCGTCACTCCTGCATAAATGTTTAATTAAAAACCGTGATTGATTTACACCGCATGAAATTATTTTTTTATCAGAAAGTGTTTTTATCGGAATTCTGTGAGCCGAAGCAGGGAATATCCTCAGAAAACCGCGCGGTGCGCGCATCACGCTCATAGCCCTGAGGTTCACACAGGAGTTGATAAAGCTCCGGGCGACGACCATGGATCCAGCGGCGTCCGGTAGACATCGCCAGTAACGAAAGATCCAGATCGGCACTCACCAGCGTATCCCTGAAGGAAGTTGTTTCGTTGACGATGCGGCCATAGGGATCAATCACCATCGCATTGCCGGTTCGTATTTCGCCGTTGTCTAATCCGACGCCATTACTGAACAGGACGAAAAGCCCGTTATCGTGCGCACGCGAAGGCAGCCAGCGCATCAACCACGCTCGACCACTGTCGCTTGCCAGAGCGATTTCCAGTGCGGTGGGGTCGCTTTCTCGGTTTTCCCACAGGTTCAACGGAATGGGTTTCATACCAAAGGGACTGCGTGAATGGGTGCCACCTGTCTGATGCGGGGCAATCAGAATATCGGCTCCCATCAGCGCGGTAATGCGGACGTTATCGGTTAAATTGTTATCCCAGCAGATCAGTATCCCTGCTTTCACGCCCCATGGCGTGTCAAACACGGTGAATTCATTTCCCTGAGCAATACCAGCGTGTTCGAAGGCATGAATTTTACGATGCACATGGCGTTGACCATCCGGCATGCAGACCGCATAGGCATTGTAGAGCAGGCCATTGTCATGCTTTTCGATGTAGCCAGCGCCAATCGCCATCTGATGCTTTTCCGCCAGACGGGCGATGCGTGCCAGTGACGGGCTGTCTTGCGTGCGCTCGGCCAGGGCTTCGACCTCTGCAATCGGCAGATCCGGCACGTGCCAGTAACCGGTGATGCACATTTCAGGAAAGGCTAAAATTTTGACTTCTTCTTGTACGGCCTGCGCGATAAAGCGCTCCATCACGGAAAGATTATAAGCTTTGTCGCTGGCGCGATGGCAAAACTGCACGGTGGCAACGCGAAGTGAATGTTCCATGGTGTATCTCCAAAGTGGACCAGGTCGCTATTTCACCAGAAGTAAATCCACCGTGTATAATCACAACTTCTCCCACTTTGATAACCGATTGGAATGGATATTAAACTGTTACGCGCCTTTGTGACGCTGGCGCAAGAAGGCACCTACCACGCGGCGGCCAATACGCTTTGCATCACCCAGCCCGCACTCTCGAAACAGATCCAGACACTGGAGCACCTTTCTGGTGTGACGCTATTCCAGCGCGGACGGCATGGCGCGCGGTTAACGGTGGCGGGAGATCAATTGTTAGCGGCTGCCAGCGAGGCAGTGGAACGCTATGCGGATTTTTTCGCTAACGTGACGGCGGTCCAAAGAGGAGATTCAGGAAAACTCACCCTGGGTTTTGGCATCTCTTCTTTCCGTTTTGCTCCCGAGCGCGTCGCCGCCTTTCGCGTTCGTTATCCCGGCGTACAGGTCTCGCTCAACGATATGCCTTCGGCGGTTCAGATCCAACTGCTTGCTGAAGGACGATTGCAAGTGGGGTTTGTGCGCTTACCGGTGCCTGAACCATTGCAAAGTCAGAGTCTGGATACGGAAAAATTGGTGCTGGCGGTAGCCGCTGATCATTTGTTAAGTCCTGTAGAAACCACGCAGCTTATTGAAAATCATCAACTCTTACAGTTAGCACCTCAGAGGGGGGAAGGGCTAACTGCGCAGGCCGATCAGTTCCTGAACGCAAGAAACCTCACGCCGCGCACCGTGTCGGCTGCTGATGATATTCAGACGTTACTGGCGCTGGTGGCGGCCGGTGATGGTGTGGCGCTACTGCCGGCGAGTGTGAAACACATCCTGCCTGTTGGCGTCAGGCTACTGCTGTTGGAGGGTGAACATACCCAATGGCAAACCGGTTTGGCGTGGAATGCCGAGATCAAGGATCCGCTAAGAGATAAGTTTTTAGCGATTGTAATAGGGGATGGCCAGATAAGTTAACGATGTGGCTGTTTTCAAGACAAAAAAAAAGCCTGAACTTTCGTTCAGGCTCTTCTTCAAAGATGGCGGTGAGAGAGGGGTTCGAACCCTCGATACGTTGCCGTATACACACTTTCCAGGCGTGCTCCTTCAGCCACTCGGACACCTCACCAAATTTTTTGCTAACCGCACTGGGTCAACGGGGCGCTACTATAGGGAGTTACCTGAAAACGGTCAAGCCCTATTTTCTCCTTTTGTTCTATCCGCTTAAGCTCTGTGCAGCTTGCTGCATCTCTCACCGAACTGCGTGTTCTGTCATCAAATTATTCCTTCTCTGCCACAAAAGTGTCACCAGACTGTCGCAGACTTGTCTGCGGAAACATTTGGTTATATTTACTGATAAGGATGCTTATAAATGAAACACATACCTCTTTTCACGGTTTCTCTGCTGGCTTCATTAATTGCGTCGCCAGCAGTGGCAGAGTCAACAACTTATACCCGTGCCGCCACCGGTGATATCACCGAACACGGTGGCGCACGCCGCCTCAGCAGCGACCAGACGGAAGCGTTGAAAGCCTCACTCGTTAATACCACGGCCAAAAACGTCATCTTATTGATCGGCGATGGCATGGGTGACTCGGAAATCACCGCCGCACGAAACCAGGCGATGGGCGCGGGTGGTTTCTTCCCGGGCATTGATGCGCTGCCGTTAACCGGTCAGTACACCCACTACTCATTAGACAAGAAAACCCACAAACCGAATTACGTCACGGATTCGGCTGCCTCCGCGACCGCCTGGGCAACGGGCACCAAATCCTACAACGGCGCCATCGGTGTAGACGTCAACGGCAAGGATCAGGCCACCATTCTGGAGCTGGCAAAAGCTGCCGGCAAAGCCACCGGTAACGTCTCCACTGCAGAATTGCAGGATGCCACGCCTGCTGCTTTGATGGCGCATGTCACGTCGCGTAAATGTTATGGCCCGGAGAAAACCAGCGAGCTGTGTCCAACCAATGCGCTGGAGCAGGGCGGTAAAGGGTCTATCAGCGAGCAGATGCTGAAAACCCGTCCAGATGTTACCCTCGGCGGCGGTGCGAAATCGTTCTCTGAAAGCGCCAAAGCGGGTGAGTACCAGGGCAAAACCCTGCGCGAACAGGCTCAGGCGCTGGGCTTCCAGCTGGTCGATAACCTTGATGGCATGAATGCAATTAAACAGGCCGATCAGACGAAACCGGTGCTGGGGCTGTTCTCCGATGGCAATATGCCGGTTCGCTGGCAGGGGCCGAAAGCCAGCTATCACGGCAATATCGATAAACCCGTCGTGACCTGTGAAGTCAATAAAGATCGCCCGGCATCAGCGCCGACGCTGGCGCAGATGACCAAAAAGGCGATTGATTTGCTGAGCACCAATGAGAAAGGTTTCTTCCTGCAGGTGGAAGGCGCGTCAATTGATAAGCAGGATCACGCGGCGAATCCGTGCGGCCAGATTGGCGAAACGGTGGATCTGGATGAGGCCGTGCAGCAGGCGCTGGCCTTTGCGCGTGAACACGGTGACACGCTGGTGGTGGTGACGGCTGACCATGCGCACAGTAGCCAGATTATTGAGAATGGCAGCAAAGCGCCTGGCCTGACGCAGGCAGTAAACACCAAAGATGGTGCGGTCATGACCATCAGTTATGGTAACTCTGAAGAGGATTCTCAGGGACATACCGGCACACAGCTGCGCATCGCGGCCTATGGGCCTTATGCCGCTAACGTGGTGGGCCTGACCGATCAGACGGACTTGTTCTTTACACTGAAGGATGCAATGGGCATCAAGTAATCACTCCCGGCAGCAACGAGAATCCCCGCAACAGCGGGGATTTTTTTGGCTGCAGAGAAGGGCAGATTACAGTCCGCGCTGTGCCATCAAACGTGCTAAATCCACCAGACGATTTGAGAAGCCCCACTCGTTATCGTACCAGGCGAGGATTTTCACCAGGTTGCCTCCAATCACCAGGGTAGAGAGCCCATCAATGATTGATGAACGATGGTCGCCCTGATAGTCGCTGGAGACCAGTGGTTCATCGCTGTATCCCAGAATGCCTTTTAAGGGGCCTTCAGCGGCGGCGGCTTTAAACGCGTCGTTGACTTCTTCTGCCGTCACATCACGTTTCAGCGTCACGGTGAGATCCACAATCGACACCACTGGCACCGGCACGCGCAGTGAATACCCCGTCAGACGGCCATCCAGTTCCGGGATCACACGACCCAACGCTTTCGCCGCACCGCTGGAGTAAGGCACAATCGACAGGGCGGCGGCACGCGCACCGCGCAGATCTTTCTCCGGCTGATCGTGCAGCACCTGGCTATTGGTGTAAGCATGGGTGGTGTTCATCAAGCCATGTTCAATGCCGAATGCCTGATGCAATACCTGCGCGGCGGGCGCCAGACCGTTAGTGGTACAACTGCCGTTACTCACCACGAAATGCTGCTGGGGATCGTAACGCTGGTCGTTCACACCCAGCACAATCGTCAAATCATCGTTTTTACCGGGGGCAGAGATGATCACCCGTTTTGCGCCACCGTGCGTGATATGCACTGCCGCTTTCTCGCGCTCGGTGAAGAAGCCAGTAGCTTCAATCACAATATCAACACCCACGTCATGCCAGCGGATATTGGCCGGGTCGCGCTCGCTGAACACTCGCACCGGCTTACCATCGATGCGCAGCTCACCTTCACCAGCTTCAACTTCCGCGGGAAGTCTGCCCAGCAATGAATCGTGTTTAAGCAGATGCGCCAGCGTTTTACTGTCGGTGAGATCGTTAATCGCCACAATCTCAATATCGTTGCTGCCCAGTGCGGCGCGGAACACGTTACGTCCGATACGGCCAAAGCCGTTAATGCCAATCTTAATCATCATTGACTCCTTATCCGAAGTGGTTGCAGTCAATGTAGGACGACGCGCGATTGGCGTAAATGACAAAAAAGGATCACTTTACGCCATTTTGCGGCAGTGAAAGCGCTGACGATATTCACCCGGCGTGAGATGCAACTGGCGCTCAAAACTGCGGCGCAAATTGATGCTGCTGCCAAACCCGGTGTCGATGGCGATGCGTTCCAGCGTCGCTCGACTCTGCTCCAGCTGTTCGCGTGCGGCGGCAAGTCGCGCTTCTGCGACATAACGCGCCGGTGATGCGCCGGTTTCACGGGTAAAGACGCGGGTGAAATTGCGTGGGCTCATGGCGACACGTTCGGCTAATTTCTCAACGGACAGATCTTGCGCCAGATTCGCACGGATCCAGCTTTGCAAATCGTGAATCGGACCGGTGCTGGTTTGCTGTAACTGATAGCGGCTGAACTGCATCTGTCCGCCGGGGCGACGCAAATACATCACCATATCCTGAGCGATATCGCGTGCCACGCTGAAACCGAAATCCTCCTCAACCAGCGCCAGCGTGAGATCAAAGCCGGAACTCACGCCACCGGAAGTCCAGATTGGGCCATCCTGAATATACAGCGGACCACTTTCCACCTGAACACGGGGGAAGCGGGTTTGCAGGGTTTCCAGCAGACGCCAATGTGATGTGGCGCGGCGTCCGTCGAGCAAACCGGCTTCGGCGAGCAGCATCGCACCGCCACAAATTGACACCACACGCCGAGCCTGCGGAGCCGCCAGCCTGATGAAATCCACCACCATATTGCCCTCTTCAACGCTGTCACCGCGTCCGGTAATCATGATGGTGTCCCAGGCGGCGCGGGGATCTAATTCGGCCAGCTTCAGGTCAGCCAGCAGGTTGAGGCCCGACTGACCATGGATCACCTGATGCGGCTGCGTGGTGGCGATACTGACGCGATAACGTGGCTGATCAACGCCAACGGGCAGGTGCAGGTTGGCGTGCATCAGGATGTCGGCAATACCGGCGGCTTCAAATAACATGCCGCCATCGGGGACGATAACGAGAAAGTGCTTCATGGCGTAAAATGCTCATCGTGGCAAAATAAGCCAGATTATCGCACGGCGCCGTTATTTTTGCTGGTAATACGGTCCCTGGGTGATCGAATTGCGCAGCACCAGTCGGCCCGGCATCAGTGGCTGCGCCGTAACGCTTTCACCATCCAGCATTTTAGACAGTTGCGTTAACGCGCTCGACACCATTTCAGCAACCGGAACATGCACCGTGGTTAACGCCGGCAGGAGATAGGGCGCTACCGGGATATCATCAAAGCCCAGTAAGGAGACGTCATGCGGGATGCGCAAACCTGCGTTGTGCAAAGCGCAGGCAGCGCCAATCGCCATATCATCATTGCTGGCGACAATCGCGGAAAATCTGACTTTACGACGTAACAGTGCTTCAACCGCCAGTTGCCCACTGGCGCTGGTCCAGCAGCCGTCCAGCATCAGGTTTTCGTCGTATTCAATGCCATTGTCCATCAACGATGAAATATAGCCTTTCAGGCGACTTAATCCGGTATGAGAACTGCCCATTCCTTTGATAAAAGCGATCTCGCGGTGCCCCTGAGCAATCAAATGACTCACAGCGTTGAGGGTGTCATTTTCGTGGTCAGCACACACCGAATATTGCGGATGCTGCTTCAAACGGCGGTTTAACACGATTAACGGCTTACTCATACCAGGAATAAGGGCATCAATATCTTCCACGCTTAAATAGCGCGGGTAGATAATCACGGCATCGCAAAAGCTATCGATTAAAAAGTTTATGGCCTCGCGCTCTTGCTGCGCATTGTGTTTACCATCGCCCAGCACCAGTTGTGAACCGAGTTTTTCCGTCATGGTCGCGGCCTGGAATAACAGCTCGGTAAAAAAGGGACCATTGTAAAGCGTATTGGGTACCATCAGACCAATACTGTGCGAACGGTTGGTCGCAAGGCTTCGTGCCAGCAGATTAGGACGGTAATCCATCTCATCTATGGCCAGCATCACCCGATCGCGCACCGTTTTAGACACATAAGCATGGCCAGCCAGCACCCGTGACACCGTGGCTTTTGACACACCTGCGCGTTTTGCGACATCAAGCATTGTCGTCATTTATCTTCCTTCTCAGCGTTCTCGCGCATTGTAGCGCAAAAGCTCAATCTGAAAACTGCAGAGTGAGGCTCTTCTAACCGATAACGTTTTTTCTCATTATCATCCGGTTTCATCACATATTTAAAAGGCTAACATAAAAATAATATGAAACCGGTCTCAGATTAATCATATTTTCACTCTTTAAATAAGGTTTAACGGTTTGAGTTATGGATCACAAAAAGAACAAATTGAATCTGTAACCGGTTGCAGAAGCGATTCTCAGCGCGTAATTATTTAAAAAAAACGGAGGGTATCATGGTGAAAATTCTATTGTGTTGTTCCGCAGGTATGTCAACCAGCATGGTCGTACAAAGAATGCAGAAAGCCGCTACGCAGCTGGGTTTAGAAGCCAAAATTGATGCCGTTGGCATGGAAGAGTTCAGTGAAAAAATCGCCGAGTATGACTGTTGTCTGCTAGGCCCGCAGATCAAATATAAGCTGGCAGATTTCGAACGTCAGGCGCAGGAGTATCACAAACCGGTTACCGTCATTAACACCATGGATTACGGCATGTTAAATGGCGAAAAGATCCTGAAGTCGGCGCTCGCCTTGATTGATGCTAATAAGGGGGCATGATGAGTACACTGGCTGACTCTTTATTTGGCGTGATTGAGAACCGCATCAGTCCGATTGCTGCGCGACTCTCCTCGCAACGGCATGTGGTGGCGATCAAGGACGGATTTATTGCCTCGATGCCGTTCCTGATTGTCGGCTCATTTATGCTGCTGTTCTCACATCCTCCTTTCAGTCAGGACAGCCAGTGGGGCTTCGCCCAGTGGTGGCTGGGCATGGTGAAGCAGTACAACGACCAGCTGATGATGCCCTACAACATGACGATGGGCATTATGGCGGTGTTTATCACCGGCGCGATTGCCTATAACCTGGCGCAAAGCTACAAACTGAATGGCCTGATGGCGGCGCTGCTGTCACTGATGACTTTTTTGGTGGTGGCTGCACCGGAAAAGAACGGCGCATTGTCCGTCGCATCGCTGGGTGGGGAAGGGATATTCACCGCCATCCTGATCAGCTTGTACTGCACGGAAGTGATGCACTGGCTGGTGAAGTACAACATTGGTTTCAAACTGCCGGAACAGGTACCGCCAAAGATTCGTCAGTCCTTCGACCTGCTGATCCCCATCATGGTGATTTTCCTGACGCTCTATCCGCTAAACCTGTTTATGGAAAGCCACTTTGGCCTGTTGATTCCTCAGGCCATCATGTCAGTGTTTGCGCCAATTATCTCAGCAGCCGATTCACTGCCTGCGGTGCTCATCGCCGTCTTGCTATGTCATTTGCTGTGGTTCGCCGGCATTCACGGCGCGGCGATTGTCGGCGGCATCCTGCAGGCATTCTGGCTGAGTAATCTGGGACTGAACCAGGAAGCGTTAAATGCCGGGCAAGAGATCCCTAAAATCTTCATCGAGCCATTCTGGCAATTCTTCATCACCGTAGGCGGATCGGGTGCCACCATGGGCCTGGTGATTCTCTATCTGCGCAGCCGCTCCGCGCATCTGCGCGCCATCGGACGCCTCGGCTTTGTACCCGGTATGTTTAACATCAATGAGCCGATTATTTTCGGTTCGCCGGTGGTGATGAATCCGCTGCTGTTTATTCCCTTTATCACTACGCCACTGATCAACGCGGTCATCGCCTGGACCGCCACCCGCACCAACCTGATCAACCACGTCATTTCGCTGGCACCCTGGACCACGCCGGGACCGATTGGTGCCGCCTGGTCAACCGGCTGGGACTGGCGCGCAGTGGTGTTAGTCGCATTCCTGATTTGTTTATCCACGCTGATTTATTACCCGTTCTTCAAAATGTATGAACGCCAACTGCTTGCGCAGGAAGAAGAGATGGCGCAGGAACAACTGGCTGAGGAGATGAAGTAATGCAAGAGATGCAGGAGATGGAAAGCACCGTGATGGAGCTGATTATTCATGCAGGGGAAGCCCGTTCATCATCGATGCAGGCACTGCAGGCAGCCCGAAAACACCACTGGCAGGAAGCAGATGCACTGCTGGCGAGTGCACGAGATGCCGCGCGCGAGGCCCACAAAATTCAAACCGCGTTAATCGGTGCGGATGAAGGCTGCGGCAAAATTCCGGTCAACCTGATTATGGTGCATGCGCAGGATCATCTGATGAACGCCATGTTGTGCCGCGATTTAGTTGAAGAGCTGATCTATCTGCATCGTCAGGTGCAGGAGTTGTCGAAAACCCACTTGCAGTAAGACGCAGTTAATCACATGAAAGGATGGATTATGTCTCAGTTACCGGCTGATTTTTTATGGGGCGGCGCCGTTGCCGCGCATCAGGTTGAAGGTGGATGGAACGAAGGCGGTAAAGGGCCGAGCATCGTTGATGTAATGACGGGCGGAGCGCATGGCGTTGAACGTGAAATTACCGATGGCATTGTCGAGGGGAAACACTACCCCAATCATCAGGCCACCGATTTTTATCATCACTACAAAGACGATATCGCGCTGTTTGCCGAGATGGGTTTTAAATGTTTTCGTACCTCGATTGCCTGGACACGCATCTTCCCGAAAGGCGATGAGCAACAACCTAACGAAGCGGGCCTGCAGTTTTACGACGACATGTTTGATGAGCTGCTCAAATATGGCATCGAACCGGTGATTACGCTGTCGCACTTCGAGATGCCATTGCATCTGGTGCAGCAATATGGCGGCTGGCTCAATCGTGAACTGATCGATCTCTTTGTGCGCTATAGCGAAGTGGTGATGAAGCGCTACAAAGGCAAAGTGAAATACTGGATGACCTTTAACGAGATCAACAACCAGCGTAACTGGCGTCGACCGCTGTTCGGCTACAGCAACTCAGGCGTGATTTTCACCGATCATGAGAAGCCGGAAGAGGTGATGTATCAGGTACTGCATCATCAATTTGTGGCCAGTGCCAAAGTGGTGAAGCTGGGGCATCAAATCAATCCTGAATTCAAGATCGGTTGCATGCTGGCGATGGTGCCGCTGTATCCGTGGTCATGCCATCCTGATGACGTGATGTACGCGCAAAAGTCGATGCAGGAACGCTATCTGTTTGGCGATGTGCACATGCGCGGTGCCTATCCTTCGTACATTTTGAAAGAGTGGGAACTGCGCGGTTTCCACATTGAGATGGCACCGGAAGATGCACAAACGCTGCGTGAAGGCTGCACCGACTATCTCGGCTTCAGCTATTACATGAGTAACGCCGTGGAGTATGCCAGCGCGACCCGCATGGACAGCGCACTCGAAGCATTCCCCGGCAGCCGAAAAAATCCGCATGTGCAGGCGTCAGATTGGGGATGGCAGATTGATCCCGTCGGCCTGCGCTACACGCTAAATGCGCTGTATGAGCGTTATCAGAAGCCGCTGTTTATTGTGGAAAATGGTTTTGGCGCGGTAGATCAACGTGAGGCCAACGGCGAGGTCAATGACGACTATCGTATTGCCTACCTGCGTGAACACATCGAGCAAATGAAAAAAGCCGTACTGGAAGATGGCGTAGATTTAATGGGCTTCACGCCCTGGGGTTGTCTCGACTGCGTCTCCTTTGGTACCGGCCAATACAGCAAACGCTACGGTTTTATTTACGTAAACCGTAATGACGATCAAACCGGCGATTTTTCGCGCTCGAAGAAAAAGAGTTTTGCCTGGTATAAAAAGGTCATCGCCTCGCAAGGTGAAGCGCTTTAATTCGCAATGCCCGGGCAGGATGCCCGGGTAAAACAGCGTTGTCATATCCACGGAAATTAATATTCTTTCCAGTCTGCGCAGGCAGGCTGAATAAATAACATGAACCCGAACCAGGAAAAAATATCATCCATGCGGTGAGGCCCGATGCTGCCTGAAACGGCGCTTCTGCTCACCTGATTGCAACCAAACGGAGTTATTTCCTATGCCAAATAAGATCAAGATTGTCACTATCGGTGGGGGTTCCAGCTATACGCCAGAGTTGATTGAAGGACTTATCCTGCGTCAGGAGCAGTTGCCGATTGCGGAGTTGTGGCTGGTCGATATTGAGGACGGCGCAGAGAAGATGGAAATCGTTGGCAGTATGGCAAAGCGCATGATCGCGGCTGCCAAACTCGACTGGCAGGTGCATCTTTCTCTCGATCGCAAGGAGGCGTTAAAGGATGCAGATTACGTGACCACCCAGTTCCGCGTCGGGTTGCTGGATGCACGCTTAAAAGACGAAGTGATTCCATTAGCCAATGGTTTACTGGGGCAGGAAACTAACGGCCCGGGCGGGATATTTAAAGCGTTTCGCACGGTGCCGGTGATTCTCGACATTATCGAAGACATGCGTCAATTATGCCCCAACGCCTGGTTGGTGGATTTCACCAATCCGGCAGGCATGGTGACAGAAGCAGCGATTAAATATGGCAAGTGGGACAAAACCGTTGGCCTGTGCAATGTGCCGTTCGGCCATATCACTCAGGCTTGCAGCGTGCTCGGTGCGGAAGAGAACGATCTCTATTTCAAATTTGCCGGGCTCAACCATTTCCACTGGCATCGCGTCTGGGATCAGCAGGGCAATGAACGCACCGCCGAACTGATTGATAAAATATATTCCCCAGACCAGCAGGAAAAAAGCGATGAAGGGCTGAAAAATATTCATCAGATTCCTTTTAATTACGATCAGGTAAAACATCTCGGCCTGCTGCCCTGTGGTTATCACCGCTATTATTACCTGCAGGAACCGATGCTGGCCCATGCCATCGAAGAGTTCGATCACTATGAAACGCGTGCTGAAGTGGTGAAGAAAACCGAAGCGCGGCTGTTCGAGTTATATAAAGACGTCAATCTTAACTACAAGCCTGAAGAGTTAAGTCAGCGGGGCGGGGCGCATTACAGCGACGCGGCCTGCGATCTCATTGCCTCTATCCAGAATAACAGCGGTAAGTTGATGGTGGTTTCAACGCGCAATAACGGCGCGATTGCCGATTTACCGTTTGATTGCGTGGTGGAGGTCACTGCTGCCATCACATCTCATGGCGCAGAACCGCTGCGTTGGGGAGCGTTGCCGCCGGCGGCGCGTGGCATGATTCAGTTAATGAAAGCGATGGAGGAAACGGTGATTGAAGCAGCCGTCAACGGAGATTACGGTGCGGCATTACACGCTTTCACCATTAATCCGCTGATTCCGGCGGGCGACACGGCGATAAAAGTGCTGGATCAATTGTTGTATGCCCATAAAGAGTATTTGCCGAAGTTCGCCAGCAAAATTGCGGAGATTGAACAGACCAAACCGGAGATCGTTACCTTTGTCGATCAGTTACTGGCCGACAGACAAGCGCACGCGCATAAGGCGTGATGAGATTTTCTCAGGATCGAATGAGGCAGGAAGGAGACTGAAGACGGTGCCCGTTTGAACATCGCTGGGCACCGAGAAAAGCACTCACCGTCCTGTTGGGCGGTGAGTGGATCAGCATTACGCGGTGAGTTCGTTACGGACGATAGCTGCACCCGCGCTCAAGGCTTCCAGCTTACCTCTGGCAACGCGGCGCGACAGTGGCGTCATACCGCAGTTAGTAGAAGGATAAAGCTTATCGGCGTCGACAAACTGCAGTGCTTTACGCAAGGTATCAGCAACTTCTTCCGCTGTCTCAATGGTGTTGGTTGCCACATCAATGGCACCGACCATCACTTTCTTGCCACGAATCAGCTCAATCAGATCCATTGGCACGCGCGAATTCTGCGCTTCCAGTGAAATGATATCGATAGAAGACTTTTGCAGTTTAGGGAACACTTCTTCGTATTGACGCCACTCAGTGCCGAGGGTCTTTTTCCAGTCGGTGTTCGCTTTAATGCCGTAGCCGTAGCAAATGTGCACGGCGGTTTCGCACTTCAGACCTTCAACGGCTCTTTCCAGTGCGGCGATGCCCCAGTCATTCACTTCATCGAAGAACACGTTAAATGCAGGTTCATCAAACTGAATAATATCGACACCGGCTGCTTCTAACTCTTTGGCTTCCTGGTTAAGAATTTTGGCAAATTCCCAGGCGAGTTTTTCACGGCTTTTGTAGTGACCATCATAAAGCGTATCGATCATGGTCATTGGGCCTGGCAAAGCCCACTTAATCTGTTGTTTGGTTTGCTGGCGCAGGAATTTAGCATCTTCAACAAACACCGGCTTTTTACGCACTACTTCACCGATCACGCTCGGCACGCTGGCGTCATAGCGATTGCGAATTTTCACAATCTCACGTTTTTCAAAATCAACGCCGCTGAGATGCTCAATAAAGGTGGTGACGAAATGCTGGCGCGTTTGCTCGCCATCACTGACGATATCAATACCCGCTAATTGCTGATCCTGCAGGGATAACAGCAGGGCATCTCTTTTGCCTTCGGCTAATTCATCACCCTGCAATTTCCATGGCGACCACAGTGTTTCAGGTTGAGCAAGCCAGGCCGGTTTCGGTAAGCTTCCTGCCGTTGAAGTAGGCAATAACAATTTCATAATCAATAACCTTTTATTTTGGCTTAATCAAAGAACGTAATGTGCAGACCACTGCTCAAGAATTTCTTGATAGGGTTTGATGAAGTGCTCTTCCGTATACTTCCCCTGCTCAATTGCCAACCGGCTGCGTTCTTCTCGATCGTAAACAATGCGCGTTAATGAATGGTCGCCATGCGTCAGGCTTGGCTGATAGCACTGGCCTGCGGCAGAGTTGGCATTGTAAATTTCCGGGCGGTAAATCTTCTGGAACGTCTCCATGGTGCTGATGGTGCCGATCAGTTCCAGATCGGTGTAATCATTCAGCAAGTCACCGGTGAAATAGAAAGCTAATGGCGCAACGCTGTTTTCAGGCATGAAGTAGCGCGCCTGCAATCCCATTTTGCCGAAGTAATGGTCGGTGAGAGACAGCTCATCTTGCTGATATTCAAAGCCCAATACCGGATGCTGATAGTCAGTGCGGTGATAGGTGTTCTTGCTGGATACGCTCAGGCAGATCACTGGCTTTTTATTAAAGCGCTCCTGATAAGCCGCCGAGTTGACGAAGCTTTTAAAGATATTGCCGTGCAGATCACCGAACCCTTCCGGCAGGCTGAAACCGGAGTTACTGTGATTAGCCGCCAGCAGACGCACGCTGAAATCGTAATCACGCACGTAGGACGAGAAGTTATTGCCTACGATGCCGTCGGTACGCTGCTGAGTGTGGCGATCAACAATGTTGGTTTTCAGGATTTCGATCACCGGGAAGGTTTTGCCATTGCCTTCAATATCAATTTCCGCAGAAATGATTTCCAGCTCAACGGCATAACGATCGCCTTTCGGATTGTCCGCATGCGCCAGAGAGTTGAAGCGATTGTTCATCATCATTAAGGCATTGCGCAAATTCTGCTGGCGATGGTTTCCACGTGCCAGGTTAGCAAAGTTCGTAGTGATGCGCGTATTTTCAGATGGATTGTAGTTCTCATCGAAAACGCTGCTCTTAATTGAAAATGTAAAATCGTTGCTCATGATGCTCGGGTATCCTGATTTCAGCTGCAAAACCTTTCCGGCTTTAGGCGGGTAGACCTGATACTGCGGCCTATCACCTGCGGTAGATTTCACATTGTCTTAAGTCAATAACAATGCGAATTTTATGCCAGAGTCACTCAACGATTGATAGTGATTAAACTTCAAAGCGACATGAGCCAATTTCATGATCGGGTTCACACTCTGAAGCAGGGTGGTCAGAAGGGGGATTTTTTTGTGGAAAAGCGAGCGGTGAAGATGGGCCAGGCCAGCGACAAAAGTGTAGTGATGGCCAACACGCCCGGAGGCGACGCGGAAGAATTTACCTAATGGGGAATAAAAAATCCACGCCAGGCGTGGATTTTTTTTGGCTGAATGTAATTCAACAGGGTCAAATCATCGACTTGAAGATTAGACGTTAAACAGGAAGTTCATCACGTCGCCATCTTTCACGATGTACTCTTTACCTTCTGAGCGCATCTTGCCGGCTTCTTTCGCGCCTTGCTCACCCTTATAGGTAACAAAGTCATCAAACGCGATGGTCTGCGCACGAATAAAGCCTTTCTCGAAGTCGGTATGAATTTTACCGGCAGCCTGCGGCGCGGTGGCACCCACTGGAATGGTCCATGCACGTACTTCTTTCACGCCAGCGGTGAAGTAAGTTTGCAGGTTGAGCAGGGCATAACCGGCACGGATCACGCGGTTCAGACCCGGCTCTTCCAGACCCAATTCCGCCATGAACTCGTCACGCTCTTCGTCATCCAGCTCTGCGATGTCGGATTCAACGGCTGCGCACACTGGCACCACCACGGAACCTTCGGCTTCTGCAATCGCACGAACTTGATCAAGGTACGGGTTGTTTTCAAAACCGTCCTCGTTCACGTTAGCGATGTACATGGTTGGCTTCAGAGTCAGGAAGCTCAGGTAGCGAATAGCCGCTTTCTCATCAGCATCCAGTTTCAGCGCACGCAACATACCGGCTTCAGACAGGTGTGGCAGACATTTTTCCAATGCAGCCAGCTCAGCTTTCGCATCTTTATCGCCGCCTTTGGCTTTCTTCTGGCAACGCTGAATCGCACGTTCACAAGTGTCGAGATCGGACAGCGCCAGCTCGGTGTTGATAACGTCAATATCTTCCGCCGGGTTCACTTTGCCGGAAACGTGAATAATATTGTCGTTCTCGAAGCAGCGCACCACGTGACCGATAGCTTCGGTTTCACGGATGTTGGTCAGGAACTGGTTGCCAAGGCCTTCACCTTTGGACGCGCCTTTTACCAGACCGGCGATATCCACGAATTCCATGGTGGTCGGCACAACGCGCTGTGGCTTAACGATTTCGCTCAGCTGATCGAGGCGCAGATCGGGCATTGGCACCACACCGGTGTTAGGCTCGATGGTGCAGAACGGAAAGTTGGCTGCTTCGATACCCGCTTTAGTCAGCGCGTTGAACAGGGTGGATTTACCGACGTTCGGCAGGCCCACAATACCGCATTTAAATCCCATGGTCTGATTACCTTTATCACTGAGTGTGCGGCGCTGACAGGCAGCGACGACAGATTCAAAAAATTTCGCGCATTATACACAGAATTGCCTTCTGCGGCGCGGGAATTGGCCTTAGCCAGCCTTGAATGCGTGTAGGCGGTTCATCGCCTTGATTTTGTCTTCTTTCAGCCACAGCTCAGTACAGCGCACTGCTTCATCAACAGCTTCATCAATCAGCTTTTGTTCGCTGGCCAGCGGTTTACCCAGCACAAAGCCGGTGACCTTATTGCGATCGCCAGGATGGCCGATGCCAACCCGCAAACGGTGGAAATTGTTGTTGTTGCCCAGCTTGCTGATGATGTCTTTCAGACCGTTATGCCCGCCATGACCACCGCCCTGTTTAAATTTGGCGACACCCGGAGGCAAATCCAATTCGTCATGCGCCACTAAAATCTCTTCAGGCGTGATGCGATAAAACGTCGCCATTGCCGCGACCGCTTTGCCACTCAGGTTCATAAAAGTGGTGGGCACCAGCAAACGCACATCTTCACCCGCCAGTGACAGGCGTGCAGTGTAGCCATAGAATTTCGGCTCCTCTTTCAATGACTGATTGTTCCGGTCAGCTAGCAAATCCACATACCAGGCACCCGCGTTATGGCGCGTTGCGGCGTATTCAGCGCCGGGATTGGCCAGCCCCACAATCAGTTTAATGCTGCTCACGATGTTTATCCTGTCTTGCTGCGGAAAGGGCGATAGTTTACTGCCTGCAAGCGGCGATGACAAAGGGTGCTGAGTACAGATGATACCTCTGCGTGACTTATCAATTTCTATCGAAATCAAGCCTCTGGCCGTAAAGAAATGTCAGAGATTGTGAAGGATGTGTGATCCTGTCCGCAACTTAACCCGGCGTCATTGCCTAAACTTATGACAAGTTAACCATACGTGCTGTTTTGCTTTTTCATAAGGATGGAGGTGAATCATGAAACGTCAACAATGCCGCTATTTAGGTAATGGCCTGATGTGTTTGGGTTTACTGACGATGGTATTAGGCGTCGGCTATTCCATTATTAATCAGCTGCCTGCGTTAAACCTGCCGCAATTCCTCGCGCATGGTGCCATGTTCAGCATCTTTGTCGGGGCACTGCTGTGGCTGGTGGGGGCACGCGTCAGTGGACGTGAGCGTGTTGAAGACCGTTACTTCTGGTTGCGCCACTACGGTGACAAACGCTGCCGTCGCGATCACTCGTCGCATTAAGAAACAGCCGCTTCCTGTATAGGCTGTAACTGCACGAAATAACGCTCGACGCGGTTACGGCCACTGGCTTTTGCACGGTATAACGCTTCGTCCGCCAGACCGAGTAAAATCGGGAAGGTGTGATCGCGATGGTTAGCGGTAGCATAGCCAATACTCACGGTATAGCAGACGTCGTTGGGCTGCGACAGCTGTGTCGCCAGCCGGATACGCTCACACACCCGTTCCGCATCCTCGCTATTGCCCGGCAGAATCGCCGCAAACTCTTCACCGCCCAGACGGGCAAAATGACCTTCTGCGGGCAGCAACGCCTGCACCACCTGACAAAAATCGATTAATACGCGGTCACCTTGCAGATGGCCGTAACGATCGTTAATGCCTTTGAAATGGTCGAGGTCAAACAGCACAGCGGTGTAAACCAGTGGTTGGGGACTTCGCGTGTTACGCACCACTAATCTGTCGGCTTGCTCAAACAGAGCGCGGCGATTCCAGACGCTGGTCAGGGGATCGTGAAGCGAGGCTCGTTTATGGGCAATTTGTGTGCGCTCATTGACCATTGCCAGAATGGTAAACGTCAGGCCAATCACAAATAGAATGGATTCAAGAATCACGTACACCGAAAAACTGGAACCGGCTATCGCGCCGCGCACCGGGGTGGCGATGGCGTCATCCAGAAAAATGCGCGCCACGTGAAACAGCAGATGTATCCATAGCAACATCTGCGCCGGCCAAAAGGTCACCTGCAGTGCATCGCGCGATTGCCACAACAGGCGAATTAGCGCGCCAGTGTAAATGATGCAAAGCAGGCAGATGACTAAAACGCGTTTAGGTTGGCTGGCGTAAAACTGGGGGAACGTGCATAGAATGGCCCATAACAATGCAGCCGCTAACCAGCTGAATCCGAGAGGTTTATTGCAGAATGCTCGAAAAGCGTTCAGCAGATTGCCATAGGCTAGCATCATCACCACGTTGCCGACAGCGATGGGAAGAAAAACATAACTAGCACTGCGCAAACTGCTGAGAAACACCGCTGTCAGGGTCAATGTGAGCGCCAGCGTGGTGAACCCCAGCACGCGATCGTACTGCGCACCCACCCAGGCGAACACCAAAATAATGCTCAAAAACCCCAGCACATAGAGCTCGCAAACAAATAGTGTGTAAATGTCGAGAGTCATAGTGGTCGGAGTTCTTAGAAAAAAGTGTGGAGAAAAATACCACTAATCAATGGCCCGCTAAAGTGCAGCATCGCGTGTCGAATGAAAAGAGTGTAAGGCAGGGAGAATAGCGAGTTTTAACGAAATTTATCGCGAAAATATCTGTAGCGACAGCGGCTTAATCGGTAAATGAAACGAATTATTGGGAATAAAAAACCGGGCGCGGGGCCCGGTTTCATGCAATGTATTAATGTTCGAACATTGCGGAGATGGACTCTTCGTTACTGATACGGCGAATCGCTTCGGCCAGCATGCCAGAGAGCGTTAAGGTACGCACGATTGGCAGGGCTTTCATCTCGTCTGACAGCGGAATGGTGTCGCACACGATAACCTGATCGATCACTGACTTACGCAGGTTTTCTACCGCGTTGCCAGAGAAGATTGGGTGAGTCGCATAAGCGAAGACACGTTTCGCGCCGCGCTCTTTCAACGCTTCAGCTGCTTTGCACAGCGTACCGCCGGTGTCGATCATATCGTCGACCAGTACACAGTCACGACCTGCCACGTCACCGATGATGTGCATCACCTGAGAAACGTTCGCACGCGGGCGACGTTTATCGATGATAGCCATATCAGTGTCATTGAGCAGCTTAGCAATAGCACGAGCACGCACAACGCCGCCGATGTCCGGAGAAACCACAATCGGGTTTTCCAGGCCAATCTGCAGCATATCTTCCAGCAGGATTGGGCTACCGAACACGTTATCAACCGGGACATCGAAGAAGCCCTGGATCTGTTCGGCGTGCAGATCAACCGTCAGAACACGGTCAACACCCACGCTAGAAAGGAAATCGGCAACCACTTTGGCGGTGATCGGCACACGAGCAGAACGCACGCGGCGGTCCTGACGGGCATAACCAAAGTAAGGGATAACAGCAGTAATACGACCAGCAGAAGCCCGACGCAACGCGTCGACCATCACAACCAGCTCCATCAGATTATCATTGGTGGGGGCACAGGTGGACTGGATGATGAAAATATCACCACCGCGTACATTTTCGTTGATCTGTACACTTACTTCACCATCACTGAAACGGCCGACAGCAGCGTCTCCGAGGCTAGTGTAAAGGCGGTTGGCAATACGTTGTGCTAGTTCCGGGGTGGCGTTACCAGCAAATAGCTTCATATCAGGCACGAGAAGAACCTCAGGCTTGGCGTCCAGAGAATGAACGTTTCAAAAGTAACCGGCGAATACTTTTGAAGTCGTTCATACGGGTGTGTTAATGCGTCACGTGCAGTGCCTGGAACAGGGTGGCACTGTCACGCAAACGCTTAGAGCCCGGAAAGGGTACGTTGCAACGGCGAGATATTAAGTCCGCGCGCCACAAATCCGTTAATCCATTTCGGGGCAAGCTCCAGCACCTGACGAGCAGCGGATTCGGTGCTAAATTCAGCAAATACACAAGATCCGGTCCCGGTCAGGCGCGACGGCGCGTATTCTAGCAGCCAGGAAAGCAGCGCATCAACCTCGCGAAAACGTTTTCTTGCCACAGCTTCACAATCATTGTGAAAAGGACGCTGTAACAGTTCATCTAATGTGCGTATCGGTGAATTGCGCGTCAAGTCTGGATCACGAAAGATATCCGGCGTGCCGATGCTGATGCCAGGATGCGCCACCAGATACCATTTCTCTTCCGGTTCAGCGGGCTGAATCTGCTCGCCAACTCCTTCGGCAAAGGCGGCGTGACCACGCACGAACACCGGAACATCGGCACCGAGCTTCACGCCAAGGGTAGCTAACTCATCCACGCTAAGCCCGGTTTGCCATAAATGATTGAGCGCCACCAGCACGGTCGCGGCATCCGACGAACCGCCGCCCAGACCGCCGCCCATTGGCAGGCGTTTCTCCAGTGCTATCTGCGCCCCCGCGTTTTCGGGCAGCGAACCGCGAGCAGCCGCGGCTTGCTGCAACATCCGCGCTGCCCGCACGATCAGGTTGTCGTCATCGGCGACGCCCGCTAATGGCGTCAGCAGCGTAATGTTCCCACTGCTGTCAGGCGTGATCTCCAGCGTGTCGCCGTGATCAAGAAACTGAAACAGCGTTTGCAGATTGTGGTAGCCGTCAGCACGACGGCCCGTAATGTAGAGAAACAGATTCAGTTTTGCCGGAGCGGGCCAGGTGGTGATCATTGCGTGGTCCAGCTATCCATGCGCAGTTTGATCCGCTGACCACCTTCAGTCAGTTCCAGGTTGGCCGGCAGAGGTGGATTCACTTTGCTGTCGTAATCAGAGATGTTCACTTTCCACTGCTGACCATTACGGCTGTAGTTCACACTCTGCAACTGATAGCTGCTGTTGAGCTGATAATCCGTGGCATCACCCGGCAAGCCCATCATCCACTGACGCAGGTTCGCCAGCGGGATATCCATTCCGGTGAGCTGTGAAATCATCTTTTCAGCATCGTTACTCACGTAGCGTTTGCCTTTGTTATCGACGATTTGCACCACCGAACCTTGCGCATCCAGCTGCAACTCGGTGCTGCCAAGCGGGTTGGTTAACAACAGACGATAGCGATCGGCGGCGGTTTGCTGCCAGTTAAAGCGCGCATAGACTTTTTGCTTATCAGAGAGATAGGCAAAAGCGCCACGCGTTTGATATTGGGTGATTTTCTCAACGGCTTGTTGATGCTGCTGCCATTGCGGTGAGGTGGTGCTGGGGCCAGGACCTTGTGGTTTGTTGATGCTACAAGCAGCCAGCAATACGCTGGCAAGGGGCAAAAGGCGCAACAGCTTGCGCGGGGGCAAATGCATCACGTGGTCGTCTCCTCAGACACGTTTTTACTTCGTAACCGATAACGCTAACCATCCAATACTACGCCGTCAATGCCGATGTAAGGATAATTGCGCACGATCAGTTTAATCTTATTACAGTCATAGCCTTTGTATGGCTTTTCTTGATCTGTGGCATCTTGTAGAATGCGCTTCACAAAGCCCTGACAAATATTGGGACATCCCAACCCGAATCACCATGACGCTGCTTGCTCTCGGAATCAACCACAAAACCGCACCTGTTGCGCTGCGCGAACGCGTTGCGTTTCTGCCAGACACGCTGGATCAGGCACTCAATAGCCTGTTGTCCCAGCCGATGGTTCAGAGTGGTGTGGTGCTCTCCACCTGTAATCGTACTGAACTCTACCTTAGCGTAGAGCAGCAGACAGATTTGCAGGAGAGGCTGGTGCGCTGGTTATGTGAGTACCACGACCTGCGTGAAGAGGATGTCCGCGCCAGCCTTTACTGGCATCAGGACAACGCCGCCGTCAGCCATCTGATGCGCGTTGCCAGTGGTCTCGACTCACTGGTGTTGGGTGAGCCGCAAATTCTCGGTCAGGTCAAAAAAGCCCATGCTGATTCCTCACGCGACCACGCGCTGAGCAGTGAGCTGGAGCGCATGTTCCAGAAAACCTTTTCCGTCGCCAAACGCGTGCGTACCGAAACTGAAATCGGTGCCAGCGCGGTCTCTGTCGCCTTTGCCGCCTGTTCTCTGGCTCGCCAAATTTTCGAATCACTCAGCACGGTCAACGTGTTGCTGGTGGGCGCCGGGGAAACCATCGAATTAGTGGCGCGTCATCTGCGCGAACACAAAGTGCAGAAGTTGATGATTGCCAACCGCACCCGCGAACGAGCGCAGCTGCTGGCCGACGAAGTGGGTGCCGAAGTGATCGGTTTGGGCGACATTGAAACCCGTCTGGCCGATGCGGATATCATTATTTCTTCGACCGCCAGCCCGCTGCCAATTATTGGCAAAGGCATGGTGGAGCGCGCCTTGAAGGCCCGCCGCAACCAGCCGATGTTGCTGGTGGATATCGCTGTACCGCGTGATGTTGAACCTGAAGTGGGCAAACTGGCGAACGCCTATTTGTACAGCGTCGATGACCTGCAAGCGATCATCGAGCAGAATATGGCGCAGCGCAAAGCCGCCGCGGTGCAGGCGGAAAGCATTGTCGTGCAGGAGAGTGGCGAATTTATGGCGTGGCTGCGTGCGCAAAGCGCGGGCGACACCATTCGCGAATATCGTTCACAGGCTGACGACGTGCGCGCCGAGTTGCAGGAGCGTGCCATTGCCGCACTGCGTCAGGGCGCGGATGCCGAGAAAGTCTTGCAAGAGTTAGCGCACAAGCTAACCAATCGTCTTATTCATGCACCAACCAAATCACTGCAGCAGGCCGCGCGCGATGGCGATAACGAACGCCTGCAGATCTTACGTGACAGCCTCGGATTAGAGTAATCTGGTCTGTCACGACCTATCACTGGGATACCCTCAATTACATGAAGAGCTCTATTGTTGCCAAGCTGGAAGCCCTCCAGGAACGCCACGAAGAAGTGGAAGCGTTACTGGGCGATGCCGGCGTAATTGGCGATCAGGAACGTTTTCGCGCGTTATCACGCGAATATGCACAGTTGACCGATGTGACCCTTTGCTTCCGCGACTGGCAGCAGGTGCAGGAAGATATCGAAACAGCTGAAATGATGCTCGACGATCCTGAAATGCGTGAAATGGCAAATGAAGAGTTAAAGATTTCGCGTGAGAAACGTGAAGTGCTGGAACAACAGCTTCAGGTGCTGCTGCTGCCAAAAGATCCCGATGATGAACGTTCGTGCTTTGTGGAAGTGCGCGCCGGAACCGGCGGAGATGAAGCGGCAATTTTCGCAGGCGATCTGTTCCGTATGTACAGCCGTTATGCCGAAGCACGCCGCTGGCAGGTCGAGATCATTAGCGCCAACGAAGGCGAGCACGGCGGCTACAAAGAAGTTATCGCCCGAATTAATGGTGAAGGCGCTTACGGTCGTTTGAAATTCGAATCCGGCGGTCATCGCGTTCAGCGTGTCCCGGAAACCGAATCGCAGGGCCGTATTCATACCTCTGCCTGCACCGTGGCGGTGATGCCGGAGTTGCCAGAAGCAGAAATGCCGGAAATCAACGCGGGCGATCTGAAGATCGATACCTTCCGCTCCTCAGGCGCGGGTGGTCAGCACGTTAACACCACCGACTCCGCGATTCGTATTACCCACTTGCCCACCGGTATTGTGGTTGAGTGTCAGGACGAACGTTCCCAGCACAAAAACAAAGCCAAAGCGTTGGCGGTATTGGGAGCGCGAATTCATGCCGCCGAAACCGCCAAGCGTAACGCTGCCGAAGCCTCAACCCGCCGCAACCTGTTGGGCAGCGGCGACCGTTCGGACCGTAACCGCACTTACAACTTCCCGCAGGGTCGTGTTACCGATCATCGTATTAACCTGACGCTGTACCGCCTGGATGAAACCATGGAAGGGAAGCTGGATACGCTGATCGAGCCGATTGTGCAGGAGTATCAGGCCGATCAGCTGGCCGCGCTGGCTGGACAAGACTGATGATGATTCGCCACTGGCTCAAGCACGCAGTGGTCGCGCTCTGTGGCGGAGACAGCCCGAAACGGGATGCGGAGATTTTGCTGGGTTTTGTTACGGGAAAATCACGCAGCTGGCTGGTGGCGTTTGACGATCATGAACTCGACGCTACTCAGCTTGCCGAACTTGATGCGCTGCTGGCGCGTCGGGTGAAAGGCGAACCGATTGCGCATCTGGTGGGCGAGCGAGAATTTTGGTCGCTGCCGTTGCGCGTCAATGATGCCACATTAATTCCGCGTCCGGATACCGAAGTGCTGGTGGAACAGGCGCTCTTACGTATTCCCGCAACACCGTCCTCCTTGCTCGATCTTGGCACGGGCACCGGAGCTATCGCGCTAGCGCTGGCGAGTGAGCGTCCTGACTGCCAGGTGTTGGGCTGCGACCGTATCCAAGCAGCTGTGGCGCTGGCGGAAGAGAATGCTCAGCGGTTGCACATCAGCAATGCGCGTTTCCAGCTCAGCCACTGGTTCGATGACATTCCCGCCCAGCGTTTCGATCTCATCGTCAGTAACCCGCCTTATATCGATGCCGCCGATGAACATCTGCAGCAGGGAGATGTGCGTTTTGAGCCGCTTAGCGCACTGGTGGCCGATGAAGCCGGGCTGGCTGATTTACGTTTAATTATTCACCGTGCGCCGCAGTGGTTACAGCCCGGTGGCTGGCTGTTGCTGGAGCACGGCTGGCAGCAGGATAAAGCGGTGCGCGAGATCATGACGCAGCACGGCTATCAGCAGGTCAGCAGCATTAACGATTATGGCGGCAATCCGCGCGTCACACTTGGGCAATTTTTTTGATTTAAGGAAGCACCATGGCAAGCTGGTATCCGCTGATTAAACATTTTCACCTGCTGACGGTTGCCCTGACTATCAGTCTGTTTTTACTGCGCTTTTACTGGCTAACCACCGGTTCAGAAATGCTGCAGCGCCGCTGGGTGCGCATCGCACCGCATATTAATGACTCATTTTTATTGCTCAGTGGCGTATTGCTGGTGGTGATTACGCACTTTTATCCGTTCTCACCGCAAGGAAGCTGGCTGACGGAGAAGCTGTTAGGGGTTATTATCTACATCGCCTTAGGTTCCGTGGCATTGAGCCGTCGCCCACGTAAGATGGGGACACGTTGGGTCGCCTGCCTGATTGCAATCGTAGCGCTGCTGTTTGTGATTAAGCTGGCGATGACCAAAATGCCGTTATTGGGGATAGTATGACCTCGCCAGAGCTAGTTGATTACAGTGAAACGCCGTTGAGTGAAGCGGTGATTGGCGCGACCTGCGCCATACGCAATGATTTTTCTGCGCCTTCCGTCCAGCAGCAGCTGGCGGCATTGGTTGAAGAAGCCCGGGATTACGTCAGCAGCGAACAGGATGCCGACTTGCAGCTGAGTAAGCTGCTTGAATTGTTTTATCGTCAATGGGGATTTGGTGGCGCCAGCGGCGTCTACAATTTGTCCGATGCGTTGTGGATCGATAAAGTGCTGAAGAGCCGACAAGGCACCGCCGTGTCGCTGGGCGTGATTCTGCTGCACATTGCCGACGAACTGGAGCTGCCGCTGATCCCGGTGATTTTCCCCACCCAGCTGATTCTGCGCGCAGACTGGCTGGACGGTGAAATGTGGTTGATCAACCCTTTCAACGGCGAAACGCTGGATACGCATACGCTGGAAGTGTGGCTGAAGGGCAACATCAGCCCGACCGCGAAGCTCTACAATGACGATCTGGATGAAGCTAAAACCATCAACGTGATGCGTAAAATGCTGGATACGTTGAAGGCGGCGCTGATGGAAGAGAAGCAGATGGAACTGGCGCTGAATGTCAGCCAGGTTTTACTGCAGATTGATCCTGATGACCCGTATGAGATCCGCGATCGGGGTTTAATCTACGCTCAGCTTGAGTGTGAACATATCGCGCTGACCGATTTGACCTACTTCGTTGAACAGTGTCCAGAAGACCCAGTTAGCGAAATGATTAAAGTGCAGATTCACGCAATTGAACAGAAACAGGTGACGCTGCACTAAGCGTCATCTCGACAATAAGGAAAGGGCATGACTCAGAAAGTTGTAAATATCGGCGATATCAAGGTCGCAAACGATCTGCCATTTGTTCTCTTTGGCGGTATGAACGTGCTGGAATCGCGCGACCTCGCCATGCGTATTTGCGAACACTATGTAAAAGTAACCGATAAGCTCGGTATCCCTTACGTGTTCAAAGCTTCTTTTGACAAAGCTAACCGCTCTTCCATCAAATCCTACCGTGGTCCGGGTCTGGAAGAGGGCATGAAGATTTTCCAGGAGCTGAAACAGGCTTTCGGCGTGAAAATCATCACTGACGTGCATGAAGCTTCACAGGCACAGCCGGTAGCGGATGTGGTGGATGTGATTCAGCTGCCAGCATTCCTGGCGCGTCAGACCGATCTGGTGGAAGCGATGGCGAAAACCGGTGCGGTGATCAACATCAAGAAACCTCAGTTCGTCAGCCCAGGCCAGATGGGTAACATTGTCGATAAATTCGCGGAAGGCGGTAACGACAAAGTGATCCTGTGCGACCGTGGCAGCAACTTCGGTTATGACAACCTGGTTGTCGATATGCTCGGCTTCAACGTGATGAAGAACGTCACCAATAACAGCCCGGTGATCTTCGACGTGACCCACGCATTGCAGACGCGCGATCCGTTCGGCGCAGCTTCAGGTGGACGTCGCGCGCAGGTGGCTGAACTGGCTCGCGCCGGTATGGCGGTGGGCATCGCCGGTCTGTTTATTGAAGCGCACCCAGAGCCGAACAGCGCGAAATGCGACGGTCCATCCGCGCTGCCGCTGGACAAGCTGGAGCCGTTCCTGGCGCAGATGAAAGCGATTGATGACCTGGTGAAGAGCTTCCCGGAGCTGGATACCAGCAACTAATTGCTGATTGCAGATGTGAGAAAGGCGCCGAAGGGCGCCTTTATTGTTTTTAACCTAAGCGTTAGACGCTACAGCATGATCGTCAGCAAATAACCCGCAAATAGCGCCAGATGCGCAGCCCCGTTCAGCACATTGGTACGCCCGGTTGAGAACGAAATATGGCACAGAATCAGCGCGGCACTCATGATCACCATATGTGGTGGCTCAAGACCAAATATCAGTTGCTGACCGGTCAGGGTGGCGATAATGCTCACCGCCGGTACCGTCAGGGAGATAGTGGCTAGAACCGAACCGAAAAACAGGTTCATCGCGCGCTGTACCTGGTTCATTAGCACTGCTTTGATGGCCCCCAACCCTTCCGGCGACAGAATCAGCAAGGCCACCAGGAAACCGGTAAATTGCTGAGGCGCGTTCAGTTCGGTCAGTAAGTTTTCCAGCGGGTTGGCGTTCATTTTGGTGACGCTGATGACGGCGATCAGATGAATGATCAACCATACCGTATGCCACAGCGAGCTATGCGCAGAAGGCTTACCATGATGCGGATCGCCATCATCCCCGTCATCTTCGTGCTCGTAGACAAACAGGCTCTGATGCGTTTTGGTCTGAATCAGCAGGAACACGCCGTACATGGCAGCGGAGATCGCGGCAATGATCAGCGCCTGCGCCGTGGTGAAATTGCCGCCTGGTAACGCATTCGGGAACACCAGCACCAGAATCGCCAGCGGGAAGATGGCAATCATGTACTGCTTAACGCCCGCCAGATTAACGTACTGGGTAGCGAATTTGCGTCCACCAAGCAGCAGCGCAAAGCCCACAAGCCCGCCGGTGACAATCATGATGATGGAGTAGAGCGTGTCGCGCATCAGCGCAGGGGCAGCATCGCCGGTGGCCATCAGCGCGGAGATCAAACTGACCTCCAGAATCACCACGGACAAGCTTAAAATCAACGAGCCATAGGGTTCACCCAGGCGATGTGCCAGCACATCGGCGTGGCGCACGACGCTGAAGGCACTAAAAAGAATCGCCACTAGCGCCAACAGGTTGATGCCGATAATCGGCAATAATGCCGTCTGACTGCCAAAGAAGCTCAGCACCGTCAGCGCGACAATCGGGAAAATCAGTGAGTACTCGGTGTGTCGGGTTTTCTCATGTGTAGCCATTCACCATCCTCTCCGGCAAAAAGAACAAAACAGGCGATCAGTGCCTGATAAATATAATGACTTTTCTGACGCAGCGCAGTGTAACTTTTCAACAGTTGTGTTTCAGGCTTTTTACGCGACTTTACTTAGTCAGTGTTTTGATGTTAACCCAGCAAAAGCAGGAGTTATTGGCTAATAACATCGAATATTCATCTTGTTGAAATTCGATAAAGTTATTTTTATGTACAAAATAATCCCTGTTTAAACCCAATTTGAGTGCGATTTATTGGGGGTTTGTGGTTAAAAAAATCCTTGTGTAACTAAAGTGTATGTTTGCCATTTCATTGCTTTCTTCGTCATCACTCTGTTCAAGTTATCTGCCAGGCAGCCGATGCTATTTACAAAGAATTTCCCCTTTGTGATCGGGGTCAATCTTGAAACTTTTGTTAAAAATGCATTAATGTCTTCTCTTAAGTCGACGCAACGCGTGTTGCCTGTAAGACATCATCTTTGAGGAGCCGAACCGACAGGATGTCAGCGTAGTAGAGGAGGTCGCATTGTTAACCCGGGAATTTCTATTAAAAGCGGATTGTAAAACATCGTTTGGTGATATCGACGAGGCGCTGCTGTGGAGCTGTGAAAAGCGTGCCGCATCGCTCGCTGCCACGCTGGCTTGTCGCCCTGACCAAAGTCCGGTGTGGATTTTTGGTTATGGCTCCCTGATGTGGAACCCGGTTTTTGAGGCGGAAGAAGTGGCTTCCGGGCGACTGGAAGGTTGGCATCGGGCTTTCTGTCTGCGCCTGACGGCCGGCAGGGGCACGGTGTCCACACCCGGTCGGATGCTGGCGCTGAAAGAGGGCGGTGCAACCAGCGGCCTGGCTTTTCGTCTGCCCGAAGCGCGGCTGCATGATGAGCTGGAGTTGCTGTGGAAGCGCGAGATGATCACCGGCTGCTACCTGCCAACCTGGTGTGAACTGGAACTGGATGATGCACGCAAAGTAACGGCGCTGGTGTTTATCATGGATCCGCGTCACCCGCTGTATGAAGCTGATTCCTGTCGCAGCACTATCGCACCGTTGATTGCTCAGGCCAGCGGCCCGCTCGGCACCAATGCTCAGTATCTCTACTCGCTTGAACAAGAGCTGGGCAAACGCGGCATGCAGGAAGACGCCTTGACGCGTCTGGCCGCTGAGGTGAGGGCGCTGCAGCAATCTGCAGCGCGTTAATTACGGCTTACCCGGATTAATCAGCCAGGTTCCGGGTTTGTCGATGGTCAGTGTTTGACTCAGCACCTGGCTGCCATTTTGCACTTCAATGCGATATTTCCCCGCCGCCAGATTGAGTGAAGCAAAACCACTGCTGGCGGGTTTCACATCCTTCGTCTCGCCGTTAAGCAGTACTTTTTCGCCCTCCTCCAAACGCAGATAGACGGTCGCCAGGCCTGGCGCGCTGCTGGCTGCACTGTTGCTGGCCACTGGCGCTGATGCAGAAGGTGCGGCGGCTATCGGTGCGGATTCGCTGTGACGATTGGTTTTCCACACCACGACCACCACGGCCAGAATGGCAATGGCAGCGGCGGCCACCAGGCCGGGCGACAGGCGGCGCACGTTGCGCGGTGTGACGGGTTCAATCGCGGCTGCCGCATGATTCACCGCCATTACCTGTGGTTCAGGCACCGGAGCGGCCACGGGTTCAGTCGCTGGAGCTGGAACTTCAACCGCCACCGGGAAGGTGGTGACCAGTGCTTCAACATCGCTCACCGGCAAATCGATCAGGCTGGCAAACGCATCAATACTTTGTGGACGATCGACGGGTTTCATTGCCAGCGCGCAGTCGATGGCGTGCAGCAGCGACAGCGAATAGCCTGCTGGCTTGCGTTCAACCAGTGGTTGATAGTTATCTTCGATGCAGCGCACCACGCTGACCGGAGGCGCATGGCCGATAATCAGATTGTGCAGCACCGCGCCGAGCGCATAGATATCGGTCCACGGGCCTTGCTCAATTTCGCCTTCCTCGCTGTATTGTTCAATCGGGGCAAAGCCAGGTTTCAGCATGATCTCGGTTTCATCGGAGAGATTGCCGATCTCCTTTCGTGCCGAGCCAAAATCGAGTAATACCGGCAGCTGATTTTCCTGAATCTGGATGTTATCCAGCGAAATATCGCGGTGCAGATAACCGGCGGCATGAATGGTGTTAATCGCGCCAAACAGTGGCGGTAACAGGCGACGAATCCAGGACTCATCGATACTGTCCGGGCTGGTGACCTGCCACTCTTTGAGCGTCATTCCGCTGTAGTAGAGCGTGCCCATGTAGGCGGTGTCGTTCTCTTCCCAGAAGCGCAACACGTGCAGCAGACCGGGATGATTAAAACGCGCGAGCAAACGAGCTTCCTGGATAAAGCTGTTACGTCCGGCGTTGAACAGTTTCTGGAAGCGCTCGCCACGCAACTCCAGCGACAGGTCAGCAGCACGCACCGCCAGTGAAACCGGCATGTACTCTTTGATGGCGATGGTGCGTTCCAGCTGATGATCCCAGGCACGGTAAACAATGCCAAAGCCGCCGCCGCCAATCACTTCCTTGATTTCAAATTCATTAAACCGGTAACCCGCAGGCAGGGCATTCGGTGTGTGGTTTTCGTTTGCCGACATAGTGAACTCTCTGAACACGTCCTGTAGCGCCTGCCAGTCTGTTGACGTCAGGCGACGACCGCTAATTAATTAATGTTACGCCAGGCACCAATCGCCGGATCGGCAAGATCCGCATGCAGGGTGTCAATCAGTAACACAGTCACTTTTTGCTGTGGCATAAACTGCGACGACCAAACGCCGCGTAAGGTTTCAACCCGACTCTTCACGGCATCACTATCCTGACCCGCTGTCTTGTCCATTTTAATCAGCAGATTGCCAGTGAAGCGCCACACATGTTGCTGGCTGTCAAACGGCAGCACTAACCAGCTATCTTCGGCGTCCGGACGCGCCACGATCATGCGCTGTTTGTTCACCGCCACCACTTCCAGTGCCGGGCCGCTGAGCTTGAGGTTAGCAATGGGGTAGCCCTGATAGAAATTCACCGCCAGCGAGCGCGTTTTGTCGCCGCTCATCAGCGTTAATTCACTCGGGCCTTCCAGCCAGCCATCCGTGGAACAGTGCTGCTGCGGGTTATCCGGAATAAACAGCGAGTCGCCGTTTTCGTCCCAGGAGGTGCGGAAATGACAGCCCGCTGGTAGGGTGAAGTGCTGCAACGGGGTGCTATCTGCCGGGCGAGAGAGATCCAGCGGGGCTGCATTGCTGGCACTGGCACTGGCGGTCGCATCGTTAATCACGATGGGGCGCCAGTTCTGTAATTTTGCTGCGCTGCCGTTGGCCAGCACGCTGCCGTCTTTATTGGTCATCTGCCACGGGATTTCATCCAGCGTGCCGCATTGATTAGCCAGCAGCGTGCCGACGCGCGGCAGGAAGCTGGTCAGAATGCTGGAATCGGTGCTTTTGCCGGAAACAATACGCAACGGCAAGGTCTCTTTGCACCAGTCGTTGGGTGAATTGCTGGCCACATTATCGATATAGACTTCAAGCGACAGACTCGGCGAATAGACCACACGATAATCATCAGCTTGCGCATTAAGAGCCAGCAACAAGGTCGCTAAGCCCGGCAACCACACTTTCATAAAGGTCCTTGGGATCAATAACGTGTCGGCAGAAAACGTGCCGCATCAGCCTGGGAATAAAGCAGCGTCGCTTCCTGCGGTTCGCCAATCCAGATTGCCAGAGCGCTGAGATTGTCGCTTTTTACACTGCGGTTAACGGCTTGTTCCATCAAAGTCAGCCACTCTTCGCAGGCATTGACCATGCGCAGGGCTTGTTCCATCTCGTGAGTGGTCAGATTGAGCCAGAACCCGTCAGTGCAGACGAGAAACGCATCGCCATCCGTCAATGAAATCACTTCACTAAAGGTGGCTGGACGTGCAGGCTCAACGCCGAGCGCATTATAGAGTAAATTACTGTTAATTCCGGTATTTTCATAGCCTGCTTCTCGCAGTTGCTGGGCCAGACTGTGGTCACGCGTCACCTGACTCAGCACCCCATGACGGAAGTGATAAACCCGGCTGTCACCGGCATGCGCCCACCATGCGCGCTGCGTCTCGCGGTCAATAAACAGCGCGGCCAGCGTGGTGCTCATGCGTGCATATTTCGGATTCTTTCCCTGCGCGTCTAGTAGTACCTGCTGGCAGTGCTCAATCGCCGCACGGGTGCTCTCAGGGGTAAACGCCGTACTGTTGTGTAACTGCGTTAGCAGCGTATCCCGTACGAGTTGCGCCGCTTTATCACCGCCGGGCAAACCGGCCACACCATCACACACCAGAAAGCAGGCTTTATGTTCATCAAGCTCGGCCCCGGTGCGATCCTGATTTTGATCGCGCATTCCCTGTTGGCAGCGGCTGGCAAACATCATTTTCATGCGTCTTCGGTCCGTGTCTGGGAATCTTTATATTGATTCACTTCCATATCATACGCATGCAGGAAGGCTTCGCCGAACAGGGTATGGAAGTCATCTTCAATTTCGCCGGCAGTGCGCTGATAGTGGCGTGAAAAGTAATCCCACAACGCGGCTTTGCGCCCACTGTTGAACGGCAGCTTTGGTAACACGCCATCTTTGCGTGCTTCTTCTTCCAGGCGTTGCGGATTGAAGGATTGCAGCATCGCTGCAATGATGGCGCGAATGCCGGCGATCATCCCCAATTGATGCGCCTGCAAATCCACCAGTGCATCACGCACCGCCGCTTCTGGCGGCATAAAACCGGGCATCTGACTCTGATAAATCTGCATCAATACCGTTTTACCCGAAGGCAAAATTTTAAACGGATTGTTGGCCTCATTGAGGATCATCGTCATGTCGGCTTTCACACCGCGTTTGAGGATCGAGCGCGAAGAGAGCAGGGCCACCGTGCCTTGCGAGAACAGGCTCAGCATGCGACCGGTCACGCGCATCTGCTCTTCAGTGATCGGCGTGTGATGACCATTATTCAAGCCCATGCCTTCCAGCAGTGCGGCCAGCAGTTTGTCTTGATCGGCCTGCGGCAGCGGGTCGGGTACGGGATGTGCATCACTTTGCGGATCGATACCCAGTCGAGGGTCAGTACGGCGCTCCGGGCGCGCGGCACTGGCTTCTGGCACAACCTCGAATGCCTGCTGCATGCCAAGTGGATCGGCAGCGCTGTCCGCGAAGAACGCGAGCGGGTCATCCTGTTGACTGCTCTGGCAAGCAGGGTCGCGCACTTCAAGGCCATAATCGCCGATTTGCAGTGCATCACCGTGCTGTAACTGCACTTGTGAACCGCGCTGCAACGCCACGCCGTTCAGTACCACCGAGGTCACACTGCCCTGAGTGGTCAGGCGGCACTCGCCTTCCGGGGATATATGCACCAACGCCTGCAAGCGTGAAATGGCGCGCGATTCATCAGGCAGCACCAGATCGTTATCCTGACTGCGGCCAATGGTTCCCCCAGGCGGCTTAAAGTCGACCGTCTTCGCTGGCACATCCGTATTGCACTGCACAATGGTAAATTGCATGAGTCATCCTGTTAACAAGGAAAACGCTGCGGCCTATTCAAACATCGGTGGATAGAGGCCGTTGCGTCCCGGCTGTGCACCTGCCGCCGGGTTAAACAGTAACGCAAAAAGTTGCGCGGTGAGCGGCCCACTGTGTTTATGTGTGGCGTGGGCAAAACCGTCACTGCGATTACTCCACCAGTAGCTAATGTGCTGCTGGGGATCAAATTTATCCGCCACTTCACGCCAGCTCAGCGTGCAGGGCAAATCATCAAAACCAATCACATCCATGATGTCGCTGCGCTGATTCTCCGGCACCATTAGCGGCGTGACACGCTGCATCTGCTGCTCCAGCGCATCGGGGTTCAGTCGGTCGCGTACGCCACGCAACAGCAGCGAGCCGAGATCCTGGAACCAGTCGCCCGACATCGCCAGTTGCGCGCTGTGCCAGTGGCTGAGCGGAAAACTGCGCAGTGCCAGCAACGGCCAGGTGCGCCCCACGCGATCGCACGAGGGCAGCAGACAGCCCATCTGCACCTGCTGACGCAGCGGCGACAGCGGCAGAACAAAATTCCAGACTGGGGCGCGCAGAAACAGCTGAGTGGTAGCATCGGGTTGCTGATGCCAGTGCATTAGCCCCTGTTGAAACCAATGGCTCCAGGGCGTCACGGTACTCTCACTCAGGCGCTGGCGCAGGAAGTCGCCGGTGGCCGGCAATTTGCCATACCAACCCGGCGCGGTGTGCGTCGCCATGGTTACCTCACCATTACTCACTGTGTCCGGTCAATCGCTGCGAAACCCGCTGCGGCGCGATCGCCAGCGAACTGCCATTCTCACCGGCATTTTTCAGATTTTCTGCAAGCTTGCGCATCATCAGCGCGTTATCGCGCGCATAAGGTGATGACTGAATCTGCTGATCCAGAAGCTGGCTAAGGTGCCAGTCAAGCTGCTGTAAATCCCATGCGCTGACATCATCTGGCAGGTTACGTTGCAGGTTCTGCATCAGCCAGCCACGCAGGAATTCGCCGTCGTAATTGCGCGGCTGATACAACATCTGGTAAGCACGTAGCGCATTACGGCTGTATTCATTGTCATTTCCGGGATCGTTACGCAGCAAATTGGTGATTTGCTGGGCGACGCGCGGTAACAGCAGAGACTTAAGTGCATTTTGATAAAGCACCCATGCCGCATCGCTTACCTGGTTGCCACGATACAGTCCCACGCGCATGCTAAGCGGTGGATTGTCGAGGGAAAAGCGCTCCGACAACGGCAACTTCACCAGGTTATTTAAGAAGGGTAGCAGATCAAAGATATTATCGGCTGGCTGATGAATCACCTGCTGACTCTGATGAGTAATCGGCCCGATACGTGCGGCAACCTGGTTAAGATAATGCTGGTTCTGGACATAGCTGGCCAGCCATAAACCGGAGAGCAACAGCAATGCGCCAGTGAGCGCACCGTAGCCAATCCAGTGAAACAGGCGGTTGCGGTACTCCCAATGGCGGTTACTGCCCGCTAAGCCACTTTCGCAGAACACCAGATCGCTCAGCAGGTCGCGGATAAAGAAACTCTGGCCTTTATTGCCGGGGATGGGGTTATTACGGGTGACGCTATCCCAGGTGGCGAGGCTGCTTTCACCGGTATGTGGCAATTGAAGCTTACGGTTGAGTTCGCCCATGATGCGATCAAACGGTAAGCCTTCCTGAGTCCCGCTGGTAAAGAATAGGCCGCGCGCTGACCAGGCAATCTCATCTTCATGGCGCGAGAACACCACATCCAGATACTCATTCAGCAACGGCCGTAACGAGCTGAACTCCTGTGGGAACAGGAAACAGTCAGCACGCAGGGTGAGATCGCGTTCATTCGCCATCACCGTGGGCAGTTGCTGCTGCAGACGCTGTTCTAAGCGCTGATATTGCTGGCTAAAACTGTTATGCCAGTCATCTTTGTGCGGTTTACCGGGCTCCCAGGGAAAGGTGAATCCCCAGATGGCGTCGCGCTGCGGTTTACTCAGGCCTTCGTTAAAGCTTAAAAACCCTTTCAGCAGATCGGTCTTGGTGACCATCACATACACCGGGAAATGGATACCGGTTTGCTGGTGTAACTCCTGCATGCGGCTACGTAACGCGCTGGCCTGTGCGTGGCGCGCCTCCGCGGAATCGGTGAGCAGATCGGCGACGCTAATGGTCATGATCACGCCGTTGATCGGCTGGCGGGTGCGATAGCGTTTTAACAGGTTGATGAAACTCTGCCACTCAGCGCCGTCACGTGCGCGTTGGCTCTCCTGCAAAGCATAACGCCCCGCGGTATCAATCATTACCGCGCTGTCGGTGAACCACCAGTCGCAGTGGCGAGTACCGCCGACGCCGCGAATGGCTGCTTTGCCGAGGCTATCGGTGAGGGGAAACTCAAGTCCGGCGTTGAGCAGAGCGGTGGTTTTTCCCGCACCGGGCGCGCCAATGATTACATACCACGGAAGCTGGTAAAGATAGTGGCTCTGAAAGCGTGCCAGCCAGCTCTGTTGATGGCGGCGGCCAAACTGCGTGCGTTTAAGGCGCAGGGCTGCTTCACTGAAGCGCTGAGACAGCAGCGTATCGGTGGCCTGGCGATCGGACAGCTCCTCCTGACTCATCTCCTGCAAACGGTTCAGGAGTTTGCTGTTAAACCAGCCACGCCAAATCGCGGGGATAAACTGGAACAGCACCCAGCAGAAGAACAGCAAACCGACCAGCAGCTGACGAGGAAACACCGGCTCAAGCGGGCGCGTGTCTCCCCAGATCCAGAGCGGGCCGAGCATCCACAGCACACAGCTTAAGGCCGTGACACCAATCAGGCTCCACAGCAGGCGGTGGGTTAACAAATGTTGCAGCGATGCGCGCATCACTCACCTCCCGGATGATTGCCAAGGGTTTCCGGTGCGGCAAAGAGGGTGATTTCCACACGGCGGTTGCGCGCACGGTTTTCATTACTGTCATTAGGCAGCAGCGGATTACTGTCGCCGCGACCTTCCGCTTTCACGCTGTGCCCCTCAGCCAGTTGCGGATTCAGCAACTGCATCACGGCGCGTGCACGCGCAAAGGAGAATTCATAGCTCGAGGCGAAACGCCCATCAACAGGGCTGTTATCGGTGTATACCGACACCAGCACGGTGCCTTTAACGGTTTTCATGGCGCTCGCCACGTGCGCCAGCAGCGCGCGACCAACCTGATTGACCACGGTTCCGTCCGGGGAGAAGAGTTTATCGGCCGGAATGATGACCTTGCTGCCGAATGCTCCATCGCTGACTTCCAGCTGACCGGCGGCGATCACATCATTCAAACGCTGATGTAAATCCAGCAACGCCTGCGGTGAGGTCGGGCGACGGCCAGGCATGATTTGCGGCAGCGGGGTTTGATAGATGGCGCGCAACAGCGGTTCGGCCGCGTTGCCCAGCCGCCAGTTCAGGCCGCTGTAAATCAGGCAGGCAATCAGGGCCGCTAACATCGCACAGGCCCATAACGGCACCATCGGACGGGTTAAGCGACTGACTAACGGATGCACTTCCACCAGCGGCGCGGCCGGATTAGCGGTCGACGGGCGTGTTTCCTGAATCAGTTGCGCGAGACGTTTACGAATGCCTTCACACTGCGCACGGCCAGCATCACTGCCGCGATAACGGCCTTCATAGCCCAGCAGCAGGCAGTAATGAATCAGCTCCAGTAGCCACAGGTGCTGCTGTGGGCTTTGCGAAACGCGGGAAAGCAGCTGAAACACTTTCTCGCCGCCCCAGCTTTCATTATGGAAGGTGACCAGCATGCCGTTACCTGACCACACGCCGCGCGTGCCCCATGGGGTTTGCGCGGCGGCTTCATCCAGCACGCTGCACAAACAGTAGCGCGCGCCAATGATCATCTCAAACGGCAAACCGGCTTGCTTGCAGCGTTGTTCAAAAAGGCGGATCTCTTCAATCAGTAACTGGCGTAAACCGGCGGGATCGTCATGCGTGGCGGCCTGCCGTATACGGACAACGGCATTCAATATCGATGCTGCGGCATTAAGCAAAAGGTTATCGTTGCCCGCGACAATGCCATCGCGGACAACAGAATCCTGGGTCATTAAATATCGCTTTTCCTGGCAATGGCGCTATTGGCAGCCCACAGAGTGCGACCTTGCTGTGGACAATCTGCGCCGTATTGCATTATCAGTCTAGGATCCAGGTCGCGGTATCGTTGGTGCGGCAAGCTTTGCTGGCGCCTCCAACGGCCACGCAGACCTGTTTAGTGCGGCGGGGACGTGGACGATCGCTTCGCACGGTGGCGTCATAACGGCTGCTTTCCACTCCGGCTTTCGGCGGAATATAACCAATCAGCTGACCATTGGGTTCATCGGCAACGGCTAACCAGCTGTGTTCAACACGCCCCAGCACTTCAAACGGCTTTGCGTTATCGAGATAGCGTACAACCTTGCCGCCATAATCTGGCGTGGTCATTACCGACGCCGCATAGAGCGCTCGGAAACTCTCATTAACTGGCGTGAATTCGCCTGGCGCGGCCACCGCATTACGATGGACCAGTTTGACGCCATTAACCTCACTGGTGACCAATGTGTCATCAGTCACCGCCGGGGGTGGCGCTTTACAACCCGCCAACGTCAATACCGCCAGCAGAGTGAGCAACAGACTCTTATTCACCATGAACCTCAAATTTCATCAGATTAGCTGCAGATTAATGTGTGGCACACGCATTTAAGGCGGGCAGAGTATGCAGCAGGAAAGCCATCAAAAAACAGTCAGATTACAGAAAGATAGTGCTGTGCTCAGTCTACCTAAGACTTTTGAGAATTCAATCCATTGCATCATGAGAAATCCCGTGCTACCGGGCGAAAATAGCTCATAGCAGGGTGATAAAAAACCCGTGCCTTTAGTGATAGATAAGCTGAATTTACTTATTTACTCGCGTAAGTGAATGGCACAGGCGATAAAGTCGAAGCAACCCAGAAAGGTGCCTGATAAATAGTAAGCACTCTTAATCTTTTCTTAAGGTTAAAAAAAGATTGCGCGAGTAAACAATTTTCTTACTTTCGGAATTTCCGTGCACATTTCCGCCAGCTTTAAAGTCGGTCCGGCACGGCTTTTGCTTAAAGTTGTTATGTCTTTTTGCTCAAGAGAACGTTATGAGCCGGGCCTTTGAATATTTGCGCGCCAGCCGCGCCAGCGAAATTGCCAGCCTGCGACGACTTATGCGCACAGGCGAACAGATTCTCGCCATCAGTGAGTTAATTCACGTGCTGCAACGTGAGCGCGGTGCCAGCAACATTTGGATCTGTTCCGCAGGGCGGTTGTTTGGCGATGAGCTGGATGCGCGCGCACTTGAGGTAGAGCAGCGACAGGAAAATGCCCTTATGGTCCTGCCGGAAGCGGTGGCGCAGCCGGGTTACAGCCGTTTCTGTATGCTAATAGCCGCAGCGCTACAGTCGTTAGAGAGCCTGCCATCGTTACGCCAGCAAATACGGGCGGGGCAGTGCAGCCATGCAGAGGCGATGGAGGGCTTTAATCACATTATCCGCACCTTACTTAATCTGGTCTTCGAAGCCACCGATACGGCCAGTGAGCCGGAGATTTCCCGCGCGCTGATTGCGCTCTTTAGCTTTATGCAGGGTAAGGAGTTGGCGGGGCAGGAGCGCGCTACCGGTTCAGCCGGGTTCGCTGCCGGGGAGTTTACTGCGGAACAGCGCCAGCGGATTCAAATGCTGATTGCCGCTCAGGAGCAAAGCTTCGCTACCTTTAGTCAGTTCGCGGATGCGCAAAATCAGCAGCGATGGCTATTGATGGCAGATGCGGACAGCCAGATTGAGCGACTGCGGCGTATTGCCTGCACCGGTGCGCAGTGCGGTGAGAATGGCGTGCTGCAGTGGTTCACATTGCTGAGCCAACGACTCGATCAGATGAAACAGATTGAGGATGGGCTCTGCAGCACATTAATGGCGTGTTGCCAGCGCGCCATTGCGGTGAGCGAACAGGCTGAGCCGCAGCATCTGACGATCAATGATGACGCAAGTTTCTCGCTGTATGTGGCAGGCGCCAGCTGGCTGGGTGAGCAGGAGATGACACTCGACAGTAACGGTCTCGCACCTCAACTGGGTCGATCGGTGTTGTCACTGATCCGCGAGCAGGCGCAACGCTTACAGGCACAGGCAGATGAACTCGCCACCATGCGCGCTTCTATTGATGAGCGAAAAGTCATCGATCAGGCCAAAGGATGGCTGATGCAGCAGCACGGTTTTAGTGAGCAAGATGCGTGGCAAGCGCTGCGCAAAAGCGCCATGAATCAAAACAAACGCATGCTGGATATTGCTCAGGCGATCCTCGCCGTAGCGGCCACGTTGAAGCCATAACCCGAAGGAGGTAGTTGCACAAAGCTTGTGCGTATTGTGCGTCAGGGCAGTGCAAAGTGAGGTCGGATTTTAACCTTAATGGCGCGGGAATATTGATTTTGCAGTAATAAATTTTCTGGCACAGGCTTTGCAATAATTCACAGACATTGCGCATTTGTTTCGCCAACGGCGGTGAAGCGAGTGCTTTGGATAAAGGCGTCCGGCCCCATGTTTTGACGACATGCGGGAGGACGCCTTTTTTTATTTCTTTTTTTCAGGAAGCGCATGATGAGTAAAACGCAGTTTTCAGTCTCACGTCGTCAGTTCCTGCTGGGTAGCGCGGTGGTAGGAAGCAGCTATTTATTGCCGGGCTTACGCAATGCGGTATGGGCTGCCGGTTCAGATGCGCCCGAAAAAAGCAGCGTGCGCGTAGGCTTTATTCCACTCACTGACTGCGCTCCGGTGGTGATGGCTTCTGTAAAAGGTTTTGATAAGAAGTACGGTCTGACGCTGCAGCCGAGTAAAGAAGCCAGTTGGGCGGCGGTGCGCGACAAACTCACAGCCGGAGAGCTGGATGCGGCACACGCGCTGTACGGCATGATTTACGGCTTACAGCTGGGCGTAGCAGGGCCACAACACGACATGGCTAACCTGATGACGTTGAATAACAACGGTCAGGCCATCACGCTCGCCAATCAACTGAAAGAGCAGAAAGTCACGGATGCCACCAGCTTGCAAAAGCTGATCGCCAGCCAGGCCAAAGGCACTTACACCTTTGCGCACACTTTCCCCACCAGCACCCACGCCATGTGGCTCTATTACTGGCTGGCGAACGCAGGCATCGATCCCTTTGAGGATGTACGCACCGTGGTCGTGCCGCCGCCGCAGATGGTGATGAACATGAAGATGGGCAACATGAGCGGCTTCTGTGTGGGCGAGCCATGGAATCAGCGCGCCATCAGCGACAACATCGGTTTTACCGCCACCACCACGCAGCAAATCTGGCCCGATCATCCGGAAAAAATCCTCGCCACTCGCGCGCAATGGGTGCAAGAAAATCCTAACACGGCGCGCGCCATGACGGCAGCGGTGCTGGAAGCCGCACGCTGGATCGATGCTTCTGATGAAAACTGCAAAGAGACCGCAGCCGTATTAGCCGGGCGCGCATGGATCAATACCAAAGTTGAAACCTTAGAAGGGCGCATGCTCGGCCAGTACGAAAACGGTCTCGGCCAGAAATGGCAGGACGCGCATGCCATGCGCTTCTTCCACGATGGCGAAGTGAGCTTCCCATGGATCTCTGATGGCATGTGGTTCCTGACGCAAATGAAACGCTGGGGCATGGTGAAGACCGCTCCCGATTACGCTGCCGTTGCCCGTCAAATCAATCGTATCGACATCTACAAACAAGCCGCCAGCGCAGTGGGTGGTGTCTCCGTGCCGTCCAGTGAAATGCGCAGCAGCACGCTTATCGACGGCAAAGTGTGGGACGGCAGCAACCCCGCCGCTTATGCCGACAGCTTTGCCATTAAACGCAGTTAAGTGAGGTCAGCATGAAATCTGAAGCCCGCACGCTAAAACCCGCGACGCCTGTCGTCGCTCAACCGGCGCAGGTGATTGCGCTTAACGTGCCACAGAAACCGCGCGCCCGTCAGCGCTGGCTGCAACCGCTGCTACAACGACTGATCCCGGCGAGTTGCGGTGTGATTTTGCTGCTGTTTGTCTGGCAGCTGGCATCAATGTCGAGCAAAGGCTTTCCAACGCCGTTTGCCACCTGGCAGGCGGCCGTCACGCTGTTCACTGACCCTTTCTATAACAACGGGCCCAACGACCAGGGCATTGGATGGAACATCGTCGCCTCGCTGCAACGCGTGGCAGTGGGTTTTGGGCTGGCAGCGCTGGTGGGCATCCCAGCCGGTTTCCTGATTGGCCGCTTCACCTTTGTGGCACGCATGTTCAACCCAATCATCGCGCTGCTGCGTCCGGTCAGCCCGCTGGCGTGGTTGCCGATTGGTCTGCTGCTGTTTCAGCGTGCGGAACCCGCTTCCAGCTGGACCATATTCATCTGCTCAATCTGGCCGATGGTGATCAACACCGCCGAGGGCGTGCAGCGCATCCCGCAGGATTACCTCAATGTGGCCCGCGTGCTGCAACTCAACGAATGGACGGTGATGCGCCGCATCCTGTTCCCGGCGGTATTGCCCGCCGTGCTCACCGGGATGCGCCTGTCGATGGGCATCGCCTGGCTGGTGATCGTCGCCGCCGAGATGCTGACCGGTGGTCTCGGGATTGGCTTCTGGATCTGGAACGAGTGGAACAACCTCAATGTGGAAAACATCCTGATCGCCATCGTAGTGATCGGCGTGATTGGGCTGTTGCTGGAGCAGGCACTGATGCTGCTGGCACGTCGTTTTAGCTGGGATAAATAAGGGGCCGATGATGAATCCGATTATTCGTGTACAGCAGGTGAGTCAGCGTTTTAACACCGCCAGCGGTGAATTTCTCGCCCTCGATAACGTTAGCTTCGATATCCACGCGGGTGAAACATTGAGCCTGATTGGCCACTCCGGCTGCGGTAAATCTACTTTGCTCAACCTGATCGCCGGCTTAACTCAACCGAGCAGCGGCGTGTTGCTGTGTGAGAACCGCGAAATCAGCGGCCCCGGCCCTGAGCGTGCGGTGGTGTTCCAGAATCATTCGCTGCTGCCGTGGCTCACAGCTTATCAAAACGTCGAGCTGGCGGTGCAGCAGGTGTTTAAAGGGCAGATGAACAAGCGCGAGATGAGCGAGTGGATCGAGCACAACCTCAATCGCGTGCAGATGAGCCACGCCATGCACAAGCGCCCCTCGGAAATCTCCGGCGGCATGAAACAGCGCGTCGGTATTGCGCGTGCGCTGGCGATGAAACCGCGTGTGCTGCTGTTGGATGAGCCGTTCGGCGCGCTTGACGCCTTAACGCGCGCCCACTTGCAAGACAGCGTGATGCGCATCCAGCAGGAGCTGAAAACCACCATTGTACTGATCACCCATGATGTGGATGAAGCGGTATTACTGTCGGACCGCGTGCTGATGATGACCAATGGTCCGGCGGCGCAGGTTGGCGAGATCCTCGCTATCGATCTGCCGCGCCCGCGTTCCCGCGTGGCGCTGGCCGATGAGCCGCGCTATCACCAGCTACGCCAGCAGATCCTGCATTTCCTCTACGAAAAACAGACGGCAGTGGCGTAAGGAGCGGGCGATGACTCAGCAGCTGGTGGTGATCGGTAACGGGATGGCGGCGATGCGCATGGTGGAAACCTTGCTGCAGCGTGCACCAGGCCGCTATGCCATCACGGTGATTGGCCGTGAAGCGCAGGGTAATTACAACCGCGTCATGCTGTCACCCGTGCTGTCTGGGGAAAAAGCCTTCGCTGACACGCTGATCCACACGCCGGAATGGTATGTCGCACATGACGTACAACTGCTGATGGGGGAAGAAGCGCTGCAGGTGGATCTCACTGCGCGGACGGTGTTCACCGATCAACGCACGCTGCACTGGGATCAGCTGGTGTTCGCCTGTGGATCCCAACCCCGTATGCCGGATCTGCCGGGGGTTGAGCACCCACAGGTTTTAGGTTTCCGCACGCTGCGCGATGTCGACACCATGCTGGCGCAGGATGGCCCCGTGGTGGTGCTGGGCGGCGGGTTGATTGGCGTGGAAGCCGCTGCGGCGCTGCGTCTGCGCGGGCGCGACGTCACGCTGCTGCATCATCGTCCGTGGCTGTTGGATCGCCAACTGGACCAACAGGCGGGCGCGCTGCTGACACAGCATCTCGCTGATCGCGGCATCCACTGCCGCCTCGGCGTGTCGCTGCAATCGATCCAGCGCGCTCACGTGACGCTCACCGATGGCACGTTGCTGCCCGCGCAGCAGGTGGTCATGGCGATTGGCGTGGTGCCTGAAATCGCCCTGGCGCAGCAGGCGGGTGTGCCGTGTCAGCGTGGCATCATCGTCAACCGCCAGCTGCAAACTCAGGTCGCTAACGTCTATGCCCTCGGCGAATGCTGTGAAATCGACGGGCAGACCTTTGGCCTGGTGGCGCCGTGCCTCGCTCAGGCCGACGTGCTGGCAGCACAGCTTGCTGATGAAACGATGGCGGATTTTCACTATCAGGAGAGCGGTACACGGCTCAAAGTCACCGGCATTGAGATGTTCAGCGCGGGCGACATCCGTGAAGGCGACTCTATCACCAGTTTTGATCCTTTCGACGGCCACTATCGCCGTCTGTTCTTGCGCGATGGCGCCCTGCGCGGCGTGCTGCTGTTTGGCGACAGTCAGGGCGCCAGTTCGCTGCTAACCCAATTACAACAGGCAGAACACGTGGATATTCACGCGCTGTTTGGTCTGGATAATCCCTTAACGCAGCCGTGTGCTGCAGGAAGCAATGTCATGAGCAAACCTCTTCTCGCCGTGGTCGGCCACGGTATGGTCAGCCACCATTTTCTTGAGCAGCTGGTGAGTCGTGAGCTGCATCAGCACTATCACATCGTGGTGTATGGCGATGAGCCGCAGATGGCGTATGACCGCGTGCACCTCACCGAGTACTTCACCGGCAAAAGTGCCGACGATCTCTCTCTGGTGAGCGAGAACTTCTTCGAGCAACACGGGATAGAATTGCGCACGGGTTGCGAAGTGCTGGCGATTGATACAGACAAGCGCAGCCTGCGCGATGCCAGCGGTGCTGAGCTGGCATGGGACAAACTGGTGCTGGCTACCGGATCGATGCCGTTTGTGCCGCCGGTGCCAGGACGTGAGAACCCACGCTGTTTTGTCTATCGCACTCTGGCCGATCTCGATGCGATTGCCGCCTGCGCCAAACAGGCCACGCGCGGCGTGGTGATCGGCGGCGGTTTGCTGGGTTTGGAAGCGGCCAACGCCCTGAAGCAACTTGGGCTGGAAACCCACGTGGTGGAGTTTGCCCCGCGTCTGATGGCGGTGCAGTTGGATGACGGCGGGGCGCAAATGCTGCGCGGCAAAATCAGCGCGCTGGGCGTGCAAATCCACACCAGCAAACAGACCGAAGCGATTGAAAGCCAGCCGGACGGCAGCGTGCTGCTGCGCTTTGCCGATGGCAGCGTACTGGAAACCGATCTGATTGTTTTCTCCGCGGGCATCCGACCACGAGATACTTTGGCGCGTGCGGCGGGCATTCAACTCGGCGAGCGGGGTGGCATTGCCATTAACGACGGCTGTGAAACCAACGTGGCCGGCGTGTATGCGATAGGCGAGTGTGCGCTGTGGCAAGGGCAGGTATTTGGTTTGGTGGCACCGGGCTATCAGATGGCGCGCGTGCTGGCAGCGCAACTGGCGCAGGAGGAGATGGCATTCAGCGGCGCAGATATGAGCACCAAACTCAAACTGCTCGGTGTCGAAGTGGCCTCCTTTGGTGATGCGCATGGCCGTACCGCTGACAGTCAAAGTTATCACTGGACCGATAATCCGAAAGGCATCTACAAAAAACTGGTGGTGTGCAAAGACGGTAAAACCCTGCTCGGCGGTGTGCTGGTGGGTGACAGCGGTGATTACAGCAGTCTGCTTCAGATGATGCTCAACAAGATGCCGCTGCCGAGTGAACCAGAAAGCCTTATTCTGCCGCAGCTGGCAGGGGCGCCATCCAAAGCGTTGGGCGTAGCGGCGTTGCCGGAAGCCGCGCAGATCTGCTCCTGCCACAACGTCAGCAAAGGCGATATTTGTGCCGCCGTGCAGGGCGGTTGCGGCGATATGGCCGCCATCAAAAGCTGCACCAAAGCGGCCACCGGCTGTGGCGGCTGCAGCGCACTGGTGAAACAGGTGATGGAGCTGGAGCTGGCGAATCAGGGTGTGGTGGTCAAAAAGGATATTTGCGAGCACTTTGCCTATTCGCGCCAGGAGCTCTATCACCTGATTCGCGTCGGCAATATCACCACCTTTGATCAACTGATTCAGCAGCATGGTCGAGGTCACGGCTGTGAAGTGTGCAAGCCGCTGGCGGGCTCGCTGCTGGCCTCGTGCTGGAACGAGTATCTGCTCAAACCCCAGCATCTGCCGTTGCAGGACACCAATGACCGCTACTTTGCCAATATCCAGAAAGACGGCACTTACTCCGTGGTGCCGCGCGTGCCAGCCGGAGAAATCACGCCTAAAGGGCTGATTGCCATCGGCGAAGTAGCTGCCCGTTACGATCTCTACACTAAAATTACCGGCGGGCAGCGCATCGATCTGTTTGGTGCACGGCTGGATCAGTTGCCGGACATCTGGGAAACGCTGATTGCCGCTGGCTTCGAGACCGGCCACGCCTACGGCAAATCGCTGCGCACCGTGAAATCCTGTGTCGGTTCTACCTGGTGCCGCTATGGCGTGCAGGATTCCACAGCTTTCGCCATCGCGCTGGAGAATCGCTACAAAGGGCTGCGCGCACCACACAAAATCAAAATGGCAGTGTCGGGCTGTACCCGCGAGTGTGCTGAAGCGCAGAGCAAAGACATTGGGGTGATCGCCACCGACAAAGGCTGGAACCTCTACGTTTGTGGCAACGGTGGCATGAAGCCGCGTCACGCTGACCTGTTCGCCAGCGATCTGGATGATGAAACCCTGCTGCGCTATGTCGATCGTATTCTGATGTTTTATGTGCGCACCGCCGACCGTCTGCAACGCACCAGCGTGTGGATGGACAATATGGAAGGAGGATTGGATTACCTGCGCAGCGTAATTATCGAGGATGCCCTCGGCATCGGCGACATGCTGGAGCAGGAGATGCAGCTGGTGGTGGATCGCTACCAGTGTGAATGGCAGAGCACGCTGCAGGACCCTTCACGCCGCGCATTGTTCAGTGCAACCGTCAACAGTGAGCAAGCGGATGAAACCCTGAACTATGTGCGCGTGCGCGACCAGCGACAACCCGCGGCCATGGATATCATTCCAGTGACAACGCTGCCCGCCGAACCCTGGAGTGCCATTTGTGATGTGGCGTCGATTCCTGAGGCCGCAGGAATGGGCGCACGACTGGGTAGCCAGCGTGTGGCGCTGTTCCGCTTTGGTGAGGCGTTCTACGCATTGGAGGATCTTGAGCCGGGCACGCAGGCCAGCGTGCTATCCCGCGGGATTCTCGGCGATGTGGCGGGCGAACCGGTGGTGATCTCGCCACTCTACAAGCAGCGGATTCGTTTACGCGATGGGCAGAGTCTGGATAATACCGAGCATCAGCTGCGCTGCTGGCCGGTACGCGTGGATGGCGGCAAGGTGTGGCTCGGCCATCAACCTATTCTCGCGCTCGCGGCAGCATCATGAAAACCACCTGTCCTTACTGCGGCGTAGGCTGTGGCGTAGAAATCCACGCGCCCGATCAGCCGGTGAGCGGGGACCGCCAGCATCCGGCGAACTTTGGCCGCCTGTGCGTGAAAGGCTCTGCGCTGGGTGAAACCCTGTCTCATGAAGGGCGTCTGTTGTGGCCGAAGATCAACGGTGAACGCGTCAGCATGGATCAGGCGCTGGATCATGTCGCACAAGGGCTGCGCCGTATCATCGATCAGCATGGCCCCCAGGCAGTGGCATTTTATGGCTCTGGCCAACTTCTGACCGAGGACTACTACACCGCCAACAAGCTGATGAAGGGCTTTATCGGCGCCGCCAATATCGATACCAACTCACGGCTCTGTATGGCATCGGCGGTGGTGGGCTACAAACGGGCGTTTGGCGCCGATGCCGTGCCCTGCTGTTATGAAGATATCGAGCAGGCGGATATGGTGGTGCTGGTCGGTTCAAACGCGGCGTGGGCGCATCCGGTGGCGTGGCAGCGGCTGGTGCAGGCGAAAACCGATCGACCCGAGATGCAGCTGGTGGTGATCGACCCACGTCGCACCGCCAGCTGTGATATCGCCGATCTGCATCTGGCCTTGCAGCCGGGGTCGGACAGTGCGCTGTTCGCCGGGCTGCTTAACTGGCTGAGCGACAATGATGCGGTGGAGGCAAGCATGCTGCCCCATCTTTCCAATGTCGAAGCCACGCTGGCCGCCTGCAAAGCCTGGGATCTGGCCACAGTTGCCGCCGCCTGCCAGCTCAGCGAGCAAGATATTGTGGCTTTCTGGCAACGGTTTGCCCAGCAACCCCGCGTGGTGACGTTGTGGTGCATGGGCATTAACCAGTCGCAAACCGGCAGTGACAACAATAACGCCATCATCAATGCCCATCTGCTCAGCGGAAAAATCGGCTATGCAGGCGCGGGTCCCTTTTCATTAACCGGACAGCCGAACGCCATGGGCGGGCGTGAAGTCGGTGGCTTAGCCAATCAGCTGGCGGCGCACATGGGGTTCAGCGAAGAGGAGGTGGATCGTGTGAGTCGCTTCTGGAACAGCCCGCAGGTGGCGCTTCAGCCCGGATTAACAGCGGTTAATTTGTTCAATGCGATTGATCGTGGCGAGGTCAAAGCGGTGTGGATCATGGGCACCAATCCGGCGGTGTCGATGCCCGAAGGCAATCGTATCGCACAGGCGTTGGCCAGGTGCGAACTGGTGGTGGTGTCCGAAGTGAGTGCGCGCAGTGATACCGCTGATTTAGCTGATGTTTTGCTACCTGCACAAGGGTGGGGCGAGAAGAACGGCACGGTGACCAACTCCGAGCGGCGCATCTCACGCCAGCGCAGTTTTATTGCCCCGGCCGGCGAAGCGAAACCTGACTGGTGGTTGCTGGCGCAGGTGGCGCAGCGTCTGGGCTATGCCGAAGCCTTTGGCTGGCAGCATCCCAGTGAAATCTTTGCCGAACATGCCGCGCTGTCTGGCTTTGAAAATCAAGGCCGCCGCGCTTTCGACATCAGCGCCCTGGCGCAGATCACCCGTGAGCAATATGACCAGCTTGCGCCCGTGCAATGGCCGCTCAATGACGGCGCACCGAGTGGCACCGCACGGCTGTTTGCCGATCGTCGTTTCTTCCACGCGGATGGCAAAGCGCGTTTGTTGCCGCCTGCCATCCCGATTAAGACGCTCACCAGTGCGCGATATCCCTTATTGATGAATACCGGACGCATTCGTGACCAATGGCACACCATGACGCGCACCGGCAACGTGCCGCGCCTGATGCAGCATTACGATGAGCCTTTTGTCGCGCTGAACCCGCATGATGCGGCGGCACACGGCTTAAGTCAGGGCGAGCTCACCCGCGTGCAGTCGGCATTGGGCTGGTGGAGTGGTCGTGTGGTGATCGACAGTGGCTTAACGCGTGGACAGCTGTTTGTCCCGATGCACTGGACGCGTCAGTTTAGTGCGCAGGCGAATGTCGACGGCTTAGTGGCGGCTCACTGCTGTCCCGACTCGGGGCAACCTGCGTTGAAGCAGACCGCAGTGCGTTTGCAACCGCTGCGTCCAACGTGGCAAGGGTGGTTATTCTTGCCGGAGGTGATCACGCCACCGCAACTGCTGTATTGGTCGCGTGCGCCGCAACAGGGTGTACAGCGTTATGTGCTGGCGGGTGAGGCGCAGGCCGCGGATTGGTTAATGCAGTTACCCGCTCTGCAGGAACTGCAGTGGCAACAGGCGCAGGCGGGACAGCAGTTACACATGCTGGGCTGGCGCAGCGGGCGCTTAGTGTGTGCGTTTTATGCCGCGCCCTGGCTGCCAGAAATTGATCATGGCTTTGTGGCGCGAGCCTTCACGGAGACGCCATCTTCTCCACAGCAGCGCCATGCGCTATTGGGTGGGCGTCCGGCTCAGGGTGAAAGCCAGGGCCGGACGATTTGCAGCTGTTTCGGCGTGGGTGAAGTGGCGATTCGTCGGGCGATTGAGCAGGGCTGCGACTCGCCAGCGGCACTGGGGGCAGCGTTAAAGTGCGGCACCAACTGTGGTTCCTGTATTCCGGAGCTAAAAAACTTACTGGCAACCCTGCGCGTGGCGCAGTAGCGGAGAACTTCATGACTCAGGCCATTGAGCGTCTTGAAAAACTGTTCACTCTCCAGAGTGGGGATGCGGCGTCGGGCTGTGTATGGCTGGTGGGCGCAGGGCCGGGTGATGTCGAATTACTGACGCTGAAAGCACTACGCCTGATCAAAAGCGCCGATGTGGTGGTGTATGACCGCCTGGTAAGCGAAGAGATCATGGCCGAAGTACCGCCCAGCACGCTGGCCATTGATGTCGGTAAAAAGCCCGGCAGCCATGGTCTGAAGCAGGCGCAGATTAATCAGTTGCTGGCCGATCTGGCGGCAAGTGGTCGTTTAGTGGTGCGTTTGAAGGGTGGCGATCCCTTTATTTTCGGACGTGGCGGTGAGGAGATGTTGTTTCTGCAGCAGGCGGGTATTGCCTGCCAGATAGTGCCCGGCATCACCGCAGCCGCGGGTTGTGCGGCAGCCAGCGGCATCCCGTTGACGCATCGCGATTGTGCGCAATCTTTACGGCTAATCACCGGACATGGCAAAAGTGGTGAGCCGCAGTTGGAAGATGCCAGTTTAGCCGCCAGCAATCAGACGCTGGTGTTTTACATGGGATTGAAATGGAGCGCCAGCATCAGCGCCCAGTTGCAGGCGCACGGTCGCGCTGCCGATACGCCAGTGGCGATCATTGAAAATGGCACGCGCCCTGACCAGCGCGTGATGGTGACGACGCTGGCGGACCTGACGGCGACCATCGCGCGCGAACAGGCGCAATCTCCCGCCTTGCTGCTGGTGGGCGAGGTGGTACGCTTTTATCGGCAGCCTCATACCGCCGATCTCAGCGCAATTTCACTTATGGCTAAATAAACTCGCATTTTCCCCCCTTAATCCACGCTTTAGCCTTGGCGGGTTTTGGCATCCTATGCTCAGAATTCCTGCCAGCTGAGGTATGTCGTGGCTGAAGAGAGCGACGAGGACAAAACAGAATCGCCCACGGCGCACCGACTAGAGAAGGCGCGAGAAGAGGGGCAGATTCCGCGATCGCGCGAGCTGACATCAGTACTGATGCTGCTGGCGGGCTTGCTGATCCTGTGGCTGGGCGGGGAACTGATGGCTGAACAGCTGGCGAGTATGTTGGCCACCGGCTTTCGTTTCGATCATGCCATGGTGACCGATGACAAGATGATCATCGCCCACATCAGCAATCTGATTGGTCAGGCAGTGATGGCGCTGCTGCCGCTGATGGCAGGACTGGTGATTGTGGCGATCGCCGCGCCAATGCTGCTCGGCGGAATCAATATTAGCGGCAAATCGATCAAACTGGATTTCACCAAGCTCAATCCGCTGAGTGGTCTTAAACGCATGGTGTCCTCCCAGACCTGGGCAGAATTGCTGAAAGCCATTTTGAAAGCAGTGCTGGTGGGGCTGGTGGGCGGCTGGTACATCTGGTCGCACTGGCAGGAGATGCTGCGGTTGATCAGTGAATCCCCGGTTAATGCGCTCCACCATGGTTTAACCATGATCGCCATTAGCTGTGCGTTGATCATGCTGGGCCTGGTGCCGATGGTCGGCTTCGACGTGTTCTGGCAGCTCTACAGCCACTTTAAAAAGCTGAAGATGTCGCGCCAGGAAATCCGCGACGAGCATAAACAAAACGAAGGTGACCCGCATGTCAAAGGGCGCATTCGTCAGGCGATGCGCGCAGCTGCACGTCGTCGCATGATGGCAGATGTACCGAAAGCTGACGTTATCGTCACCAACCCAACGCACTACTCGGTGGCGTTGCAGTATCAGGAAGGCAAGATGAGCGCGCCAAAGGTGATTGCGAAAGGGGCCGGCGATATTGCACTGAAAATTCGTGAACTGGCAAAAGAGCATCGCATTCCGATTTTAGAAGCACCGCCGCTGGCGCGTGCGCTGTATCGACATACGGAAATTGGTCAGTTCATCCCCGGCGCGCTGTATGCGGCGGTGGCGGAAGTGCTGGCCTGGGTGTGGCAACTGCGTCGCTGGAAGCGCGAAGGTGGCCTGATCCCAACCAAACCAAAACAGCTGCCGGTTCCGGCAGACATGGACTTTGCAGGAGAGAACAGAAACGATGGCTAATCTGGCCGAAAAGCTGCGTTTACCGGGCAACTTTAATGACACGCAGTGGAAGGTGCTGGCTGGGCCGATACTGATCATGTTGATCCTGTCGATGATGGTGCTGCCGCTGCCGGCCTTCATTCTCGACCTGCTGTTCACCTTTAACATTGCGCTGTCGATCATGGTGTTGCTGGTGGCCATGTTCACCCAGCGCACGCTGGAATTTGCCGCCTTCCCGACCATTCTGCTGTTCTCTACATTGCTGCGCCTGGCGCTGAACGTCGCCTCAACCCGTATCATCCTGCTGGAAGGTCATACGGGTGCTGATGCCGCCGGACGCGTGGTTGAAGCTTTCGGCCACTTCCTCGTAGGCGGTAACTTCGCCATTGGTATCGTGGTGTTCATCATCCTCGTTATCATCAACTTTATGGTTATCACCAAAGGTGCCGGCCGTATTGCCGAAGTGGGCGCGCGTTTCGTGCTGGATGGGATGCCCGGCAAGCAGATGGCGATCGATGCTGACCTTAACGCCGGTTTAATCGGTGAAGAGGAAGCTAAACGTCGTCGTACCGAAGTAACCCAGGAAGCCGATTTCTACGGCTCAATGGACGGTGCGAGTAAGTTTGTGCGCGGTGACGCCATCGCCGGTATTTTGATCATGGTGATCAACGTCATCGGCGGTCTGTTGGTGGGCGTGGTGCAGCACGGCATGGATCTGGGGCACGCGGGTGAAACCTATACCCTGTTGACCATCGGTGACGGCCTTGTTGCACAGATCCCGGCGCTGGTGATCTCCACTGCTGCGGGTGTGATTGTGACGCGCGTGGGCACCGATCAGGATGTTGGCGATCAGATGGTCTCCCAGCTGTTCAGCAATCCGCGCGTCTTGATGCTAAGCGGCGGTGTCATCGGTCTGCTCGGCCTGGTGCCGGGAATGCCAAACTTTGTTTTCCTGCTGTTTACCGCCGCCTTACTGGGCCTGGCGTGGTGGCTGCGCGGTCGTGAGATGAAACCGAAGAGCTCCGCTGAACCTACCAGTCTGGTCAAAACCCAGGAGACGCCCGCCACCGTGGAAGCCTCGTGGAAAGACGTACAGCTGGAAGATTCTCTGGGTCTGGAAGTCGGTTATCGTCTGATACCGATGGTCGATCATCTGCAAAATGGTGAACTGCTGGGGCGCATCCGCAGTATCCGTAAAAAAGTTGCACAGGAGGTGGGGTTCCTGCCGCCGGTGGTGCATATCCGCGACAATATGGATCTGCCGCCTGCCCGTTATCGCATCCTGATGAAAGGCGTGGAAATTGGTAGTGGTGATGCTTACCCAGGGCGCTGGATGGCGATTAACCCAGGCACTGCAGCCGGTTCGCTGCCGGGTGAACCGACAGTCGATCCTGCCTTCGGCTTAGCGGCCATCTGGATCGATAGCGCGCTGAAAGAGCAGGCGCAGATTCAGGGCTTCACGGTAGTGGAAGCCAGTACCGTGGTGGCGACACACCTCAACCATTTGATCGGTCAATACGCCAGCGAGCTGTTTGGTCGTCAGGAAGCGCAGCAGTTGCTGGATCGCGTGACGCAGGAGATGCCGAAGCTGACCGAAGATTTGGTGCCGGGGGTGATCACCCTGACCACACTGCACAAAGTGTTGCAGAACCTGCTGATTGAGCGGGTGTCGATTCGCGATATGCGCACCATCATCGAAACCCTGGCGGAACATGCGCCGGTACAGACCGATCCACAAGAGCTGACCAGCGTGGTACGTGTGGCGCTGGGCCGTGCGATTACTCAGCAGTGGTTCCCGGGTAACGGCGAAGTGCAGGTGATTGGACTGGATGCCACCTTAGAACGTCTGCTGCTGCAAGCGTTACAGGGCGGCGGCGGTCTGGAGCCGGGTCTGGCCGATCGTCTGTTAGTGCAGACGCAGGGCGCTCTGCAACAGCAAGAGATGACCGGTGCACCGCCGGTGTTGCTGGTCAACCATCCGCTGCGCGCTTTGCTGGCGCGCTTCCTGCGCCGGAATCTGCCGCAGCTGGTGGTGTTGTCGAATATGGAGCTGACCGACAATCGCCAGATTCGTATGACCGCCACCATTGGGGGCAAATAACCGATGCGCCGTTGGTGTTGGACTCTGATGATGTTGCCGATGGTGGCATTGCCGCTCTATGTTAACGCGGCGGGTGGGGCATGGTCCGACAGCGCCAGTGGCCCCAGTATTGGCGTGCGTGGTAACTGGTTAATGACGCCCGCGATGAAGGCACCTTCTTCTGCGCCGGGCGCGATTACCACAGTGAGCTGGCGCTATCAACTCAGCCGTCCGGCACCGTCAGGCATGATTGTGCGGTTGTGCACCACCCAACGCTGTGTAGAAATTGAAGGCGGAAGTGGCAGCACACGCGGCTTAGCTAACATACCGGCTGAAGAAACGCTGCATCTGGCATTTGGTTTTCAGGGGAAGGGGGCTTTACCACCAGGATTACGGGTGGTGAGCAGCCAGGTCACTGTGAATTACCAATAGGTATAAAAAAACCCGCCGAGGCGGGTTTTTTGCTATTACATACGCTCGACGGTTTTGATACCCAGCGTATCCAGACCTTGCTTCAGCGTTTTGGCGGTCAGTGCCGCCAGTTGCAGTCGGCTATTACGCACCTGCTCATCTTCGGCGGAGAGGATAGGGCAGTGCTCGTAGAAGCCAGAGAACAGGCCAGCCAGATCGTACAGGTAAGCACACATCACATGCGGCGTACCATCACGTGCAACCTGGGTAATAATCTCCTCAAACTGCAGCAAACGGGTCGCTAACTGCGCTTCACGCTCTTCGGTCAGCACGATGTCACCGCTCAGGCTCTCGGCATCGATGCCAGCTTTACGGAACACCGACAGCACGCGGGTGTAGGCATACTGCATGTATGGCGCAGTGTTACCTTCAAACGCCAGCATATTATCCCAGTCGAAGATGTAATCGGTGGTGCGGCTTTTTGACAGGTCAGCATATTTCACAGCGCCGATACCGACGACTTCCGCCAGATCTTTCAGCTCTTGTGCTGACATCTCCGGGTTCTTCTCGCTGACCAGCGCATGCGCACGCTCAACCGCTTCATCCAGCAGATCGGCTAACTTGATGGTGCCGCCGCTGCGGGTTTTGAATGGACGACCATCTTTGCCCAGCATCATGCCAAACGCATGGTGCTCTAGCGGCACAGACTCCGGCACATAACCGGCTTTACGCACAATGGTCCACGCCTGTTGCAAATGCTGATGCTGACGTGAATCGATGTAATACAGCACGCGATCGGCCTTCAGCGTCTCATAACGGTATTTTGCGCAGGCGATGTCAGTGGTGGTGTAGAGATAGCCGCCATCCTTTTTCTGGATGATCACGCCCATCGCTTCGCCTTCCTTGTTTTTGAACTCATCAAGGAACACCACGGTCGCGCCTTCGCTGGTCACGGCCAGGCCTTTTTCACGCAAATCGCTGACGATGCCAGGCAGCATATCGTTGTACAGGCTCTCACCCATCACATCTTTGCGCGTTAACGTCACGTTCAGGCGGTCATAGACTTCCTGATTCTGGCTCATGGTGATATCCACCAGCTTTTTCCACATCGCACGGCAATACTCGTCGCCGCCTTGCAGTTTCACCACGTAACCACGGGCACGCTCGGCGAACGCTTCGTCGGCGTCATAGGTGACTTTGGCTTCACGGTAGAACTCTTCCAGGTCAGCCAGCGCGATGTCTTCGTGATGTTCGTTCTGCTGCTTTTCCAGATAAGCAATCAGCATACCGAACTGGGTACCCCAATCGCCGACGTGGTTGGCGCGAATCACGTTATGGCCGAGGAATTCCAGCGTACGCACCGCAGCGTCACCGATGATGGTGGAGCGGACGTGTCCGACGTGCATCTGTTTCGCAACGTTAGGCGCCGAGTAATCGATGACAATGGTTTGTGGCGTCAGGCTGCTGACGCCAAGGCGCGGCAATTGCAGGGCCTGCGCGGCTTGAGTCGCTAACCAGTTGCGATCGAGGAAAATGTTGATAAAGCCGGGACCGGCGATTTCTACTTTGCTGGCGATGCCATCGAGATCAAGATGCTGGATCACCTGCTCAGCCAGTTGGCGCGGCGCCTGACCGAGCTTTTTCGCCACAGCCATGATACCGTTCGCCTGGTAATCGCCGAACTGCACTTTGGCAGACTGACGTACCTGAGGTTCGCAATCTGCTGGCGCACCCGCCGCAACCATAGCCTGACCGACTTTATCGGAAAGAAGAGCCTGAATATTCACCGCGTTACCTTCATTTGCTGAAAAGGCCCGCCAGTGGCGGCGAGCCGATGTCGTCATCCCGCAACTGCGCGGCGGGACGAAAAAAATAGAGGGGAAGTATACGTGAAATGTTAGGGGGCGTCAGCTTTTCGCAAACGCAACAGCGGGTAACAGCAACCCGCGCGCCGATTAACGGCGACGCGGGTGACGACGAGGATTTTTAACGCTTTTGTCTTCACGCACCTTCCAGTGGCGGGAAATTGCAAATCCCATCAATGCAATCAGGACCGCGACAACAATGAGCATAGACATAGAGCCATTCCTTGTAGTTGTGAAACACAAATTTATAAGAAAGGGTATCAAGCTGCAATTGTTTGCAACTGAAATAAGACTTATCTCATTGTATTAATTATCGTTAATAATAACAGTAATTTAAGTGGTTTTCATAAAGTAACTACTGGACCTATTTAGGGGATTACTCCTAAACAGATGCCCTATTTTTGCGGTTTCAGCCCTTTTCCATGATGAAATCGGAGGAATCCGACCATTTTGTCAAGCGGAATCTGAAGCGCTGCTGTTTTTTAATTGATTAGAATAACTGAACTGATATTGATGTTTTTGGAGTGTTGAGATGAATTTTCCTGCGGAACTGAGTGATTTAGAACAAGACCTGGCTCGATTTGAACACTCTTTGCAGCAATTTGCTGAAAGATTAGGGCTGCAGTTAGCCGAACATGAGGCCGATCACCTGGCGGTGCGCTGCCATCAGTTCGCCACGGCCGAGCGCTGGAAGGCGGGATTACTGCAAATGGGCAGTCAGTTTTCCGAAGCGATGATCAACGGGCGCCCGATCTGCTTGTTCAAATTGCATCAGCCTTTAAATCTCGCCGGATGGCAGGTCGATGTGATTGAGTTACCCTGGCCGGGTGAAAAATTGTATCGCCATGAAGGTTGGGAACATGTGGAAATCGTGTTGCGTGGTGAGCCAGAGACCTTAGGCATGCGCGCGATGGCGTTACTCTCCGATCATGCGCTGACGCAACCCGGCATCTCGTTCAAAACCAGTGCGCCGAAGGGTGAAAATGAGCGTTTGCCCAACCCGACACTGGCGGTGACGGACGGGCAAACCACCATCAAGTTTCATCCATGGCGACTGGAAGAGATTGTCGCCAGTGAGCAAGGTTAACGCCGGGCGATGACCGCGCTGTGCAATCGGCTCACCGACTGTTCCAGTAAGGCGCGCGTGCAGCCGAAGTTAAAGCGCACGAAGTTATCATCACCGAAATCGCGGCCGGGTGAGAAACCGAGGCCGTGTTTTTCGAAATAGATCGCGGGGCTGGCCACATCCAGCTGGCTGGCATCGATCCAGCCGAGATAGGTGGCTTCGGGCGAATTCATCTGCAGTTCGGGAAGCGCATTGACTTGCGCCACCAGCCAGTCGCGATTGGCTCGCAGATAGTCGATTTGCGCCTCCAGCCACGCATCGCCCTCACGCCAGGCCGCTTCTGCTGCCACCAACGCCAGGATATCGACGCCAGGCACAATGCCTTCGCGCACCTGCTTAAAACGTTTGCGTAACTCGGGATTGGGGATGATCGCCATCGATGCGCCCAGACCGGCGATGTTGAAGGTTTTCGACGGCGATATCAGCGTAATGCTGCGCTGTGCGGCATCATCACTCAATGCCGCAAAGGGAATATGGTGTGCCTCGGGCGAGAGAATCAAATCACAATGAATTTCGTCAGAACAAACGATCAAATCGTGTTGCTGAGCAAACGCCAGTTGCGCCTCCAATTCCTCGCGACGATACACGGTGCCGCCGGGGTTTTGCGGATTGCACAGCATCAGCAGGCGTTCATTGCCCTGCATCGCAGCCGTATCGAGATCGACGACCCAGCGGTCCTGCAGTAAACGCAGCGGCAAGTTGATCTGTTCACGCTCGGCCAGTTTTGAGGCAGCGCGGAACGGTGGATAAATCGGCGTTGGCGCGACTGTGCGTTGCCCAGCCTCGGTAAAAGCGCGGACCGAAAGGTTCAGGCCGCTGACGACGCCAGGCAGCATGACAATCCATTCCGGCTGAATATGCCAGTTGTAGCGCAGCGCCAGGCGGGAAACAGTGATATCAATCAATCCCGTGGGCGTGCCGCCATAGCCGAAAACACCGTGGTCAGCGCGTTGTTTAATGGCCTCAATAATACACTGAGGGGAGCGAAAATCCGTGTCTGCGACCCATAATGGCAGCACATCACGATCGCCATATTTGTGCCATTTCAAACTATCGCTGTGACGACGGTCTATCCATTGATCAAAATCGAATGCCATAGTGAGGTTTCCACGTAAACTGTCCAATTAAGCAGACTAACTTAAGCCATCCTCCCGAGCCAGAAGTCATGAAAAGGAGCAAGGTATGACGAAACTGGAAATTTGTTGCTACGGCATCGACTGTGCAATGACTGCACAGCAGTCCGGTGCCGATCGCGTGGAACTGTGCAGTGCCCCACGTGAAGGCGGGCTGACGCCGTCGGCTGGCGTGCTGGAAGCCGCACAACGAGAATTGTCGATTCCGGTACACCCGATTGTTCGCCCACGTGGCGGCGATTTTTGTTACACCGCACAGGAATTTGAGGTGATGAAATCCGATGTCGCGCTAATGCGTGAACTGGGTTTCCCCGGCGTGGTGATTGGCATGCTGGATGAAGATGCCCATGTTGATATTACGCGGATGCGGCAGATCATGGCGCTGTGCGATGGCATGGCGGTGACTTTTCATCGCGCTTTTGATTTGTGCCACAGTCCTAAACGCGCGCTGGACGTGCTGTCGGATTTAGGCGTTGCCCGTATTTTGACCTCCGGCCAGCAGCAGAGCGCGGAGACCGGAATTGCATTGTTGCGGGAACTAAATGAACTGAGCACGGGTCCAATTATTATGGCCGGTGCGGGTGTCCGCTTGAGCAATTTGCAGAAATTTATTGATAGTGGTCTGCAGGAAGTTCACAGCTCCGCCAGCCGACTGGTTGCTTCGCCGATGCGCTACCGTAAAGCCGGTGTCTCCATGTGCTCCGAAGCAGAAGTCGACGAATTCAGCCGAACTTGTGTTGACGGCGATGTGGTCGAAGCGATGAAAAGTATGCTGGAAATGACCGCAGTTCGCGTTGCCTGAGTTCGCACTCCTTTTGCCGCGCAGCACGCCAAAAATCTGACGTGATGTTTGCAAGTACCAAACCCCAGTGAGTTTTGCTGGGGTTCTTTTTTTTCAAAACCATAAGTTTAAGTGCGAAGAGTGCATCGAGGTAGGCCGACATTCTCAAAAATAATCCTTTTATAAACAATATTCAACAGGATTGCGCGTGAAACTAATTTCATACGATTGACCTAACTATTTTATTGAAAAGTACGTTGGATGTTCGTCAATTTCGGCTAGTTTCAATGGGTTATTTCAGGATGAATTACATGGAATACGCTATATAGAAAACGACACGATAATAATTAATAGTTGTGTCTGTAGATTGAGGCAGAAACGTTCGGATGAAAATGCCTTGTTAGTTGAACATTACATAAAGGACATTTCAAAGCGAGCATTGGAAAGAAAGCTTAAAATCGCAGAAGGCATTTTATGTATCAGGTTCCAGATTGCAGAAGGCATAATTGTTGGCGGGTGCCGCTCCATTCTCGACGATGGACTTGAGATGGATGGTTAGCATGAAACTCTGAAAGCCCACTATATGGGCTTAATTTAGATAATTATCTAATTAAATAAACAGCTATAACAGATATGCCCATGATAAGGTAACATATGCCTGCAAGCATCCAAAGACGCGATATCTGAACCATCCAACCATCAATAGTCATTCTATTTTCGGAAAAGAAAGAATAAGCTGAGTCGCTATAGTCTAAAAGGTATATTCTTTCCTTTTTGCTGATTTTTATAAAAAACCTGCATGTCTGATAAGCACCAAAAAAACCCATTAAATGGGAAAGCGAATATGGAGCTGGAAACCGATGGTTCTTCAGGAAAAGGCTAATATAACATTCATATTTTCTTTTATTGAATGCATATATAAAGAATGAAACAAAAATGAGAAAGCTTCCCATTAAACCGAAAAATAACCCGGTACGGGAAATGATAAGATCAATCACCTGTTGTTCCTAATAAGTAATTCACAGCCTTCTCTCCAGCCGTGCTGCCTAAATAGCCACCAGCAGCTGTGCCTACAACTGCGCATGCTACACCACCTGCGCCAGCAGTAACTATACCCAGTGCAGCACAGCCAGCTAGAGCAAGTGAACCGCCCCATGCACCTACAAACATTCCTGCGCCTGTGCTTACTGCGAATTTAGAGTAATCGTGAAACGCAATCTGTCCACATTCACCTTCCCGGCCTTTACTGCAAGCATCTACCACATCATTCGTGGTACCAGCAAATGAAAATCCAATGCCAATATAACCTCCCGACTTCAGGAATTTAGCAGCCTCAGCTGCATTGCCTACATAATAGGAATATCCAGGTATTGCGCCTATTCCCGCCGTGGACCATTCGTGAACTATTGAACGGCTGGACAGATTCAGCGCTCGTTTCATACTCTCGTATTGCTGGAACTTTATGGAGTACCGGGCTAGATTTTTGAGTAAAGGCTTATTCACAAGCTCCTTTAACTGATTCAATAACTGATTTCGTTCGACAAAAAACTGCTAACCAATCAGCGTGCCTTGAGTACGAAACTGATTCTGATAACTGGCTTCAATTTTTTTCAGAGTCAGCTCAATTGCGTTAAAATATTTTTCGCCAGCATCAGCGGCGGTGCCAAAAATCTTATCCCCAAGACCTGTCAGCGCTGCAATAGTACCGTAGTGTTTTTGCATAAAGCCGGCTTCTTCGACATTAACGCCGATTAGTGCATTATCTGTTTTTGATTTTGCCTGCTTAAGCGTTTTAAGCGCATGCATGGTCAGAGGGGCAGGAGTGTCGGGATCGGCCACGATGAGCATTTGCCCCGGCCTTGACCAGGGATTATTGGCATTCAATTGCATAAACATACTAGCGGCCGGGCTGCGAATGTCCCTGAATAGTTCTCTTGCCTGAAAATCCAGCGAACCAGGGCGCGTTACAATACAATATCCGGGGGCCAGGTTACGAGCCATGAATCCTTCCTCCTTAAATTAGTGCCACCAGCTACAGGGGGCAAAAATAAGCTGCAGTTAATATAAATAATTCTACTGTATTACGCAAAAACTCTTGTAATCTGCCAGGAATGGTTACAAAGCAGAGTTTCTTATTATCAAGAATGAGTTGCATAAATCGTGAATGACTCAAGCGCCCAAAGCCTTACCCGCTGTCGGGCGTTTTTGCGCCATTAGCTCAACGGGGAGTAGGTCAATTCATATTAAATTCGATATTGAACATTAGGCCAGCGGGGCTCAGTGTTGCTCCGATGAAAGTAATGTAATTGCGAACTGTCGATGGACTCCCCACCTGGTGAGGCTCTGAACTCAGCATGACTGATGAACGTGTTTGAGGTGAACTCGCTAAGATGAATATCGCAAATTTCATCTGGGTTCGCCAGGCTGCAGCGCATTTGCTGGGGTTCTTTTTGTCTACTGTACAGCCGTTGATAGCGCATTGTTAAAAAAGATGCTTTGATTACTTTATGGCTTAGCGCGGATAACATTCATGAAATCCTACTCTTGTGCTGTTTTAGTGCTGTTGTTCCCCTTGTCTGGTTCAGCGCTGGCGGTGAGCAGTGCCTGTCCGCCTTTGAGCAAAAATATTACCAGCAGCAACAACTGGATCATGCTGGGGGGTGATGCCAAAGGCGCGGTACGTCAGGTGGTGGCAGGGGAATTCGGTAAAGATGTCGATTCGCAAAAACGCGTGCTGGGGCAGTTCGATCAGTGCGGGGATCTGATGGTTGCCGACATTACGTATGACAAGAACGAAGGCAACGTGGTGCTGACTATGGAACAGCACATCGCCCGCGTGCAGCGCGGCTGGGTGGCGGAGTATGCCTATCTGGTCAAAGTGGTGAGAGCGGGCAAAGAGGAAGTGGTGGATAACCGTCAGGGCACCATCAGCTGGCAAATGGGTCAGCATGGCAACATCATCAGTTCGTCCGACAAATTCACCAGCATGGGCAAAGATGGCTTCACTGATACCACCTACCGCTACGACAAACATTTTCGCCTGGAGAAAAGCGTGGCGCGCGGCAGTGATGTGATGACTAACGGTGAGAGCAACTGGCGCTGGAATCCTCAAGGGTTGGTGACATCCTCATCCAGTGCACGGGGTAAAGACACCTACAGTTACGATAAACAGTGGCGGGAGTTAAGACTTAACGGCTTCGCCACCACGCCGGTGAGTACCTTGAGTTCAGTTGATGAGTGTCAGTTGTGGGATGAGGTCGGCAACTGCACGCTGAGTTATCTGCATGAAACCGAGGTGTTTGCCAAAGGCACCATCGAGCGTCACCTGAGTTCTGCGTACAAATATCAGTACTGGGATCGCCCGCCAGCCGTGGCGGATGACGGGGAATAAACGCGTTTGATACGGGCGCACCGCGGTGCGCCCGACCTCTTTTACTGCACAGTCTTACTAAACGCATCCACCGCCACAATCGCGTTGGCAATATCTTCTGGTGACAGGTTTGGGTTGAGGTTTTTCAACGTATCCCCCTCACTGTTCGCCAGCGCACCGACGCGCAGCAGATTCTCCCAGGACTCGTTCTCCAGATGCAGCTCTTTCAACGTGGTCGGCATCTTGATTGAACGGTAGAAGCGGATATAGCGCGCAATCTCCTCATCCGGACGCTGCTCGAGCACCATTTGTGTCAGCGTGCCGTAAGCGACTTTCTCGCCGTGCGTCAGATGATGGATATCGCCATCAATCGCGGTAAAGCCATTATGAATGGCGTGCGCACCAGCCAATCCGGCATTCTCAAAGCCAAGACCCGAAAGCAGGGTATTGGCTTCCACCACCGCCTCAACGGCTGGCGTCACGCGTTTTTCAATCACCGCCGTGTAAGCACTGTATCCCCACGTCAGCAATGTCTCTTCACAGGCACGTGCAATGGCGGTGCCTGCAATGGTGGGATCGCCATTGACCATCGATTTGGCGTGCGAGCGCAGCACGGCCTGAGCCTCAACCCAGGTTGCGAGACCATCGGCAATGCCTGAGGCGAACAAACGTGCTGGCGCACCAGCGCATACAGCGGTATCCACCAGCACCAGATCCGGGTTTTTGCTGTAGAAGCGATAGCTTTCGAATACGCCGCTGTCGGAATAGATCACGGATAAGGCGCTGCAGGGCGCATCGGTTGAGGCCACGGTCGGCACGATGGCGACCGGTTGCTTAAGCTCATCCGCAATCGCTTTCACCGTGTCCAGCGTTTTACCGCCGCCAAGTCCCACCACCACGTTACTGCCTTGTGCCTTAGCCAGTTGCGTTAAGCGATTGATCTCGTTGCTGGAGGCTTCACCGTTAAACTGCTGCCAGCTGAACTCAATGCCCGCCGCTTTTAACGTTTTCTGTGTGCGTTCACCAATTAGCTTCCAGACGATGTCATCGGCGACCAGAAACGCATGCTGGCCCAACTCGGCCACATAGGTCCCCAGTTCATCCAATACACCGGCGCCTTGAACATACTTACGCGGAGAAGAAAAAATGAATTTACTCATAGCGACAACTCCTTGATGTGAGAAAAGCCATTGCCGATAAAGTGACACAGATAAATGACGGAGATTTAACCATTACTGGCAAGTTGAGAATTATTATCAATTGCTGACGGAAGGTAACTATCGTCAAGATGTTGCGGCAAGGTTAAGATAGCGACGAACTGACAGGGAGCTAGCCATGACACTGATTTTCTCTTTTCTTTTTGCCATTACGATTCTGACGTTGACGCCAGGCTTCGATACCGCGCTGGTGCTACGATCCGCAGCCGCACAGGGCTGGAAACGGGCATCAGCCACCGCATTGGGCGTCACTATGGGCTGTCTGGTGTGGGGCGTTGCGGTGGGGCTGGGGCTCGGCGCGCTGCTGCTGGCTTCCGAAATGGCGTATAACCTGCTGAAGTGGGTTGGTGCCGCCTATTTGCTCTATCTCGGCGTCAAACTGCTGCTGAATCCCCGCACCCAGGCGGAAGAGAGCCAGAGCATACAGGGTAAAGAGCAGAGCTATTTCGCCTGCTTCTCGCGTGGATTATTCGGCAATTTACTCAATCCAAAAGTCGGGGTGTTTTATGTCACCTTCCTGCCACAGTTTATCCCGGCCGGGGCGTCAGTGGCGCTGTGGTGTACCTTGATGGCGTTAACCCACATGCTGATTGGATTAGTGTGGAATGCGGTGCTGATTGGCGGCAGCCAGTACTTCGCGGCGCACCTGCGTCGTCCAACGGTGCTGAAAGTGATGGACCGTCTGACCGGCTGCGTGTTTATCGGTTTCGCCGCGAAGCTGGCGCTGTCGCGGCGTTAAGCATTACGGCTTGCGTGCTACCAGCACCGCGCGCAGTGGTGCTGGATAACCTTCAACGGTTTTGCTGCTGTCGTTAGGATCGAGGAACTCCGCCAGCGATTCGCTGGTCATCCAGCTAGTGCGACGTTGTTCTTCTACTGACGTCACCGCGTAATCCGCGATGCGCACATCGACAAATCCACACTTCTCCAGCCAGCCCTTCAACGCGGCAGCGGACGGAATAAAGTAGACGTTACGCATCTGGGCATAACGTTCACCCGGCACCAGTACCGTGTTCTCATCGCCTTCCACCACCAACGTTTCCATCACCAGCTCACCCTCGCTGACCAGCTGATTTTTCAACTGCAGCAAATGATCGAGCGGCGAGCGACGGTGATAGAGCACACCCATGGAAAACACGGTGTCGAATGCCTGCAAGGCGGGCAGTTGTTCAATGCCTAGCGGCAGCAGATGGGCACGACGATCGTCACCCAGCAGCTTACGCACCGCTTCGAACTGACACAGGAACAGCTGCATCGGATCGATGCCGACCACCAGCTTCGCGCCCGCGCCAATCATGCGCCACATGTGATAACCGCTACCACAGCCGACATCCAGCACCGTACGATGGGTTAACGGCGAGATATGCGGCAGTACGCGATCCCATTTCCAGTCCGAGCGCCATTCAGTATCAATCTCGGTGCCGTAAAGCGAATAAGGACCTTTACGCCAGGGCATTAGGTTGCGCAGCAGGTTTTCAATGCCGAGACGCTGGCGATCGGTGAGATCGTCAGCCGTGGCTGTGACGCTGTTGACCAGATCCAGTGTCTGCGGGTTCAACAGCGGCAGGTAATCCACGGCTTTTTCCCAGTCGCGGAATTTACCGTGCAGGTTTTCGCGCTGCCAGGCTGCCACTTGTGCGGGTAAAACTTCCAGCCAGTTCGCCAGCGGGCCGGTGGCGATTTGCTGATAAAAACGGCCAAAATCAATCATTTCAACGCTACCAAAGAACCAAAGTTAAAGCACTGGAACCACAATTCCGCATGGGAAAAACCGGCGGTTTTTAAACGCGCCTTGTGCGCTTCTACGCTGTCGGTGAGCATGACGTTTTCCAGCATGCTGCGTTTCTGGCTGATTTCCAGTTCGCTATAACCGTTAGCACGCTTGAAGTCGTGATGCATGTTGAACAGCAGTTCGCCGACTTCGCCATCTTCAAAGCTGAATTTCTCAGACAGCACCAGCGCACCGCCAGGGTTCAGGCCTTTAGCGATTTTTTTCAGCAGTTCCAGACGCGCAGGGGGTTCGAGAAATTGCAGGGTAAAGTTCAGCACTACCATTGAAGCGTTTTCAATGTGGATGTCCTGAATATCCGCTTCAATCACCTGCACCGGCGTATCTGCGCGGAAGGCATCAATATGACGGCGGCAACGTTCAACCATCGCGGGAGAGTTATCCACGGCAATAATCTGGCAGCCCGGCACATGAATATTGCGTCGGACAGAGAGCGTGGCGGCACCCAGCGAGCAGCCAAGATCGTAAACCTGGCTATCAGGCTTCACAAAGCGTTCTGCCAGCATGCCAATCATCGAAATGATGTTGGAATAACCCGGCACCGAGCGCTGAATCATATCGGGAAAGACTTCAGCCACGCGCTCGTCAAAGGTCCAGTCACCCAGCTTATCGATGGGTGCGGAAAATAGCGTATCGCGGTCAGACATAATGAAAAGTCCGGAGAGAGGAATCGGAAAGGGCGCTATTCTGTCAGAAAGTCCCGCAGGCTGCACCCGCTTTGAGTTTAGAACAAGCTGGATTGTTGCGGCCAGTCGGGCAGATTGCGCAGCGAAGGCTCAAGTTGCAGCAACTGAGGCCACAGCGCCTGCAGTAAGGGGAACACCTCGCCCATATCCGGCGTATGGATAAACAGCATCGGATCGCTGTCCGCCTGCCACTCTGCCAGTTTGTTTTGCCACGGCTGAAACAGCGGTACGCTCTCTTCCACGCTGTCGCTGCCGATAAAGCGCACCATCGGTTGCGAACCGCTGCGCACGGCATGCGGTGGCACGCGTGGTTTTTTTGCACGGGCATCCACGGCGGCGGCGGTTTGCGAAGTCGAGGCGTGGACGGGACGGCTGTCGAGGATCACCCGATTGATACCGCGATCCAGCAAACCGCGATTGAACGCGCGCTCAGCCTCGCCTTTGGCAAAAAACTGCTCGTGACGGACTTCCACGCCGTAGCTGAATCCGCGTGGCAGGCTATCGAGGAACAGCCACAAGTCTTTCAGTTGCGCGGGTGAAAAGGCCGCAGGCAGTTGCAGCCAATACTGCCCGATGCGTTGGCTTAACGGATCGAGCAAGCGGAAGAATTCATTCAGCAATTCATCGCAGTTTCGTAGTGCGGCTTTATGACTGATGCTGTTGGGAAATTTGAAGCAGAAGCGGAAATCATCGTGCGTCATGTCACGCCAGCGCATCACCACTTCCGGCGAGGGCAGCGCATACAGTGTGGTGTTGCCTTCCACGCAGTCAAACAGCTGAGCGTAATCCGCCAGGGTTTCCAGCCCATACTGCTTCCAGCGGGCATGCTGCCATTGCGGTAATCCGATGCGAAGTGTCAAACGCGGCTCCTGAATCCTTTTGCGGGCGGGAAAGTGTCGGGTAATGTACCCTGTTTTGATGTTGGCAGGAAAAACCGCGCGATAAACCACAATGTTTTGTCCGCTTTGATCTGGCTCTACTTATCCTGCCTGGGTTTTTCCATTATAATAGCCGCCTTTTTTGCGACAGCATCTCATAAGGTTACGCGGCCTGATGTTGTCTGGCAGCAGCGGCGAAGTTAAAAGGATACGTTATGCGTACAGAATATTGCGGACAGCTCAATCTGTCTCACGTGGGTCAGCAAGTCACTCTCTGCGGTTGGGTTAACCGCCGTCGCGATCTGGGCAGCCTGATTTTTATCGATATGCGCGACCGTGAAGGTATCGCTCAGGTATTCTTCGACGCCGATCATCAGGACGCTTTCCAGCTGGCCTCTGAACTGCGTAACGAATTCTGCATCCAGATCACCGGTACCGTGCGTGCGCGTGACGAGAAGAACCGCAATAGCGATATGGCCACCGGCGACATTGAAGTGTTTGCCCACGCGCTGAACATCATCAACCGTGCTGAACCGCTGCCGTTGGACTCTAATCAGGTCAACAGCGAAGAAGCGCGTCTGACCTATCGCTATCTGGACCTGCGTCGTCCGGAAATGGCCCAGCGTCTGAAAACCCGTGCGAAAATCACCAGCTTCGTGCGTCGCTTTATGGATAACGAGGGCTTCCTCGATATCGAAACCCCGATGCTGACCAAAGCCACGCCAGAAGGTGCGCGTGACTATCTGGTGCCAAGCCGTGTACATAAAGGCAAATTCTACGCGCTGCCGCAGTCACCGCAGCTGTTCAAGCAGCTGCTGATGATGTCTGGTTTTGACCGCTACTATCAAATCGTGAAGTGCTTCCGTGATGAAGACTTGCGTGCTGACCGTCAGCCAGAATTTACTCAGATCGATGTGGAAACCTCTTTCATGACCGCCGAGCAGGTGCGTGAAAAGATGGAGCGTCTGATCCGTGAATTGTGGATCGACGTGAAAGGCGTGGATCTCGGTGACTTCCCGCAGATGACCTTTGCCGAAGCGATGAGCCGCTACGGTTCGGATAAGCCTGACCTGCGTAACCCGATGGAGCTGGTCGATGTTGCTGACCTGCTGCAGAACGTGGAGTTCCAGGTGTTCGCTGGCCCGGCTAACGATCCGAAAGGTCGCGTTGCCGCACTGCGTGTGCCAGGCGGCGCGGCGCTGACGCGTAAGCAGATTGATGAGTACACCAAATTTGTTGAGATCTATGGCGCCAAAGGTCTGGCGTGGATGAAGATCAACGAACGTGCGAAAGGTTTCGAAGGTGTTCAGAGCCCGGTCGCAAAATTCCTGACGCCAGAAATCGTTGAAGCGATTCTGAACCGCACCACGGCACAAGATGGCGATCTGATCTTCTTTGGCGCTGACCGTGCCAAAATCGTCACAGATGCGCTGGGTGCACTGCGTCTGAAAGTGGGCCGCGACCTGAAGATTACCGATGAGAACATGTGGGCGCCGCTGTGGGTAGTGGACTTCCCGATGTTCGAAGCGGACGAAGAGGGCGGTCTGGCTGCGATGCACCACCCATTCACCTCACCGAAAGAGCTGACCGCAGAACAGCTGGCCGTTGATCCTACCCAGGCGGTTGCTAACGCCTACGATATGGTGATTAACGGTTACGAAGTGGGCGGCGGTTCCGTGCGTATCCACAACGGCAACATGCAGCAGACTGTGTTCAGCATTCTCGGTATCACCGAAGAAGAGCAGCGCGAGAAGTTTGGCTTCCTGCTGGATGCCCTGAAATACGGTACACCACCGCACGCGGGCCTGGCATTTGGTCTGGATCGTCTGACCATGCTGCTGACCGGCACCGACAACATCCGTGATGTTATCGCGTTCCCGAAAACCACCGCAGCGGCGTGCCTGATGACCGAAGCGCCAAGCGAAGCCAACCCGGCGGCGCTGCTGGATCTCGGTATTCTGGTGGCACCAAAGAAAGAAAAGTCAGAGAACAAGTAATGGGCTATAAACATCCGGTTTCAGTGCTGGTGGTGATATTTGCGCGAGATACTGGCCGGGTGTTAATGCTGCAGCGACGGGATGATGAAAGCTTCTGGCAATCCGTGACCGGCAGCCTCGAGGCGGGTGAGAGCCCGCGTCAGGCGGCACAACGCGAAGTGTCAGAAGAGCTGGGTATCGACGTTGCGGGCGAACAGCTGGTGCTGGACGATTGCCACAAACACATTGAGTTTGAAATCTTTCCGCACTATCGCCATCGCTACGCACCCGGCATCACGCACAATCGTGAGCACTGGTTCCGGCTGGCACTCCCGCAAGAGCGCGACCTACTGCTCACCGAGCATCTCGCCGCGTGCTGGCTCGATCCTGCCGCTGCCGCAGCCTTGACGAAGTCCTGGAGTAACCGCCAGGCAATCGAAGAATTTACCTGAATGCCCGCCGCCGCGCGTTTTTCCGGCGACGATTAGGGTAGATTTCAAGAATTCGACGAAGCGAATTTCCTTCGTGTTAAATCCGGTGCCAGACATTTATCTCGCACCGCTAAAATTGAACAGATGGCGTAATCGGCACAGATTGTCAGTTCTACGCCGCCCAATATTGAACAGTCAGGCGTTATCGGCGCAGCAAGGTTGTTCACCGCCAGCGCGCAGCAACCGGAGCGTACTTTTGTACGTGAGGATTGCGAGCACTGCCGGGGGACAAGATTGCAAGTGAGATAGCCTGCACCCTGTTAAAGATCGGAGAAATAGTAAAGATGGCTGGACATAGTAAGTGGGCGAATACAAAGCACCGCAAGGCGGCGCAGGACGCTAAGCGCGGCAAAATCTTCACCAAAATCATTCGTGAACTGGTGACCGCAGCAAAACTGGGCGGCGGCGATGCCGGCTCCAACCCGCGTCTGCGCGCAGCAATGGACAAAGCCCTATCCAACAACATGACGCGCGACACCATGAACCGTGCGATTGCACGCGGCGTGGGCGGCGAAGATGATTCCAACATGGAAACCATCATCTATGAAGGTTACGGTCCTGGCGGTTCAGCGGTGATGATCGAGTGTCTGAGTGACAACCGTAACCGTACCGTGGGCGAAGTGCGTCACGCCTTCACCAAAACCGGTGGCAACCTGGGTACCGACGGCTCCGTTTCTTACCTGTTCAGCAAAAAGGGTGTGATCTCCTTTGCGCCAGGTCAGGATGAAGATGCCGTCATGGAAGCAGCGCTGGAAGCCGGTGCGGAAGACGTGGTGAGCTACGACGACGGTGCGATTGATGTGTTTACCGCGTGGGAAGAGCTGGGTGCGGTGCGTGATGCGCTGGAAGCCGGTGGTCTGAAAGCGGATACCGCTGAAGTCTCGATGATCCCTTCCACCAAAGCGGAAATGGATGCGGAAACCGCACCGAAACTGCTGCGTCTGATCGACATGCTGGAAGACTGCGACGATGTGCAGGAAGTTTATCACAACGGTGAAATTTCTGATGAGGTCGCGGAAACGCTGTAATGGCGTTTTCCATTAACTCAATAGCCGGAGGCGCGTAGTGGCGATCATTCTCGGGATTGACCCCGGTTCGCGCGTCACCGGTTACGGTGTGATTCGTCAGGTTGGCCGCCAGCTCACCTATTTGGGCAGCGGCTGTATCCGCACCAACGTCACCGATCTTCCTTCACGCCTCAAACTGATCTACGCCGGGGTGACTGAAATCATCACCCAATTCTCGCCAGACTATTTCGCTATCGAGCAGGTGTTTATGGCGAAGAATGCCGACTCTGCACTGAAGCTAGGTCAGGCGCGTGGTGCTGCCATTGTGGCGGCGGTAAATCTTGATTTGCCGGTGTTTGAATATGCAGCGCGTCAGGTCAAACAAACGGTAACCGGCACCGGTGGGGCAGAGAAAAGTCAGGTACAGCATATGGTGCGAACCTTACTGAAACTGCCCGCTAACCCGCAAGCCGATGCCGCCGATGCGCTGGCCATCGCCATTACCCATTGTCATCTGAGCCAGAACACCGCGCGATTGAGTGACAATAAGCTGGTAATGACGCGTGGGCGATTGCGGTCCGGCTGACAAAAACCCAAACATTGAAGGCTGGATATTGATCCAGCCTTTTTTATGTTATAAATACCCGTCATATTTCCACTGACTGATGCATTGGCCGCCCTTGTTCACCCGAATCACTGACATGTGTAAGTCGATCGGGGTTCGCTTGATCGCCGCCTTTCCGTCAGCGGAAATCAATTCGGTATTGATAGAATTACATAAGGAACTGCTCAGGTGATTGGTCGCTTACGAGGCATTATTCTGGAAAAACAGCCGCCGCTGGTGTTGATTGAGGCGCACGGTGTCGGTTATGAAGTGCATATGCCAATGACCTGCTTCTACGAGCTGCCGGAGATCAATCAGGAAGCGATTATCTTCACCCAGTTTGTGGTGCGTGAAGATGCGCAGTTGCTGTTCGGCTTCAACAACAAGCAAGAGCGTGCACTGTTCCGTGAGCTGGTGAAAGTGAATGGCGTGGGGCCTAAGCTGGCGCTGGCGATCCTGTCTGGCATGTCAGCACAGCAGTTTGTCACTGCCGTTGAGCGGGAAGAGATCGCGTCATTGATGAAACTGCCTGGCGTCGGCAAGAAAACCGCTGAGCGTTTGGTGGTGGAGATGAAAGACCGCTTCAAAGGCATGCACGGCGACCTGTTTGGCAGCGATTCGACCTTTATGCTGACCACGCCGTCTGAAGCGCCAGCAGCAAATGACGCAGAAGCTGAAGCGGTTGCTGCGCTGGTGGCGCTCGGCTATAAACCTGCAGAAGCCAGCCGCATGATCAGCAAAGTCGGCAAACCTGATGCGGATTGCGAAACCCTGATCCGTGAAGCTCTGCGCGCAGCTATTTGAGGTAATGCATGATTGAAGCCGATCGCCTGGTTTCGGGCGGCTCTATAAATGAAGAAGAGAGCCTCGACCGTGCCATTCGCCCTAAGCTCCTGGCGGAATACGTGGGGCAACCGCAGGTGCGCGAGCAGATGGAGATTTTCATCAAAGCGGCGCAACTGCGTGGCGATGCGCTGGATCATCTGCTGATTTTCGGCCCGCCGGGATTAGGCAAAACCACGCTGGCTAACATTGTGGCGAATGAGATGGGCGTGAATTTGCGTACCACCTCTGGCCCGGTGCTGGAAAAGGCGGGCGATCTAGCCGCGATGCTGACCAACCTTGAACCTCACGACGTGCTGTTTATCGATGAGATTCATCGCTTATCACCGGTGGTGGAAGAGGTGCTTTATCCGGCGATGGAAGATTATCAGCTGGATATCATGATTGGTGAGGGCCCAGCGGCGCGCTCAATCAAACTCGATTTGCCACCGTTTACCCTGATTGGTGCCACCACTCGCGCGGGTTCACTGACCTCGCCGCTGCGTGATCGCTTTGGTATCGTGCAACGTCTTGAGTTTTACAACGTGCCGGATCTGCAACACATCGTCAGCCGCAGCGCAGCGTGCTTAGGGTTGGCGTTGAGTGAAGAGGGTGCGTTAGAAGTGGCGCGTCGTGCGCGTGGTACGCCACGTATTGCCAACCGATTGTTGCGCCGTGTACGCGATTATGCCGAAGTGCGCGCTAATGGCGTGATGAGCGGTGAAGTGTCTGCCAGCGCGCTCGATATGCTCAACGTCGATAATCAGGGTTTCGATTATATGGATCGCAAGTTGCTGCTGGCGATCATCGACAAGTTCTCGGGTGGTCCGGTAGGTCTGGATAACCTGGCGGCGGCGATTGGTGAAGAGCGGGAAACCATTGAAGATGTGATTGAACCCTTCCTGATTCAGCAGGGATTCATTCAGCGCACGCCGCGCGGCCGTCTGGCGACGCAGCATGCTTATAAGCACTTCGGTATCAGCCGCGAAGAGTAATTCTGCATTACGCCATCCTATTCGGGTGTGCAGTTTCACGATCTGACATTTGCTGAGGGGCCATTAATGGCCCCTTTATTACGCCGCCGGCTTTTTCGCCATACTGAAGATGAACAGCACAGCAGCGCACAGCACCACGGAAGGGCCGGCGGGTGTATCGTAAGTGGCGGAGAACGTCAGTCCGCCGGTGACCGCCAGAATACCGATAATCACCGCAAAACCGGCCATCTGTTCCGGTGAACGGGAGAAACGACGTGCGGTGGCAGCGGGAATAATCAGCAGCGACGTGATAATCAGCGCACCAACAAACTTCATCGCCACACCAATGGTCAATGCGGTAACCAGCATCAGCATCAGTCGCGTGCGTTGAATGTTGACGCCATCCACCTGAGCCAACTCTGGACTGATGGTCATCGACAGCAGTGAACGCCACTGCCATGCCATCACCGCCAGCACAATGGCCACGCCTGCACCCATCATCCATAAATCATCCGGTGTGACCGCCAAGAGATCGCCAAACAGATACGCCATTAAATCGACGCGCACGCCCTGCATCAGGCTGACTACCACCAAACCCAGCGACAGCGCACTGTGCGCCATAATCCCGAGTAAGGTATCAATCGCCAGGTGCGGACGGCGCTCCAACCACACCAAGCCCAGTGCCAGAAACACCGTCACCAGTATCACCGCGTAATAGGGATTCACATTCAGCAGCAGGCCGAATGCCACGCCGAGCAGAGAAGCGTGTGCCAGGGTATCACCGAAATAGGACATACGGCGCCAGACCACAAACGAGCCAAGCGGACCCGCCGCCAGCGCCAGCAGTACACCACCGAGCCAGCCGGGTAATAACAGTTCAATCATGACGGGCCATTTCCTTTGCGCAGAACAATGCGTCCCTGTAAATCGTGACGGTGATTGTGATGATGGCGATAAATAGCCAATTGCTGCGCGCCGCGTGGGCCGAACATGGCGATAAATTCTGGATGCTGCGACACCGCTTCCGGCGTGCCGGAACAGCAGATGTGATGGTTGAGGCACAATACCTCGTCAGTTTTTGCCATCACCAGATGCAGATCGTGTGAAACCATCAGCACGCCACAGTTGAGTTCCTGGCGCAGCTGATCGATTAAGTCATAAAGCGCGACTTGCCCATTCACGTCAACGCCCTGCGTGGGTTCATCTAACACCAGCAACTGCGGTTGATTAAGCAGGGCACGTGCCAGCAGTACGCGCTGGGTTTCACCACCCGAGAGTTTTTGCAGGGGGGCATTCAGTAGGTGGCCCGCCTGCACGCGTTTCAATGCTGGCAGAATGGCATCCCGTTTGCTGCCACGCGTCAGGCGCATAAAACGTTCAACGGTGATCGGCAGTGTCGGGTCGATGTGCAATTTCTGTGGCACGTAGCCGATGCGTAAGCCGGGGGCGCGTTTGACCGTGCCGCCTGTAGGCGTAAGAAGGCCGAGCACCGTTCGTACCAGCGTCGATTTGCCCGCGCCGTTCGGCCCAAGCAGCGTGAGTATTTTTCCCGGCTCGAGCGTCAGGCTAATACCTGCTAGCACAGGGCGCTGGGAGAACTTCACGGAAATGTTTTCAAGTGTAACAAGTGACGACATATTATTTACAGGTTGCATTGAATTTCGAATGTTATAATATCACATTCCATCAATAGGTCACGATGGAATGACGCATTATGTTACACATTAAGCAGCGCTTCGCTTTCACTCTTCCTGCTGCGGTACTCGCCGCCACCTGCGCCATGCCCGCGCACTCAGCCGTAGTCGCTTCAATCAAACCGATCGGATTTATCGCAGCGGCGATTGCCGATGGCGTGACACCGGTGGAAGTTTTACTGCCGGATGGCGCTTCAGAGCACGATTATGCTCTGCGTCCTTCGGATGTAAAACGTATTAAAAACGCGGACTTAGTGGTGTGGGTCGGGCCGGAAATGGAGGCATTTCTGACCAAGTCAGCAGCGGGTTTACCGGATGCGAAGAACCTCGAAATTGCGGCCATGCCAGGGGTAAAACCGCTGTTGATTCGTGGTGGCGAAGACGAGGACGAACATGAGCACGGTCACGATCATGACCACGACTCAGAAAAATCTGAAGACCAAGACTCGTCTCATGAACATCACCATCATGGTGAGTTTAATATGCACCTGTGGATGTCCCCAGAGATTGCGCGACAATCTGCGGTTGCAATCCATGGAAAATTATTGGAACTTATGCCGCAAAGCAAGGCCAAACTTGACGCAAACCTGCAGCAGTTTGAAGCAGAATTAGCAGATGCGGATAAGCATATTGGCGCGCAGCTTGCCCCGGTTAAGAATAAGGGTTATTTCGTTTTTCACGATGCTTACAGCTACTTTGAAAAACACTACGGTTTGTCCCCTGCCGGACACTTTACCGTCAACCCTGAGATCCAGCCGGGCGCCCAGCGTTTACATCAAATACGAACACAGTTGGTTGAGCAGAAAGCCGTATGCGTTTTCGCTGAACCACAATTCAGGCCGGCCGTCATCGATGCCGTGTCTCGTGGAACCAACGTGCGCAAAGGCACACTTGACCCGCTTGGCATGGGAATCAGCTTAACCAAAGACAGCTATGTGAAATTCCTCTCACAGTTGTCGAGCCAGTATGCGAGCTGCCTGAATGGAGCATAGAGGAATAGGTAAAAGTGCAGCAGATAGCCCGCTCTGTCGCCCTCGCATTTAATAATTTGCCGCGTCCCCACCGCGTTATGTTGGGTTCATTAACCGTTATCACGTTGGCCGTCGCTGTCTGGCGGCCTTACGTTTATCATCCCCATGATGTTGCCCCCATCGTGAAAGACATCACGCTGGACAAAAACGAACTGCGCACGCTGTTGCCAGAAGCCAGTGAGCCGATCGACCAGACCACGGTTGAACCGGAAGAAGAGATTCCGGCTGATGACATCGATAAAGATGTGCAGGATAACCCGAATCAACACGATTACACCGTTTCCTCTGGCGATACCCTGAGCAGCGCGCTCAACCAGTACGGTATTGATCTCGGTGATATCAACGCCTTAGTCAGCAGCGATAAAGACTTTCGTAATCTGCGTGTCGGCCAGCAACTCAGCTGGACGCTGGATGCGGATGGCCAACTGCAAAACTTTACCTGGGAAGTGGATCGTCGCGAAACCCGCACCTACGAGCGTCAGCCGAATGGCAGTTTCAAGATGCAGCAGGAGATGCAAAAAGGTGAGTGGCAGAACAGCGTGCTGAAAGGGGAAGTTCGCGGCAGCTTTGGTGCCAGTGCACAGCGTGCTGGCTTGACCAGTGCTGAAACCAGCAATGTCATCAAAGCGATGCAGTGGCAGATGGATTTCCGCAAACTGCGCGCCGGTGATGATTTCAGCGTGCTGATGTCCCGTGAGATGCTGGATGGCAAAAGTGCACAGAGCCAGCTGCTTGGCGTGCGTCTGCGCACCGGCGGCAAAGACTATTACGCGTTCCGCGCGGAAGATGGCAAATTCTACGATCGTAACGGCTCAGGCCTCGCGCGTGGTTTTATGCGCTTCCCGACGGTGAAACAGTATCGTGTTTCCTCTAACTTTAATCCGCGTCGTCTTAACCCAGTGACGGGCCGTATCGCGCCGCACAAGGGTGTCGATTTCGCACTGCCTATCGGCACGCCTGTACTTGCCGTTGGTGATGGGGAAGTGGTGATGGTGAAAAATGGCGGGGCGGCAGGTAACTACGTGGCGATTCGTCACGGTCGTCAATATATGACCCGTTATATGCACCTGAGTAAGGCGCTGGTGAAACCAGGACAGAAAGTGAAGCGCGGTGACCGTATTGCACTGTCTGGCAACACCGGGCGTTCTACGGGTCCGCATCTCCATTATGAAGTGTGGATCAACAATCAGGCTGTCAATCCACTCACGGCAAAACTGCCGCGTATGGAAGGGCTGACCGGTAAAGATCGCAGCAACTATCTGGCGGACGTGAAGAGCTATCTGCCACAACTGGCACTGAAATAACCCATTTCTGTAGCCAATAGTGAAAAAACCGACGAATTATTCGTCGGTTTTTTGCTATCTGACGCAGGATGATTGCAAAATTAACCACCGTCACTATCATTGTCCCGTCATTGTCAGAGGCGAGTGCATGGAAACCCGAAAGAAAAATAACAGTGAATTTATTCCCGTTTTTCAACGTTCTTTTTTAAAACCGAAATACTGGGGCAACTGGCTGGCGATTGGTGCGCTGGCGGGTATGGCAATGCTGCCTGCCAAAGTCCGCGATCCGATTCTGGGTGGATTGGGACGTTTTGCCGGCAAGCTGGCAAAGAGTGCGCGTCGTCGTGCGCTGATCAATCTCTACTATTGCCTGCCGGAGTTAAGCGAAGCGCAGCGCGAAGAGATTGCTGATCGTATGTTTGCCACCGCGCCACAGGCGATGGTGATGATGGCCGAGTTGGGGATGCGCGATCCGGCACGCGTGAGTCAGCGCGTTGACTGGCACGGTCGCGAAATTATTTCAGCATTACAGGCCAACCAGGAGAATGTGATCTTCCTGGTGCCGCACGGTTGGGGCGTGGACATTCCGGCGATGTTATTAGCTTCGGAAGGTCAGAAGATGGCGGCCATGTTCCATAACCAGAGCGATCCACTGCTGGACTACGTGTGGAACACCGTGCGTCGGCGCTTTGGCGGACGCATGCATGCGCGCAATGACGGCATTAAGCCGTTTATCGCTTCGGTGCGTCAGGGTTATTACGGCTACTATCTGCCGGATCAGGATCACGGCCCGGAACACAGTGAGTTTGTGGATTTCTTTGCCACCTATAAAGCGACACTGCCCGCGGTGGGTCGTTTGATGAAAGTTTGTCGTGCGCGCGTGGTGCCGTTGTTCCCGGTGTACAACAGCGAGACGCATCGGTTGGAAATCTACGTGCGGCCGCCGATGGATGATTTGCTGGATGCCGATGACAACACCCTGGCTCGGCGTATGAACGAGGAAGTGGAGGTGTTTGTCCGGCCGCATCCGGAACAATACACCTGGATCCTGAAACTGCTGAAGACGCGCAAAGAAGGGGATATTGAACCCTATTCGCGTGACGAGCTTTATCCTCGCAAGAAATAACAAAGGGGCCGATTGGCCCCTGATTCATTCTACCGCTTCAACATGGCTGCGTCGTTTACGTTCACGCAGGAACAGCGTCACCAGACCAAACCACAGCACGCCCGCCGCGAAGTTAATGCCGCTAAACCACGGCGTGCCACCACTGAAATAGCCCGCTTTCGCCAGCTCAATGCCGATGGCCAACGTCAGAATACTGATCATCCCCAGCATCGCCGCCACGCTGCCTTTACCTTCACCGCTGGAATAGAGCGTCAAACGGTAAAGTCCCGCATTGACCATGCCCGCACCAAAGGCGTACAAGCTTAATCCTGCGGTCAGCAGCAGGTAAGTATGGCTGTCGAGCAGGTTAGCCAGCAGCGAGATGCTTAAACCGATCAGAATCGGCCACGCAGCGAATTTCACCGGTTGTTCAATCGGCACGCGTCCCGCCAGTTTGCCCAGCGTCAGGTTTCCGGCAATCATCGCGAGGAACACCGGTAACTGCAGCAACGCATACTCCATGCGCGATAAACCTTCATCGTGCATCAGAATCACTGGCGACAGCGCAACCCAGGTCAAAATCGGGATAAACACCAGACCAATAGCGAAAGACCCGTACATCACCTGGCGATCGCGAGCCAGACGGCCATAGGCGCGCGCCAGGTTGGGCAGGGCGATAGAGTGGCTACGATCGCCGGCGGTTTCCGGCATGATGCGCCACAGCACCACGAAAGCCACGACGCTGCAAATCGCAAATAACCAGAACATGCTGCGCCATTCACCCACCGTTAACCAGGCGGCACCCGCTAGCGGACCGGCGAGAGGAGCCAGCAGCGCCACGTTCGCCATTAGCGCCATCATGCGCACTGCTAAAGCCTCATCAAACGCTTCCTGCACCGCCGCGTAACTCACTGCGCCGATAAAGCACAGGCTGATGCCTTGAATAAAGCGCAGCGTGACAAACTGTTCGATGTTGCTCACCCAGGTGGTGAGAATGCAGGCTGCGGCAAAGAACAAAATGCCGAACAGCAGGACCGGACGGCGGCCATATTTGTCCGAGAGCGGGCCGAGTAGCCACTGCAGCACCACGCCGCCCATCAGATAAGCGGTCAGCGAGGTTGAAACCCACTCCGGGCCGACATTGAACTCTGTGATCACCAGCAGCATGCCGGGTTGAATCATGTCATGGGCGATATAGGTCGCGAACTCGAACAATACCAAGGCGAGCGGAAAAAGCAGCACCCGTCCGGTGAGTTGCGTAATCGGTTGAAAGCGGGCCATCTGGCCTCCTTGTCAGAGAAAAATAAAAACGCGACTGCCAGGCAGTCGCGTTTGTCCATGTTGTTACAGCCGCTGTCGGTGGTGCGTGAGCGTTTAGTCTACGCGCAGAACACGGCTGGTGTTGGTGGTGCCGGTGGTCGCCATCACGTCGCCCTGGGTGACAATCACCAGGTCACCAGAGACGAGGAAACCTTTGTCGCGCAGCAGGTTTACTGCATCATGCGCGGCGGCAACACCATCATTGTTGCTGTCGAAGAACACCGGCGTCACGCCGCGATACAGCGCAGTCAGGTTCAATGTACGTTCGTGACGTGACATGGCGAAGATCGGCAGGCCCGAAGTGATACGTGAAGTCATCAGCGCAGTACGGCCCGATTCGGTCATGGTGATGATGGCAGAAACACCCTGCAGGTGGTTGGCTGCATACATCGCGGACATCGCAATCGCTTCTTCAACGTTGTCGAACTGCACTTCAAGACGGTGCTTAGACACGTTGACGCTTGGGATTTTTTCCGCGCCGAGGCACACTTTCGCCATCGCAGACACGGTTTCGGCAGGATACTGACCAGCAGCGGTTTCCGCTGACAGCATCACGGCATCGGTACCATCCAGCACGGCGTTCGCCACGTCCATGACTTCGGCGCGGGTTGGCATCGGGTTGGTGATCATCGACTCCATCATCTGAGTGGCGGTGATGATGGTACGGTTCAGCTGACGCGCACGACGAATCAGCGCCTTCTGGATACCCACCAGTTCTGGATCGCCAATCTCAACACCGAGGTCGCCACGAGCGACCATCACCACGTCAGAGGCGAGGATGATATCATCCATCGCTTCCTGAGACGCAACGGCTTCTGCACGTTCGACTTTGGCCACCAGTTTGGCATCACAACCTGCATCGCGCGCCAGACGGCGAGCGTAGTTCATGTCTTCACCATTACGCGGGAAGGACACGGCCAGGTAATCCACGCCGATTTTCGCGGCGGTGACGATATCCACTTTGTCTTTCTCAGTCAGCGCTTCGGCAGAAAGACCGCCGCCGAGTTTGTTAATGCCTTTATTGTTGGAGAGCGGGCCGCCGACGGTGACTTCGGTGAATACTTTAACGCCCTGAACTTCCAGCACCTTCAACTGTACACGACCATCATCCAGCAGCAGGATGTCGCCCGGCACCACGTCTTCTGGCAGGCCTTTATAGTCGATGCCGACTTTCTCTTTATCCCCTTCGCCTTTGCTCATATCCGCATCCAGCAGGAAGCGATCGCCGACATTCAGGAAGACTTTGCCTTCTTTGAAGGTAGAAACACGAATTTTTGGACCTTGCAGGTCGCCCAGAATCGCCACGTGACGGCCAAGCTTAGCGGCAATCTCACGCACCTTGTTGGCGCGCATCTGGTGGTCTTCCGGGGTGCCGTGGGAGAAATTGAGACGCACCACGTTCGCGCCCGCCGCGATGATTTTTTCGAGGTTATTGTCGCGATCGGTGGCTGGGCCGAGGGTAGTTACGATCTTGGTTCTTCTGAGACGTCTTGACATGAAGGACTCCGTTGACAAAGGTTCGTGTCACTCTCAAGGGGACACGGTGTAATCGCATATTCTATATGATCGATGGGCTGTGATTCGACTCACATTGTGAATGTGATGTTAATTATTTTACAGCGCCCGCTTTTCCAGGCGTGAATCCTTAAGCGCTTCTTTCACCCGTTTCAGATTTTCGCGGAAAGCCGCGCCACGCTCAAGGGTAAAACCTGTCGCCAAAACATCAACCACGGTTAATTGCGCAAGGCGGGAAACCATCGGCAGGTAGATATCCGTATCTTCAGGTACATCGAGCGTCAGTGCGAGGGTTGCTTCTGCCGCAAGGGGTGAACCCGGAGAGGTGATAGCCAGAACTGTGGAAGCGTTTACACGCGCCAGGCGAGCCAGTTCTATCATATTTTTGGTTCGACCAGTATGTGATATGAGAACAAAAACGTCATTTGGTCCACTATTTATGCAACTCATGCGCTGGATCACAATATCCTCTGACCAGATGACCGGGAGATTAAAGCGCAGGAATTTATTGGTCGCATCATGAGCCACCACAGCAGAAGCGCCGAGACCAAAAAAGGCAATTTTTTTAGCCTGAGTGAGTGCTGAAACGGCTTGATCGATCACCTGCATATCCAGCTGCTGGCGCACATGGCTTAGTCCGGCCAGTGCTGAATCAAAAATCTTGTGGCTGTAACTTTCGACGCTGTCATTTTCTTCCACATCGCGGCTGACCCAGTTCGGGGCCTTCGCCAGACTTTGCGCGAGGCGTAACTTGAAGTCGGGGAAGCCGCGCGTGCCCATACGATGGCAGAAGCGATTCACTGTCGGTTCGCTCACGTCGGCGGCGCGGGCGAGGGTGGCGATGCTGGAGTGCATAGCCTGCTGCGGAGCGGCCAGAATCTGTTCTGCCACTTTACGTTCTGATTTGCTCAGCGCGTCAAGATGCGCCTGAATATGTTCCAGCATGTCGTTAACCTGATGCGCCTCAATCACTTTTATCGCGTTCATCACATGATAAATCGCTGCCAATTCACAAGAATATACCGTGTAATACGCCCTCGCACGCAGCAGCGGACAAATGTAAGCGCGTTTTTTTTGTCATACTTTGATCGTTGCCGGGTTTTATCCCGACAAACATCGAAACAGAAAAAGTGCCGAAAGCGCACACGACAACACACCTTTGTTCGCCATCATGTTCAAAGTAATGGCTAATGCCACACCGCGTCTGGGTTGTTCCGATGCGGGGAAAAAAGTACATTGTGCTGTAAGAAAATTACAATAAGGACCTGGGATGATGAGGACGCTCAAACCGGGTATATCCTGCAACGAGGAGAGGAAAATGGCGGTAACACAAACAGCCCAGGCATGCGATCTGGTTATTTTCGGTGCCAAAGGCGATCTTGCTCGCCGGAAACTGTTGCCTTCACTGTATCAGCTGGAGAAAGCCGGTCAGATTCACGACACCACACGCATCATCGGCGTGGGGCGCGCGGAGTGGGACAAAGACGCGTATACCAAGGTGGTGCGTGAAGCGCTGGAAACCTTCATGAAGGAGAAAATCGACGAAGCGCTGTGGGACAAACTCAGCAGCCGTCTCGATTTCTGCAACCTCGACGTTAATGACACCTCGCATTTCACCAAACTGGGCAAGATGCTTGACCAGAAAGATCGTGTCACCATCAACTACTTCGCGATGCCACCAAGTACCTTTGGCGCCATCTGCGATGGACTGGGCGCAGCCAAGCTGAATGCTAAACCGGCACGCGTGGTGATGGAAAAGCCGCTCGGTACTTCGCTGGAAACCTCGCAACAAATCAATGACAGCGTCGGCAAGTATTTCGAAGAGAGCCAGGTGTTCCGTATTGACCACTATCTTGGCAAAGAGACAGTGCTGAACCTGCTGGCGTTGCGTTTCGCCAACTCCATCTTCGTGAATAACTGGGATAACCGCACCATCGATCACGTGCAGATTACCGTGGCGGAAGAGGTGGGTATCGAAGGCCGTTGGGGTTACTTCGATAAAGCTGGCCAGATGCGCGACATGATCCAGAACCACTTGTTGCAGATCCTCACCATGATCGCCATGTCACCGCCATCCGATCTCAGCGCGGATGCGATTCGTGATGAGAAAGTGAAGGTGCTGCGTTCACTGCGCCGTATCGACCAGACCAACGTGCGCGAAAAAACCGTGCGTGGCCAGTACACTGCGGGCTTCGTCCAGGGCAAAAAAGTACCGGGTTACCTGGAAGAAGAGGGCGCGAACAAGCAGAGCGCTACCGAGAGCTTCGTGGCGATCCGTGTTGATATCGATAACTGGCGCTGGGCGGGCGTGCCGTTCTACCTGCGTACCGGTAAGCGCTTGCCGACCAAATGCTCTGAGGTTGTGGTGTACTTTAAGAACCCAGAGATGAACCTGTTCAAAGACTCCTACGCTGAACTGCCGCAGAACAAGCTGACCATTCGTCTGCAGCCGGACGAAGGTGTGGATATCGAGATCCTGAACAAAGTGCCGGGTCTGGATCACAAGCACAAACTGCAGACCACCAAGCTGGATCTGAGCTACTCCGAGACTTTCAACCAGTCACATCTGGCGGATGCCTACGAGCGTCTGCTGCTGGAAACCATGCGCGGTATTCAGGCGCTGTTTGTACGTCGTGACGAAGTGGAAGCCGCCTGGGGTTGGGTGGATTCCATCATCGATGCATGGAACGCTGATGCCGAAGCGCCTAAGCCTTATCAGGCTGGCACCTGGGGCCCGGTGGCTTCCGTCGCGATGATTACGCGTGATGGCCGTTCGTGGAATGAGTTTGAATAAGCCTTAAAATCTAAGCCCGCCATTGAGCGGGCTTTTTTATGCCCAAAATTCATTTTTCTTAAAATTGAACCAGAGTTTCAATAATTTTTGATATCCAATAGACGCCGCTCCAGCCAATCTTGTATGGTAGAGCCCAAACATTGACAGCCGGATGCGAGTCGGGCTGATGCCACTAAGGAAACCTGATGAAGAACTGGAAAACCACTGCTGAACAGATCATGACAACGGGCCCGGTTGTGCCGGTGATTGTGGTGAACAAACTGGAACACGCTGTGCCGATGGCCAAAGCGCTGGTGGCGGGCGGCGTGCGCGTGCTGGAAGTGACGCTGCGTACCCCGGTGGCGATGGATGCGTTACGTGCGATGATCAAAGAAGTGCCGGAAGCGATTGTCGGCGCGGGCACGGTGATCAACACCCAGCAGTTGAAAGAAGTCACCGATGCCGGTGCGCAGTTTGTGATCAGCCCAGGTCTGACCGAGCCGTTGCTGAAAGCCGCGGTTGAAGGTCCGGTGCCATTGATTCCGGGCATCAGCACCGTTTCTGAACTGATGTTAGGAATGGATTATGGCCTGCGTGAGTTTAAGTTCTTCCCGGCGGAAGCCAATGGCGGTGTGAAAGCGCTGTCAGCGATTGGCGGTCCGTTCCCACAGGTGCGTTTCTGCCCAACCGGCGGTATCTCACCGGCCAATTACCGTGACTATCTGGCGCTGAAAAGCGTGCTGTGTATCGGTGGTTCATGGCTGGTGCCGAACGATGCGCTGGAAAGCGGCGACTGGGATCGCATTACACGTCTGGCGCGTGAAGCAGTGGAAGGCGCGAAGTAACGCATTTGCCAGGGTGCGAATCATTGGTATTGAAAGGGCGGCCCTGTGGCCGCCCTTATACGTTGTCTCTACAGACGAATGGCAGGCGAGGGGATTAGCCCTCAACTTTCACCGCTGCGGCACTCGCCACGGCACGTGCAATCGCCTCATCGGTATTGTCACCGGTAGCTAGCGCCACGCCCAGACGACGTTGACCAGCAATCTCTGGCTTGCCGAACAGACGCAACTGCAGACCGGCACCCAATGCCGCTTCGATATTCACGAACTGCACGTTGTTGCTGTCCAGCTGTGGCAGGATCACCGCCGAGGCTGCCGGGCCATACTGGCGAATACCGCCGATTGGCAAGCCGAGGAACGCGCGCACATGCAGCGCGAACTCAGACAGGTCCTGTGAAATCAGCGTCACCATGCCGGTATCGTGTGGGCGCGGAGAGACTTCGCTGAACACCACTTCATCACCGCACACAAACAGCTCAACGCCAAACAGACCGTATCCGCCCAGCGCTTTCACCACTTTAGATGCGATATCTTGTGCGCGCTGCAGCGCCAAATCGGTCATCTGCTGCGGCTGCCAGGATTCACGGTAATCGCCATCTTCCTGACGATGACCAATTGGCGCGCAGAAATGGATGCCATCCACGGCGCTGATGGTCAGTAGGGTGATTTCGAAATCAAACTTCACCACGCCTTCAACGATCACACGACCTGCACCGGCACGACCGCCTTGCTGTGCGTAATCCCAGGCTTTATCCAGCTGGCTGGCTTCGCGGATGAAGCTCTGACCTTTGCCCGATGAACTCATCACTGGTTTAACGATGCACGGAAAACCAATTTCATTGGCGGCCGCGACAAAATTCTCTTTGCTGTCAGCAAACTGATAGGTTGAGGTCGGTAACGACAACTCTTCTGCCGCCAGACGACGAATACCTTCGCGGTTCATGGTCAGGCGAGCAGCACGGGCGGTAGGCACCACTTTCTGGCCTTGCGCTTCCAGTTCCAGCAGTTTTTCGGTGGCGATAGCTTCAATTTCTGGTACTACGAAGTGCGGCTTCTCCAGCGCAATCAGTGCAGCCAGCGCATCACCATCCAGCATGTTGATCACATGGCTACGGTGTGCTACGTGCATCGCAGGGGCATCGGCATAACGATCCACGGCAATCACTTCCACACCAAGACGCTGACACTCCAGCGCCACTTCTTTGCCCAATTCGCCTGAACCTAACAGCATCACACGCGTTGCGGCAGGGCGCAGCGCGGTTCCGAGAGTCGTCATAATTTCACCTTAGCAGTCAAAATGCGCGCGCAGTATATACGAAAACGTTTGCGTACTCACGCATTCGGCTCAAACAGGTTTGCCATACTTTTCCCGCTCTGACGTTACCTGACACTCGCTACGGCAGCATGGAACGCGGAAACTTAAACAGGAGTTAAACGATGAGCAATTGGTTGCAGCAAATCCAGTCGGTGCTGGCGAAGAAAGGCGGCGACGGCAAAGCCGGTGGATTGAGCGATATGCTGGCCCCTGGAGCGCTGGGTGGTTTAGCGGGATTACTGGTAGCCAGCAAGTCCACGCGAAGCCTGTTGACCAAATACGGCGGTAAAGCCTTGCTGGTCGGCGGCGGCGCGGCAGCCGGTGCCGTGCTGTGGAATAAGTACAAACAGCGCGTGCGCGAAACCCATCAGGATGAGCCGGGATTTGGTCAGCTGCAGACGCCCGTTGACCAGCGGGCGGAACGTCTGGTGACCGCTCTGGTGTTCGCCGCCAAAAGTGATGGCCATATTGACGATCGCGAACGCGCCGCCATTGAGCAGAATATCCATCAGGCGGGTTATGGTTCACAGGCGGAAGCGCTGATCCAGCAGGCGATGAACCGTCCGCTCGATCCACAGTGGCTGGCAGCCGATGTGAAAAACGAAGAAGAGGCGCTGGAACTGTACTTCCTGAGCTGTGCCGCCATCGATGTGGATCACTTTATGGAGCGCAGCTATCTCTCTGCATTGGGTGATGCCCTGAAGATTCCACAGGATGTGCGCGACGGCATTCAGCGCGATATTCAGGCGGAGAAAGCGGCGTAATCGAACAGAGGGCCTTGTCAGGGGCCCTTAACTACACTTCCTGTGCGCTGCTGCTTGGCTTCCCGCGTGATAAGTGCCACGCTTGCTGAATGTTGTCTTTCAGGGAAAGGAGCCAGAATGCATCAGCCACAAGCGAAAAAAATCCCCCACGTCATGAATCTGCACGGCGAATCGCGCACCGATAACTACTATTGGATGCGCGATGACGAGCGTGAAAACCCAGAGATTCTGGAGCATCTGCACGCCGAGAATGCTTACGGTAAAGCGATGATGGCGTCGCAAGAGAATCTGCAAGAACGGGTACTCAAAGAGATCGTTGATCGCATTCCTGCGCAGGACCACTCTGTGCCTTATGTGAAGAACGGTTATCGCTATCAAAGTCGCTATGAGGTGGGGAACGAGTATCCGCTCTATTTTCGCCAATCGGTCATCGCGCCAGCCGATGAACCCTGGCAATTGCTGATCGACGGCAATCAACGAGCTTCTCACAGTGATTTCTACACCATGGGCGCACTGGCCATTTCTCCTGATAACCAGGTGATGGCGCTGGCGGAAGATTTTCTGTCGCGTCGTCAGTATGGCATCCGCTTCCGTAACTTAGAGAGTGGCAGCTGGTATCCGGAAGTACTGAGTGATGCCTCATCCAGCGTGGCGTGGGCCAATGATTCGCGTACGCTGTATTACGTGCGCAAGCATCCGAAAACGCTGCTGGCCTATCAGGTGTGGCGCCATGAGTTGGGCCATCCGCAATCGGACGATCAGCTGGTGTATGAAGAGCAGGATGAGAGCTTCCATCTCAGCGTGCACAAAACCACCTCCGAACACTTCATCCTGATTGCGATGTACAGCACCACCACCAGTGAGATCCAGCTGATTGATGCCGAGTATCCGGATGCGCAGCCGCAGGTGTTCTGTCCACGTCGCCGCGATCACGAGTACAGCATCGATCACTACAATCACCAGTTCTATATTCGCTCGAATCGCGACGGCAAAAACTTTGGCCTGTATCGCAGCGCATGGCTGGCCGAGAACCGCTGGCAGGCGTTGATTCCGGCACGCGATAACGTGGTGCTGGAGGATTTCCAACTATTCCGCCACTGGCTGGTGGTGGAAGAGCGCCAGCGCGGGGTCAACACGTTGCGCCAGATCAACTGGGAAAGTGGAGAAAGCATCGGGATCGCCTTTGACGATCCGGCTTACGTCACCTGGCTGGCATACAATCCTTCGCCGGAAAGTGACACGTTACGTTATGGCTACTCATCCATGACCACGCCAACCACGTTGTTTGAGCTCAATATGGAGACCGGCGACCGCCGGGTGTTGAAACAGACGCCGGTACCGGGCTTCAACTCAGATGACTACAAAAGCGAACATCACTGGATCACGGTGCGTGATGGCACTGAAGTGCCGGTGTCGCTGGTCTATCACCGCAAACATTTCAAACCGGGCAGCAATCCAATGCTGGCTTACGGCTATGGTGCCTACGGCAGTAGCATGGATGCCAGTTTCGGCACCAGTCGCATTAGCTTGCTGGAACGCGGTTTTGTTTACGCGATTATTCATGTACGCGGCGGTGGCGAGCTGGGGCAGCAGTGGTACGACGATGGTCGCCTGAAAAATAAGATGAACAGCTTCACTGACTTCATCGATGTGACGCAGGCGCTGGTGGCGAAAGGTCTGGGTGATCCGCAACAACTGTATGCGATGGGCGGCAGCGCCGGTGGTTTATTGATGGGCGGCGTGATCAATCTGGCGCCCGACCTGTTCAACGGCGTAGTGGCACAAGTGCCGTTTGTTGATGTGGTCACCACCATGCTGGATCCGTCGATCCCGCTGACTACCGGCGAATATGATGAGTGGGGCAATCCGGAACATGAAGAGGATTACCACACCATTCGGCAGTACAGCCCGTATGACAACATTGAGGCCAAAGCTTATCCGCATCTGTTAGTCACCACAGGGCTGCACGATTCCCAGGTGCAGTATTGGGAGCCGGCGAAGTGGGTGGCAAAACTGCGTGAGCTGAAAACTAACGACACGCTGTTGTTGCTGTGTACTGAGATGGATTCCGGGCACGGTGGCAAATCGGGGCGTTTCAAAGCGTATGAAGGCGTCGCGCAGGAGTTTACCTTCCTGATCGGTCTGGCGCAGGGCAGCCTGCCAGACCGCGTCGATTACTGATCTGTCTTCACGTACTTGCGCAGCGCCTGCCGTAACGGTGGGCGCAAATCTCGCACGTTTTCCAATACCCAGCGTAAATAGCCGGGATCTTTGCGCGCAATGCTGCCAATGCTCTGACCACGATATTTGCCAAACGGGAACACATCACCGCTGACTTCAGCCGGCTGACAGCGGCCAACCATATCACTAACGCTCCAGCCAGAAGTCTCCATAATGCGGATCAGCAGTGCAGCGGTGACGTAGCAGTCATACAACGCACGGTGTGCATGCAGTTCAGCAGGTGGCGTGACGTCCAGCTTCAGGCTGTGACGCAGTGCCTGGTTTCCGTACTTAATGCCAGGCCACAACTGGCGCGCCAGCGTCATGGTGCAGATCCATTCACCGGGCATGATCGGCAGCATACGACGATCAAAGCTGGCATTGTGCGCCACGTAATGCGGGCTGCCATGATAGCGACCAATCGCTTCTTCAATCGTCGGCTTGTCGGCGACCATCGCTTCTGTGATGCGATGCACCGCCATGGCCTGACGGCTGATAGGGCGGTCCGGGCAAATCAAATCGCTCATCGGATTGACGATCTGGCCGTCGATCACATCCACCGACGCCACTTCGACCACGCCGCCTTGCAAGCCACAGGTTTCGGTATCGATAACGCGTAACATAGATTAATTACTTCTGTTTAGGTTCGTAGGGCAGGCGAGAGAGGCTGAGCGATGCCTGGCGATAGCTCATCAAGCGCTGACGGAACCACTCGCGCAGCGCTTCCGGCTGCTCGCGCTCGACCATTTCCGCGATCACGGGCATGTTGTAGCGCTCTTTAAACGCCACGCCTGCGGCGGCCAGATCGACATTCACTTTGTCTTTCTCTTCCTGCGACAACAGGGCAAGGTTTTGGCTCATGCATTTCTCCTGATAAACAGGGGCAAAAGTAATGGTTTCCCCTTTACGGATCAAGGAAATTGGATCGCACCGCAAGTCTCGACACGTCTGTGCCAGCGGCGTATCCTGCTGCCACGTTTGCGGCAGAGCGCCGCATTGCAAAGGGAAGAAGTGATGAAGAAAACTGCGTTAAACCCGATTGTGGCGCTGTTGCTGGCGTCATCCACGTTGGTCTTCAGTCAGTTTGCACTGGCACATGCTCACCTGAAAACGCCAGTTCCCGCCGATAAAGCGGTGATCGACAGCTCGCCACAAAATCTTACGCTGACCTTCACAGAAGATGTTGAACCTGCCTTCAGCGGTGTTGAAGTGCTCAATGCGCAGAATCAGCCGATGGCCGTGGAAAAAGCCAAACTCAACGACAAGCAGCATGATCAGTTGATCGTGCCGATCAGCAAACCGCTGCCATCCGGCAACTATCAGGTGAACTGGCATGTGTTGTCGGTAGATGGTCACAAAACCAAGGGAAGTTACGCGTTTAGCGTGAAGTAATCCATGAGTCTGAGCACGTTGTGGATCCTCCTGCGCGCCCTGCATTTTATTGCGGTGTTATTGCTGGCTGGCAGTGCGTTCTACACGGCTCTGCTGGCACCGCGGCGTTATCGCCCGGTGTTGGCGCAACGTTTGCACAAAATTTTAGTCACGACAGCGCTATTGAGTTTGCTCAGTGCGGTGTTAATGCTCGCCACGCAAACCGGTTTAATGAGCGGTGACTGGCACAATGTCGGTGACCTGGAAACCTGGCAGGCGGTTTTAGCTACGCGCTTCGGCGCAGTGTGGCGTTGGGAGCTGGGCTTCGCACTGCTGAGCACGCTGGCCTTGCTGTTGCGTGGCACACTGCGCCAACAGCTTTTGCTGGTGAGTGGTTTGTTACAGCTGGTGGCACTGGCAGGCGTCGGACATGCCGCGATGCGCGATGGCTTACCCGGCTTGCTGCAGCAGATCAATCACGCGCTTCACTTGATTGCCGCCGCGTTTTGGACCGGCGGTTTACTGCCCCTGTTATTGCTGATGCGTGAGGCCCGCCAGATTGCGTATCGCACCGATGCCATTCACTGCATGATGCGCTTTTCACGTTATGGTCATCTGGCTGTCGCGCTGGCGCTGCTCACCGGGCTAATCAACAGCCTGCTGATTGGTGGTACGCCGCTTAATTGGGGCACCACGCTGTGGAGTGCGATGCTGGTGGTCAAAGTGATGCTGGTGATGATAATGGTGGGCATTGCGCTGATCAATCGCTATGTTCTCGTGCCAGGTTTTCGCGTCGCGGGTAGTCACGCGCCGCAGCAGTTTATTCGCCTGACGCAGCTTGAGCTGCTGCTGGCCATTGTTGTTGTCGGATTGGTCAGCGTGTTTGCTACGCTGTCTCCGGCCTGAATTGTACAAAATGAAAAATGAGGTCGATATTTTGCTGAAGAAATTGATTCCAGCCTGCATTCTGATGGCACTGTGCAGCCAGGCGATGGCCGCGCAGATTATTACCGTCAGCCGCTTTGAGATTGGCAAAGACAAATGGCCGTTCACCCGCGAAGAGGTGATGCTGACCTGCGAGAAAGACGGCGCGCTGTTTGCCATCAACCCAAGCACCTTGCTGCAGTATCCGCTGAATGATAAAGCGCATGCACGCGCTGACGCGGGTAAAGGCACTCAGCAATCCATCGATACCATCGTGGCGGAAGACAAAGCACATCCGGGCCAGAAGATGAGCCTGCAACCGATCATCGATCGCGCGCAACAGCTGTGCGGTAAGTAATCCCTGCAAAAATTCGGGCGTAGCGCACAGTTTTGCCGCTACGCTTGCTTTCCCGATGTGTCAGCACGATCACAGAGTTGGCAGCTTCCTTACCGCATCGTGACGGTTGGCTGGAAAATAATCACCCTTGGGCTACCTTTAAATGGCAAGGCGAACTCGCCTTCAAAAATGCCAACTTTTAGCGCACGGCTCTCAAAGAGCCATTTCCCTGGACCCGATACAGGAATCGTATTGGGTCTTTTTTTATTTTATTGATTTATAATGATATTTTTCAGGAAGTGCGAAAGTGTCCGAAATATGTCCGAAATCCTTATATACGAATCAAATCATCACATATTCCTGGCCGCGAGAATCAAAATACTTTTTGGTCATCGACATGTTTTTATGACCGAGCAATCTTTGCGCGAATTACTCTCCATTCTCCACTGCATACAATCGACTTGCTAGGCTCCTGATTTCATGGAAAGAGGGCGGGCTTGCGCCAAATTGAACACCACTCAAAGAGCGCGCTTCTGTGAATGCGCCGGTAATCGCATCGGACAAAACCGCACCCGGCTTTCTTCCCCCCCTTCTGACGGAAGAGTAGATGAAGTGATCGGAGGGATTATCAATTCGGCATCTTTCAATGACTTCTGCTAATGTAACCCCGGCAGATTCAAGTGAAAGAGATAACGGGACAGCGAGCATATGTCCTGTTTTTCCCTGAGTGATAAAAAGGCGGTCTTCTCTCACATCACTGAGTGTCATCCTTGAAATGCCCTCTCTTCGCTGACCAGTCAATATCGCAATATCCATCGCGTTAGCCAGCCAGCCCCCGTTGAGATTGCAGCCTGACGAATCGCCAGGTAGTTATCAAGCGTCATCCTTTCACGCTTAACTTCCGGCGCCGGCGTTCGGGTAGGCTCTGCCGGATTCCTCTCCAGAATTCCTTCGACAACAGCCTCCCTGAACACATCCATGAGTAGCGAACGAAATGCGGCGCCATTGTCTTTTTCCCACACTCTACGTATGACTCAAGAAACACAGCTATATCTCGTGTCGTAATATTTTCTAAAACCTTGCGCCCAATAGAATCACGTAAAGTTTTGAGCTGATTTTCTCTGATGCACATAGTGTTGGGTTTTAGATCTCGGCGTGACAGTATCACCTCATATCGCTTTAACCACTTGCTGAACGTAAACTCAGGCACATCCTTTAAACGCTCAAGCAATGATGAAGGGATGTAATTCTCTTCGATGTAGTTATTTGCCTCGATAGCCTGCTTGGACAGCGATCGAACAAGTTAATAGTGATGCAAAAAAGCCCTGCGGACTCACCATCTGCGAGGGCTTTTTAATGCCCAAATTCTGGCAGTCAGCTGGAATGCCCCATCTAACCTTTGGGGGTGGGAACCAATACCGCTGATGGGTCATGAGGTTTCCGCGCTGGACGGTTCGAAACTGCGGCATTTAGCAAATCTCAAAACATGCACTTTTGCGATTGCATGAGATTACACATTCAAAGGTCAGCCACAGAGCTGGCCTTGATTGATTCCCAATGAGATATGGTTTAAATCGTGAAATCAAAGTCGCTTGTCAGGGTTAAGACAGACAATGTCGCCCATATAAGCTGCGGCGCTAGAGCCACCTTTAACGTAATCCATTTTTGCCACAACTCGGCCACCAAGGTCATACATTGTAATTTCGCCGTACTCATCCTTGCAGGCCTGGAGAGGTATGGAGAATCTCTTATAGCTCACGCTGCTGTTGCTGGCTTGAGAAATTGGAACCTGCTGAATCAGCATTTCACGACTGTTCTGTTTTTCTTTAAGTGACCCATTTTTAACATAGTAATTGAACTCATTCGTACTTGTTATGAATGTCCAACCCTGAATTTCCTGAGCAGCTAAAGCTTCAAAGCTGTGGATGGATGAAATCATTGCAGTAAGCAGCATTATTTTTTTTAACATGATGGTTATCCTTGCCAATGAAAGATGACTTGCACTCTCATAGAGAGGGCCCGAGCATGATAATTCTAATTAAGTCTTATCGGCATCATTCGCAGGCTATTTAACCAAAAAAATTTATGGACTCGCTTCGGCGGGTCTTTTTCGTTTTTAACCCCTGCCAATCACTGCAACCTCAAGGATTATCCCTAGTGGTAGCGGGCGTCTTTTATGCATAAAAAATCCGCACTCAGGCGGATTCTTTCTCATTGGCTACCTAACGGCGCAGGGCGGGCTTCTCTCTCGACAAGATGAAGCTTAACCGGGCTTGTCCTCTTCAACCTCTAGACAATTCCTATTTGGACAAGTCCCCTATGCGGGGGTGAAAATGATACGTATGCCTTATAAATCCGATCCGGGCTTTATTGCCACGCTGATTGCGCTGAGTATGACTGTATTCGGCGCGGTGGTTACATATGCCTATAAAGTTCTGAGTGGTGACATCTTTAGCTGGCGGAAACTTTGCCTGAAGCTAATCGTATCCATCTTTGCTGGGTTCCTGATGATGCTACTTGCCACTTACTGGAGCTGGCCACAGGAAGTAACCGGCGCAAGCTGCGGAATGGCTGGCTGGGCTGGCCCATCCCTAATCAAAGCCCTTGAAAAACGCTTCCTGCAGAAAGCAAGCGGCGACACAGGAGTACCTGAATGATGACACGTGACCAGTTTAAAAAGGCTGCCGGTATCATGGATACCCTGTCTGATAAGTGGTTTCCACACGTGGCAGCAGCCATGAAAGAGTTCGGCATTGATACACCAAAGCGTTAGGCGCATTTCATTGCGCAGATTAGCAATGAGTCAGCCGGATTCACCCGCGTATCAGAAAGCCTGAATTACAGCGTCGAAGGGTTGAAAATATTCAACTCCCGACTGACTAAATAACAACGCCAGCAACTTGGGCGCCAGCCCGGCGCCGGATCTCTGTCTGCTGAACGACAGGCTGCAATAGCCAATCTGGTTTATGGCAGACGCTACGGAAACAACCTCAATGGTGATGGCTGGAAATATCGTGGTCGTGGCCTGAAGCAAGTCACTTTTCGCGATAATTACGAAGCGTGCGGCAAAGCGCTAGGCTTTCCAGTGCTTGATAATCCTGACCTGCTTTTACAGGATGCCAACGCCGCCCGTTCTGCTGGCAGGTTCTGGAAATCCAATAACTGTAATCAGCACGCCGACCACGACGACATTGTAGGTCTGACCCGCGTGATTAATGGCGGTTCAAATGGCCTGGCAGATCGCCGCGCGCGTACCGATAAAGCTTTGCAGGTGCTCCTATGACAGGTAAAGCAAGAATGGCCCGATATCGCCGCTTCATCCCGGCGCTGTTCTCAATCATCATAATCAGCTTTGTCGGCAAGCTCTGGTATGACAATGCCAACCTGACTGAAAGGAACAACCGCCTGCGCGAACAGTTCCTGATGGCTAATGAGCGAAATATGAAGTTTACATAAGGCATCGGACCGATTACGAAGCGGCTTGATCGCCTGGCTAAAACCCTCGACGAAGAATCACGTCGCCGCTCTACAGCTGAATCCAGAGCCAACTAACTCCAGAAGGAAAATGAGTTCCTGCGTAGCAGCAAGCAATGCTCTATTTCGATTGATCCGAATGCGGTACAGAAGGGATCGAAAGACCCGAGCGCCATAATCATCCAAGCAGCCCCGGCAGGTGAATGATGAAATGGTTGGCTGATAACTGGAAGGTGTTCGCCGTCATCGGATTAATCGCCGCCGCCATAAGGTGTGGAGAGATTCGTTACCGCAATGGCTGGTATGGCCACAGCGGCAAAGTCAACGCTGACTATTCACTGAAGAAACGGAAGGCTGAAGCCAGGCTGGTTCCGATTGAGCAGAAGGCGGCGGCAGCCAATGTAGATGGCAAAGTCATCTACCGAACCATTACCCGCGACGTAATGAAATATGTGCAGGATCCGAATCGCACTGTGTGCAGGTTTGATAATGATGCTGTCAGCATGCGGCAGCGAGCAACCGACGCGGCTAACAATATCGCAGGATTTGATGGGCCCGACGCGCAAGCTCAGTCCGGCGGGAAAGGACAGTGATGCAGACCTGCAATCGGATGTTGAGAGTGCGGAGTGTGTGAGAACCCTCCGCCTCAACACTTACCGATGGCAGGCGTGGTATAGGGCATCACAATAGCGCTAACGCGATCCATAGAAATTAATTTAAGCTGTTACTCTTATGTAAATCTTAATGGATAGCCGTATATGCAGGGATATTTAAGAGACTATAAAGGGGCGTTTCAGCGCGGGTACAAGCTAGGATGGAAGCGATGGATTATGTTTTCTCTGAAAAGTGTCTTACTGTTCATTGTCCTTTACATTGCAATCTGCTGCTTTCAATACGCGCTCCTGTTCTACACCCCACTGTACGAACATGTCACTGTCAACGAGGTACAGCTATCCAGCCTGCTAGCAATTACCCTCATGCTGCTGATTAGCGCCATGCCAAGCATTATTTATCTGGTCAAGCTTAGCTTTCGTTGAATACTGGGCAATGGGCGCATTTTCTAGTGCGCCCGGTGATATGCTATGCAGATATCAATTTATTCTCGTACGCTGAAGTTAAGATTTTATTGAATACAGCAATTTCAATATTCCTGTCGTATTCAGTATCAAAAACCTCCTCTGAAACTGGATAGTCGAAAGTAAGTTCGCCGCTAAATCGCAGATAGCATTTGAGCAGAGATACCTCTTCCTCTTTAACAGTTGTGAAAAATTCGACTTCAGAAATTAAATCCTTGTTTGAAAGAATGAACTTATCCCTGCTGTTAAAGAAGAAGTTAAGTTTTGGCATTTGCGCACAGAACTTACCATCTTCAAGTCTTCCGGTGATGGCTGTATGGAAAAAATCGCGTGATTGCCAGTAACGGAAAAGCCCATCATGAAAACCAGAAGTCACATTATCTAAGTGAGAGCCGTAATTTTTCATTGGCGTAGCAATGTCTGCAAGATTGACGTTACTCATAATCATCCTTAGGGGTTCACATGGCACTCACTGACAAACAAGAAATGTTCTGTCGCGAGTACCTCATCGATTTGAACGCCACGCAAGCGGCTATTGGGGCGGGGTACAGCGAAAAGTCTGCAAACCGCACCGGATCTGAAAACCTGTCAAAACCTGATATTGCGCAACGCATTGTCGACCTTAAATCAGGCCGCAACGAAAGGGTAGAGGTAAACGCAGATTACGTGCTTCGTTGCGTAGTTGAGATTGACGAAATGGATGTGATCGACATCCTCAAAGATGACGGCTGGCTGAAGATGGTTCATAAATGGCCGAAAGTCTGGCGCACTACTTTAAGCGGGCTGGACATCCTCACCACCGTCACCAACTTTGATGAAACGACGATGGAGAACATTCTCAAGAAGATTAAGTGGCAGGATAAGGTGAAGAATCTTGAGTTGCTCGGCAAGCCCATTAGCGTGATCGCATTCAAAGAGCAAGCGTCACATGAGCACACCGGAAAGAACGGTGGTGCTGACTAAAGACGAATACAAAGCTGCGCGGCGGGAGATGTTGGAGGATGACGACTGCTGAGCAGAAGAATTACGCGCGCCGCTTAGAATGTGAAGAGGATGGGCTGTATTACGCCAGATACTTCTTCAAACAACGCACCGGCGGCAAGATGATTGTCGCACCGCACCACAAAGTTATTCAGCAAACGCTTGATCGCGTTATTAGTGGTGAGGTAACCCTACTGATAATCAACGTTCCGCTTGGCTACGCCAAAACAGAACTGGCGATCATCAACATGATGGGCCGAGGTCTAACGCTAAACAGCAGAGCTCGCGTCATGTACATGTCTTATTCACACAATCTGGCGCCTCTCAACTCATCAACCGCGCGCGGCATAATTAAGTCGAAAGCCTATCAGAGCATGTGGCCGATGGAGCTGCGCGATCACGCAGACAGCAAGGCGATGTAGTGGAATGAGTTTGGCGGCGGTGCTTATGCATCATCAGCTGCTGGTCAGGTTACAGGATTTCGCGCCGGACACATGGAGCCAGGCTTGCAGGGCGCGCAGATCATTGATAACCCGGTAGAGCCTGATGACGCTTACAGCGAAACCGTTCGTGACGGCGTGAATAACCGCTTTAACGAAACGATCAAATCACGCCTCGCGATTGAAACAACGCCGATGATTGTGATTATGCAGCGCATCCACTACCACGACCTGAGTGGCTAGCCACAGCGAGGATGCCAGCCACACCGATGTCGCGTGGGCAATCATGCACGCACTGCTTAACGAACCGCTTACCGCTGCCAGCGGCGGCGCTAACCCTTCATTTATGGAATTCTACTGATGAGCATACGCAACCGCCGCAAGGCATTTACCTCCACCGCCCAGCCCACGCAGGACGCGTCGCAGTCGCTTTAGGCGTTCAGCTTCGGCGAGCCGACGGCGGTACTCGATAAACGCGACATCATAGATTATGCCGAGTGTATTAATAATGGCCGCTGGCATGAACCGCCGGTCAGTTTCCACGGCCTCGCCAAAAGCCTGCGCTCGGCGGTACACCACAGCTCGCCTCTGTACGTGAAGCGCAACATTCTGGCCTCGACGTTTATCTCTCACCCGCTGCTGAGCCAGCAGGAGTTCAGCAAGTTTGCGCTCGACTATCTGGTTTTCCGCAACGCCTTCGCCGAGCTCTGCCGCAACACACTTGGCCAGCCGCTGAGGCTTGAAACGTCACCGGCCAAATATACGCGGCGCGGAGGATGGCGTTTACTGGTTTGTGAACGAGTAGAAGGAGGCGCACCAGTTCGACGCGAATCAGGTTTTCCACCTTATCGAAGCTGTACGGCCTGCCGGAATACCTCAGCGCGCTCAATTCCGCTTGGCTGAATGAGGCGGCGACGCTGTTTCGCCGCAAGTATTATCAGAACGGCGCGCACGCCAGTTACATTCTGTACATGACCGACGCGGCGCAGAGCAGCAGCGACATCGAGCGCATGCGTCAGGCGATGCGCGACACTATAGGGATCGGCAACTTCTGCAACCTGTTTATGTACGCGCCTAACGGCAAGCCGGAGGGATCAAAGTTTTGCCACTCAGCGAAGTGGCGACGAAAGACGATTTCTTTAACATCAAGAAGGCTAGCCGTGACGACCTGCTCAGCGCGCACCGCGTGCCGCCACAGATGATGGGCATCGTTCCGGACAAAGCGGGCGGGTTCGGGGATGCAGTGAAGGCGGCGCAGGTGTTTGTGAGGAATGAGCTGACTCCGCTGCAAGAAAGAATTGAATAATTGGATTGGGAGTGACATTTTAAACAATACCTCTTTTAATACTATAGAGTACAACCAATGCGTTGCACTCTTCAGTAATAATTACACTCTATTTAATACTATGTAGCCCATATCATGATTCTTTTTGTTTATCGCTGATACTTCGTCTCTTAGATGTTGTCTAAAATCATCCAGATTATCAATGCTAACGAGTTCTTTTTCGATGATTCTTTCTGTAATTAGTAAATTGTATTCAGACTCGCTTGCTTTTTCAGGTGTACCTGTAATAGTCAGTATGGTTGCTATTAGCATTCCACCTAACCACAGGTGAAAAACATATGTTGCACAATGTTTTTTAATTGCCTCGGGTTCATATCCTTCGCCATCTACACCATACGTTAATCTCATGTCTCCCAAAGCAATATGATAAATATTATAAAAGTTCTCTATTTTCTCTCTATTGCTGTAAGTGTCATTAATGCTGAACCTTAAAATGTCATTTAATTTGAATTTAGATGTTATCCAATAAATCCTTTCAATATTTTCAACCTCACCTTTCCAACTTTCAACTTCCGAGTGTAACGCATCTGCTTTTTGTTTTATGGAAAGGGAGACTTTAACCTCTGGGTTACCCTCTAATTCTACATCTAGTAATATATCACTCTTATCAAAACACATCCATTGCATCAATCTTGCTTGATTTAATAAATCATTTACAGAGTGTTTTTCATTCCCTATGGACATTTGATAAGTTGACGTGTTGTCACCAAAGCCAATCATTAAATCAAAGAATGCGGTCTTAAGGCGAATTCTTAGTAAATGCTGTGGTAGATTTGGAATTGGAGGTATATATGCTTTCGCGCGAAAACTTATAGGCGATGAATATTTGTTTTCTCTGAATTTTACAATCACATTTAGATGATTCGCTGGCGAAGATACTTTGATTATCCCTTTATCTATTTTGTGCAGTGGCGTTGCTAGTTCAATTCCGAAACGCTTCTGGTTGATAGTAATATCTGAAACAGGGATGTCATGATCATATCCTAAACTGGCTGCTATCATCCTGCTCAATGAATCTTCGTTAGTAGTAGTGAATTTTAAAACTCCAGATCCTGATTCGAACCCAACACTTTCAGTGAAGTTTATTTTCTTTTTTGCTTATTAACTCATGCCATCCAGAATGAATTCTTCAATGGATTTTTTTAATTCTACCCCTGTTACTCCTGCTAACTTGTAGGTGCTATCATAGCTAATTCTCATGGTTGAGCTGTGAAGCTTCTTTTTCTTTTTTCCTTGCTCTGCAGCTCTAACTTTTCTTAATGTTTCTTCAATTAAACTCTCATCAAAATGAACAAGATAAAGGCTTTGAGGTTCTTTTTTATTGCCAAACTCAAGAAAAAGAAAAAAGGTTGGGAGAGGTGACTTACAAAACCGCAAAAGATTAGAAAGCTTAACTGCCGAAAATTTTCTCTCTTTAGTGGTGGACTTGATTTGTACTTTGCACTCAATAGGCCCTTTAGCAGTATCAGAACCAGAAGGTGTGTTTTCCAATGGGAAATCCAAGATATAATCCCAACCTGCCATGTCTTCTTCTGACTTATTACAGTTTATGTTCTCAGATGCACACAAAAATTTAAAATAACTCTCGCCCATCGTGCCAATTTTTTGAGCCATGCAATCCTATGCGCGTTAATTTGAATTAATTACAACAATACGATATTGAATGCAGTTCAATAATTAAATATTCTTGTATTTATAGTCAATAGTATTACTTCGTCAAGCTGAGAGTGGCCTCGTGCGCGCAATGCATTCCCCGCCACGCCTGCCCGCTTTATGCATCGCTTTTCATGCAGATGCATTCACCACACAAACCCGCGCCAGCTACGGGCGCTGCAGCGATCGGCGATCCTATCTGGATCATGCGAAATCATGCATACAAATGCGCTTTACTGCACCATGAATAAAGCCACCAATACGGTGGCTGAGGGTAGGGCAGTTGGCGCGCAGATATCATTCCGCCTGTCGGTAAATAGCATCCTGATAAATCGCTGTGTCTATCGTTCCGGCCATTTCACTTATCATCGACAGTGCCATTTTTAGTTCATCTTCTTTGCAGTGTGCAACAAGTGAAACGTCGGCGATAAATTGAATGCGTGCAACAGTCTCGCCTAGATTGTCTAATTCCAGCAGCTAATTAACTCCCCTTTCAAATTTACACTGTATGTATAAACAGCATTGCACTATCAAGAAAGCGTAAAGATTCGCATGGTATCGATGCACTTAAGTGATGATTTCTTGAGCGCTTTGCTTGTTTAATTTGTTAGCTGCTGATGCATTAAATCACTGCAAAGCCGTCAACAGCTTGCGCCGATCACCCCGTCACTAACCACTTCGCTAAAGGCAGGCGTTAAAATCGTGGCGACTTGGGCAATAAAATTTTTAGATTATACTAAGTCAAATGCGTTCTGGCTGTTTGCATTTTGAGTATGTATAACGCAGTATCTCTTTTATTCTCATTTTAATACGTCATTTAAATAACATGGAGTAGTTATGCCCAATGGTAGCAGATTAAAAAGATCCTTTACTAAGGTTGCTGAAATTTATAAAAGGCTCGATATCCGGCAGAGGTTATATCTTAATTTTATAATAATTATATTTTTATTCTCTGTTGGTTGTATTTTCTTTGGGGTTGAAAAAAGAAAGGTTTATTTTATTATTGTTCTTATTTATTGGAGTTCAATTGTAGTATTCGAATCTGTAAGTATATATAAAAGGTTGTATTCATTCACTGTAGGTAAGGTTTTACTATTAATTGGATTTACTCTATGCACTAATGTCTCTTTGTCCATTGCAGGAGTCGTAATTAACGATATAACGACTGTTGCACCTTCGAACTTTCCTCACGCATTGATATTAATATCTATAGCGATTATACCGTTAATGACTGCAGCTATAATGCTGGTCATTTACACTACGATCTTTATAACGTTTCCTATATGGGGGTTCATACTTTTTGTTTATGATAATAATTTGAAAGAGATAATTTTCCCCGGTTATGAACCTCGAGATGGAAGTTTTCTATATAAAACAACTAAACTTATTCAGGTGTTGTCACTTGGTATTTATTGCGTCTTTTTTTACTCATTTTTTCATAGCATACTTAATGATTATACTAAATATTTATACTCGAAGTCGCAGGCATTTATTTACACTTTCGAAATGTATGAAAAATCACCATGTGTCGGTTTACCTCCCGGTAAAGTGGCATTTATCAATGATGAACATGTTTTGATTGCACAGAGAGATAATGAAATAATGAAATTTATAACTCACGAATGCGTTTATAAAAACAATTAAAGACTTTGCAAAAGCTACAGCGTAATCTGGAATGGCGCTGTAGCCATTCAATCGCCATATTCTCAGTTAAGTTATTGATAAGTAATGGAGTGATAAAGTATTAGGTCTTTTTTTATATGATTGATTTTAATAATTAAATTAAGCTCTTCGCCTTAATTGACCGAAATTTTTATATCCTAATCAAATACGTATCCCGTAATCCTCCCCCAGCCTTTGCTCAAAATAACCACAAATCGTCCAGCTAATCCGCCAATCGCGCCACGCTGCACGTGCTACATTTCTTCTCAGCCACATACCAACCATGCCAGCCAAAACGAGAGACTTGAGATGTTCAAACCTGCTGTTCTGTTCACCACAATCCTGCTGCTCAGTGGCTGTGCGCTGAAACAATACCCGCAATCACCCAAAGTCAGTGATGAAGAAGCGCAAACCTACAACTGTGCGGCACTGGATCAGGAAATTGCGAAATCCCACAGTGTGCAGCAGCAGATCGACAAAACCGGTGAGTTTGATGCGCTGACGGTGATTGGTTTTATCGGCGACTTTGGCATCGGCAACGGTATCGCTAAAGCTAGCGCTAACAAGCATGCCTCGACACGGTTAAATCAGCTGGAACAATTAAAAGCCGCGCGTTGCAGCCACCCAACGGCGTAATGAATTCAAGCCAGCACCAAAGATGCGGACATTTAACAGCAGCCAGTTAGCGTGAAAAATGGTATAAGAGTGCGCAATGTTTTTATTGCCGATTAATAAGGATCCTTCATGGCAAATGCGCAATATCTTCTCTGGGTAATGATTGGCACCTTAACGCTGCTGAGCATCTTTATCGGTGTGGTAGTCGGTCGGACGAAAACGCCTCGTGTCGGCTTTGCGACCTTTGCCGGATTGTGGGTATTCTTCCTGCTGGCAATATTCTTTCTCTCGCATTAAAGAACACCGTTTGCCACACGGCTTGTGTGGCAAATCAGTCAGTTAAGCGGTGTGGTGTAAAGCGGCACGATGTTGAGCAATCAGCGTGTCCGCCAGGTGGCGATCCTCTTCATGTTGCGAGACGTAATATTCATAAGGATCGCGCATGCCGAGGCTTTCGATATAATCCAGATGGGCTTGTTTCACTTCACGGTTAATATATTGCACCACCTCTAATCCCAACTCATCCGCATAAACCGGTGCTTTGCTTTTTATTTCGCGAATCAAGTCCGCGTTATTTTGCATAAAAAGCTCAAGATCGATTTTATAATAGTCTTTCATTGCTCACTCCTTAAGAAAATAGTGTCCTTTAAGCCTGGCACATGCTGCTTATTGCGTGTGGCTTAAGATGCCAGCCATTCCGCAACGCCTCCATGACGAGAACAGGTCCCGCGGTGATGGGTGCTGAAACTGTATGACCCATCGCGACAGCGAGCGGTTGCGCCATCGGGGACGTCATTATTTTGCGTATGTGCGGGACGATGGATTGATTGTCCTTCGCTGTTGATGTAATTGCCTTGTTCGATCAGTTCAACATGCTTTTTGGCGTAAGTGGGCATGCTGACCAGCAACAGCATAAGCGTGATAACAGAAAGCGTTTTCATATTCTCATTGAGGTGGAGAAGGGATAGGACGTTATCGGCAGGAAGGACGAAAGCTTAAATTACCATCACTAATGTAAGCAAAGCGTAAAAAGCAATGATGAGAATGATAGTTAATATCATTTAACTTGTTCGGAATTGTCTGAGTTGATAAAGTGACCGCCGTCCCGCACAGAGCTAACGCCTTCAATGAGCGCCGGAGATAAGCGCCGGACGGGACTTTCATCAGGGCTGCAGGACGCAGCCACTGTTGAAACTCATATTGGTTTTCTGGCAGACAGTAAAAACATCATCGGGCGGTCGCGCTCTTCCTCTAAGCCTGGATTCTGTTTTACCTGCTCGTCGTCAGGCCCCCATTCATCAAGATGCACAATCTCGAATCCGGCACCAATCAACGCATTAATCCAACTGGCTAATTTACGGTGCTGCTTCTTCACGCCATCAGCAAACCAATTACTGATGCGCTCACCTTCCTGTTGATAATGATTGATCGGCCAACTGCGTTGCTGTTGATCATCCACAATCCACTGCTGCTGAAGCGGAGCGGTATAAATGGGGTGTTCGCATGAGAAGACCAGCATGCCACCGGGCTTTAGTGCATAGAATAAGGTGGTCAGCAAAGGCTCGATATTGCTCAGGTAATGCAACGCCAGTGAGCTATAGGCAAGATCATAGGCTTCATCGAGCTGCAGAGTTTCTAAATCCGCACGTTGATAGCGAATGCCAGGCGCGGACGTCATTGCTGCTGCTTGCGCCAACATCTTTTCTGAGACATCAATCCCCAGGATTTCACGGGCACCTTGCTGCTGCGCGTAGCGGCAAAACCAGCCATACCCACAGCCTAAATCAACTACGCGCAAGTCGTTGAGGTCGGGCAGCATCGATCGCAATGCGGACCACTCGGGGGCGCCATCCAATCCTTCCACCGAGCGGGGTAAGGTGGCATAACCGGCAAAGAAGGTGGGATTATCGTAAATGTTCTGGCTCATATCGGCTCCTTTATATGAATCGAAAGGAGTTTAGGTGTTTAGCGCGGCAGGAAACAGCGATTAGCCCACAAACAGCAGATGCACCAAACGCGCCAGCGATTCCAGCAGCAGCAGGCTGCCGAGAAATATAAACACCAGTACACCGATAAATTGTTTACGGCTGCTCACGCTGCTCCCTCCCCTGGCTTCATCTCACCGGACTATACTTTATGCCGGGTTCACTAAACTTCCAGTCAACCGGGAAAGATTACATGTTTTACCAAACGGTGAGTGCCAAAACGTGGCGTAACATTTGGGTGGTCGGTGATTTACATGGTTGCCGCGCTCAACTGGACTCGCAGCTGATTCTGCATGACTTCGACAAAGAGCGAGACCTGCTGCTGTCGGTGGGGGATTTGATCGATCGCGGTCCCGACAGCCCCGGCTGCTTACAGCTGTTGCAAGAGCCGTGGTTTCGCTGTGTGCGCGGCAATCACGAACAGATGGCGTTGTCGGCGCTGGAGGGGCAAGACCCTATGCTGTGGATGATGAACGGCGGTGACTGGTTCTGGCAATTAAAAGGGGCGGATTTAATTGCGGCGCGTCATGCGCTGAAACGCTGTGCCGATCTGCCGCTGATTTTGCACCTGGAGTTAGCCGACCGCGTGGTGGTGATCGCCCATGCCGACTATCCAGCCAGCCATTATGAGTTGGGTCAGGACGTGGACTGGCATCAGGTGGTGTGGAGCCGCGATCGCCTCGGGCGTCATCATCGCGGCGCTTCCGCCAGTATTGACGGCGCGAGCGATTTCTATTTTGGTCACACGCCGCTGGAACAGCCGCTCAATGTGGCGAACCAGCATTATATCGATACCGGCGCAGTGTTCGGTAATCGCTTAACGCTGGTTCAGCTTCAATAGATTTAACGGAACAAACGACCGTCGCGCACTAGTTCGCGTGGATAGCTGTTCTTGATGCGGTTGCTGACTTTCTTGGCTAATCCCAATGGCTGCTGCTGATAAGTGACGATCATTTCATCGCGCGTTGGAGCCGTTTCAGGTCGAATATCCTGACCGCGATACCAGCTTTCTGCTTCGGCTTCCGTCAATTCGAAATCCAGTGCGCTGCCCGGTTGCGTCAGGGCAACTATGGCTTCATGCTGCCAGCGATAGCCTTTCGGGAAGGTTTCTGCCAGCTTCAATCCAATGCGTGAGAAGCGTACTCTGCCAAGCCAGCTTTCCAGCGCGGCCGGGAACAGCCACAGCTCTTTATCACGCTGCCACAACGAATGCTGGTCATCCCACTTAATACCCACTTTGGCTGCCGCCTGTTGCACTTCGGCGATCAGCTTGCGGCTGGCAGGCGAGAAGGGCAGTTTACCCACTTTATAAGTGGGAGCAGGTAGCGCCGGGATGCTGGCCGTTTTGCGAAGACGCGCGACAAAGAAGCCTTCGCTGTCGAAAATCTGTGGGAAGACATGCAGGAAGCCTTCTGGCGTCAATGCACGCTCGGCACCGTCAAACAGCTCGCGCAAAGGCACGATTTCTACTGCATCGGGATAGCGCAGCTGCAGCCAGGCGATGACCTGCTGATTCTCAATCTGGTTCAGTGTACAGGTGGAGTAGATCAATGTGCCGCCTGGCTGTAAGGCATGAAATGCACTGTCGAGCAGATCACGCTGGGTCGCGGCAATCTCTTCGGTGCTGGCCAGCGTCCAGTTGCGCAGGGCGTCGGCATCTTTACGCACCACACCTTCGCCGGAGCAGGGCGCATCCAGCAGGATGGCATCAAACTGTTCGGGAAGGGCAGCGCCAAATACGCGGCCATCAAAGTGCGTCAGCGCCACGTTACTGACGCCGCAACGGCTGATATTGGCATGCAGCACTTTTACGCGGCTGGCTGAATATTCATTGGCGAGGATCACGCCTTCGTTGCGCATCAACGCTGCCATCTGCGTGGTTTTGGAGCCCGGTGCTGCGGCCACATCCATCACCTTGCGTGCTTCTGGCGCAGCATCGAATAATGCGGTGACCGGCAGCATGGAACTGGCTTCCTGAATGTAGAACAAACCGCTCAGGTGCTCGGCCACACTGCCCAGCGGCAATGTCTCATCTTCCCGTTCGATCCAGAATCCTTCGGCGCACCAGGGAACCGGCGTCAGGCGCCAGCCGTAGTGCGCAGTGCGTGCTAAAAACGCCTCCACGCTGATTTTCAACGTATTGACGCGCAGGCTACGGCGCAGCGGCTGCTGGCTAATGGTCAGGAAACGCTGCAGTTCATTTTCATCAGCAAGGCTGGCGCGCATCAGCGCAAGGAAATCTTCAGGAAAGCGATCGGACACGGACATTTACCGGGGTATGAAATTAAGGAGGAAGTGTAACACGTGCAAATAAAACGGGCAGCCCGCAGGCTGCCCGATAGGTTAATTGGAGGACGGAATCGCCGTTCCCCAACTGCGCCACTCTTTCGGGGCTTCATCCTGTAGCAGGAAGTGTTTATCTGCGCCGGCCTGCGGCGCCAGCGGCACGGTGGGTGGCGTAGCAAACTGGATGCCACCGCGAATGAACTGCTGGAAGGTGCCGGTTTTCACCACGCCGCCAATCAGGCCGAAGTCGAGGTTATAGCCAGACGCCAGCCAGAACACCGAGTTGTTACGCACCAGATGCTGATACTTCTTGCTGATGCGCAGCGCGATCTGTACGCGATCGGCCATGTTGCCCAGCGAGGTGCCGGTTACCGTGCCCACTTCTACACCACGGAACAGCACCGGCGTACCCAGCGACAGTGAACCCGCTTCGGTGGCATCGACATAAATGTTGAGTCCGTTGAGGTAACGCGAATCGGTGATGGTACTTTCCTGCAACTCGAAGCTGCGCGCCTGCGCACCTTTACCAGGATCAACGTTAAGGTAAGGCTGCAGCAGGGTTTCCAGATGGTTGACGCCCGCAGCGGAGATTTCAGGAGAAACCACCGAGAAGCGGCTGCCGATACGCGCGAAGTCCTGCACATATTCAGGATACAGCACCGCTTTCGCCACCACCTGATTGTTGTCCTGGCTCAACGCCAGCGATTCAACCTGACCGACATTAATGCCGAGATAGCGAATCGGCATGCCCGCGGCCAATTTACTTGCATCAAAGGTATGCAGAGTGATCTGACTGCCCACGGCACGAGCGGCGGTTTCAGAGGCATACAATACGCGCTTCACACCTTTCGCCGCTTGCGCGCCGGTGAGGTTGTCAAAGCTGATCGCCCCTTTCAACGCACGGTTGAGCGGCGAAGCCTGCACCGTTAAACCACTGCCGTTCAGCTGCACTTTCGCGCCACCTTCGGCCCAGAACACGCTTTCGTTGGTCAGCAACTTACGGTATTGCGGCTCAATGTGGATGGAGATCTCAAAGGCATCGGCGCGCGGCACCACGTCCACCACTTCACCCACCTGGAATTTACGATACAGCACCACTGAACCGGCCTGCACATCTGGCAAGCTGTTGGCGGTCAGTTTCAGTGTGGTTGGCGGCTGGTCACCGATAATGCCTTCCTGCGCACGCTCTGCATCAGCATATAAAGGATAGCGTGCGGAAGGGTTGCCTTTCGCGCCCGGCACCAGACGGATGCCGCCGTCAACCCATTCACGGGCGCTGGCACCCAGCACTTGCATCCCATCCAGGCCAAACTTCACATCAAGACGGCTATTCACGATGAATTTGCTGTCAGCGTGAACCAGATGGCGATATTCCGGATTGATTGCCACCGCAAAGCTGATGCCATCCTCATCCAGTTGACGCGAAATAACCTGGCCGATCTTCATGCCGTACAGCATCACCGGCTGACCACCATCAATACCGTAGGTTTCTGGCGCGCTGAGTTTCACCGTTAACACATCCGGTTTCTGCAGCAGGGTTTCGCTGGCAGCTAATACGGTGAAGTGATCCTGCGCGGGACCTTCGCCCGGTACCAGTTCGAAGGTGTTGCCTGTCAACAAGCTGCTGAGATTGGTATCGGTCAGGCTCAGTTTAGGTGCACGCATTTCAATGCGTGTGCCACTGCGCATCAGGCCGGTCACAGAAGGATCAACGGTGAGTTCGCCAGTAACTTTGCCACCCGGTAGCAGATTGAGTTTGGTCAACGTGCCGACTTCCAGACCCTGATACATCAGCGGTGTGCTATCCGCTTTGAGATTGTTGCCGTTGGGTAAATCGAGACTGATCTGCACGCCACGCTGACTGCGCGCCAGGTCAGGATAGAGCTGATAGTTTTCGTCGCTGTTGGCCTGCTGGCCTTCTTCCGGAGAATCGAAGGCGATGGCACCATTGACCAGCGCGGCAAGGCTTTCCAGCTTCACTTTGGCACCGCTCAGACTGACGTCCGCGTCCACACCGGACACGTTCCAGAAACGGCTCTGTTTTTTCACCAGATTGACGAAACGACGCTCAATCAAAACATCGACCGTCACGCCCTCGGTATTGCCATTGATGCTGTAGTCATACACGCGTCCTACCGGGATTTTGCGGTAATAGACCAGCGAACCGGTATTCAGCGATCCCAAATCGGGGGAGTGCAGATGGATCAGCAATTCCCCGGTGTTGACGCGATATTTCGGTTGGGTATCCAGCGCGGTGAAGTGCTCACGCGGATTGCCGCCGCCCGGCATCATGCCGATATAGTTACCGCCTACCAGCGCATCTAAACCAGAAACACCCGCCAGAGAGGCTTTTGGCGTGACCAGCCAGAACTGCGTGTTGTCCTTCAGAGCGTCACGCATGTCGCTCTTGATACTGGCCTTGATCTGGATGCTGTGATAATCATCGCTCAGCACAATACCCTGCACCGTTCCCACTTCCACGCCCTGATAACGAATAGGCGTGCGGCCTGGCACAATGCCGTCCGCAGACTGGAAGTTGATGGTAATCGTGGTACCGCGCTCCTGGTAATTGGTCCATAACAGCCAGCCAGCGATCAGCAGGGCAATAATGGGCAATAGCCAGAACGGCGAAATCTTGCGTTTGTTACGCAGGTTCGCGCTAGTCGGTGTAGTCGGCGTTTCCTGTTGCATGTGCATCCCAGATCAGGCGGCTATCAAGCCACTCTACAGCCATAATGGTCAGGATGACTGCCGCGCCAAAGTAGAAGGCGGCAGGTCCCATGGTAAAAGCCAGCAGTTGATCGCGATTCACCAATGACATAGTGACTGCAATCACGAACAGATCCAGCATCGACCAGCGTCCCACCCAGGTGATGGCACGCAGCAGTCGAATACGGGTTTTGATGCCCTGTTCGCATTTAAAATGGATGCTGATGAGCAAGGTCAGCATCACTAACACTTTGGTAAACGGCACCAGAATACTGGCGATAAACACCACCGCCGCAACCGGCACGTTGCCTGAAGCCAGCCCCAGAATACCGGAGAAAATGGTGTCTTCACGGCGTGCACCATTGACGTAGACCACTGAAATCGGCAGCAGGTTAGCGGGGATCAGCAGCACAATCGAAGCGATCAGCGCAGCCCAGGATTTCTGCAAGCTGTGGCGACGACGGAAGTCGAGCGGGGTATGGCAACGCAAACAGCGACCGCGATCGTCCGGCACGCCGGTTTGATGACAGTTCAGACACACCTGCCACTGTTCCGGAGGTGTGGTGGGTACAGCCTGCGGATAATAGTGTTCCCACAGCTCTTCAACGTTGAGATGAATTAGCGTCAGCAGGCTCAGCACCGTCAGCGCGATATAGGCCACCAGGCCATAGCCCACTTCCAGCGCGGCGTAATCCTGCACCTTTATAGAGGCGACCGCCACACCGACCAGATAGATATCCAGCATCACCCACTCTTTGAGCTTCTCCAGCATCAGCAATACCGGACGCAGGTTCATCCCGAGGGCGTTGCCAATCCATAAATAGCAGATGCCCGCAACTAAGGTCACGGGCGCGCCAATGGTGCAGAACGCCACCATCGAGGCTGTCAGGACGTTGCCCTGCTGTGCCATCTGGATCACGCCTTCCACCAGGCTGGCGTTGATACGCATACCGAGCAAGCGAATATCCACCAATGGCAGGCTGAAGGCGAAAGGCATCAGCACAATCATGGTGACGGCCATCACGGTGAGTCGCGTCATGGACCAGTCGCGGCCGCTTTGAATTTTTGCATGGCAGCGCGGGCAATGCGCCGACTGATGCGATTTCACATCCGGTAAGGAAAAAAGGGTATCGCATTGCGGACAACGCTGATAACGTGCGTGGGGCAACGTCTGGCTGATAGCGTGAATTTTCATAGGTGACGCAAGTGGCCCATCGTTCGTTACGTTTACCGGCATGCTGTTCAGAGCATTCTGACTGCAATAGGGAGTGGTACAAGAATAGTCTTAACCACCGACTGCTAAGGGTATAGTAACTAACACAATGATTCACCTGATGGGGCTGGATTATTAGTGCTTATTTTAACAACTGAGTGACAACAAGCTCACGACAGTGACGAGTTATGGTTAAACAATGAACAAAAAAGCCTTTTACGAGGATTTAAATCGCGATGTCCGTGCACTATTAGCGGGCGAAACCTCTTTCCTGGCGGCACTGGGTAATTGCAGTGCGCTGTTGTTTGAACGTCTGGAAGGCGTGAACTGGGCAGGCTTCTACTTGCTGACCGAGCCAAATACGCTGGTGCTGGGCCCGTTCCAGGGCAAAATTGCCTGCGTTCGTATTCCGGTAGGTAAAGGGGTTTGTGGCACAGCGATTGCAGAGGATAAAGTACAGCTCGTTGAGGATGTGCATGCGTTCCCCGGCCATATCGCTTGTGACGCGGCCAGCAACGCCGAAATCGTGATTCCTCTGAAAGTGAATGGCACCGTAGTGGGTGTGTTAGACATTGATAGTACGGTTTATTCTCGCTTCGATAACGAGGATCAAACGGGGCTGGTGGCCCTTACCGACGGGCTTTGTGAAGTGCTGGCGGGCAGTGACATCGAAAAATTTATTCAACTGTCACGCAGCTAATCGACTGGATCACATAGCATTTGGCGATGTTGTCATTATAATGTCGCCTGTTCATGCCTGCTCTGGTCGGCAAACCCGTAGTAATCAGGAAATTTCATGGAAAATCAACCTAAGTTGAATAGCAGTAAAGAAGTGATCGCCTTTTTGGCGGAACGTTTTCCGCAATGTTTTAGCGCCGAAGGTGAAGCGCGTCCGCTTAAAATCGGTATCTTTCAGGATCTGGTTGAGCGCGTTCAGGGTGAAAACAACCTGAGCAAGACGCAACTGCGTTCAGCCTTGCGCCTTTATACCTCAAGCTGGCGTTATCTGTACGGCATTAAAGCGGGTGCAATCCGTGTTGATCTCGATGGCAACGCCTGTGGCGTGCTGGACGAGCAACACGTTGAACATGCGCGCAAGCAGCTGGAAGAAGCCAAAGCGCGCGTTCAGGCACAACGCGATCAGCAAAAAGCGAAGAAACGCGAAGCCGGTGAAGAGACCGCTGAACGTCGTCCACGCAAACCTGCTCCTCGCAAAGCGGCTGAAGGCGATGCACCACGTAAGCCTCGTCCACAGGCACCGCGCGCCGCATCTGCAGAACGTACTGCTGCACCACGCCCACCGCGAGCCGTACCTGTCACTGACACCTCAACTTTGCAGCTCGGCCAGAACATCAAAGTTAAAGCAGGAAAAAGTGCAATGGACGCCACCATTCTTGAAATCACCAAGGATGGCGTTCGGGTGCAGCTCGCTTCCGGCATGGCTATGATTGTGCGCGCAGAACACTTGCAGTTCTGAAACGGAGGCTGACCTCGGCATGAACAACATTTTAAAGATCGGTATGATCGCGGGCCTGCTGTTAGCAGGCCCCACCTTTGGCGCAGATAACATTACCCGCGCTGACCAGATTCCACAGTTACATGAAGACCCTCAGCATCCTACCGTCAGTGAACGCGTCACTTCGCGTTTCACCCGTTCTCACTATCGCCAGTTCGATCTGAATCAGGATTTCTCAGCGAAAATTTTTGATCGCTACCTGAATCTGCTCGATTACAACCATAACGTGTTATTGGCTTCAGACATTGCGCAATACGCCGATAAGAAAACCACGTTAGGTGATGAACTGCGCAGCGGTAAGCTGGATGTATTTTACGATCTCTACAATCTGGCGCAGAAACGCCGCTTTGAGCGCTATCAATATGCGCTGAGCGTGCTGAATCGTCCGATGAATTTCACCGGCAATGACACCATCGACATTGACCGTGCAAAGTCACCCTGGCCGAAAAACAGCGATGAGCTGAACGCGCTGTGGGATGCCAAAGTTAAATATGATGAGCTGAGCCTGAAACTGGCTGGTAAAGATGACAAAGAGATTCGTGAAACGCTGACCAAGCGTTACAACTTTGCCATCCGCCGTCTGGCGCAGAGCAACAGCGAAGATGTGTTCCAGCTGGCGATGACGGCCTTTGCGCATGAAATCGATCCGCACACCAACTATCTTTCGCCGCGTAACACCGAGCAGTTCAATACCGAGATGAGCCTGTCGCTGGAAGGTATCGGTGCAGTGCTGCAAATGGACGACGATTACACCGTGATCAACTCCATGGTCGCCGGTGGTCCGGCAGCCAAGAGCAAATCCATCAGCGTGGGTGACCGCATTGTCGGTGTTGCCCAGCCAGGTAAGCCAATGGAAGATGTGATTGGCTGGCGTCTGGATGATGTGGTCTCCAAAATCAAAGGGCCGAAGGGCAGCAAAGTGCGCCTGGAAATTCTGCCAGCCGGTAAGGGCACCAAAACCCGCACCGTGACGCTGACGCGTGAGAAGATCCGTCTGGAAGACCGTGCTGTTAAAGGCACTGTGCATAACGTCGGTAAAGAGAAAGTCGGCGTACTGGATATTCCCGGTTTCTACGTTGGCCTGACTGACGATGTGAAAGTGCAGCTGCAAAAACTGCAGAAGCAGAACGTCGACAGCATCGTGATTGATTTGCGTACCAATGGCGGCGGTGCGCTCACCGAAGCGGTATCACTGTCTGGTCTGTTTATTCCAAGTGGCCCAGTGGTGCAGGTGCGTGATAACAACGGTCGCGTGCGCCAGGACAGCGATAATGACGGCATCGTTTATTACAAAGGTCCGCTGGTGGTGCTGGTCGATCGTTTCAGTGCCTCGGCTTCTGAAATCTTCGCCGCAGCGATGCAGGATTACGGTCGCGCACTGATTGTGGGTGAACCGACCTTTGGTAAGGGCACCGTACAGCAGTATCGTTCACTGAATCGCATCTACGATCAGATGCTGCGTCCGGAATGGCCAGCGCTGGGTTCAGTGCAATACACCATTCAGAAGTTCTATCGTATCAACGGTGGTAGTACTCAGCGTAAAGGCGTTACGCCGGATCTGCTGATGCCAACCGGCGTAGAAGCGGCGGAAACCGGTGAGAAGTTTGAGGACAACGCGCTGCCATGGGATAGCGTAAATGCCGCGACTTACACCAAAACCGGTGATATCACCGCGCTGGTACCGCAGCTAACCAAAGAGCACGCCGATCGTATCGCTAAAGATCGCGAGTTCCAGTACATCATGAAAGATATTGCGCGCTTTGACGCGATGAAAGACAAACGCAATATCGTGTCGCTCAATCTCGGCCAACGTGAGAAAGAGAACCACGAAGATGATGCACTGCGTCTGGAGCGCATCAACGCACGCTATCAGGCGGAAGGCAAAGCGCCGCTGAAGAGCATCGAAGATTTGCCGAAAGACTATAAAGAGCCAGACCCGTATCTGGACGAAACCGTGAAAATTGCCAATGACATGGCGCAGCTGGAGAAATCCCAGCCTGCTGCTGAAGGCGCGAAGTAAATTTTCGCTGAATGAAAAGCACCGCTCCGGCGGTGCTTTTTTTTGCACCAAAGTTATTGTTCATTGCGGCTAATGGGCGGAGTTGCGCGCATCATTACCAAATGTAAAGTTATGTCTTTTTAGACACTTAAAGATTAAGGTTGCTTGAAAACCTGCGCAATGGACATAGGATGTATATCCGCGCATGAGCGCGAGCACAACTGAGGAAGATTAACGTTTATGATGCGTATTGCGCTTTTCCTGGTCACCAACCTGGCGGTGATGTTGGTATTCGGACTGATTCTGAGTCTGACAGGAATTCAGTCAAGCAGTGTTCAGGGTCTGATGATTATGGCAGGTCTGTTTGGCTTTGGCGGTGCGTTTGTTTCACTGCTGATGTCTAAATGGATGGCGTTACGCTCCGTCGGCGGTGAAGTGATTCAACAACCCCGTAACGAGACAGAACGCTGGCTGATGGATACCGTCAGTCGCCAGGCTCAACAGTCCGGCATTGCGATGCCGCAGGTGGCGATTTATCACGCGCCAGACATTAACGCCTTTGCTACCGGTGCACGCCGTGATGCCTCACTGGTCGCGGTCTCAACCGGCTTGCTGCAGAACATGAGCCGTGATGAAGCGGAAGCGGTGCTGGCGCACGAAATCGCCCACATCGCTAACGGTGATATGATCACCATGACGCTGATTCAGGGTGTGGTGAACACCTTCGTGATCTTCATTTCGCGTATTATCGCGCAGGTGGCATCGGGCTTCCTGTCCGGTAACCGCGATGGTGAAGAGAGCAGCAACGGCAACCCGTTGGTCTATTTTGCGGTAGCGACCGTACTGGAACTGGTGTTCGGTATTCTCGCCAGCATCATTACCATGTGGTTCTCACGTCATCGTGAATTCCACGCGGATGCAGGTTCAGCCAAACTGGTGGGCCGTGAGAAGATGATTGCCGCACTGCAGCGTCTGAAAACCAGCTACGAGCCGCAGGAGCCAAGCAGCATGATGGCGTTCTGCATCAACGGTAAAAGCAAATCGTTGAGCGAGTTGTTTATGTCGCACCCGCCGCTCGATAAGCGTATCGAAGCGCTGCGTAACGGCGACTATCTGAAGTAATGGTTCGGCTGTTGCAATGAACAAGGGTGCCCAATTGGGCACCCTTGTTGTTTTTAGGATTCGGCGGTCTGACTCGATTGCGTCATGCGCGACATACTGACAACGGCTGCCACCGTGGCGAAACTCCCCGCTAAAACCAGTGATGCATGCGTTCCACTGTCGTTGAAGAGATTGAACATCAACGCAACCAGAGCGGCACCGCTGCTCTGACCGACCAGGCGCGCCGTCCCCAGCATCCCGCTGGCACCACCGCTGCGATGCCGCGGGGCAGAGGAGATGATGGTGTGGTTGTTCGGTGACTGGAATAAGCCAAAGCCCGCACCGCACAGCATCATACGCCAGATGATATCGATGTCTGATGGCTGTGAAGGTAGCAGTGCCAGCAGGAACAAGCCCGCCGCGAACATCGCCAACCCTAAACCGCCTAACAATCCTGCGTGGACTTTCTCAATCAATCGTCCCGCAATCGGGGCCAGCACCATGGTGGCCAGCGGCCATGGCGTGAGCAGTAATCCGGTCGCCACTTCATCCCGTCCCAGCACGTTTTGCAGGAAGAACGGTAATGAAACCATGGCCAGCATCTGGGCGCAGAATGAGCAAATAGAGGTACACAGCGACAGCGAGAAGATCGGAATGCGCAGCAAATCAACCGGCAACAGCGGTACGGGCATCGCCAGCTGACGACGAACAAACACCACGCCCACCAGTAGCAGCGCCACCACTTCAGCCAGAATCAGCCAGCGGTCCTGCCCTTGCGAGAAGCCGCTAAGTGCTGAAATCAGCAAGCCGAAGAACAGGGCATTCATGATGGCGCTGGGAATATCGAACTTCTGCTGTTTAGCCTTCTGCGTATTGTCGGGCAGGAAACGCAGCGCCAGCCACAGGGCTACAATGCCCAGCGGCACGTTAATCAGGAATAACCATTTCCAGCTGGCGATGGAGAGAATCGCGGCGGCTACCGTCGGGCCTGCTGCGCTCGACACCGCGACGATTAGTGAGTTAATCGCCATACCGCGGCCAAGAAAACGCTGCGGATAGATAATACGAATCAGCGCCGTGTTCACACTCATCAATGCCGCACCGCCAAAACCCTGCAGGATGCGCGCCACGGTGAGCATATTGAGAGAAGAGGAGAGGGCGCAGAACAGTGAAGTGGCAATAAACAGCGCCAGGCCAACCTGATATACGCGGCGATAACCCAGCATATCACCCAGGAATGAGAGCGACAGTAGCGAGATAACAATCGCAATTTGATAGGCGTTAACAATCCAGATTGATTCAGCGGGGCTGGCGTTCAGTTCACGTGCAATAGTGGGTAAAGCGACGTTGGCGATGGCGCCATCCAGCACCGCCATCATGATACCCAACGCAATGGTGATAATCGCGCCGTATCGCTGCGGAACAGGTAATCCATCCTGAGAAACTGTAGGAGACATAAAGGGAATAAGTGAAGGAAGTGAATATCATCATGCTAATCAATTTCGTGATGGAAAGCACCGCAATCATTGACAAAAAATTACGAAGGAATGTGTCGCTGCATGCCAGTCGTTGCCGCCGCCGGGCTGAAACGCATATACTGGCGCTTCTGTTCCGTTTTTTTTGAAACACCGTCAAAAAAGGATACGCGCAATGGCGAGCAGTGATAACGATAAACAGCCAGACTCCGTCTCTTCGGTCATGAAAGTGTTCGGCATTTTGCAGGCGTTAGGCGAAGATCGTGACCATGGCATCACCGAGCTGTCGCAACGCGTGATGATGTCAAAAAGCACCGTTTACCGCTTTCTGCAAACCATGAAATCATTGGGCTACGTGGCGCAGGAAGGGGAAAGTGAGAAATACTCGCTGACGCTCAAGCTGTTTGAATTGGGTGCCAAGGCACTGCAAAACGTCGACCTGATTCGTAGCGCCGACGTCGAAATGCGTGAACTGTCGCGTTTGACGAAAGAAACTATCCATCTTGGTGCACTGGAAGAAGACAGCATTGTCTACATCCATAAAATCGATTCGCTGTATAACCTGCGTATGTACTCGCGCATCGGCCGTCGTAATCCGCTGCACACCACCGCCATCGGTAAAGTATTACTGGCATGGCGCGATCGCACTGAGGTTCAGGAGATTCTGAGCGAAGTCGAGTTTCGTCGCAGCACTGCAAATACCATCGTCACTGCAGAAGCATTGCTTGAGGTGTTAGATCAGGTGAAAGTGCAGGGCTTCGGTGAAGACAACGAGGAACAGGAAGAAGGCTTGCGCTGTATCGCTGTGCCGGTTTTCGACCGCTTCGGTGTGGTGATTGCCGGATTGAGCATCTCGTTCCCGACAATCCGATTCTCCGAAGAAGCGAAAAACGAATATGTGGCGATGCTGCATCGTGCCGCGCGCAATATTTCCGATCAAATGGGTTATCACAGCTACCCATTTTGAATAGCATAACGGGCTGTCGCCAGCCCGTTTTGATGATTAATTATCTACTACTTCGCCACTTTTCTTCAGCAGTGGACAATCCGTGACACCCACGATGCCGCTATCGGTATGCAGATATTGCGCGGTGATCATGCCGCGTGCAGTGAGATAGCTACACTGTAAGCCCAGCCCTGCGGCGTTTTTGTTGCTTCCGGTCAGCACGCCATAGCCGGTAAACAGCATCCCTAACCAGACCACAGCCACCACGATTATCGCCCGAATGAATAGTTTCATTTTATCTCCTTGTGATACACAACGCAGCTATCCTGAAGTCGCTGCGATTTCTATAGTAGCAGCATGCCGCGTCCTGCTGAGGAAATCGATCAGAGATAACTGAAAGCCATCGAGATGCGGGATAATCTGCTTTCCACCGGCAACCATTATCTTTTCTGCGTACAACGAGTAGAATCAGCGGCGGTGTAAGTGTTTTATGTTTGACAATAGAGGCAGTGATGAACGAGTTAGCCGCAAATACCAGTCCGTTGTTGAGTTATGGCGTACTGGCCATCCTTATTGTTGTGGCCTTGATAGCCTGGTTCTTCGTTAACCGGGCCAGCGTGCGCGCCAGTGAGCAGATCCGTTTACTGGAAGCCTTGCTGGAAGAGCAGAAAAAACAAAATGCGTTGTTGCGCCGCCTGGCGGATGCTCAACCTGCTACAGCAAAACAGCAGGAGGATGAAGACGCCGTAGAACAACGCGACTTCATCCGTATGATTCCAGAACGTTAAGTAAAAATGGAGCGGTAAGCGGTAAGTTTGCCGCTGCCGTCTCATGCCCTCTGATCTTGCCGCTTTCGCCGCTTTAATCTCACTGTGTTGTCGATCAGCCCTTATGCACCAAAATGGTTCATGTGCGGTCAAATTTTCGACACCGATCAGGCGGGACGATGTTGGCTCGCCATATGACGCCTGATAACGCTGATTATCCACCGGGCCGAGTTTGAGTGGGTAGTTGTTCGTCTGGATGAACCACCAGCCGCGTTGACGCTGGCAATGTCATCGGCAGATGATTCGGGCTCGCACTTTATGCCATGGGTAATAGGCACAAGTCGAAGCCTGCAGAATAACGCTTCAGATGTGTCCTAAGCCCGATTTGTTAAATCAAGGGATGCGGTGCATTTTTTTAACATTTAATTGTAGCGTCGTTAGATAAAAATAAGATAACCGCCAAAGTGGTTGTGCATATTATTGGGGCAATAGCGCTTATATTTTCCTGATTTTGGTGCAAAACAATTAATGACTTGTACTTAATTAAATGCATTGTACAAGTTTTGTGCAGTGCACGAATGTTGCATTCAGGGTTAATTTTTTGCCGAAATATTTTATCAATGCCATATTAATGCAATACTTTTTGCGTAGCTTAGACCGCTTTAATTGTGCTGGTTTGTTTTACGCCGCTGCGCTTGACTAACGTCTGCACTGGCGCTAACTACCCTGACATATAACATTTTTTTGCGCAGTTATTCAGGCATCTGTCAATATGCCCGAGGCAGAAGAATGCGGGATAACTGCCAATTATGTGCGTCATGTCGATCACCGTTTAAAAATGGCTTGCCATTAATTTGCGAATATGTGATAACGACTCTTGGGTCAAACGAGGTACAGTTCTGTTTATGTATGGCATCTTCAGTAAAGAAGTTACGAGTAAAGACGTTGACGTTGAATTCCGCTTCCTTGCCGAACCTTAAATTAGTGCCTCATTCAGTAACGTCTCTGGTTTATCTGTAAGACTGCCTTCGGGCAATATAAACAATCAAAGGAATTTGCAAAAATGGCAAAGATTAAAGGTCAGGTTAAGTGGTTCAACGAGTCTAAAGGTTTTGGTTTCATTACTCCTGCTGACGGCAGCAAAGACGTGTTCGTACACTTCTCTGCAATCCAGGGTAACGGCTTCAAAACTCTGGCTGAAGGCCAGGCTGTTGAGTTCGAAATTCAGGACGGCCAGAAAGGTCCAGCTGCAGTAAACGTTACTGCTATCTGATTTCGTTCTCAGACTCGGTGCCATGCGCCGCTGACACGAATTGTAAAGCCCTGGTCTCTGACCGGGGCTTTTCTTTTATGCTTTCTGTTGCCAGACGATCAGGGTAAACTGCGCGCGAATCGTGAACCCGGAGTTGTCTATGTCTTTGATTTGCCCCCTTTGCCAGCAACATTTGCACCAGCAAGCCAACAGCTTCCGCTGCGATGCAGGCCACCAGTTCGATCAGGCAAAAGAAGGGTACGTCAATTTGCTGCCGGTGCAGCATAAAGGCTCAAAGGAACCGGGTGACAGTGCGGAAATGCTCATGGCACGTCGCGCATTTCTTGATGCCGGCCACTATCAGCCATTGCGCGATGCGGTGGCGCAACATCTGGCACAGCGCCTGAATGGCCAGGCGGCACAGGTATTGGATATTGGCTGTGGTGAGGGTTACTACACCGCAGCAATGGCAGAAGCCCTTCCGCAGGCGCAGTTGTTTGGCCTTGATGTGGCGAAAGCGGCGATTCGCATGGCGGCTAAACGTTATCGCACGGTGAAATTTTGTGTCGCCTCCAGCCAGCGTTTACCTTTTGCTGACGCATCGCTGGATGGCATTGTGCGCATCTATGCTCCCTGCAATGAACTCGAACTGAACCGGGTGGTGAAAACGGGCGGCTATCTGCTGACGGTGACGCCGGGTCCGCATCATTTGCAGCAGTTCAAAGCGCTGATTTATCGTGAAGTGCAGCTGCACGCAGCAGAAGAAAAAGCGTACGAAGGTTTTACCCAGGTTGAGCAACACAATCTGCGTGACGAGATGACCTTAAGCGGGGCCGAAGCGGTGAGTTTGTTGCAGATGACGCCATTTGCCTGGCGCGCGCGCGAAGAAGTCTGGCAACAGCTGGCGGCAGCCGATAGCTTTAGCTGCGACGCCGATTTCATGCTAACACTTTGGCAGCGCGCTTAACGCGCTTCCACCAGCGTATTGTAAATACGTTCCAGGTCGTCGAGCTGTTTCACCGCAATCAGCAGGCGACGCTGCTCCAGTTGCATCACTAAGATGCCATCTTCAGACAAGTTCATGCTTTGAATGCGGCGGTAGTCGATCCACACGCTGCCAAAGAACAGTCCCTCAGTCTTCATCAACAGTTTCGGCGTGCGTAGCCAGAACAGCCAGATTGCCATAAAGCACAGCACCATCAGCAGCGTGGTGGTGAGCTGCGGGCCATGGTTGCTGATGTTATTCCACAGCAAAATCAGCAGCAACACGATAAAAATACCGCTGTCGATCTTATGGCGACGGCGTAACGCGACACGCAATTTGGTCGGCCCCTTGCGCCGCGGCAGGATAGCGTCATCGTAAATCGCGAACAGGGCGAAAGCGATGATCAGCAGGGCAATCAGAGCGTCAGTCAGTGACATTACATTTTCTTCCTCAACCGAATTTACCTCAACGTTGGCGCTCAGGTAACTTCGCTGAAAACAGCCGGGAGCCGAAGCCCCCGGCGAGATGATTACAGACCGAGCAGGCCGATCCAGTAACCAAAGATACCCAGGGCAAAGAAGCCCACGATAATCCACAGTGCGTTGACCTTACGGCGCAGCAGCCACATACAGCCGAAGGTCAGCAGCAGCGGGATTAAGCCCGGCATCAGCTGATCGAGAATCGACTGAACGGTGGTCACGGTGGTTTTGCCGGTGTGATCGGTAATGCGCGACACCACAAGCGGCACGTTCACGTGTGTCCACTTGTTGACCAGCGCCCCCATAACAAACAGGCCGAGAATCGACGCCCCCTCCGTGAGCTTTTGCAGGAAGCCGCCACCCATATCGCTGACAATATCCACGCCTTTACGATAACCGTACGCCACACCGTAATAACGTGTCAGCATACGCACGGCGTTAAACAGAATGAAGAACAGCAGGGGACCGAGCAGGCTGCCGCTCATCGCGATACCGGCACCGAGTGCGGCAAACACCGGACGCACCGTACCCCAGAAGATCGGGTCACCTACGCCCGCCAGCGGTCCCATCAGGCCGACTTTGATGCCGTTAATCGCCGCATCATCAATCGCCGCACCATTAGCACGCTGTTCTTCCATCGCCATGGTAACGCCGAGCACCGGCGCCGCCACGTAAGGATGGGTGTTGAAGAACTCCAGATGGCGTTTAATCGCCTGTTTACGATCGTCATTGTTCTCAGGATAGAGGCGACGAATCACCGGAACCATGGAGAAGCAGAAGCCCAGCGCCTGCATACGTTCAAAGTTCCATGAACCCTGAAACAGGTTAGAGCGGATGAACACACCACGGACATCGCTCGGGGTGAGTTTCTTTTGCGTGTTAGTTGTATCAACCATGATTTCACCTGTTCCTAGTCGAGTTCGTTGTCGAGGTCATTGTGTGCAGGACCGGCAGCGGCAGCGCCTGCTGTACGGTTATATTTCGGCGCCAGCTGGATATACAGCACCGCCATGACCACACCAATTACACCCAGAGCGACCAGGTTGAAGTTGGTGAAGGCCGCCGTCACAAAGCCCAGATAGAAGAACGGCATCAGGTAGCCTGCGCGCATCATGTTGATGACCATCGCGTAACCGACCACCACGATCATGCCACCGGCGATGTTCAGACCGTTGGTGACCACTTCTGGAATTGAACTCAGCAGTTCCTGCACCACGCTGGTACCGACTGAAATCGCTACGATCAGCGCAGGAATCGCGATACGCATCGCCTGCAATACCAGTGCGGAGACGTGGATCCAGCTGATGGCGCTCAGATTGCCTTTCTCGGCGGCCTTATCGGCGGCGTGCTGGAAGGCAACGGTGATGGTACGTACGATGATGGTCAGAACCTGACCGGCTGCTGCCAGTGGAATTGCCAGTGCGATACCCGCACCAACGCTTTGGCCACCCGCGATAACCAGGATGGTTGAGATGATGGAGGCCAGTGCCGCATCGGGTGCAACTGCCGCACCGATGTTCATCCAGCCCAGCGCGATCATCTCCAGCGTACCACCGATGATGATACCGGTTTTCATGTCACCCAGAACTGCACCAATCAAGGTACAGGCCACCAGTGGACGGTGGAACTGGAACTCATCAAGAATCGATCCCATCCCGGCAATACAAGCCACAATAAATATCAGGATGATTTGTAGCGTGGTTATTTCCATTGCTTTTCTCCTCAGCAAGGTCTCAAGTATTCGCCCGCCAGCGCAGGCAAAAGCGAACTACTGATTGACCTTGGCGATCAGGTCCATCATTTTCAGTCTTGGGTCGTTTGAAACTTTACGCACTTCCAGTTCGATGCCGCGACCGTTCAATTTGCGGAAGGCCTCGATGTCCTTCTGATCCACTGAAACCGCGTTATTGACCTGAGTTTTACCCTGTTTAAACGCCATGCCGCCGATGTTGACCGACTTGATATCCACGCCTTGCTCAACAATCCGTTCCACATCGGTAGGATTGGTGAACAGCAGCATCACGCGGTCACGGCCATATTTCGGGTTATTCCACACGCGGATCATCTTGGCAATATCCACCACGTGTGCGGTAACGCCAGGAGGGGCCACCTGCGTCAGCAGCGTTTTACGCACATGGTCATTAGCCACTTCATCACTGACGACGATGATGCGAGTCACGTTGGTCTCTTTAGTCCAGCGGGTTGCCACCTGGCCGTGAATTAAACGGTCATCGATGCGCGCCAGGCCGATCTTCATGTGCTCGCCCGGTGCCAAAGGCTTCTGCGGTTGCGCCGGGGCTTTAGCGGCAACGGGTGCTGCAGCTTCCGGGGTAGGGGTTTCGGTCTTGAGGGCTTTGACACCTTCGCGGCCGGCTTCCACGGCAATATGAATCAATTCCTCAAAGGATGGGTTGTCATCACGTCCCATCAGGGTTTCTACCAGCATCGGAATATTGACGCCGGCGATGACATCATAATCCGGCTTGTCCACTACAATGCGGCTCGCCGCGTTGAATGGGCTGCCACCCCAGGTATCGACCAGGAACAGTACGCCTTTCGACGTGTCGAGTTCTGCCAGTCTCGCCTGATACTTTTCGATTAGCGTTTCTGCATTTTCGCCGGGCACGAAATCAATCCATCCGACATTTTCCTGCTCACCCAACAACATTTCTGCTGTTCTAAGCAGCTGTTCTGCCGCCCAGCCATGTGTACCAATTACAATAGCAATGGTCACTTGCTACCTCCGTTCGCATGAGAGATTCTCTGGCATTGCCGGGAATCATTGAGAATTACCGTTGTTGATTCAGGTGGATCGTTTGGGTCTAAGATGAAGAGTCGCATCAATAAATGTTCCGAAACTGTCCGCTGCACAGCAGTAAGGTCGCGATTTATTTTAGTGTGCGAAAAAATAATTTATGTGATGTTTGTCAGCTATTTCGAGCGTAACGCTGCAAAATTGCATTTATGTTCGTTATTCCTGCGTTTGTGCAGTTGTTTGTAAATGTAATAAAATTTTTTGACGTTGTTGATGTAACTGATACATTAGCGTTCTGTTTAATATTCAGGAGTATCGGGCTTCAGCTCACCTATATGGACCGTCACCGACGTCGCTCAACATGTTCTCAGCGCTTTCTGGCGCACACTACAACGCTCTTCAGCGTGACCTCATTTGCTAACGATCTCTCGTCTCGCTTCACAGCGCAGGCTCAATCTCGTTCGCCCCTCTGTGTTGTAAGGAGTCATTGATGGAATTTCTCTTCGACCCCTCAATCTGGGCGGGTTTGCTAACGCTGATCGTGCTGGAGATCGTTCTCGGCATCGACAATCTGGTGTTCATCGCCATCCTTGCGGACAAGTTGCCACCAAAACAGCGTGATAAAGCGCGTCTGATTGGTTTATCACTCGCCCTTGTGATGCGATTGGGCCTGCTGTCGCTGATCTCCTGGATCGTGACATTGACGCGACCCCTATTCAGCGTAGGCGATTTCAGTTTTTCCGGGCGAGATTTAATTCTGTTGTTCGGTGGTTTGTTCCTGTTATTCAAAGGAACCATGGAACTGCATGAGCGGCTGGAAAGCCGTGGCATGGAACAACAGGGCAATAAAGGTTATGCCAGCTTCTGGGCTGTAGTGATCCAGATTGTGGTGCTGGACGCGGTATTCTCGCTCGATGCGGTGATTACCGCAGTGGGTATGGTCAACCATTTGCCAGTGATGATGACCGCCGTGGTGATCGCCATGGGTGTGATGCTGTTGGCCTCGAAGCCGTTGACCAACTTCGTCAACGCGCACCCTACGGTCGTGGTGCTGTGTCTGAGCTTCCTGCTAATGATCGGTTTGTCATTGGTGGCCGAAGGCTTTGGTTTCCATATTCCGAAAGGTTACCTGTACGCCGCGATTGGCTTCTCGATTGTGATTGAGCTGTTCAACCAGATAGCGCGCCGTAACTTTATTCGCCATCAGGAACATCGTCCGATGCGTGAACGTACGGCTGAAGCCATCTTGCGTCTGATGGGCGGTCGCCAGCGTCATCAGCCGGCTACCACGGAAGAAGCCGCGCTGACGCAGGCGATGCCACAGGAAGCGTTTAAAGACGAAGAGCGTTACATGATCAACGGCGTGTTGACGCTATCACAGCGCTCCATTCGTAGCATCATGACGCCGCGCGGCAATATCTCCTGGGTTGATGCTGAACGTCCGGTGGATGAAATTCGTATTCAGCTCCTCGACACGCCGCACAGTTTGTTCCCGGTATGTCGCGGTGAGCTGGATGAGATCATCGGCGTGGTGCGTGCTAAAGAACTGCTGGTAGCGCTGGAGCATGGCATGGATGTGGCGACCTTTGCCGCAAACACGCCGGCAATTGTGGTGCCTGAAACGCTTGATCCGATCAACCTGCTGGGCGTGCTGCGCCGTGCCAAGGGCAGCTTTGTTATCGTCACCAACGAATTTGGTGTCGTACAAGGTCTGATTACTCCGCTGGACGTACTGGAAGCGATTGCCGGTGAGTTCCCGGATGAAGACGAAACGCCAGATATTATTGCGGATGGTGATGGCTGGTTAGTGAAGGGCGGTACCGATCTGCACTCACTGCAGCAGTTACTCGACCACCATGAGCTGGTGGATCGGGAAGAAGATCATGCCTCGCTGGCGGGTCTGTTGATTGCCCAGAAAGGCCAACTACCGCAGCCTGGTGAGATCATCGACCTGCCGCCGCTGCACTTCCAAATCATTGAGGCGACCGATTACCGTATCGACCTGGTGCGCGTAACTAAAGATAAGCCGCATCATGAAGAAGAGCATGACGCGTAAGCGCTAAGCTAGTTGTCATCGAAAAGGCCGATATCCATGATATCGGCCTTTTTTCATTCCTGTGACCCGTCCTGAATAGCGTTGACACTTTTTACTCACTCACTGAGGAATGTGTGATGAACCAGTATGTGTTTCGCCCTAAATGCCTAGATACCTTACACATTCACACCGAGGAATAGGTAATTAACGAGTATGTTAAACGCTCCACGCGATTGACCTATACCAGGTACAGCGTTATGCAGACCGCAAAAATGCCACATGAAGCCGGTAAAGGGGGATGAGGAGTAAAGCGTACGCCGCATGGATGCGGCGTCCGAGCCTACAGGGATGTATTCACGCCGTCTTTACGGAACATCCCCCTTTACTGGCTGGAATGCACCATCAGGCACAGCACCCCCAACATCAGTCACATCACCCCAACATCAGGCCCTCAAATGCGCCTGATGCTGCTCCAGCCACACAGGAAAATCTTCGATGGGCATTGGACGGGCGTAATAATAGCCCTGTAAATGATCCACGCCGCGCTCACGCAGATAGTGTGCCTGCTCAGCGGTTTCCACGCCCTCAGCCACTAACGCAATATTCAAACGCTGCGCCAGCGAAATCACCATATCTGTCACCGTGGCGTTAATCGCGTCGGTACCGATGGCTGCGGTGAAAATCTTGTCAATTTTCAGCACGTCCGGCTTCAGGTCTTTCAGGTAAGCGAGGGAACTGTGCCCGGTGCCGAAATCATCAATCGCCAGGCGCACACCAATCTCATGCAGTTGCGACACCACAGACTGGTCGATCACCGGCAACGCATCGCGCTCAGTCAACTCGACCACCAGCTTCGGCAGCGGATTAGCCGGCCACCAGATATTTTGCAGATCCTCGACAATCGCACGATCGCGGAAATGGCTGGCGGCAACGTTAATCGCAATATGGAAAGAGGAACATTGCGGCAGGTTAGGCAACTCATCCACCACTTTGGCTAACACAAAGCGCGTCAGTGGGGCTATGAGATTCTGGCGCTCGGCTAGCGGGATAAACACATCCGGCGCAACCCAGCCCTGTCGCGCATTGTGCCAGCGCAGCAGCAGTTCCATGCCATCGCACTCACCACTTTTGGCATTGATCAGCGGCTGGCAATACACCATAAATTCATTGGCGGTAATGCCATAACTGATCTGCCAGCTAAGGCTCATGCGGTTCGCGGTGGCTAACCAAACGATATAACCCATCAGCAAACTCAGCAGCACCGCCAGCGGTAACTGTGAAGGAAGCGTATGCAGTGCCAGACGCGCTGGAGAAGGGCCATACAAGGTAATGCTGTAAGGATAACGCAGTGAAGCCTGATCGAAAGCCACTTCATCTTCCGATGGCTCGGTCTCTTCGATTAGCGGATTGCCATATTCCAGACTCTGACCGCCGACATTAAAAATGGCGCGTTCAACCCAGGGTAACTGCGGCTCCAGCAAATAGTTGGTCATCAACTCGACATTAATGACCTGCAACAGACCATCGCGATTATCCAGTGATTTGGGCGTCCACAGCAGTAATACCGGTGAGCCTTTCAGCAGGTAATTATCTGTGGTCAGAATCATACGTTGATTGTTAATCGCCAGCTCCGGATAGGTCTGGCTAAACGAAATATTGCGTGGGCCGTAAATACTGGAGCAGTAAATACTGTCGTCCTGCACCAGCAGGATGGTGCGCACGGTCTGTAATGACGAAATCTTTTCGATCAACGGATAGCGAACTTGCGCGCAAGGCACGCCAACCAGCCCAAGCGTGTTATTGGCGGAGACATCCAGCGGGGAGAACATACGGTCAAAGCGCTCGATGGCGCGACTGGCAAAATTCAGGGACTGCTGCTCAATACGCGATTTCTCTTCGATATAACGAAAAGTCAGCGTGAGAATCAGAACCAGCGCCGCGATCACCAACGCGATAAGCAAACGCTTACGGCGAAATTGACCGACAAATTGCTGGGGAATGAGCATCAGTAACCACCTTGCAAAACAAAAATTGAAGCCAAATTAACGTGTAGGTTATCGGCATAGAGGCGGCCAGGTTTAGCGCACCGCAGAGAAAAAAAGCGGCACTAAAAAACAGCGCGGCCACTAAGGGCCGCGCGCAAATTAATGTATCTGGTTTACTCACTTGGAGGTAGCGTGAGATGCAGAAAAATATCTAATTGATTATTTTTTCAGCATGTCTGGTTAATCACATTGGACTTTGATCGCCAGACCGCCGCGTGAGGTTTCACGATATTTGGCGTTCATGTCTTTACCGGTTTCGTACATGGTTTCGATCACCTTATCCAGTGAAACACGCGGCTCACTGGTACGGCGTAACGCCATGCGCGCAGCATTGATGGCTTTCACTGAGGCGATAGCATTACGTTCGATGCACGGCACCTGCACCTGACCGGCCACCGGATCACAGGTTAATCCCAGGTTATGTTCCATACCGATTTCAGCGGCGACACACACCTGCTCCGGGCTGGCGCCGAGCAATTCCGCCAGGCCTGCGGCAGCCATCGAACAGGCCACACCGACTTCGCCCTGACAGCCCACTTCAGCACCTGAAATCGAGGCGTTCATTTTATACAACACGCCAATAGCACCGGAGGCCAGGAAATAACGGATGAAGATGTCCGGCGTCACGGTCTCAATAAAGTGATCGTAGTAGGCCAGCACCGCAGGCACGATACCGCAGGCGCCGTTGGTTGGCGCGGTCACCACACGTCCACCGGCGGCATTTTCTTCATTCACCGCTAAGGCAAACATGTTGACCCAATCAATCACGTTCATCGGGTCATTGGAGTGCTTGGAAGAAGAGACCAGTAAACGACGCAGCGAGGCAGCACGGCGCGGTACGCGCAGTGGACCCGGCAATACGCCTTCCGTATTCAAGCCGCGATCGATACAGGCCTGCATGGTTTGCCACACGTTGCCGAAATAGGCGTAGATGTCTTCACGGCTGTGCAGCGCCAGCTCATTCTTCATCACCAAACCGGAAAGGGACAATCCACTTTCATGGCAGTGGCTCAACAACTCTTTGGCAGAGTTGAACGCATACGGCACCGATACCTCATCCAGTACGGATTGGCCGAAATGCTCTTCATCAACGATAAATCCGCCGCCGATGGAGTAGTAGGTCTTGGTCAGGATCAACAGATCGCCGGCAAAGGCGAAAACCGTCATGCCGTTTTCATGCAACGACAGATTTTCACTGCGGAACACCATGCCGCCTTCGCGTGGGAAGTCGACCTCACGTGCACCGTTCGCCAGCAGCAGGCGCTCGCGCTGCTCGACGTCTTTAATAAAAGCGGGAATGCTATCGATATCCACGGTGGCGGGTTCAAAGCCGGCCAGCCCCATAATGATGGCGATATCGGTATGGTGACCTTTACCTGTGAGCGACAGCGAGCCATAGACGTCGACGGCAATGCGCGTCACGTCTTGCAACTTGCCCTGTTCGGCCAGCAGATCAACAAACTGCTTGCCCGCTTTCATCGGACCTACGGTATGTGAACTGGATGGGCCAATGCCCACTTTGAACATGTCAAAAACACTAATCACCGGTGACACTCCTCACAAATCTTATTCTGTACGGCTGAGGCCGTTTATGCGGCTAATAGTAATCGTCCGCGTGACTCAGCGAGCAGCTTTTCGCATGAAATAAACTAATTATAAGCCACAGAAATAGTTATCCCATTCTGCGGTTGTGAAGTGGATCGAGTTTATGGCGCAAGTAACGCGCAGTGCGGAACTCAGGGAAGGGCGATTTGCTGACTTAATGCGCGAATAATCCCGGCGGTCATGCCCCAGATAAAATAATCCTCATACCACGACAACCACACCTGATGCTGACGATGACCACGGCGCAAGGTGAGTCCACTGTAGCGACTGAGACGCAGGGCTTCTGCCAGCGGCATCGCGAAGGTGCTTTCCACTTCGTCGGGATTAATATTGAGAGGCAGGTCCGCGGGAATAATGCCGACCACCGGCGTGACGGCAAAACCGGTGCTGCTGGTCACGGGCGGTAAGACACCCACGACGCTAACCTGAGCGGGGTGAATGCCGACTTCTTCTTCGGCCTCACGCAGTGCGGTGTGAATGAGCGAATCATCCGTTGCATCCTGCATGCCGCCGGGGAACGCTACCTGGCCCGCGTGTTTGCGCAGGTGTGAAGAGCGACGCGTCAACAGTAATCCCGGTTCAGCACCCGCAATCACGGGCACCAGCACGGCCGCTCGCCGGCCGCTGATCACGCTTTTGGATGCGCTAAGAGGAGGTTGCAGCACGAAGCGGTTCAGAAACTGGTCAAGCGTCAGGCTCATTTAAACCTCGCCACTCAGGCTGGGCAGGATGCGATTGACCTTATGGAAGGTCTCCTGATATTCCAGCTCAACATCGCTATCCGCCACCAGGCCGCCGCCCGCCGCACAATAGAGATGCTGGTTTTCAGCGATTAATGTGCGAATGGTGATGCTGGTGTCCATACGACCGCACAGGCTGATGTACCCGATACTGCCACACCAGGCATTGCGGCGCTGCGGTTCCAGTTCCTCAATAATCTCCATCGCGCGAATTTTTGGAGCCCCGGTAATCGAGCCGCCGGGGAAGCAGGCGCGCAGCAGATCGGTTGCAGTGAGGTGTTGGGGCAACCGGGCTCGCACGGTGCTTACCAGATGATGTACCGCCGGGAAAGGTTCCACCACAAACAGCTCAGGGACGCTGACGCTGCCGGGTTCAGCCACGCGACCAATGTCATTACGCAGCAAATCGACAATCATAAGGTTCTCAGCGCGATCTTTTTCCGCATGGGCCAGTTTCTCTGCCTGCAAGCGATCGGCTTCTGGATCGGCTAAGCGTGGCAGGGTGCCTTTAATCGGACGGGTTTCAATCTCCTTTTGCTGAAGCGAGAGAAAGCGTTCCGGTGAAAGACTGAGAATGACGCTTTTAGGCAAACGGATAAACGCACTGAAAGGCGCACGGTTGTCGCGGTTGAGTCGTAAAAAAGCCAGCCACTCGTCGCCATAATAGCTAGCCTTAAAGCGTTGTGCCAGGTTCACCTGATAGCAATCACCGGCCTGAATATAGTGTTGAACCTGTGCAAAACGCGCGGCGTATTCGTCAAAACTAAGGTTTGACTGCCAGTCGCTGGTTAGCGCAAAACCTTTAGGCTGCGGAATCGCTTGTGCCTGTAACCACTGCCAGCGTTGCCCGGCATCGGTGAGGGAGATCAGGGTGAGTTTTTGCTGATGATGATCCGCGATCAAAGCCCAATCGTAGATGCCCACCGCCATATCCGGCGTCGCCAGATCCTGATCGGCGCGCTGCGGTAAGGTTTCAAAGCGGCGGCCCAGATCGTAACCAAACAGACCCAGCGCGCCGCCCTGGAAAGGCAAATCGGCGTTAAACAACGGCGTCGCGCCAAGGGTTTCGCACTGTTGCTGCACCAGACGCAGCGGATCGTCGGCGGAGAGGATCACCTTGCCGTCGCAGTCGATTTCCGTCATCTCACCGCGCGTGGTGAGCGTGACACGCGGATCGGCCGTTAAAATGTCAAAACGATTATCGGCGTGGTCGGCATGGCCAGAGGTGAGCAACATCGCCCAGGGACGATGAGCAAGCGCAGAAAAACGATGCAATAGCGCATCCGGCGTATACTTCAGATTAAGGGTTTTTACGATCATCGGGCTAATTAATCCAACAAGCAGGCGCGTAGCCTGGCACATTTTTTTGTCGCTGGCACCTGTTTGTTCCTCGTGGAATAATGCGTCCCCTTTTGCACCAGGAGCAAATAATGTTTACAGGTCTTCCGGCTTTATCTCATGAACAGCAGCAGCAAGCTGTGGAACGTATCCAGGAATTGATGGCGGGTGGCATGGCGAGTGGTCAGGCGATTGCGCAGGTAGCACACGAGATCCGCCAGAGCTATCAGGGTGAATCGATTCGGGCGATGTTCGAAGACGACGAAGAAGACGAATAACGCCCGAAAGGGTTACAGCGCGGCGATGATTTTGATTTCCACTTTGTACTTCGGATTCATCAAATCAGCTTGCACGGTGCAACGCACTGGCGCGTTGTCAGGTGAAACCCACGCATCCCATGCACGGTTCATCGCCGGAAAGTCAGCTTTATCGACCAGGAAAATTGTGGCATCAAGGATCTTACTTTTGTCTGATCCGACTCGGGTCAGAATCGCGTCAATCACCGCCAGCGCGTTGGCGGTTTGCGCTTCGGCATCGTCATCCAGATTTTCTGGCACGCTGGTGTAATAGACGGTCTGGTTATGCACAACGGCTTCTGACATGCGGGGTGCGGGATCAATACGCGTAATGGTCATGGTGTTCTCCTGTAATTTCGCTGCGCTAGCCTGCCATATCCTGTAGGGCGCTGTCATCTGTTGTGGTCGCCTCAGGGGAATCCTGACATAATTACAGTGTTTTTGACCAATCGGTGAGGATGTGTGGCAGACGATTTTGCAGCTGATGGCGCACTGGCGCAGGCTATTCCAGGTTTCAAACCGCGTGCCGCGCAGCGTGAAATGGCGCAAGCGGTCATGGAAGCGGTGAAGAAGGGCGGTGAGCTGGTGGTCGAAGCCGGCACCGGGACCGGTAAAACCTATGCCTATCTGGCACCCGCATTGCGTGCGAAAAAAAAGGTCATTATCTCGACCGGATCCAAAGCCTTACAGGATCAGCTGTATAACCGCGATTTGCCCACCATCGCTCGTGCCCTGAAGTTCAGCGGTAAAACTGCCCTGCTGAAGGGGCGTTCCAACTATTTATGCCTCGAACGTCTGGAACAGCAGAATCAAACCGGTGGCGATCTCACCGTGCAAGCGCTCGGGGATTTGATCAACGTGCGCAGCTGGTCAAATCAAACTTCGGATGGCGATGTCAGCAGCTGTTCCGGCGTGGCCGAAGACAGTCCGATCTGGCCCTTTGTCACCAGCACCAACGATAACTGCCTCGGCAGCGATTGCCCGCTCTACAAAGATTGCTTTGTGGTGAAAGCGCGTAAAAAAGCCATGGATGCCGATGTAGTGGTGGTGAACCACCATCTGTTCCTTGCCGATCTTGTCGTGAAAGAGGGCGGATTTGGCGAGCTGATTCCTGAGGCTGATGTGATGATCTTCGATGAAGCGCATCAGCTACCCGATATCGCCAGTCAGTACTTTGGGCAGCAGCTTTCGAGCCGCCAACTGCAGGACCTCGCCAAAGACATCATTATTGCCTATCGCACTGAGGTGCGGGACGTGCAGCAGCTACAGAAATCAGCCGACCGTTTGGCGCAATGCGCCCAGGATTTCCGTTTAACGCTCGGCGAGCCGGGTTTTCGCGGCAATCTGCGTGATCTGCTGAGCGACAATAACATCATGCGCATGTTGACCCTGCTGGATGATGCGCTGGAGCTTTGCTACGACGTGATTAAATTGTCGCTGGGGCGCTCGGCGTTGCTGGATGCGGCGTTTGAGCGCGCCGCGTTATATCGCACTCGCCTTAAACGTCTGCGCGCCATTGATGAACCGGGTTTCAGTTACTGGTATGAGTGCACCAGCCGCCACTTTACGCTGGCGCTAACGCCGTTGTCGGTGGCCGAGCGTTTCCGAGAAGTGATGGATAACCGTAAAGCGGCGTGGGTATTCACCTCGGCCACGCTGGCGGTGAATGAGCAGATGAGCCACTTCTCCAGCCGATTGGGCGTCGACAAAGCCACCACCATGATTCTCGACAGTCCTTTCGATTACACCCAGCAGGCGCTGTTATGTGTGCCTCGCAATATGCCGGAACCCAATCAACCCGGCGGTGCCCGTAAGCTGGCACAGATGATGAAACCGCTGATCGATGCTAATAAAGGACGCTGCTTCTTCCTCTGCACTTCACACAAGATGATGCGCGAACTGGCCGCCGAATTCCGCGCCTCGATGACCTTACCGGTGTTGTTGCAAGGAGAAACCAGTAAAGGCCAGCTGCTGAAGCAGTTCCTTGAGGCCGGTAACGCCTTACTGGTAGCGACCAGCAGTTTCTGGGAAGGCGTTGATGTGCGTGGCGATGCGCTGTCACTGGTGATTATCGATAAGTTGCCCTTTACCTCTCCGGAAGATCCGTTGCTAAAAGCGCGCATGGAAGATTGTCGCCTGCGTGGCGGCGATCCCTTTAATGATGTGCAACTGCCGGATGCGGTGATCACCCTGAAGCAGGGCGTCGGCCGCTTGATTCGTGATACTGACGATCGTGGCGTGCTGGTGATTTGCGATCAGCGCCTGGTATCGCGTCCGTATGGCGGGTTGTTCCTTAATAGTCTGCCACCCACGCCGCGTACCCGCGATTTGCAGCGCGCCATCGCTTTCGTCCGCCAGCCAGAGAAGCACTAATTTGTGCCAGGCTGTGTTAAGATGCGCGCCATTTTGACTTTCAGAGGTTGTTATGTCCGCCCGAATTTTAGCTCTGGACACGGCGACAGAAGCCTGTTCTGCCGCGCTGCTCAATCAGCAGCAGATCGATGCCCGCTTTGAAATCGCCCCGCGCGATCACACCCAACGCATCTTACCGCTGGTACAAGAGTTGCTGCAGGCGCAGCAGCTGGATCTGACCGCGCTTGACGTGCTGGCGTTCGGCCGTGGACCGGGTAGTTTCACTGGTGTGCGCATTGGCATTGGTATTGCGCAAGGGCTGGCGCTGGGCGCGAACTTGCCGATGATCGGCGTATCATCCCTCGCAACCATGGCTCAGGGTGCATGGCGCTTAACCGGCGCTAACCGCGTGCTGGCCGCCATCGACGCGCGCATGGGCGAAGTTTACTGGGCTGAGTACCAACTTGATGCCAACGGTGAATGGCAAGGTGCAGAATCGGAAGCCGTTTTGAAACCCGAAGATGTGCAGGCGCGCATCGGCCAGCTAAGCGGCGAGTGGGCAACGGTCGGCACCGGCTGGGCGGCTTATACGCACCTGCTAACTTCGACCGGCGCAACCTTAGTGGCCACCGAAGTGACGCTCCCGGCAGCAGAGGACATGTTGCCGCTGGCACTGAGTGCCTGGCAGCGCGATGAGTCAGTGGCGGTGGAAAATGCCGAGCCGGTTTACCTGCGTAATGAAGTGGCATGGAAAAAATTGCCAGGCCGATAAGCGGCACGCAACTATTCCGTAAGCGCCCAGTCTAACTGAGAAATAACAGGAGAAGTGCTATGCCAATAAGTCGTAAAGGGATGTCTGGCGCTCTGTTAGCCTGCGCGTTGTTGCTCAGCGGCTGCGTTTCGGTGCCAGATTCCATTAAAGGGAGTTCTCAACTTCCACAGCAAGATTTATTACGTGTGATGAATGCGCCGCAGCTGTATGTCGGCCAGGAGTCACGTTTTGGCGGTAAAGTGGTGAAAGTCACCAATCTGACGGGCGTGACGCGCCTGGAGATCGCCACCCAACCGCTGGATGACAGTGCGCGGCCGCGTTTAGGTTCCGCATCGGTTGGGCGTATTTTCGCCGACATTCGCGGTTTTGTTGATCCGGTGGATCTGAACAATCAGTACGTCACGGTACTGGGTAATATCAAAGGCACCGAAAAAGGTGAAATTGGTAAAGCCAGCTACAACTTTGTGGTGGTGGATGTCCGTGGCTATCAGCGCTGGCATCTGACACAGCAGGTGATGACGCCTCCGCAGCCGATCGATCCGTGGATTTGGTATGGACCAACGCGTCGTCATCCGGGTTACTGGGGACCCAATCCCTACTGGGGGATGAACATGAATACCGGCCCCGCGCAGGTAGAAACTATCCTGACCGAGTAATCCATTTTCATTATTTGACGGCCCGGTCGCGGCGCTCGCGACCGGGCTTTTTTATTGGGCGCGCAACCGATGCGCGAAATTTAGTGATGCGCTTCGCAACCTGAAAATGCCGAAACAGGCAAACTGGTACAATCAGTTAAAATATTGTTAACAACACTGATTGCAGAGGCGGCGATGGCTACGCAACAAGAATATCGGGGTGATTCTTTGAATAAGGTTTGGCTTAAACGCTATCCGGCAGATGTTCCTGCGGAGATTAATGCGGACCGTTATACCTCTTTGGTCGAACTTTTCGAGCACGCAGCATTGCAGTATGCCGATCAAACGGCGTTCATTAATATGGGCCAGCCGATGACTTACCGTCAGCTGGATAAACAAAGCCGCGACTTTGCCGCCTGGCTGCAGCAAGGTCTGGGCCTGAAGCAGGGCGACCGCGTGGCGCTGATGATGCCCAACCTGCTGCAATATCCGGTGGCGCTGTTTGGCGTGCTACGTGCGGGTATGGTGGTGGTCAACGTGAATCCGCTATATACGCCGCGTGAGCTGAAACATCAGCTAAATGACAGTGGCGCCAGCGCGATTGTGATTGTTTCCAACTTTGCCCACACGCTGGAAAAAGTGGTCGCGGAGACACCGATCAAGCACGTGATGCTGACGCGTATGGGCGATCAACTTGCCCCGGTCAAAGCCACGCTGGTCAACTTCGTGGTGAAGTATGTGAAGAAGCTGGTGCCGAAATACCATCTGCCCGGCGCGGTGCCGTTCCGCAGCGCGTTGCAGCAGGGCGCGCAGATGAGTTATCAGCGCCCGACGCTGACCAATAGCGATCTGGCCTTCCTGCAATACACCGGCGGAACCACCGGCGTCGCTAAAGGCGCGATGCTGACCCACGGCAACATGCAGGCAAACCTCGAGCAGACCAAAGCCACCTACGGCAAACTGCTGCGGGCGGGTAAAGAGCAGGTGGTCACGGCGCTGCCGCTCTACCATATCTTCGCGTTAACGGTAAACGGCCTGCTGTTCCTCGATCTCGGCGGTACCAACCTGCTGATCACCAATCCGCGTGACATTCCCGGCTTTGTTAAGGAGCTGAGTAAATTCCCGTTCACCGCCATTACCGGCGTGAATACGCTTTTTAACGCGCTGCTCAACGACGAAAACTTCAATAAGCTCGATTTCTCTACGCTGCGTTTATCCGCGGGCGGCGGTATGGCGGTGCAAAAAGCCGTGGCCGAACGCTGGGAAAAACTCACCGGGCATTATCTGCTCGAAGGTTATGGCCTGACTGAGTGTTCACCGCTGGTGTCGGTCAATCCGTATGACATCACCTGCCACACCGGCAGCATCGGTCTTCCTGTACCCTCCACAGATGTGCGTATTGTGGATGACGAGGATAACGAAGTGGCGCCAGGTGAGCCGGGTGAACTCTGTATTCGTGGTCCACAGGTGATGGTCGGTTACTGGCAGCGACCGGATGCCACCGAAGAAGTGTTGAAAAATGGCTGGCTGCACACCGGTGATGTTGTTACCGTTGATGGTGAAGGTTTTATTCGCATCGTCGATCGTAAGAAAGACATGATTCTGGTGTCAGGCTTTAACGTGTATCCTAACGAAATCGAAGATGTGCTGATGCAGCATCCGAAAGTGCGCGAAGCCGCAGCAATCGGCGTTCCCAGCGACCTTTCCGGTGAAGCGGTTAAAGTGTGCATCGTTAAAAAGGATCCTTCACTGACGAAAGAGGAAGTGCTGGATCATTGCCGCCGTCAGCTCACCGGCTACAAAGTGCCGAAGATTATCGAGTTTAGAGACGAGCTGCCGAAGACCAACGTGGGCAAAATTTTGCGCCGCGAATTGCGTGACGAGGCGAAGCGAGAAGGGCAGTAAGCTGCCATTCTCTCAAGGTTAACGCCGGCTTAGTCCGGCGTTTTTATTGCTTTTAACATGGAGCGCTGCGCGAAGTGTGCCGCAGCGAGAATGAATACGTGAATTACACTTTGATCGACCAAAACAGCCAGCTGGCTGCCGTGTGCGAACAAGCGCGCCAGCATGACGCCGTTGCGCTGGACACTGAATTCGTGCGCACCCGTACTTACTATCCGCAGTTGGGTCTGATCCAGCTGTTCGATGGTGAACAACTGGTTCTGATCGATCCGCTGAATATCAGCGACTGGGCGCCATTTGTCGCGCTGTTGCAAGATACCCACGTCACCAAGTTCCTGCACGCCAGTGGCGAAGATCTCGAAGTGTTCCTGCATCGCTTTAAATGCTTGCCCAATCCGATGATTGATACGCAGGTTTTAGCTGCATTTGCAGGGCAGCCGCTGTCGTGGGGCTTTGCCGCGATGGTGAACCACTTTAATCAGATTGAACTGGATAAAAGTGAATCCCGCACTGACTGGCTGGCACGCCCGCTGACTGAGCGCCAGTGTGTCTATGCCGCAGCAGACGTAGCTTACTTGCTGCCGATTGCACATCAGTTAATGGAGCAGACCGAAGCCGCAGGCAACATGGCTGCCGCGCTGAGCGAATGCGATAATCTGTGCCAGCGTCGTCTTGACGTTTTGCAGCCAGAGGATGCATGGCGTGATATCACCAACGCATGGCAGTTGCGTCCACGCCAACTCGCGGCGCTGCAGCGTCTGGCGGCATGGCGCTTAAACATCGCCCGTCAGAAAGATATGGCGGTGAACTTTGTGGTGCGTGAAGAGAATCTGTGGAAAGTCGCGCGCTTTATGCCGGGCAGCCTGGGTGAACTCGATCATCTGGGTCTGAACGGTCACGAAATTCGCTTCCACGGGAAAGCGATGGTGGCGCTGGTGGCTGAAGCGCAGGCACAGGACGAATCCACCTTGCCGCAGCCGCTGCCCAATCTGATTGATCATCCGCATTACAAACAGGCGTTTAAAGCGATCAAAGCGCTGGTGTTACAGGTGAGCGAAGAGACGGGTTTCAGTCAGGAATTGCTGGCTTCACGTCGCCAGATTAATCAGGTACTGAGCGTTTATTGGGGCTTGAAAAGCGGATGCCGCACACCCGAATTGCTGACCGGCTGGCGCGGTGAATTACTGCAAAAACGTATCGACGAGATCCTGCAGGCCTTATAAGCCGAAGGTTTTCCCCTGCGCACAACGCAGGGGAAAATCAGGAACCTGCTACTGTCATTTAGGCTCGTCTTCCGTCTCCGGCAGAGTGACGTTAAGTTCCAGGATGGAGATATCGTCCCCTTTCTGATCCAGCTGAACGGTCACCATATCCGGGTCAATCTTCACGTATTTACAGATCACTTCCAAAATATCGCGCTTCAGCTGCGGCAAATAGTGGGGCTCACTGTCGCCCCTTCTGCGCTCGGCTACGATAATCTGCAGCCTTTCCTTGGCTATGTTGGCTGTGTTCTTCTTACGGGATAAAAAGAAATCTAATAATGCCATTGGTTATCCCCCGAACAGGCGTTTCAGGAAACCCTTCTTCTCTTCTTCAATAAAGCGGAAGGGGCGTTCTTCGCCAAGCAGGCGATCTACGGTATCAGCGTAAGCTTTACCGGCGTCAGAGTTAGCGTCGAGAATGACCGGCTCACCCTGGTTCGAAGCACGAAGTACCGACTGATCTTCTGGAATCACACCCACCAGTGGAATGCGCAGGATTTCCAGCACGTCTTCCATGCTCAGCATGTCACCACGCGTCACACGGCCTGGGTTATAACGGGTCAGCAGCAGATGCTCTTTCACCGGGTCCTGGCTGTTTTCAGCACGACGCGATTTAGAAGAGATGATGCCGAGAATACGGTCAGAGTCACGTACAGAAGAGACTTCCGGGTTGGTGGTGATAATCGCTTCATCCGCGAAGTACAGCGCCATCAGCGCACCGGTTTCGATACCCGCTGGCGAATCACACACGATGAAGTCGAATTCCATCGCAGCCAGGTCGTTTAATACTTTTTCAACGCCTTCGCGGGTCAGCGCATCTTTATCGCGTGTTTGTGAAGCAGGCAGGATATAGAGTTGCTCCGTGCGCTTGTCACGAATCAGTGCCTGGTTCAGGGTCGCATCGCCCTGGATGACGTTGACGAAGTCATAAACCACACGGCGTTCACAGCCCATGATCAGGTCGAGGTTACGCAGACCGATATCAAAATCGATCACGACAGTTTTTTTGCCTTTCTGCGCTAAACCGGTTGCGATGGCCGCGCTTGACGTGGTCTTGCCAACGCCCCCTTTACCCGATGTAACTACAATGATGCGTGCCATAAATGTTGATTTCCTTAACGAAAGAAAAGGGGCCTAATAAAGTGTCTGAATGGTGAGCGCGCCTTCTTTAAGGCACAGGCGCGCGGCTTTACCAAAGAATTCCGCCGGAATCTGATCCATGATCCAGTATTCCCCGGCAATAGAGACCAACTCGGCTGCGAGGTTGGTACAAAAAATCTGGCTGTCACGTTCGCCACTGGCACCTGCCAGCGCACGACCGCGCATCATGCCGTAAATATGAATATTGCCGTCTGCCACCAGTTCGGCACCGGCGCTGACGCTGTTGGTGACGATAAGATCGGCATTACGCGCGTAAATCTGTTGGCCTGAGCGCACTGGTGTATTGATGATGCGGGTTTTGCTGGCGGTTTCAGCGACCGGCGCCAGGATTGGCGGGGCTTCTTCAACCACTGGCGCTTCCGCACGCTTGCGATTCTCTTTGCCTTCTGACAGCACCGGCAAGCCTGCACGGGCAATCATCTTTTTCAGGGCTTCATCTTTACAACCGCTGACACCGACAATGCGTAAACCGGTGGCGATGACCGCCTGCTGCATCTGCTTCCAGTTGATATCACCGTTCAGTGCTGACACGTTGAGCACCACCGGTGCATTCTGCAAAAACGCAGGTGCCTGGTCGATTTTGTCCTGCAGCGCCTGACGAATCACCTCGGGTTGCGAATGGTGCAGATGAACCACTGACAGGGTAAAACTGCTTCCCTTGAATTCGATTGGCGTTTGCGACATCTGTCCTGACTCAGTCCTGTTTTACGACCCTAAGATGTACGTCGATAAAATCATCATTAACATCAAACGGTCAATATTCGAAGTTCTGCAAGCATGTTATAGTTACTGCTATATTCAGGCAAGTGACGCCACAGGTTAATTCGAGTAAAAAATATGTTTTGTGTGATCTACAGAAGCCCGCAACGTGAACAAACTTATCTTTATGTTGAAAAAAAAGACGATTTCTCACGCGTACCGGAAGAACTGCTGCGCGGCTTCGGTAAACCTCAGCTGGCGATGGTGCTGTCACTGGACAAACGCGACAAACTGGCTAATGCCGATATCAATAAAGTTAAGCAAGGTTTGAGCGATCAAGGCTATTATTTACAGATCCCACCACCGGTTGAAAGTCTGCTCAACATTCATCTTGATCAGAGTAAAAAAGTTTAATTCGGATTCATCTGTAAATATGCCCTGTAAAAATCCTCAGTGTTATTTGCATTAATTATTCGCCCGCTTTAAAGCATTATTGCGGGCAATAATTCCAGGGTGTGATCCTCTTTGTTGCGTATGATTAACGACTTTTGACAATTTCCGCCACGTCTGCCGCCATAAAACCGCTAATATAATCCTCCTCAGCTTGCCGCGTTCCGGCACTGAACCTGACCTATCCGCCAGTCAGACTGGCATCAAACACAACTAATGCAGGGGAACAGCATGTATCAGCATCGTAACTGGCAGGGCGCTTTGTTGGATTATCCCGTCAGCAAAGTGGTTTGCGTGGGCAGCAACTATGCGAAGCACATCAAGGAAATGGGCAGTGCCACGCCGACAGAACCGGTGGTGTTTATCAAACCGGAAACGGCGGTGTGCGATCTGCGTCAGCCGCTTTCGATTCCAGCCAACTTCGGCGAAGTGCATCACGAAGTGGAACTGGCGGTGCTGATAGGCTCCACGCTGAAGCAGGCAACGGAAGAGCATGTGGTGAAAGCGATTGCCGGATATGGTGTGGCCCTGGATCTGACACTGCGTGATGTGCAGGCGGGGCTGAAAAAAGCCGGTCAGCCATGGGAAAAATCCAAAGGGTTCGATAACTCTTGCCCGCTGTCAGGTTTCATTCCAGTTTCTGAATTCAGCGGCGACCCGCAGGATACTGAACTGAAGCTGGTGGTGAATGGCGAAGTGCGCCAGCATGGCAGCACGGCAGATATGATTCACAAAATCCTGCCGCTGATTGCTTACATGAGCCAGTACTTTACGCTGCGCGCCGGTGACGTGATCCTCACGGGAACCCCGGAAGGCGTGGGCCCAATGCGTTCTGGCGACAAGCTTGAAATTTCGCTGGCCGGTCACGGTATTACCACCCGCGTACTGTAAAACTTGCATCACCGCACCTAACCCTTTATAAGGTGCGGTCTTATTGCACAACCCGGACCGCGATCATGACTGAACAACCTTTCTGGCAGACAAAACGCCTTGACCAAATGGACGATGCAGAGTGGGAATCACTGTGCGACGGCTGCGGCCAGTGCTGCCTGAACAAGTTGCAGGATGCGGATACCGATGAAATCTATTTCACCAATGTGGCCTGCAATCAGCTGAATATTAAAACCTGCCAGTGTCGTAACTATGAGCGCCGGTTTGAGTACGAAGAGGACTGCATCAAGCTCACGCGTGAAAACCTCACCACCTTCAACTGGCTGCCGCGCACCTGTGCTTATCGTCTGTTAGGCGAGGGCGGGACTTTACCTGCCTGGCATCCACTGGTGGCCGGTTCGAAAAAGGCGATGCATGCGCAGCGTATCTCGGTGCGTTACATTGCGGTGCGGGAAAGTGAAGTACGCGACTGGGAAGATCACATTATCGATCGACCCGACCGTAACGGTTGACGTGAAAACAGGCAGCGAGAGCTGCCTGTTTTATTTTGATTAACGGCTAAATAAATCGCGGCGTTTTGGCTTGAACGGCTGGGCAATCAGCACCAGCGCGCCGACCAGCAGATAGGCGGCAAAGATCACGATCATCCACTGCGGCATGCTCCAGGTCAGGAATGTCCAGCTGCGTTCGGCACAATCACCACTGGCGACAAACACCGAGGGCAGCCATTTATCCAGCGGCAGCCAGGTAGGGAAACGTGCAGCAAAGTCACAGGTAACAAACGGATTTGGGTGCAACTGAATATCCGTATGTTCAATCGACAGCATCAGGCCCTTATAAGCGCTGTACAGCCAAATCAGGATTGCTCCCCAACGCAATGGCAGGGACTTCGGCGCGAACGCACCAACAATCCCTGCGCCCATGACGCCAAATAGCGCACAACGTTCGTAGATACACATCACGCAGGGTTTCAGTCCCATGACGTGTTGAAAGAAGAGTGCAGTCAGTTCAAAAGCCAGAGCTGTCAGAGCCAGCAATAACCATGCTCCGCGTCCTCGTGAGCATTGATTCAAATATCGCAACATATTGCTTATCCTGTAACCATTAATGCTTCGCAGTGTAAACCAAAAGCGTAACCGTGCCAGCCAGGTAACGGGAAAAAATCATGTACAAAAATGACTTAAGCCTGATCCAGGCCATAAAAATCGCATTTACTGATCAAGAGGATGTGGCGAAAGCACAATACGACGCAAACGAGTGCGTAAAAGTCTGACAGGTATAAAACACTGTTGAATTTTGCGCCAGCGCGCGCTTTTAATCGGTTGTCAGTCTATTTCCGCTATAGCCGCTCTGGTATGATGAGTGCCATTACGATAAAGAAAGCAATGAGAAATAAATGCTATGGTGATTAAGGCGCAAAGCCCCGCAGGATTTGCTGAAGAGTATATTATTGAAAGCATCTGGAACAGTCGCTTTCCGCCGGGGTCGATCCTGCCTGCTGAACGTGAGCTTTCTGAACTGATTGGCGTTACACGCACTACGCTGCGTGAAGTGTTACAGCGTCTGGCACGCGATGGCTGGTTAACCATTCAGCATGGTAAGCCCACGCGCGTGAATGATTTCTGGGAAACCTCAGGTCTTAACATTCTCGAAACGCTGGCCCGCCTCGATCACGATAGCGTACCGCAGCTGATTGATAATCTGCTGTCGGTGCGTACCAACATCGCCTCGATCTTTATTAGCCGTGCATTGCGTCATCATCCGGACAAAGCGCGCGAAGTGCTGGAAACAGCATTGAGCGAAGAGGACAAAGCGGAAGCCTACACTGAACTGGATTATCGCGTGTTCCGTGGTTTGGCTTTTGCGTCAGGCAACCCGATTTACGGTTTGATTTTGAATGGCTTGAAAGGGCTGTACACCCGAGTGGGGCGTCACTACTTCTCTAATCCTGAAGCGCGCCAGCAGGCTCGCAGCTTCTACCGTCAGCTGGCCGATTTGTGCAGTGCGAATCCCACACAGGATCAGATTGTCGATACCGTACGTGAGTATGGTCGTCGCAGCGGAGAGATTTGGCATAGCATGCAAAAAAGCATGCCAGATGATTTAGCCAGCAAGCGCTAAAAGAAAACCGGACTTTAACAGTCCGGTTTTTTTATGTTTACAGTGCGGGTCCACGTGTAGGCGACCGGTCCAGCAGCTCAACGCTGCCATCTTCGTTCTGTTGTTCCAGAATCACATCGAACCCCCATAAACGATGCACATGCTTCAGCACTTCGCGACGGCTTTTATCCAGCGGTGCGCGTTGCTGTGGCACGTAGCGTAAGGTCAGTGAACGGTCTCCGCGCAGATCCACGTTGTAAACCTGGATGTTAGGTTCCAGATTGCTCAGGTTGTACTGCGCCGAGAGCTGCTGACGAATCGCACGGTAGCCGGCCTCATCGTGAATCGCGGCAATTTCCAGGAAGTTATTGCGATCGTCATCCATTACCGTAAACAGGCGGAAGTCACGCATCACTTTGGGTGACAGGAATTGGCTGATGAAGCTCTCATCCTTAAATTCACGCATGGCAAAGTGCAGCGTTTTCAGCCAGTCGGAACCCGCGATGTCCGGGAACCAGTAGCGATCTTCTTCCGTCGGTGACTGGCAGATACGTTTGATATCCTGGAACATGGCGAAGCCCAAAGCATAAGGGTTTATACCGTTATACCACTGGCTGTTATACGGTGGCTGATACACCACATTGGTATGGCTGTGCAGGAACTCCATCATAAAGCGTTCCGACACTTTCCCTTCGTCGTACAGATGATTGAGGATGGTGTAATGCCAGAACGTCGCCCAGCCTTCATTCATTACCTGCGTCTGTTTCTGCGGGTAAAAATACTGGCTGACCTTACGCACGATGCGCAGCACCTCACGTTGCCAGGACTCCAGCAGCGGGGCGTTTTTTTCCATAAAGTAGAGCAAGTTTTCCTGCGGTTCCGAAGGATAGCGCGCCGCTTCCACGTGCACAGACTCCTTCTCTTTACGCGGCAGGGTGCGCCATAGGGTGTTTACCTGGCTCTGCAGATACTCTTCACGGCTTTTTTGCCGCGCTTTCTCTTCCTGCAGCGAGATCTTTTGCGGACGTTTATAGCGATCCACGCCGTAGTTCATCAGCGCATGACAAGAGTCGAGCAGGCGTTCCACCTCTTCCACGCCATATCGCTCTTCGCAATCAGTGATGTAGTTACGTGCGAATAACAGGTAATCGACGATAGAACTGGCATCGGTCCAACTGCGGAATAAATAGTTATTTTTAAAGAAAGAGTTGTGCCCATAGCACGCGTGCGCCATCACCAGCGCCTGCATGGTCATGGTGTTCTCTTCCATTAAATAGGCAATACAAGGATTGGAGTTGATGACGATTTCGTACGCTAAACCCTGCTGGCCATGTTTATAGCGTTGTTCGGTTTCAATGAATTTTTTGCCGAACGACCAGTGTGCATAGTTAATCGGCATACCTACGCTGGAGTAGGCATCCATCATTTGTTCGGAGGTGATGACTTCGATTTGATGCGGATAGGTATCAAGCCCGTAGCTTTTGGCTACACGGTCAATTTCCGCCAGATAGACATCAAGCAGTTCGAAGGTCCAGTCGGGTCCATCACTGAGTCGTTTACTGCTCCGGGTTGGCTCGTCAAAGATTGTCGTCATAGCGCACCTCTGTTTTGCAAGCGGCAGGCAACGGATTGTCACCTGTCACGATCGTTTAAGGCTTCATCCTGAGAAAGACAGCCCAATAAAACTGAGCGAACACTTCAATGATAGTCCACTGTCGCTTATCCGAAACCGGAACTCAATCGAATTCTTTTGGCAGAAAATCATTCAAAAATCGACGCTTAAGTCATTACTAATGACAACTGTCGGTTTTAGATTAATTGGCAGAATAAAACTCTGTTTATAAGTGCGTTATATGACTGCGGCGCTTTCTCCTGAAAAAAGAGAAAAGCACTGCCCTGCGCATAATAAATTGCTGGTTAATGGTTTTATGGCATAAAAAATCCTGATTTTTGCACTGCCTCATGATTTCTGTGTGCAGGAAGGTGAAAAACATGTGAAATATGTCTGTCGAATGTAAGATGAGAAGAGCTGTCTGGTTATGCTAATTCAGACGGTATTCATAGTTGATTATGCTTTTGCCGCGACGAGGGGCTTATGCGCGTAGTGATTCTTGGAAGTGGTGTCGTGGGAGTGGCGAGTGCCTGGTATCTGGCGCAGGCTGGACATGAGGTAACGGTCATCGACCGCCAACCGGGCGCAGCGCTGGAAACCAGCGCAGGTAATGCGGGCCAGATCTCTCCGGGCTATGCAGCGCCCTGGGCGGCACCGGGCGTGCCGCTTAAAGCGGTAAAATGGATGTTTCAGCGTCACGCGCCATTGGCCGTTCGCCTTGACGGCAGCAAATTCCAGCTGGAGTGGATGTGGAACATGCTGCGTAACTGCGACATGCGCCATTATCAGGAAAACAAAGGGCGCATGGTACGTATTGCGGAATACAGCCGTGATTGCCTGAAAACGTTGCGCGCCTCGACCGGGATCGCCTATGAAGGTCGTCAGGGCGGTACTTTGCAACTGTTCCGTACCCAGCAGCAGTTTGACAGCGCCAGCAAAGATATCGCCGTGCTGAAAGAAGCTGGTGTGCCTTATGAACTGCTGGAAGCACATCAGCTCCACAGCGTTGAACCGGCGTTGGCCACGACCGCGCACAAGCTGACGGGCGGGCTGCGTTTACCGAACGATGAGACCGGAGACTGCCAGTTGTTTACTCAACGTCTGGCTGAGATGGCGGCGGCTGCGGGCGTCACCTTCCGCTATGACACTCAGGTTGATCAGTTGCTGCGTGAAGGCAATCGCATTTACGGTGTGAAGTGTGGTGATGAGGTGATTAAGGCGGATGCCTATGTGGTGGCATTTGGTTCCTATTCGACCGCGCTACTGAAAGATATCGTCTCGATACCGGTTTATCCGCTTAAAGGCTATTCCCTCACCATTCCGATTAAGAACCCCGACGCTGCACCGGTGTCCACCATCCTCGATGAGACCTACAAAGTGGCGGTCACGCGCTTCGACGATCGCATTCGCGTGGGCGGCATGGCGGAAATTGTTGGTTTTAACACCAAACTGACGCCTGCACGACGTGAAACGCTGGAGATGGTGGTCAGCGATCTCTATCCTGAAGGCGGTTTTGTTGAACAGGCCACGTTCTGGACGGGACTACGTCCGATGACACCGGACGGCACGCCGATTGTTGGGCGTACGCCGCTGTCTAATCTCTATCTCAACACCGGTCACGGAACGCTGGGATGGACCATGGCCTGTGGATCCGGTCAGCTGTTGGCCGATTTGATTTCCGGTCAGAAACCGGCAATTGCTGCAGACGATTTGTCAGTGCTGCGCTACCTGCCAGGTTTCGAACCCCATTCGTCGCCGTTGCGTAACGCTAACGCGGCGCGTTGAGACCTCAGGGAGAGCACAAGCATGTCACGTCCTACTGGCGCCACCATTAACCAACAGGCGCTGCGCCACAATCTGGCGATTGTACGGCAGGCGGCCCCGCAGTCGCGGGTTTGGTCAGTGGTCAAAGCCAATGCTTACGGGCACGGTATCGATCGCGTCTGGCAAAGCCTGGCGGAGACCGATGGTTTCGCGCTGCTGAATATGGAAGAAGCGATTCTGTTGCGTGAGCAGGGTTGGAAAAAACCGATTCTGCTGCTGGAAGGTTTCTTCCATGCGGAAGATTTGACGCTGATTGATCGCTATCGTTTAACCACCAGCGTGCACAGCAACTGGCAGATTCAGGCGCTGGCCAAAGCTTCACTCTCTGCGCCAGTTGATATCTATCTGAAGATGAACAGCGGCATGAATCGTCTGGGTTTCCGTCCGGAACAGGTGCAGGCTGCATGGCAGAAACTGCGTGCGTTGCCCAACGTCGGCGAGATGACGCTGATGGCGCATTTTGCGGACGCGGAAAATCCGGAAGGTCTGATCGAGCCGATGAAGCGCGTTGAACTGGCTGCCGAAGGTTTGGATTGCCCACGCTCGCTCTCCAACTCTGCTGCCACCTTGTGGCATCCAGAAGCGCACTTTGATTGGGTGCGCCCAGGCATCATTCTTTATGGCGCATCGCCGAGTGGTGACTGGCAGGACATTGCCAGTACCGGATTGCAGCCGGTAATGACCTTAAACAGTGAAATCATTGGTGTGCAGCAACTCAGTGCTGGCGATGGTGTGGGCTATGGCTATCGCTATCACGCTACGTCCTCGCAGCGTATCGGAATTGTGGCCTGTGGCTATGCCGACGGCTATCCGCGTCATGCGCCAACCGGCACGCCAGTGAGCGTCGACGGAATTCGTACCCAGACGCTGGGCGCGATCTCCATGGATATGATGATGATTGACCTCGAACCGTGCCCGCAGGCCGGGATTGGTTCCAAAGTGGAACTGTGGGGCAATCAGGTGAAAATCGATGAGGTGGCGAAAGCTGCCGGCACGGTGGGTTACGAGCTGATGTGCGCGCTCGCGCCCCGTGTGCCGGTTGAGGTTATTTAAGTGCGGTGACGCTTCCGTGCATCTTTTTACTGCAGCGCCAGGCGATCAAAGCCAGCGCTGCACCTAAAAGCATCATTAAGGCCAGTGAGGATTTCTCGGCGACCGGTAACGCTACAATCATCAGGCTGCCACCTGCGCCGCAAGCCATCTGAATAAAGCCCTGCAATGCCGCGGCAACCCCCGCTTGCTGCTGATACGGCTCTAATGCGTAGCTGGTGGCGGGGCCAACGGTAAAGGCCAGTCCCGCAACCGACACCGCCACTGGAATCATATACAGCGCCCAGTGTGTCTGCCATGCGGCAGGCAGCAGCGCCATCCCCGCCAGCAGCAAAATGGCACCTAACAGCATAGTGACAAAGCCCATCGCCAGGCAGAAAGGGCGTCCGGCTTTACGGATGGTCTTATTCACAAACGCACTCACCAGCATGATCCAAAAGCCGTTGGCACCAAAGGCAAAGGAGAATTGCAGGGGCGTCAGACCGCCTTCCGTCATCAGCACATGCGGTGCCAGTGACACATAGGTCAGTACCATGCCGAGTGCACCTGCATTGGCAAAGGCGAAGGCAAGAAAACGCGGTTCACGTGCAATCGCAGCGTACTGCGCCAGCGGCAATCCTTTAACTCGCAGCGTATCGGCAGGACGGGTTTCCGGCAGGCAGAACACCACAATCAAACCAATCACGGCGGCATAGCCACACAGGAACCAGAAGGGCGCACGCCAGCCGTAGGCTTCAGCAAGGATGCCGCCCAGCAGTGGCGCCAGTGCAGGCACAATATTCAGTGCACCATTAAGGAAACCATAGGCACGTGCGGCTTCATCACCGCTTAAACGATCGCGCACGCCACTGAAGGCAACGACAGCACTGCAACAGACCGCACAGCCCTGAATCAAACGGGCAAGGAAGAACACCGGCCATACGGTGGCGGTCGCAGCCACGGCGCTACCAACGATATAGAGTGCCAGGCCAATCAGCGCAATCGGCTTACGGCCAAAATTATCCACCAAAGGTCCGGTTACCAGTTGGCCGATGCCCATCACCAGTAAGAACAGCGGAATGGTAATCTGAATCAAACTGACCGGGCTGTTCAGGCCTTCAGCGATTTGCGGCAGAGTGGGAAGGTAAAGATCGATGCCGAGCGGTGCCAGCAGCACCAGGCTTAAAAGCAGCAGGGTAAATTTTTGCATCTGAAACCAGAAACGTCCTGTTAAACAAGCGGGAAGGGTAATGACTTAGCCGGGAAAAAGAAAGGAATAAAAAAGCGATGTCTGCTGGACCAACACAGACATCGCGTCGAGGGTAGGATCAGTAAGCGCCGTCGCGGCGTAACACTACGCCTGCGGTTTTGAACAGAATGGCAATATCGGTCCACAACGCCCAGTTCTTCACATACCAGGAATCGAAATAGACGCGGGTGTCGTAGTCGATGTCGTTACGACCACTCACCTGCCACAGACCCGTCATGCCCGGTTTGGCCATCAGGTAATAATCGACATCCCCTGCATAGCGTTCCAGCTCAGCTTCGATAACCGGACGTGGCCCCACCAGACTCATCTCACCACGAATCACATTCCACAACTGCGGCAATTCGTCGAGACTGGTTTTACGCAGGAAGCCGCCAATTTTGGTGATGCGTGGATCGTTCTTCAGTTTGAAATCACGATCCCACTCGGCACGTGCTTCTTCACTGGTTGCCAGCAGGTTTTGCAACACTTCCTGCGAGTTGGTGACCATAGAGCGGAACTTGAGGCATTTAAACTTCACACCGTCTTGCCCAACGCGCTCGTGTCCATAAATGGCATTGCCGCCATCACGTTTCACCATCGCACACAGCAGACCAAATACCGGGGCAAGGAACAGCAGCAACAGTGATGCCACCACGATATCGAAGGTACGCTTGAGGAAGCGGGATGAGCGTTTCGCCAGATTGTTGCTGACGCGCAGGATCATCACTTCGTGGCTGAAGATGAATGACATATCTGTGCCATACAGCGGCACACCGCGCAGGGTTGGAATCACGGAGATGGAACGGCACTTCATTTTGGACAGGAACTTCAGCCATTTATCGCGCACCACCTGCTGTTCGAACTCAGTAGCGACGATAAATTGCGTGTTGTCACGGTCCATGGTTTGCCAGTTGATATCCTTCCAGGTGATGACCGGCACGCCATTCACGTTTTCAGGGCGGTTTTCATCTTCCAGTGAAATAAAGGCCTGCACGTTGTAGCCGAGGATTTCCTCACTCTGCAGTGCCGCATAAGCTTCCATGGCATTCTTGCCAGAACCAATAATGATGGTCTCTTTCTGCCACTGACCTGCGCGGTTAATGGCACGCTTGACCACCGCACGCATCAGCGGCAGCAGCAGCAGTGCGTAAGTCCAGCTAAACACCCACACCATGCGCGAAAAATCCCACTTGGAGAAGGCAATCAGCGCCAAATCCAGCAGCGAGAAGACGAACAGGGTTTTAACAATCTCTTTTAACTCGAACCAGAACGGTTTGCGGTAAGTGTAATGACGCATGCGCACCCAAAACCACGCGGTGCAAAGTACAGAAAGCCCTAACTGAGCGATAAAGCGGTATTCAATCTGTTGCGGCGGAATAAAGGTGTCCAGTTCTCCCCAAATACCCTGAACGGTCGCTGCAGATAAAAACAAAGCCAGATTCAGAGCAATCAAATCCGAAAAGCTTAATGCGACTTTTGCGATGAGATTTTTGCGCAATCCGCTCCAGGAGCGGGTTGCATCATTCATTACCAATGTACTTGCCATAAAACCTGCTCTCTTTTCTTAAGTAAAAGATGGCCTGACCAGAATCAAGTACGCGCTCAGGAGTCGTCCACCGAAAATAAAAAGAAATGATTTTTCAGTGCGATATAAATCAATGCTGCCATAAGCGCTGCATGGAAAGGGCCGTTTGAGACGTGATAAACATCACAAAAAGCTGCAGCAACGTTTAAGAGTATGCAGGAGTTGTTTGACAGAGTTAATATGGAAATAGTCCTAAAAGGAAATAAATGCTGCGTGAAATAGTGAGCTAGCTAATTGAAATGCAAGGTTAAAAGCAAAAAAATCGCCGATATAACGCTTCATTTTAAGACTGCTTTTAGGAATGACCGCCATACATAGCGGATGGCGGCGGGGGAATATCAGGCAGGTTTTTTTAATACCCAACGGTCTTGCTGCTTGTCATAGTGTCCGATTTGCAGATCAACGGGTTCGCCATCAATCCACGCTGGCACACTGGTTTCATGATCCCAGCCATCGAGTTGGTAACTCAGGCCGGGGTTGGTATTGCAGGGAATGCTGATGGTATCGAGCTTTTCAGCATTCAGTTCTGCATCAACGATCTCGTAACGACCAATCTTTACCACGTGACCCATACTTTTCTCCCGTTTGTGCTGGGTGGAATAGTGATCATAGTCGCTTACACGTGGTTTTGGCGTTTTTGGGTTTCGGATTACTCCTTGTCTTCCATCACGCGTACGCCAATTTTAACGATTTGGTTGTCCTCTTTTTCCGCCACCGTCCAGGTCAGTTGGTTCCACTCCACCTGATCGCCCACCACTGGCGTACTGCCCAGCAGGCTCATCACCAGTTGGCCAAGGGATTGCTGATCGTTGGTGGTTTCATCCAGTTCCAGCCCATAAATTTGCGCCACATCGCGTAAGCGCGCTTCAGCATCCAGAATGAAGTCACCAAAGAAGCGTTGATCGAGAGCGACAGGTGGCGACTGACTGAACATTTTACCCAGTGCGGGCAAATCTCTCTCGCGACCAATCACGCACAATACATCGCCCTCTTTCAGGCGCGTACTACCGTTAGGGTGCATCAATGCATTATCTCGGAACAGGGCAGCGATGCGCGTTTCACGCGGCATCTGCAAATCACGCAGCGCGGCACCGACACACCATTTGTCAGCACCGAGCTGGTAAACAAACTGCTCCCAGGGATTTTCAGGGTGGATATCCAGTCCAACGCGGCTGATCGGTGATGCGGTCGGTGGCACCACCACTTTGGCGCGTTTGGCCGCATAGCCCAGCGAGGTACCCTGCAGCATCAGCGATACCAGCACCACAAAGAAGGCGATGTTGAAGTAGAGCTTGGCGTTTTCCAGCCCGGCCATCATCGGGAACACCGCGAGGATAATCGGCACGGCTCCACGCAGGCCAACCCAACTGATAAAGATGCGTTCGCGGCCGGTAAAGCCCTTGAACGGCATTAAACCCACCAGAATTGAAAGCGGGCGCGCCACCAGGATCAGCCACAGGGATAAAATCATCGCAGGTACGGCGATATGCCATAAGTCGGATGGCGTGACCAGTAAGCCCAGCACGATAAACATGCCGATCTGGCTCAACCACGCCATACCATCGAAGGTTTGCAAAATACCGTGACGGTTGCGGATCGGGCTGTTACCCAGCAGATAGCCACACAGGTAAACCGCCAGAATACCGCTGCCTTCCATCACCGTGGTGAGCGCGAACACAATGATGCCACCGCTCAACGCCAGCAGCGGATAGAGACCCTGCGCCAGATTGATACGATTAATCAACTGCTGGAGGGCCCAGCCACCGCCCAGCCCCAGTACAATACCGAGACCGAACTGTTGCACCAGATGCACCACAAACATCCAGCTTAAGCCCGACTGGCCTTGCTGGATCATGTCAATCAGCGTGATGGTCAGGAAAACCGCCATAGGATCGTTACTGCCGGACTCAATTTCCAGCGTGGAGCTGACACGTTCGTTAAGCCCTTTATCTCCCAGCAGCGAGAAGACGGCGGCAGCATCGGTTGAACCAATAATTGCGCCAATCAGGAAACCTTGCATCAAATCGAGTTTGAAAAGCCAGGCAGCAGCCAAACCGGTTAAACCAGCGGTTATCATCACGCCAACCGTGGCGAGTGACAGAGCAGGCCCCAGCGCCACCTTGAATGAACTGGATTTGGTGCGCATGCCGCCATCCAGCAAAATAATCGCCAGCGCGAGGTTAGAAACCAGATACGCCACTGGGTAGTTGTCAAAAGCGATGCCGCCAATCCCATCAACGCCGGTCAACATGCCTAACGCAAGGAAGATTACCAGAATGGGAATGCCAAGCCGTGACGAGAATGAACTCAGAAGAATACTTGCTGCGACCAGCACGGAACCAATAATAAACAAACTATAAATCATGCTGGCATTCAACGGCGTTCTCCTGCGGTACGAGCGAAAAAGACAAACTGCGGGGGATTCACACAGACAAGGTGAAAAGATAATGCCTTATCAATAGCTTGTCAGCGCTTAATTGCATATTTTTTCAATCTGCGGAGCGCTATCCCATAGATAGTTAAAATTGTGTGAAAAATCAGCGGGAATTTCAGGCGAATGAGCGGTGGCGCGGAAAAGAAAAAGCCGGTCAATGACCGGCTTGATGTTCAGGCTTCTGCCACCTGTTTGTGGAAAAGTTCTCTAAATACCGGGTAAATGTCTTCTGGCTCGCGGATGTGCTGAATCGCGAAGTTATCAAACATGGCTTGCAGATGTTCATACTCACGCCACAGCGTCTGATGCGCACGGCGCGTGATTTCGATGTAGCTGTAATAACGCACAACCGGCAAAATATGTTTGGCCAGAATTTCGTGACACAACGGGGAGTCATCCGCCCAGTTATCGCCATCAGAGGCCTGTGCCGCATAAATATTCCACTGCGCCGGGTCATAGCGCTCTTTGACCACTTCATCCATTAATTTCAATGCGCTGGAGACGATGGTGCCACCCGTTTCCTGCGAGTAGAAGAATTCCTGCTCATCAACTTCTTTCGCCTGAGTATGGTGACGGATATACACCACTTCCACATTTTTGTAGGTCCGGCTCAGGAACAGATAGAGCAGAATATAAAAACGCTTCGCCATGTCTTTCGTGGCTTGATCCATGGAACCGGACACATCCATCAGGCAGAACATCACCGCCTGGCTGGAAGGCTCAGGGCGCTTCTCAAAGTTTTTGTAGCGTAAGTCGAAGGTATCAATAAAGGGGACGCGTTCGATGCGTGCCCGCAGTTCGACAATCTCTTTGCGCAGCCGCTCCTCTTCCAGCAACTGAGCCGGTTCACTGTTTTCCACTTCCGTCAGCGTGGCTTCAAGTTCGTGCAGCATACGGCGCTTGCCAGCGGTCATCGCAGTACGACGCGCCAGTGAATTTTGTAGCGAACGCACCACACTGATGTTCGCCGGCACCCCATTTGAGGTAAAGCCCGCGCGATGGGTTTTATACTCATTCAACTGCCGATGCTGATTTTTACGCAGATTCGGTAGGGCAAGATCTTCAAACAGCAGATCGAGATATTCATCTTTGGATATCTGGAAGACAAACTCATCCGAACCTTCACCGTCCTGACTGGCGTTGCCCTGACCGCTGCCTCCGCCACCGCCGCCCCCTTGCGGGCGCTCAATGCGGTCATTCTGAACAAAATGGTCGTTCCCCGGATGCACGCGATGGCGACTGCCGCCGCGTCCCTGATGGAAAATCGGCTCATTGATGTCATCGATAGGAATCGAGACAGACTCGCCGCTCTCCACGTCGGTGACCGAACGCTTATTGATGGCCTCGGAGATCGACTGCTTGATTTGCGACTTGTAACGGCGCAGGAAACGCTGCCGATTGACCGCGCTCTTGTTTTTACCGTTCAGACGCCGATCGATAAAATAGGCCATACATATCCCCCAAACTACAGTGCAAGCCAGGCCGGAACCACTCCGGCCTCCTGTTGCGGCGTCGCGGCGCCGCGTAGCTTACAGGTAACGATTAAGACGATTTACGCACGCGCAGATACCATTCGCACAACAGGCGTACCTGTTTGCGGGTATAGCCTTTCTCCATCATGCGATCGACAAAATCATCGTGTTTTTTCTGTTCGTCCGTTGAGGTCTTGGTATTAAACGAAATCACCGGCAGCAACTCCTCGGTATTGGAGAACATTTTCTTCTCAATAACCGTGCGCAGTTTTTCGTAGCTGGTCCAGTTAGGATTACGTCCGCTATTTTGCGCCCGTGCACGCAGCACAAAGTTGACGATCTCGTTACGGAAATCTTTCGGGTTACTGATCCCGGCAGGTTTCTCGATTTTTTCCAGCTCGGCATTCAGTGATTCGCGATCAAACAGCTGTCCGGTATCCGGGTCGCGGTATTCCTGATCCTGAATCCAGAAGTCGGCGTAAGTAACATAGCGGTCGAAGATGTTCTGACCGTATTCTGAATAAGATTCCAGATAGGCGGTCTGAATCTCTTTGCCAATAAACTCCGCGTATTTCGGAATCAGATAGCCTTTCAGGTGCTCAAGGTATTTCTCTGCCAGATCCTGCGGGAACTGTTCGCGTTCAATTTGTTGCTCCAGTACGTAGAACAGATGTACCGGGTTGGCCGCCACTTCGGCATGGTCAAAGTTGAATACGCGCGACAGAATCTTGAACGCGAAGCGGGTCGAAAGGCCGTTCATGCCTTCATCCACGCCTGCGTAGTCGTGATACTCCTGCCACGACTTGGCTTTCGGATCGGTATCTTTCAGGCTTTCACCATCATAGACGCGCATTTTTGAATAGATGCTGGAGTTTTCCGGCTCTTTCAAACGCGAAAGGATAGAGAAGCGCGCTAAGGTCTCCAGCGTGCCCGGTGCACATGGTGCCGTCGTCAGCTCACTGTGATTAAGCAGTTTGTCGTAGATTTTGATCTCTTCCGACACCCGCAGGCAGTAAGGCACTTTGACGATGTAAACACGGTCAAGGAACGCCTCGTTGTTCTTGTTGTTACGGAAAGTCACCCATTCTGATTCGTTGGAGTGCGCCAGAATGATGCCGTTAAACGGCAGGGCAGAAATCCCTTCAGTACCGTTGTAGTTACCTTCCTGAGTGGCGGTCAACAATGGATGCAGCACTTTAATCGGTGCTTTGAACATCTCAACGAATTCCATGATGCCCTGGTTTGCGCGGCACAATGCGCCCGAGTAACCGTAAGCGTCGGGATCGTTTTGCGCGTGGTTTTCCAGTTTGCGGATATCCACCTTACCGACCAATGCAGAGATATCCTGGTTATTCTCATCACCCGGTTCCGTTTTGGCGATGGCCACTTGTTCCAGGATGGAAGGCCAGACTTTAACCACTTTAAAGCGGGTAATATCGCCACCAAAGTCATGCAGGCGTTTTGCCGCCCAAGGCGACATGATGGTGCCCAGGTAACGCCGCGGCACGCCATACTCTTTCTCCAGAATATTGGCGTCTTCCTGCGGGTTGAACAGGCACAGAGGATGATCGTTGACCGGGCTGCGTTCGCCGTCGGCACTCAGCACGTAAATTGGAACGCGCTGCATCAGGGCTTTCAAACGCTCAGCAAGTGACGATTTACCGCCACCGACGGGTCCCAGCAAATAGAGAATCTGTTTCTTCTCTTCCAGGCCCTGCGCAGCATGTTTTAGGTAGGAGACGATCTGCTCAATCGCTTCCTCCATACCATAAAACTCTTCGAAGGCGGGATAGCGCCCCATGACGCGGTTAGAGAAGATTCTGGAAAGGCGTGGCTCCTGCGCCGTGTCAACCATCACCGGCTCACCGATAGCCATCAATAGTCGCTCTGCAGCGTTGGCGTATGCACTGCGATCCTGCTTACAGATAGCGAGAAATTCCTGCAGTGTGAACTCTTCGTCCTTGGCAGCTTCATAACGCTGACGATAGTGATCGAATATATTCATAGCGATGCCCGTCCTTTCGTTTTTAGCACAGGTAAAGGAGCGAAATAAGATACGTTTGCAGCTCCCGGAAGATATTCTTTATTGAGTACAGCAACCCTTATGCCAACCTGACGATTTTTTATCGGGATACACAATTCTTATGGTTACTCTGCTCGTACAAAAAGTCTCGTCTTACTTTTAACTGTAGAAGGCATTCAGAAAATCTGCAGCCACTTTTCTCCTTATTTAGCGATATATCAATAACAAAGTCTCATAAGCACTAAGGCATTCCGTTTGCATGTCTACCACTGCAGCCTGCCTCAGACTATTCCGCATGGGTGATAAACATCCCTGATTTAACGTTAACCCAGCGCGAAAATTTAGTTAGACTCTGCGTGTGATTGTTATATTAATGGACTGATTAAATTGTGAACCAATTCAAACTTAAAGCGCTTGCTTGTGCTGTTCCTTGTTATTTTGCGGCGTTCAGCACTCATGCAGAACCCTTATCTCTCGGGGCTTCGGTTATTTATGCCCAGTCACCTTATCGCGGTGGACAGGACCGATACATCCCCATCCCGGTCATCAATTATGAAGGCGAAAACTTCTGGTTCCGTAGCTTGCAAGGCGGCTACTACCTGTGGAAAGACCAGCAGGATCAACTGTCATTAACCTTGCTGGGTTCACCTCAACAGTATGATCCCAAGGATAACGATCTGGGTGACATGAAGGCACTGGATAAGCGCCGGATGACCCTGATGGCAGGTGCCACCTATCGCCATGTTGCTGATTGGGGGATCGTGCGCACCGCTCTGCTAGGCGATGTGCTCAACAACAGTAATGGCATTATCTGGGATCTTACCTATCTGTATCGCTTCGATTTTGGCGCGTTCAGCCTGACGCCAGGCATCGGTGCAATGTGGAACAGCGCCAATCAAAACCGCTACTACTATGGCGTGTCATCGCACGAAAGCGCGCGGACAGGTATTGCTGAATATCAGCCGGACGACAGCTGGTCTCCTTATGTGGAAATGAACGCCAGCTACCAGATTAGCGATAGCTGGAACGCCAGTTTGTCCGGGCGTTACACCCGCTTTGATAGCGAAATCAAAGACAGTCCGATGGTGGACAAAAGTGGTCAGTTCACTCTCTGGACCGGCATCAGCTACAGCTTCTAATGGTTTTACATGACGCCTCTTAATGAGGCGTTTTTATTACATTGCACCAATAACGCGCCCCATCATGGCGCATCAGGAGGCGTAATGAAGACTATTCAATTCCGTGGAGAATCAGCTTTACCCGCCATTGGGCAAGGAACCTGGTATATGGGGGAGAATGCAGCGCGGCGTCGTCAGGAAGTCACGGCGTTACAGGCTGGATTGGATCTGGGGCTGAGACTGATTGATACCGCAGAAATGTACGCCGAAGGCGGGGCGGAAGAGGTGGTGGGTGAAGCGCTACGCGGACGCCGCCATCAGGCCTGGCTGGTGTCAAAAGTCTATCCGTGGAATGCCGGGGAAGTGGATGCGATAGAGGCCTGCGAGCGCAGCTTACAGCGCTTAGAGACCGATTATCTTGATCTCTATCTGCTGCACTGGCGCGGCAATGTGCCACTGGAAGAGACCATTCGGGCCATGAAAACTCTGCAGCAGCAGGGAAAAATTCGGCATTGGGGCGTATCCAATTTCGACACAGACGATATGTATGAACTGTGGAGTGAGCCAGGCGGTGAAAACTGCGCAACCAATCAGGTGCTGTATCACCTGGCATCACGAGGAATCGAATACGATTTATTAGCCGCCTGCCAGCAACGTGATACGCCGATAATGGCCTATTGCCCTCTGGCGCAGGCGGGACGTCTGCGTCAATCGCTGTTTGATGATCCCCATTTGCAGCAGATTGCACAACAGAAGAGCATCAGCGTGGCGCAATTACTGCTCGCATGGGTGATTCGTCAACCTGGCGTGATCGCCATTCCCAAAGCCAGTAGCCAACAACACGTGGCGGAAAATGCCGCCGCGTTAAATCTGCATTTGAGCGTTGAAGAATTAGCGATCATCGACCGGGCATTCCCGGCACCGCAGCACAAAACGGACTTAGACGTGGTGTAGCGGCGCATCAGCGCCGCAAACTTACTTATTGCGCACGCGCAGCGTGGTACCGAGGCGAGCAGGGGATTCACCGGCGCTTTTCATCGGCTTGTTGATGCGAGCCGTTTCCACGCAGACCATTGTTTTGTAGCCCTCGTTAGGCATATCCGCCATGCTGCAGGATAATTCTGGGCCCGGATTCCATGTGACAACGTCACTTTGATAGTGATGGTACACTTCAATCTGACGTTTTCCTGCGATGTCGTGAATCACGCTGCAATCTTCGGCGGCGGTGTGAATCCGATCGACGCGGTCAGGGTAGGTTTGTTTGCCATCAGCCGAACTGCCCACCGCGTTCGCATTCACCTTATCGATATAGCTGTTACCTAACCCACTCACTTCAACCTGTGCAATATCGGCGATCTGGAAGTAGGTGTGTAAGGCAGCGGTAGCTTCATAATCGCCCCAGGCTTCCAGCTCAATTTCACAGTGTTCGGCGATACGGAAACGGGCAAGCAGGGTGAAATCATGTGGCCACAGCTTTTTCGTTTGTGCGTTGCTTTCCAGTGTGAACGTCAGCATCACTGCATCTTCGTTCTCATCGTGTGCGGTCAGTGTCCAGGGCTGATTACGGGCGAAACCGTGCGCCGGTTCACCTGCTGGACCAAACCATGGCCAGCAAATCGGCACACCACCACGAATCGCTTTGCCTGTGGCAAACGGCGTCTTATCGCTCAACCATATCACCGGCTGCTGGCCGCTGGGCTGCCAGGAGAGCAGATGCGCGCCTTGCAGCGCGATCGCCGCACGAACTTTGGGATGGCTCACAACCACGATCGGCAAATCGCCCATCTGGCGTTGAGACAGGTAAGGGGTGATCTGATTCACCACCGGTAAACTATAAAGCGTATCTTGCATCGTCAGACCTTCTCTTCTTCCAAATGAAAAAAAAGGGGCGACCGAAGTCACCCCTTGTCTGTTTCGCCAGTCGCTTACTTAGAAGCAACCAGTGCAATCAGATCCAGAACTTTGTGTGAGTAGCCAGTTTCGTTGTCGTACCATGAAACCAGTTTCACGAAGTTGTCGTTCAGTGCGATACCGGCTTTAGCATCGAATACTGAAGTCAGGGTTTCGCCATTGAAGTCGGTTGATACAACGTCGTCTTCGATGTAGCCCAGAACGCCTTTCATCTTGCCTTCAGATTCAGCTTTGATCACGGCACAGATTTCTTTGTAAGTTGCTGGTTTTTCCAAACGTACAGTCAGGTCAACAACAGACACGTTCGGGGTAGGAACGCGGAACGCCATACCGGTCAGTTTACCGTTCAGCTCTGGCAGAACCACGCCCACTGCTTTAGCAGCACCGGTAGAAGATGGGATGATGTTCTGAGCTGCGCCGCGGCCGCCGCGCCAGTCTTTGTGAGACGGGCCATCAACGGTTTTCTGAGTAGCGGTGGTGGCGTGAACAGTGGTCATCAGACCTTCAACGATACCGAAGTGGTCGTTGATCACTTTAGCCAGTGGTGCCAGGCAGTTAGTGGTGCAAGATGCGTTAGAAACGATATCCTGGCCAGCATATTTTTCAAAGTTAGCGCCACGAACGAACATTGGGGTCGCATCTTTAGAAGGACCGGTCAGAACCACTTTCTTCGCACCAGCCTGAATGTGTTTGCGTGCGGTTTCGTCGGTCAGGAAGATACCGGTTGCTTCTGCAACAACGTCAACGCCCACTTCGTCCCATTTCAGGTTAGCCGGGTCTTTCTCAGCGGTAACACGGATTTTCTTACCGTTAACAATCAGCGCGCCGTCTTTCACTTCTACGGTGCCGTCGAAACGACCGTGCGTAGAGTCATACTTCAGCATGTATGCCATGTAATCGGCGTCGAGCAGATCGTTGATCGCGACGATTTCGATGTCAGAACGCTGCTGTGCAGCACGGAAAACGATGCGACCGATACGGCCAAAACCGTTGATACCTACTTTGATAGTCATATATTCCACCAGCTATTTGTTAGTGAATAAAAGGTTGGCTGTAAAATTACAAAAACCTTACCAGGCGTCAAGCGGAATCGTGTCAATTGTTGCGACAGGTCAATTCCAACGCCAGGAATAATTGGTTGCGCAATCGCTTACGCAGCACCCTTATTGCGCGCCTATGTTACGCCGAATACCGACCGAAAAGGGATGACTTTTGCAAAGGGTGATCGACGTCACAATTTTGCGCTGTGGCAGTCGTGGCGAACGGGTTCGCACGAAAAAAGACCATGAAGATGTTGTTCGTTTGTTAGAATACTAGTCGATTTTTACAGAATGACACTCCGGAACTCAAAATGGCTAAAGACACCGCACCCGAGGCAAAAATCGCGCAGCTCTCTGAGATGCAGCGTTATGTCACACAGCATCGCGGCACGGAACCTCCTTTCAGTGGCGCATTACTGCATAACAAGCAGGAAGGCATCTACCACTGTTTAGTGTGCAATTCACCGCTGTTCCTCTCCGACTCTAAATATGATTCAGGCTGCGGCTGGCCGAGCTTTTACCAGCCGTACAGCGATGATGCGATTCGTTATCTGGAAGATGATTCTCACGGTATGCACCGCGTGGAAATTCGCTGTGGTAACTGCGATGCGCATCTCGGCCACGTGTTCCCCGATGGCCCGCAGCCTACCGGTGAGCGCTACTGTGTTAACTCCGCCTCATTGAGCTTCACCGATGAGCAGGGCAAGCAGCAAGAGGGCTGAGCATGAAGCAAGAACTGGAAGCCATGCTGGCGGCGATGACGCCAGAAGTCTACGAGCGGCTCGCTACCGCAGTGGAAACGGGTAAATGGCCGGACGGTGTAGCGCTCACGCAGGAGCAGCGCGACAATAGCCTGCAGCTGGTGATGCTGTGGCAGGCGCGCCATAACGACGATCCACAGCATATGACCATTGGCAAAGGTGGTGAGATGGTGATGAAGTCGAAGAAGCAGCTTAAGGAAGAGTTTGGTATCGAACCGGACGTCACGCGCATTAACCTGCACTAGAAAGCCAAAGGGCTGGTTTATACCAGCCCTCATTTTCAGATTATTACCGCACCCTGTGCTTGCATCTGTTCGATGGCAATATCGCTGTCATCGGGATTCAGGTTGACGCCGCGGCAACCCTCTTTCACCACTTCAACGTTGTAGCCCAGCTCCAGCGCATCCAGTACGCTGTATTTGACGCAGTAATCGGTGGCGAGACCCAGCATGACAAGGTCGCTGATACCGCGTTCACGCAGCCAGCTATCCAGCTCCGTTTTGCGACGATGGCCGTTATCGAAGAAAGCGCTGTAGCTATCCACGTCAGCATCGCCACCTTTGTGGAACACCGCATCAATCAGTGTGCGATCCAGTTCGGGGTGGAAATCCGCACCCACCGAGTTCTCAACACCGTGATCGGGCCACCAAATTTGCGCCAGACCGTTCAGTTCACCCAATGTATACACCGGTTCGCCTGAGACAGAGGCGAAGCTGCCATGATCTGCCGGATGCCAGTCTTGTAATGCCACTACACATTCTCCCCGATCGCGGAACTCGCGTGCGTAGCGATTGGCAACGGCAACCGTTTGGTCGCCTTCGCGCACTGCCATTGGGCCGCCGGGGCAAAAATCGTTTTGAATGTCGATGATTATCAATGCCCGCTTCATTACATCTCGCTCCGTATCAGTCGTCGGTCAGTTCGCCGCGTAAATTCTGTTGCATTCTGGCACGAATTTCCGGGTTGGTGAGGTTTTGACTCAACAAAAAGTGCAGTTTTGTTAATGTTGCCTCAACGGTAAGGTCAAAACCGCTGATCACGCCCGCATGCTCCAGCGCATTGCCAGTGGCATAACCCCCCATGTTCACTTTGCCGGACATGCATTGCGTCAGATTCACCACCACAATTCCACGTTCGCTGGCCTGCTGCAACTCAGCCAGGAATTCTGCATTCTGCGGCGCGTTGCCCACGCCATAAGAGCGCAGAATCAGCGCTTTCACCGGCTGGCGTAAGAAGTTACGTACCACATCGGCAGAAATGCCGGGATAGATGGTAACCACACCAATCGGCTGCGGAGTAATCGGGTGCACAATCAACTCACCGCTGCCCTGAGGCGCGGGTGGCGTATTGAGTTTACGAATGTGAATACCGGCTTCCAGCAAAGGAGGGAGGTTCGGTGAAGCAAAGGCGTTGAAGCCGTCGGCATGCGCTTTGGTGGTGCGATTGCCACGGAACAGCGTGTTGTTAAAGAACAACGCCACTTCATTGATTGGATAATTAGCGGCCACGTACAACGAATTGAGTAAATTCTGCTGACCATCTGAGCGCAATTCTGCCAGTGGAATCTGCGAGCCCGTCACAATAACCGGCTTCGCCAGGTTTTCCAGCATGAATGACAGCGCCGAGGCAGTGAATGCCATGGTGTCGGTGCCGTGCAGAATCACAAAGCCATCATAGCTGTCATAATTCTGTTTGATATCGTCAGCAATCGATTGCCAATCCAACGGCGTCATATCTGACGAATCCATCAGAGGCTGATATTCGTGAATGGTGAAATTCGGCATTTCTGGCCGATGGAACTCTGGCATGTTGGCCAGTTGCTGCTGCAGATGGCCGGAAACCGGAATGTAGCCCTGCGCGGAGCGCTGCATACCGATGGTACCGCCTGTGTAGGCTACATAGATATTTTTCTTTTGCATGGAAGAACTCAGACTTGCCGTAAAACGCGCAGTATAAGGGGATTAACAGCGAAAAGCAGCCCGACCAGCGGCCGGGCTGTAAAGATTAGCGTACGTTGCCGCAGTTCAGGCAGAAGGCGTAGCGATTTTGCGGATCGTTTAGATTGTTCATCAGGCCAGGCTGATCTTTCACTGCACTCATCACGTCCAGCATCGGCGCGGGCAGCCACACTTTCAGTGCCGCTGGCAGCATCGCTTGAGCGGAGGCATTCATCTGATTCAACAGCAAATCAATCATGCCAGGATCGTCCTGATACCAGCTAAGCTGCGGTTTGGCGACTTTTGCCAATTCGGCCGCTTTCGCCACGGCATCGTCAAAATCACCCAACGCATCGACTAAACCATTCGCTTTAGCATCGCTACCGGTCCAGACATGGCCCTGGGCGATATCATTGATCTGCTCAGGCGTTTTGTGACGTGATTTCGCTACCAGTCCGACAAAATTGCGATAGCCGTTTTCGATGGTCAGCTGCATCAACTGTTGCACTTCCGTCGGCAGGGCTTTAGTGGTGGCAACATCCGCCAGTGGCGAAGTGGCCACGCCATCAGTGTGCACCCCAATACTGCTCAGGCTGTTCTCAACTGTGTTAATGACGCCGAAAATACCAATCGAACCGGTCAAGGTGCTGGGGGCTGCCACAATGTAGTCTGCTGGCGTCGAGATCCAGTAGCCACCTGAAGCGGCCATACCGCCCATCGAAACCACTACTGGCTTACCGGCATCATGTGCTGCGGCTAACTCTTCGCGAATGGCTTCCGAAGCCGTGACGCTGCCACCTGGGCTGTTGACGCGCAGCACAATGGCTTTGATTTTCGGATCGAGACGCGCATCGCGAATCTGTGAAGCAGTAGTATCGCCACCGACATTACCGGCGGTTTCTTCACCGTCCATGATGGCACCGCTGGCGAAAATCACCGCAATATTGCCATCCTGATCCTGCTGAGGCTGCTTGACGGTGTAATCGTAAATGCTGACGTTGCGGTAATCGTTATTGGCTTTATCCCAGCCAAAGGTTTTCACCAGTTCCTGATCGGCTGCTGCACGGCTGTCCAGCACATCAACCAGCTTCGCATTCAGCGCATATTTTGCGGTATCACCATCGACAGCCTGCAATCCGCTGATGACGCCAGCTGCTCCTGGGAACAGTTGAACCGGCGTAATCTGGCGATTTGCGGAAACGGTGTTCAGGTAGTTTTGCCACAACTGGCCGATCCAGCGACCATCAGCGTCACGCGCTTCCGGTGACATATCATCACGCAGGAAAGGCTCAACAGCGGATTTGTAAGTGCCGACGCGGAAGACATGAGAATTGACTTTGAGCTTCTCTAACAGGGATTTGTAATACAAGCCATTGGTGGCAAAACCGTGCAGATCGACGGTACCCTGCGGCGATAAATAGATCTTTGTGGCATAGCTGGCAATGTAATACTGCGCCTGGCTATAACTGTCGCCGATGGCGTAAATCGGTTTGCCGGCATCGCGGAATTCACGCAGCGATTTACCCAAATATTGAAGCGAAGGTTGATCGCCGCCTGCGAAATCACGCAGATCGAGCACGATCCCGGTAATGTTTTTATCAGTTTTCGCCTGACGAACCGCATCCACTACGTCGAATAACGAATTCTCTTGCAGACGGTCGCTGCTGGCGCCCAGCAACTCACGGCTGATGCGACTCAGACGATTACTGACGGAGGGTTTATCCACCAGGACACCGCTTAAATCCACTTTCAGTGCACCTTGTTGCACCGGCTCGCTGCTGTTGGCGCTGGAAAGCTGCATCCAGATACCAACCCCGGCAAGGATTAAGACGATGAGGAATAAATTAAGAATAAATTCCCGAATAAAATTCAACACCCGCCAGCTCCAGCGGAACAGGCCAGCAATAATTCGCCACAATGTGCGCATAAACTCTCCATATTCACGTAACAGGGCAGTCGCCACGCGGTCTGCCCCGATGTCGGGTTCATCCTAATGAGCAGCGTGCGAAATGTCAGCAGGAAATCGCGCCAGACTGTTACAAAAGATCTTGCTGTGCCAGGATTAGCCCACGCTTTTATTCACGGGAGAATAATGATGGATGCACTGGATTTATTAATTAACCGCCGTTCAGCATCACGTCTGGCAGAACCGGCGCCAGCGGGCGAGGTCTTGCAGAACATTTTACATGCAGGCTTACGTGCGCCGGATCATGGCACGCTGCAGCCATGGCGCTTTGTCATTGTCGAGAATGAAGGGCGCGAGCGTTTTGGCAAATTGCTTGAACAAGCGGCGCGTGACAGCAACCTTGATGAAAAAGCGATTGAAAAATCCGCCACAGCGCCGTTCCGTGCGCCGATGATCATCACCGTCGTGGCACACTGTGAAGAGCATGCCAAAGTTCCGCATTGGGAACAGTTGGTTTCTGCAGGCTGCGCAGTGATGGCGATGCAAATGGCCGCGGTTGCACAGGGCTTTAATGGCATCTGGCGCAGCGGCCCATGGACTGACCATCCTTCAGTGCGCGAAGCCTTTGGTTGCCGCGAGCAGGATGCGATTGTCGGATTCCTGTATCTCGGTACACCGCAACTCAAAGCGAATACCACAGTGGTCGCACCGGACACCGCGCAATTTGTCAGTTATTTCTGACAGACATCGGCGGGTTTCTTCGGCAGGGTGAGCCGTGTTGCAAAGATTGCACACCGCGTGTGCGAAAGATCGAGCTTAGGTCGCGCAACACTTACCACCGGCTGACAGCCAGGCTAACATACGGCCTTCTGTTCAGCGCATAAGGAACCCGCCATGAGTGAACCTCTTCGTCTGACGCAATACAGCCATGGAGCTGGCTGCGGCTGCAAAATTTCGCCGCAGGTACTGGAAACCATTCTTCATAGTGAGCTGACCCCGTTTCACGATCCACAACTGCTGGTGGGTAACGAAACGCGCGATGATGCCGCCGTTTATGACCTTGGCAACGGCACAGCGGTAGTCAGCACCACCGACTTCTTCATGCCGATTGTCGATGATCCACATACCTTTGGCCGTATCGCCGCCACCAACGCCATCAGTGATATTTATGCCATGGGCGGCAAACCGATCATGGCGATTGCCATCTTAGGTTGGCCCATCAAAGTGCTGAGCCCGGCAGTGGCGCAGCAGGTGATTGAAGGTGGTCGTGCGGCCTGTCAGGCTGCTGGTATTGCGCTGGCGGGTGGGCACTCCATCGATGCACCGGAGCCGATTTTTGGCCTGGCTGTAACCGGCATCGTTGATGTGGCGCGGGTGAAAAAGAACAGCGCCGCTCAGGTGGGAAGCCAACTGTTTCTCACCAAGCCGCTGGGAATTGGCATCCTGACCACCGCCGAGAAAAAAGGCCTTCTGCTACCCGAACACCAATCTTTGGCGGCTGAAGTGATGTGCCAGTTGAATAAAGCCGGTGCCGAATTCGCCAAACTGGATGGCGTCAGCGCCATGACCGATGTCACCGGTTTTGGCTTACTCGGACATTTGAGTGAAATTTGCCAGGGCTCAGGCTTGCGCGCTGAAGTCTTCGCTACGCAGGTTCCGCGCCTGCCGGGAATCGATGAATATATTGCTGCAGGTGCGGTGCCCGGTGGCACTCAGCGCAATTTTGCCAGCTATGGTGGCCATATTTCCGCGATGGACGATGCAACGCGCGCGTTATTGTGTGATCCGCAAACCTCGGGTGGTTTGCTGGTGGCAGTACAACCCAGCGAAGTCGAAGCCTTCCAGCACTGCGCAACTTTGGCAGGCGTGCAGGCGACGGCGATTGGTGAACTATTAGCTGCCGATCCCTCTTGCCCATTAATTACCGTTGTGAGTTGACGTAGAAGGAACGACGCCAGACATGCGTTTGTTTATTGCTGAAAAACCCAGCCTGGCGCGCGCCATTGCTGATGTACTGCCGAAACCGCATCGACGCGGCGACGGCTTTATTGCCTGTGGTAACGATCAGATGGTCACCTGGTGCGTCGGGCATTTGCTGGAGCAGGCGCAGCCGGACAGCTATGACAGCCGCTATGCGCGCTGGAATCTTGCCGATTTACCGATTATCCCGGAAAAGTGGCGTTTACAGCCGCGTCCGTCGGTGGCGAAACAACTCAAAGTGATTGAGGGTCTGCTGCAGCAGGCGAGCGAAGTGGTGCATGCGGGTGACCCGGATCGTGAAGGTCAGCTGTTGGTGGATGAAGTGCTGGACTACCTGCAACTCGCGCCGGAAAAACGGCAGAGAGTGCAGCGTTGTCTGATTAACGATCTCAACCCCTCCGCCGTCGAACGTGCGGTAAGCCGTTTGCGTGAGAACCGCGAGTTTATCCCGCTGTGCGTCTCGGCATTGGCCCGCGCCCGCGCAGATTGGCTTTACGGCATCAATATGACCCGTGCGTTTACGCTGTTAGGGCGCAATGCCGGTTACGATGGCGTGTTGTCGGTAGGGCGCGTTCAGACCCCGGTGCTCGGCCTGGTGGTGCGTCGCGATGAAGAGATCGAAAACTTCATTCCGAAAGATTACTTCGAAGTGAAAGCGCATATCGTGACGCCGAAAGATGAGCGTTTCATTGCCAGCTGGATACCCAGCGATGCCTGCGAACCCTGGCAGGATGAAGAAGGCCGCCTGCTACACCGATCGCTGGCCGATCACGTATTGGAGCGTATCAACGGCAAGCCGGCGATGGTCACCGGCTATAACGACAAGCGGGAATCTGACACCGCGCCGCTGCCGTTTTCGCTCTCCAGCCTGCAAATAGAAGCGGCAAAGCGTTTTGGCCTCAGCGCGCAAAACGTACTGGACTGCTGCCAGCGTCTATATGAAACCCACAAGCTGATTACCTATCCGCGTTCTGACAGCCGGTATTTGCCGGACGAACATTTCGCCGGACGTCATGCGGTGCTGAATGCGATTCAGGCGCACCAACCCAATCTGACACCGCCGACGGATTTTAACCCTGATCAAAAGAACCGCTGCTGGGATGATAAAAAGGTGGATGCTCACCACGCCATCATCCCCACCGCCCGCGCCAGTAAAGTAAACCTGACGGAAAATGAAGCCAATATTTACGGCCTGGTGGCTCGTCAATATCTAATGCAATTCTGCCCTGATGCAGTGTTTCGCAAATGCGTTATCGATCTCGAGATTGGCGGGGGCAAGTTTGTTGCAAAAGCGCGTTTTCTGGCAGAAGCGGGCTGGCGAGCCTTACTCGGCAGTAAAGAACGCGATGAAGAGAACGATGGCACGCCTTTACCGGTGGTGGCAAAGGGCGATGAGCTGCTGTGTGAGCGCGGTGAAGTGCTCGCCAAGCAGACGCAGCCGCCGCGCCCGTTTACCGATGCCACCCTGTTATCCGCCATGACCGGCATCGCGCGCTTTGTTCAGGATAAAGAATTAAAGAAAGTGCTGCGTGCGACCGATGGTTTAGGGACGGAAGCGACGCGAGCCGGCATTATTGAATTATTGTTCCGCCGGACATTCCTTGTGAAGAAAGGCCGCTATATTCATTCTACGGATGCGGGCAGGGCGCTGATCCATGCGTTACCTGAAATGGCGGCCCGGCCAGATATGACGGCTCAGTGGGAATCGACATTAACGCGCATCAGTGAAAAGGCCTGCCGCTACGATGAGTTTATGCAGCCGCTGGTCTCCACGCTGATCGGCTTAATTGGCGAAGCGCGTCAGCGACCCTCGTTGCAATCATTTAGAGGCATTGCCGCACCGGCCGCTAAACGTAAAGCAAAACCGAAATCGACCCGGCGTAAAACCAAGGAGACAGAGTGATGCGTTATATCCTACTAGCGCTTAGCGGGCTGCTGCTGTGCACCAATTCGGCGCTGGCAAACCGCCAGCCGGAAAACAGTCGCATGGGCAATACGGATGTGGTGGTGGATATGCCACCTGAAGTCTGGACACAAGGACAGAATAATCAGCAGAGCAACTGCTTGCAGTGCTGCACCTATGAGAATCGCAGTTATTCCGAAGGCGCGGTTGTTAAAGCGGAAGGGGTGCTGCTGCAGTGCGGGCGTGATGAGAAAGTGCTGGGAACTAACCCGCTTATCTGGAAAATCATTAAGTAAAGGTGCGTGGCGTTTTCACGCCACGCAGTTTCATTATTTTTCCAGATTGAACGTCGACCAGACCGGCGCATGATCCGACGGTTTTTCCATGCTGCGGATCTCGTAATCAATGCCGCTTTCAATGCAACGCGCAGCCAGCGGCTGACTGGCCAGCAACAGGTCGATACGCAGACCCCGGTTATCATCAAAGCCTTTGGAGCGGTAATCGAACCAGGAGAAACGGTCAGCCGTTTCCGGGTATTTGGCGCGCCAGGTATCAACCAGACCCCAATGCAGCAGACGATCCATCCACTCACGTTCTTCTGGCAGGAATGAGCATTTACCGGTGCGCAGCCAGCGCTTGCGGTTATCTTCGCCAATGCCGATATCGAGATCTGTACTGCTGATATTCATGTCACCCATGATCAGCACCGGTTTATCCACCGCCAGCTGCTGTTCCAGATAATCCTGTAAATCGCGGTAGAACTTCTCTTTGGCCGGGAATTTGGTCGGATGGTCACGGCTCTCACCTTGCGGGAAGTAACCGTTAATCACGGTGATGTCGCCAATCGGGCTGGGGATTTCCGCCATGATCAAGCGGCGTTGTGAATCTTCATCATCACCGGGAAAACCACGACGAACAGAGACAGGCTGCGCTTTGGTCAGCAACGCGACGCCATAATGGCCTTTCTGACCGTGATAAAACACGTTGTAACCCAGTTTGCTGACGTCTTCGAGCGGGAACATGTCATCGTGAACTTTGGTTTCCTGCAGGCCGATGACGTCCGGCTGATGCTGTTCGACGAGGGCTTCAAGTTGATGAGGGCGTGCGCGCAAACCATTGATGTTGAAAGAGATGAATTTCATTTCGCTGCCATTCTTATCCGCAAAAGTATGCCGGGATGGTAACGAGTTTTCGTTAGAATGTCATGGATTGAATCGGGAAGAAATAACGATGTAAGCAATAGGAAAGCGATGGTGGCGGGAGAAGGATTCGAACCTTCGAAGTCGATGACGGCAGATTTACAGTCTGCTCCCTTTGGCCGCTCGGGAATCCCGCCACTGGCCTGAATAATGTGCCTGAAAGCGGTGCGCATCATACCAAATGCGTTCTGACTGTAAAGCGCTGAAAACAAAAATATGAATCGTTTGCCCACTTTTCATCCGTGGCGCTGAAGAGTTGCACAATTCAGCGCCAGGAAGCTTACAGAATGATGGTGCGGTTACCGTAAACGAACACGCGCTGACCCAGCACTTTATACAATGCACGGCTCAGGACATTCTTCTCGACATCACGACCGGCACGCATCATCTCTTCTGCGGTGTAGCTGTGATCGACGTTGATCACGTCCTGCATGATGATCGGACCTTCATCGAGGTTGTCATTCACGTAGTGCGCGGTAGCACCGATAATTTTCACACCACGCTCGTAAGCCTGATGGTAAGGACGCGCGCCGATGAAGGCAGGCAGGAACGAGTGGTGAATATTGATGATCTGATTCGGGTAACGCTGCACAAAAGCCGGCGTCAGCACGCGCATATATTTTGCCAGCACCACGTAATCCGGCTGGTAGCGATCAATTTCATCGCCCATGCGGTTGTCATGCTCTTCACGCGTCAGGCCTTCATGGCTGACCAGCACAAACGGAATATCGAAACGTTCAACCAGCGAGCGCAGCGTTTCATGGTTACCAATGACAGCGGCAATCTCCATATCGAGACCACCAAACGCGCATTTCATCAGCAGATCGCCCAGGCAATGCGCCTCTTTGGTCACCAGAATCACCACACGACGACGACCAGCGCTCTGCAATTCCCGCACCGAACCTACCGGTAACGCGCTGTCGAGATCCGCAAGCAGGGTATTGTCGTTGAAAATCCCTTCCAGCTCTGTGCGCATGAAAAAGCGCCCGGTACGGTGATCGACAAACTCATTGTTTTGCACAATGTTGAGTTCATGCTTGTAGCAAATGTTGGTGATCTTGGCGATCAGACCTTTCGCATCTGGGCAAATGGTCCGTAAAACTTTTCGTTGCGTGTTTTGCGCTTGCATCTCGATCAGAGTCCTGTCAAAGCGATGAATGGTAAAGCCGTTGTGCATCTGTCCAGATTAACCACAACATTTTTTGTATTTTTTATCGGAGCCACAAGGACAGCGATCGTTGCGCCCCAGCTCGGGCACCGTTCCGTCGACATAGTACCAGCGTTGATCCTCACAGAGAAAGCGTGAACATTCATAGATGGCCGAAGTGCGCTCTTTTTCGCGGTAACGCGCAAAAAAGGTCACAAAGGCTTCATTCTCGTGGCTTCCATGATTACAACGGGTTACATTCAAGCCCAGCCATTCAGTGCCGGAAAAACTTTCAGATAATAACGTCTCAAGGTCGGCCACACGCTTACTGGAGTGCCAGGTCGCAGCCAGATAGCCAGCATTTTTTTCAACATAGGCGGTATAGCGTGAACGCATTAATTGTTCAGCGCTGGCAGGGAATGCCTGGCCGCTCAGAAAGGGCTGGCAACATAAGCTATACTGCTTTCCGCTGCAGCAGGGGCACTTTTCAGACACGTCATCTCCTGTGAGTGATTAAAGTTAATTAAAGTGTGCGCTATGGTAGCCGACTGCTGAGCGGGATGCTACGTACCAGACTAATCACGAGGTGCGATGAGAAAGGTGAGGATCGGGCTGGCCCTGGGTTCGGGAGCCGCCAAGGGCTGGGCGCATATCGGTGTGATTAATGCACTGGAGCGTGCCGGCATTGAAATAGATGTGGTTGCAGGCTGCTCAGTCGGCGCGCTGGTGGGATCGGCGTACGTCAATAATCGGCTGGGCGTGATGGAAAAGTGGGTCAGCGCATTCCGCTACTGGGATGTAATCCGTCTGATGGATCTGTCGTGGCAGCGTGGTGGTTTACTGCGCGGCGACCGCGTTTTCAGCCATATTCGTCAGCTGATCCCGAATGAGTTTATTGAAGGGTGCAACAAACCTTTTGGCGTGGTGGCTTCAAATTTAAGTACCGGTCGAGAGTTGTGGTTAACCGAGGGCGATTTGCATCAGGCGGTGCGCGCTTCCTGTAGTATGCCAGGCTTATTACCACCCGTTGGCTACAATGGTTACTGGCTGGTGGATGGTGCTGTAGTCAACCCGGTGCCGATTTCCCTGACACGTGCGCTCGGCGCTGACATTGTCATCGCAGTCGACTTACAGCACGACGCGCATTTAATGCAGCAGGATTTGTTGTCGGTGACACCACAAAGCGGCGAAGAAGAGGCTGCGGCAGAAGCATTAAGCTGGGGCAAAAAACTGCGCCAGCGCATATTGGGACTGACCCACCGTCGTGCCAATCAGACGCCGGGTGCCATGGAGATCATGTCCACATCCATCCAGATTCTGGAAAACCGTCTTAAACGAAATCGTATGGCGGGCGATCCACCGGATGTGTTGATTCAACCGTTTTGTCCGCAGATATCCACACTGGATTTCCATCGTGCAGAAGAAGCCATCGCGGCAGGTAAAGCCGCAGTCGAGAAAAAAATGGATGAACTATTACCGCTGGTCCGTGGCAGATAATCAGGTTGTTCATTCACAGGCAGTGCGACTTCAGTCAATTCTGAAAGGCGCAACTGCGTTTTATGAACCACTATTGAAATATCTGGTACACAGGGGGAGAGAATGGAAAAGCCACTAATCGGCAAAAAGATACTCATTGTCGAAGATGAGGTCGTTTTCCGTTCAATGTTAGACACGATGCTGGCGGGGTTAGGGGCCAGTACGTTGGAAGCGGGAGATGGCCTTGACGGCTTAACTTTGCTGTCGGCCCAATCCGTCGATCTGGTGATTTGCGATTTGGAGATGCCGCGTATGGGCGGGCTTCAGTTCGTCGAACGCATTCGCAGCCGCGGCAACAGCGTGCCAATTTTGATTATCTCTGCCACGCAGAATATGGCCGACATTGCGCATGTCCTGCGCCTTGGGGTTCAGGATGTCCTGCTTAAGCCTCTGAGAAACCTCGAACGTTTTCGTGAAGCCGTGTATGAGTGCCTTTATCCTTCGATGTTCACTTCCAAAGTTGAGGAAGATGAACAGCTGTTCCAGGACTGGGATGCACTGGTGCGCGATCCGCTAGCCGCGTCTAAGTTGCTCAAGCAGCTACAACCACCGGTTCAGCAAACCATCGCCAATTGCCGCATTAATTATCGCCAGCTGACCATGGCAGAACAGCCGGGGCTGGTGCTGGATATTGCCGCATTGTCCGATAAGGATTTGGCTTTCTACTGTCTTGATGTGACGCGCGCCGGTGATAATGGCGTGCTAGCCGCATTGCTGTTGCGCGCACTGTTTAATGGTCTGCTGCAGGAGCAACTTTCCGGGCAGAAACAGCGCTTGCCAGAGCTAAACGGCCTGCTACGCCAGGTCAATATGCTATTACGTCAGGCCAATCTCAGCGGTCAGTTCCCCTTGCTGGTGGGGTACTACCATCGTCAGTTGAAAAACCTGATTCTGGTCTCCGCTGGCCTCAACGCCACCTTGCACATCAATACCCATCAGATTCAACTCAGTAATGGCGTGCCGCTTGGTACTATGGGCAGTACGCACCTCAATCAAATCAGTCAACGCGCTGATGCCTGGCAGTGCCATGTGTGGGGCGCGGGTGGCAGACTTCGGCTGATGCTATCGGCTGAAGAATAAGCGATTGGATTTATATTTTTTGCGGGCTGAAGACAGGGCCAGGGGTAAGCTTTACACTTGGGTAATAGTCTTAAATTCCGCGGATTAACTCCATCCAGGATAAATCCGTCTGATAGTAACTGATATACTCATTTCGTTTTTAAACCGACATATCAAGTATTAACTTGAACGGCCTATTAAGAGAGGTATTTAGATGTCTGCCCATAAGTCTAAAGTAAGAAAAGCGGTAATCCCTGTTGCAGGTCTGGGTACGCGTATGCTGCCTGCTACTAAAGCAATTCCAAAAGAGATGTTACCGCTGGTCGATAAGCCGCTGATCCAATATGTCGTGAATGAGTGTATCGCTGCGGGCATTAACGAGATCGTGCTGGTTACGCACTCCTCTAAAAACGCCATCGAAAACCATTTTGATACCAGTTTTGAACTGGAATCAATGCTGGAAAAACGCGTTAAGCGTCAGCTGCTGGATGAAATCCAGTCTATCTGCCCGCCACACGTGACCATCATGCAGGTGCGTCAGGGTATTGCGAAAGGTCTTGGCCACGCAGTGATGTGTGCCCATCCGCTGGTCGGTGATGAGCCGGTGGCCGTGATTCTGCCTGACGTGATCATCGATGAGTACGAATCTGACCCAACCAAAGACAACCTGGCAGAAATGCTGGCGCGTTACGAAGAGAGCGGCCGCAGCCAGATCATGGTAGAGCCAGTCGCTGATGTCACCGCTTACGGTGTGGTTGACTGCAAAGGTGCAGACCTGGCACCAGGCCAGAGCGCGCCAATGGTCGGTGTGGTTGAGAAGCCGAAAGCTTCTGAAGCTCCATCCAACCTCGCGGTTGTCGGTCGTTACGTGCTGTCTGCTGACATCTGGCCTCTGCTGGCGAAAACCCCTCCAGGTGCTGGCGGTGAAGTTCAGCTGACTGACTCTATCGCCATGCTGATGGAAAAAGAGACCGTTGAAGCTTACCACCTGACCGGTGTGAGTCATGACTGCGGTAACAAACTGGGTTATATGCAGGCTTTCGTTGAGTATGGCGTTCGTCATCCAGTACTGGGTAAAGACTTTACTCAATGGCTGGAAGGCGCTGTAGGCAACAAAAAGTAATTCATTAAACACAGGATAATTCAATGAAAGTCACTGTATTTGGTATCGGCTATGTCGGTCTGGTTCAGGCTGCGGTGTTGGCCGAAGTCGGACATGACGTTCTCTGTATTGATGTCGATGAAAAGAAAGTCGAAAACCTGAAAAAAGGCAATATCCCGATTTTCGAACCGGGTCTGACGCCGCTGGTGATGTCTAACTATGAAGCGGGTCGCCTGAAGTTCAGCACCAATGCAGAAGAGGGTGTTAATCACGGTGTGATGCAATTTATTGCCGTGGGTACGCCGCCGGATGAAGACGGTTCTGCCGATCTGAAATATGTGACTGCGGTTGCGCGGACAATTGCAGCGCACATGAACGATCACAAAGTGGTGATCGACAAATCAACGGTTCCAGTTGGAACGGCTGATCGTGTGCGTGCAGTGATGACCGAGACACTGCAAAAACGTGATGCAAACATTGCGTTTGATGTGGTTTCTAACCCTGAATTCCTCAAGGAAGGGGCTGCAGTAAACGACTGCATGCGTCCTGAGCGCATCGTAGTGGGCACCGATAACGACGACGTGGTTGAGTTGTTGCGTGAGCTTTATGAGCCATTCAACCGCAATCACGATCGCATGATTCTGATGGATATCCGCAGTGCAGAGCTGACTAAGTACGCGGCGAACTGCATGCTGGCGACCAAAATCAGCTTCATGAATGAAATCTCTAACCTGGCAGAGCGTCTGGGAGCCGACGTTGAGAAAGTACGCCAGGGAATTGGTTCAGATTCACGTATTGGTTATCACTTCATCTACCCAGGCTGCGGCTACGGCGGATCGTGCTTCCCGAAAGACGTGCAGGCACTGATTCGCACTGCTGAGTCGATTGGTTACACGCCGCGTCTGTTGCAGGCGGTAGAAGATGTGAATGATTCGCAGAAGAACAAACTGCCGAGCTTCATCAAGCGTCATTTTGGCGACGATCTGCGTGGCAAAACCTTTGCTCTCTGGGGCCTGGCGTTCAAACCTAACACCGACGATATGCGTGAAGCCTCCAGCCGTGTGCTGATGGAAACGCTGTGGGAAGCGGGTGCGACCATTCAGGCATTTGACCCGGAAGCAATGGAAGAAGCGCAGCGTATTTATGGCCACCGCGACGATCTGAAGCTGACCGGTACCAAAGAAGCGGCGTTGCAGGGTGCTGATGGCCTGGTCATTTGTACTGAATGGCAGAACTTCCGTGCACCAGATTTCGACGTTATCAAAACCGCGTTAAAACAACCCGTGATTTTTGATGGTCGTAACCTGTATGATCCGGAGCGTATCAGCAAACGCGGCTTTACCTATTACGCTATCGGCCGCGGAGCATCAATTCAAATTGTGTAATAAATGAGGGATGTATGAAGTTTTTGGTTACCGGTGCGGCAGGTTTTATTGGATTTCACGTGAGTCAGCGTTTGCTGGCCGCCGGTCACCAGGTCGTCGGTATCGATAACCTGAATGACTATTACAATGTCAGCCTGAAACAAGCGCGCTTAGACCAAATCCTTCAGCATCCCGAGTTTATTTTCCTGAAAATGGACCTGGCAGATCGCCAGGCCATTTCTTCTTTATTCGCAGAGCATGCGTTTGATCGCGTGATTCATCTGGGTGCACAAGCGGGCGTTCGTTATTCGATTGACAACCCACACGCTTATGCCGATGCCAATCTTATTGGCCACCTCAATATTCTTGAAGGGTGCCGCCATCATAAAATCGGCCACCTGCTGTATGCGTCATCCAGCTCGGTATATGGGCTGAATCGCAAAATGCCTTTCTCAACGGATGACTCCGTTGACCATCCTATTTCTCTGTATGCGGCCACCAAGAAAGCCAACGAATTGATGTCGCATAGCTATTCCCATTTATATCAGTTGCCGACGACAGGGCTTCGTTTCTTCACTGTTTACGGCCCGTGGGGACGTCCGGATATGGCGTTGTTCAAATTCACCCGTGCGATGCTGGCGGGCGAGCAAATTGACGTCTATAACCGCGGACAAATGATGCGTGACTTCACTTACATAGACGATATTGCTGAAGCTATCGTACGCTTGCAGGATGTGATTCCGCAGGCTGATGAAAACTGGACAGTGGAAGCGGGATCGCCGGCCAGCAGCTCTGCGCCATATCACGTCTACAATATTGGTAACAGCCAGCCGACCAGCCTGATGACCTATATCGAGTCACTGGAAAAAGCATTGGGCATTGAAGCGAAGAAAAATATGCTGCCGATGCAGCCAGGAGATGTGCTCAATACCAGTGCGGATACCCAGCCGTTATATGACGCGATTCAGTTCCGGCCACAAACCCAGGTTGAGCAGGGCGTGCAGAACTTTGTAGATTGGTATCGCCACTTTTATCAGCAATAACGATGCATAAAAAAAGGAAGCCAGCGGCTTCCTTTTTTCTTACCCGGTGTAAAGTGAAATAACGCCAACGTTTTTCACAATTCGAAGCACTGGAGAATTACAGCAGGAAATCGTCCAGTTGTTTACCTTGTTCTTCAATCGCTTTTTTAATCACAGCTGGTGTACGACCTTGGCCTGTCCAGGTGCGGTTTTCACCATTTTCATCGACGTAAGAATACTTGGCAGGACGTGCAGCACGCTTGGCTTTGCCCGGTGCTTTCGTCTCTGAAAGTGCCTGTAACAGCTCGTTAGGATCGATACCATCAGCAATCAGCATTTCACGGTATTGTTCCAGTTTGCGGTTACGTTCAGCATTTTCAGCTTGCGCGTGAGTTTCTTCTTCACGACGCTCATTGACGACAACCTCGAGTTTTTCCAGCATCTCTTCCAGTGTTTCCAGAGTGCATTCCCGAGCTTGCGCGCGCAATGTACGGATATTATTAAGAATTTTAAGTGCTTCGCTCATTGTCCTAATCTCAAAATATAATAAATGGGAGTTGTTCTGCCGACTTATAATAGTGGGGCTAAAAAATAACTGCAATAGTCAGATTAAAAAGTAAAACCTAAAGTAAAAGCCAGAAATCGCAATTTATAATGGTTTACAAATATATTTTCCGTTCACGTTAAAACCCTAAGCCTTGATTATCCGCGTTTACAGCCATGATGTTGCGCTAATCCTTACACTTTGGCGGTAATAATTCTGAATAAAATCTCAGCATAGATTGTTATTTACCAAAACGTGCTATTCAAGTTCAGTAACGAATTCCTTATCTATCATTGTTGTTAATTTGAGCAAATGATAAAAATAATGCATCGCCACAGGTTTACCTGTTTATGGTAGACTGCGCGCCATCAGATTTGTGCTGCGATGAGATTCTGCATATGGCTCAACTTTATTTTTATTACTCCGCGATGAACGCGGGTAAATCCACTGCCTTGCTTCAGTCCTCCTACAACTATCAGGAGCGCGGCATGCGCACCCTCGTGTATACCGCCGAGATTGATGATCGCTTTGGTGCGGGCAAGGTAAGTTCACGAATTGGTCTTTCGTCTCCTGCCTTTTTATATAACGCGACCACGCCATTACATCAGGAAATAGCCAGGGAACATGCGAAGCAACCGGTACATTGTGTGCTGGTGGATGAGAGCCAGTTCCTGACGCGGGAGCAAGTCAGAGCGTTATCCGATGTGGTCGACAATATGGATATTCCCGTATTGTGTTATGGATTACGCACGGACTTTCGTGGCGAACTCTTTACCGGCAGTCAATATTTGCTGGCGTGGGCAGATAAACTGGTTGAGCTTAAAACCATCTGTCATTGCGGCCGTAAAGCCAGCATGGTATTGCGCCTTGACGCCAACGGTAAACCGTTCAGCGAAGGAGAGCAGGTGGTGATTGGCGGCAACGAACGATATATTTCTGTCTGTCGTAAACACTATAAACAGGCCATTGATGAAGGATCGTTAAAAGCCATTTATGGTTCGCAATCCCCACACGCTTGATTATTTAGCGATAAAAAAACCCGCCGCAGCGGGTTTTTTGTTTTTAGCCGATTAAGCTTTTTTGGTTTTTCTCTCGATTTTCACCGCTTTATCATCCGCAACTTCTGCTACCGCGCCTTCAGCCTCAGAGAACTCGCGACCGTAGAAGGTATCCAGCATGATTTGTTTCAGCTCGGCAATCAGCGGATAACGCGGGTTGGCACCGGTACACTGGTCATCAAACGCGTCGTCAGCCAGTTTATCGACTTTCGCCAGGAAATCGGCTTCCTGTACGCCTGCTTCACGGATAGAGGTTGGAATACCCAGTTGAGTTTTCATCTCTTCCAGCCATGCCAGCAGTTTCTCAATTTTCTGGGCAGTGCGGTCACCCTGAGCACTCAGTCCAAGGTGGTCGGCAATTTCAGCGTAGCGGCGGCGTGCCTGTGGGCGATCGTACTGGCTGAAAGCGGTCTGCTTAGTTGGGTTGTCATTCGCGTTGTAACGGATGACGTTGCAAATCAGCAGGGCGTTGGCCAAGCCGTGCGGAATATGGAACTCAGAGCCCAGCTTGTGTGCCATGGAGTGACACACACCCAGGAAGGCGTTGGCGAAGGCGATACCGGCGATAGTTGCCGCATTATGCACACGTTCACGCGCCACTGGATTCTTCGCACCCTCACGATAGCTGGCAGGCAGGTTCTCTTTCAGCAGTTTCAGTGCCTGCAGCGCCTGTCCATCCGAGTACTCGTTAGCCAGCACAGAGACATAGGCTTCGAGTGAGTGAGTGACGGCATCCAGACCACCAAACGCACAGAGTGAGCGCGGCATATCCATCACCAGGTTGGCATCCACAATTGCCATATCAGGCGTCAGTGCATAATCCGCTAACGGATATTTCTGGCCTGTGGCATCGTCAGTCACTACCGCAAACGGCGTGACTTCAGAACCGGTACCGGAAGTGGTAGTGATTGCCACCATGCGCGCTTTCACGCCCATTTTCGGGAACTTGTAGATACGTTTACGGATATCCATGAAACGCAGCGCCAGTTCTTCGAAGTGGGTTTCAGGATGTTCGTACATTACCCACATGATTTTCGCGGCATCCATCGGGGAACCGCCGCCCAGGGCGATAATCACATCAGGTTTGAAGCTGTTCATCTGCTCAGCACCTTTACGTACGATGCTCAGTGTTGGGTCCGCTTCCACCTCAAAGAACACTTCAGTTTCGATGCCGTGCGCTTTTAACACGCGAGTGACTTGATCGGCATAGCCATTGTTAAACAGGAAGCGGTCGGTGACGATAAAGGCGCGCTTAGCACCGTCGGTCGCGACTTCTTCCAGGGCAATCGGCAGTGAACCACGACGGAAGTAGATAGACTTCGGAAGTTTATGCCACAACATATTTTCAGCTCGCTTGGCCACGGTTTTCTTGTTGATCAGGTGTTTAGGTCCGACGTTCTCAGAAATTGAGTTACCGCCCCAGGAACCACAGCCCAGCGTCAACGATGGCGCAAGTTTGAAGTTATACAGGTCGCCAATACCGCCTTGCGAAGCAGGAGTGTTAATCAGAATACGGGCCGTCTTCATCTTATCGCCGAAGAAGTGCACGCGTTCGTGTTGGTTATCCTGGTCGGTGTACAGGCAGGAGGTATGGCCGATACCGCCCATGGCCACCAGCTTCTCTGCTTTATCCACCGCATCGTAATAATCTTTTGCACGATACATCGCCAGAGTTGGCGACAGTTTTTCGTGGGCAAAAGGTTCAGATTCATCCACCAGTTTCACTTCACCGATGAGAATTTTGGTGGTCGCAGGGACGCTAATACCGGTCAGTTCAGCAATTTTTGCCGCAGGCTGACCCACGATTGCCGCATTCAGTGCGCCATTTTTCAGGATGATGTCCTGAATGGCTTTCAACTCTTTGCCCTGTAACAGATAGCCACCATGGCTGGCGAAACGCTCGCGAACCGCATCGTAGACAGAATCCACCACGATGACTGACTGTTCTGATGCACAAATGACGCCGTTGTCGAAGGTTTTGGACATCAGGATAGAAGCGACAGCACGTTTGATATCGGCGGTTTCATCGATAACTACCGGCGTGTTACCTGCACCGACACCAATCGCTGGTTTACCAGAACTGTATGCGGCTTTCACCATGCCCGGACCACCGGTGGCCAGAATCAGGTTGATATCAGGGTGGTGCATCAGCTGGTTGGACAGCTCTACTGAAGGGACATCAATCCAGCCAATGATGTCTTTCGGTGCACCAGCAGCAATTGCTGCCTGCAACACGATGTCTGCCGCTTTGTTAGTGGCATCTTTGGCACGTGGATGTGGTGAGAAAATGATGCCGTTACGGGTTTTTAAGCTGATCAGCGCTTTAAAGATGGCGGTAGAGGTTGGGTTAGTGGTTGGGACGATACCGCAAATCAGGCCAATCGGCTCGGCAATGGTAATGGTGCCGAAAGTGTCATCGGTATCCAGCACACCGCAGGTTTTCTCATCTTTATAGGCGTTATAGATATATTCAGAAGCGAAGTGGTTTTTGATCACTTTATCTTCAACGATGCCCATGCCGGATTCGGCGACGGCCATTTTGGCGAGAGGGATGCGGGCATCAGCAGCGGCGAGTGCAGCAGCGCGGAAAATGGTATCAACTTGTTCCTGACTAAAGTTGGCGTATTCACGCTGTGCCTTTTTAACACGCTCAACCAGTGCATTAAGTTCGGCAACATTTGTAACGGCCATAGTGCTCTCCTGAAGGAAGTTAAACTCTTTTAGTAAGCAAGCCTGAGTTCGAAAGTATAGCCGCGCTATGCTTATACGTTGGTCAGAGTGGCAAGTTGATTGCCGTTGCTTACTAAAAGGGTTTCCAGGATAAAACGCTTACTCACTTCGCAATAATTTCGATGGGGTAAGATTACCCCTGATGAGGTAGGCAAATTTTGATGTGGATCAATCCGGAGCCAAGCTGACACCTTTCAGCACCTACTTTAGCAACTAAAGTAACCCATTCATTGGTTTTGGCTGACAGGGATAGGTCGGGTGATTGATGTCCCACTTCGTGCAGATGAATCAACTGGAAATTAGCGGAAATAGCAGCATATATTTCCGCTCAGCCCACTGGTTTTCCGCCCGGCTTATGCACTACATTAAGCGCGATTTGAAACACTACCTTCGTGGAGCTCACCGTGAACCCCGTGCTACTTGATTTTTCCGGCTACATTAAGTTTTTTGTCGGTTTATTTGCCCTGGTCAATCCCGTGGGGATTATTCCCGTGTTCATTAGCATGACCAGCTATCAGGCTGTCGCTGAGCGGAATAAAACCAACTTCACGGCAAATCTGGCTGTGGCGATCATTCTCTGGACCTCGCTGTTCCTCGGGGACGCTATTCTCCATCTTTTCGGCATCTCCATTGACTCATTCCGTATCGCTGGCGGCATTCTGGTGGTCACTATTGCGATGTCGATGATCAGTGGCAAGCTGGGCGAGGATAAGCAAAACAAACAGGAAAAATCAGAGACCGCGATTCGTGAAAGTATTGGTGTGGTGCCGCTGGCTTTACCTTTAATGGCCGGGCCGGGTGCCATCAGTTCGACTATCGTCTGGAGCACGCGTTACCACAGCTGGATAAACCTGCTCGGTTTCACTGTCGCCATTGCGATTTTTGCTTTCTGTTGCTGGTTATTGTTCCGGGCTGCCCCTTTGATGGTGCGCATCTTAGGGCAAACAGGCATTAACGTGATTACGCGTATCATGGGTCTGCTATTAATGGCGCTGGGTATTGAGTTTGTTGTCACCGGCATGAAAGCGATATTCCCAGGGTTGCTGAATTAATCAGGCTGTATTTTCAGTCAAAAAATAACTTCTGTGATCCATATTGGTGCGACGAGTGAGTTATATGCACCAATATGGTGAAATTATTCGCCTGGCTTAATATGATCAGGCTATCATCACTTTTGCTACTACATTCCCTCTCTTCGCCAATTCATCAACATATATATGTGACAATTATCACAGTATATTTCACTGCCTAATTGGTTTTATCCAGTAACTATTCGGATATTTTATCGTTTCAAATAACGTTTCATATTGTTTGTCTAAAGATTGGCAGCGTTAACTGTAAAATAGTGAGTGGTAAGTCCTTTTTGGCGAAAATTACGACGAATATCTGATTTATTACTTATAAAACATCGATTTGAATAATATTTTAGGGTGAAAATTAACACTTCTCCTGACGCGATCTACATGATAAAAGAGAATTAGCTAACATTTTTGCTGTTTAGCTTTGGCGTGCGGGCATCGGTTCTGATAATTTTCGGCTCATCACAAATTTTTTTCCTGTTAGCGACAAATGTGTACGCTTCTTGCTTACTCGCTATCAGGTTTTATTTAAGGTTGATATTTGTTGATGAAAAGCATGGTAGCGAAAAAGGCTGCGCGCACGTCTCTGGCGCTTTGTCTGGCAGGTTTTATCTCTCATAGTCAGGCTGCTGAAATCCCGGCAGGGACGCAATTATCAGCAACACAGCGCATTGTCATCAATAACGGTAGTGAAGTGTCCTCGCTCGATCCGCAAAAAACGGAAGGGGTTCCCGAATCCAATGTCATCCGCAATTTGCTGGAGGGGCTGGTCGAGACCGATAACAATGGTCAGATTGTGCCTGGCGTCGCAGCGCAGTGGAGTAACCAGCAGGGGCGTATTTGGACCTTCACCCTGCGTGAAGATGCGCGCTGGAGCAACGGTGAACCCGTCACCGCGCAAGATTTCGTCTACAGCTGGCAGCGTCTGGCCGATCCGAAAACAGCTTCACCCTATGCCAGTTATTTGCAAGCCGCCCATATCGCCAACATCGACGCCATTTTGGCGGGCAAAGCATCACCTGAATCATTGGGCGTAAAAGCGATCGATGCGCATCACCTTGAGGTGACGCTCACTGAGCCCGTGCCCTATTTTATCGATATGCTGGCTCACACCTCGATGAAGCCAGTGTATCGTGCGGCGATTGAAAAGTCGGGCGATCAGTGGACGCAACCGCAGAACTATGTGGGAAATGGTGCTTATACGCTGGCTGATTGGGTGGTGAATGAAAAGATTGTCCTGAAGCGTAATCCGCAATATTGGGATAATGCGCGCAGCGTGATTGAGGAGGGCGTTTTTCTGCCGATTACCTCCGAGAACAGTGATATCAATCGCTATCGCAGCGGTGGCACAGATATGACCAACAGCGTGGTGCCACCGGATTTATTCAAGAAGTTGCAGCAGGATTTAGGTAATCAGGTCAAAGTCAGCCCTGTGCTCTGCACCTTCTACTATGAAATCAACAACAAAAAAGCGCCGTTCGATGATGCAAGAGTCCGTACAGCCCTGAAGCTGACGCTCGATCGTGACATCATCGCCGACAAGATCATGGGGCAGGGGCAGATCCCCGCTTATGCGCTGACTCCGCCATTTACGCATGGTATCTCGCCAGAAGCGCCTGCATGGTCGAAGCAAACACAAGCCGAACGTAACGCCAGCGCCAAACAACTTCTGGCCGATGCCGGTTTCAATGCTCAGCATCCGCTGCGTTTCACGCTGTTGTATAACACCTCTGAGCAGAATAAACGGCAGGCTATCGCCGCCGCCTCGATGTGGCAAAAGAACCTCGGTGCCGAGGTGACGCTACAAAATCAGGAGCGGAAAACGCTGCTGGAGACGCGTCATCAGGCGCAATACGATGTGGTGCGCGCCACCTGGTGCTCGGACTATAACGAGCCCTCAACGTTCCTCAATATGCTGCTGAGTGGTTCCTCGATCAATACCGCGTTCTATTACAGCGATGCCTTCGATAAATTGATGGCGCAAACCCTGACGGTTGCCGATAACACTCAGCGTGCCGCATTGTATCAGCAGGCGGAAGCGCAGCTGGATAAGGACTCACCCATCGTGCCGGTTTACTATCGCGTCAGCGTGCGTCTGGTAAAGCCCTGGGTAGGCGGTTTTACCGGTAAAGATCCGCAGGATATGCTGGCATTGAAATACTATTACATAAAGAAACATTGAGTAATGTGTTGAACCGGCGCTACAGTCGGACGGCACATTAACGTGGTAAACCCTGAAGGGTGGTAGTGGTCTCTGTTCAGACAGGCAGAGATCTCCCGGAAACGGGGTACGCCGGGCGGTTAACTGACCCGGTGACGATAATAAAACTGGAGCTAAGTAATGAACAACATCACGAAAAAAAGCTTGATTGCCGCAGGCGTTCTTGCAGCAATCGGCGCGCTGGCAGGGAATGCCGCATTGGCAGCAGCGCCAGCAGGCGCTGAATTGGCAGCAAAACAGGAGCTGGTACGTGGTAATGGCGATGAAGTGCAATCGCTTGACCCGCATAAAATTGAAGGCGTGCCGGAAGACAACATCGCACGTGACCTCTACGAAGGTCTGATCATCAGCGACAGCGATGGAAAACCGATCCCGGGCGTGGCGGAAAGCTGGGAAAACAAAGACTTTAAAGTCTGGACTTTCCATCTGCGCAAAAATGCCAAATGGTCCAATGGCGAGCCGGTCACGGCACAAGATTTCGTCTATAGCTGGGAGCGTTTAGTCGATCCTAAAACTGCTTCTCCTTACGCCAGCTATCCGCAATACGGCCACATCCTCAATGTCGATGACATCATCGCCGGTAAAAAACCGATCACCGATCTGGGTGTGAAAGCCATTGATGACCATACGCTGGAAGTCACCCTCAGCGAGCCGGTTCCTTACTTCTACAAGCTGCTGATCAACTCCGTGATGTCACCGGTGTATAAGCCAGCTATCGATAAGTTTGGCGATCAGTGGACGCAGCCACAAAACTGGGTCGGCAACGGTGCTTTTAAACTGGAATCACACGTCATCAACGAACGTGTCACCATCGTACGTAACCCGGAATATTGGGATAACGCGCACACCGTGCTGAACAAAGTGACCTTCCTGCCGATCAACTCAGAAGTCAGTGACGTGAACCGTTACTTCTCTGAGAACGGTAGCGACATCACCTATAACAACATGCCGATCGAGCTGTTCAAAAAACTGCAGCGCGACAATGGCAAAGAGTTGATGGTGAAACCGTATCTCTGCACCTACTACTATGAAATCAACAACCAGAAAGCGCCATTCACCGATCCACGCGTGCGTACTGCGCTGAAACTGGGTCTGGATCGCGACATCATGGTGAATAAGGTGCTGGCGCAGGGTCAGTTACCGGCCTACAGCTTCACCCCGCCAGCCACCGACGGCATGGAATTGCTGCCGCCAGACTGGTTCAAATGGGATCAGAACAAGCGTAACGAAGAAGCGAAAAAACTGCTGGCTGAAGCAGGTTACACGGCTGATAAGCCACTGACCTTCAACCTGCTGTACAACACCTCGGATCTGCATAAGAAACTGGCTATCGCCGCTTCTTCGATCTGGAAAAAGAACATTGGCGTGAACATCAAGCTGGAGAACCAGGAGTGGAAAACCTTCCTGGATACCCGTCATCAGGGTAACTTTGATGTTTCTCGTGCGGCCTGGTGTGCAGACTATAACGAGCCAACCTCGTTCCTGAACATCATGCTGTCTGATAGCAGCAGTAACACCTCGCACTATAAGAGCGCAGACTTCGATAAAGTGATCCACGACGCGGTGAAAGCGGTAGACGATAAAGCCCGTGTAGCGGATTACCAGAAAGCTGAGCAGATTCTGGATAAAGACAGCACCATTGTCCCGGTTTACTACTACGTCAACGCGCGTCTGGTTAAGCCGTATGTGGGTGGTTACACCGGTAACGATCCGCTGGATAAAACCCTCGATAAAAACCTGTATATCATTAAACATTAATAGCACTCAGGCTATCGACAGTGGCGGCGCTGTAGCGCCGCCTTTTTGACTTTGTGAAGCAACAGCCTGGTAGGTACGGCAATGTTAAAATTCATCCTGCGTCGGCTTCTGGAAGCGATCCCGACGCTCTTCATCCTGATCACCATCTCCTTCTTTATGATGCGACTGGCACCCGGCAGTCCGTTTACCGGCGAGCGCACGCTCTCGCCTGAAGTGATGGCGAACATTGAAGCCAAATATCATTTGAACGATCCGATCGGCAAACAGTACGTCAGCTACTTAGTGCAGCTGGCGCACGGCGATTTTGGTCCATCGTTCAAGTACAAAGATTACTCCGTGAACTATCTGGTCGGCCACGCCTTCCCGGTTTCGGCCAAACTCGGCCTCGCCGCCTTCTTCCTTGCGGTGATCCTCGGCGTGACGGCAGGAGTTATTGCCGCGCTCAAACAGAACAGTTTGTGGGATTACGCGGTGATGGGGGTCGCCATGACGGGCGTCGTGATACCCAGCTTTGTCGTCGCACCGCTGCTGGTGCTGATCTTTGCGATTACCTTGCGCTGGCTGCCGGGCGGTGGCTGGAACGGTGGGCAGTGGAATTACATGCTGCTGCCGATGGTCGCGCTGTCTCTGGCGTATATCGCCAGCATCGCGCGTATTACGCGTGGCTCAATGATTGAGGTGATGCACTCCAACTTCATCCGCACCGCGCGCGCCAAAGGGTTGCCGCTGCGCCGCATCGTGCTGCGTCACGCGCTCAAGCCGGCGATGCTGCCAGTACTTTCATATATGGGACCGGCATTCGTCGGCATCATTACCGGTTCGATGGTGATCGAATCGATTTATGGTTTGCCGGGTATCGGCCAGCTGTTTGTTAACGGTGCGCTGAACCGTGACTATTCTCTGGTGATGAGTCTGACCATTTTGGTCGGTGTGCTGACCATTTTGTTTAACGCGATCGTTGATGTGCTGTATGCCGTGATCGATCCGAAAATCCGTTACTGATTGTGGAGCTCGCTCATGATGTTAAGTAAGAAAAACAGCGAAGCTCTGGATGCTTTCAGTGAAAAACTGGAAGTCGAAGGGCGCAGCCTGTGGCAGGATGCGCGTCGCCGCTTCATCCATAACCGCGCTGCGCTGATCAGTTTGCTGGTGCTGTTAGCGATTACTCTGTTCGTGATATTAGCGCCGGTGTTATCGCAGTTTAAATATGATGATACCGACTGGGCCATGATGTCAGCTGCTCCAGATACGGTTTCTGGCCACTGGTTTGGTACCGACTCATCCGGACGTGACCTACTGGTGCGCGTGGCGATTGGCGGTCGTATCTCGTTGATGGTCGGCATTGCCTCCGCTTTGATCGCGGTGCTGGTGGGCACGCTGTATGGTTCACTGGCGGGCTATCTCGGCGGTAAAATCGACTCCGTGATGATGCGTATCCTGGAAATCCTCAACTCCTTCCCGTTCATGTTCTTCGTGATCCTGCTGGTGACCTTCTTCGGTCGTAACATCCTGCTGATTTTTGTGGCGATCGGCATGGTGTCGTGGCTGGATATGGCGCGTATTGTGCGCGGTCAGACGCTGGGCCTGAAGCGCAAAGAGTTTATTGAAGCGGCGCAAGTGGGTGGGGTGTCGACCTTCAATATCGTGTTACGTCACATCGTACCGAACGTGCTGGGTGTGGTGGTGGTGTATGCCTCATTGCTGGTGCCCAGCATGATTCTGTTTGAATCCTTCCTCAGTTTCCTCGGGTTGGGTACGCAAGAGCCACTGAGCAGTTGGGGTGCACTCCTGAGTGACGGCGCCAACTCCATGGAGGTCTCGCCCTGGTTGCTGATGTTCCCGGCGGGTTTCCTCGTGGTCACGCTGTTCTGTTTCAACTTTATCGGCGATGGCCTGCGTGATGCCCTCGACCCGAAAGATCGTTAAGGAGTTTCCCGATGACCATACATGAATTTCAGCCAGCAATGGCTGCACGTGCGGGAAACAGTAACCTGCTGCTGGATGTAAAAGACCTGCGCGTCACCTTTGGCACCCACGATGGTGATGTCACCGCAGTGAACGACCTTAACTTTTCACTGCGTGCCGGCGAAACCCTGGGCATCGTCGGTGAGTCGGGTTCGGGCAAGTCACAAACCGCTTTCGCACTGATGGGCCTGCTGGCAAAAAACGGTCGCATTGGCGGTTCGGCAAAATTCAACGGCGATGAGATTCTCAATCTGCCGGAGAACAAGCTGAACAAGCTGCGTGCCGAGCAGATTGCGATGATTTTCCAGGACCCGATGACCTCGCTCAATCCGTACATGCGCGTCGGCGAGCAGCTGATGGAAGTGCTGAAGCTGCACAAAGGCATGAGCAGCGCGCAGGCGTTTGAAGAGTCCGTGCGTATGCTGGATGCGGTGAAAATGCCGGAAGCGCGCAAGCGCATGAAGATGTTCCCGCATGAATTCTCTGGTGGCATGCGTCAGCGTGTGATGATCGCCATGGCGCTGCTGTGTCGTCCTAAATTGCTGATTGCTGATGAACCGACCACGGCGCTGGATGTGACGGTGCAGGCGCAGATCATGACGCTGCTGAACGAGCTGAAACGCGAGTTCAATACCGCGATCATCATGATCACCCACGATCTTGGGGTGGTTGCCGGTATCTGTGACAAGGTGCTGGTGATGTACGCCGGACGTACCATGGAGTATGGCCGGGCACGAGATGTGTTTTATCAGCCTGCGCATCCCTACTCGATTGGCCTGCTGAGTGCGGTGCCGCGCCTGGATGCAGAAGAGGGTGAGTCACTCACCACTATTCCCGGCAACCCGCCTAACCTGCTGCGCCTGCCGCAGGGCTGTCCGTTCCAGCCGCGTTGCGCCTTTGCGATGGACGTGTGTGCCAAATCGCCGCCGCTGGAACCTTTCGCGGAAGGTCGTCTGCGTGCCTGCTTCAAACCGGTGGAGGAATTAGCATGAGTACCGTCATCGAAGAGAAGAAAGTCTTGCTGGAAATCGCCGATCTCAAGGTGCATTTCGAGATTAAAGACGGCAAACAGTGGTTCTGGCAGCCGCCCAAAACTTTGAAAGCGGTGGATGGCGTCAGCCTGCGCTTGTATGAGGGTGAAACCCTCGGCGTAGTGGGCGAATCGGGCTGTGGTAAATCAACCCTCGCACGCGCCATTATCGGCCTGGTGAAAGCTACCGATGGTCGTGTGGCCTGGCTGGGACGTGATTTATTAGGGCAGAGTCAGGATGAGTGGCGCCAGGCGCGCAGCGATATCCAGATGATTTTCCAGGACCCGCTGGCCTCGCTGAACCCGCGTATGACCATCGGCGACATCATTGCCGAGCCGCTGCGCACCTACTATCCGAAGATGCCAAAGCAGGAAGTGAAGGATAAGGTAAAAAACATGATGATGAAGGTCGGGCTGCTGCCTAACCTCATCAACCGCTATCCGCACGAGTTTTCCGGTGGTCAGTGTCAGCGTATTGGTATTGCGCGTGCGCTTATCCTCGAACCCAAGCTGATTATCTGCGATGAGCCGGTTTCGGCGCTGGACGTGTCGATTCAGGCGCAGGTGGTGAATCTACTGCAGCAGCTGCAACGTGAAATGGGGTTGTCGCTGATCTTCATTGCGCACGATCTGGCGGTGGTAAAGCACATCTCGGATCGTGTACTGGTGATGTATCTCGGTCATGCGGTTGAGTTGGGCACCTATGATTCGGTGTACAACAATCCACAGCATCCGTACACCCGTGCGCTGATGTCTGCGGTACCGATCCCGGATCCGGATCTGGAAAAAAACAAACAGATCCAGCTGCTGGAAGGTGAGTTACCTTCGCCGATCAATCCGCCGTCCGGCTGCGTATTCCGCACTCGTTGTCCGATTGCCGGACCTGAATGTGCCAAAACGCGTCCGTTGCTGGAGGGCAGTTTCCGCCACGCAGTATCCTGTCTGAAGGTCGACCCCTTATAAGGTCGAAAAGAAAACGCCGGGCAATTGCCCGGCGTTGTTTTATGCCTTAGCGATTATTCACGCCAGAGAATGTGGCACAGCTTATGGTCTTTCTCGCGGCACAACAGCACGCGGGCAAACACATCGGTAATCGGCTCGCCGTCCGCTTCACCCAAACCAATCACTACTTCCGCGAAGAAGTCCGGGTTGAGATCGAAATCGACGTGCTCCTGCCAGTCTTCCGACGGGTCAAACAACTCCGCACCGCCGCGCTCTTCAAACTGCAGATTGAACAGAATGATGTCAGCCGGATCGAGGTTATCACCTGCCAGTTCTAGAAAAATGTCGTAGGCCTGTTCCAGCGTTTCATCTTCGGTAAGGCGATTGTTTAAATCCATGGTCATTCCTGCTTACTCTGAGGCGGTAATCTTGTCGCTCGTTTTACAGTAAAGGGCTAAAGAAGTAAAACAGTCGTTCAACGATGCGCTGCCACCACGCACGTTTAGCCCAGCGCGCGCCATCCAGCAGGCGTGAGCGGGCGATATAGTCATCCTGCACCGTGGCCAGATCGCTGCCAAATCCATCATCATCAACCACCAGCGTGATTTCAAAATTGAGCCACAGGCTGCGCATATCCAGGTTTACGGTGCCGACCAGACTCAGCTGTCCATCGACCAGCACGCTTTTGGTGTGCAGCAAACCGTCTTCAAACTGATAGATTTTCACGCCTGCTTCCAGCAACTCGGTGAAGAACGCGCGGCTGGCCCAGCCCACCAACAACGAATCATTATGGCGTGGCACCACAATGCTGACTTCGACACCGCGTTGTGCCGCAGTGCAGATGGCGTGCAACAGGTCGTCACTGGGGACGAAATAGGGTGTGGTCATGATCAGTTGTTCACGTGCGGAATAGACCGCCGTCAACAGCGCCTGGTGAATCATATCTTCCGGGAAGCCCGGCCCGGAAGCGATCACCTGGATGATATGACCGCTTTCCTGCTCAAAGGGCATGATGTTGGCATCCGGCGCGGGCGGCAGAATGCGTTTGCCAGTTTCAATCTCCCAGTCACAGGCGTAAACGATGCCCATGGTGGTTGCGACCGGTCCTTCCATACGCGCCATCAGATCGATCCATTGGCCCACGCCAGCATCCTGCTTGAAGTAGCGGGGATCGACCAGATTCATGCTGCCAGTGTAGGCAATATAGTTATCGATGAGCACCACTTTGCGATGCTGACGCAAATCCATCCGGCGCAGGAATACACGCAGCAGGCTAACCTGTAGCGCCTCAACCACGTCGATGCCGGCATTACGCATCATATTCACCCACGGACTGCGGAAAAATGCCACGCTGCCCGCCGAGTCGAGCATCAGGCGGCAATGCACACCACGGCGTGAAGCCGCCATCAATGATTCTGCCACTTCGTCCGCCAGGCCACCGGGATGCCAGATGTAAAACACCATCTCGATATTGTGGCGAGCCAGCTGGATGTCGCGGATCAGCGCGTGCATAACGTCATCGGAGTTAGTCAGCAGCTGTAGCTGATTGCCTTTGACACCCGCAATGCCCTGGCGATGGTGACAGAGTTCAAATAATGAGCGTGCTACGTCACTGTGCTCGGTAGCAAAGATATGACGGCACTGCTTGAGGTCGTTAAGCCACTTGGCGGTGGAGGGCCACATGGTGCGTGCGCGCTCAGCCCGGCGTTTACCCAGATGGAGTTCACCAAACGACAGATACGCGATAATACCCACCAGCGGCAGAATATAGATGATCAGCAACCAGGCCATAGCGGACGTCACAGCGCGGCGTTTCATCAATATACGCAGCGTGACACCCGCAATCAGCAACCAGTAGCCAAACAGCAGCAACCAACTGATCAGGGTATAAAATGTAGTCATTAAGTGGACATCCTGTTCGCGCTTTGATGAGGAAAGTTTACGTGCTGAATAGCACTAGTGAAACCTTTAATCGTGAATGACAGTTCAATGAAGCTTTCGATTTGGCATTTTCAATCAGATCTTTATAATGCCTGGCGAGTTTAGCCTGTCTGATGAGGATGTGATGAGACGAAGCAGAAATGAAGTGGCACGCTGGAGAATGTTACGTCAGGTACACCGCCGTCGTGCACGTTGGCTGGAAGGGCAGTCACGTCGCTATAAACGTATCCATGCCATTCGTCATCAGGTCGCGCAGCAGCATCGCCGCTCCATCCTGTTCATCACGCAGAATATGTAAATGGCTTACGCGGCCGTTAAGCGCCGCGTAACACCAGAGAAACATTGACGATCTGTAGTGCGGCCGCCAGCACAACGAACATCACAATGTGCTGACGGGCCTGGCGCCAGCCTTGCTGACGCCAAATCCATAAAGCTCTGCCAATCAGTGTAAACACCGCTATCAGCAGTAAAACAGACAGCCACATCGATTAAAATACGCGTTTAAACGGTTTGACCGCCACTTTCTCATACACGCCAGCGGCAATGTAGGGATCGTCATTGGCCCAGGATTGTGCGGTTTCCAGCGAGGAAAACTCGGCAATAATCACTGAACCGGTAAAACCTGCGGGACCCGGATCGTTGCTATCGACAGCGGGCAGTGGGCCTGCGGCGATCAGTCGACCTTCATCCTGCAGTAACTGCAAGCGCGCGAGATGCGCCGGGCGTACGGAGTTGCGTTTTTCCAGTGAATCTGCGGTATCTTCCGCATAAATGACGTAAAGCACGATGGGGTACTCCCGTTAGACTTGCCGAAATTGCGAGACACGTTAAGTGATCGTTAATCAGAGTGCAAATGAAAGATAAATCCACCGCCATATAGCGCAATCTCCGCTAAAAAACGCCTTTCTGCGAGTGGCTTACACATCGCTTATTGAAACTGATTGCTATTTGCATTTAAAATCTGCGCTTCACTCAATGAATATGACTGATATGACGACGTTGACTACGCCTCTTCCTACACGTACCCCCGTAGCTATGATCTTGTCCGTGGTACTCCACGGCTCGCTGATTGCGGGCATTCTCTATGCATCGTTTCATCAGACCATTGAGGTTCCGAAAGCATCCCAGCCAATCAGCGTGACCATGGTGGCACCTGAAGTGCAGCCAGAACCGGCCCCCGCAGTGGTGACTCCGCCGCCGCCAGAGCCCGAACCTGAGCCGGAAGTCGCACCTGAGCCGCCAAAAGTCGAGCCCGTGCCGATTCCCAAGCCTGAACCGAAGCCCAAGCCAAAACCTAAGCCGAAGGTAGAGAAAAAGGTCGAGCCGAAGCCACGTAAAGAAGTGAAGCCGCAGGAGAATCCGGTCAAGCAGGATATCCCGACCACTCAGACGCGTCCGACCACGGCACCGAAGAGTAACCCAGCGCCAACGCAAACCGTCTCTGACGGGCCTAAGGCGATGAACGTGAGCAAACCTGCCTATCCGGCGCGTGCGTTTGCTTTACGCGTGGAAGGCCGTGTACGCGTGCAGTTTGATGTGGATAGCGACGGTCGTGTCGATAATGTGGAAGTTCTGTCAGCCGAACCGCGCAACATGTTCGAGCGTGAAGTGAAGCAGGCGATGAAAAAGTGGCGTTATCAGCCGGGTCGTCCAGGAAAAGGCCTGACCATGAACATCGTGTTCCGCATTAACGGCGGCGCTAACATCGAGTAAGCCTGGGTTGAAGGCAAAGAAAAAGCGGTCATTGACCGCTTTTTTTATCGCTGTTAATCGGCAAGGTTAGCTTTGCCGGGGGGCAGCGGACGGGATTTTCCGCTGTTATCCACGGCGACGTAGACAAATACCGCTTCGGTGGCGCAATAGGTCTGACCGATAGGCTCAGACGAAACCTTTTTGATCCACACTTCTACATTGATGGTCATCGAACTGTTACCGGTACGTATGCAACGCGCATAGCAGCTCACCACATCGCCAACCGCCACCGGTTTCAGGAACGACATACCATCAACGCGTACGGTGACCACACGACCTTCGGCGATCTCCTTGGCCATGATAGCGCCGCCCATATCCATCTGTGACATCAACCAGCCGCCAAAAATATCACCATTGGCATTGGTATCCGCTGGCATCGCCAGGGTGCGCGACACCATCTCGCCTTGCGGCAATTTATGTTTTTCGTCCATTGCTCAGTTCTTCTGCAGGTGAAGAGAAGCCCGACTGTGCCGGGCGGCGTTGCTTATTTTTGTTCTTGTTGCGGCATCTGTCGCCAGATATACACGCCGCTTAACAGAGTAAACAGTAGGGTCAGGCCGGTCAGACCAAACACTTTAAAGTTAACCCAAAACTCTTGTGATAACCAAAACGCAACATAGATATTTACCAGGCCGCAGATGAAGAAGAAGATTGCCCAGGCAATATTCAATCGACGCCACACAACACCGGGCAACTGCAGCTCTTTACCGAGCATGCGTTGAATCAGCGGCTGTTCCATAAAGAACTGGCTGTAGAGCAGAGCCAACGCGAACAGAGAATAGATCACGGTGACTTTCCATTTGATGAATTCATCGTTATGGAACACCAGCGTCAACGTGCCGAATACCGTCACCAGTGCGAAGGTGAAGAGGGTCATCTTTTCCAGTTTGCGATACAGCACCCAGCTGACCACCAGCGCCAGGCCCGTGGCGACAATCAGGGCACCAGAAGCGACAAAGATGTCGTACAGCTTGTAGAAGATGAAGAAAACTACCAGGGGAAGAAAATCGAGTAACTGCTTCATAGCGTTTCCAGTTAGGGCAGGAGCGTTCAATAAAGGCGCTCCGCAGAGCGCCATCGCTGTTAACGTAACAGCATATACAGCCGGTACAAATAGATAATCAGAATCGCGGAGACCAGATTACCCAGCGCGTTCATCACCACCGACGCGATGTTAACCGGTAGTACCGTGAGTGATGAGATGAGGAACATCAGCACAATCTTCGCCAGCAACCACAACACAATGGCAGGGGCGATGACTTTCATGTTCTTCCATGCCAATTTCATACTGGCACGCATGGCGCCAATCACACCCATTTTCTCGCTGACCAGCATCACCGGTGCCAGTGACAGCAGAATCGCCAGAATCACGCCAGGCACCATTAATACCATAAAGCCAATTTGCACCAGCAGGGTAATCAGGAAGGTCTGCAGCAGCAGTTTCGGCAGCAGTGGCGCGGAGGCACCGATTGCTCGCAGGGCACTCACGCGTTGGCCATTGGAGACCAGCGGGATCAGGCACAGCATACCGCCGAGCAACAGCGTGTTGCCGATCAGCGCGGCAAAGGTGCCGGCTGCGGAAGCGCGCAGCAGGATGCGCTGCTGATCCGGTGACATATTCTGTACCAATTCAAACAGTGATGTCGCGCTGTCGTCAGCCTGGCTAAGCAGGGATAACTGGTCTTCGCCTGGGGTTAATGCATGACCGACAATCACCGTAATGAACGACGTCAACAACGCCATCAGCACAATAGTAACCAGCTGATGACGCAGAAAATTTCCTGTGTCACGGTATAACGAGCTTGCCGTGATAGACATGTACTCTCCTTGATGGAACCGGGTTAATTAACCCGGCGATTGTACATGTTATGCGGGCGGGCTGGCACCCGGAAGACCATAACTTTGTGTCATCTCTGGTAAAGAATGGGGAATAGCACTTCGTTCCCGGTTCACAAAAGCAGCAAATCCTTTCCATCAGCCTGAAAACCCTCCCTGGCGTTTTTTCTTCCAGACGCGCAATGTCGAAAATTGATCTGAATCAATTCATTGTTTTTTAAGTGATTAATTTGAATTGATGCAGATGATCTTTTACCAAAAAAGGGTTAGATCTTGTGCCGCAATCCCGATTAAGACCCTACTTTTCTGCAAAGGAGTGATTATGAAACTGGCAAAATGCGCATTGCTACTGGCTATGGCTATCCCGCAACTGGCACTGGCCCATCAGGCAGGTGATTTTTTCATGCGTGCCGGTAGCGCGACTGTTCGTCCAACCGAAGGCTCTGACAATGTGCTGGGTATGGGCGGCTTTAACGTCAGCAACGACACCCAGCTGGGACTGACCTTCACCTATATGGCAACGGACAACATCGGTGTGGAGCTGCTGGCAGCGACACCGTTCCGTCATAAGGTTGGCCTCGGTGCCACCGGAAATCTGGCCACTGTGCGCCAGCTGCCGCCGACGCTGATGGCACAGTATTATTTCTTCGATAGCCGCAGCCCGGTGCGCCCGTATGTTGGCGTGGGTATCAACTACACCACGTTCTACGATGCCAAATTTAATCAAACCGGCCAGGACGCGGGCTTGAGCGATTTAAGCGTCAAAGATTCCTGGGGTGTGGCAGGTCAGGTGGGGATGGATTATCAAATCAACCGCGACTGGATGCTGAACGCCTCACTTTGGTACATGGACATTGATACCGAAGTGAAATTTAAAGCCAACGGTGAACAACAGAATATCAACACGCGCATCGATCCGTGGGTGTTCTTCTTTGGTGTGGGTTACCGTTTCTGAGGCACCCGCTGAAATACAACGGGCGACCCAAAGGCCGCCCGCTGCAGTATCGATACGCTATTACTTAATCTGCATATTGTTAACCACAGATTTAACCCCTGCCACGCTGCGGGTCACCGTCACTGCACGGTTCGCCATCTGCGGTGAGCTAACAAAGCCGCTTAATTGTACTTTCCCTTTAAAGGTTTCGACGTTGATCTCGGTGGATTTCAGCGAGTCGTCATTCAACAACTGCGCCTTAACCTTGGTGGTGATCACCGTATCATCGATATAGCCGCCGGTTCCTTCCTTTGTGGCTGTCGGTGCGCAGGCGCTAAGTGTGATCGCCATGACCGCAGCCATTAATAATCCTGCAACGACTTTAAAAAAATTCATTGGTTATCTCCCTGTCTTAGATGAAGTTTCACCGCAACGAGACGGTGCGATTAATTGTGGTATGCGCTTTGCAAATCGGCAAATCGCGGAGAGTGAAAAAGTTGGAAATACGCCACTTTTACCACTTATTGATCCAATGACGGCAGCAAGGCAAACGGTAAGCTGGAACAGCAGGGCAAAACTGATATTAAAACAACAAGACAAAGAGCCGAGGCGTGCCGATACAGGCACCTGGCAGGGAAAACAATAATGAAAAAACGTGCCATTCTGACGATAGCCACAATTAGCTATCTGTCCTACCTCCAGCTGTTTGCTTCACAGAATTTGCCGGTGCCCAGCGCGCAGGCAGAACCCTTGATCAACCCGCATGTTGGCACCCTGTGTAAGGCCGCTGCCGCAATTAGTTTTGGCCGCAACTTCAAAATTATGCAGCTGGACAAAGTGGATGAGCAGGGCGTCGCGTGGGTGCACTATATCCGACTCTCCGATCAATCACGCTGGGCGGTGCGCTGTAGGCTCCAGGGCGATAGGGTAATCTGGATGTCTGATAATCCGGATAGCAGTGGTCGCTGGCGCGATGGACCCGAAGACGAGAAGCTGACATGGCAAATCAGAAACGACAAGCTGACGATGAAGCTGACATACCCTGATGGTTCAGGCGACGAGCAGACGTTCAGACTGGAATAATCAAGAGAAGACCCTATCCGCCATCGCGAACAGGGTCTTGAGGATTTAGCGCGTGCCAGCTTTCAGATCGCTGACAAACGCTTTCAGTTCAGCTAACAGCTTGATGGGATCGTTCTGGTTACGTTCGATAATCTTCACGATGGCCGAGCCCGAAATGGCACCCGCTGCGCCCGCTGCGATGGCTTCTTTCACCTGGCTGGCTTCTGAGATACCAAAGCCCTGTAAGGGTGGAGCAGCATGGTATTCACGCAGTTTATCAATCAGATGATTCAGCGGCTGGCTGGCGCGATTCTCTGCGCCGGTGACGCCTGCGCGCGACAGCAGATAGGTATAACCGCGGCCGTGTGAGGCGATCTCACGCAGTAAATCATCATCCGCATTCGGTGGGCAGATGAAGATTGGCGCAACGTTATGGCGCATCGCTGCCTGTCGGAACGGCGCAGACTCTTCCACCGGCACATCCGCCACCAGCACGGAATCAACGCCGACGGCTTCACACTGCGCGTAAAAGTTGTCGATGCCTTTGCTGAACACCAGATTAGCGTACATCAACAGCCCAATCGGCAGTTCGGGATACTTCTGGCGCACGGCGGCAAGGATCTCGAAACACTGCGCGACGGTGGTACCCGCCGCGAAAGCTCGCAAGGTTGCGCCCTGAATCGTTGGGCCATCCGCCAGCGGATCGGAGAAAGGAATGCCCAGCTCTAACGCATCGGCTCCGCCTGCTACCAATGTATCAATGATCTTCAGCGATAACTCAGGGGTCGGATCGCCAAGGGTCACGAAAGGAACAAAAGCGCCTTCTTTCTTCGCCGACAGACGTTGAAACAGCTGATTATAACGTTCCATCAGATCTCTCCCTTAGCTTTCAAAATATCGTGAACGGTGAAGATGTCTTTGTCGCCGCGACCGGACAAGTTAACCACCAGCAACTGCTCTTTCTCTGGGTTCTCGCGGATCATTTTCAGGGCGTGCGCCAGAGCATGAGAGGATTCCAGAGCCGGAATAATGCCTTCTGCACGACACAATTCTTTGAACGCTGACAGCGCTTCATCATCGGTAATCGACACATACTCGGCGCGACCAATGCTGTTGAGATGGGCGTGCTGTGGGCCAACAGAAGGGAAATCGAGGCCGGCTGAGATCGAATAGGATTCTTCAATCTGGCCTTCCTCAGTCTGCATCATTGGCGCTTTCATGCCGAAGTAGATACCGACGCGACCGTGCTTGAGTGGCGCACCGTGTTCGCCGGTTTCGATGCCGTGACCCGCAGGTTCAACGCCGATCAGACCGACGCTGGTGTCATCAATGAAATCAGCGAACATGCCGATGGCATTTGAACCGCCACCCACACAGGCCAGCACTGCATCCGGCAGACGACCTTCACGCTCCAGAATCTGCGCTTTGGTTTCTTCGCCAATCATGCGCTGGAACTCACGCACAATAGTCGGGAAGGGATGCGGACCCGCCGCCGTACCGAGCATATAGTGCGCGGTTTCGTAGCTGCCAGACCAGTCACGCAGCGCCTCATTACAGGCATCTTTCAGCGTGGCTGAACCGCTGTGCACCGGAATCACTTCCGCGCCCATCAAACGCATACGGAACACGTTAGGTGACTGACGTTCAACGTCTTTTGCACCCATATAAATACGGCATTTCATGCCCAGCAGCGCGCACGCCAGTGCTGAAGCTACACCATGCTGGCCGGCGCCGGTCTCAGCGATAATTTCATTTTTACCCATGCGCTTAGCAAGCAGTGCCTGACCTAACACCTGGTTGGTTTTGTGCGCACCGCCGTGCAATAAATCTTCACGCTTCAGATACAGGCGGGTTTTCGTGCCTTTGGTCAGATTGGTGCACAGCGTCAATGCGGTAGGACGACCGGCATAGTTTTTCAGCAGGTCGGTGAATTCAGCCTGAAATTCAGGATCGCGCTGCGCTTCGACAAAGGCGCTTTCCAACTGGCGCAGAGCGGGCATCAGAATCTGCGGTACATATTGACCGCCAAACTCGCCAAAGTAGGGATTCAATAACGTCGTCATCTTTCATCTTCCTTATGCGGCCCGCGCATCGGCGGGCGAGCGAAATTAATAGGCGCGCAGCGTGCGGAATACCGCCGCGACTTTACTGGCATCTTTGATACCGGGCGCAGATTCAACGCCGGAGTTAAAGTCCAGCCCGGCGCAGCCAAGTTGGGCAGCTTCTACGCAGTTGTCTGCGCTTAATCCGCCGGCCAGCAGCACGTTGCTGAGATCTTCACCCTGCAGCAGTGACCAGTCGAATCGCTGTCCGCTGCCGCCCTGGCCATTATCAAACACGTAACGATCCACATGCGGCCAATCGCGGGCTGGAAGGCTGCCGCTGATGCTCAGCGCCTTCCAAATCTTCACCTCTTCTGGCAGGGCGCTGCGCAGTTCTGCGACGAACGCCTGATCTTCATCACCATGCAGTTGCACTGCGGAAAGGTTAAGTGAGCTGGCTTGTGTGACAATGTCACTTACAGAGTTATTGCGGAATACGCCGACATACTTAAGTGGTGCAGCCGCTATGAGGTTTTGTGCTTGTTCAGCGCTGACTTTACGCGGTGAACCTTCGGCGAAAATCACACCGCCATAAATCGCGCCCGCTTCGTGTGCAATGCGCGCATCTTCAGGTCGGGTCAGGCCGCAGACTTTATTGTCGCCGAGCAACACGCGACGCACACCAGCATTGAGATCGGCTTCTTCCATCAGTGCGGAGCCAATCAGGAAGCCGTTGGCGAAGTGGCTCAACTCACGCACCTGCGCATAGTTATGGATGCCCGATTCGCTGATGACCGTCACACCGTGGCTTAAACGTGGCGCCAACTGGCGGGTGCGATTCAGATCAATGGACAGGTCGCGCAGGTCGCGGTTATTGATGCCGACCACTTTTGCTTCCAGCGCAATGGCGCGTTCCAGTTCTTCTTCATTACTGACTTCGGTCAGTACGCCCATTTTCAGGCTATGTGCCACCGCGGCGAGTTGACGATATTGCTCATCATCCAGCACCGACAGCATCAGCAGAATGGCATCGGCCTGATAGTGGCGCGCCAGGTAGATTTGGTAGGGATCGATAATAAAGTCTTTGCACAGTACCGGTTGAGTAATCGCGGCACTGACGATCGGCAGAAACTCAAAATCACCCTGGAAATACTTCTCGTCAGTTAAGACGGAAACGGCCGAGGCGTGATGACGATAAACGCCGGCGATGGTCGCAGGATCAAAATCTTCGCGGATCAAACCCTTCGACGGGGAGGCTTTTTTGCACTCCAGGATGAACACGGTGCGCGTGCCACGCAGCGCATCGTAAAAGTGGCGTCCTGCAGGCTGCAAGCTGTTCTGGAAGGTCGCCAGCGGCTGCTGTGCCTTGCGTGCTTCAACCCAGACGGCTTTATCCTGAACAATTTTCTCTAAAACGGTGCCCTTGATACTCATCTCATCCTCTCGCTGCCAGAGCAACAACGCGCTCGTAAGCCTGACCACTGCGAATTGCGGTGATGGCGCGCTGAGCGTTGTCGCGCAAATCTTCATTTCCGAATACTTTCAGCAATATTGCGACGTTCACCGCAACGGCCTGCTCATGGGCCGGCTGGCCTTTACCCTGGAGCAAACGCGCCAGAATGTCACGGTTTTCTTCCGGCGTGCCGCCCGCCAGGGCTTCTTTATCATGGAAGCCGAAACCGAAGTCTTCAGGCGTCAGCTGATAACTGGTGATTTCACCGTCACGCAGCTCAGCGACCTGGGTCGCACTGTGCAGCGCCACTTCATCCATACCGCCGCCATGCACCACTGCCGCACGCTGATAGCCGAGCACCTTCAGGGTTTGGGCAATTGGCAGCACCAGTTCCGGACTGTACACGCCGATGACCGCCAGCGGTGGTCGCGCCGGGTTGATCAAGGGGCCCAGTACGTTAAACAAGGTGCGGGTTTTTAGCTGTTGACGCACCGGCATCGCGTGACGGAATCCGCTGTGATATTGCGGCGCAAACAGGAAGCAGACGTTAAGATCGTCCAGTGCCTTACGCGCTTTTTCAGCGGGCATATCCAGATCGATACCAAAAGCCGCCAGCAAATCGGACGAGCCGGATTTGCTCGACACGCTACGATTGCCGTGCTTGGCCACTTTCAGCCCACAGGTTGCGGCGACAAAGGCGCTGGCGGTGGAGATGTTAATGCTGTTGCTGCCGTCACCGCCGGTGCCAACGATATCGGCGAAAGTGTAATCCGGACGCGGGAACGGTTTCGCATCTTCCAGCAGTGCCGTAGCGGCACCTGCGATCTCTTCCGGGCGCTCGCCACGGACTTTCATCGCAATCAGCGCAGCGGCTAGTTGGGTCGGCTCCAGCTGACCTTTAATAATGGCGCTAAACAGCTGATGGCTTTCCGCCTGGCTCAGGGTTTGTGCCTGGTAAAGTTTTTCCAGAATAGTTTGCATCATAATCTCCCTATTATTTCGCCAGCGCCCAGGCCAGCGTTTGCTCTAACAAACGTGCGCCCTGGGTGGTGAGAATGGATTCGGGGTGGAACTGGAAGCCACACACTCGGTCAGCATCGTGACGGACAGCCATCACCATGCCGTTGTAGCTGGCGTTAACGGTCAATTCGGCTGGCGTGTTGCTGCCCACCAGCGAGTGATAACGGGCCACCGGCAAGGGATTGCTCAGGCCGGTAAACATCGCTTCACCATCATGATTAATCGAAGAGGCTTTGCCGTGCAGAATCTCGCCGGCCTGGCCTACGTGACCACCATAGGCCTCAACAATCGCCTGATGGCCGAGGCAGATGCCGATAATCGGCAGACGACCACGCAGTGCTTGCAGTAACGCAGGCATGCAGCCGGCATCTTTCGGCGCGCCGGGGCCTGGCGAGAGCATCAGCACCGGATTTTCCATCTGCTGCAGTCGTTCAATCAGCACTTCAGCCGGCACGTTATTGCGGTAAATCACCACGTTGTGACCAAAGGTGCGCAGCTGATCAACGAGGTTATAGGTAAAGGAGTCGATGTTATCGAGCAACAGGATATCGGCCATCAGAAAATCTCCTTGCAATGATGGGCTGTGGCGATGGCACGTAATACCGCGCGCGCTTTATTGCGGCTTTCATCCGCTTCAGCCTGAGGCTGGGAATCCAGTACCACACCGGCACCGGCTTGCACTGTGGCAACGCCATCTTCCACCCATGCGGAACGAATCACGATGCAGGTATCCAGATCGCCGTGCGCAGTGAAATAGCCGACCGCTCCGCCGTAGCTGCCGCGACGGGTGCCTTCTTTCTCAGCAATCAACTGCATGGCACGCACTTTTGGCGCGCCGCTTAAGGTGCCCATGTTCATACAGGCGCGATAGGCGTGCAGGACGTCGAGATCGTCACGCAGCGTGCCGACTACACGAGAAACGAGGTGCATCACGAAAGAGTAACGGTCAACCTTGGTCAGGTCCGCGACATAGCGGCTGCCAGGCACGCAGATGCGAGCCAGATCGTTACGCGCCAGATCCACCAGCATCAGGTGTTCCGCCAGCTCTTTATGGTCGGTGCGCATTTCCAGTTCGATACGGCTGTCGAGATCGCGGTCCAGTGAGCCATCGGCATGACGTCCGCGTGGACGCGTACCGGCAATCGGGTAGATCTCAATCTGACGAGAAGTGGCGTCATATTTCAGTGAGCTTTCAGGTGATGCGCCAAACAGGGCAAAGTCCTGATCCTGCATAAAGAACATGTACGGACTTGGATTGCTGTGTTTCAGCGTATCGTAAGCGGCCAGTGGAGAAGGGCACGGCAGGGAGAAGCGGCGCGATGGCACCACCTGAAAGATTTCGCCGATGCGAATCGCTTCCTGCATCTCACGCACCACACTGCAATACTCTTCATCGCTCTGATTGGTGCTCAGTGCCATTTGCTCTACACGCTGCACCGGTAAAGCCGGTGCAGGCTGTGTCATTTGACCACGCAGCTGCTCGACACGACTCTGCAGGCGCTGGAATTCGCTGGTGGAGGGGCTGAACAGACTGGCCTGCAGGCGAGCGCTGCACGTCTGGTGATCAATCACCAGCAGGGTTTCTGCCAGGTAGAAGCAGTAATCCGGGCAGCTTTGCTCATTACGCAGCTCGGGTAAATCTTCAAATCCTGCCACCAAATCATAAGCAAACAGGCCGCCGAGGAACATCGCTTCACGCTCTTCCTCTGGGCTGTTCACCAGTTGCGGAATCAGGCGCAGCGCGTCGAAAACAGACAATGCTTTCAGACGTGAATCTTCATCGTGTAACCCCTGAGGCAGTGGGAAATGCAGCACGCGGCCATCCGGGCGCGCTTCAATGCTGACATCCTTCGGCAACGCTTCATCCAGCAGCGGCAGAATGGTGCGGCCGTTTTCAGACAGCGCCTGTAACGTCACGACGTTACCCAGAGCGCTGATGCGCAGGGCGCTATCCACAATCAGTAAGCTTTTCAGGTTCTTTTTGCTGTCGATATCGGCAGATTCAAGCAGCAGCGTTGCTGGACGTGCGCCGCAAATTTGATGGAACACTGCGGCCGGATCTTCGCGGTAGGGCGCGGTACCGGTAATCAACTTCAATGTAGGTTTCGCATTAGCCATTATTGTAATCTCTGAATTTCGCTCAAAAAAAAGCCCGCTCGATGGCGGGCTCAGGTATCTGCACAGCGGTTACGCATGTTGTGCACGACGACGTCGCCCGTTAAAGGGATTATCGCGCCACCAACCATTTGCATGCGTACCAAAAATAGCCATGATGAAATACCCGTTACGTGTGAACTTGTGTACTAGTTAACTGGTTCGGGTGAAAAAAGTCAATACTCTTTTTCAGTCAGGGTCAAAATCGTTATCATGCCAGCCGAGTTAAGTTGCTGCTGGAGTTACCTTGTCGGATATTGCCCGTTTTCCCCTTTACGATTTACACAGTCATACCCAGGCGTCTGACGGTTTGCTGACTCCTACCGAGCTGGTGCTACGTGCCGTCGAGATGAAGGTTGGGGTGCTGGCGATTACCGATCACGACACCGTTGCTGGCGTAGCCGAAGCACAAGCCGCCGCGCTGCAACAGGATCTGCCGATTCGCATTCTGGCCGGATTAGAAGCCTCTACGCTGTGGGAAAATCACGAAATTCATATTGTGGGTTTGAATGTGGATTGCCAGCATCCAGCGCTGACGTCATTTCTGGCCCACCAGCATCAATGCCGTGCTGATCGTGCGCTGTTAATCGCCGAACGGCTAGAACGTGCGCGCATTCCTGATGCGCTGGCAGGGGCGCAACGTCTGGCACAGGGCGGTGTGATCACCCGCGGTCATTTTGCCCGTTATCTGGTTGAGATCGGCAAAGCCGATAACATGGCACAGGTGTTCAAGAACTACCTTGCCCGGGGGAAAACCGGCTACGTGCCGCCGCAATGGTGTACAATTAAACAAGCTATTGATGCCATTCATCATTCTGGTGGCGTGGCGGTACTTGCGCATCCGGGTCGCTATGGTTTGTCCGCGAAGTGGCTCAAACGACTGATTGCCCATTTCGCTGAAGTCGGTGGTGATGCAATGGAAGTGGCACAGTGTCAGCAGGCACCAAACGAACGCACGCAACTCGCGACCTATGCGCGCGACAATAAGCTGGCGGGATCGCAGGGATCAGATTTTCACCAACCCTGTCCGTGGATAGAACTGGGGCGCAAGTTATGGCTGCCGGGCGGCGTTGAACCCATCTGGGAACGCTTTCCCGCGCTAGCGCCCGCCGTGGCTATTGCAGACAGGTGACATGAGGTTTTTATGAGTCAATTTTTTCATATTCATCCAGATAATCCGCAACCGCGTCTGGTCAATCAGGCAGTCGATTATCTCAATAAAGGTGGCGTGATCGTCTATCCCACTGATTCGGGTTACGCGCTGGGCTGCAGGCTGGAAGAGAAGAACGCGATGGAGCGTATCTGCCGTATCCGGCAGTTAGATGGTAACCACAATTTTACGTTGATGTGTCGCGATCTGTCTGAGCTCTCGACGTATTCGCAGGTGGATAATACCGCGTTTCGTATTCTGAAAAATAATACGCCGGGCAGTTACACCTTTATTCTCAAGGCGACCAAAGAAGTGCCGCGTCGTTTGATGAATGATAAGCGTAAAACCATTGGGCTGCGCGTGCCGTCCAATCCGGTGGCGCTGGCGTTACTTGAGCGTTTGAATGAGCCGATGATGTCCACCTCGCTGATGTTGCCAGGAAATGACTTCACCGAATCCGATCCGGAAGAGATTCAGCACAGCATCGGTAAGCTGGTGGATCTGATCATTGATGGCGGCACATTGGGTCAGCAGCCAACCACCGTGATCGATCTCACCAGCGATGTACCGGTTGTGGTTCGTGAAGGGGTCGGCGACACGCGCCCGTTCCTCTGATCACGCGTGGTCAGGCGGCGTTAGCGTCGTCTGGCCAATATTTTGTTCCAGCCAATGTTTAAAATCACCGTACGGAATATACAGCGAGACATCTTTCAGGATGACCTGCTTGCTGCGCACATTGGAAATTTCATGGCTGTATCCCACAATCACGCCGCCAATTGTCTGGTCAGCATTATATACCGCGCCACCTGACATTCCCTGCACAACCCCAGCATTTGATGCCATTGCCATGCACGGCTTTTTATTCCATTTATTGGTAATTGCAGTGCGCGCTAAATTAACGCCACTTGATTCCACCGGCATCGCTGAAATAAAGCTGTAACCGTACATCTTAATGGGTTCGCCCACTTTACTGGTGCGGAATTTCGCCAGCGTTTCCGGGCTATTCTTATGATAGATAATAGCGACGTCACAATAAGGATGATAAGCCTTCACACGCTGAACAGCAGTGGTTGCAACGTGCGCCGCTGTCAGGCTGTATTCTGGCGTCAGAGGGATGGTTGTGCCAAGGATGCCCAAACCCAGTACCGTCGGGATGCCTGTCACGCTCATATCCACGTGTTCAAGCGCCGTTCGACTATACTCAGTATGGCCCACGGAACAACCGCTCAGTGCCAGCGCCGCGAGCGCAGGCCAAAGCAGAGTGGTTTTCATGATAATGATCTTCTTTTCAAGCATGTCAGGAAAATCCCTGGTGAAGACTTTCGACATGCAAATTAAATTCATTCCGTGAATGAATAAACGCGTCAATTCCTGCGTGCGCCGGTTTATATTATCAACAATGCCACACTGATTTCGTTAATGGCTTGTTAGAGAAACGAGTGTAAATAGTAAAGGTTACGCTTTTATAAATACGGCACACTCTGTTTCAGGCTTAAATTTTACACAATTTTTTTATCAGAACAATTCATCAAATTTAATCTGAATCAAAAAATGCGAAAATACAGACTTAATCCAACCTGCAGTGCCAATTAACTGGAAATTTAAACTTACTGGCTTGATGAGCCTTATTTATCCCGGTTAATTAGTTTTTTATCCTGTTTTGCAGTTTGGGTTTAGATTTTATGTTTGGGATTATCCTTAAGCATGGTGCGCAATGCTAGCAGACCAGTCTTGAAAAGCGCTAATGTATCACGAGTCTAAAGTGGGGGTAATCACCAGGCTAATAGTGCCGACAGCAAATGATAAAAATTCAGCGACTTGGCGCAATTTGAAGAGAAGTGTGATTGGTGTATCTATCAGTGACGTAAATGTATAAGCGTATGGCCCTAATCGCATGACGCAGCCTTCGGCCTTTATTATCGGCAGCAAAGGAAAAGGTGTTAACGAAACTTGCGTTAGTGTAAAATCGCGGGCCGCCTGGGCTGGCATGAGCTAAGCTCAGCGGTAACAGATTCTGATATGGGAACTGGTAATCCCTGTATCGTACCTCTTCTTACCACGACGCCTGGGAAGGCGACAACGAGGCATCTCCATGAGTGAGAAACTACAAAAAGTATTAGCGCGTGCCGGTCACGGTTCACGCCGCGAAATCGAAACCATGATTTCAGCCGGGCGCGTCAGCGTCGATGGCAAGCTTGCGACGCTGGGCGATCGCATTGAAAGTGATAAATCCCTAAAAATTCGTATTGATGGCCATCAGGTCTCGATTGCTGAGTCAGCGACCGAAGTGTGTCGCGTGCTGGCCTATTACAAACCAGAAGGTGAGTTGTGTACCCGCAATGATCCAGAAGGGCGCCCGACAGTGTTTGACCGTCTGCCACGTCTGGTGGGTTCCCGTTGGATCGCTGTTGGCCGTCTCGACGTTAACACCTGCGGACTGATGTTATTCACCACCGATGGTGAACTGGCGAACCGCCTAATGCACCCGAGCCGTGAAGTTGAGCGTGAATATGCGGTGCGCGTATTCGGCGAAGTGGATGACGATAAGATTCGTCAGTTGAGCAAAGGCGTACAGTTAGAAGATGGTCCTGCCTCGTTCAAAACCATTAAGTTTGCCGGCGGTGAAGGGATTAACCAGTGGTACAACGTCACGCTGACGGAAGGTCGTAACCGTGAAGTGCGCCGCCTATGGGAAGCCGTGGGTGTGCAGGTGAGCCGTCTGATGCGCGTGCGCTACGGTGATATTCAGTTGCCTAAAGGCTTACCTCGTGGTGGCTGGATGGAGATGGAATTACCTGCGGTGAACTACCTGCGTACGCTGGTAGGCCTGCCGGAAGAGACGGTGACCAAAATCGCGGTTGAAAAAGATCGTCGTCGTACTAATGCGAACCAGATCCGTCGCGCGGTAAAACGCCACAGCAATGTGAGCGGTAGCCCACGTCGTACGGGTGGCAGCAGCAGTAGCCGCACGAAGGATAACACTGGCACGACTACCGGTCGCAGTGGTGCTGCCACCACTCGCGCGGGTACTTCTTCGGGTCGCAGTGGTTCTTCCACCGGTCGTGCCGGCACCTCTACCGGTCGCGCTGGTACTTCTACCGGTCGCAACGGCGGCAGTAGTAAGAAGCGCGGTTCCTGATGTCGATTTGACGCCGCATGATGCGGCGTCAATCTCTACCAATCAATTCCCTGCTGCGCTTGAATGCCCGCATCAAAGGCATGTTTCACCGGACGCATCTCCGTCACGGTATCGGCCAAATCCAATAATGTTCGATGACAACCGCGCCCGGTAATGATCACGCTCTGCTGGACAGGACGTTGATTCAAAGCTTGCACCAGCTCATCCAGGTCCAAATAATCCATGCTCACCATGTAGGTGACTTCGTCCAGAATCACTAAATCGATGTGCGGGTCTGCCAGCATACGTCGGGCTTCCTGCCAAACCAGCTGGCAAGCGGTGGTGTCAGTTTCCCGGTTCTGGGTATCCCAGGTAAAGCCGGTGGCCATCACCTGAAATTCCACGCCATGCTGCTCCAGCAAATTGCGTTCGCCATTCGGCCATTCACCTTTAATAAACTGCACGGCGGCAGCGGTCTTACCGTGTCCGCAAGCGCGCAAAGCCGTACCAAAGGCAGCGGTGGTTTTGCCTTTACCGTTGCCGGTGAACACCATCAAAATACCGCGCGTTTCAGTGGCGGCAGCAATCCGCGCATCAACCTGTTCTTTTAAACGCTGCTGTCGTTGCTGATGACGATCACTCATGCGCTGGCTGGCCCCGGTTTACGTCCCGGCTGGGCATCAAAACTGATCCCGGTTTTACGACGGCTGTCATCACCCATCAAATAAAGGTAAAGCGGCATCAAATCAGCAGGCGTTTTCAGCAAACTGGCATTTTCTTCCGGGAAAGCACTGGCGCGCATTTTAGTGCGAGTGCCACCAGGATTGATGCAATTTACCCGCAGATGACGATTTTTATACTCATCCGCCAGTACCTGCATCATGCCTTCGGTGGCGAATTTCGACACCGCATATGCCCCCCAGCCTGCACGGCCGGTACGGCCCACGCTCGACGTGGTAAACACCAGTGAACCGGCGTCTGATTTCAGCAGCAGCGGCAGCAAGGCCTGAGTCAAATAGAAGGTGGCGTCAAGATTGATCTGCATCACCTGGCGCCAGACGGCAGGATCGAGTTCCGCCAGTGGGACGATCTCACCCAGAATCCCGGCATTGTGCAGCACACCATCGAGTCGTGGCACCAGAGCGGCGATCTGAGCGGCCACCTCGGCACAGCTTTCTGGCGTAGCATGCGACAAGTCCAGCAGCAAATGGGATGCGGGCTGCTTATTCAGTTGATTGATGGCGTGTTCAGTCTGCTGCAGCGTTTCGGCGTTGCGGCCCATCAAAATGACGCGTGCGCCATAGCGCGCATAGGTCAGCGCCGCCTCGCGACCAATGCCGTCTGAAGCGCCGGTGACGAGGATAATGCGATTTTCCAGCAGATCGCTTTTCGGTTGATAATGCACAGCGATGTCCTTTGGCAAGTCAGAGGGTTTTGGGCTTTATGCCTCAATTTGGCGCCAGGTGCAATCACCGCGCCTCGCATTCTGTGCCGCCTGCGGGCATTTCAGGCGACGAAAGTCGCTAAAGCGGGTAAACTCAGCCATTGTTTGTAATTCACTGTTTAATAAGGCGGCAGAATGGATTTACTCTCCAGTTATGGATTATTTCTGGCCAAGGCCGTCACCGTGGTGGTGGCGTTCGCAGCTATTGTTCTGATTGTGCTGAATGCCGCGATGCGTAAACGCCACAGCGGTGGTCAACTGCGCTTAACTCACCTAGACGATGATTATCGTGAAATGAAGGAAGATCTGCAGCTGGCGAAGATGAAGCCGCAGGCGCAAAAAGTGTGGCTGAAGCAGCATAAAAAAGAAGAGAAGCAGAAAGCCAAAACCGAGAAGCGCAACGCCAAAGCTGGTGTGAGCGAAGCCGCTAAACCGACACTGTATGTGCTGGAGTTTAAAGGCAGTATGGATGCGGGCGAAGTCAGTTCTTTGCGTGAGGAGATTTCCGCGGTGCTGGCGGTGGCTGTGCCGGGTGATGAAGTCTTGCTACGTCTGGAAAGCCCGGGTGGCGTGGTGCACGGTTATGGCCTGGCCGCTTCTCAGCTGCAGCGTCTGCGTGATGCGGGCCTGCAGTTAACTGCCGTCGTCGATAAAGTGGCGGCAAGCGGGGGTTATATGATGGCTTGTGTCGCGGATCGCATCGTCGCGGCGCCATTCTCTATCATTGGCTCAATTGGTGTGGTCGCGCAGATCCCCAACTTCAACCGTCTGCTGAAACGCAATGATATCGACGTTGAACTGCACACGGCGGGTCAATATAAGCGCACGCTGACCTTGTTTGGTGAGAACACCGATGAGGGACGTGAAAAATTCCAGGAAGATCTCAACGAAACCCATCTGCTGTTCAAAGAGTTTGTTCAGCAGATGCGTCCGACACTGGATTTGGAAAAAGTGGCCACCGGTGAGCACTGGTATGGACGCCAGGCGCTGGATTTGAGGCTGATTGATGAGATCGGCACCAGCGATGCGCTGATTATCAAACAGATGGATCGGTTCAATGTGCTGGGCGTGCACTATGCGCGGAAGAAGAAAATGATGGATCGCTTCACCAACAGCGCCAGTCTGGCGGCCGAGCGGTTAATTCTGAAAATATGGCAGCGTGGTGATAAGCCACTGTTGTAAGCAAGCCCGGCAATTGCCGGGCTTTTTTATGCCAGGTGATAGCGTGAGGAGAGCTCAACGGCAAGGGATTTAAACACGTTAAACACAGCGGTGGTTTTCGCGCTCGGCAGGCCTTCTTCATCTAAGAAGTAAGGCCCACGAAACACCAATACCTCGCCCTGCTGAATCACGTCATTTGCTTCCATTCCGGCTAAATAATCGTCGTGCTGTTTGATCATTTGATTGGCTAATTCCAGTAACGCCTGGCGTGAAATGGAATCCGTTTCTACTGACATTGTTGACCTCTTTTTTGACAGCAATCGTTCTCCTTCTATATTACTAGCGAGTTGCGCTGTTCATCAAATCAACGTCCTTCAGCAAAACTGGCGCAAAATTAATCAGAATGCTAATTAAGTTGCGTAACGGATTTTATCAGGTAGAGTGTGGGCGATTCAGCTTTCAGGGAGATCACACCCGGATGTGTGATGCTGTCAGATGGAAAACCCGCTTCTAATCATAAAGTTGCATAAGTCGATGCAATCTGACCTGAGATTATCCCCGCTGCCTTGAAAAGTGAAAAGCTGGCAGCAATATTGAACCCGTTGGGTTTTGGGGCATCGAATCCTCTCCCGTTTATCAGGACGTTTCAATTAGGTAAAGGTACATATGGGTAAAGCACTCGTAATCGTTGAGTCCCCGGCAAAGGCCAAAACAATCAATAAATACCTCGGTAATGACTACGTGGTGAAATCCAGCGTCGGTCATATCCGTGATTTGCCGACCAGCGGTTCAACTGCCCGTAAAAGTGCCGACGGGGAAAAGGCGAAAACAGGAAAAAAGGTTAAGAAAGATGAGAAGGCCGCTCTGGTCAGCCGCATGGGTGTCGACCCGTGGCATGGCTGGGAAGCGGACTATCAGATTCTGCCGGGCAAAGAGAAAGTCGTTGCCGAACTGAAGAGCCTTGCCGCAGACGCCGACCACATCTATCTCGCAACGGACCTTGACCGCGAAGGGGAAGCCATTGCCTGGCACCTGCGGGAAGTGATCGGTGGCGATGACAAGCGGTTTAGCCGCGTGGTGTTTAACGAAATCACCAAAAATGCGATTCGTCAGGCGTTTGAAAAGCCGGGCGAACTGAATATTGAGCGTGTTAATGCACAGCAGGCGCGCCGATTTATGGACCGCGTGGTGGGTTACATGGTTTCCCCGCTGCTGTGGAAGAAGATTGCCCGTGGCTTGTCGGCGGGTCGTGTTCAGTCTGTAGCTGTACGTCTGGTGGTCGAACGCGAGCACGAAATCAAAGCGTTCGTGCCTGAAGAGTACTGGGAAATCGACGCAGATTTCTCTACGCCGAAAGGCGACGCGCTGGCGATGCAGGTCACGCATCAGGGCGACAAAGCCTTCCGTCCGGTTAATCGCGAGCAAACTCATGCTGCGGTATCCGTGCTGGAGAAAGCGCGTTACGAAGTGCTGGATCGTGAAGACAAACCGACCAGCAGCAAACCTTCTGCACCTTTTATTACCTCGACGCTGCAGCAAGCGGCGAGTACTCGTCTCGGTTTTGGCGTAAAGAAAACCATGATGATGGCGCAGCGTCTCTATGAAGCGGGTCACATCACCTATATGCGTACCGACTCCACCAACCTGAGTCAGGATGCGGTGGCGATGGCACGCGGCTTTGTGGAGAAGAGTTTTGGCAAGAAGTATCTGCCAGAATCACCGATCACTTACGCCAGTAAAGAGAATTCGCAGGAAGCTCACGAAGCGATTCGTCCTTCGGATGTCAACATCCAGGCAGAATCGTTGAAAGATATGGAAGCTGACGCGCAGAAACTGTACCAGCTGATCTGGCGTCAGTTTGTGGCCTGTCAGATGGTGCCAGCGCAGTATGATTCCACCACGCTGACCGTAGGCGCGGCGGACTTCAAACTGAAGGCGAAAGGTCGTACGTTGCGTTTTGATGGCTGGACAAAAGTGATGCCAGCCCTGCGTAAAAACGATGAAGATTTGACGCTGCCACCGGTCAATGTCGGCGATATGCTTGATCTGAAAGAGCTGATGCCAAGCCAGCACTTCACCAAGCCGCCAGCCCGCTTTAGCGAAGCTTCATTGGTCCGTGAGCTGGAAAAACGGGGTATCGGCCGACCATCGACCTACGCCTCGATTATTTCCACCATTCAGGATCGCGGTTACGTGCGCGTGGAAAACCGCCGTTTCTATGCTGAGAAGATGGGTGAAATCGTCACCGATCGTCTGGAGCAGAATTTCCGTGAGCTGATGAACTATGACTTCACCGCGCGCATGGAAGACAGCCTTGACCAGGTTGCTAATAATGAAGCGCAGTGGAAAGCGGTGCTGGATTCCTTCTTCAGCGATTTCAGCCAGCAGTTAGGTCAGGCCGAGAAAGAGCCAGAAGAGGGCGGCATGCAGCCGAATCAGATGGTGCTAACCTCGATCGACTGCCCGACCTGTAGCCGCCAAATGGGTATTCGTACCGCGAGTACTGGCGTATTCCTCGGCTGCTCGGGTTATGCATTGCCGCCGAAAGAACGCTGCAAACAGACCATCAATCTGATTCCGGAAAATGAAGTGCTCAACATTTTGGAAGGCGATGATGCTGAAACCAATGCGTTGCGCGCTCGTCGCCGTTGTCAGAAATGTGGCACTGCGATGGACAGCTATCTGATCGACAATCAGCGCAAATTACATGTCTGCGGTAATAACCCGGAATGTGATGGTTATGAAATCGAGCAGGGTGAATTCCGTATCAAGGGCTATGACGGTCCTGTCGTGGAGTGCGAGAAGTGTGGTTCTGAAATGCACCTGAAAATGGGGCGTTTTGGTAAGTACATGGCTTGTACCAACGACGAGTGTAAAAATACGCGTAAGATCCTGCGAAACGGTGACGTTGCGCCACCGAAAGAAGATCCGGTTCCACTGCCAGAACTGGCGTGTGAAAAATCGGATGCTTACTTCGTACTGCGTGATGGTGCAGCGGGTGTCTTCCTTGCAGCAAACACCTTCCCTAAATCGCGTGAAACGCGTGCGCCGCTGGTGGAAGAGTTGCAACGTTTTGCTGACCGTCTGCCTGAGAAGCTGAAATATCTGGCGGAAGCGCCTGCTGCCGATCCGGAAGGCAACAAAACGTTGGTTCGTTTTAGCCGTAAAACCAAGCAGCAGTACGTCTCCTCGGAAAAAGAGGGTAAAGCGACAGGCTGGTCAATGTTCTACATTGACGGTAAGTGGCAGGAAGCGAAGAAGTAATTCCCCTCAAGGCCAGCATCTGCTGGCCTTTTCATCATCCTTATAGCTAATCGTTCTACATTCTTTCTTTAACTGATATAGTGGTTATAGCTTTTTTTCGTTTCGCTGACACGCTTTCCCTCCTCAACCCTTAATCAAGGCGGAAACACGCCTGCAGGGAATGCCCCTCTGTCGCTACCGGGAAGATATAACTATGAAATTGCAGCAATTGCGTTACATCGTTGAAGTGGTTAATCACAACCTCAACGTCTCCTCTACCGCCGAAGGTCTTTATACCTCGCAACCGGGTATCAGTAAGCAAGTGCGTATGCTGGAAGATGAACTCGGCGTGCAGATTTTTGCGCGTAGCGGGAAACATCTCACTCAGGTAACGCCTGCGGGTGAAGAGATCATCCGGATAGCACGTGAAGTGTTATCGAAGGTCGATGCGATTAAATCTGTCGCGGGTGAGCATACCTGGCCCGACAAAGGCTCGCTGTATGTGGCGACCACGCATACTCAGGCGCGTTATGCCTTGCCTGGCGTGATTAAAGGCTTCATCGAGCGTTACCCACGCGTATCGCTGCATATGCATCAGGGATCGCCAACGCAAATTGCTGAGGCCGTGTCGAAGGGGAATGCTGACTTTGCGATCGCGACCGAAGCGCTGCATCTGTACGACGACCTGATTATGTTGCCGTGCTATCACTGGAACCGCGCCATTGTCGTGACGCCAGACCATCCGTTAGCAGGCAAATCGAATGTGACGATTGAAGAGCTGGCTGATTTCCCGCTCGTGACCTACACCTTTGGCTTCACCGGCCGCTCAGAGCTGGATACCGCCTTCAACCGTGCAGGATTAACGCCACGTATTGTCTTTACGGCCACCGACGCTGATGTCATCAAAACATATGTGCGTTTGGGCTTAGGTGTGGGTGTGATTGCCAGTATGGCGGTGGACCCGGTTTCCGATCCGGACCTGGTGCGTATTGAAGCATCAGAAATTTTTACCAATAGTACAACCAAAATTGGCTTTAGACGCAGCACGTTCCTGCGAAGCTATATGTATGATTTTATTCAACGTTTCGCACCGCATTTGACGCGTGATGTAGTGGATGCCGCGGTCGCATTACGTTCTAATGAAGATATCGAAGCGATGTTCCGCGATATCAAGTTACCTTTCAAATAATCCCCTAACTCATTATTTTCACAAGGTGTCCAGTGGGCATCTTGTGAAACCCTCCCTGGTTAGCGCCACAAGAATCTCAAAAAATTTCATTATTTTTTTGTAAATGAAACATCGATCACATGTTTTTTCATTGTTAGTTCTTAAATGAGAAACAGTACACAAAATTTACGCTGCCGCTTTGCGGACCGCCAGGAATATTCCCATACTCCAGTTATCAACTGATGAGAAAGGGCTTTTAGTCGGGCTATTTAAATTAAACTCAAATTTAGAATGGTACTAAATTTGTTTTAACCCAAATTTACAATGTATGTATTAGATAAATAGTTTGATCAGTAATTAAATTTATCTCATCAATCTTTTGGGTTTTGATAAATAGCGTTAATCGTTGTGCTCAATAAAAATAACTGGATTTTCGGACTTAACAAGTTTAGGATTCGTCCTAAATCTTAATCGTTATCAACAATCGTTTTATTGAGAGTGATTATCAAAAACTATGAATACTAGACTGACTGTACAACAAGATTTCCGTACTAAAACCGCCAAGGTTGAGCGCTCTGGTAACGTGCGTCGCAAGGCTTGGTTGACCGTCTTCGCTGCTTCAGCACTGTTCTGGGTAGTGGTGGCATTGATGATCTGGCGTATGTGGGGTTAAGCCATGTGGGCAAATACACTCAGCCGTAAGTCTCCGGTTTCTGCGCGTCAGCCGAACACGTCAACGTGCAAAGCGAAGGAAGTAAAGAGCGCTGAACAGCCTGTGGCGATTCCTGCGTCGTGGGAACTGAGTGACAATCAGCGTAACTTTATCGAATCTTTCATGGATCCGAAGTCGAAATAACGCAGTCTGCGTTCTGTTCTTTATATAGACATTCATTTCTCTCTTTACCGGATTATCCGGTGGGCATTTTAAAAGCCCGTCCTTTAACACTCAGCATCAAAAAAACGGTGTCATCAGTACAAAGCTGAAGACGGTGGACTTTTTTTGCCCGGAATCCGGGAGGGAGTGACTCAATGAATACCACGACTTTTTCATGGTTTGGCGTTTATGCCTTTTCCATTGCATTTTGGGCTGCGGCCGTGTGGGCAATGATCTAATCCAATAACTCAAATTGTAGTGACTTTTATTAATGCCCCGACAAACGTCGGGGCATTTTTGTTTGTGCCTTTATGTGTCATTTCGTGTTGTTATCAAATCGTTAACGAAAATGTGGTCTATCTTTAAGCTAAACCTTGCGGTTATTGAGGTTTAAAAGAGAGGCCCATTTAAGGAGGAGTTATGTCGTTAACGTTACGGGAGCAAAGTCAGGATACGCTGGACGTTCGGGCAAAAAAATATCATTACTACAGCCTGCCTAAAGCCGCCCAGCAACTGGGCAATATCGATCGCTTACCCAAATCCATGAAGGTGTTGCTGGAAAACCTACTGCGCTGGCAGGATGGGGATTCGGTGACGGCTGAAGATATCCAGGCACTAGTTGGCTGGCAGGAAGATGCCCATGCCGATCGGGAAATTGCCTACCGCCCAGCACGCGTGTTGATGCAAGACTTCACCGGTGTGCCAGCGGTAGTGGATTTGGCGGCGATGCGTGAAGCAGTGAAACGCCTCGGCGGCGATGTGGCCAAAGTTAACCCCTTATCACCGGTCGATTTAGTGATCGACCACTCGGTGACCGTTGACCATTTTGGTGATGAAGATGCTTTCGAGGAAAACGTGCGTCTCGAAATGGAACGCAACCATGAGCGCTACGTTTTCCTGCGTTGGGGGCAAAAAGCCTTTAACCGCTTCCGCGTGGTGCCGCCTGGCACCGGTATCTGCCACCAGGTTAACCTTGAGTATCTGGGGAAATCGGTCTGGCACGAAACGCAAGACGGAAAAGAAGTGGCTTATCCTGACACCTTAGTCGGTACCGATTCCCATACCACGATGATTAACGCGCTCGGCGTATTGGGCTGGGGTGTTGGCGGTATCGAAGCCGAAGCCGCCATGTTAGGGCAGCCCGTGTCAATGTTGATCCCCGACGTTGTCGGTTTCAAACTCACCGGGAAACTACGCCCTGGCATTACCGCGACCGATTTGGTGTTAACCGTGACGCAAATGCTGCGTAAGCATGGCGTAGTGGGCAAATTCGTGGAATTTTACGGTGATGGTCTGGCCGATCTGCCACTGGCTGACCGCGCAACCATCGCCAATATGGCACCGGAATATGGTGCAACCTGCGGTTTCTTCCCCATCGATGAGATTACGCTGAGTTACATGACTCTGACCGGGCGCGATGCAGAGCAAGTCGAGCTGGTTGAAGCTTATGCGAAGCAACAAGGGATGTGGCGAAATCCGGGTGACGAACCCCGCTTTACCAGTTCACTGGCGTTGGATATGGCAGACGTTGAATCCAGTCTTGCCGGTCCGAAACGACCGCAGGATCGCGTCTCTTTAGGCGATGTCCCCGCTGCTTTTGATGCCAGCAACGAACTTGAAGTTAATCATGCGCAGAAAGCGCACAAAACCGTCACGTATCGCGACAGCGAGACCGGCGATAGCTATCAGCTGGAAGATGGCGCGGTGGTCATTTCTGCCATTACCTCCTGTACTAATACGTCCAACCCCAGCGTCTTGATGGCGGCGGGCCTGCTGGCGAAAAATGCGGTTGAGCGTGGACTGATGCGCAAACCCTGGGTGAAAGCCTCGCTGGCACCGGGATCCAAAGTGGTGTCGGATTACCTCGCGGTGGCTCAGCTCACGCCTTATCTGGATGAACTAGGTTTCAATCTGGTGGGATATGGATGTACCACCTGCATCGGTAACTCGGGCCCATTGCCAGATGAAATTGAAAGCGCGATTAAAGAGGGTGATCTGACCGTGGGCGCAGTGTTGTCGGGTAACCGTAACTTCGAAGGACGCATCCATCCGCTGGTGAAAACCAACTGGCTGGCGTCGCCGCCTTTGGTGGTGGCTTATGCACTGGCCGGTAATATGAAACTAAACCTGCAGAGTGAGCCCATCGGGCAGGACCGGCAGGGCAAGGATGTCTTTCTGCAGGATATCTGGCCATCACCAGAAGAGATCGCCGCCGCAGTGCAGAAAGTGACCAGTGATATGTTCCATAAGGAATACGCTGAAGTCTTCGACGGGACGCCTGAGTGGCAGCAAATCAAAGTCAGTGAAGCCGCGACTTATGACTGGGATGAGGGATCGACATACATCCGCCTGTCGCCGTTCTTTGACGATATGGGCAAAACACCGGAGCCTGTCCAGGATATTAAAGGCGCGCGCATTCTGGCAATGCTGGGTGACTCTGTCACCACCGACCATATTTCGCCAGCGGGCAGCATCAAAGCGGAAAGTCCCGCTGGACGCTATTTGCTGTCGCATGGTGTCGAGCGCACCGATTTTAACTCCTATGGCTCGCGTCGTGGTAACCACGAGGTGATGATGCGCGGCACCTTTGCCAACATCCGTATTCGTAATGAAATGGTGCCAGGTGTGGAAGGGGGATACACCAAACACTACCCCAGCAATGAACAGCTGGCGATTTACGATGCGGCCATGAAATATCAGGCAGAGGGCGTGCCGCTGGCGGTGATCGCCGGGAAGGAGTACGGCTCAGGTTCCAGCCGCGACTGGGCTGCGAAAGGCCCGCGTTTGCAAGGTGTGCGCGTGGTTATCTCTGAGTCGTTCGAGCGTATCCATCGCTCTAACCTGATCGGGATGGGAATTCTGCCACTGGAATTCCCCGCTGGCGTCACGCGGAAAACATTGGGATTAACCGGGGAGGAGTTTATTGATGTTGAAAACCTTTCCCAGTTGAAACCGGGTTGTACCGTGAATGTCACGCTGACGCGCGTTGATGGTAAAAAAGAGACGCTGGCAACGCGGTGTCGTATCGATACTGGCAATGAGCTGACCTATTATCAAAACGACGGCATATTGCACTATGTGATTCGTAATATGCTGAACTAAAGAAAAAGCCGGGAGATTTCCCGGCTTTTTTCTGTCTGCTTTACGCTTTTGGCAGCAGATGACCCATTTTTTCTGCCTTGGTATCAAGGTAGTGGGCATTTTTGGGGTTGCGCCCGACCACTAATGGCACGCGCTCAACAATATTAATTCCCGCTTCGCTCAGAATCTCGACTTTGCGTGGATTGTTAGTCAGCAGGCGGACTTCATTGACGCCCAACAGTTTGAACATATCGGCACACAGGGTGAAATCGCGCTCATCGGCGGCAAAGCCCAACTGATGATTCGCTTCCACCGTATCGTACCCTTTATCCTGCAGGGCATAGGCGCGGATCTTGTTCAGCAGACCGATATTACGGCCCTCCTGACGGTGATATAACAGCACGCCACGACCTTCTTCAGCGATAGCGGTGAGCGCCGCTTCCAGCTGAAAACCACAGTCGCAGCGCAGGCTGAACAGTGCGTCACCGGTAAGACACTCGGAGTGAACGCGGGCCAGCACTGGATTGTGGTCGCTAACATCACCGTAAACCAGCGCGACGTGATCCTGGCCGGTTGCCAGTTCTTCAAAACCAACCATCAGGAAATCTCCCCATGGCGTGGGCAGTTTGGCTTCTGCTACCCGTTTAAGCTGCATGTGACTCTCCAGAACCTTCAGAGGATGCGCTATCATCATGATAACGCACGGGCCCGACTGGCCCGACAAAACTGACAATATTGTGCCACAACCTGTACCCGGGCCGTTAATCAGTCAGAGTTATTGTAGTGATAAAGCACAATTATCTAAGCTGCAACGGGTATGTTATTCTTTTTTCAGCTAAAGTTATGCCAGCCACGCGAATATCAGCGGATCTAAAAGGAAACGGATGTTAAAAATTGCGCAGCGCACCACCCTGGGAATGCTTTTGTTATTAATCATGCCGGTTGCTGTCTGGCTCTCTGGCTGGCAATGGCAGCCAGGTGAGAGTAGCGCGTTTTTACGGGTACTCTTTTGGATGACCGAAACCGTCACCAGCCCATGGGGCATTTTGACAAGCCTTATCCTCAGTGCCTGGGTTTTATGGTGCTTACGCTTCCGACTTAAACCCGCCATTTTACTAATCCTCTTCATGAACGGCGCAATTCTTGCTGGCCAGTACACCAAATCTTTCATTAAAGAGCAGGTGCAGGAACCCCGCCCCTATGTGGTTTGGCTGGAGAAGAGTTACGGTATTGATGAAGGGGCGTTTTATCAGCAAAACCGTCAGGGGCGCAGTCAATTAGTGTCGACTTTAGTGGCGAACGACACTCAGCTGCCGCAATGGCTGAAAAACCACTGGGCGTTTGAAACCGGCTTTGCCTTTCCTTCCGGACATACCATGTTTGCCGCCAGTTGGGCGCTGCTGGTGATTGGCTTACTCTGGCCACGGCGCCACATCGTGACCGTGGTCGTGCTGTTTGCCTGGGCTACCATGGTCATGGGCAGCCGTTTGCTGCTGGGCATGCATTGGCCGCGCGATTTAGTGGTGGCCACCCTGATTTCCTGGCTGTTGGTTACGGTTGCCACCTGGCTGGCGCAACGTTTTTGCGGACCGCTGACGGTGCCGCGCGAAGAGCAGCAGGAGATTGCGCAGCGTGATGATGGATTGTAATTTCTGCGCGCGCCCCCATATGATTGATTGCGCTTACGGAAAATGCGCTAAGTGATGTGCTGATAAGCAGCATCGGCGGCACTTTTTTGGCATACTTCTACTGGATAACCTCACGACAGGACGCATTGTGAAATATTTGCTGATTTTTCTCGTGGTTTTGGTCATTTTTATTATCTCCGTCACCCTTGGAGCGCATAACGACCAAATCGTCACTTTTAACTATCTGCTGGCGCAGGGTGAATTCCGCATCTCCACATTGCTGGCGAGCCTGTTTGGTGCCGGATTCCTGCTCGGATGGGCAATTTGCGGTCTTTTCTGGTTGCGGATACGTGTTTCTCTCGCCCATGCGCAGCGCAAGCTGAAACGCATGCAGGCGCAGAACGAACAATCAACGGCTGTGACAAATTCTTCTACTGCTGGTCGTCGGGATTAAGTTTCGATGCTTGAATTGCTGTTTTTGCTTCTCCCTGTTGCTGCGGCGTATGGCTGGTATATGGGCCGTCGTAGCGCACATCAGGATAAGCAACAGGAAGCCAATCGCCTGTCACGTGAATACGTTGCCGGCGTAAACTTCCTGCTTTCCAATCAACAGGACAAAGCTGTCGATCTCTTTCTGGATATGCTGAAGGAGGACAGCGGCACAGTTGAAGCTCACCTGACGCTCGGCAATCTGTTCCGTTCACGCGGCGAAGTTGATCGCGCCATTCGCATCCACCAATCCCTGATGGAAAGCGCTTCTCTGAGCTATGAACAGCGCCTGTTGGCTATCCAGCAACTGGGTCGCGATTACATGGCCGCCGGGTTTTACGATCGCGCCGAGGACATGTTTAGCCAATTGATTGATGAAACCGACTTCCGTATCGGTGCGCTGCAACAGCTGATACAGATTCATCAGGCAACCAGTGACTGGCAGAAAGCCATCGAAGTAGCGGAAAGGTTGGTCAAGCTCGGCAAAGAGAAGCACAAGGGCGAAATTGCCCATTTCTACTGCGAGCTTGCGCTTCAGGCGCTGAGCAGTGACGATCTGGATCGCGCCATGAGCTTGTTGAAGAAGGGTGAATCGGCCGATCACCAAAGCGCGCGCGTTTCCATTATGATGGGCCGCATCTTTATGGAGCAGGGCGAATACGCTAAAGCAACGGCTCGCCTGCAGCGCGTGCTGGATCAAGATAAAGAGCTGGTCAGTGAAACCTTATCGATGCTCGAAACCTGCTATCAGCGCCTGAATCAGCCCGAAGATTGGGCTCAGTTTTTACAGCGCTGTGTTGAGGAGAATACCGGCGCGGCCGCTGAACTTTACCTCTCTGATATCCTCGAACAGCAGCAGGGACCTGAAGCGGCGCAGTTATACATTAATCGCCAGTTACAGCGCCATCCGACCATGCGCGTGTTCCATCGCTTGATGGATTTCCACCTGCATGAAGCAGAAGACGGTCGTGCCAAAGAGAGCCTGATGGTGCTGCGCGATATGGTGGGCGAACAGATTCGCACCAAACCGCGCTACCGCTGCCAAAAGTGCGGATTTACCGCGCATGCGCTTTATTGGCATTGCCCATCCTGTCGCGCATGGTCTTCTGTGAAGCCAATCCGCGGACTTGACGGCCAGTAACGGCCGTTTTTTTATTACAATTGCACCATAGTTACAACATACTATGGCCTTGAATTATCAAAGTGAACCGTGGCACTGTGCAGCCTTCGGTCAATCATCGGTTTAAAGCGTGCTGTGAGATTGTCGGGAAGGGGATGCGCGGGTAGAATGCTTGCCGTTTGTCCATTGCGCCTGCGGGTGCCTGCCTCTGAGGAAACGTTATGCCTGTAACCACTTCACCGATTCTGGTGGCACTCGACTATCATAATCTCGACAGCGCACTGCAGTTTGTGGACCGCATTGACCCGAGCCAGTGCCGTCTGAAAGTCGGTAAAGAGATGTTCACGCTGTTTGGCCCGTCGCTGGTGAAAACGTTACAGTCGCGTGGGTTTGACGTTTTCCTCGACCTGAAGTTTCATGACATCCCAAATACCACTGCGCACGCGGTAGCTGCTGCAGCTGACCTCGGTGTGTGGATGGTCAATGTCCACGCCAGTGGCGGGGCGCGGATGATGAACGCGGCACGTGAAGCGCTGCTGCCTTTTGGCAAAGATGCACCATTGTTGATTGCGGTAACCGTATTAACCAGCATGGATGAAGACGATCTCAAAGGCCTCGGCATTACGCTTTCACCCGCTCAGCAGGCGGAACGTCTGGCTCGCCTGACGCGCGATTGTGGTCTGGACGGTGTGGTGTGTTCAGCGCAGGAAGCTGCTCACTTTAAGCAGGTAATCGGTCAGGATTTCGCACTGGTGACACCGGGTATTCGTCCTGCTGGCAGTGATGCCGGCGATCAGCGCCGAATCATGACACCGCAACAAGCAAAATTGGCTGGCGTGGATTACATGGTGATTGGGCGTCCGATCACCCAATCCAATGATCCGGCTGAAACACTACGCACCATCCTGCAAAGCTTACAGGAGGTCTAATGGCTCAGGACAACCGACTGGTTTACTCCACTGAAACTGGGCGCATCGCTCAGGAAGAAGAAAAAACAGCGCGTCCGAAAGGGGACGGTATTGTGCGCATCCAGCGCCAGACCAGCGGCCGAAAAGGCAAGGGCGTGTGCCTGATCACCGGTATCGATTTGGATGACGATGCGCTCAACAAGCTGGCAGCAGAACTGAAGAAAAAATGTGGTTGTGGTGGGTCACTCAAAGATGGCGTGATCGAGATTCAGGGCGATAAACGCGATTTATTAAAAACGCTGCTTGAAGCCAAAGGCATGAAGGTTAAATTAGCCGGTGGCTAAAAAATACGGGCCGCACATTGTGCGGCCCGTGATGCTGTAGATGCGCTGCGTAGCCTGAAACTTTATCGTTATTTAGAAACCTGATGGCCGATAATACCGCCAACGGCTGCACCACCTACTGTACCCAGTGCACTTCCGTTAGTCAGGACAGAACCACCGATTGCACCCGCACCCGCCCCGATGGCGGTATTACGGTCGCGTTTTGACCAGTTCGAACAACCACTCAAGGCAACAACCAGGGTGGCAGCTAATACCGCAACGGTCATACGTTTCATTGTTGTCGTCATCTCTTTCTCCTTGATTGTATGTACAGAGGCAACGTTATTAGTATAGATGTTGCGCAACGAAGTACTTCATCCCAGCGTGTCATTCAATGCTCATCTTTATGCCCAGCAGCGGCGCTTAATCCTGTGTAAACCGTACCGCTCCTGACTTTAGCTTGGTCAAGCACAGCTAAATTAGGTGAAGATAGAAAATTCTTAATTCACGCCACACTTCTCCGGTCTCAGCGACTTTCCGCTGCTTTTACAGCGATTCGCTCCATAACGTTTTCTCCGCTCGTTCAGCACAATTCAGCTATCACAGTTCGCAGGAGAAATAATCATGCTGGAATCGCTCAAGCAGCAGGTGCTGGAAGCCAATCTGGATTTACCACGCTATAACCTGGTCACCTTTACCTGGGGTAACGTCAGCGCCGTTGATCGCGATCGTGGCTTGCTGGTGATCAAGCCATCGGGCGTGAAATACGAGAAAATGCAGCGTGACGATATGGTGGTGGTGGAGTTAGCCAGCGGCAAAGTGGTGGAAGGGGCGCTACGTCCGTCATCCGATACGGCAACCCATCGCGCGCTGTACCTTGCCTGGCTAGAGATTGGCGGCATCGTACACACCCACTCACGCCACGCCACGATTTGGGCGCAGGCCGGACGCGATATTATTGCGTTGGGTACCACGCACGCGGATGACTTCTACGGCACCATTCCCTGCACGCGTGCGATGAAGCGCGAGGAAATTCAACAGGATTACGAGTGGAACACCGGGCAGGTGATTATCGAAAGCTTTGCTCAACGCCGTATTAAGCCAGCCGACATTCCCGCTGCGCTGGTCAATTCGCACGGCCCCTTTTCCTGGGGGAAAGATGCCGATGCTGCCGTACACAGTGCGGTGGTGCTGGAAGAAGTGGCCTACATGGCGCTGCACACAGAACAATTACGCAGTGAGCTGCCTCCAATTTCGCAGAATTTACTCGACCTGCATTATCTGCGAAAGCATGGTAAGAACGCCTGGTACGGGCAGAATTGAACATTAACCACAGAATAGGCGCCTCAGGGCGCCTTAATTTTTGGCTCAAATAACTAGTATGGCGATACTCATCATAAAAAAGAAATAGCCAACCTTAAAAAGTAAAACGTCGTTTCATTTTGATCGATTTGATCACTTTCTTTCTGATTGTCGGAGGTTATCTTGCCAGCCATGCCATCTGGCTAACGATAACGCACCTCCCTCTGGCTCAGTAAAGGTGACACAACTATGCATATCAAACGTGCAATCGATAAAATTCCAGGCGGCATGATGTTAATTCCGCTATTTCTGGGCGCACTCTGCCACACGTTTTCACCCGGCGCAGGAAAATACTTTGGCTCTTTCACTAACGGCTTGATGACCGGCACGGTGCCGATCCTGGCTGTTTGGTTCTTTTGTATGGGCGCATCGATCAAACTCAGCGCAACCGGGACCGTGCTGCGTAAATCCGGCACGCTGGTGTTAACCAAAATCGCCGTGGCCTGGGTGGTGGCTGCCGTGGCATCCCGCATGATGCCGGAAAATGGCATTGAAGTCGGTATGTTCGCCGGTTTGTCCACGCTGGCATTGGTTGCCGCTATGGATATGACCAACGGCGGACTCTATGCCTCGATCATGCAGCAATACGGTTCAAAAGAAGAAGCAGGCGCGTTTGTGCTGATGTCGCTGGAATCGGGTCCGTTGATGACCATGGTGATTCTGGGGACCGCTGGCATTGCGTCGTTTGAGCCACACGTGTTTGTTGGCGCGGTGCTGCCGTTTATTGTCGGTTTCGCGCTGGGCAATCTTGACCCCGAATTGCGCGAGTTCTTTGGCAAAGCCGTGCATACCTTGATTCCGTTCTTTGCCTTCGCATTGGGTAACACCATCGATTTGGCAGTGATCGCGCAAACCGGTCTATTGGGCATTATGCTCGGTGTTGCAGTCATCATCATCACCGGTATTCCGCTGATTATTGCCGACCGCTTGATTGGTGGCGGTGATGGCACGGCAGGGATTGCCGCTTCAAGCACCGCAGGCGCGGCCGTGGCGACGCCGGTGCTGATTGCCGAGATGCTGCCACAGTTTAAACCGGTCGCACCTGCAGCCACCGCACTGGTGGCAACATCAGTTATCGTGACTTCTGTATTAGTGCCTATTATCACCGCCCTCTATTCAAAACGCGTTAAGCGTTCTCATGTGGCGGTAGCACAGCGCGCTGCCATCAAGTAAGCCTGCTTATCTTTCCCCGACCCCATGGTCGGGGATATCTCTGGATTTTACTTTATAAATCAATCTCTCATTTGGTCTGGCCTCACTCTGGATTACGCTGATGTTGCGTTTAACGCATCACATAACTAGAGGATGAGACTATGACAGTAATTAACCAACCAACTTGCAGATTGTTTACCGAAGTCGGACAAACCACCCAGCTGGCGGCCTACTATGAAGAGGGCCGACATACCATGTGGATGATGCTGCGTGCCCAACCGCGCCCCAGTTTCAACCACGAATTAATTGAGGAGATCATGAATCTGAGCTATGCCGCGCAGCGCTCGGGTCTGCCGATTGATTTTTGGGTGACGGGTTCGCTGGTACCGCAGATGTTCAACGCCGGAGGCGACTTGCGTTTCTTTGTGGAGTGCATTCGTAACAATCGTCGTGAAGCGCTGCGGGCTTATGCACGTGCCTGCGTGGATTGCATCCATTCGGCAGCGAGAGGGTTTGATACCGGAGCGGTGACGCTGGCCATGATTGAAGGGAGTGCATTAGGCGGCGGCTTCGAAGCCGCGCTGGCCCATCACTTTATTCTGGCGCAGAACTCTGCCCGTATGGGGTTCCCGGAAATTGCGTTTAACTTGTTCCCTGGCATGGGCGGTTATTCACTGGTGGCACGTCGTTCCGGCATGAAGCTGGCCGAAGAGCTGATCTGTGAAGGGGAGTCGCACAGCGCAGAGTGGTATGAGACGCGCGGTCTGGTGGATAAAGTCTTCCAGCCAGGCGATGCCTACCGTACCACGCGTACCTTTATTGATACCCTGCGTCCGAAGCTAAATGGTGTGCGTGCCATGCTGAAAGCGCGCCAGCGCGTGCTGCAACTCTCACGAGCCGAGCTGATGGATATTACGGAAGATTGGGTGGATTACGCCTTTACACTGGAGCCAAAAGACATTGCGTACATGGAGCGACTGGTACAGCTACAGAACCGTCATAGCGCATCCCTGCGCAAAGCCGGATAACCGAGACCAGCGTTAAACGCGGGCAGGATGCTTAGCCAGCCAATGCCCGAGCTGTTCTGCGGGCATTGGTTTTGCATAAAGATAACCCTGACGCCCATCGACACCGCTGGTCATCACAAACTTCTCTTCGGCTTTGGTTTCAATCCCTTCCGCAATCACCTGCAGATCGAGGGTTTTGGCCACGGCGACAATGGCACGTACCAGCGATTGCGCCACCGGTTGTTTGTTGATATTACGCACGAAGCTTTGATCCAGTTTGATTGCATCAATGGGCACGCGCGCCAACTGGGAAAGCGAGGAATAACCTGTACCAAAATCATCGAGATGAACCTGAGCGCCCAGTTCCTGGAATTGCTTCATCAGCGTCAGTGCACCGGCTTCATTCTCAATCAGGCAGCTTTCGGTGAGCTCAATATCAATGGGGCAATCCGTTAGACCGGCTTCGCTTAATGCCTGTTTTAAATCGGTATAGATACTTTGGTCAATCAATTGCTTAGCCGAAACGTTAACGGCAACGCGCAGGAAAATCCCCTCACTGCGCCATTGAATAATTTGCTGCAGCACGTTGAGCATCACCCAGCGGCCGAGCGGAACGATTAAGCCCGATTCTTCAGCATAGGAGATAAAGTCGCCGGGCGGCACCAGACCGCGCTCTACGGAATTCCAGCGCACCAACGCTTCTGCGCTGCGCACTTCGCCGTCACGATCTAATTTTGGCTGGTAATACACCACCAGATGCTCCAGCTCGAGCGCTTTACGCAGGTTGGTATCGAGCCAGAGATATTCGAAAACCCGCTGATTCATCTCGTTGGCGAACACGCAGAATTTACCGCGCCCGTTCTCCTTGGCGTGATACATCGCGGTATCGGCGTTGCGGATCAGGCTTTCACGATCCTCGCCATGCAGTGGGGCGAGGGCGATACCAATCGAGCAGCCGCTGTAGACTTCAATCAGACCGACGCGGAACGGTTGACGCAGGCGCTCAAGAATACGCGATGCCATGGCTTCCAGCGCAGCCTGGCTGGTATGTTCTGCCAGCACCACGAATTCATCACCACCGAGACGTGCCAGCGTCTGGTCTTTGCCCAGGCAGCTGAGAATGGCCAGCGATACTGCCTGCAGCAGTTGGTCGCCAAACATATGGCCGTAGGCGTCGTTGACCTTCTTAAAATTGTCCAGATCGAGATAAACCACGCCAGTTTGACTGCCATTAGCCAATTCCAGTGCCAGACTAATCTGTTGATGGATGGCATTGCGGTTGGGTAAACCGGTTACGGTATCGGTATTGGCGAGGACGCGTAAGCGTTCCTGAGCGCGTCGCTCTTCTGTGATGTCGGTTCCAGAACAGATGAGGAAAATTTCATTTTTCCCACTACCGCTGTGCACAAACTTATTACGAAACAGAAACAGTCGCTGGCCTTTTTTGGTTTTGATCCAGCGCTCTACTTCATAAGAGTTGCCATCGCGAAAGAAGCCCGAAATGTTGCGACGCGAAGCCTGCGCTTCCTGTTTGGTCATAAACAGCTGAAACACGTTGCGGCCGATCACTTCCTGCTCTTTGAGCCCGGTGTACTCTTCGCTTAAGCGGTTGAATCGCTGGATGTTGCCACGCTGATCGAGGATGACAATCACTGAATTTGCTTCGGAGACCACTTGTTCAGCGAAGGATAAACCCAGCGTTAAATCACGCGCTACGGAGGAGGTATCACCCCAGGCGGAAGAGGTGCCGGCCCATGTTGATTGGTTGACCTTGCGGCCGACGAAGTGCATGGGCACTGGCGCACCGCGCAGGGAGAGCGTCAGGTTGATACTGGAGGTGATCACCGTCATCGCACGCAGCAAACTGGCCTGTGCAGGGGTTAATGGAACCGCCAAATTGGTATTGGCATTCTCATCTTCGGCAAAATGCAAAGCATCGCTATCTGAAGTTAAACGCCAATGAGGGCTGGTTGTGCCAAACAAGGTGTATAGCAACGTTTGCCCTTGTTCATCGGTCATGGAAACTTCCTCCGGGGAAATGCTGAGCAGGCGGTATCTCATTATTTTAGCAACAGTATTCAACCTCCTGCGTTAGCACAAGATGCAAACCAAATATATTTTTGTTTTCACTAAAGAATGGCACGAAAAAGCCCCTAAAATCGGGGCTTAAAAATGTCAGCAAGGACACTTGCCGAGCTTGCCTGCCTGGCTGGGAAAACGTGCTTCGAGGCAGTAGCGATGAAACGCGCGCTCATCCATAGGCATCTGCTCGGGATGGTGCTCGCGCATATGCTTCAGATAAGTTTGATAGTCGTGAACGCCAACCATTAAGCGAAAACTTTGCTTCAATCCCTGCCAGATGCGTTGCCAGCGATTAAGATTTTGCCCGAGGGCCTGGGTTGCGATCGGTAAGCATTGCTGAATCTGCCACGTGCCGACCGGTTTTCTCCAGCGTTGAATGGACTCAGACATTTCGCACCTCCTTACGCAGGGAAACTTCGGACTCATGGGTGGTGGGCACGTCACTGCGCAGTGCACGGCGGATGACAAAGAAGGCCGCAATCAACATGGTGACAGCCACCAGCATAAAGAAGCCACACAGGGCCGCGTTAATTTGATTGCTAAACACGATGGTTTGCATGTCCGCCACGGTTTTCGCCGGGGCGATGACCATGCCTTCATCAATGCCTTTACGGAACTTGTTGGCCTGCGCAAGGAAACCAATCGAGGGTTTCTCATGGAAGATCTTCTGCCAGCCCGCGGTCATCGAAGTGATGAACAGCCAGGCGGTCGGCAAAATGGTGACCCACGCATAGCGCTGCTTTTTCATTTTGAACAACACCACGGTACCCAGAATCAACGCCATTGAGGCCAGCATCTGGTTACCAATACCAAACAGCGGCCACAGGGTATTGATGCCGCCCAGCGGATCGACCACGCCCTGATAAACAAAGAAGCCCCAGCCGGCCACCGCCACGGTGGTGCCCGCCATATTGCCCAGCCATGAACGGTTGTTGGCCATCGAAGGCACCACGGTGCCGACCAAATCCTGCACCATAAAACGGCAGGCACGGGTACCGGCATCAACTGCCGTCAGGATAAACAGCGCTTCAAACAGAATGGCGAAGTGATACCAAAACGCCATCATCGCCCGGCTGTTAAACACTTCGGTGATGATGTGCGCCATACCGACTGCAAATGTGGGCGCGCCGCCCGCGCGTGACAACACAGTGCTTTCACCGACATCGCGCGCGATGCCGCTCAGCATCTCGGGTGTAACCACAAAGCCCCAACCGTTAATCACCTGCGAAGCGCTCTCTACGGTGGTGCCGATCAGCGCTGCGGGGGAGTTCATCGCAAAGTAGACGCCCGGATCGAGCACTGAGGCACAGATCAGCGCCATGATCGCCACAAAGGATTCCATCAGCATCGCGCCATAGCCGATAAAGCGGATATGACTTTCACGCTCCACCAGTTTTGGCGTAGTGCCACTGGATACCAGCGCATGGAAACCGGAGATGGCGCCACAGGCGATGGTGATAAACAGGAACGGGAACAGCGCACCCGAGAACACCGGACCGCTACCGTCGATAAATTTGGTCACTGCCGGCATCTTCAGTTCCGGCATCGCAAACACAATGCCAATTGCCAGACCAATGATGACGCCGATCTTCAGGAAGGTTGACAGGTAATCACGCGGAGCCAGCAGCAGCCACACCGGCAGCGATGAGGCGACAAAGCCATAGATTACCAGCACCCAGGTTAGTTCGGTGCCTTTCAGTGTGAAGAGCGGTCCCCAATAGGGATCGGCAGCCACATCGCCACCGTAAATTATTGCCGCCATCATCAGCACAAAGCCGATAATCGACACTTCAGCGATTTTGCCAGGGCGCAGATAGCGCATATACACGCCCATAAACAGCGCAATCGGAATGGTAGCAGCAATCGTGAACAGCCCCCACGGACTGTTGGCTAACGCTTTCACTACCACCAGCGCCAGCGCTGACAGGATGATAATCATCACGCCGAGCGCACCGAGCATGGTGACCACGCCCGCAAACGAACCCAGCTCCTGACGTGCCATTTCACCGAGCGAGCGGCCATCGCGGCGCGTGGAGATAAACAAGATCAGGAAATCCTGCACCGCACCGGCCAGCATTACGCCAACCAGAATCCAGATGGTGCCAGGCAGAAAGCCCATTTGCGCCGCAAGGATCGGGCCAACCAGCGGACCGGCACCGGCAATCGCCGCAAAGTGGTGGCCAAACAGCACCCATTTGTTAGTGGGCACATAATCGAGACCATCATTCAGCCGTTCTGCAGGCGTGCGGCGACGATCGTCCAGTTCGAAAATACGTTCAGCGATAAACAGGCTGTAGAAGCGATAAGCAATGCTGTAGCAGGCAACGGACGCAATAACCAGCCAGACGGCGTTGACGTGTTCGCCACGGCTGAGCGCCAGCATGGCAAACGCACCCGCACCAATTAACGCCACCGCTAACCAGATCAATCCGGTTTTGACGTTGTTCATGAGTTAACTCCTTGTAGAGACCGGGAAAATAGGCGATCGGATACAACAAGTTAAAAGTAATGTAATGAATTGTTAACGACAGGGAATCGAATCAGAAGTGTGAAGCGGAAGGCAAATTTAACATCAGATAAAACTTAGGGGGAAAAATGCGGGATAACGGCTGTTATCCCGCAGATATTCATGCTCAGGCAGCAGGGCGCGCCACCACGCTACGGGTTTCCATACGCACTTCGGCGATGGTCACGTCGATAATGTCGGTCACGCGATAAGCGACTTCGCCTTTGATCTGCACGGTGCCGCTCTCTTGTGAGCAGACCAGCTCATCACGCACCGCATGGATGAACGGGGCAGGGATAAAGGCAACCGCACCGTTCTCCAGCAGACGCACGCGCATACCGCCACGAGACACGTCGATGATCTCGGCGCTGAATTTGCGATCGGTCCCGGCAGATGGCGCGAGGAAGCGCGCATACAGCCAGTCACCCACATCACGTTCGGCCATGCGGTTCAGGCGACGACGCTCACTCATAATGGTGGTGAACTCGTCTTTTGGACGGGCAATGCTGTCGCCGCGCACAATGGCTTTCAGCAGGCGATGGTTGATCATATCGCCGAATTTACGAATCGGCGATGTCCAGGTTGCATAGGCTTCGAGACCCAGACCAAAGTGCGGACCTGGTTCGGTGCCGACTTCAGCGAAGCTCTGGAAGCGACGAATGCGGCTGTCGAGGTACTGCGTTGGCTGGGCATCCAGTTCACGACGCAGCTGGCGGAAACCTTCCAGCGTGGTGATCGCCTGAGGATCCACGGTAATACCGTGACCGGCCAGCACGCCAGCAGCTTGCTCTGCGTTTGCCAGATCGAAGCCGGTGTGCAGGTTATAGATACCGAAGCCCAGCTTCTCCTGCAGCACTTTGGCCGCGCAGACGTTAGCCAGAATCATCGACTCTTCAACGATGCGGTTGGCGATGCGACGCGGCTCGGAAATGATATCCAGCACTTCGCCTTTTTCACCCAGCACAAAGCGATAATCAGGGCGATCTTTGAACACCAGCGCGTGAGTTTGACGCCACTCGCTGCGCGCCAGGCAAACACGATGCAACAAGCGAATCTGCTCGGCAATCGCCTCGTTCTCTGGCTGCCAGTTACCGGCATTTTCCAGCCAGTCTGACACTTCGTCATAGACCAGTTTGGCTTTGGACTCGATCCATGCGGCGAAGAAGTGCACTTCGCCCGTTACGCTGCCATCTGGCGTAAGCGCCACGCGACAGGCCAGCGCTGGACGACGCACATTTGGGCGCAGCGAACAGATGTCATCAGACAGTTCTCGCGGCAGCATGGGGATGTTGAAACCAGGCAGATAGTTGGTGAAGGCGCGTTTAGAAGCCAGCTTATCCAGCTCGCTGCCTTCTGCCACATAAGCGGTCGGATCGGCAATAGCAATGGTCAGCAGCAGGTTGCCGCCAGCCTGTTCTTCAACATACAGCGCATCATCCATATCTTCGGTGCTGGCGCTATCGATGGTGACGAAGTTCAGCGCGGTGAGGTCTTCACGCTGCAGGTGCTCATCCAACATCTCGCCGAAGCCGACGTTCGGGGCCTCGCGCTCCAGATTATGGCGTGACAGTGTGACCCACCACGGCGCGAGGTGATCGTCCGCAGTGACAATAAATTCAGTCAGTTCAGCATAGAATCCGCGATCGCCTTTCAGCGGATGGCGGCGCATTTCCGCCACGGCCCAGTCACCATTCTGGAAATCATGGGTAACGTCACGGGCAGCGCGGCACTGAATCGCCTCTTTCAGCAGCGGATGGTCAGGCACAATCGACAAACGATCGTCCTTCTTCTGCACGCGGCCCACAAAGCGGGTCAGGAACGGCTCAATCAGGGTTTCCGGCTCGGCGCTCTCGCGATCTTTATCAGTGTGGATCACCGCAGAAATACGGTCACCGTGCATCACTTTTTTCATCTGCGGAGGGGGAATGAAGTAGCTTTTTTGAGCATCGACTTCGAGGAAGCCAAAGCCTTTTTCTGTGCCTTTCACAACACCTTCGGCGCGCGGAGTTTGCGCGTGAAGCTTCTCTTTAAGCTGCGCGAGCAGCGGGTTATCCTGGAACATAATGTATTTAGTTTCGTGGCCTAAGAGCGGTGGACAGTTTTACGCGAATCAGGGGCGCGCGGCAAGGCCAAAACAGGCTAAAAAGCCGCATTACGCGGCTTTTTACCTTCTGATAACGAAGAGGACTTAAGCGATGCGCTGCGTAGGGAGAGCCGCGCTCAATGCCAGTTTCACCGGCACCGATTTCGAGGTCGGCGTCCCGCTGCCGTCACCATAGCTGGAGAGGGGCACCAGCGGGTTGGTTTCCGGATAATAGGCCGCGAGGTTACCGCGCGGAATGTTATACGGCACCAGCTTAAAGCCACTCACACGACGCGTCAGGCCATCATTCCACAGCGTTTCGATATCCACCAACTGGCCTTCGCTAAAGCCGAGTGACGCCATATCGCCCGGGTGGATAAACACCACTTCACGCTGACCATAGACGCCGCGATAGCGGTCATCGAGGCCGTAAATCGTGGTGTTGTACTGGTCATGCGAACGCAGGGTCTGCAGCGTGAACGGCACTTCAACATCATTGCCCAATTGCGGGAACAGTGAGGTTGGCAAGGCTGCCGCGCTGAACTCCGCCAGTTTACTTGGCGTATTGAAACGCAACTCCGCCGCTGCGCTACCCAGGTAGAATCCTCCCGGAATATCACACTTGTTATTGAAGTCGGCAAAGCCAGGAATGGTGGCGCCAATGTGATCGCGGATCACGTTGTAATCATCGGCCATGCCCAGCCAGTCAATCTTGTCACTGCCCAGCGTGGCGTGTGCAATACCGGCCACAATCGCGGTTTCGGAGCGCTGAGTGTCTGCCAGAGGAATGCCCACACCTTCTGAGGCGTGCACCATGCTGAAAGAGTCTTCAACGGTGATGAACTGGTTACCACTAGCCTGACGATCGCGTTCCGTACGGCCCAGCGTCGGCAGAATCAAACCCTCGTGGCCTGGCACCAGATGGCTGCGATTCAGTTTGGTGCTGATGTGCACGGTCAGACCGCAATGCTGTAGCGCTTCCTCCGTCACCGGGGAATCGGGTGCGGCAGCCGCAAGGTTGCCCCCAAGGGCGATCAGCACTTTCACTTCATCACGCAGCATTGCGCCCAGCGCTTCAACGGTGTTATGACCGTGTTCACGCGGCGGTTCGAAGCCGAAATGCGCGCCTAAGGCATCAAGGAACGGCTTATTGGGTTTCTCATCGATTCCCATGGTGCGGTTCCCCTGCACGTTACTGTGACCGCGCACCGGACACAGGCCAGCCCCTTTTTTACCCAACTGGCCAAACAGCAGTTGCAGGTTGGTGATTTCGCGTACTGTATCAACGGAATGTTTATGCTGAGTCACGCCCATCGCCCAGGTAATGATGACGCGCTCAGCGCTCTGGTAGATCGCGGCCGCTTCCCGAATCTGTGCTTCGCTCAGGCCGGATTGACGCACGATATCGTCCCAGCGCGTGTTATCCACGGCAGCCAGATAGCTCTCAATGCCATGGGTGTTGGCGTCGATAAATTCCTGATCAAAGATGCCCGGTTCACCCGCAGCTAAACGCTCGCGTTGCACTTCCAGCAGGGTTTTCACCATGCCGCGAATCGCTGCCATATCGCCGCCGAGATTGGGCTGGTAATAGGCAGAACTAATCGTGCCGGCTTTGGAGGTGACGATTTCCAGTGGTTTTTGCGGGTCGGCAAAACGTTCCAGCCCACGCTCGCGCAGGGTATTAAAGGTAACGATTTTCGCACCGTGATCGGCCGCGTGGCGCAGGCTGTGCAGCATACGTGGATGGTTGGTCCCCGGATTCTGACCGATAACGAAAATCGCATCAGCGTGGTCAAAGTCATCCAGGCGGATGGTGCCTTTACCGACGCCAATACTGCGTTTCAAGCCGGTGCCGCTGGCTTCGTGGCACATGTTGGAACAGTCAGGGAAGTTATTGGTGCCCATCACACGGCCGAACAGTTGATAGAGCCATGAGGCTTCGTTACTGGCACGACCGGAAGTGTAAAGCTCCATCTGGTCGGGATGGTCCATCGCCTTGAGGTGACGGGCGATCATCGCCAACGCATCGTCCCAGCTGATCGGTTCATAGTGATCGGTGGCGCTGTTATAGCGCATCGGATGCGTCAGGCGTCCCTGATACTCAAGGAAATAGTCGCTCTGTTGATACAGCGTGCTTACGCTGTGTTGAGCGAAAAACTCGGGCTCCACCACACGGCGGGTCGCTTCCCAGGTCACGGCTTTCGCGCCGTTCTCACAGAAGCTGAAGGTGCTCTTGTTGTCATCACCCCATGCACAACCCGGGCAGTCAAAGCCGCGCGCTTTGTTCATACGCATTAAATTGCGCATGTTTTTCAGCGCAGCTTTACTATCAAGGACGAAACGGGTGGTTGCTTCCAAAGAGCCCCAGCCGCCAGCAGCGGCACGATAAGGCTGAATCTTACGTTTAAATTTCATAGTCGTTGCAGGCTTATTGTTTATGAATTGTTATCAGAATATGACTTCTGTTGGGGAGAAGTGTGCGACTCACTGCAAAAGTTGTCTAATTGATTGGTTTAATGGTGCGATAGGCGGCGTTTATCGCGATTAAACAGTCAGAAGCGTGATGTGGTTCAAATTTTACCTGCTGGCAGGACAGCGCTGCGACGTGACAAGCCAATAACTGGCTAATAATTGCTCTTTCAATTGATGAAAGGGCGCGCACCATGAAGAATCTTGCCAGCCAAATTCACGCCTTCGGTAAAGCCTTGATGATGCCGATCTCCGTTATTGCCGCCGCCGGGATCTTTCTTGGTCTGGCTGCGGCGATGCAGAATCCCGCCGTCACCGGTGATGCCTTTGCCAATATGCAGGTGCCACAACTGATTATTGGTTTTATCCGTAAAGTGGCAGCGGCACTGTTTGCCAATCTGCCGGTGTTCTTCGCCGTTGCCAGTGCGATTGGTTTAGCTAAAGCAGAGAAGCCCACTGCCGCTTTTGCTGCTGTCATTGGTTACATCGCCATGAACGTGGGCATTAACGCCACGCTGGCCGCGAAAGGACTGACCGCACTCACCACTACCCCTGCCGCCTTGCAGCAAGCGGGTATGGACCAAACTACCGCCATGATGACCTCGGCGGAGTACATCCAGATGTTGGGGATCTTCACCTACAACATGAGTGTGCTCGGCGGCGTGATTGCTGGGCTGATTACCGTGGTACTGCACAACCGTTTCTACACTCAGCAACTGCCTACTGCGATCAGCTTCTTCGGTGGGCGGCGCCTGGTGCCCATCGTGACCGTTGTCGTGTTGCCCTTGATTGGCGTGCTGCTGGCGCTGATCTGGCCGACCATGGGTCAGGGGATTGCGTGGGTGGGGCAGATGATTGGCAAAAGCGGGCAGTATGGTGCGTTTCTGCTGGGCACCGGGGAACGCCTGCTGATCCCGACGGGTTTGCATCATATCCTCAATGAGACGGTGCGCTTTACGCCCATCGGCGGTATGGCGACGGTGGATGGACAAACCATTGTGGGCGCATTGAACATCTTCAACACCTCCTTGACCCATCCCGGCGCGATTCCTGATGACACGGTGCGCAGCGCCACGCAGTTTCTTGCTCAGGGCAAAATCCCGGTGATGATGTTTGGCTTACCTGCTGCTGCACTGGCGATCTATCACACCGCGCGCCCGGAGCATAAGCAGCGCGTGAAAGCGCTGGTGTTGGCGGGTGCACTGACCTCATTTACGACTGGTATCACCGAACCGCTGGAGTTCTGTTTTATCTTTGTGTCACCGGTGCTCTACATCCTGCACGCGCTATTAACCGGCCTGTCATTTATGCTGATGTCGATGCTGCATCTGATGATCGGCAACGTGCAGGGCGGCGCAATCGATCTGGTGGTGTTCGGCATTCTTGGCGGCAGTAAGACCAACTGGTGGTGGACGGTGGCGCTTGGCGTGATTTATGCGCCGATTTATTATTACGGCTTCCGTTTCGTCATTATGCGTATGCGAGTAGAAACGCCAGGACGTGAGTCGGATGAAGAGCCACAAACCGCGCAGGTGACAGCGGATGAACGCACTAAGGTGATTATCAGCGGGCTGGGCGGTGAGGCCAATATAGAGGACGTCGATTGCTGTTTCACCCGCCTGCGGGTGCGCGTGAAAGAGATGAATGAAGTGGTCGATCAAACGTTGCTGACCACTGGCGCGAACGGTGTTAACCGGGTCAGCGATCACGATGTGCAGGTCATTTACGGTCCGCAGGTGGAGAAAATTGCTAACGACGTGAAAAGTGCACTGGGCGTGGCATAACACATTTAGTTACCACGCTAATAATAAAATTAGCAATCAATGTTAAATCCCCCTAGCTGAGATGGGAGATGATGACTTCGCCCCTTCAAGAGCTAAGCCATTAAGAGTGCCGGAGATAAGCGCCGGGTGGGGCATTAACTTTCAACCGAAGGCTGCCAAACGGCAGCCTTTGTGCTTTTTGCAGGGTGAAACGGATAAAGCTGCGCGGGTTTGCTAACATAGCGCGATCGTGACTTCAGGGTGGATGCCAAAATCGACATCAAGCAATTGATATATCTCTGCAATCTAGAGCGTGAGCGCCATTTTGGCCGCGCGGCAGAGGCCAGTTTTGTCAGCCAGCCGACATTATCGATGCGGTTAAAAAACCTTGAGCGTGAACTGGGCCTATCGCTGATCAATCGCAGCAACAACTTCGATGGCTTTACGCCGGAAGGGGAACGCGTGCTGACCTGGGCGCGTGAGATCGTGTCGGTCTACTCGGGCCTGAAGCTGGAAGTCGAATCGCTTAAGCACGGCGTCAACGGCACGCTGCGACTCGGCGTGATGCCACAGTGCAGTGTCGCGTTACCGGCGTTACTCAAAGCGGTTGAAACGCGTTATCCGCAGCTGGATTATCGTGTCTCCGCCATGAGTGCGGACCAACTGCTGGAAGCCCTCAACAGCCATACGGTGGACGGCGGGATTGGCTTCTTCGAACTCACCGCCCTGCGAGAACTACACTTCCAGACCGCACTGTTAAAAGATCCCGGCGTGGAGGCGATTTTTAATTCTCAACATTTTCCGGATTTACTGCAGCACGACACGCTTTCACTTTCACAACTGGCGCAACAACCGCTGTGTCTCGCGGAACCCACGCGCTATTTCCGGCGTTACGTGGATAGCCAGCTGCGTGAAACCGGACTGTTACCGCGAGTGATTGTGGAAAGTGCGTCGATTATGCAGTTGTTGCAGAGCGCGCAGGTGGGATTGGGCGTAATGGTGTCGCCGCGTGGACATTTACTGCCGGAGATGCTGCAAAATCTGGCTCGAAGACCGATTGAGATGGCGCCCATGGGACGCCAGGCTGCGTTAGTGATTGCTGAGCCGGGCAGGGCATCGCCGCTGGCTCAACATTTCTTTGACGAAGCGCGACGGCATCTGCCGGATTAACGCGTTTCGCCCAGCGCCATCCCTAACCGATCCTGCCAACTGGCAAACGCCACTGCCTGCAACAGTGTGAAAATGCGCTCGGTTCCCCATCCTGCATTCAGCAAAGGCTGCAGGTGTGCCGCGCTAAAGCGCTCTGGCATGCGAACCAACTGGGCGCAAACGCCAATTAACGGCTGCGTTTCACTCGCTTTATCAACATCCGCCAGCAACGCTTCGCGCTGACTGCCGGCATGACGTGCGAACTGGCGCTGACAGCCCAGGATACGCGCACTGGTTGCCAGCGCCAACGCGACTTCTTCGTCATGATGTTCGCCGATACGCTGTTGCAAGGTTGCCCAGCCATACAGCGCCTGCGCGTCATGCACCAGCAACCAAATCGCCTCGACCAATCCTTCTATACCCTGACAAAAGGTCATCGCCGCCAGTTGATCGGCACTGGCATAGCGCAATTCAACCGGCTTAAGCGCGTGCTGCCATGCAACGTCACGGGCAAAGAACGTGACATCAGCATCCGCTGGCGGTGTTACGCCGGGTATCCAGCGCACCGGCAAGCCCATCAGAGCCTGCAGTGCCGCGACCACTCGCGCCTGATAGCTGACAAATCCCACCAGTTGATTGAGGGTGACAATATCCGGCTCAGTGAGCCCGACGGCATCCAGTGCGCTAATGCTCCCGGCGTTAATCAGTGCCGGTTGCATCGCTAGCTGACGTGCATACTGCGTGATTTGCGTCAGGCGATTGTTGCTCTCACGCGATGAATCCGGCCCCGGCAGCGGGTTGAGCCGTGCAGAGTAGTGATTACACAGTCGCTGCACCCCTGCAACCTGCGCCACCGTCAACGCGGTACTGAGACGATCGTAGAGCGTTAAGGTATGGGTTAATGAGTTGCTGAGGCCATCCGGCAGCAAAATCTGGCTAAGATCGCGCGCTGCCAGCAACGCTGGCTGGAAGCGAGTGAACAGCGGCTGCAGTGCAGTGGCTTCCTGCTGCAGACCCAATAAAAAACGATCTTCGATATAAGCGGCTTCGGGCACTAATGGCGCGGTGGCATGTGTGTGCGGGCGAGTCTGGCTTTCATAAAACCAGTGGTCATGGCCGGGAGAACGGCGTTGTTCCATGGTCATTCCTTGCGCAAAAAACGGTTTGGGTACACGACGGGCAAATCTGAAAAGCGCATCGCCACCAAAAGGCTAGCTTATCGTCGCTGAAGCACCGGCTGTGGCAAAAGAATGAAGGGGAATAATTAAGATCGAATGAATCTATACGTCAGATAATTCAAGCGGTAGCACGTTGAAGGGGGGCAGTTTAGAGGGGAAGTCAGACGTGAACTGGGTGCTGAGAGAGCGAAACCTTCGCAGAGAAAAAAGGCGAGCACCAGGCTCGCCTTCAGAACTTATTTCAGTTCCAGCTCGTTCATCGCGGCAATGCTGAAGCCGCCATCAACGTGTACCACTTCACCGGTGATACCACCCGCCAGGTCAGAGCACAGGAAGGCCGCAGAGTTACCCACGTCTTCGATGGTCACGGTACGGCGAATCGGCGTAACGGCTTCACAGTGAGCCAGCATCTTACGGAAATCTTTGATGCCTGATGCTGCCAGGGTACGGATTGGACCCGCGGATACGGCGTTAACACGCGTACCTTCAGGACCCATCGCGTTCGCCATGTAGCGCACGTTGGCTTCCAGAGAAGCTTTAGCCAGACCCATCACGTTGTAGTTCGGGATCGCGCGCTCTGCACCCAGGTAAGACAGGGTCAGAAGGGCTGAGTTCGGGTTCAGCATCGCACGGCACTCTTTTGCCATCGCTACGAAGCTGTAGGCAGAGATGTCGTGAGCGATTTTGAAGCCTTCACGGGTCACGGCGTTCACGTAGTCACCATCCAGCTGATCGCCAGGTGCGAAACCGATTGAGTGAACGAAACCGTCAAATTTTGGCCAGGTTTTTGCCAGTTCGGTGAACAGCGCAGTGATGCTCTCGTCTTCTGCCACATCGCACGGCAGAACAATGTCAGAACCCAAATCTTTAGCGAACTCTTCCACACGACTTTTCAATTTGTCGTTCTGGTAGGTGAAAGCCAGTTCTGCGCCCTGTTTGTGCATCGCCTGTGCAATACCGTAGGCAATGGAGAGTTTACTGGCAACGCCAGTAATCAGAATGCGCTTACCGGAAAGAAAACCCATAGCTGTAATCCTTATGGTCATTGTTGTTGGCGGTCGCAATGATTAAATAGTAGGCGACCGACGTTAATCGACGTGCGGATTCTAGCACGTCTCTCTCAAATGCGGTAAATCGCACCGCGTTTTCGCGATGTGATGATCGATCAACGAACTTTTCGCCAGGCTTCAGCGGTTAAGGCTTCGCCAAAGTGGCTGGTGATCAGGCGTTTGGTGAGGTCGTGCAGCGGCGAGGCCAGCACATCTGCAGTGCCGCCACGTTCCACCACTTCGCCCTGATGCATCACCAGCACCTGATCGCTGATGTGCTTCATCATGCCGATATGCTGCGTCACATAAATATAGGCGATGCCGTGCTTCTCCTGCAGTTCCAACATCAGATTCACCAGCTGCGAACGCATGGTCATGTCCAGTGAGGCGAGGGCCTCATCGGCGACAATCACTTTCGGCTGCAGGATCAGTGCGCGAGCCAGTGCCAGACGCTGCTTCTGGCCAGGAGCCAGCATATGCGGATAGTAACCGGCATGATCGCGCAGCAAACCTACCTGGCGCAGTGTGGCAATAATGCGCTTCTCTCGCTCTTCATCATCCAGTTCGGTGTTCAGGCGCAGCGGTAAATCAAGGATCTGACTGACGCGCTGGCGCGGATTAAGCGAGGTCGAAGGATCCTGAAAAATCATGCGAATGCGCTGACTGCGATAGCCGTAGTCGCCATACTCCAGCGGATGGTCGTCAATCAGCATCTCGCCATCGGTGGGTTCCACCATGCCGCTTAGCATCTTGGCCAGCGTCGATTTGCCTGAGCCGTTTTCACCTATCACTGCCAGCGTCTGCTTTTCCCGCAGGGTGAAACTCACGCCTTTCACCGCTTCGACATGCTGTCGACGAAACAGTCCCGTGCGGTAACGGTAGGTTTTACTGAGATTGCGCACTTCCAATAGCGTTTCCATGCTTACTGCCCCTCCACATTTAACGGGAAGTGACAGGCAAACAGATGCGATTTAGTGCCGGTGAGGCGCGGCGTCTCAATGCATTTACGCTGCGCATACGGGCAACGCGGTCCCAGACGACAGCCAATCGGTAAATGCTCCAGTGAGGGAATCGCGCCGGAAAGCGTATTCAGGCGGCTTTTATGCGGCAGCGCACTACCAAAGTCGGGCATCGCGCGGATCAGCGCCTGGGTATAAGGATGATGCGGCGTGTCCATTAAATCTTCACTCTGCGCGGTTTCGACGGTCTGACCGCAGTACATCACGTTAATGCGATCGGCCCACTGGCTCATGGTGCGCAGGTCATGGCTGATCAGCAAAATCGTGGTGTTGTTATTTTGATTCAGGCGGCTAAGCAAGCGGAATATTTGTGCCTGCGTAGTGGGTTCCATGGCATTGGTCGGCTCATCGGCGATCAGCAGACGTGGCTGATTGGCCAGTGCGATGGCGATCATCACCTTCTGACACTCACCGTCCGTCAGTTCATACGGGAAGCTGCGCATGATGTCTTTGTGATCTTTAATGCCCACGCGGTGCAACAGTTCGATGGCGCGCGCTTTGCGCCAGAACCACAAACGCTGATACCAGCGGCCTTTAAAGGTCCAGCGCGGGATAGCCTGCATCAACTGGCGGCCGATGCTTTCTGACGGATCCAGACAGGATTGGGGTTCCTGGAAAATCATCGACACGTTATGGCCGACAATACGGCGTCGTTCGCGCGGCGACAGGCGAAGTAAATCGATATCGTCGAACACCATGCGATCGGCGGTGACGCGCCAGTTATCTTTGGTTACACCACAAATCGCTTTGGCAATCAGACTTTTGCCAGAGCCAGATTCACCCACCAGCCCACGCACTTCACCTTCACTGAGCGTCAGGTTAATGCGATCCACTGCCTTCACCGGACCTTCTGAAGTCATAAACTCGATAGTGAGATTGCGAATATCAAGTAACGGCATTATTCAGCTCCCGCTTCTACGGCGCGACGAACGCCATCGCCCAGCAGGTTAACGATCAATACGCTGACCATCAGCGCCACGCCGGGCAGCATCACAGTCCAGGGCGCGACATAAATCAGCTCCAGCGCATCGCCGAGCATCGCTCCCCATTCCGGTGAGGGCAGTTGCGCCCCTAAATCGAGGAAACCGAGCGCGGCAATGTCGAGAATGGCCATGGATAGCGAACGGGTAAATTCACTTACCAGCAGTGGCAACACGTTTGGCAGCACCGCGTTCCACAGAATATTCAGGTTACGCGCGCCGTCCAGACGCAGCGCCACCACATATTCTTTTTCCATCTCGTTATGTACCGCAGTATAGATCTCACGCACCAGACGCGGGATGATCGCCAGCAAAACGGCCAGCATGGCGTGTTCAAGACGCGGGCCTAAAAATGCCACCACGATAATCGCCAGCAGCAGCGACGGAATGGAGAGCAAAGTATCCAGCACGTGATTCATCACGGCAGAGCGTAAACCATGAGTAATGCCCGCCAGAATACCGAGAACCAGGGCGCAGATTGCGGCCAACACCGTGACCAGCACGGCTGAGCCCACGGTCGGAGCCACACCGCTCAGCAGGCGACTGAGCACATCGCGGCCCAAATCGTCGGTGCCGAGGAAGAAGGAGACATCGCCGTAGCGCGACCAGGAGGGCGGCAACAGTTGATAACCGAGGAATTGCTGGTCGATGCCGTAAGGCGACAGCAAGCCGCCAAACAGGCACAGGAACAGCAGGGCGCCGAAACCGTACAACCCAATCATGCCGCTGGTATCACGGTAAAAACGCTGCCAGAACAGACGAAACGGGCTGGGTAACTTCGTCTCTGCATAGATATCATCGTAAGGCATACCATTCCTTGTGTTTCAACGGATTGAGCGCCGCACCCAGAATATCAGACAGCACGCTGACCAGAATCACCAGACCGCCGACTACCATCACACCGGCAGAGATGGCAGCATAATCCTGCTGACGAATGGCGTTGATCAACCAGCGGCCAATGCCCGGCCAGTTGAAAACCACTTCCGTAATCATCGCCAGCGTCAGCATGGTAGAGAACTGCAAACCCAGGCGGGGGATCACTGGCGGCAGCGCGTTGTGCAGCACATGGCGGCGAATCACGGTGAAGCGGGATAATCCACGCGTCGCCGCCGCCTTCACGTAGTTTTTATCCATCACATCACTGGTGCTGCTGCGCAGTAAACGAATCACCTCGGTGGTCGGCGCGACGGCCAGTACCACCACTGGCAGAATCATATGGGTCAGGGCACTCATCAACATCTCATGGCGCCACGGTGAAGGACTCAGCCAGGCATCAATCAGCGCAAAGCCGGTAATATTTTGCACCGGATAGAGCAGATCAAACCGTCCGGAAACCGGCAGCCAGCCCAGCGTCAGGGAGAAGAACAGGGTGAACAGCAGTGCCAGCCAGAACACCGGCATCGAGAAACCGAGCAGCGCCAGTGCGCTGATGGCTTTATCCTGCCATTTTTTGCGCATCACGCCCGCGCAAATCCCCAGCGGAATGCCGACCAGCAGCGCCAGCATGAAGGCCAGTATGCAAAGCTCCAGCGTGGCGGGGAACACTTCGCGCAGTTGCACGTCGATCAGCTGACCGTTGGTGCTTGAGACACCGAAGTCGAATTGCAGCAGGCCTTTAAACCAAAACCACCACGCATCAAACAGCGAGGCACCTTCGAGCGGTGCATTCGGCGTAAAGTAGCTGAGACTGAAACTCACCAGCGACAGTAAAAACAGGGTGATCAGCAGCAACAATAGGCGACGCAGTATATAGATGATCATGCTTACTCCTCGCTGCTCTCATCGCGGTAAACCCCGGCAAACGAGGCATTACCAAACGGACTCAGTACCAGACCTTTAATATCGTGGCGATATGCCTGCAAGCGCAACGATGATGCCAGCGGCAATACTGGCAGCTCCTGTGCCAGAATCTGTTGCGCCTGATCGTAACTGTCGATGCGCGCCGAGAGTTGCTGCGATAACAGTGCACGTTGCAGAGATTCATCAAACGCCGGTGAACACCAGTGCGCAAAGTTGGTTTGCGAACGAATAGCTGCACAGCTCAACAGCGGCCGGAAGAAACTATCCGGGTCATTACTGTCTGTCGCCCAGCCGGTTAGCGTCAGATCATGATTCATCGCCATCAGCTGCGCTTCCTGGAAACGGCCTTCCACCGGGGCGATGGTGACGCGGACACCCACCTGAGCCAAATCGGCTTGCAGCAGCTCAGCAGTTTTCAGCGGACTGGGGTTCCAGGATTGTGAAGTGGTGGGCACCACGAGTCGCAAGTGCAGATCTTCCAGCCCGAGCGCTTTCAGCTCTTCACGTGCTTTCGCCGGATTGTATTCGGTGACGCGCGCGTCATTATCATACGCCCAGGAAGCACGCGGTAAAATGGAGGCGGCGGTTTCGGCAGTGCCGTAATAGATCGATTCCATCAGGCGTTCGTTATTGATGGCCAGCGCCAGCGCGTGACGCACTTCCGGGCGATCCAGTGGCGGTTTGCGCGTGTTAAAAGCTAAATAGGCGATGTTCATGCCGGGGCGCAGCGTCATGCGCAAACGCGGGTCATCACGCAGGATGGATAGCTGGCTGGCTGCCGGATAGGCCAGTACATCGCATTCGCCGGTGAGCAATTTCGAAAGACGTCCTGTTCCGCCCACGCCAAGATCGATCACCACTTGCTGCAGACGCGGCACACCTTTCCAGTACTGCGGATTGCGCGCCAGGCGCAGATATTGCCCGGTGCGGTACTCGCTCAACTGGAACGGTCCGGTACCCACCGGTTCACGATCCAGACGCTCCTGCTGTCCTTTTGCTGTCAGCTTGTCGGCGTATTCCTGCGACAGGATTGGCGCGTAATGCGTGGCAATGTGCCAGAGGAAAGAGGCATCCGGACTGTTGAGACGGATTTCTACCGTGTCGTTGTCCAGTTTTTTAACGCTTTGGACCGAATCAGAGAATTGCAGACTATCGAAGTAGGGATAGCTGCCGCCATTGACGTTATGCCACGGATGCTGGCGGTCAAACATGCGCGCAAAGCTGAAAACCACATCATCGGCATTCATTTTGCGCGTCGGGTTAAACCAGTTGGTGTGCTGGAACGAGACGTCTTTGCGCAGATGGAAACGGTAAGTGGCACCGTTATCACGCACTTCCCAGCTCTGAGCCAGATCAGGAATTAAGCGATAAGTATACGGGTCGACATCCAGCAGGCGGTCATAAAGCTGTGCGGCTAGCGTATCCACAACCAGGCCGCTGCTGACCATTTGCGGATTAAAGGTATTGACCGTGCCATTGACGCAATACACAAAGCCGCTGTTGCGGATGTTATTGGTTGGCGCGGCCAGCACAGACGCACTCAATGCGCTGAGAGCAAGCAGCAGCGAGGGGAATAATTTTGGCATAGAACTCAACGATTCTGAGGCAATAGCGTGAGTGTATCGCAAACGTCATGCACTCCCCAAATTCGTGATGTTTCTGCGCTGTTTTTCACCAATATGGCGGTGAGGTAATCACAATGTTAGTGTGGAAATGAGAAAAATTCTCAATTAGGGCTTTACAGATGATAATAGGAATGATTATTATTCATCTGCGCTTCGACGGTGGCTCTACCGAAGAAGAGCACGACATTGCTCACATTGCTTCCAGTATTAAGTTGCCCGCCTTGTGCGGGCTTTTTTTTGTGTGTCGTTTTTCCCGTCATCTTTTGCACTGCTGCTGCGTTGGCTGCGCGCACTAACCCCAGTCACATACTGATGTATGCTCCCGGGGATTAGCGCACTTGCCGCCTTGCATCAGCACAAAAGCTATAGGGAAAACCGACCCACACCTGAGCTGTCGTTGAAAAACATCTTTCGACCGGTTAAACGACGGTGTGGGGATTTCTCCGCTAGCAGCGAAGCCACGATGTACTCCTAAATAATCACCAGGGTGCGCTTTTTCAACTTATGTGGCTGAGACTAATTCTTAACACGTGCCGGATGCCGTGTTTTTTCATCATGGCGCGCAGTTGGCTATCGTAACCCGTAGCCATTCGGCGGCACGGCTTTTGTAGCGGCGTGATTCATCACCGCATTTGACGTTTTCTCCAAATCAATTGCTGTCGTTCAATCTTCATCCCGTGCCTGAATGCCGTGCTTTTTCATCATGGCGCGTAACTGATGGTAGGTGACCCGCAGTAGCTCGGCGGCGCGGCGTTGGTTGTATTTTGCCTGATGCAAGCTGGCTTCGACCAGGTCGCGCTCCTGCTGGTTTTGCCACTGACGCAGATCGAGTGGCAGGGCGGGGAAGCCGCTGGTGCTGGGCTCGGGGAGGGTTTCAGGCGGGGCGCTGCGCGGAGCGAACGGATTGATAATGATGTTATCCAGTTCCTCTTCTGCGCTGTGATGGCGATAAACCGAACGTTCCACCACATTCTTCAATTCGCGCACGTTGCCCGGCCAACTGTGGGTGAGTAGCGTGAGCTGAGCACGTTCGCTGAAACCGGGGAATAATGGCAGGCCGAGTTCGCGGCACATCTGGATGGCAAAGTGTTCTGCCATTACCAGGATATCGCTGCGGCGTTCGCGCAACGGCGGCAGTTGCACCACATCAAAAGCGAGGCGATCGAGCAGATCGGCGCGGAATTTTCCTGCCGCAGCCAGCGCGGGTAAATCCTCATTGGTGGCGCACACTAGCCGCACATTCACCTGCAACGACTGGTTGCCGCCAACACGCTCTAACTGGCCGTATTCGATGACGCGTAGCAACTTCTCCTGCACCAGCATCGGTGCGGTCGCCAGCTCATCGAGGAATAAGGTGCCGGCATCAGCACGCTCAAAGCGACCAAGATGACGTTTTTGCGCCCCGGTAAACGCCCCGGCTTCGTGGCCGAATAGTTCGGAATCCAACAGGTTTTCATTCAGCGCTGCGCAGTTCAGCGACACAAAAGGCCCTTGCCAGCGATCGGAGAGATAGTGCAGGCGGCTGGCAATCAACTCTTTCCCGGTTCCGCGTTCGCCTATCACCAATACCGGTTTTTCCAGCGGCGCGAGACGGGAAACCTGCTCCAGCACCTCCAGAAAGTTATTTGATTCGCCCAACAGGTTATCGTTGCCATTTGCCATGATGAATTTCGCCACTGGTTAATCAATTTCACTACATTAATGGATGCCCACGCGAATGTAAAATATGCAAACCTCTTAAAATCAATGAATTAAAAGTTGGCACGGCATTTGTATTAAGAAACCGTGCACCGCACAACCACATGACAAATAGAGGAACATCATTATGGGTATTTTTTCTCGTTTCGCCGACATCGTGAACGCTAACATCAATTCCCTGCTGGAACGCGCCGAAGATCCGCAGAAACTGGTACGCCTGATGATTCAGGAAATGGAAGACACGCTGGTGGAAGTTCGCTCCACCTCAGCGCGCGCGCTGGCAGAAAAGAAACAGCTGCTGCGCCGTATCGAGCAGGCCGAAATTCAGCAGGCTGAATGGCAGGAAAAAGCCGAACTGGCCATCAGCAAAGAAAAAGAAGACTTAGCGCGTGCTGCGCTGATTGAAAAACAGAAACTGACCGATCTGATTGCAGCACTTAAACAAGAAGCCATTCAGGTTGAAGAAACACTGGATCGCATGAAAGGCGAGATTGGTGAGCTGGAGAAAAAACTCAGCGAAACCCGTGCCCGCCAGCAGGCCCTGACACTGCGTCATCAGGCGGCTTCTTCTTCCCGTGATGTGCGCCGTCAGCTGGACAGCGGCAAGCTGGATGAAGCCATGGCGCGCTTCGAGTCCTTTGAACGTCGAATCGACCACATGGAAGCGGAAGCGGAGAGTCAGCGTTTTGGTAAGCCAAAAGGTCTCGACCAGGAGTTTGCCGAGCTGAAAGCTGATGACGAAATCAGCCAGCAGCTGGCCGCGCTGAAAGCCAAAATGAACCGCAGCGAGTAATGGACGTGGGGCTCGACGCTGAGCCCCTCGACCAGAGTGTTAATGATTAAGGAGAGTCAATGAGCGCACTTTTTCTCGCCATACCCCTGACGATCTTCGTGCTCTTTGTAGCACCGATCTGGTTATGGCTGCACTACAGCAACAAACGCAACGGTGGCGCGGAACTGTCATCAGGCGATATGCAGCGTCTGCAACAATTGACGCAAGACGCGCGCCGCATGCGTGAACGTGTGGAAGCACTCGAAGCCATTCTGGATGCGGAGCATCCAAACTGGAGGCAACCATGATGAATGGCCGCAAATTGTGGCGCATCCCGCAGCAAGGCAAAGTGCGCGGCGTCTGTGCCGGTCTGGCGGAGTATCTGGATATTCCGGTGCGCCTGTTACGTGTGATTGTGGTGCTGTCGCTGTTTTTCGGGTTGTTTATGTTTACCGTGGTGGCGTACTTCATCCTGGGCTTTGTACTGGATGAAAAGCCCGCAGATGCGCCCGACCAGCACACGCCGACTGCACGTGATTTACTGAATGAGCTGGAAACATCGTTGAAAAGTGATGAGCGCAACGTGCGGGATATCGAACGCTACGTCACCTCCGAGACCTTCAGCGTGCGCAGCCGCTTCCGTCAAATCTGATTTTTTCCGCCGGGCCCACTTCGGGTCCGCTTCACCGCATATTCTTAAGGAGTGGAGATGTACAATTCGCGTATGACTGCTCTGCGCCGCCGCGCAACACCTGCGTTGAAGTCGGCGGGGAAATTCATCATCATCAGTGCAGTAACCTATGGGCCCGGCGGGTTAGCTGGCTGGGCAGTGAAATCGGTGGCGCGTCGCCCGTTGCGCCTGCTTCTGGCGGCCGCCCTGGAACCGTTGCTGAGTAAGGCCTTTAAACGCCTGTCAGCACGTTTCGTCAGGGAAATGGATGAAAAGACTGCAAAATGAACTGGCGGCGTTGATGAATCGCGGTGTTGACCGCCACTTACGTCTTGCCGTAACGGGGCTGAGCCGCAGCGGCAAAACCGCGTTTATCACCTCGCTGGTGAACCAACTTCTCAATGTACACAGCGGCGCCCGTTTGCCGCTGTTTTCCGTGGTGCGTGAAGAGCGCCTACTGGGCGTCAAACGTGTGCCGCAGCGTGAGCTGGGGACGCCACGTTTTACCTATGACGAAGGGCTGGCGCAACTCTATGGCACGCCTCCCATCTGGCCAACGCCGACACGCGGTGTCAGTGAAATGCGTCTGGCGCTGCGCTATAGGCCAGAGCAATCGCTGCTGCGCCACTTCAAAGATACCGCCACGCTCTATCTGGAAATCGTCGATTACCCTGGTGAATGGCTGCTCGATCTGCCGATGCTGGCGCAGGATTATCTCAGCTGGTCGCGACAGATGATGGGGTTGCTGCAGGGCGATCGCCAGCAGTGGGCGGCACACTGGCACAGCTTGTCACAGGATCTCGATCCTTTTGCCGCAGCGGACGAAAATCGTCTGGCGGAGATTGCCGCGGCCTGGACGGATTATCTGCATCAGTGCAAAACCGAAGGATTGCACTTTATCCAGCCTGGCCGCTTCGTGCTGCCGGGCGATATGGCAGGTGCCCCGGCGCTGCAGTTCTTCCCCTGGCCGCAGGTGGATGAGATTCACGCCAGTAAGCTATTGCAGGCTCCTGCAGGCAGTAACTTTGCCGTGCTACAGCAACGTTTCAACTATTACTGCCAGCATGTGGTGAAGGGCTTCTACAAAAATTATTTTCTGCGTTTTGACCGTCAGATCGTGCTGGTGGATTGTCTGCAACCGTTAAACAGCGGGCCGCAGGCGTTCAATGATATGCGGCTGGCACTGACGCAGTTGATGCAGAGCTTCCATTACGGCCAGCGCACGTTGTTCCGTCGTCTGTTTTCCCCGGTGATCGACAAACTCTTGTTTGCCGCCACCAAAGCCGACCATATCACGGCCGATCAGCACGCCAACATGGTGTCGCTGTTGCAACAACTGGTTCAGGATGCCTGGCAAAACGCGGCGTTTGAAGGGATCAGCATGGACTGTCTTGGGCTGGCGTCGGTGCAGGCTACGGAAAGTGGGCTGGTGGATCATCGTGGTGAAAAAATGCCTGCACTGCGCGGCCATCGTCTTAATGATGGTGAAGCGCTGACCTTTTATCCCGGTGAAGTGCCGCCACGTTTGCCCGGACATCAGTTCTGGCAGCAGCAAGGATTTCAGTTTGAACAGTTCCGGCCGCAGCAGTTGGATGTCGATCGGCCGCTGCCGCACATTCGCATGGATGCCGCGCTGGAATTTTTACTTGGAGATAAATTGCGATGAGCGACGACACCCCATTAAAACCGCGCATTGATTTTGCCCGTCCGCTGGAAGCTGATGCGCAACCACCGCTGCGTGCGGCACACACCTTCAGTGAGGAAAGCGAGGGCGCGTTTCTTGCTACACCAGAGTCGGAGCCGCTGGCAGAGGGCGAAGGCGAAAAGGTGGTTGAGGCCGCGCTGCGCCCCAAACGCAGTTTATGGCGCAAGATGGTGGGGGCGGGGCTGGGAATTTTTGGTATCAGCGTGGTCGCGCAGGGCGCTCAGTGGATGCATGATGCCTGGATTACGCGCGATTGGTTTTCACTCGGCACCGGCGTGGCAGGAAGTCTGATTGTGATTGCCGGAGCCGGGGCATTAATCGGCGAATGGCGTCGTCTTTACCGACTGCGTCAGCGAGCCGAAGAGCGCGATATCGGGCGGGAATTACTGCACAGTCACGGTATCGGTAAAGGCCGCGCTTTTTGCGAAAAGCTGGCCCAGCAGGCGCAACTCGATCAGGCACACCCGGCTCTGCAGCGCTGGCACGCGGCGCTGCATGAAACTCATAACGACCGTGAAATTGTGATGCTTTACGCCCAGCTGGTGCAACCAGTGCTGGATCGCCAGGCGCATCGCGAGATCAGCCGCCACGCTGCAGAATCCACGCTGATGATCGCGGTGAGCCCGCTGGCGCTGGTGGACATGGCATTTATTGCCTGGCGCAACCTGCGGCTGGTCAATCGTATTGCGGCTATTTATGGCATTGAACTGGGCTACTTCAGCCGCATCCGCCTGTTTCGTCTGGTATTGCTGAATATGGCCTTTGCCGGTGCCTCCGAGCTGGTGCGTGAAGTGGGGATGGACTGGATGTCACAGGACATCGCGGCCCGCCTTTCGGCACGCGCTGCTCAGGGTATCGGTGCCGGTTTGCTGACCGCGCGACTAGGCATTAAAGCCATGGAACTGTGTCGTCCGCTGCCATGGCTGGAAGATGATAAGCCGCGTCTCGGGGATTTCCGTCGGGAATTGCTGGTTCAGCTGAAAGAATCCCTGTCTAAGAGTGGGGGTAAGCCAGGGCAGGCTGCTAAATAACATCTCTTTGTTCACCTTTCACGCTGCTAACTGGGTGAAAGGTGAAACTATCTTTGTTAAATGTGATATTTGGCGGGATTATTGTGGGTCGTTCCGCTACACTTCTTCGCGTCACCTGCCTCAAACTGTCAACTTTTCATGACAGCCCCCTTCTGAGGCGCTGCAAGTTAGCGTATTATCACTAAAATCAAAACCTGACTAAGGCTCATCGCAATGCGTTTGGAAGTTTTCTGCCAGGACCGCATCGGTCTGGCGCGCGAGCTACTCGACCTGCTGGTTGCGCGCAACATCGACCTGCGCGGTATTGAAATTGCGCCGCTCGGTCGCATCTATCTCAACTTTTCTGCCCTTGAATTCGAACCCTTCAGCACGCTGATGGCGGAAATCCGTCGTACACCTGGCGTAACAGATGTGCGCACCGTTAGCTACATGCCCTCTGAGCGTGAACATCGCGCGTTAAGTGCATTGCTCATCGCTATGCCGGAGCCGGTGTTCTCCATCGACCTTAAATGCAAAGTGGAACTCGCCAATCCGGCAGCGCAAAACCTGTTCAATCTCGATGAGCAGAAGCTGCGTAACCAAAACGCCGCAACCCTGATTACCGGTTTTAACTTCCAGCGCTGGATCGAGAATGAGCGTGTGGAAGCTCAGGCACATCATGTTGTCATTCAGGGGCGCGATTTCCTGATGGAAGCCCGCCCGATTTATCTGGCGGAAGAAGAGGGGCAGAGCGATCAGCCCGTCGGCGCGATGATCACGCTGAAATCCACCGCTCGTATGGGTCGCCAGCTGCAAAATCTCACTGTGACGGATGAGTCTGAATTCGACCACATCGTGGCGGTGACGCCAAAGATGCGTCAGGTGATCGATCAGGCACGTAAACTGGCGATGCACGATGCGCCGCTACTGATCGTGGGTGATACCGGCACCGGCAAAGATATGCTGGCACGTGCCTGCCATTTGCGCAGTGCACGCGGTAAAAAACCTTTCCTGGCGCTTAACTGTGCGTCTTTGCCCGATGATGTGGCAGAGAGTGAGCTTTTTGGTCACGCAGCTGGCGCTTATCCGAACGCGCTGGAAGGCAAGAAAGGCTTCTTTGAACAGGCCAACGGCGGCTCGGTGTTGCTCGACGAGATTGGTGAGATGTCACCGCGCATGCAGACAAAACTGCTGCGCTTCCTCAACGATGGTACTTTCCGTCGCGTGGGTGAAGAACATGAAGTGCATGTGGATGTGCGCGTCATTTGTGCCACGCAGAAGAACCTGATTGAGCTGGTGCAGCGTGGCGAGTTCCGTGAAGACCTGTTTTATCGCCTCAATGTGCTGACACTCAACTTGCCACCGTTGCGTGAGCGTCCGCTGGATATCCTGCCGCTGACGGAGATGTTTGTGGCGCGCTTTGCCGATGAGCAGGGGCTGCCGCGTCCGCGTTTGTCACCGCAGTTGGCACCGTTCCTGACGCGCTATAACTGGCCGGGTAATGTGCGGCAGCTGAAAAATGCGCTGTATCGCGCACTGACCCAGCTGGAAGGCTACGAGTTACGTCCTCAGGACATCATTCTGCCTGAGCAGGCGTTAGATGTGACGCTGGGCGAAGAAGCGATGGAAGGTTCGCTGGATGAGATCACCAGCCGTTTCGAACGTTCGGTACTGACGCGACTCTACCTGTCTTATCCCAGCACGCGCAAACTGGCAAAACGTCTGGGTGTGTCGCATACCGCGATAGCCAATAAACTGCGAGAATACGGGTTGGGGCAGAAGCGCGGCGAGAGCGAGTAATTTTACAGCGCTTATCTCACTGCCATAAAAAAGGGCGCACTTTATAAAGTGCGCCCTTATCACATCATATTAATACTTACTTCAGTGCAGCCAGTGCCGCATCATAGTTGGGCTCTTCGGTGATTTCGTTCACCAATTCGCTGTAAATCACTTTGTCGTTTTCATCCAGTACCACTACTGCACGGGCAGTCAGGCCTTTCAGTGGGCCATCAGCAATCGCCACACCGTAATCTTCTTTAAACTCCGCACCGCGCAGCGCTGACAAGGTCACCACGTTGTTCACGTTTTCCGCACCGCAGAAACGAGACTGGGCAAACGGCAGATCGGCAGAGATGCACAGCACCACGGTGTTGTCTGATTCGCCGGAACGCTCGTTGAACTTGCGCACTGATGCCGCGCACACGCCGGTATCAATACTTGGGAAAATGTTCAGAACTTTGCGTTTACCTGCATACTGAGAAAGGGAGACGTCACTCAGGTCCTTTGCGACCAGACTGAAAGCTTTAGCCTGTTCGCCAGCCTGCGGGAAGTGACCTGCAACCGGGACCGGATTGCCCTGAAAGTGAACATTCTGAGACATACGATTTCCTTTTAGCGATGAAAAAGTCTGGCATTAAGCCTGCCAGAGCAGATATAGCGTTTGTTTATGACATAATTTTGAAGGGTTTACGAGCGCATTTCGTCGCGATAGCAGAAGCACATCGCAATTAAGCCACGGATTTAAGGAGAATTAATGAGAACAGTGAAGAGTTATCCAGAGGCCTGGCCGTTGCATTCGCCGTTTGTTATTTCTCGCGGCAGCAGGACGGAAGCACATGTTGTGGTGGTCGAGATCGAACAGGATGGTCTGAAAGGGGTGGGAGAAGCCACGCCTTACGCACGCTATGGCGAAAGTGAGGACTCGGTGCTGCAACAAATCGCCGCACAATTGCCCGCGATACAAAACGGCATGACGCGTGCGGAACTGCAACAAGCATTAGCGGCAGGTGCCGCGCGTAATGCGCTCGATTGTGCCCTGTGGGACTTAGAAAGGCAGCAGCAGGGTAAAAGCTTGCAGGCGCTGTGCGGTGTTGAGTTGGCAGATGAAATTTTTACGGCGCATACGGTGAGTATTGATACACCAGAAGCGATGGCCAGTAGCGCGTTAGCGTTGTGGCAACATGGTGCGCGTTTGCTAAAGATCAAACTCGATCATCATTTGATCAGTGAACGTCTGGTGGCGATTCGCAGTGCCGTACCGGAAGCGACGTTAATTGTGGATGCCAATGAGTCCTGGCAGGCAGAAGGGCTGGCGGCGCGCTGTCAGCTACTGGCAGATTTAAACATTGCGATGCTCGAACAACCACTTCCGACAGCCGAAGATGCCGCACTGGCGAACTTTGTCCACCCACTTCCTATCTGTGCGGATGAGAGTTGTCACACCCGGGAGAATCTGGCGCAGTTGAAAGGGCGCTATGAGATGGTGAATATCAAGCTGGATAAAACCGGTGGATTGACGGAAGCCCTGGCGCTGGCAAAAGAGGCGCGTCAGCAAGGGTTTGCAGTGATGCTCGGCTGTATGCTGTGTACTTCACGGGCGATCCGCGCGGCGTTACCGCTGACACCGATCGCAAAATTCGCCGATCTTGACGGCCCAACCTGGCTGGCTGCCGATGTTGAGCCGTCGCTGCATTTCTCACACGGCGTGCTTAAGCCTGCGGCTGCCAGCGCAGCAGGTTAATCATCGCATCAAGATAAACCTCGGTGGCTTCATCTACCGAAATAGGCGGCATCTCGGCAGTTATGCACAATAAGCCGAGATCGTCGCACCAGCTGCCAAAAGAACCTGGCGTGGCATAGCCGACGCTGCTCACCACCGGTAATTGCGTTTGCTCTGCCAGCCACTGCGCGAGGTGGCTGTGGTGTGGATCGTCAATGCAGGCCAGAGGCTCATGCCAGGACACCACCCAGCGCGGCTTGATTTGGTGGATTAACTGACAGAGTGCGCGCGTTTCCGGCTCGGAAGCGGGGCTGCTGCCCGTCGACAGCACCACATCACGCTCATCAGCCGCACTGTTCCAGCGATACACCGTGTCGCCATTTTGCCAGTTGGCGGCCGGGAAATTGCGATTGAGATCGACACCGTTGGCATTGGCACGCAGGCCCAACTGGCATCCATCCGGATTCACCGCCAGCACCACATGATGGCGGCGCAGTGACTCCGGCAGCGTGCGCATCGCACCGGATAAGGTCGCGACGGCAGCATTTTCATCACCGTGTGTGCCGGCAATGATCAATCCGCTGTCAGCATCGGCCGCTGGAGCCGGAAACCATATCAGCGGTGCACCGAGCACCGATTGCCCATATTGTTGCCAGACCGCGTCGAGTTTGCCGCGCAGCGGACGGGGATGGTGTGACGACATGACATTCCTCTCTGAAATCGTGCAAAAGAGCCTGAATCGTGTTGGCGTTCAGGATTAAAAATGTGACCGATAATTCAGCCTCAACATAACGGTAAACAGCAGACAGGGAAATAGCTATATATCAATCAGCAATTTGCGATAGAGTCACCAAAGACGCTGGCGACGCAGACCTCTTCGCAGTCGCCATTTTTTTGGGTAAAGGAGTGGTGATGACATTAACTTTCCGCAAGACGCTGGCCGCCGTAATGATTGCTGGTGTTTTCTCACCGGTGTTTGCCGCTAATGTGCCAGAGGGCGCACAGTTAGCGCCGACACAGGAAATTGTTCGCCATATCAAAGACGAACCCGCCTCGCTGGATCCGATGAAAGCCGTGGGTCTGCCAGAAATTCAGGTGATGCGCGATCTGTTTGAAGGGCTGACCAATCAGGACGCACACGGCAAAATTGTGCCGGGCGTGGCCGAAAGCTGGCACAGCAACGACAACAAAACCTGGATTTTCACGCTGCGCAAAGATGCGCGCTGGTCTAATGGCGAACCGGTCACTGCACAGGATTTTGTTTATAGCTGGCAACGCCTGGTCGAACCCAAAAACAGTTCTCCCTTCGCGTGGTTTGCCGCGCTGAGCGGTATTGAAAACGCGGATGCCATCACTAAAGGGCAAATGAGTGCTGATAAGCTTGGCGTCACAGCCACCGATGCTACTCATCTTAAGGTGACGTTGTCACGCCCGGTGCCGTGGTTCCCGAGTATGGTGGCGAATGCCGCGATGTATCCGGTATCGCAGAAGGTGATTGAGCAAAATCCTGATAGCTGGACGTCGCCAGGTAAACTGGTGGGCAACGGCGCCTATCAATTGCAGGATCGCGTGGTGAACGAAAAAATCGTGTTGGTACGCAATCAACACTACTGGGATAACAGCCATTCCGTACTGACCAAAGTCACCTTTATCCCTATCAATGAAGAGTCCAGCGCCACCAAACGTTACCGCGCGGGCGATATCGACATCACCGAATCCTTCCCGAAAAATATGTATGCGCTGCTGAAAAAGGAGCTGCCGGGTCAGGTGTATACGCCAGATCAGTTGGGCACCTATTATTACGCCTTTAACACCGAAAAGGGCCCGACCGCTGATGTGCGTGTGCGTAAAGCGCTGTCATGGAGCATCGATCGTCGCATTATCGCCGAGAAAGTCTTGGGTACCGGGGAGAAACCGGCCTGGCACTTTACACCGGATGTCACCGCAGGATTTACACCGCAGCAAAGTTATCTGCAACAGCACAGCCAGCAGGAGTTGAATGCCCAGGCGAAAGCGCTGCTAACATCGGCTGGCTACGGTCCCGGCAAGCCACTGCATTTGACACTGCTGTATAACACCTCGGAAAGTCATCAAAAGATTGCCATCGCCGTGGCGTCAATGTGGAAGAAGAATCTTGGAGTGGACGTTACTCTGCAGAACCAGGAGTGGAAGACCTACATCGACAGCCGCAACAGCGGTAACTTTGACGTTATTCGCGCATCATGGGTCGGGGATTACAATGAGCCTTCCACTTTCCTGAGTCTGCTGACCTCAACGCATACCGGCAATATCGCCCGTTTCCACAGCGCGGATTATGATGCGGTGCTGACTAAAGCCAGCATGGAAACCAGCGTGGCCTCACGCAACACCGACTACAACAAAGCGGAGCAGATCATTGCCGATCAGGCACCGATCGCCCCGATCTATCAATACACCAACGGGCGTCTGATCAAGCCGTTTGTGAAAGGATATCCGATCACTAACCCGGAAGATGTCGCCTACAGCCGCGAGCTGTGGATCGAAAAGCATTGATTTAACCGCGTCAATCAGCAGAGCGGCGTGATTGAGTGCGTGCTTCTTAACCGGTTCAACGGGTAAGGAGGCGCATTCCATTGCACCACGGCTGCTCATGTTTCTCTGGCGCTAGCCGCTTTCTTGTCATCTTTGCTCACAGCCTGATGATTGCAACTCGTCTGTGCCACGCTAGACTGTATCGTATTGATTTTGATAGTGAGGCGAGTCAGTGAACGTCATTGAAGGAAAAGCGTTAAAAGTTTCGGATGCCATTATCTCCTGCCAGCTCGACGGCAAAGGCGGGGTTATCCCGATTGAAGATAAAGATGTCATCAACTGTGAGCGCCCTTGTTGGCTGCATCTGAACTACACCCAACGCCAAAGTGCCGAGTGGCTGCAAAATACCCCGTTGATCCCCGATTCCGTGCGCGATGCGTTAGCGGGCGACAGCATGCGTCCTCGCGTTACGCGCTTAGGCGACGGTTTTATGATTGTGCTGCGCAGCGTCAATCACAACGCCGATTCACGACCGGATCAACTCGTCGCCATGCGCGTGTTTATCAACGACAAGGTGATCGTCTCCACGCGTCGCCGCAAAGTCTATGCCATTGACGAAGTGCTGGCCGATTTGCAAAACGGTAACGGCCCGGTTGATGGCGGCAGCTGGTTAGTGGATGTCTGCGATGCGCTTACCGATCACGCCAGCGAATTTATCGAAGAGATGCACGACAAAATTATCGAGCTGGAAGATGCGTTGATGGACCAGCAGGTTCCGGCGCGCGGTGAGCTAGCGCTGCTGCGTAAGCAACTGATCGTGATGCGTCGTTATATGGCGCCGCAACGTGATGTATATGCCCGCCTGGCGAGTGAAAAACTGCCGTGGATGAATGATGACGACCGTCGTCGTATGCAAGACGTAGCCGATCGTCTGGGACGCGGACTGGATGACCTCAATGCAGGCGTAGCGCGAACCGGCATTCTGGCCGATGAAGTTGCGTCTTTGCTGGCAGAGTCGATGAACCGCCGCACCTATACCATGTCGCTGATGGCGATGATTTTCCTGCCTGCCACCTTCCTGACCGGATTATTTGGCGTCAACCTTGGCGGTATTCCCGGAGGAAGCTGGCCGCTGGGCTTTACGGCTTTCTGCGTGTTGCTGCTGGTGATGGTGGTGGGTGTGGCGATATGGCTGAAGCGGCGCAACTGGTTGTAATGTAAGGCTCAGGTTATAAGCGTTAACCCGCTGTTAAATAAGGTGCTGCAAGCAAAAAAGCGGAAAAAACCTGATCGATATCAATAAGTGGATCGCCTAACAGGGGCAAACTCTCTCTCGCAGGTGAATGCAACGTCAAGCGATGGGCGTTGCGCTCCATATTGTCTTACTTCCTTTTTTAGAATTACTGCATAGCACATTTGATTCGTACAACGCCGGCTAATCCGCCGGCTTTTTTTTGCCCGCTTGGCTTGGCTGCGTTTCCTTTCCTATGCTTAAAGGACATTTAGCGATAAGGAGCAGGGCATGCAAGAACTCATTGCCAGCGATCCCATTCCAACCGATCCGCCACCAATTCCAGAACCGATTCCCCATCCGCAGCCGATTCCGGAACCCGATCCTCCCTACGATCCCGAGTATCCACCGATCATCGATCCACCTCCCCATCGGTAATAAAAAAGGCGCAGAGCCGAAGCGCTGCGCCTGTTTTTAAATCGTCTGCGAATTACTTAATTTCTAACACATCCAGTCGCACGCTCATTTCCGGTGCGTCTTCATCGTCTGGCTGCCAGCCCGCGGGTTTTACCGGCAAGGTTTCGCGATCAAAGCCAATATCGCCGCCGTCGACCACTTCATCGCCGTGCTGAATGCCTTTAAAGTCGAACAAATTAATGTCCGCCATGTGCGAAGGCACAATGTTCTGCATCGCACTGAACATGGTTTCAATGCGGCCAGGATAGCGTTTATCCCAGTCGCGCAGCATATCGGCGACGACCTGACGCTGCAGATTCGGCTGTGAACCACACAGGTTGCACGGAATAATCGGATACTGGCGCGCTTCAGCGAAGCGGATGATGTCTTTTTCGCGGCAGTAGGCCAGCGGACGAATGACAATATGTTTGCCATCGTCACTCATCAGCTTTGGTGGCATGCCTTTCATTTTGCCGCCGTAGAACATGTTCAGGAACAGGGTCTGCAGGATATCGTCGCGATGATGGCCCAGCGCAATCTTGGTACAGCCTAATTCGGTAGCGGTGCGGTAAAGGATCCCGCGACGCAGACGTGAACAGAGCGAACAGGTGGTCTTGCCTTCCGGAATCTTCTCTTTAACGATCGAGTAAGTATCTTCGTCAACGATTTTATACTCGACACCCTGTTCTTCCAGATACGCGGGCAGAATATGCGCCGGGAATCCTGGCTGTTTCTGGTCGAGGTTGACCGCCACCAGTGAGAAGTTCACCGGCGCGCTCTTCTGCAAACTGCGCAAAATTTCCAGCATGGTGTAGCTGTCTTTACCGCCAGACAGGCAGACCATGATGCGATCGCCTTCTTCAATCATGTTGAAATCGGCAATGGCCTCGCCCACGTTACGACGCAGACGCTTCTGAAGCTTGTTCAGGTTATACTGCTCTTTTTTAGTTACTTCTTGATTATCTTGCATTATTCACTGTCTCAGAAACCAAAAGGGGCATACAGGGGGCAACTGTCTTCAGATCGCCAGTTTGCTGTTAAGCATATCAACCTGCTCGCCATTCATCTCTTCAATCCATGTCGCGTAGATTTGATACACCATCTGCGCGTTCTCATGCCCCATCTGATTCGCTATGAATGACGGGTTAGCGCCAGCCGTCAAAAGCCAGCAGGCAAAAGTATGTCGCGTATGGTACGGATTACGGCGACGAATTCCAGCACGTTTTACAGCGGCTTCCCAGCGCGCGCCAATGCTCGATAATGAATAACCCGGTTTTTGCTTCCCGTTCTTCACTCGCGGGATAAAAACGAAACGCACTTTCTGCTTTTCCGTCTTACCATACTCACGATGATGGATCACAATTGTAGTCTTAGGTTGATGCTCAGAGAGGGGACGTTGCGCCTTTAACGCATCAATTGCGGGTTGCAGAAGCTTTATCAAGCGGATGCCGGCACGCGTTTTGGGCGGACCATAAAGCCCCATGGAAGTCAGGTTGCGGCGTACGTGAATCGTCCCATTCTCGAAATCTACATCCTCCCAGGCGAGTGCGGCCAGCTCACCATGGCGAACGCCAGAGAAAATGGCGAATCTCCACATGTTCTGGCTTTGTCCCGTTTCGCTTTGCATCAGCTGGTCAAACTCTGCCCTGGAAAGAGGGTCGGGCTTAGGTCGGGACTTTTGCAGCTTCTTAACACCTTCGAATGGTTTATTTTTGATGAAACCCGAGATATAGGCAAAGCGAAGAATCGAATTAAGCAGGGATATGTAGTTGTCTACCGACCGCACGGAGCGTCCGATTCTGTTGGATCGGTTATTGTGGCTGTATAAAGTTGTGCCGTTCAGAAGTTCAAGGCGGTAATTCAGGATGTCGCTGTGTCTTATGGCAGATATGGGCGTGTCAGCATTGACGATGTGCAGTAACGTCTTCAGCTGCGATTTGGTTTTACGCATGGTGTTGGCAGTCAGTTCCGTTTCTTTGATTCTGACCCAGGCATCGAACAGCTCACCCACCGTGTGTATTGAGAGGGTGGTGACGACTTCTCGCGCTTTACGCGATGAGGGGAAGCGTCTGTGGTAATCGAATTCTCCTAAGTTAATTTCACTGACAATAACGGCGCGAAGACTACCGGCTTTTTTGATATTGGCTGGCGTGTTCGTCCAGCCTTTCAGAGGCTCCCGGCATCTTTTACCACGATACATAAACCAGATGCAGAGGCTTTTCCCTCTGATTTCCACGCCGGTAGGTAAAGCAGCCATTATCATGAATCCTGAATAAATTTGTTAATCCGGGGATAGTTGTACCAGGTTGTCCCGCGCTTACTCGCCTGATTGCCTTTCGGCGAAACGCGTTTGAAATGGACACCTTCTATCCAGCATTCCTGACGATAATTTTCAATTTGACGGCTTCCAAGTCCGGTGCGTTCAGTGAGTTTCTTTTCTACTACCCACTCTTCATTAAATACGATCTGAGTCATACGATATCTCAATGGATTTTTGATATTTGCCATTGCCCGTAGCAACAAGCACTAAGGAAAAGTGATTTGGGGAAGGGAGTACAAAAAAGCCGCTATTATCTCCGGTAATTAAAAATTCAGAAACTAGAGAAGGAAGATGAGTCGATGTGTTCAGAATATCATTAAAAAAATTAAGCAGATTTTTTCATACATGCGCTGGTGCTTTAAATAACACAACTTATCTGGGTAATTATTCAGGTAAGTGTATTCATGGCTTTTAAATTTGTGATTTCTAAACAGCCCCCCGGGTTTGAAGTAGGAAGTTTAGGCATCATGTCTGATGCAGTAACCATTATATCCAGTCAATTCACCATCTTTAGTGACCATCAAATCTGTGTTCGTTTTCTCTGTCATTGGCATTACCGCCTATCCTTAAAACTGGAGGTGCCTATGTGTGGACGATTTGCGCAGTACAGCAGCCGAGATGAATATTTTGAATCCCTTGGTCTGAAGCCTGACGAAATTCTGTATGACCCTGAACCTATAGGCCGCTTCAACGTGGCGCCGGGCACAAAGGTACTGCTGCTCAACGAACGAGAAGGCGAGTTGCACTTTGATCCGGTTTACTGGGGCTACGGTCCCGAATGGTGGGACAAGCAGCCGCTCATCAATGCCCGCGGTGAAACCGCTGCAACGGGGCGCATGTTCAAACCGCTCTGGAACCATGGTCGTGCCATTGTGCCTGCTGATGCCTGGTATGAATGGAAGCGAGACGGGGACAAGAAACAGCCCTACCTGATTTATCACAAGAAGAAAGAACCCCTCTTCTTCGCTGCTATCGGTAAAGCTCCTTACGATAAAGACCATGGCCAAGAGGGGTTTGTCATCGTGACTGCCGCCAGCAACAAAGGCATGGTGGATATCCATGACAGGCGGCCACTGGTACTGACGACTGATGCTGTACGTGAATGGTTAAGCGAAGAAACCACGCCTGAGCGCGCGCAGGAAATCGCGCATGATGCCGCTCTGCCAGAAAAGGAATTTACCTGGCATCCTGTGACAACCAAAGTGGGCAATATCCATAATCAGGGTGCTGACCTTATCGAGGAAATCAAACCTGAATAAGCAGGGAGGCTGAATGCCAAATCAGAATGAATAATTATATTGAATACGTCTCGCTTGTCCGGCCCTGGCTCAGTCCTCTGGGGGGGACATTTTGTTGAGTTTACTGACTCACGACTACCAGCCTATCGAGACCCCGGCAGCGACACCAAGGTTTTCCTGGGTGTCATAGCTGAGTGATGTTGTAGCACTGGCACATTCTCCAATTTTAAAGTGTGTTCCAAAAGCCACCGCACTCTGGCCACCATAGGAACCACCTCCAAGACCCATACTGACAGCTTTACCCTCTACGCGGGGAATTGCAGACATAGACATGGCTGAACTGATACCCGCCATAGCTTTCTTGTCATTTTTAGTAATGATATTTTCAAACAGATTGAATCGGGAACCCAGTTTTCTGATAACCTCTGACTTAATGTCGATGTCGCGAATGTTTTTTTCATTATCTATAGATACAGGTGTGCTGAAAGCCCGGCTGTTTTGTGAATATGAAGAAATAGTCATTAGCAACGCGCCCGTAATAATCACTATTCTTAGATTTCCTGAGTAAAGCTTCAATTTAACTTTTGTGGTGAATTCACGCATAGTGTTCTCCTGATGCTTATGGCGGAAAGAGATATGAAGTAGTTTTTATTTGAGAAGGTTAAGATTATTTTTCTTTTCCATTTACACCTGTTAAATAACGATACTGCGGCGTACAAGTAGAGGGGATAGGGCCATTTATTAATGGCCCATTTTTTCATTTTCGATTGGCTGATTTTTGAAAATAATCTCAGGACACGAAAGCTGATGCTTCCATAATGAGCGTGTAGATATCAGCTGGAACTGTATGACCATTATATGCGTGCACATTCCCTTCTAGAAGAGTTGTAGGGCCTATTGATAACATCCAATCGTCACCTCGAATTGTATTTGGTTTGTTAGAAAAGCTCATTATCTCAAGAACGTGTTTAGGGTCTGCTCTCCCTTTAATTACCCCGTGGTTGATACCTTCTTGTAACGAGGGGTGAAGACGGAAACCTAAACGACATGGATGTTTAGACGAAATAGTAAAATTCGCCAATCTGGTATCGTGCTGTTGAATCCCTGCTGTTAGATTTTTTACAGGCGTTAACTGAAAAGATAATTCGTAGAGGCCTGTGAAAGCCAGATCAACACTTCTCGTTATTGGTTCGCCCCTGGATGTGATTTCTGCCTGAGTAGAGGATGTTACTGAAGCGAGCACGATGAGGAAGAAGAGTTTATACCTTTGATTCATGATTACTCCTGTATATCAACGGATGTAGTAAATTTCATGAATGGATGTCAATCACTATTAACGATAGACATCCATACTCATATGTGGTGAGGCCTGATTTATTCTCTTCTTATGAAATGAACGCTGATGCATCCATGCTTAAAGTGTATGTGTCAGCAGGAACTATCTGACTCCCGACGGTCTGTATATAACCTGAAAAATCATTAATATTATCTTTCGTTATAACCCAGTCATCAAGGGTTGTATACTTACGATCAGTGATGAGTCCCAATGATATAATGTGATTCGGATCGCTTTTCCCTTTCAGTTTTATCAGTCCTCCATACTTAATTTCACCTGAGCCTGGCGTGAAACGTATACCGAGCTGGTAAGGTTGAGTCGAAGTTACATTGAAAGCTGCAACACTATACTTATCAGGGGTATTGCCAGCCTTAAGGTCTTTTCCTGGTGTAAGCTGGAAATTAAGTTTGTATGGCGCTCTGAATATCAAATCTACTGAGCGAGTTAATGATTCACCTGTTGGCTCAAGACTTTCCCCAGCCAAAGCTGAAAAAGATGTGCCTAGGATAATAGCTAACGACAAGAGCGATTTGTATGGTTTTTTCATTTCATTCTCCGATGTTATTTAGTTTAATAGTGCAGTTCTCTCAAAAGGAATTTGTATGGTTTCATGTAAAGTTCATTCTCAATATTATCTGTTTCTTATTGGCTCCATTTTTCGGATGTGATGCTGTGTCGAGCACTGAGCGGTTAAACTCACCGTCCATTTACTACCCCTTAGTAGCTGATCTCCATTGGCCTTAATCTTCAGGGTGGAATTCGGTTGCGATTTTATTAAAGTCAATCCTTTTCCCGTATATGTATTTGGCTGCCAGTCATCACCCGCAAGCATGATATTGATTTTGTCACGATGATTGTCTTTGTCTGGCAAGGAGTAATGTCCAGGGGGGTGCTCGATACCGCCCCCATTTTCCCAAATAAGCAGTTTGCAGTCGTCATTAACACCAGAAATATGGACGATAGCAAGTTCAGTACCATCTGTAATTCTGCCAGTAGTTAAATCTGACTTAGGTATAATTGTTACCTGAAAAGCATCAACGCTTGAATTAAGGCAAATAAGAATAAATGCCACATAGATTAACCGGGCTTTTCTGACAGGATGAGACATGAAGGACTCCATCTACTTACACTGTGCGGTTGTAAAATACATGCCAGATGATGCGTTCACACTTCCTAACTGATATTGGCATTTATATTCCTGAGCCCCCGCTTTAACAGTTAGTATTCCTTTAGAAGATAAGCCAGACAGATATACTCTTCCCTTATTATCAACAACTGCCTCAGTTGATGAAGAAGACTCAATACGTACGAGTGAGCCGAATGGCAGTTTGTGTCCATCTGGTCCTAATAACGTAATAATCGCCTTGGCACCTATTTGAGTTTCGTATTTAATGGGAATTACAGCACCAGCTGTTGGGATAACTTTCTTGTCGGTAATGTTTATTTCAGCCTCTGATGAGAAAGTCGTTGGGTCTAATGACACAGTATTTTCATGGTATGGGCTCAGATAGGGCTGCGCCGTATATCCCCGGTAATCTGTCTGGATTCCTGGCGTACCCGAAACTTTCACACCCGAAGCGCCTCTTGCCTCAATGAGTGCATTACTTTCACCCAGTGTCTGCGTGAGGGTTACTCCATGTCCATGAGCGATTAATCCTCCCTCCAGCGCTACCGATCGCTGACGGTAATTACGTTCATAGCTATAACCACCCGAAAATTTTCCATACGTCCCGATCCATCCCAGATAAACATCTCCATTGCTGGCACTGTCTTCTTTCCCTGGTTTATAGCGCTGATCGACACTCCATTGGAGGCGCTGATCAAAAGCATCACCGTTCAATCCCGCCGAATGAATTTCCCGACCTGATGAGGCATTCGTATACCGGTAAGACGCACGCGTATTGCCACCCACCCATTTGCTGAGAGGAACGCTCAGCCAGAGGCTGGTGATATGATTTCTTCGATGCCGGTAGCCACTACGATTCATGGACCAGTCCAGAGATAGCGTCATACCATAAAATGGAATGGAGTAGCCCGCATTGAAGCTGGTGTCGTGCAGATGGCTGTTCCAGTACGTTTCATGGAAAGCGCTGGCATGAAGATAACCCCAGTTACCTATACCCTGACTGACGTAAAGTCCTGTGCGGCTCTTCCTTTTGCGTCTTACATGAAAGATATTTTTAGCGTTGTTACTCCGCCAGCTGTCGAGCGTTTCGCTCAGCGTCAGGTAGTTCGCCTGGCTGAACTGAAAGTTGACCAGAGAAAAAGAGGTGTTAGTCGCGACAATCTCTTTGCTGTAGCGCATGCGCCATGACTGACCCCGCATTATTTCCTGTCCGGAAAGCTGCCCGCGACTGAAGTTGACATCAGCAGACAAGGCTCCCCAGTCGCCCATACTCAGACCCACGCCGACGGAAGGTGACTGATAGTGACGTGATGCCTGCAAGCCTCCATACAGGGTGAACCCGCCAGGCAATCCATATATGGCGGTGGACTCCATAACCGGGGCAGGGATAACCTGCTTATCGTGAGAGCGGTACTGTCCGGCCATCACACTGTAGCGCAGGTAACCCTCTTTGACGGCAACGGCGGGGGTCTGAAATGGCACAGTGAACACCTGCGGCACACCATCGGCTTCCCACACCGTGACCTGGAAATCGCCACCCGAGCCGGTTGAGTTCAAATCTGCCAGAGCAAAGGGGCCCGCTGCGACGATCTGGTTATAGACTGTGTATCCATTCTGCTTCACTTCTACACGAGCCTGCGTTCTGGCGACACCGCGGATAACTGGCGCGAACATATACTGACTGGACGGCACCATGCGGTCATCAGAGGCGAGCATCACGCCGCGAAAAGGGACGCTGTCGAAAATCACTGAAGAAGTAGTACGCTCTCCCAGCGTCAGACGACTGTTGATGTCATTGAGCCCCCTCTCCAGGTAAGTATTGATAGCATGCCACTGACCGGGGATTCCTTTCGTCTGATGCCATTCAGTGTCATTTCTGAGTCGCCAGGCACCCAGATTAAAACCAGGACTCAACCGCAGCCAGGAATACTGAGACGTTCTGCCGGAAGGTCCCCTCATTACACTCTGGCTTGTGACAACACGGTAATTCATCAGAAAGGCGGGAATGCCTTCATCCCATAGTGTCCTGGGCGGGATGTCTTTAAGACCGGGCTTCATAAATATCTGCGGAATGCTGAGATGTAGAGACTGTTCGTAAAAAAGAAATTCCGACTTTGCGCCGGGTATTTGCGACAGTTCAAATTGTCCGGTGCGAGTTTCTTTTTCGGAGACTTCTAACCCTTTCATCATTACACCGTACTCTGAAAGCATCGCACGTGTTATGCAGGGCACCAGGGTCTGATGGCCGTTTATGTCCTGCTCTGGGGTGAATAAAAGTGATTGGTAATCCACGCGGACACCATTCAGTACGACCTCAACCTTATACCTGCCAGGTAACTGGCCACCCTGATTAAACACTGACAGGTCGGTATCCGCAGCCGCACCCTCAAGAAGAGCGGGGCTGAAGGTATACGCCTTTCCCTGAGGTGGAACAGCAGCCAGCGCCAGACTGGCCACAAGTAGTGGTCTCGTAACAGCCATTATTCAGGTCCTGCAAACAGAAAAAGGAAAGCGAATAAGGTCGCGTTAATTGAGGTCCGAGATGAATTCCCGGCTGTCGCCACCATAATCGGTGATGAGCCGCCAGTGGACGGGGCCACGAGCCTCCGGCGATGCGTCCAACTGAAGCGTTCCCATTGGAGGGATATAATTCAGGCTGGCAATATTTTCGGTACCGAGACGGACGCTTTTCAGATTTATAAAGAAGGGCGTGGGGTTATTGACGGTCAGAACTTTACCGTTTTTTTTCCAGGTCAGGCTCGATGCAAAATCGTCTGGCGTACCCTTCAGGGACGACGGACGCATAAGCAGCTTCAGACAGGTCTTTATCCTTAACTGGGTCAGAAGCGTGGCAGTGTGCCCGGCGTTTTTCTTTTTAAACTCAGCATCAGCCCACTCAGAATCCGGCTCAGGAGGGATGCCTGTCAGACAGAGCCAGTAAAGCGACTCTTTGGTGTCCGTGTCATGATTACTGGTGGCAACAACTTTAATCCGGCTTTGCTGATGGGCGTCCAGCCTGAAGAGCGGCGGCGTTACGATAAAGGGAGCCTTCGATTTACCATCCTCTGCAACGACCTCCGACTGAACCAGCATGGGGTACGACTGGGGGTTCATTACGGTCAGCGTTGCGCCGGAGGTGCCAGCGGAATAAATAAGTCTGGTTGCGCCGGTTTTAACAGAGAAATTTTGCAGTTCCGTCGATATGTTTTGAGCATCTGCATAAGAAAGTGATGACGTTAAAAATAACGCCATGGCACTTATTCCAACTGACTTGATTAACATTTTTCTTATTGTCCAGATTATAGAGTGAAAGCTAGTTTCAGGGGGCGCTTATGCACTTCTTTATTTAAACTGAAGACTAGTGCTTTTTAATTGTTCTCATTGTCAGGCGAAGCGTAGGTACATTATTTAAAGGAACGATGTCGGCTTTCAGTACGGTAAATAAAGGAACAATATAGGAGTCAGCATCACCAAATTCGTTAAGCATTTCGAGCGCATGCTGCCGGGTCAGGCAGGGGATGTTACCTTTCCCGGATTTAAATTTCACCATCCAGGCCACCGGTGAGGATATCAGCGAGAGTTTTGCGAGAATATAAACAAGCTGGTCTAACGGTTCCGGCTCTGGATTTTTCAACCTTTCATCAATAAATTCTATAAGTTTGTCATTCATATCTGACTCCTGCTTATTTTCTTGGGGAGATCTCTGGTGAATTAAAATTCTTATGGTTGTGCTGTGTGTAATAAATTTCCCTGGTGAAAGACCGTCCTAATGGCTGACGGGATGAAATTAACATTGAGGAAGGAGTGCGTGAAGTCGGAAAACTGAATAAAGCTGTGTATGGAAAACACAGTTTTATAGTGTTTAACGTCGGTTTATTTTATTCCTGCGGCTGAAAATGAATGCCTCCTGTCCATCCGTTACGCAGTGCGCTCAGACAGAACAGATGCCGGTGTTCCGACCAGGCCCGGTTTGAAGTATTTATGGCTTTGTCCATGGCTTCGGACCAGAGTTCTGCTGCATCAGTATATTCTCCAAGCCTTTCTGAATTTGCCGCTGCACTGGCAAGCCGGTAAAAACAGGGGTTGCGCAGTTGATACTTTTTGCCTGCACTCAGGCTGTTTTTCATTACTCATTTCCTCCATCCTGAACTTCACGAAGACGAAGGTTTTCGGCTTCTTCTTCCAGTTCGGCTTTACGAACCAGAAAGACATCGGTGGCTTTATCCAGCTGCTCAGGCTTCGACTTGAGTACGCGGGATGCGTAGGCATAGCATCGCGCAAGCGTGCTAACTGATTTTGTGCTACTGGCGGCTTCGACAAAGTCGGTCAGCAGCTGGTCCGGCGTGCGTTCGCGCTCCTCTTCTGGAGAAGACTGCATTTTTTTCTTCGCTGCCGGGGTCGCTGGCTTCACTTCCGGTTGTTCAGATTTTCCCGGCGACGGTACTGCTGTGGCGGAGGAACCCGCCCCCGGCTCTGCTCGGGTGTGAGCGGACTGGTTGATCAGCGCATTCAGGTCATTAGTGGGTGCAGGGGTGATGTCGCGTTCTACCGGCTGCGCGGTATCCAGTTCATCCGGCGTATACACACCAAGGATGACGTCAGGGCAGTGCAGTCGGGCCCAGCGTTTGACGGCGAGATAGGCCAGCTGCTGTTTCGGGTCGCTAGCCCACAACGTGGAGTTGCGGACCTGTGCCTGTGACAGCATCAGCTCCAGGAGGCGTGGTTCGTCCTCTCCTTTCATTGTTGCCCATACCCGCACGCCACAGCCCGCTTCATCAGCCAGTTGCCATGCTGGCGCGATGTATTTGTTGCCTTTGGGTGAGGTTTTCTCGGCGAAGTTGCCGATAATTTTGTCCCAGGTGCCAAACCATTCGTAATGCAGGCGATCGCGCGTCGGGGCCATTGTAGTGACAATGGCGTTCACGAGCTGTGCCTCATAACCCAGGGTGCCGTTGATGGTAAATGTCTTCTGTGCAACAGCGAAAGGGTTCATGCCCCACTGGGATGCCTGCATGGTGACAGCCAGGCAGTCTGCCGGTTTGCCTGCCAGATGCGCCGGTACGGTGACCCGGCCGTTTGCCATGACTTCGGCAAAACGAAGCAGTTTATCGAGTGCGTCAGGGCTGAAAATCGTTGCTGCAGTACCCGTTATCACGGGAGCTGGCTGTGCCTGATGAGTCAGTTCATTATTCATAGCGGTTGTCCTGTTTCCGGGCCCACTGCGGGCGACTGATTTCTTCGATGCCACCCCAGCAGTCACTGACACGGCATTGGTGATAGGTATTGAGATTCTTACGACACAGCGAGTGGCCGACTTCTACATCGTCGGGATGTAACCGGAACACGCGCACGGGGTAGCGGCCGCAGTCGATGCTTTCACTGACGGCAATGAAAGCAAACTGGGGATATTCGCCGAAATGGTTCCTGAACCCTTCGCGGTAATAAGCATCCTGAACGTGATAGCGAAACTCCTCGATATGGCGCGAGAAGCGCGACATATCACAGACTTTTTTGACGTCCACGATGACCGGTGTATTGGTCAGGAACTTATCCGGCCGTATACGGCACAGCTCACCGGTTTCTTCATCTTCCCAGTAAATGGAAGACTCGCAGTGGCCTTCGGATTCAAGCAGGAAGCGCGCGGCATGATGAGCCAGCACACTTTCACGCATCAGGCCGAGCTTACGCCCCTGTTCAGCGTCCAGTACGGTCATTCCCTTCAGGCTGACTTTAGAAAGAAATTCCTGCTCATCGGCTTTGCCCTGATTCGTGCGACGGTTGAACTCGGGGGCGATGATGAAGCGTTTATCGAAGTCGTCCGGTTCGAGTAGTAAGCAATGAAGGGCGCTGCCCATGTTCAGTGCAGACTTCTTCTCATCGTCTTCAGGTGCTTTTGTGCGCCAGAGAAAACAGGACGGGTCTATCGCAATGTCATCGAGCTGAGATTTACTGATACCGGGGCCAGAATGGTAGGCCTCATTGGTGAGGTCGTGATAGATACCAGGTTTCATCGTGATGGCTCCTCCCATCCCAACACCACCTGAAGGTCGTAATTATCTCTGGCCTGCAGGTAGGCCAGATGGGCAATAAAAGTCAGGTATGGATCGTCGGCATGGATATTGCGACAGCATTTCAGGACTTCAGGATGGAGACGCCAGAGGCGGAATTCATAGAGACGATCCGGGAAATGCGACAGCAACCGCGTGGCTTCATCGTCGATCCATTTCTCTTTTTCGATAGCAGCCTGTTCTGCCGTATCAAGGCTTTCTTTAAGACGTTCCTGCTGAAGGAATCTCATCATGGTTTACCCTCCTGAATGATGACTTCAATAAGACGGTCGGCCAGCACTTGCAGCAGCGGCTTAGGTGGTTTGTGGTGGAAGCTGGCACTGGTAAGGATGTTTCGCGGATGGAATTCAATAGAGCGAACGGGGTGAAAAGGGCGTGCAAAAGCCGTATCGCCCTTGATGTCAGGTTGCATCATGAGTAATAAACCTCTGTAAGTGGTGGGGAGTGAAGGGGGTAAATGCTGTGTGGAAATTTAATGTTAAATCTGAAAAGTGTTAAAAGACGATTTTCACCGCTTTGACAGGGTGATTCCGATGACGGTAATGCAGACCTCGCGCTTGACTACTTTGCCCGGCAGTTTAGCCCCCTCCGTGCGCATTCCTTTCATGTCTGCGCCGTCCAGTAGCGCAGTGGCCAGATAGGCATGGGTCATATTTGCTCCCTGGAGATTGGACTGGCGAAGATCGGCATCTGCAAAGCAGGCATTCTTCAGACTGGCAAATGCGAGTATGGCGCCGCGAAGGTCAGCGCCACTAAAGTCAGTGTCATTTAAATCAGCGCCTATCATGACGGCACCGCGCAGATCTGCATGGCACAGTGATGCTCCCTCCAGCTTCATGAAGCTGAAATCGGCGCGTTTCCCCTGCTTACCCTGGGTGCGAAGCCAGCATTTATGGTCCCGCAACGTAATATCGAGCAGCGATTGAGTCATATCTGTTCTCCTTAAAAATGGAAATTGAGGAGCCACCAGTCAGGCGTGACTGGTCATCTCCGTGATGGAAAATGTTTTACTGGGGGTGTGATGCATCAGGTTGCTGACTTATAACGACAGGTCAGAGCCAAAGCAGGTTGTTGAGTGTTGGAGGAGTAGATTAAAGCTCGTGTGACAGCAGGAAAGATTAAGGAAGGGAAGAGCATTTCATCGTGCTTCCTCTGACCTTGCAGCCATACGGGCTTCATTCATTCTTTCTGCCTTACCTCTGATGGTTGTTTTCAGAAAAAAGACTCCGGATGAGTACACGGTTGCCTCTGGCACCGCATTCAGTGCGGCATCGACAACACGGGCATGCTTCAGTAACTGAAGTATGAAAGTTCTGACTTCAAGTACAGAGTCTTCACCATGAAGGGTATAACTAATTTTCATAACAAAACCCTTATCAGCGGCGGGATGCAAGTGGATTAAGCCGTTCCGAAAACGACATGCGGATACAATGAACCAGCAGGCATCATGCCTAAGGATGCCCATTCCGGACGGTCCCCTTCTTCAATAAATAGATCGAGTATGTCGAGCAGACGTGGATAAAAGCGAAGAGCTTGACTGCCATCCATATTATTTATTTCCTCTTTACTGAAACGACGCCATTTAGAAAGTGTGTGCTCCTGGCAGCCCACGCGCAGTGTCATGCCGTTCGTGATTTGGATATGGTAGCGTTCGCCATAAATCACCCATGTTTTTTCGGGGAGCAGAGTTCCGAGCAGGCAGGCATTACGCAGGTCAGTGCCGCGCAAGTCTGCCCCACGCAGGTCGGCGTAACTCAGATTCGTAGCGTGAAAATGCGCCCCACGAAGACAGGCACCCATAAGTTTTGCGCCATACAGGTTTGTTCTGTTCAGGTAAGCATCCTGGAGGCAGGCCCCCTCCAGATTCGCGTGGGACAGATCACAGCATGGCAGGTGAGTCCCTTGCAGTTGACCCCGCTTAAGCAATGCGCCCCGCAGGTTGAGGCCGCTCAGCGTGTCACCGCAAAGTCGCAATCTTGTACCCGAGTTTTCACGTGAGTCTATCCATTGCTGATGCTCAGTGATGTGGCGGGATAACTGAATAATGTCCATGGTGAACTCCATAAAATAAGAAGAGGAAAGTGATGCCCGGGAAAGGGCAAATGAAAGTCTCCAGCACTGAAATTTCACTATCCTGATTTAAGTTGTTTGTCGTATTCGGCATGGCTCAGCAGTTGCCAGCTGTCTCCGTCATCCCTCGATAACAACCGCCAGTTTGGGGTGACATAAAGCGTCAGATAGCCATGCTGAATGGTTCTTCGGGGTCTGATGTTCCCGATACGCCATTGATGCAGCAGACAACCCGCACGGGTACGCACCCGCTGCGGAATACCGGGTTTGCTCACCAGCTTCTCTCCATATCAGCCGCACAGGCTGCAGCCAGTTTCTGCGTAAAAGCCCACCCAATGCCGCAGCGAAAGTCAGTAAATACACTGACGCGGTTAAGTACACACACGGTAAATATCCAGACGTTGTTTAAGCGCAGGAATTTCATGTTGGTTTTCCCCCTTATGATTTCCACACTGATAACCCCCGTCTATCGAAGCGAGAATCATTAACGTGTGGATGGATGAAAGCCGTCGTTGTTAAATCAGTGCATGACGACATATCGAGTGAAGATCGGGTTTCATAACCCGTCGGGCCTGACGTTCAGGCTGTTAGATGAGATTCTGGAACCTCAGCGGTTCTGGCGCATAACCGCCAGCGATGGTCAGTTTCGGTATCACATGGAATACGAATATGAAGCTGAGGGTCGGGACCTGTGTGCGGTCTGCTCACTGGCTTATTCTCAGGCGTGTCGGGTGAATAAATGTCCCCTGGTGCTGGTGGAGGAACGGTTGACAGCCCTGCTTTAACCTCTGAATAGTTGCCTGTTTTTCATTACATAAGGCGAGGTGGTTCTCGCGTACCTTAGGGGAGAGTCACAGGACCAGCTACCTGAGAAGAACAAGGAATTACAGATGCTTAATGCAGAGTTGTCGGGTCTTTAACAGGCAGATAGACAAATAAAAATGGAACTTCGCGAAGAAAATAAAAAAATCGAGATGTTTGCTTTGCAGGCTGCCAATTATGACCTTCACACCACGGATGGAGGATCTACGGTTTATCGCTCTAAGAAACCTGCCGACACGGATGTTCAGTTTCACTATCTTTGTGCTCACTGCCACAGCGGCAGTAAGGTATCGATACTTCAGCCGAAGCCAGAACGCAGTCAGCATGGTGGTTTTTTTATCCATTACTGCCCCCTGTGCAAAAATGAATTTCGAATGAATATGGTTACGGCGAGGGAGTTGCTTTAAACGGTGCGGCCGTTCCCTCATTGATCCCGATTTAGAGGCTATGCGTACTGGAAAAAAAAGGTCCCGCACGAGGCGGGACCAAAGTGGTGTTCAGTACTGCTAACTGAACGACCAAGGCCCTGAGCGGGCTTGCGCTACTGCTTTCTCTAGCTGCTGGACGAGGAGTCAGGTTCCCCTGACACCTTATTTATAACTACATTACAGATTCAGTTTTCTGACAAAAAGACGTCTGTTTATTGTGCTTCCTCGCAGTCAGCTTCCTTTTCGCATGAACAACACTTTGGCCTTAGATCAGGATGATGCACAAAAACAGGGTCGGCTAATTCTGCAATCATGACTTCGACAGCGAGTTGAACCTTTTCCATATATATTTGGGCCTCCTCTTCAGAAACCTTTCCTTCCTTTTGGTAGTGATACACATAACCTACGGAATCACTCAGTTCACGTGAGATGTTTAAGACTGCCTGACTGATACGAACGGCGGCTTCACGATATTGCATGGTGGTACTCCTCGTTGATATGACCCTGATGGGTCAGTGTTGGTATGAGTTAGTGTTCGGTAGTGAATATGGGTGGACAGACAAAGGCTAAAAAAGCGGGATTCTGAATTTAACAACCTGTACTGATGAACTGGTGGGTCAGGATTCTGGCCTAAACTCAGGTAGTCCGTTTAATCAATTCAGGAGTCTTCAATGACGCAGGAACTCAGCAAAGCACCTGTCCCCGATATCGCCGAGCATGGTGCATTTTTCCCTTCATCATTTTCCCGTGACCAGTTCACCAGCCCGGTTTCCGATCTCAGCGATACAGAGTATGAGAATCCTTACACCGGAAGCGGAAAGGTATTGGTTATCTGTGCGGACGAGCGATACCTTCCGCTTGAAAACGACACGCTCTTTTCAACCGGTAACCATCCAGTCGAGACATTGCTGCCGATGTATCATCTGCATCAGGCGGGGTTTAATTTCGATGTGGCCACAATTTCAGGCCAGATGGCGAAGTTCGAATACTGGGCTATGCCGGAGAAAGACGAGGCCGTGGTGGGCTTTTACAACCGATGCCTGCCTCAGTTCCGCAGCCCTCTTAAACTGGATGACATCGTGAAATCGCTGACTCCCCACAGCGACTATGTGGCCGTGTTTATACCCGGCGGTCACGGTGCTTTAATCGGTCTGCCAGAGAATGAAGCAGTGGCGCAGGTGATTCGCTGGACCCTTCAGAATGATCGGCATCTGATTTCCATCTGTCATGGCCCGGCGGCTTTCATTGCGCTGGATAAAGGGGATAACCCGCTCAAGGGCTATGAAATCTGTGCATTTCCTGATTCTGCTGACAGGCAGACGCCAGATATGGGTTACATGCCGGGGCATCTAACCTGGTATTTTGGTGAGAAGCTTAAAGCCATGGGTATCAAGTTGATTAACGACGACATCAGGGGGACCGTGAATCAGGATCGTAATGTTCTTACCGGGGACAGTCCGTTTGCTGCGAACGCGCTGGGCAAACTTGCGGCAAGAGAATTGCTCAGAAAATACAGATAATTGTAAATAAGAGGAATATGGCTGCTCTAAATGCTTTAACTCAGAGCAGCTATATTTTTATCAGTGTCATGCATTATTTTTCTCTTTCATTACACCTCATTCTTAAAATCAGTTGCGCACTTCTATACCTGCCTACGAAAACATCGGACACTTTTTCTTAATCGGTTTCGAAGTCCCAAAGCATTTACGGCGTGCATCACGAATTCGCTTCAATTCATATTCACTCGCGTTGCTATGGTATTGCGTGATGTGAGAGTGGGGAACGCGTGGGTCAAAACATCGACAGCATACTGGACATATCACTGTGTGCTTCTTCATAACACCTCCTCGAACAAAAGAGATCGTACCGGATGATGCGATCTCGTTTGTTGCAAGGTAGGTGGGTTTTGCCTCTTCGGGGTCTCGCGCTAATGCACTCCTCCCGCCCGACAGTATGCTGTGCCGTTCAGCTCAGATAAACAATACATAATGTATTTAACGTTGGCAATACAATATGTATTTTTTAGTGAGGCCTGTATTTCTTTGAATTGATTAGGGGAAATTTATGAATTGAATTTAAATGCTGATTTAGGGGGAAAAAGAGTGAAAAATGCTGAAGAGGTGGGTGTTAATGGAACCTAAGTTTAGATTCTATAGCTACGCCTAAGATTTTGAACTCATCGTTCAGCTCAATAAAGGGCCATCTTGGATTAAGTGAAGCTAAAAACTTTTTACCAGAATCAATAACATACTGCTTGAAGCTAAGATCATGACCATTAGGATCAACTGTCAGTACTAGATCATTCTGTATGGGCGAACGCCCACTATCAATAAGTACCAAAGAACCTGAAGGAATGCTCAACCCAGAGGTAGCTAACATAGAATCCCCTTCTACCTGATACCAAAACCCTTGGCCTTTCAGAGCTGCTCCAGACTCAATCCATTCAGTAGCCGTAATAGCTGAAGAATTTTCGAGTAAATCATAAAGGTGATTATTAATAATCTCTTTTGTAACCAGTGGGTAACAATGAGTGTTCTTTAACGCACCTTGTTTTGAGCAGCTTTCGCCAGATGGGGTAAGAAGACCATCACTGTTAACGCTGAAGTTATCAATACCCAAGATATGTAGTATTTGCGCTATTTCTTCAAGCCCAGGACTGCGCCTTTCGTTTAGCCAATGGCTTACGGCACCCGGGGTAAGCCCAAGACGCTCAGCTAGTTTTTCTTGAGTAATGCCCAAGCTTTTCATTTGAGCTTTGGCAAGGTCATTCCATCTCTTTAGCATGTCGTAATTATACAATCTGTATAAATATCGGCGACACACAAAACGTATCCCTGCTTGCTGCCAATAAATACGTATTGTATAGTTCGATCAACTTGGAGGTAAGCATGAACAACTTAAAATCCTTTAGAGAACTATCTGGGCTAACGCAGGCTGAATTAGCTTGCTTGGCTGGATGCACTCCTGGTGCCATATGTCATTGGGAAAACGGTAAGAGAAAAATGGACATACAACTTTGCCACAAATTCGTTTGCATTTTTAAAAACTATGGCATTCACATCAGTGTAGAAGACATTTACCCCCCATCAACAAATTACATGGAATGATTAAATGTCAACTAATTCAATAGCCTGGTGGCAAATTAAAAATTGAGGACTTTATATGCTAAAGCATGCAAAAACTAGCAAATGCGACAGTAAATCAACGATAGGGCGTCATCTTCTGACTGTCGCGCATAAAGCGTTATTGCACACGCGCCAAACCGAAGTAGCGAGGCGGCTAAACGTTGCAGACTCAACCATCCTTAGGAGAACAGAGAAATACCCAGAGATCATGGATACGCTGGCTGCCAGCGGGGTAGAAGACTTCGTATTGACTGGGGAGATGAAAGTGCCGCTGGAGCAGTACCGGTGGCTGCTTACTGTCGCCATTCAGTATGCGGAGTTCGAACTGGAACGTACAAAAGGGAAAACCCCGGACTGCGTCAACAGTACCGGGGTTTAGTGCAGAACAGCTTAGCTTTCACTTAAGCCAAATCTATTATGCCGGGTGGCTCCGGCAGTGTAAACCTCATCAACATCAGAGGGCCGGGTATGTCCAGCTTGAGTTTCAATATGTTTACTTCATTAAAGACGCATCCAAAAATAAACCAACTCGCGGCGTTACTGGAGCATCCGCAGGACGGGGCACCAGGCCTGGATGTGGTCGTGGGTGGTCATCACTCCGCGATGATGACGCGGAACATCTCACGCAGTGTCGCCATTGCCTCTCTACTTGTTATCTGGAATGTCGCTAAGGAGTTTGCACAGAATGGTGTTTTTGAAAATGTCGAACTCACCTATCTAGATGTGCTGGCCGACTACCCGGGTTTTGGACAGGCAATGGTTGCCGTGGGGTGGGCAGAGTACGACAAAAAGAAACGACGGATCACGCTTTGTGGCCAGAATGATATTAAACGGGTAGGTGAAGTAAAAAAGTCCCCTGGTGCAAAACGGCAGAAGGAGTACCGGGAGAGGCTGAAGATGAAGAACTGCCTCACCGGGGGTATTACGGCCGATTACGTCGCACGCTGCAATAGCGTTATCCAACCTCGAGAACGGGTTGTCGTCATACCCAATCTGGTTCATGAAGACAATGGCGTAACCCGTTACGGTTCGATTGTGATCGAGGGAGTGGCCTACGAAGTAACGAGCACTCCGAAATCTCATCGTCAAAGCGTAACGCAAAATGCTGTGAACGTAACGAAAGCCATAACGCAGAGCGTAACGCTGGTGGATTCAAACGTAACGCAAAGCATAACGGACCCCGTAACGCAGAGCGTAACGGTCGATGATTCAGGCATAACGAAATACGTAACAGTTCATGCAATCGATGAAGAATGTTACGAGGCTCGAACCCTCGCAGATGCAGCAACGGCGCGGGATTCAGGTGTAATGCAGGGCGTAACGAACAGCGTAACGGAGATAGGTTCAGGCGTAACGCAGGGCATAACGGACAGCATAACGGTTAGCGATTTCAGCATAACGCCAGGCGTAACGATCGTCGGTTTGGACGTAACGCGTGGCACTTCAGGAGTCACGGATTTGGAAATTCCCTCGCGTGTTATACCTTCGCGCGCGTACACCCGTTTTAGTTTTTTAAGATCTAAAACACTAAGATCAAAACATAAAACAACACACACTGCGCGCGAGGAAAATTTCACGGCTGTGGATAACTTCCAGCCAGAAATCACTTGCTGCCAGACCCGGCAAATCTGGCGAGGCGCAGCAGCGAACGACCCACAGCGGAAACGAGCCGGGTACTCCCTCTCCCTGCTATGCGAACACCGCGTCAGCGCGATGCTCAACGTCACGCAGAGCCTGACGCTGGTGAGACGTGGCGGGGAGGCCACATGCCTGACCCGAAAATCCGGAAGCACGGCTCCGCCTGCCAGTGACAAATTCAACATGTCTAGCGGCTGGCAAGCTTGCTCAGACTTCCTCGATGTCGCTAAACAGTTGGGAATAAACCTGACCCACCATCCTGACAAAACCGAGTTAGCAGAATTCACAACATACTGGGCAGAAGAGGGCGCAGCGCACACACAGAGACAGTGGGAGACCAAGCTTGCTCGATGTCTGGCAAAAGGGCGTAAACACCGCAAACGGGTGCCGAAGTTAAGAGATATTACAATCATGCCCAGTGCTGACTATGTCATTCCGGAAGGTTTCAGAGGAGGGTAAGAACTCAATTTGTTAAGACATTCATCGAAACATGTAAGGGTTTACTTAAAGCGGCACGATAGTCCGCATAGAAAATCAGGCAGGAATGCTATTTAAATCAAACAAATTTGTTATGATTGATCAGATATGCATTGGTCTCGAGAATGGAGTTTCAGTAGATGGCAATGCCCCAACGGCCTAAGATTTATCATATCCTTCATCTTGATAAACTCTCTTCAGTTGTTAATGAGGGCCTTCTCTCTGATGAGCAAATTTCTGTTCGACCTGATGCTGGCACGATGATAGGCATGAGTAGCATTAAACATCGACGACTCCATGAGTTGACTCTGACAAGTCACGAAAATTTGTACGTGGGGCAGTGTGTACCATTTTATTTTTGTCCGCGCTCAGTCATGCTCTATCTGATACATATGCGCAGCGAGCAGCTGGCATATCGTGGTGGACAGGAACCGATTTTGCATCTTGAGTGTGATCTCTATAATGTCATCGCCTGGGCTGATGCGCATCGGAAACGATGGGCTTTTACTCTATCGAATGCGGGTTCAAGGTACTTTGAAGATCGTTGTCGGCCAGCTCATCTCGATCAGCTCGACTGGACTGCTATCCAGTCGAATCAGTGGGGTGGCGCTAATGGTAACAAAGAAGCAAAGCAGGCAGAGTTTCTTATTGAAGACTCTTTTCCCTGGAGCCTGGTAGAGCGCATTGGCGTATGTTCGCAATTGGCTTATCAGCAAATCGCTCATGCTATACCCGCTGGCTGCCATCGGCCACCGACTGAAATTAAAAGAGAATGGTATTACTAATCAGGAACTCATTATGATTGATTGCAAACGAGGTGATATCTTCCAGGCCGAATCAGAAGCCATCATCAATACCGTCAACTGCGTCGGCGTAATGGGGCGGGGGATCGCCTTACAGTTTAAAAATGCGTATCCGGAAAATTTCAAAGCCTATGCAGCAGCCTGTAAGGCCAAACAGGTCGTTCCCGGAAAAATGTTTGTCTTTGACACAGGGCAACTGACTTTCCCGCGTTACATCATCAACTTTCCCACAAAGCGTCACTGGAAAGGGCAGAGTCGTATTGACGATATCGCTTCTGGCCTTAACGACCTCGTAAGAATAATTAAGCAATACAATATCCGTTCAGTTGCGATACCTCCCCTTGGGAGCGGCCTTGGTGGATTAAACTGGGATGAAGTCAAACCCCTTATTATTTCAGCCATGAAGCCACTTGAAGACGTTGATATCTCAATCTACGAGCCCAGCGGTGCCCCCACATCGGACAAGATGGTGCATAAAAAAGGTGTTCCCAACATGACCCCGGGAAGGGCGGCTCTGGTCGAGTTGATGCAAACCTATCTCAATGGAATGCTGGACCCATCTATTTCTCTGCTTGAACTGCACAAGCTGATGTATTTTTTGCAGGAGTCTGGCGAGCCGTTACGCCTGAATTATGAAAAAGCGCATTATGGACCTTATGCAAAAAACCTCAGTCATGTTCTTAACGCGATTGAAGGGCATATGGTAACTGGCTATCTGGACGGGGGGGACTTACCCACTAAGCCTCTTACTCTGGTGCCTGGCGCTGCGGAAGAGGCCAAAAAATTGCTAGACAAGAACAATGATACATTAAGCCGCTTTCAAAAAGTGTCTGAACTTGTCGAGGGATTTGAGTCCCCATTTGGTCTGGAATTGCTCTCAACAGTTCACTGGACAATCAAGCATGAGTCCCTAAGTTCCGTCGATGAAATTACACAGTACATACACTCATGGAACAGCAGAAAGAAACAGTTTACGCCACGCCAAATCAACTTAGCTGTAGAAACCCTTGATAAGAAGGGATGGCTTGAACCATTCACAGCCTGACCCTCATTAAAAGTACTCTATCTGCGTTGGGCAGCGTGAAAGTCATGTTTACGCTGCCAATTCCCCGGTCCTTTCACTGAGCCAGTAAGTCTGATAAACATTAATTAGCATGTTTCAGCCTGAATATCAGGCCCTACATTTTTTCATGACACATTCGATGGAGAACATTTCTCGTCATCATGAAAATTGATGATGATGCCACCCTTGCCCGGTTCTTCACCCGAAACACACACCACCTCAATGCCCAGTCAGCCGAAATTCTGCAAAACTCCCGAACGCTTCCTGTATTGATTACGAATATTTAAGCCAAAGCCTTTATCGTTAAGCATCATACTATCGGGGGGAGGGCCGCGAGGCCACAGGTAGAATGTCAGCAGGTCCGTTTCGCTGTACAATGGCCTCTTCAGATAACATGTTCTTTTCAGCTTCTTCTTCTAAAGAGTTAATGTTTGCGATTTTATTTAATTCAGCCAAGAGTTCGGGTTTATGTCTGATAAACCATTGAAGTATTTTTACGTTGTTTAAAAGGCTGGCAATGTGCGATTTGATGATGACAAGTTTTAACGTATTAACGCCATAAGTCTCCCGCAACTTCTGCGTCTCAACATGTATTTGTGCCATCTCTTTTTCAAGCCGGTCTAACATTCTTCTGCGACCTGAACTATTATTCACATTAGCTTTTTCACTATTCAAAAGACTGGGCACTGTGCTGCTAAGCAGAGAAAGTGCGAAGTTCTTAGTGAAGTTTTCTACGTTAACCATCAGGCTTGCACACTCTATTTGTCGCAATGGTTTCATTTTTTTAAGAACGTAGAAGGTAGATTTTGGTACGTGGTGTTCGGCAAGCATATGCACAACTTCAGGATCTATGCCATTCAGTATAGTGACTTTACCCTTGACGATATCTACGGACATGTTAAGTACTGAGCTAAGCTTTTCTACCGATACACCCGCATTCAAAGCTTTTTTTATCATTTTTTGTTCCTGGATGATGGTTGTTCGGTTGACTTTATTATTTGGTGTGTAAGTATCAAAAACTGTTGAAATAAGGCATTTTACTTTATCTTTCTTTAGTTCTTTAAGTGCTTCAACTCTGAGGTGACCATCTATGATGTTTGCCTGGTTTTTCTTGGTATCAATAAAAATAATGACTGGTTCAATCAGACCTAACTCGGAAAGGCTTGATTTTATTTGCATATATTTCTTGCTGGACTTAACGTTTGCCGGAAGTGATTTTGTATACGCCAGTGATTCAAGTTTAAAGATAACAGGCTCGCTATGAAAACAATAATTAATCATGATTAAATCTCCTCGTGCATCGTATTATTGACGGACCCGACAATGTCCTCAAGACCCTCAGAAGCAATTAATTCCATAAAGGTTTCATCGCTCATTACTTCTTTAAGTATTTGTTTGCTGAGAATGATATTTTCCTCAACGATGTTAGCTTTGATTCTTAATTTTCTATGAGCTAATATGTTTTCCTGATATAACTTTGTTAAACCTTCAGCTGTCAAAGCCTGTCGTGGTTTATGCTTACCAAAACCTTGGTCGGTTTCTCCTTTCAGACCTTCACTACGAGCGTCGAGAATAGCTCTGAATCTTAAAATGTCTTTATGTTTTACATCTCCTTTTTCGAAGGCTTCGATTAGTAGCTCCTGAGCGCCTTCATGATCAGTCCTTGCAATTTCAACGGCAAGCGATATTGGAACAATGCCAGATTCAACTGCTGCAATCAGCTTATTTTCTCCCTTTTCAATTAACATTGTTATGTCGTTAATCCAGGCGACTGAAAAACCGGTTGTAAATGATATCTCTTTATCGCTGCAGCCACGCTCCCTCATTTCTTTTATACGATAAAACTGTTCACCTGCACGCGGATTAGTTCTGGCCATGTTTTCAGCCAGACTCATCAGGTATGCCATCTCTTCATCAATATCAACAATAAATGCAGGTATCATTTCTTCGTTCAAATTACATAACGCCTCCAGCCTTCCCTGTCCACACACCAGACCATATTCGTAAACTTTATCTTTAATTCGCCTGACAGTTATGGGCTTTATTAATCCTCTTTTATCGATGCTTTCTGTTATCTCTCCATGCCGGAATCTGTCTCGAGGGCGTGGATTCATTATTTTGACAGTACAGGCTTTAATAAGCACTATTTCATCTTGTTGACTTGCCATTATGCGACCCTCGTTGGTAGTGGGGATAATAGGTAAAGAAGGGGGTTGAGATCATCGAATCGGTACATCTCGATCAGAAATGAATTATTCTCTTTGAGGGTTAACTGATGCTCCATGGTCTCAATTTTCGGTAAAATAAAATAATCAGTCGGGGCAGAGTTCTGAGCGTTCATTCTCATCACTATACTTATATCGGGGGTGAGTGACCTTTCCAATCTGACGAACCATCGTAGATTCCCCGACTGAAGCGTTTTACATTTTGATGGTACAACAGAAATTCTGAGATTATTGTTTATTACTAGAATGTCCCCATCATTAAAAATCTGATTGTGTTGCTGCAATTTATCCTGCAAGGCGGCTATCTCTCGCCGGTTACTTTCTCGAATTGCTTTGTTAACTTCAATGAAACTGTAGTCTCTTTCGGGTGTGTAACCTATGAGTTTGTAAGCGCGAAGCAATCCTCCGAATCGCTGGGCAACAACGCTGCTTGAAGGACCTGAAATATCTTCATCAATAATAAATCCTGATAATTTTCCGCATGAAGATAATCTAGATTTAAGATAATCGAGCACCTCCGAATCAGAAAGGTGAATGCTTCTATCACATATTATTTTTTGAGCTGCATGAAATTTTTCAACGGAGATAATCGAGGGGAGGGCGTTTTTATGTATTACCCAACTTTCTTCAGGGTTGTTTACTTTTCTGCTTTTTAGTTTGGTTGATGTCCTGTTGTAAATATAATCACCTATTAATCGCTGGTTAATGAGTACAGCGTGCACTCTCCCTCTTGTCCATAATGTTCCATCTGAATAACGCAACCCGTCCTGATTAAGTTTCTCGGCAATAAGATACTCATTGTAAAATTTAAAAATGAATAAATTGAAAATTTTGTTTATGGTTTTTATTTCGCCCTCAGTTCCGGGGGCTAATATTACCCGATCGGTCTGAAGGCTCTTGCGCTCACCCTGTTTTAGAATGAATTTATCCTTTCTATCAGAATCGACCAGCTTTCTCCTTAAACCGTAGCCTGGATTACCACCCTGAAAGAATCCTCTTCGGACCAGGTTAACATGGCCTGCAAACACCTTTATAGAAAGATTTCGGCTGTAGGCACCTGCTGCATATCTAAGTGCAGGCAAAGTCAGCATCTGGATTTCTGGTGATTGATCGGGTAGATTTTCCGCACAGTAAATAATTTTAACACCATGGTACTTAAGCAAATAACTGTAATATCCTGCTTCATCGTTATCTTGCCATCGACCAAACCGGCTAACGTCGTAAACCAGCACAGCCTCAATCTTGATTTGCTTTGTAACCACGTCTTGAATGAGTCTATTGAAATTGTTTCTGCCTAGGGCGGAAACCCCACTTTTACCCTCATCGTTGTAGGTGCTGATAATCTCCATTCCACGGTCAGCGGCATATTTAGTGATATATTCCAGCTGATTATCTATAGAGTACTGCTGGTGATCCGTGGACATCCTGAGGTAAGCAGCGACTTTAGTGGTCTGAACGCCAGCATCTTCGTTATTCATGTCATCGGCTCGGGTTTAAAAAAACGGTCATGCATAGGTAAAAATTGATCATTTTTTAATCGGTTGCAACTTTTTTACTTCAAGTTGTGCTCTCCAGCATTGGCAGGGAAGGAAATGAAGCGCCCTCGTTGATTAGTACATCATGCTGTCAGCTATGCCCGAACTAAGAACGAAGCGGCAGTTTTTGACCTGCCCCCAGTATTAGATACAACCTTCAGTTAGTAATGTCGGTTGGT